>NZ_LGUR01000001.1 GCF_001270495.1 Streptomyces viridochromogenes
GCTGGTGATGCAGCGGGTGCCGCTGCCGCGTTCGCGGACCTGCTGGAAGACGTGCTGCGGGTGCTGGGCCCCGACCACCCCGACACCCTCACCGCCCGCAGCAACCTGGCCCGGTGGCGGAGGGAGGCGGGTGATGCGGCGGGTGCCGCTGCCGCGCATGCCGAGGTGCTCGCCGACCGCGAGCGGGTGCTGGGCCCCGACCACCCCCAAACACTCGACGCCCGCGCCCACCTTGCCCGGTCGCGGGGGGAGGCGGGTGATGCGGCGGGTGCCGCTGCCGCGTACGCCGAGGTGCTCGCCGACCGCGAGCGGGTGCTGGGCCCCGACCACCACGCCACACTCTCCACCCGCAACAACCTCGCCACCTGGCAGGGGAAGGCGGGTGATGCGGCGGGGGCTGCTGCCGCGTACGAGGACCTGCTGGAGGATGTGCTGCGAGTACTGGGCCCCGACCACCCCGGCACCCTTGCCGTTCGCAACAACGTTGCCCGGTGTCGAGGGGAGGCAGGTGATGCGGCGGGTGCCGCTGCCGCCCACGAGGACCTGCTGGAGGACGTGCTGCGAGTACTGGGCCCCGACCACCCCCGCACCCTCACCACCCGCAACAACCTCGCCCGATGGCGAGAACAAGCGAGCGCTGCCGGTGTGAATCGATCGACCGATCCCTGAGCAAGATGACAAAGCGGTGAGCCGCAGCCGGATTGGCGCTGGATCATGCACGAGAAACGCTGTCAAAAAGTCGGTGCGCTCTAGAACCTGGACCCCACCGTTTTGTACGGTCTCGCGCGTGCAGACGCCATCCGGCAATGACGGCGCCGGGCCTGACATCGAGGAATAGCCCAGGCTGGTTCTTACGGGGCGGTGCTGGTGAGGGTGGCAACCTGGCTTTCGACGAGCTCGTGTCCCAGCTCGGCAATATCTTCAACTGAGATCCGCGGCGTCGGCGAACGCCTCACGGGCGTCCTGCGGTGGAGTCGTACTTGAGGGTCAGGGCCGATCCACCAATCGATCCGCGAATCCCGCCGGATGGCTGCGGAGAGAACGGCCTTGGACTTCGGCCGCATCGACGCCTCCTCACGCCGAGGAGCAGATCGATACTCCCACCGCAAGCAGGACAGTGCGGGCAAAACTCGCTCACATCACCTTGCCACCAAACACCGGTGGAGCCAGCCGTGTTGTCAGGCGGGCCACGAACCCGTTGACAAAGCCACCGAGGGTCGGCCATCGCTCGATGCAGCGGTAGCACAACACCTGTCGTGGCCCGTATTGTCATCAGCACCGGCGTTGAGCTGCAGCGACTCACCTGCCTCCTCCTCACGCCACAGGGCCGGCCCCAGAGAACCCGCTGTGCCAGTGGTGCCTGGCACCCGTGATGGACCGGCGGGGCCCGGTCGTGCGCTACGTCACCACACGCAAGTAGCGCCCGGTGCGCGCCTCCTGAGTGGGTGTTAAGTCCGTTTCTGGTAGCGGCCTCGTCCGGGTTGGGTGAGGAAGCCTTGGCGGGTGAGGCGTCCGAGGCGGCTGCGGGTGATGTTGACG
>NZ_LGUR01000002.1:0-2627 GCF_001270495.1 Streptomyces viridochromogenes
CGAGGAGTTCGTGCAGCTCACGGGCTCTGAACACCTGGCCGGGGTGCTGGTTGAAGGCGTTCACGATGGCCTGGTAGGCGGTGCTCGTCTCGGGCGGGCAGCCTTCAGCTCCTCCCGGAGCTTCACCGGGTCGTCCAGCTCTCGGCCATCCTGCCCGCGCTCCTGGTCACCCTGGCTGCCCTCTGCGCCCTGACCGCCCTTCTGCCCCCCGGCCCGTTCTCCGGGGCCTGTTGCACCTCCGGGGTCAGAAAATGTTCCGACCCCGGAGCATCCCGGTTCTCATTTTCTGCCATATGGTTCGCCTCCAAGGCGCATAGAGAAACGACTGCAAGCGCATCTGCCGCTTCGAACCCAAAATCCTCAGCAAAAACAAAGGGATAGACTTCGCGCCCCCTGCGCGCCGCCGCGCGCCCTTGGCAACCCCGCGCCAAGGATTTACGTTGCACGCCTAGCCAAACGGAAGTGGACAACGCATGGCAAGCGACAACGGAAACACCTCCGGGAACACCCGCAAACGCTGGGAAATAATTGTCGGCGCAGCGGGAGTGGTGGGATGCGGAGTAGCACTCCTCACCTTCGGTGACGATCTATGGGACGAGCGCGACAAGGATGCAAAGCAGCGGAGTTACGCTTCCTATGTCGCACTGTCTGACCGGACGTGCGCCAAGCACGGACCCGCATTTGAACGGCTAGGCGAAGATCGCTGGCAAGAGGCCCCGGAAGTGTACGCGCAACAAATCAAACAGAAGAACGCAGTACTCACTGCACTTATGGATGATTGGGAGGCGATCACCATCCCCGAAGGGCACGAAAAGGATGTGCGGGAGATCCAAAGCCTCGCGAGGGGAGGTCTGCGTAAGTTTGAGATCGCAGCCACGCAGGCAGAGAATGGGGAGATGGAAACGGCTAATGAGTACCTCGAATCCGGCGGGGAAACGGGCCTGGACGCGGTAACCAAGGCAAGGGCCGAAGGGTTCAAGGTCTGCCCCGGAGGGTACTAATTCCGCTATTGCCTCAGCCCGTCGATGTGCCGACGCCACTCCGCGCGCGCCTCTGCGCCGGTCTTGCCCCGGGTGACCGTCTCCCACTGGCGGGAGTAGTCACGGGCCTGGGGCGTCATGAAGTCGTTTCGGGAGTAGACCGGGACCACCTGGCAGTGACAGCCGTAGTGGTAGCGGGTCAGGTCCTCCACCGCGACCGGGGGACGCCGGTTGCGCCTGGCCCGGCCGTCGGGCGACCCTGCGGGCTTGCGACGTCCGCCACCGGCCGCGCTGGCTCGGGAGGTATAGATGACTTCGGCTCGTCAGGGTGAGGTGGGGTGTCGAGGGCGAGGCCGGTTCCGGCTATGAAGCCGTTGAGGACGTCGGGCCGGTACTGGAGTCGCTTGAGTGGTCGTTAGGTCCGATCTTCCTCGGTTCGTGATCGCTCGATCGTGGTACTGATCGCCGTACGGGCCATCGGGTGGGCATGTCCATGTTGAGATGCGGGGTGTGAAGAGAGAGCCGTACCTCAGCGACCTATCGGACGAGCAGTGGGCGTTGATCGAGCCGATAATCACGGCCTGGAAGCAGGACCGGGTGGCTCGATCGGCGACGGGCGACCCGGGCTCCTGCGACCTGAGGGAGGTCGTGAACGCGATCTTCTATCAGAACCGGACGGGCTGCCAGTGGCGGTACCTGCCGCACGATCTGCCGGCCTGGTCGGCGGTGTTCTACTACTTCGGCTTGTGGCGCGAGGACGGTCTTGACCAGCGGATCCAGGAACTCCTGCGCTGCCAGGTACGGGAGAGAGCCCGCCGATTAGAGGACCCGTCCCTCGTGATCCTTGACACCCAGTCCGTCCGCGCGGCCGCCGGTGTCCCCAAGACCACGACGGGACTGGACGCCAACAAGAAGGTGTCCGGGCGCAAGCGGGGGCTGGCCGTCGATGTTTTGGGGCTGATCATCAGCGTCGTCGTACTGGCCGCATCCGCCCACGACAACGCCGCCGGCACCGCCCTGCTCGACCAGGCCGCCGAGCGGTGCGGGATGCGCCTGGAGAAGGCCCTGGTGGACCCGGGCTTCAAGGACGAAGTCATCATCCACGGCGCCCTGCTGGACATCGACGTCGAGGTCGTCCGCCGCAGCCCCGCCGACCAAGGCAAAGGCTTTGTCCCGCAGCCGAAAAGGTGGGTGGTGGAGCAGACGAACGGCACACTGCTCCTGCACCGGCGTCTGGCCCGTGAGTACGACCACCGGCCCGACACCTCCGTCTCCCGCGTCTACTGGGCCTCCACCGCGAACATGACCCGCCGCCTCACCACACCGAGTCCCGCCTGGCGTGACTGTCTGGGGCTGGCCGCGTGAACGTTGCCGAACTCCTCGCGGGCCTCCAGGCCCAGCACGACGAGGTCACCGGCCGAGCCGCAGAACTACGCGGCCAGATCGAGCACTTAACCGCCGCCCTGGCCGAGACCGAGGCCCGACTCGCGGACCTGGACACCGCCCGGAAGGTCATCTCGGAGACCGCGCCGGGAGGAGCTGAAGGCGGCCCGCCCGAGACGAGCACCGCCTACCAGGCCATCGTGAACGCCTTCAACCAGCACCCCGGCCAGGTGTTCAGAGCCCGTGAGCTGCACGAACTCCTCG
>NZ_LGUR01000002.1:2632-494926 GCF_001270495.1 Streptomyces viridochromogenes
CGTCAACATCACCCGCAGCCGCCTCGGACGCCTCACCCGCCAAGGCTTCCTCACCCAACCCGGACGAGGCCGCTACCAGAAACGGACTTAACACCCACTGAGAGGGCGGTATGAGACTAGATAGGAGTTTTGTCGTCACCTGAATGTGTGGCGGTGTGGCATCCCGGCCGGTCGGCGGCCATGGGCATGTTGGGCTGGGCACCGTGAGCGAGCGCAAGCCCTACAAGACCGACGTGAGCGACGAGCAGTGGGCGCTGGTCGAGCCGGTGATCGCCGCGTGGAAGGCCGCGCATCCCTCGGTCAGCGGCCATCAGGGCCGGTACGCGATGCGGGAGATCGTCAACGCGCTGCTCTACTAGGGCCGCACCGGCTGTCAGTGGGAACTACTCCCGCACGATTTTCCGCCGGCCGGCGCGGTGAAGTACTACTTCTACACCTGGCGTGACGACGGCATCGACCAGACCATTCACGACCTGCTGCGCTGGCAGGTGCGGGAAATGGCGCGTCGGAAGGCGGACCCGAGCCTGGTGGTGCTCGACACCCAGAGCGTGCACGCGGCGGCCGGGGTGCCCGCGCAGTCGACGGGGCGTGATGCGGCAAAAAAAGTACCGGGCCGCAAGCGCGGCCTGGCCGTTGACGTTATGGGACTGGTGATCGCGGTAGTCGTGGCGGCCGCCTCTGCGCACGAGAACGCCGTCGGCATCACACTGCTGGACAAGGTCGCTGCCGACACCGACACCGTGCAGAAGGCCCTGGTCGACCAGGGCTTCAAGAACGCCGTCGTCGCGCACGGTCAAAAGGTGGGCATCGAGGTGGAGATCGTCGAGCGCGATCCCACGCAGACCGGGTTCGTTCCCCAGGCCAGGCGGTGGGTCGTGGAACGCGCCTATGGGATCTTGATGCTGCACCGCAGGCTGGTGCGCGACTAGGAGCACCTGCCCCGCAGTTCGGAGTCGCGGGTGTACTGGGCGATGACCGCGGTGATACTGCGACGGCTGACCGCGGCGACCATACCCGCCTGGCGCACCGCATGACCGGCGGGGAGCTGACGCTCGGCGCAGTGCTGGCACGACTGGAGGAGCGGGAACGCGAGATCGCCGCGCAGGCCGAGACGACGCGGGAACAGATCACGCAGCTGACCGCCCAGCTCGACGAACTCGGCCGGGCCGCCGAAGAAGTCCGGATCACCCGCAAGACGCTGCTGGCGCTGCCGGACCCGCAACCGCCCGCGCCGCCGGCGCTGAAACTGCCGGACCACCCGGCCTACCGGCAGATCATGACGGTGTTCACCGCGGCCGACCATCCGCTGCGTGCGCGGCAGGTGTGCGAGGCGATGGACCTGGAGATCGCGCCCAACAACGTCCGCCTCAAGCTCAAGCGGCTGGCCGACCGCCGAATCCTGGCCGAAACCGAGCCAGGACTGTTCACCAGACCACGACAGCAATCGCCCGGAATTCAGCCCTGACCAGCACGCCTACTCGAGGGCCATGGCCGAGTCGGCCGATGCCTCACAGCCCATCGCCTCGGACGGCGCGGTCTTGATGCTGCCCGGAGCCCAGCCGAGGAGTTCCTCGAAGCTTCGGGCAACGGTCGGGGTGGGCAGGTCCCCACGGCCGCGTTCGAAGGTCCTGATGGTCGCCTCACTCAGCCAGGTGCGGCGCGCGAGTTCACGCTCCGAGATGCCTTCGGCTTCACGGAACTCGATGAGGGCTCTCGCCAGCCGTGTCGAATCCTCTCCACTCATGACCGCAGTATGTCGCCGAACCCGGGCCGGGATGGCCCTCTTGCTCGGTCCCATGCCAGGGCACCGGTCCGCGGCAACACGCCCACCAGGCCGAATCCCAGTCGATTTTTTCGCCCTCGCCTTGCAACCGGCACTCGTTAACAGCCCTGATCTGCACGCCAATCCCCTAGCAGAGTAGATACAAGGCAAAAACTCGCATACCGCCCTCTAAGTGGGTGGTTCGTAAGGCGATGTCCTTTTCTGGCTGAGGTGGGAGCAAGGCGGCTGGTGGAGGTTGTGTCGGCTATTGCTTCCGGGTGAAGTTGCCGGTGTCGGCCTCGGCAAGGATCCCGAGTTTGACCAGGCGTTTCAGCTTGGCGCGGGTGCCTTCGACGTTCTTCGGCAGCAGTTCGTGGCCGAGGGCTTCGCAGACGTCCTTGGCCCGTAGCGGCCCGGTCGCGTGGTTGAAGGCGGCGAGGATGCGGGGGTAGTCCGGATGCTCGGGCAGCTCCGGCGCGACGGCCGGGAGCCGGTCGGCGAGGCCGGTGACGGTCTTGCGGGTGATCGCGAGGTGCTCCAGGTGGGTCTCGGCCTCCCGCAGCCTGGTCTGCAGGTCGTCGATCTGTGCGCGGAGTTCGTCGGCCAGGGCCCGGGCGGCGTCTTCCTGGAGGTCCAGGGCGTCGAGCAGGGGCCGGAGGTTCACGCGGGCACCGCCTGCGGCTCGCGCCAGGTGGGTGCGTTCGCGCCGGTGAGGCGTCGGGTCATGACGTGGGTCATCGCCCAGTAGACGCGGGAGGCGGAGGAGGATGAGCGGTGCTCGTAGTCGCGGACCAGGCGCCGGTGCAGTATCAGGATCCCGTAGGTCTGCTCGACCCTCCACCGCTTCGGCTGTGGCACGAACCCCTTGACCTGCGGGTTGCGTTGGACGATCTCGACGTCGATCCCCAGGCCGGCGCCGTGTGCGACGACCTGGTTCTTGAAGCCCTGGTCGACCAGGGCTTTGCGGACGGTTCCGCCGGCGTGCTCGGCGACCTGGTCCAGCAGGAGATTTCCCGCGGCGTTGTCGTGGGTGTTCGCAGCGAGGACGACGACCGCGATGACCAGGCCGAGGACGTCCACGGCAAGGCCCCGCTTGCGGCCGGGCACCCGCTTGGCCGGATCATGGCCACTCGTGGAGACGGGGACCCCGGCGGCCACATGGACACTCTGGGTGTCCAGCACCACCAGGGTCGGGTCCTCTAATCGTCGGGCGCGTTCGCGGACCTGGCAGCGCAGGAGTTCATGGATGACCTGGTCGGTCCCGTCGTCCCGCCAGGCGGCGAAGTAGTAGTACGTCGCGCTCTTCTGCGGCAGGTCGTGCGGGAGATAGGCCCACTGGCAACCGGTCCGTCCCTGATAGAGGATCGCGTTCACGATCTCCCGCATGTCGTAGGCGCCCTGATGGCCGCTGACCGAGCGGTGCCGGTCCTTCCACGCGGTGATCACCGGCTCGACCAACGACCACTGCTCGTCCGATAAGTCACTCGGGTACGACTTGCGTTCACTCACCCGGCCACATCAGCAGATCACCAACCGCGGACCGGCAGATTCCGCCCCGCCGCCACACGATCAGGCGACAGCAGATCCCATCAAAGACTCACGAACCGCCCACTAAGACCACCAACGCCAACACCACGAACAACACACTGCTCTACGAGTACGACGACCTCGGCCGCAAGACCGGCATGTGGCAGACCGACAAAACGGATACCAACAAGCTGGCGGCCTGGACATTCGACACACTCGCCAAGGGACAGCCAGACACGTCCGTCCGTTACGACGGCGGATTGGCAGGCAAGGCCTACACCCAGAAGGTCACCGCATACGACAACCTGTACCAGGCCACCGGAAGCCAGCTGCTCCTGCCAGACACCGATCCACTGGTGACCGCGGGCGTACCCAAGACGCTGTCCTTCACCACGGGCTACAACCTGGACGGGACCGTCAGCCAGTCCGGCGCACCGGCTGCGGCAGGCCTCGCGGCGGAGACCGTCTCCTACACATACAACGCCCTCGGGCAGCAGCTCACTTCCAAGGGCAACACCGGCTACCTCCAGGCCGCCGCCTTCTCCCCCCAGGGCGACCTGCGCCAGCTCACCCTGGGCATGGACGGCACTACGTCGGCGAAGAAGGCGTACCTCACCTGGATCTATGAGAACGGCACCCGCCGCCTCACCCGGGCCCAGACCACGGACGACGTCCACAGCTACCCGATCCAGGACCTGAACTTTACTCAGGACGACGCGGGCAACGTCACCTCCATCTTCGACATCACCACCCTGGGCGGCACGGCCAAGGCCGACTCCCAATGCTTCGCCTACGACGGCCACCGCCGTCTGACAGAGGCTTGGACCCCGAAGACCGCAGACTGCTCCGCCTCCGGCCGCGTGATGTCCAACATCGACGGAGTGGCTCCGTACTGGACGTCGTTCACCTACAACGGGGCCGGCCAACGCACGACGGAGACGCAGCACAAGCCCTCGGGCGACGAGCTCACCACGCTCGCGTACAACGAAGCGACGGACAACAGACAGCACACGCTGGACAAGACGACCGGTGCCCGATCCGGAAGCTACATCTACGACAACAGCGGCAATACGATCTCCCGCCCCGGTCCCAGCGCCGAACAGACGCTGGCCTGGAACACCGAGGGGAAGCTGAGCAAGCTCGTCGAAAGCACGAAGGAGACCAACTACCTCTACGACGCGGGCGGCGAACTGCTGATCCGTAGGGCCAAGGGAGATGGCGACACTGTCCTTTACGTGGGCGGCACGGAGGTGCGCCTGACGGTCAAGGGCACGACGAAGACGCTCTCCGGAACGCGTTACTACACCGCCAACGGACAGACAATCGCCGTGCGCACGGCCGTCTCGGGCACGTCGGGCACCAAGCTGAGCTTCCTGGCCGCCGACCACCACGGCACATCCAGCGTCGCTCTGGATGCGAGCACGTACGCGGTCACCAAGCGCTACAGCACGCCGTTCGGTGAGTCACGAGGCACGAAGGCGACGAACTGGCCCGACGACAAGGCATTCCTGGGCAAGCCGGCCGATGGCTCGACAGGGCTGACGCATGTGGGAGCACGCGAATACGATCCGGCGATCGGCCAATTCATCAGCGTTGACCCCCTGCTTGAGGTCGACAGGCACCAGACGCTGAATGGATACAGTTACGGTGCTCAGAGCCCCATCACCGAGTCCGACCCCACCGGTATGGGACTCGCATGCGGAGGCGAATTCCCGGCCTGCCCGACGCACCCTGACGGGACACCAGGCAACGGCCAGCCCATCGAGACTGTCGACAACGACAATGGTACCGCCGGCACGGCCAGCACCAGCAGCTCCGGGAACACCAACAGCGGCGACGACGCTGGGTGTTGGCCGATTTATACCTGCGGCGCGCAGGAAGGTCCGGCTGACAACGTCAACAACATGGGCAATGGCGGACCCGATATTCCATCCTTCTGGGATAATCTTGCGGCTTCCTTTTCTCAGGGACCACTAGCCGCTCTTCTTTCGGGAGACCCTGATGAGGCTTGGGATCGTCTTAACCCGACGTGCCCTAATCCCGCTGTATGCGAGCCAGCCACCGGTACAGTCGATGTCGGGTTCGGACCCTCACTACTCGCCAGGACAGCCACCAAGGCGACCTCCAAGCAACTCGCAGCGCAGGTAGAAGTCCTGTTCCTGAAGAAAATTGCAGGCAAGGGCCGAGCCGCCCTGGCTGGATCGTTGGAATTGGAAGGAAGATCGCCGATGCTACTGCTGGCGACAAGCGGGACGCACCAGCAGACGGGACTCGTTCCCATAGTAGGAGGGAAGGGAAACCCAGCCCGCTACAAGGCCACTGCTACTGGTAATAACCCCCGCACAAATGACACCGAATATAAGATGCTCACCTACATAGCCAATCAACTGGGTGAACCATCAAGCATCAAGGGCAGTCTCACGCTTCACTCATCACAACAGGCCTGCACATCCTGCACGCCGGTAATCGGACAATTCAGTCAGGAATTCCCGAACATTCGGATAAATTACACATCCGGTAGATCGTAGGGGTCAAATTCTGGAGGTCTCGATCGAGACCTCCAGAATTCATGTATAATGGCAAAGTGACAACAGACATAAAAAACCTGTGGAGCCCTGCTCACCAGGCCGTTGAAGATGGAGACGCGGTCGAGTTGGCTCGACTTTTGGATTCCGGCGTGAATCCGGATGAAGTTTGCTGCGGAATGACGCTATTGGCTCATGCTGTTGACTATGAAGCCGACACGGCCATCCAGTCCGGTCAGGAAATGGAGGTCACCCTTATTGCTATTCTCCTGGCATACGGAGCATCTCCGCGAATTTCGATTGACGCAGGGAAAACTCCCTTGGAGCTGGCGAACGAATATCAGCACGCGGCAGCCAGGAGACTGCTTCAACGCTTCATGTAACGATGTGACCGGTCAAGATGTGGAGCTTGGCCCCGGGTTTGGACCAGTCGATCGCCCCTACGGCGCCCAGCCGGTCGAGGACTTCGTTGTGGAGGCGCCGCCACAAGCCGGCTCTTGTCCAGGCGGCAAACCGGCGGGGCGCAGTGGCCGGGCTCACGCCAAAGCAGGGCGGCAGGCGACGCCAAGCACACGACGTGGTCAGCGCATACACGATCGCGCAGAACACTTTACGGTCCGCCACCGGAGCTGTTCCGCCGCCCTGCCGACGCGGCTGGAACGGTGGTATCAGCGGCGCCGCAATCTCCCACAGCCCGTCAGGAACGAGATCGCGCTCAAGATCCACAGCCATGGTTGGCGATCATGCCTCACAGTGGCTACGCCCGATGTCGGCCCGTCCGAGAGCGGCAGCTGCCCAGCCCGGTCTTCTAACTGGCTGTTCGCTATCCGCTCGCGTGGTCGGCGGGGTTCGAACAGCATGCTGATTCGGGTGAGTTGGCCGGTCGGCAGGCATGGAAGAAGGGCCTCTTGGTAGCTCGCGGTTGTCGAGTCCAGCGAGAAGCAAGAGGCCCTGTTGTCGAAGTGTCGCGTGGTCAGCGTTGCCGGGTCCAGTCCGTCCACTCCTGGGTGTGACTGTCTCGCCCACAGGTTCGGGAACGCGGCCGACCGGCCGGATCGCCGGCCCCGATACGGCTCGGACATGAGCGATGCCGAGTGGTTCCTGGTGCGGGATCTGCTGCCGGTTCCGGGTTGGCTGGCGGGTCGGGGCGGCCGTCCGGAGGGGTACTGCCACCGGCAGATGATCGACGCAGTGCGTTACGTCGTCGACAACGGCATCAAGTGGCGGGCGATGCCCGCGGACTTCCCGCCCTGGCCTCGGGTGTATGCCTTCTTCGCCCGCTGGCGGGATACGGGGCTGGTGAGCGAACTGCATGAACGCCTGCACCAGGCGGTCCGCCGGGCAGAGGGCCGGGCACCGGAGCCGAGTGCGGCGGTCATCGATTCCCAGTCGGTGAAGGGGGATGCCACCGTGGCTTACGGCTCACGGGGCTTCGATGCTGGGAAGAAGATCAACGGGCGCAAGCGGCACCTGCTCACCGACACCCTCGGACTCCTGCTGGACGTAGCTGTCACGCCGGCGTCCACCACCGACCGGGATGCTGCCCGCATCCTGCTGCCCACGGCGAGGAGCCGTTTGCGACGGCTTTCGAAGATCTGGGCGGACGGCGGTTACCGCGGCCACCTCCAGGACTGGGCTGCCCAGCACCTCGGACTCGTCCTCGACGTCGTCCGCCGCCACGAAGACGTCCAAGGTTTTCAGGTCTTGCCCCGCCGCTGGGTCGTGGAAAGATCCTTCGCCTGGCTCCTGCGCAGCCGACGCCTGGTCCGGGACTACGAACGACGCACCGACACCAGCGAAGCCGTCATCCGGTGGTCGATGATCGCACTCATGAACCGCCGCCTGGCCGTCCGACAGCGTCAGCATCCTGGGTCTGCTCCGATGCCGACAGCGTGAACCGTCCCGGCTTCATCTCCACCAGCCGGCCCCGTTCCACCAGCCTCTTCAGACGTGCTCTCGCGCCCTCGACGCGGGAAGCGGACGCGCTGTCCCAGCCGAGCACCACCGCTGCCCGCCGGGCACCGAGCCCATCGGCTCCCGCGTCCCCCGCGGCGGCCATTACCGCCTGGTAGTCCACCGACAGGTCCTCGACCCCGGCCGCGTTCTCCCGGTGCGGCACCGCCCGTCGCGGCCCGACCGGCCTCCTGCGCGACACGACGGTCACCTCCGCGGGCCTCTCCTCCTCGGCCAGTGCCTCCAGATACTGCTCGAGACCGATCACCCGGCGCCTGAGTGCGTGTTTCTGATCCCCAGGTCCGAGTGACCTTGGGTCCTACGCTGGCGTGGTGTCCGAGGACGCCAGACAGACCGGGGAGAGGATCTGCGGTGGCTGCGGTGAACGGCTGAGGCCGGAAGCCCAGCCCCGGGCTGTCTTCTGCTCGTCGGCCTGTCGGGCCAGGCAGTGGCGGACTGCACAGCGGTTGCGCAGGCGCCTGGCGGCCGTCCGGAGCGGTGTCGGCGAGGCGGAGTGTCCGGAGTGCGGAGTGCGGTGGGTGGCAGAAGTCGATCGCCGATCGGACGCCCTGTACTGCTCGCCACGGTGTCGTACGAGGGCTTGGCGCAAGAGGCAGGCTGCGTTCGCGTAGGCGTCACCGTGACGGCTTCGCGAACGCCGCACCGGAGACGTCCTGATCGTCCGTCAACTACCTTCCAGTAAGGCTTGTTTAGCCGGAATCGGAGGGTCCAGACTGGCGCCACTTCGCATGCCGGTGTCACCGTCGGCGTCAGCCGCCCCCGGCATGCAGGGGTGGTGATCGCCATGCCCAGCATGATCGGGTCGGTCAGCCAGACCCGCTACGAGCAGATCGTCGCCGAACTGCGTGAAGTCGTCGAACAGCAGAGCCGGGGCTCGTTCACGATCGGTGACCGCGCCCTGGAAGTCGAGCCGGTCAGGCCCAGCGGGGGCGTCCCGGACGCCGAATGGACGATCAAGCAGTCCCTGATGCGGCTGGCCGAGGACATCGGCCTGACGTTCAGCACGGTCAAGAACGCCAGGTGGGCCGCATCACGCTGGCCGAAAGAGCAGCGTCAGACGGGTGTGTCGTTCTCGATCCACCGCATCCTGGCGCGGATCGAGGATGACGAGGAGCGGTTCGCAGCGGTCAAGACCCCGCCCGAGGGCAGACCACGGTGGACAGCAGACGACGCGAAGCGGCGCGTAGGGTGGACGGTCGACAGCCCGGAGACGCCACAGGAGAAGATCACCGCCATTCACCACCTGGCCCAGGACGAGGAAGTGGCCGCGACGGTGACCACCGATTTCCTGAAGCGTCCGCAGGTCGCGGCGAAAGTCTCCACGGAGAACAAAGTCCGGGCGGTGGAGGAGTTCACGCGGGACGAGAAGGTCGCGGCGACCGCCGCGACCAGCCTGCTGCGCAGGCCCGACATCGCGTTCAAGGCGATGGGCGACGACACCGCCCGCTACCAGGTCAACCATGCCCAGAACGAACGCAGCCGACAGGCCCGCGAGGACTTCGACCACACCAGCCCCGTCGCTCCGGCGGTGAGGCACATCGAGCGGAGCATGGAGTTCCTGGACCTGGTCACGGCCCTCCACTCCTTCGTCGCGGCCGCCGGCCGGATCGTCCCGAGCCTGCGCAACCACGTCTTCGGCGACGACGAGCGCACGATCGTGCACGAGAACGTCGCCCGCTGCCGCGCGACCCTCGACTGGGTCGAGACGGCCGTGGACACGGGCAAGGTCGACGTCGATGACGAACTGGCGCGTCTGCTGAAGGATGAGTAAGCATGCCCCGCGCCTCACGGCGGCGGGGCGACGCAGCCAGACGCCACGCGGACACCGTCCGGTTCGTGCTGTTCGAGGCCAGACCCGTCGGCCTTGAGTTCCGGCAGCTGGTGCGCGCCAGCGACCTTTCACCCAGTCAGGTCCGTGCCGGACTGGCGGCGTTGAAGGAGCAGGCGGCGGAGAAGGGCTGGCCCCCGCTGACCTGGACCAGGGAGGCCGGCTACCAGCTGGGGGCGGAGCAGGCGGTGCTGGAGGCATACGAACGGGCGGTGGTCAGGGAGAAGCTGACCGAGTTCCGCAGGTTCATCACCGGCACCGTCGTCCCGCACGCTGCCGCTCACCCGGGCGACAAGTGGATCCGCCACATCGTCGCCCAGCTCAACTCGATCGAGTCCACTCTCGACCTCATCGCCAGCTCCTGACCTGCGGTGGGGCGTCCTGCGGGCGGCCCCGCCGCACTAGTTCGAAGGCACCCTGCCATGCGTCGCCGTCGCTACCCCTCGGACACCACCAATGCCGAATGGGCATTGCTCGAAGGGCTGCTTCCCACCCCGGCCTGCGAGACCAGCAGGGGCGGCCGGCCGGAGAAGCATCCCCCGCCGCGAGATCGTCGACGCGATCCGCTACGTCGTCGACACCGGCTGCAAGTGGCGGGCCCTTCCCTCCGACTACCCGCCCTGGCGCACGGTCTGGGGATTCATGGCCCGCTGGGCCGCGGCCGGGATCATCGGCCAGATCCGGGACCAGTTGGCAAGCCGGATCCGCCGGGACATAGGCAAAGGCCCCCGAGCAGTTGCCACCGTCATCGACTCCCAGAGCGTGAAAGCCGCCGAGACCGTCTCCAAGGCCACCCGCGGCTACGACGCAGGCAAGAAAATCAACGGCCGCAAGCGCCACCTGGTCGTCGACACCCGCGGCCTGCCCCTCATGGTCATGGTCACCCCCGCCGACCTGCACGACGCCGCAGCCGCCAAGGAAGTCCTCTTCCGCCTGCGGCTGATGCACCCCGAGATCACGATCGTTTGGGCCGACTCCGCATACGCCGGAAAGCTCGTCGGCTGGGCGAAACAGCACCTCAACCTCACCATCAAACCCGTCAGCCGCCCCAAGGACGCCTCCGGCTTCGTCGTGCTGCCCCGCCGCTGGGTCGTCGAACGGAGCCTTGCCTGGATGATGCACGCCCGCCGCCACGCGAGGGACTACGAACGCCTCATCCAGCACTCCGAAACACTGATCACCTGGGCTGCCATCACCCTCATGACCAGGCGTCTCGCACGCAAAGGCGCCACCCCGAGCTGGCCGAGGAACCATGCGCCGACCGACGTCTGAGCGAGTTCCGATTCCTGGTCAGGAGACCCATGATCTCGGCGCTGCATTTCGTCCCGGACGCAAGCAGCCGGGCATCCAGACCGGGAGGGAGCCGGGAAGGAACTGTGGTGAGCTGATCACCTCGAGACTCCGCAACTCTGCGCCAAGTGGCGCGGTGGAGGTGTAGCACCCGCGAGCGCCGCCGCGCCACTCGGCATGGCGTTGGCGACCGTCAAGCGCAGCGACGACCAGATGGGCTTCGTCGTGCTGCCGCGCCCAGACAGTCGATGTGGCCGTCGACCTTGACCGGCCTTTCTTTAGCTGCCACATTTGTGCTGCATTCCATAATCCAGCACAGTGTGCCACAATCCGGCACGGAACTTTATGGGAGGAATGTTCGTGGCAGTCACGGCAGGCCCCGCCGGGTGGTGTCCTGCTCACCCCGCAGCGGTGGCAGCCGTTCTTCGTCGGCGGCGCCAGCCGCATCCGGGCGTGTGCAGCGGGGCACGCCGGGCGAACCTGGCTCTCCTCAAGCAGCACCACCTCATGGGGCGGGGCACCGAACTCCAAGGCATGCACCACGCAGTCCAGATGCTCTCGACCCGTCCACTGGTCGCCGGAGTACACCGCGAGCCCGGGTTACCCGTCAGCGTCCGCCTTCGATCGGACACGCCAGCCCTCGCCTGAGTGCGGGCCGCCCGTCCTGATCCGCGTCATTCACGACCATCCCGCACATAGGCACGCAGTTGAAGACGTGCACGCCTGTGTCGCCGCGATGCACACCCCTCGATGAACAACAGCGCACAAAGGCTCGGAGACATGTCCCGCTTGACTCATCTGACCAGCCCCTTCCAACTCGGGAAGCTCACAGTGCGCAATCGCATCGTGAGCACCCCGCACACCACGCGCTTTCCTCGGGATGGCTACATCACCGACGACTACATCGATTACTACAGGGAGAAGGCGCGCGGCGGTGTTGGCCTGCTCCAGTGCTTTGGCAGCATGACCGTGCACCCCTCCTCCCCGTACCAGGACTGGGGCACCGTCAAGAACTGGGACGACTCCTCGCTGCCGACCTTCGAGAAGTTCGCCGAGGAGATGCACCGCTGGGGCGCGAAGGTGATGGCCCAGATCACACACCGCGGCCGCCGTGGCAACGGATCGGTCACGGAGCAGGCGCTGGTGGCCCCCTCCCCCGTTCCGGAGAAAGTCAGCCGTACGGTGCCGAGAGCCCTGCGGGTCGACGAGATCAGGGAGATCGTGGCCGCGTACGCCGCAGCCGCCCGCCGGCTGCAACGGGCAGGGTTCGACGGCGCGGAGATCTCCGGCTACGCCAGGCACCTCATCGACCAGTTCTGGTCGCCGCAGATCAACCAGCGTGACGATGAGTACGGTGGCTCGTTCGTCAACCGGATGCGTTTCGGCGTCGAGGTCATCGAATCGGTGCGGGAAGCCGTCGGCAGCGATTTCACCGTCGGACTGCGGATCAGCGGCGACGAGCTGATTCCGGGGGGCAGAGGCATCGAGGGCGCCAAGGAAATCGTCGCCTACCTCGACCAGCTCGGCTGCCTCGACTACTTCAGCGTGGCGGGTGCGACAGGGGAACCGGTGAGCATCGGGCACAGGGTGATCCCCGCGTTCGACGCACCTCAGGGCGTGTACGCCCAGTACGCCGCCGAAGTGAGGAAGGCGACCGACCTGCCGGTGCTCTACACCGGCAGGGTCAGCGACCCCGAGTTCGCCGACAGCCTCATCGCCGACGGCATCTGCGATCTGGTGGGCATGACCAGAGCGCTGATCGCGGACCCGCATCTGCCGAACAAGGTTGCCGCGGATGCCCTCCAGGACGTCAAGCCATGTGTCGCCATGCAGCAGGGATGCGTCGGCCGGGGGCCACAGGGCCTCTACACCGGCTGCACGCACAACCCCGTCATCGGACGCGAGAAGGAACTCGTAGACATCGCACCCGCCCGGACGACCCGGCGTGTCCTCGTCATCGGTGGCGGGCCCGGCGGACTGGAGGCCGCACGGGTGGCGAGTTCGCGGGGACACCAAGTGACCCTGCTGGAGGCACGGCCGTTCCTCGGCGGGCGGGTGGCCATCAGCTCACGCGCACCGATGCGCCCCGAGTGGGGCCACTCGATCGACTGGCTGGTGCGCCAGGTGCGCGAGGCCGGCGTCGAGGTGCGCACGGGTGTTGAAGCCAACGCGAGGTTGGTCGCCGAGTTCGATCCCGACGCTGTCGTCGTCGCGACCGGCAGCACGCCGCACCTCCCGCAGCTTCCAGGCGCTGATCTGCTGGGAGTGATCACCGCCGAGGACGTGTTCGCCCATCCGCCGCAGCTGGCCACGGGCGCATCCTGCCTCGTGATCGACCTGTTCGGGAACGCCGAGGCCGGCCTGGCGGCGCACGCACTGGCCGTCACCGGCAGCCGCGTGCGCATCCTCACCCCGTATCACATGATCGCCGAGATGGAGGAGAAGTCCACGCGCGAACCTGTGTACGACAACCTCTGTCGTGCGGGCGTGGAGATCATCACTGATCAGGAAGTCGTCGCCATCCGACCGGGCGACTCGCTCACTGTGGATCTTGAGCAGGTCTACACGAGGGACGCCGGCAGCATCGAGGGACTGGAGCTGGTCGTTTTCAGCGACGGCGCCAGGCCGCGCGATGGTCTGTACGAGGAACTGAGGCCAGGGCCGTGGGAAACCCATCTCGTCGGGGACGCCGTGGCTCCGCGGGGCATCCTCGAAGCGATGCTGGAGGCGACCAGGGTCGCGCGCCAGCTGTGACATGCGGTGCCCCAGGCCGACACGGATATCTCTACGGCCGATGCGTGGCCCGGTATGTGCCTGGTGCCGTGAGGTGTGGCTGGGCTGAGGCCGAAAGCAGGTCGCGGGTGGTGTCGTGGGAAGGCTCGTTGTCAGACCCCGCGCCTAGCCTTACAGCTACAGGTCGGTTTCGGCGCATGGGGGTTGCGTGGCATTCGACGGTGGGCGGGTCGCTGCTCGCGGGTTCCAGTATCAGTATCTGCGCACGGTCGAGGCACTGCTGGCCAGTGTGCGCACCGGCAAGGCGGCTGTCTGCCGCATCGAGGGGCCCGGGGATACGGTGTCGCTCCAGCATACGGATTCGGTGGATTTTGATCTGACCGACGCCGATGGCCGCTCGCTGATGGCGGTCCAGGTGAAGAGCGCCGGAGCGGGACGGACTGTGCGGGCACGCGAGGCGGCGGCGGTGCTGGTGCATCTGGTCACCGGGATCGACGCCGAGCAATACCAGCTGATCACCTCGGCCGTACCGGATGAGGGATGTCTGCGGCTGGCCGAGCTGTTGCGCCATAACCGCGGTGACGTGCCACGGATCAAGGCCGAGCTGAAGAACCTTCTGGTGAAGGCCCCTGCTGCGTGGGGTATCTGTCAGGCGCTGCCGGAGGAGCATTGGGAGCGTCTGGCGCGTGCGGGGGTCGAGTTCGATGGCCGCAGCGACGGGCAGCTGCGTGCGGATCTCAATGACGCGCTGCGCGCCGAACGGGGGCGTGCCGGGCAGGGATTGTCGCGTAGGGCCGGAGGGCTGGTGCTGGGTCATTTGGTGGCCGAGGTCCTGCGCCGTGCGGCCGACCCTGGCCTGGCGGACTGGGATGTGCGGGATTTTCACCGGTCGGTGCTGGTCGGCGACGAGGAGTTGATTGCGGCTGTCGGCCGGCAGGAATTCGGGATCGTCTACGGACAGCTGCCGCCCATTCCGGAGGTGGTGCGCGCGGACCTCGTCGATGGGATCGGAGAGGTTCTCTCTCCCGGCGAGGAGGGCGCTGGGGGTGTGAGGACGTGTGTCGTCACCGGGCTGTCGGGGTTGGGAAAGTCGAGCCTGGCGGCGGCCCACATTGCTGATCAGGCCTTCCGCTATGACGCGGTGTTCTGGGTGGATGCCGAGAGTGAGGAGGCCTTGGTCGGGTCGTTTGCCCGCGTGCTGGCGCATCTGAACGGCAGTGAGGAACCGGCAGAGGTGCGGGATCCGCGGTTGGTACGCGAGCGGGTGCATGCCGCGTTGCAGTCCCTGCCGGGGCGGTGGCTGATGGTGTTCGACGATGCGAGCGCGCCCCTGGCCAGTGCCTGGATCCCGCGTCGCGGGCAAGGTCGGGTCATTGTCACGACGCTGGGCGGGCACTGGCACGGTGTGCAAGGGCGCATCGATCTGAGCCCGATGAGCGGTGAGGAAGCACTCTGCTTGCTGCGGCTGCGACTGGGCTTGAGTGAGAGCGAGGTTGAGCAGTACGCGGCGTCGCTGTCCCGGCTGGCCCAGGTACTGGAGTGCTGGCCGCTGGCGATTGAGGTGGCTTGTGGCTATCTGGTCAGCTGCGGTATCGGCGTGGACCGGCTTCCCGTCTACACGGATACGCTGATCCATCGGGCCGCGGACGATGAGCGGTCGGTGCCTGCCGGGTATCCGCGGACGCTGGCGGCGGCCGTGGCGCTGAGCACCGAGCGTCTGATCAGCGGCGCCCGCTCACGTGGTCTGCTGCAGCCGACCCTGGCGACGGTGGCCGCACTGTGCTGGCTTGCCCCTCGCCGGGCGCCGGTGCATCTGGCGTTGGCGAGTGCCTTCGTCGGCCCCAAAGTCCTGCCGCCGGCTCCCGGTTGGGTGGTGTTCGACGAGGCGCAGGTTCCGGTGCGCGAGGTCATCCGGGAACTGACCGATGTCTCCCTGGTGCGGTATGACGAGCCCCTGCCAACCCGCAAGGAGGCTTTTCCGGGCAGTGACGACACGGTGTCGATGAACGCGGTGCTGCAGGACATTCTGGCCCGGCACCTGGGGCTGTCGCAGTCGGATGTGGCGGCGGGTCTGTCGCATGTGGCCTGTCACACTGACCGCTGGCTGCGCGGGGCCCTGCTCTCCGGGCAGGCGGAACGGACCTGGGAGCTGGCCCAGCACGCCACTGCGTTGGTCGGGCACATCCGCTCCACGCGCACAGCCGACGGGTACACGGCCCTACTCATGGGCAATCTGGCGGCGTTTCACCATGCCCACGGCCAGTACGACGCCGCCCACAGCCTGCTGGAGCTGGAGCTGGAGTGGCTGGGCCGTGCCGGCGACCCGGACGAGGGGCTGGCGGCCCAGGCGCACACCCTGCTTGCACACCTTGCCCAGCTGCGCAAGCAAGCCGACGCCGGCCCCCGTGTTGCCGCCCATCTGCGTCCCGTGTTGTTCTACCTCCGCCAGCTCGACGGGCCGCCGCCCGAGCCCGTCGCCAACCTCGCGGCCGAGGCGTCACGGATCCTGCAAATGCGACTGCGCGACCAGCCGGACCCTGCGCTCGCGCAACTGCTGGAGGACTTCCGTGCCCTGGCCGACGTGCTCCCCACCAAGACGACACAGGCGGTAAAGGACCTCCTCGCCGTCCAGGACCTGTTGGAACAGAGGGAAGCCGAACGCGCCGAACATACCGCCACCGCAGCCTTGGCCAGGAGCACCGATCCATGGTCTGCCGCCACGGCCGACCTCAAACGCCTCCTGGTCGAGGCGCTCGTCCTGCAGGACAAGTGGGAGCAGGCCGATGCTGCGCTCAGCGACTTTCTGCCTTATGCCGGCCCGCGCACGCTGTACGGGTTCGCCCTTCACCACCTGGTGCACAACGTCGGCTGCAGCTGCGCCTGGACGTGGGTGACACAGGGAGAGCAGCGTGCGGTGGAACTTTTGGGACGGCTGCTGGAGGAAACCGGCATCGCCGAGAATCCGGCGCTCGAGACGGCCACCGATGAGGCCCGGTTCATCCTGCTGCAGGTGGTGCACGACAGCTGGCGGGCCATGAACGGAAACTCCCAGTATGGGGAGTTCCTGGAGCAGATGAGCCGGCTCAACGACAAGACGTTCACCGAGCCCTACGACCCGGACAGCGTGTGGGAGCGGATCTACTCCGGCTTGATGCCGCGGCTGTCGGCCGTGATGGGTGAGACGGTGCACCGCAACTACCAGGAGGAGGGAGACGCCATCCTGGCCACCGGCCTGCCCTCGCTTGATCGGGATCCAGCGGTCAAAGACGCCTACGCGACTGCCCGCTGCCACGCGGTGCTGTCGTTGTCCACAGATCCGGTCTACGGCGGCCTCGCCGGACGCTCCACCATCGACCTCCTCCTGCCGGAAGCCCGAAAGTTCCTGCCCGGTCCGAAAGCTGTGGTCATCCTGCAACCCCACAAGATGGTCGGTGCCACCTCCCCCGACACCGGCAAGTCCATCGAGCTTCAGGTCCACCGAGCCTGCGACAAGGGCCTGCGCCGCCTGGTCGGACCGCAGTCCACCCTCATCTCCCCCCAGCACCTCACCCTTGTGCTGACCGGCCAGCAGCTGACTCTCGAACACGACGACGGCGCCGTCATCGCCCGCGCGACCGTACGAGCCTCCAGCCAATGGCGACAGGCGGCCCGCACCCGCCACAGCGCGGTGGTCTACTTCGGCTACGGCTTCGCCCTCCACGACTCCCCCACACACCGGCGACTCATGGCCTCACCCACCGAACTCGGCCGCCACATCAACAGCGCCAGCGACAACGGCCTCCTCGCCGCAGGACTCGTATCCGTCCGCCTCCAACTCGCACCGTCCGTACAGCACCGGCCGCCGGCTACAGCCCGCCAGCAACCCCGCCGGTCGACCCGCGCCCGACGGAGGAAACCTCACAGGTAAGCGCAACTGCCACGCTACTGGCGACCCAAATCCACCTATCGGTCGGGCAGTTCAGGCCGAACCACGATAGGCAACCGCCGCCAGGCAGCGGCCCTCAACCCGCACGGTCAGACCATGTAAAGTGAACAAAAAACGCCTTGCTGATCTCCAAAACCACAAGTGAGCAAGGGCATTCCCCACACGTGTGGGGGTCTGTCCACGGATCTGCTGGTGGTCGGCTTCGACCTGCGGTCTTCCCCACACGCGTGGGGGTCTATCGATCCCTCCGGCGAACTGCTCCCGCTGCCGCGAGTCTTCCCCACACGCGTGGGGGTCTCTCCATGTCTTCCGGCTTTTCTCCAGGCTTGAGGAATTCTTCCCCACATGCGTGGGGGGTCTGTCCTCACATACGTGGGGTCTGTCCTCATAGGTAACTTCCCATCGGGCCATGGGCACGTCTTCCCCGTACACGCGGGGGTTTCTCCCAGGTCTGGGATACCGACCACCTGCAGACCCGTCTTCCCTGCACATGTGGAGGTCGGCCGTTCTCGTACATGCGGCGAACCTTGATGCGGTCGCCCTCCCCACAAGCGTGGGGGTCTGCCTGGCTGATGGATCTGGTCTCGGTGATTCCAGGAACACTCCCCACATGCCGTGGGGGTCTGCCAGGCGCCTATCTCTCCGCCCTGAAGACCCATCTGTTCTCCCCACCGACGTGGGGGTCTCACCCCACCAGGCAAGCGCTTGCCGGAGGACGCATAGGCTTCCCCACGCGTGTGGAGGTTTGTCCATTGAGGCGATCGTCTCTGGGGCTGCAACAACGTTGCCTACAGCTGGGCGGTCGGCGTGGTGGCCGCCGCCACACTCGGCCTCGACATACGGCACCACTACCAGCAGGCGCGGCGGCCGCGCGAAGGCACGCAGCGCCACGAACCGAAACTCATCAGCCACTCCCCCACTGTGGCGAAACATCCCTCACCCAGGCAGCCGAGCTATCCCCACGTGCGGCACGCTCCCGTTCCCGCGATGCCTCGCTCGGCCACCAGCAGGCACAACCCGACCCGGGTCTTCCGGACACCGCAGCACGCGACACCTGAGCTGGCCACGCAGCGAAGGACCAGCGAAAACACGCCACTCGATGCCCCAGGGCACCGCCGGAGACCAGCCACCGAACCGAGCATCCAATACAGTTGGGACAGAAAATTGCAGGTCAGACGGATACTCCTATGGGCTTCTCATTTCAATGCGCTGGAGATTCTCAATCGATGTCACCAACCCTTCTCGTTTGATGTCAACGGTTCTGCGCTGTGATCAGTCGAGATGCATGGCATCCAAGTGAGAACTGATGGTGACACCGAAGTGAGAGGTCGCAGTCGCGGCCGTCCGGGGCGGAAGCGCCATCACGGCCGGATGGGTACGGGACGCGCGGGTACGGGACGCGCGGGTACGGGACGCGCGGGCCTGGCGTGGTCAGCGCGGCCAGGGAAGCAGGGGTGCGCCAGCCGGCCGAGGGCGCGGCGGGCGGGACGAGGTCCGGCATCGCGAGCTGAGCGAGGTCGGTGCCGGCAGTCTGGGCGAGTTCGGCCTCGGCCTGCGCGGTGGTCAGCGCGCCGAGCCGCTGAGGTGCCGCGGGCTGGATGGCGGCGGCGTAGCGCTCGCGCCGGGAAGCCTCCAGGTCCTCCTTCAGACGGCGGCTGCGGGCCGCCCGCGCTTTTCCGTACAGCGCTGACCTGTTGCCTCGGTGGCCTGGTCAGCCAGGTCCGCGGGACCCAGGTAGCGGCCAGTGGCCGCGTGGTAGACCTCGATGCGGTGGTCGTGGTGGAGCATGAAGCGGAGGCGGACCTGGATCCCGGTCTGGCCGGTCATCCACGACCCCACGTCGTCGCGTTTCCTGAAGCGGATGCCGCGGGTGGTCAGCGTGCGGGTACCGGCGTCCTCCAGGGTGAACGTCCACAGATCCGTCGCGGGCACGTCCCGCAGCGGGGTGGGACCGCCCTGCCACGCCTCAAGCGGAGTCTTGCCCCGCAACGGCGCCGGGCAGTGCTCGGTGTTCCACCAGAGCGTCCAGGCCAGCAGCCGGGCGGTGAAGTCCTCGAAACCGAGCAGCACTTCGTCCTTCGGGCGGGAGGAGCATTTGCCGGGGCGCGGCTGGCGGGCACAGCCGGGCAGCGCGGCCAGGAACATGCTCTCCACCGCCCGGTTCAAGCCCTCCACGGTGCCCTTGAGGTCGGGGGCGCAGGCGGGCAGGTCCTCCACCGTCACGTCCAGGAGACCGAACGCGGCGGTCACCGTCCTGGACAGGAAGTCCTTGCCGCAATTCCATCCGTACTTTCCCCGGCAGGCCACCGAACGGACCGTAGGATTCCTCACGCAGGACCGCGCAGCGCGGCCAGTACCGACTCCCGCGACGCATCCCCCGGCGTGACCGCGACACCGGTGATCGCGTTCGTCGCGCAGTCGGTGAACCAGGTGATCCACGGCCTGCGCGCCTCGCCCTCGACGTCGACCAGCACCGGCGCCTGGACGTAGCCGGTCTCCCCCACCTGGTTGCGCCAGCCGCGCGGCCGGGCCAGGAACACATCATGCTTGCGCGCCGCCCGCTCCCCTCCCGCAAGCCCCGCCCGCTCCCCCCGGCATCAGATCACGGCGGATCACCCGATGCAGCGTCGCCAGCGACGGTGCATCTGCAGGCGGAGACTGCCTGGCAGCGCACAGGACCAGCTCACGATGAACCGCCCGCACGTAGCCCTTCCACAGCGCCAACAGCTCACGGACTTCAGGCGTAACGGTGAACCCCGTTCCCCGGGGACGGGCGCCGGGGGTTCACGGCCGCGGCCTCACCGCACTCAGCGGCTGCCAGCCACCGCCAACCGCGCGCTCCGACACCCCAAGCGCATCCGCAGCCACCCATACATGACCTGCAGTCAGCTCCTTTCCCCGCCCGCAGTGCGAGCAGCCGCCGCACAGCAGGACCGCGCAGCGCAGTCCTCGACACCCCAAGCGCATCCGCCGCCAACACGGACGACGCCTGCGTCCTCCATCTCAGCTCCCCTCGCCCGGTAGGACGTGTGCTTACCCGGCGGCCGGGAGCATGCCCTCGCCCTCCCGTCCCTTGCAGGAACGCTCCGTTCACACTGACGGCGCGACCCCCTGGAACAGCCAACCTCAGCAAGGCCCGGTCAACGGATGCGTCAGCGGTGGCAAGCAACGCGTTCTGCAGGTGCCCAGTCAAAGCGGCCACGTGCGCAACGTGCCATGCGCGCACGACCGGTCGATCCACGCCAGATCCGACCCCGAGACAGTGCGCCACACCGGACGGAAGCCGCTCACCACACACGCCACTTCCGCTCTGCCCAAGCGAGAAACCTCCCACTTCCGCTCTGCCCAAGCGAGAAACCTCCCACCATGCACCGATACACGATGCCACCCACGCCAGCCAGCACAGCACCCACTCACCGCCCGCCCCACACAGCACAACACAGCACCAGCACCAGCGTGATCCGGATACCGCGACAGTCCCCACAAACTGCGCGAACAGGACACAGGATGCTGCGTCAAATCACTGATCAGCAAAGTCGGAAGGCCCGAGAAAACGCCTGACGGCCCTAGGCATTGCTCCGCAACCACCGACGCCCGCCTAGCGGCCGTCCAGACCAGTGGACGGGGCGACGTCACGCAGGGGCGCCGAGCGGCGGATGCTCAAGCACGCGGGGCTTGTACTCGACCAGCTGGATGCGGCCGTCGAAGGTGCGGTGCTCGATCATCTCGAGGGCAACATCCGGATAGCCGTCGTAGATGCGTTCTTCGCCCGTGGCCCCGGTGATCACCGGGAACATCACGACCCGGAAGCGGTCGACGAGTCCGGCTCGTAGCAGGGACCGGCACAGGCTGAGGCTGCCGATCGTGCTGAGGAGCCCCGAGCCCTTCGACTTCATGGCGCGGACCGCCTCGACGGCGTCGTCGCGGACGAGCGTGGAGTTGGCCCACGTCAGTGGCTCCTCGAGTGAGGAGGAGAACACCACCTTGGACGCTTGCGTGAGCTCGTCGACGGACGCCTCTTCTTCGGGCCTGAACTCGTCTTGGCCATCCGGTACCTCGCCCGCGGCGAAGCCCGACATCAGGCGGTAGGTGTTCGCTCCCATCAGGTAGGTGGCCTCGGGCTGCTCGCCGAGCCATGCGAGGTACTCCGGGCCCTCGAGGCCCCAGAACCCGGGCCATCCCTCTCCCGATGCGTGGCCATCGAGGGAGGTGATGAAGTCGACGAGAAGCTCCGACATGGCGGTGTCCTTTCCTAGGTGTCATGAGCTTGGACCCGCCGGGAGCCACAAACTCATCGGCCGCGCTGTGGAGTAACGAAAAACCCATGACGCTGCAGCCGATCAGGTCGGCGGAGCGGCACTGCTTCGGAGGGCCCGGAGGGCCGGTTCAAAGATGGGTTCTCAGCCGAGCCGTTGGGCGCCCCGGCCCCCGGCCCCGGCACAAAACCAGGAGTGCACTGGTCGCCGCTCCTCCGCGTGCCGATCGCCAGGGCCGCGGGGTACGTCTACAGGTCGAATTCGAGATGCTCGATGTCCGTGAAGCGCACCTCCTCCAACTGGCCGGCGCGGCGGCCGCCGTCCTGGAAGTACACCTCCTTGAGCGCTTCGGCGGCGATCTCCTTGAGCTGTTGCTCCGTGGCGCCAGCTTCCTGGGCTTCGAAGAGACGGGCGGCGTAGCGGGGCGGCAGGGCGACGGTCAGGTGCCGGATGCGGTCCTGGTCCGTCGTCCCGATCGGCGCGGTGTAGCCGAGCCGGGCGCGGGTGTCGATGACGATGCCGCCGGTCGTCGCAGCCTTCTCGCGGGCCTTGGCCCGGATCTGCGGCTGCCACCGGGCCTTCACCTCGCGCTCCAAGCGCGCGGCGAGGTCCGGGCGGGGCTTCTTGATCTGGTCCTTCACGTACCGCTCGACGGTGCGCTGGGACACCCGCAGCATCTGGGCGACCGCCTTGGTGCCTTTGAGCTGCTTGACCAGGTACCGCATCTGCGCGGGCGCGCTCTTGGGCACCGGGCGGGTGAACGCCTTCTGCACCGCGGCGTCCAGGCCGTCCCCGAACACACTCATCGCCTGCTACTCCCCGTTGTCGACGTCGGTGACGGTGCCGTCCTTGATGTACCGGGCGAGGTTGAGCTCCGGAGCGTTGAACCGCTCCCGGACCTCCTCACCCCACAGGACGGTCTGGGTGCCCTCGTGCTTGACCAGGCCCGGGTTGATGCCGAGCTTGAAACCGCCGGGCAACGGCTTGCCCTCCCGGTAGGGCAGAAAGTCCAGCGGCGAGGGCCCGCCTGCCGCGTAGACGACGCAGTCGGACAGGATTGCGACCGGGTACTGCCCGGTGAACGCCGCGTGCTTGACGATCTTGCGGTGCAGGTTGATCCGGGTGCGGGAGATGACCGCCGCGCGGATGTCCGGCCGCCACGTCGGCCGGGACAGTGCCCGCCATGGCTCGCCGGGCTTCCAGCCCTCGCCCCGGGGCCGCTCGCGCAGCTTGCCCAGGCCGCCCTTGACCGTCGCCTTGATGGCGTCCACGACGATCGCCAGCTGCGGGTCGCGTTGCCGCCAGCCCTCCATCGCCGCGAGGAAGTCGGCCGGCGACAGGTCCGCGCCGACGCCGAGGTCGGCCATCGTGGCGAGGTAGGCGTCACGCAGCCGGTTGTACCAGGTGTCCAGGTAGCGGCCGTTGTCGTGGCGCACCCACGCCTCGATCGGCGTGACGTCGAAGCCGAGTTCCACCGCGTACGCCACGGTCGGCGTCGCGTACCAGGCCGGGCCGGTCGGACGCTCGCCCTTCGGCGTGAACGGGGAGGGCAGCAGGGAGCCGTCCAGCTCCACCCACTCCTTGCCGACCTTCACGCGGGACAGGTCGACATGGCTCAGGTCCACCAGCCACGAGCCGGGCAGCTTCGGGTCGAAGACCGGGTTCGTGACATGCGTCGGGGCTCCGAGGCCGACGTTCAGGCCGTTCGCTCCGGCGGCGAAGGCCATGTTGACGTCGATGCCCACCAGGTGGCGCAGGGTGCACTCGGCATCGGTCATCGGCCGCGCCCAGTCGTACGCCTCCTCGAACAGCTTCTCCGCAGGTCCCCGGACGTGGAAGCGCGGCAGGTCCTTGAGCAGCGGGTGCCCGTCCGGGGCCTCGCAGGGCGCGCAGTCCACCGGGTCCTTGCCCAGGGAGCCAGGGGTCTTGTCGTCGGCCTGCCGCAGGACGCCGGTCTTCTCGTCGCGCACGGCGTACGTCGGCGGGTGCAGGGCGGTCATCAGCTCCAGCCCGGTGACGGCGGTCGATCCCCGCGGCGTCATCACCCGGGACGCGTACACGCCCAGGAGCCGGGCGAGTTCCGCCGGCGGAAGCTGCCCGGCCTCGCCCCAGTGCCGGGTGCCCAGCGCGTGCCACGACGGAATGCACAACTGGACGCACTGACGGTCCGAGCCCTTGGCGGGCCGGTAGATCCGGGCCCACGGCCCGAACCCGCGCTTCGTGAGCTGCCACTCGGCGCGGGTCAGCTGCTTGATGACCTTGTGGCCCTCCGGGATGCGCCCGGCAATCCGCTCCTCCTGCGTGAGCGTGGGCGGGAGGCCGTAGCGCTCCAGGGCGGCCTCGGTGAGCACGATCAGCGGGTCGGCGTCCTTGCCCGGCCCGGAGAGCTTCGACTGCCCGAGCTTCGCCTCCTTGAGCGTCCAGTCCACCAGGGTCGGCAGCGACTTGGCGGGCACGTCCAGGACCAGGCCGCCGACGCAGTACGCCAGCACCTGACCATCTGCGTCGACGTCGACGACCGCCAGCGGGCCGTTCTCGAACCGCGAATCGACGCTGCCCGCCGGGGCGTTGGCGGGGGCAGCCTTCCGCGCGGCCGGGCGGCGCGACGTCAACGACGTCCTGGTCGTGGCGGGCGGGCGGGCCGGGGCTTTCGCGGCAACTGGCGCCGACGGAGCCGGGGCGGGCTCGGCCGTGAACGTGTCCGGCACGGCGGTCTCGGGGGCCGCCTCGTCTGCGGGGGCGGGGAAGCGTTCGGCGAGACCCTCGAGCAGCCGGGCATAGGCGGCGCGTTGCGGCGGCCGCGGCTCGGTCCTGCCCGACTCCCAGTTCCCCACCGCTTCCCGGCGGGTGCCGGTGGCCTTGGCGACCTGGGTCTGGCTCAGCCCGGCAGCCTCGCGCAGCCGCTTGCGCTCGTCGGGCGGCGGCAGGTCGTCCTGGGCGACTTGCTCCAGCAGTGCATCGACCGCACTGAACAGCTCCTTCTCCGTGGGCACAGAGCTCACCTCCGATGACACCCTACACCAATCGCGCATTGAATCGCTCATTATTTCGCTCTTCAATCGCTCAAGGAGCTAGGTTGATCGCGGCCGTGCAGGCCAAACGCTCGGGCCGGGTGACAGGAGGCGTGGTGGCGGCAGGAGGCAAGGGCTCGGTCGTGCTCAGCGAGCAGGAGCGCTTCGACGTACGGCACCGAGTAATCCTCCCGGCGGCCGTGCGCGACGCTGTCCCGCAGCAGCGGCCGGTCGTTGTCGTTGTGGCGGGCCAGCCCGGCGCAGGGAAGACGCGGCTTGCCGACCTGGTGCAAGCAGTCCTGGACCGACGCGGCGGCGCCGTGCGCGTCGGAAGGGATCTGCACAAACCCGCGCACCGGCACTACCGGGGCCCCTGACCACCGATGTCCGTACCGCCGGAGCGTTGGTCCGCCCGGACACCGCGCGCTGGCAGGCCGCGGTCGAAGCCCGCGTCCGTGACGGGCGCTTCGACGCTGTGGTGGAGTCCGCGCTCGCCGACCCGGCGGATTTCCGTGCCTCCTCGCTCGCCTGCCGGGCAGCCGGCCACCGGATCGAGGTGATGGTGGTGGCCACCGCGGAGGCCCTGAGCCAGCACGGCATCCTGGACCGCTTCCTCACCGACGCCGCCAACGGCGGGGGTCGCTACGTGTCCTGGGAGAACCACGACACCTGCGCGAAGAACCTGCTGACCACGCTGTCCGTCATCGAGACCGAGCAGCTCGCCGACCGCGTCACCGTCGTACGGCACGACGGCACCGTCCTTTACATCAACGAGCTCACCCCCGAGGGCACCTGGCGGCACCGTCCGGCCGCGCAGCGGGTGGAGCGGGTGGAGCGGGCGCGGCCGTGGAGCGCACCCGAGACCGCAGCCTTCCGCCGCCATCTCGCCCGCACCGACCGTCGCGTGCACACCGAACTCGCCGACGAGGACCGGCGCCTGGCCGTCCAGCGCGACACCGAGCACGCGGCCGCCTGGTCCGAGCCGGTACGCCGCACCGCCCAGCCCACCGCGACGCCGCCCGGAGTCGCCCACCACCGGCTGTCCGCGTCCGAGCATGACTGGATCTTCGACGAGCTGATCACCCCGACGGCGCTCGCAGGCGTGGTGCGTCGGGACGATCCGCGCGCCGTGTACGTGATCGGGCAGCCCGGGGCGGGCAAGACGGCGGCCACCCGGATGGTGCGCCGTGCCATGAGGTCTGGCACCACGCGCCTGCGCGACGACTTCAAGTCCGCGCACCCGGACCACCGGCAGTTGCTCCGGCAGGATCCCCGCGGCGACGGCGCAGCCATCCGCGCCGACTACAAGGCGTTGTTCACCCGCGTGGAGGCCTTCGTCCGGGACCGGCGCGGCGACCTGCTCATCGAGACCGCCCCCGGCCACGCCGACGACGTCCTCGGCAGCGCCCTCGCCTGCTCCGAGGCCGGCTATCCGGTGGAGCTCGTGGTACTGGCCGTACGGGAGGCGGACAGCCGCCTGTTCCACCGCGCTGCGCTACGCCCGCCCACATGCAGTCGTCCCGGATCGGAGTTTCCCGCCACGCCGTTCAGCTGCTGCCGGTGCCCCGGGCGGGCTACGACTCCAACTGCCTCAGCCGGGCCGCGTAGAGCTCAGCAAGGCGGTCTTCCTCCTCCGGGCCGGCCTTCTCCAGTCGCTGGAGGTCCTGGTAGATGGCCGTGCGGTCGGCCGTCAGCTGCGCGATCCGCTCATCGTCGAGCAGCGGCGCCCGACGCTCGGCAGCGATCCACGATCCGCTCGGTGTACCACCGGACCACCTCCTGCACGATGTCGATCGCCTGCTGCGCCTCGCCCTCCTCCAGGCCGGAGACGTCGGGCTCATCTGGTGTGCCGGACATGGCAACCCCCTTGATCTTGATCATGAACGGGAGTGGCCGTCGTCCTCCGGACGGCCGCTTCGCAAGCTTTCCCGCTCACCCGCCGTACAGGGCGCGCAGCTTCCTCTCCCTGCGGCGGTAGTTGATCCGCCATTGCCAGTCCCGGATACGGCAGTGGGCCCGGCTGATCCGACTGTCGATCACCTGGTATTCGGGGTCGGCCAGGCGGACCAGGTCCTGGTCGGCCCCCAGGGAGATGCCGAAGAAGCTGCCGTCCTGCACTTCCTCATACAGGGCGATGCCGCTGGTAACAACGGTGTTGATCGGTGCGCTCGCCCGGTAGGCGGCTTGCCTGCGAGGCACAAGGCGCGTGCGGGAGTCGTCCCCGTCGTCGAACCAGTCGAGGGCGGGAGGAACGGCGTTGTAGCCGACATCGTTGACACCGACGTACCACGATCGGTAGCCGCCTGGATTGCCGAAGTAGTGGTGCTCCCGGTACCCGAACCGACGGTTGCCGAGCCAGGCGCGGTGCTCGCCCGGGTCGTCGAGGGCTGCGAAGGTGCTCTTCCCCAGCCGGATCAGCGTCTCGCCGATCAGCACGCGGGGCCGGAACCACCAACTGATCGTGGTGAGCCCATACATGACCACGGTGTCGTCGTCGCTCCAGGTGACCAGGTAGCCGAGCCTCGACAAGGGCCACGTCCGTACGGTGATCCCGACTTTCCTGTCGTCCTCGTCGACGTCTGCGGGTTCGTCGGCGAGACGGGTGCATTCCATGGTGGACTGCCACTTCGGCTCGCCCAGCAGGGATTCGACGTAATCGTGCCGCACGCCCGGGGCGATCTTGCGGAGACGGGTAGTGAGGTAGCGCCTGCGGCCGACGGTGCGGCGCCATCCCTCGGTGAGCGTCTTGGTGAGGCTCCAGGTGGCTACGAGCACTCCCGCCAGCTGCCAAAGGTTGAGGGTGGCGTTGTACCAGGGCTCCGGATCGGGCTTCATCGCTGAAGAATGCCGTACCACCCTCCGCAGCACAGCAGTTGGCTGCCCCTGTAAGCGGGAGGAGGCAACGTTTGTCGTCGGTTTCGGGCAGTACTTGGCGATCGCAGTGCTCGGGAATGTCGATGAGAATCAGCAACACGGCCTGCTGCTACGGCTGTCGCTGGCTGGCGTCAGGCCCGCGCGAACGGCATCACGGGCGGCATGGCACCCGCGCATCAGGCCGGCCGCGCGTCGTTCGCGGCGAACCCTCCCGCCTCCGTGGCGGAGGGCCTGCCGCTGCCGGCCGTGGCCAACGAGCGGAACCGCATCGGGCGCGGCGAGAACGAGGTGCGCGTGCTGACGGAGGCTGTGTTCGTCAGGTGGCGCATCAACGCACGAACACAGCGGCCGGCACTCCCCCGCCACGGTCCATTGCTTTATGGGATGCCTCGCCCACAGATGGGCGTATTGGGCTTCAAGTTCACAATTGATGATGATATGGGACTGTCCAATGTTCCGCACTCGAACGGAAAACGCCCCGCATGCGCATCCGCAAGCTCCTGACCGTAACCGCCATGGCTGGCGCAGCAGTCCTCGGCAGCATTGGCCCAGCCACCGCCGCAGACGACGACGAGAACAGCGTCAGCATCGTTCAATCCGCTTCCGGGAATGACCAACCAGAGCATGTCGGACATGAAATGCCGAGCTCGTCGCCTAAGCACGGCGTGAATCGAATCGGGGGCATCTCCGACCAACGCCAGACTCCGGCCGCAGAGAGTCCTGACCAAGACGCAGGCGAAAGCCTACTGAGCAGGCTGCTCGGCTGAGCGAATGGCGCGGAGCTCTGACCTACGCCCGGCACACCCTTGATGTTTGTGGAGCGCCGACAGGGCCCGCGACGATGCATCGTCAGATGCCAACCCCGGCCAAGCGGGTGCCGTCATCGCACGCGGCCTGCGTTCGCCACGCGGGTTCCCGCAGAGTCAGCGGTCGACATAGCCCTCGCGGAGGGAGCCGCCTGGCAGGTCCAGCACATGGATGACTGGGCCGCCAACGGTCCCGGGTGCGTGCCTGGCGAGGGCTGGGGTCCATCTTCAAACGAAGGTCGAGGGCGTCCGGGCTCGCGCTGGCGATGCACCACCAGACGGCCTGCCCCGAGACCAGTTGGGGATGGGTTCCGGTCCGGTGGTCCGGGCAGATCTGCTCATGAACGACTCCGGCCCCCGGCGACGCTATGTCACCGGGGGCCGGATGGTGGTAGCGGGGACAGGATTTGAACCTGCGACCTCTGGGTTATGAGCCCAGCGAGCTACCGAGCTGCTCCACCCCGCGTTGATGCCTCCAGAGTACGGGACGCCAGCGATGCGCGCGGTGGTTTCTGGCGGCCCGGGCGGCGAGCCGCGGAGACCACCCACACGCCGCGTTACCGATAGCCGCAACCATGCCCCTGCGCCGTCCAAGCTCGAGCCCGACGACTCTGCCGTATGAAGGTGCGCCGCTCGGGGAAGAAACATGCGGTCCTTCGAAGGCCACTTTGGGGGAGTAAGGGGGCGGTCGTGAGTGGGATGCGCGATGCGCAGCGCACACGGCAGGCGAGGCAAAGGTTGGCCCGGGGGCGGTCGGCTCCTATTCAGGTGCGAGCCCGCGTGAACACGACGAGCGGCGGGCCGTGGTGGCGTCAGATTCCGTGGATCGCTATCGGCACAGTACTCACCGTGGTGGCCGGTATTGGGACTCTCGGTTTCACGGGCGTCGCAACCTACTACGACGCGCGAGTAGCAGCGGACGCACTCGACCAGTCCAGGGAAGACGCTGCCGACAAGGAGCGCAGTCAGGCAGTTCTTGTCTCTGCCTGGGTCGAGGGCTCAAGCCTCCGCCCCATGTCACTACACGTGATCAATCGGTCGCCCGACCCCGTGAGCTTCGTTTCAATCAGAGTGTCGATTTCATTTCGTAGTAAGGGTGTCAGATATGATGGTCTTTCTTGGTCGGAGACCAGCCTGCCCCCCTGCACGGAACGCGTGTATCGCGGACGTCAACTTGCAACACCACAAGCAGGAGAGGTGGGGCCGGCGCTGCAATTGGGCAGCATATTGTTCGTGGACCGCTATGGGGACGGTTGGGAGCGGACTTGGGACAGCTTGCGCCGGTTGCCGGAACCATTCCAAGGATTCGACAATAGTCAATTTGATACTTACGACCGCAGGTATTTGACCGAGACGCCTCGATATGAGGAGAAGCCTGTCGCGCGATGCGCGGACCTCGGCAGCTGACACCGCCACATAGGCTCTGGTCCACTTCGTGTGGTCGCGTGACCCTCGGTCACGCCAACAGGACTCGTTTGCGCAGGAGCTCGAATCCGGCGCGGCCGAACATCTGGCGCTTGAGCATCTTGATCCGGTTGACGTGGCCTTCCATGACGCCGGAGTTCCAGGGCAGTGTGAGGCCCGCGGTGACGGCGTCGAGGTCGCGTTCGAGGTGTTGGGCGAAGTGCCGGTGGCTGGGCAGGGCGGTAGTGGAGGTGGCCGCGTCGATCCAGGTCGGCAACTGATCGCCCTGGAGGTGAGCGACCCTGTGGCCGAATGAACGCAGCAAGATCGTGTTGAGGGTCATCCCGAGCTGCCGGGCGACGGACCGCTTGCTGTGCCCGGCGGCGAGGAGAGCGTGGATGGTGGCGTGCTTGGCGCGGGTGCGTTCGGCGAACCGGTGTCCTGTCGACCAGGGCGACGCAGCCGGCTCCGCCTCTTCCTGTGGTTCCTCAGGCTGGGCCGGTGTGGGGCGCAAGCAGCCACGGTGCCGGTGGACGCACTTCTCGGCGGCTCGGCCCAGGTCGTGCCAGAGGTGCCGTCGGAAGGGTGGCCGGCGCGTCGTCCTGGTGAACGAGGCCGATCTCGCCGACCTGGGCCGCACGGAAGGCTCCGTCGTCGACCTCGTCAGTGTCTGGTCCGACGGTTCGGAGCGCCGCGCGGACGACTTCCGTATCGTCGCCTATCCCACTCCCCCTGGTTCGTCCGCCGTCTTCTACCCGGAGACCAATGTCCTGGTACCGCTCGACAGCGTTGCGGACATCAGCAACTCTCCGACCTCGAAGGCCGTGATCGTCCGTCCGGAGCGCCCTGAGGAGCGGGGACCGGCGTGAGCCGTCACGGCAGGGGCTTCGGGGCGAATCCGGGCCCCTGCGGCCTACGGGAGATGGTCGCGCGGAAGCGGTCCGCACGCGCCGTTCGACGGTCGGGTTGCGGGCCCCGCCGCTCGGTTCGGATGCCGGCCTCGGGTCAGTGGCCCAGCTCGTCCGGGGGGCGGCACTTCGTTCACCACGGAATCAACGGTCGTTTTCCATGGTCGCGGCACCAAGCAGGCTGTTACGACCAACAGACCAAGAACCTGTTGGCGTCGCATTCGCCGAAGAAGCCGGGCTTCTTCTAGACACCGGAGAAAGGGCGCCTGACCTGGGCGGATGCCCGTCAGGCGCCCTTCGCACCGCCCATCGGCGCCTCCCACCGCTGCGTCGACTCCTCGATGTGGTTCCCGCTGCGTTACGCAAGAGACGTCCGTCGGGTGCCACGACGGTGTCCCGCCGAATGCTGTAGTCACTTCCAGTGGGCCGGCGGGAGGTCCGCGCACGCGGTGAGGTCCGTCGCGGCGTCCAGCAGCATGGTCTTGACCTGGGGGAACTGCCGGCCGAGCCTGTCGGCCACCACGTTCAGCCGGGTGCGGACGGCCTCAGCGGTCGTCTGCGCGAAGATCGTGCGGATGGTCGCGGCGACCCTCTCCGCGGAACCCTTCTGCAGGTCGCCGAGGCAGCCGGGGTGAACATCCGGACTCTGCGCCATTACGAGCGGCGTGGCGTGGGTGCCGCGCGATCTCGGCCTCGATGTGTTCGACAAGGCACCCGCTCAGGCGAGGGTGACCTCGACGGGCAGTTTCTTGATGCCGTTGACGAAGTTCGAGCGCACGCGCGGCACGTCGCCGGCCAGCCGGATGGTCGCCAGGCGCGGGATGAGCTCCTCGAACATGATCCGGATCTCGGTGCGGGCGAGCAGGTTGCCCAGGCACAGGTGCGGGCCGCCCTTGCCGAAGGTGATGTGGTCGTTGTGCTGCCGGGCGACGTCGAAGTCGTACGGGTTGCCGAAGACCTCCTCGTCGCGGTTGCCGGAGGCGAACCACATGACGACCTTGTCGCCCTCCTTGACCCGCTTGCCGCCGAGTTCGACGTCCCGGGTCGCGGTGCGGCGGAAGTGGTAGACGGGCGAGGCCCAGCGCAGGAACTCCTCGACCGCGGTGGGGATCAGGGAGGGGTCCTCCTGGAGGCGGGCGAGCTGCTCGGGGTGCTGGAGGAGGGCCAGCATCGAGTGGGTGATGGTGTGCCGGGTGGTCTCGTTGCCGGCCACGACCAGGAGCAGGAAGTAGTTGTCGAAGTCCTGGGCGGAGAGCGGGACTCCGTCGCGTGGGGTGGTGTTGACGAGCTTGGAGACGAGGTCGTTCCCGTCGCCGCCGCGTCGCTGCCGGGCCAGTTCCCGTCCGTACTCGAAGACTTCGAGGGAGGCGGGCGAGCGGAACGGCAGGTCGCGGTACTTCTCGCTCTCCTCGCTGTGCAGCAGGACGTCGGCGTAGTCGGGGTCGGTGTTGCCGATGATCCGGTTGCCCCAGTCGATGAGCCGCTGGTTGTCCTCGGGCGGTACGTCGAGGAGGCGGGCGAGGACGTTGATGGGGAAGTCGGCGGAGACTTCCTTGACGAAGTCGAAGCTGCCCTTGGTGAGGGCCGCGTCCAGGGTCTTGGCCGTCAGACCGCGCAGGAAGTCGCCGTAGCTGTTGATGACGGCCGCCCCGAACTGCCGCTGGATCACGCTGCGCAGCGCCCGGTGGCGGACGCCGTCCAGCTCCAGGATGGAGGCCCGCTTCTTGATCTGGTCGTCGTCGACCTCTTCGAGGTTGACGAACCTGGTGGAGGTGAAGGTCTCGGCGTCGCGGTCGACCCGGGCGATGTCCGCGTGCCGGGTCACGGCCCAGAACCCGGAGTTGGGGGCGTCCTCGGGCTGCCAGTGGACGGGGTCCTGGTGGCGCAGGGTGTGGAACATGCGCCAGGGCGTGGTGCCGTCCGCGAAGTGGTCGAGGTCGGCGAGGTCCACCTGGTCGAGCGGGAGGGGCTCGGCGAGGGCGGCGCGCAGCTCGGCGCCCGTGGCGGGAGTGGCGGGGCTGGTCATGGGTGGGGAACTCCTGGGCTGGCTCGGGCCTTGAGGGGCTGACTGGGCGGCCGAAAGGGGCGTCCGGCCTACAGGTGGTGGGCGTACTCGGTGAACTCCCAGTCGGTGACGTGTCGCCCGAAGCGTTCGACCTCGTCCCGCTTGTAGGTGAGGAAGGACGTGGTGAATGCCTTGCCGAGGAGGCCGGTGAGGGCGGTGTCCGCCTCCAGCGCGTCGAGCGCGGCGGACAGGCTCATGGGCAGCACGGCCGACTTGCCGGTGTCGTAGCCGTAGCCCTCCAGCGGGGCCGGCGGCTCCTCGCCGGCCTCGATGCCGAGCAGCGCGGCGGCGAGGGTCCCGGCGATCAGCAGGTAGGGGTTGGCGCTGGCGTCACCCAGCCTGAGTTCCAGCCGGGCACCGGAGCCGCGCTCGGGCGGGATGCGGACCATGGCGCTGCGGTTGTCCAGACCCCAGTCGATCAGCCAGGGGGCGAGGGTGTCGGGGCCGAAGCGCTTGTAGGAGTTGACCGTCGGATTGGCCAGCGCGGCGAGGGCGGGCGCGTGCGCGAGGATGCCGGCGGCGGCGTGCCGGGCCTCGGCCGACAGGCCGTGGGCGCCCGCGGGGTCGTCGAAGGCGTTGCGGCCTTCGGCGTCCTCGCACGAGAGGTGGAGGTGGAAGCCGGAGCCACCGGCATCGTTGAAGGGCTTGGCCATGAAGGTGGCGAGGCGGCCTTCCCTGCGGGCCAGTTCCTTGACGGCGGCCTTGAAGCGGAAGGCCCGGTCGGCGGCCGACAGCGCCTCCGAGTGCAGGAGGTTGATCTCGAACTGTCCGCCGTCGAACTCGTGGTTGCCGCTCAGGACCCCGATGTTCAGGTCCCGGACGTGCCGCAGTGTGCGCAGGAGATGGTTGTCCGGGTCGGCACGCAGCCCTGCCGTGTAGACGACACCGGTCTCCCGTCCGTAGCGGCGCCAGCCTCCGGCGGGGTCCGGCTCGCACAGGAAGTACTCCAGCTCGGGTCCGACGACCGGCCGCAGGTTCCGCTCCCGGCATCGGGCGAGGACGCCCCGCAGCAGGTCGCGCGGCGACTCGGGCGCCGCCGATCCGGTGGCCGGGTCGACGACGTCCGCGAGACAGGTGGCGACACCCGGCTCCCACGGCAGTGCGACCAACGTGTCGAGATCCGGTCGCACGGTGATGTCGGGCAGGCCGGCGTCCAGACCGCCGCCGACCGGGACGACGTCGCCCTGCGGGCTGGTGTGGTAGACGGCCCGGCAGAAGGCGAGCCCGTGGTCCATGGCGCGGGGCAGCTCCTCCAGCAGCACGTCACGGGCACGCTCCGTGCCGAGGAGGTCGGGGTAGGTCACCCGGACCACGTCGATGCCGTCGGCGGCGAGCTGCTCCATGTGCCGGCGGATGTCTGGGCTGTCGTGAGCGCTCACCGATTCTCCTCGGGCGGATGGGGTGGGTGGCGGGAGGACGACGGGAGCCGGAGTGTGCGGCGGGGCAGTGGCTCCGAGGAAGTCGTTTGATTCCGAACGGTATGAAGGGTGCTCGCCGTCCGCAAGAGGGGCGCCCTGAAAATTTATCCACCTGGACAGGTATTGACCAGGACCACGCCGCTTCCTATGTTGTTTGAAGCCAAACGAGCTAGGGGCGCAGCTCCTTCGCACCCCTTTGGCCGAGGGGCCTGGTCGCAGCGCGGTCGGGCCCCTCTCCCCCTCGCCCTGCTCCGACGCCCTCACCCTCTGGAGGAACGGCCATGAAGGTCGTCGTCGACATGAACAAGTGCCAGGACCACGGCCAGTGCGTCTTCGCGGCCCCGGACGTCTTCTCGATGGACGACGACGGTCACCTCGCCTACGTCCCCGACCCGGCCGACGCCCTGCGCGACGAGGTCGAGGAGGCCGCCGACGTGTGCCCGCTCCAGGCCATCCGGATCGAGGACTGAGCACCGTGACCGGACGCATCCTCGTCGCCGGCGCCTCCCTGGGCGGCCTGCGGGCCGCCGAACAACTGCGCGCGGCGGGCTGGACCGGCGCCGTCACGGTCGTCGGGGACGAGCCCCACATGCCGTACAACCGGCCGCCGCTGTCCAAGGAAGTACTGGCCGGCAAGGCGCCGTTCGCGTCGCTGGCCTTCACACCCAGATCAGCCGCGCAGGACGTGGAGTGGCGCCTGGGCACGAAGGTCGTCTCCGCCGGGCTCGCCGAGCGGACGGTCGCACTCGACGACGGCTCGACGGTCTCGTACGACGGACTGGTCGTCGCCACCGGTGTGCGGCCCCGGCGACTGCGCTGCCCGGGGCCCCTGACCGGCCGCCATACGGTCCGTACACTCGCCGACGCCCAGCGCCTGCGGGACGAGCTGACCCGGCCCGGAGCCCGCGTGGTCGTGGTCGGTGCCGGTTTCATCGGCTGCGAGGTCGCCGCCACGGCGGTCGGGCTCGGTGTCGCCGAGGTGACCGTCGTCGACCCGCTGCCGCTGCCCATGGTCGGGCCGCTCGGCGCGCTCCTCGCCCGTGCCCTGCTGAGGCGCCACGAGGAGCGCGGGGTGCGGTTCGCGCTCGGCGTCGGCGTGACCGGCTTCGAGGGCGAGGACCGGGTCACGGGCGTACGCCTCGCCGACGGGGCCGTGCTGCCCGCCGACGTCGTGGTCGAGTCCGTCGGCTCGGTCGCCAACGTCGAGTGGCTGGAGGGCAACGGGCTCGACCTGTCCGACGGCGTGCTCACCGACGAGTTGCTGCGGGTCGGGGGGCGGCCGGAGGCGATCGCGGTCGGTGACGTGGCGCGTTTCCCCAACGCCCGCTACGACGGTGTACCGCGCCGGGTCGAACACTGGTCGATCCCGACCGACACCGCCAAGCACGCCGCGAAGTCCCTTGTCGCCCATCTCAGCGGCAGCGAACAGGAGTTGACCCCCTTCGCTCCCCTGCCCACCTTCTGGAGCGACCAGCACGAGTTCCGGCTGCAGTCCTTCGGGGCGCCCGTCCTCGGTCTGGACGACGTGCGTGTCCTCGACGGTGATCCGGAGGGTGACGTTCTGGTCGGCTACCACCTCGACGGACGGCTGACCGGAGTCGTCGCGCTCGGCGGCCACGCCGTCGCCACGAGCGCCGCCCGTTACCGCGCCCAGCTGCTGAAGCAGCCCGCGCTCACCTCGTAAGGAGTCCTGGCCATGACCACCGTCCACGGTTACTTCCACCCCAAGACGGCGACGGGCGCCTCGTCGCTGATTCCCTCGCCGCCCTGGCACTACTCGGGCGACCTGCTCACCGTCGAGTACCGCACGGATCCCGCCCGCGTGCGTGAACTGCTGCCGGAACCACTGGAGTTGGCCGAGGAGGACCCCGGCGCGGTGGCGCTGATCTGGGCCGACTGGCAGTCCTGCTCGGGGTCCCAGGAGGAACTGCTGGATCCGGTGCGCTCCCAGTACAAGGAGGCCTTCGCCGTCGTGCGCTGCTCGTTCCGCGGGCGGACCTACTCGCGCTGTGTGTACATCTGGGTCGACAAGGACTTCGCGATCGCGCGCGGGCTGCACCAGGGCTATCCGAAGAAGCTCGGGTCGATCCATCAGACACGGCCGCATCCGTACGGGCCCGCTCCGCGAATCGCGGCGGGGGCGCGTTTCGGGGCGACGTTGGCTGCGGCGGACCGGCGGCTGGCCGAGGCCGTGGTGACGCTGCGGGAGCCGTCGGAGACGAACGGGTTCGTCAACGGGCATCCCATGGCCCATCACCGGTGGCTGCCGTCCATCGAGAAGGGCAAGGGGCTCGCGCTGGACGAGCTGATCGAGACGGGGGCGGCGTCCTTCGAGGCCGGGCAGGCGTGGGTCGGCGAGGCCGAGTTGTCGCTCTTCGACGCGCCTACGGAGGAGTTGGCGCGGCTGGAGGTGCGTGAGCCGATCGCCGCGTATTACCGCCAGGTCGGGGTGGTGTGGGACGGGGGGCGGTTGCTGGAGGCCGGTACGTCGTCCGCGTCAGCCGGGTGAGGTCGGTGGTCGGCCGCGGGTTCGTCGTGGCCGGTCGCGCCCACGCGGCGGAGCCGCATATCGATACAGCCCCGCGCCCCCAGGTGGATCAGCCTCCCCTCGTACAAAAGGAATTCTTCTGATGCTTGACAAGATCACCGTCGCCGGAGTTTCCGTCGACACCCGGCACTGGATCGGCGGCGAACGTGTCGCCTCCAGCGACACCTTCACCGACGTCTCGCCGATCGACGGCAGCGTGCTCGGAGAGATCTCCCGGGGTACCCCGGCCGAGGTTGCCGCCGCCGTCTCCGCCGCCAAGGCCGCCTTCCCCGCCTGGGCCGCCACCCCCCGCGCCGAACGCGCCCGCATCCTGCACGCCGTCGCCGACGGGGTCGAGAAGCGGCTCGAAGAGCTCGCCGTCGTCGAGACCACCGACAACGGCGCCCTGCTCCGCTCCCACCGCCGTGGTGTGATGCCCCGCGTCGCCCACAACTTCCGCTTCTTCGCCGACTGGTTGCTGCGACTGGACCACGAGGACTTCGCGACGCGCGGCCACACCAACCACGTCAGTTGGGACCCGGCGGGCCCGTGCGTGCTGATCACCCCGTGGAACGCCCCGCTGATGCTGGCCACCTGGAAGGTCGCGCCCGCGCTCGCCGCCGGCAACACCGTGGTCCTCAAGCCCGCCGAGTGGTCGCCGCTCACCGCGTCGCTCCTCGCCGACATCGCGGCGGCGGCCGGGCTGCCGGCCGGTGTCCTCAACGTCGTGCAGGGCTACGGCTCGGAGATCGGCGACGCTCTCACCTCCCACCCGGGCGTACGCCGGATCAGCTTCACCGGTTCCGTGCCGACAGCGCGGCGGATCGCTGCGTCGGCGGCCGCCAACCTCACCCCGCTGAGCCTCGAACTCGGCGGCAAGTCACCCCTGTTGGTCTTCGCCGACGCGGATCTCGATCTGGCCGTCGATCTCGCCGTCGAGCAGTACGACAACGCCGGGCAGGTCTGCCTCGCCGCGACCCGTCTCCTGGTCGAGGAGACGGTCGCCGAGGAGTTCACCCGCCGGTTCGTCGAGAAGGCCGCCCGGCTCACGCAGGGCGACCCGCGCGACGAGGCCACCGACATCGGCCCCACCATCCACCCCCGCCAACTGGAGAAGATCGACGGCTTCGTGCGGCGGGCGACGGCGGCCGGAGCCCGCGCGGTCATCGGCGGCCACCCCAGGGACGGCCGGTACTACGCGCCGACACTCCTCACCGATGTCGCCCAGGACAGCGAGATCGTCCAGGAGGAGGTCTTCGGGCCGGTGCTCACCCTCCAGACCTTCGCCACCGAGGAGGAGGCCGTCCGGCTCGCCAACGACACCCGCTTCGGCCTGGCCGCCACCGTCGCCACCGGCGACCGCGACCGCGCCGACCGCGTCACCGCCCGGCTCGTCGCCGGCACCGTCTGGGTCAACTGCTTCTTCGTACGCGACCTCCAGGCACCCTTCGGCGGCTCCCGCCTCTCCGGCGTCGGCCGCGAGGGCGGCACCTGGAGCTTCGACTTCTACTGCGACCTCAAGAACACCGTCACCGCCCCGAAGGGATGGCAGGACCATGGGTGAAATCGTCGGGGCGGGCCTGCTCGCCCACGTCCCCACCATCGTGCTGCCCGAGGCGGACCGTCTGGAGCTCAACGAGGGCAAGGAGATCACCCTCGTCACCGGCCTCCGGCAGCTCCGCAGGGAGGTCTTCGAACGCGACGACTACGACACCGTCGTCGTCCTCGACTCCCATTGGGCCACCACAGTCGAGTTCGTCGTCACCGCGCAAGCCCGCCGCGCCGGTCTGTTCACCTCCGAGGAGCTGCCGCGCGGCATGTGCCGCATGCCGTACGACTTTCCCGGCGACCCGGAACTCGCCCACAACATCGCCTCGTTCGCCGACCGGCACGGCACCTGGATCACCCCGATCGAGGACGACTACCTGCCGATCTACTACGCCACCGTCAACCTCTGGAAGTTCCTCGGCGAGGGGCTGCCCGACAAGCGGTGGGTCACCATCGGGGTCTGCCAGACCGGCGACATGGAGGACCACCTGCGCCTCGGCCGCGCGCTGGCCGACGGCATCGCCGCCACCCCCGGCCGCCGTGTGCTGGTGATCGCCTCCGGCGCGCTCTCGCACACCTTCTGGCCCCTGCGCGAAATCCGCGACCACGAGGCCAGCGACCCGGTCCACATCCGCACGCCCGAGGCCCGCGAGGCCGACTACGAGCGCATCGCCTGGTTCAAGGAGGGGCGCCACGACAAGGTGCTCGCCACCATGGACGAGTTCTGGAAATACAGGCCCGAGGCGAAGTTCTTCCACTACCTGATGATGGCCGGCGCTCTGGGCGAGCAGGCGTGCACCGCAAAGGCCCGGCAGTACGGGGAGTACGAGAACTCCGTCGGCACCGGCCAGGTCCACCTATGGTTCGACCGCCCCGCGGACGGGTGGACCGGCACCGGTCTCCCGACGTCCCCGACGCCCCGCACCCCGCACAGCCGCGACTAGACGCCCCCGAAAGAGGTCCGCCATGCCCGAGTACCGCCGCATCCTCCTGGACGGCGCCGTCGTCCAGGTCACCGTCGAGGGCGCAGAGCTCGTCGCCGGGGACGGCCGCCGCGTGAAGATCGAGGAGGCGCACCATCTGCCCCCGGTCGTCCCCTCCAAGGTCATCGCCGTCCACCTCAACCACCGCAGCCGCGTCGACGAGTTCCGCATCGACCTCCCCGACACACCCACCTACTTCCACAAGCCGACCTCCGCCCTCAATTCCCACCAGGGCGCCGTCGTCCGCCCCGAAGGCTGCAGGTGGCTCAACTACGAGGGCGAGGTCGCCATCGTCATCGGCAAGACCGCCCGCAACATCTCCCCGGCCGAGGCGGGCGAGTACATCGCGGGCTACACCGTCGCCAACGACTACGGCCTGCACGACTTCCGGGACACCGACGCCGGCTCCATGCTCCGCGTCAAGGGCTCCGACACGCTCTGTCCGCTCGGGCCCGGCCTGGTCACGGACTGGGACTTCCACGGCAAGCGGCTGCGGACCTACGTCAACGGCGAGGTCGTGCAGGACGGCTCGACCGACGAGATGAAGTGGGACATGCACTACCTCGTCGCCGACATCGCCCGCACCATCACCCTGTACCCCGGCGACGTCCTGCTGTCCGGGACGCCGGCCAACTCCCGGCCCGTGCAGCCCGGGGACGTCGTCGAGGTCGAGGTCGAAGGGCTCGGCAGGCTCACCAACCACGTCGTCACCGGCCCCACCCCGGTCCGTACCGACGTCGGCGCCCAGCCCACCGAGTCCGAGGAGGTGCTGTCCACGGCGCTCGGCGGCGACTGGGAATTCCGTGGCATCCGCGCGCCCCGGCGATGAGCGGCTGCGGCGTGGCGCCGTGCCGGCGCGCGTCGAGGAGGCGGGCCGGTACGGCGCCGCGGCGCCGTCCTCGGTGCGCGGACGGGCAGGTAGGGTCGCAGCCATGACCGAGTCCGCGCCGCTGCCCGAAGGGCGAGAGCCACGTCGGCGCATGAGCTACGGGGAGGGGCGGGAAGCCCTGCTCAACGCCGCAGTGCGGGTCGTGGCCCGCGGCGGACTGCGCAAGCTCACCTACCGGGCCGTCGCGCAGGAGGCGGGGGCCACCCACGGGCTGGTGGTCCACCACTTCGGCTCACGGGACGCGCTGATCGAGGAGGCGCTCGCGCACGCGATCCGCACCTCGCTGAACACCAGCGCACTCGAACCCGGCACCGGCGAGGTCGCCGACTTCTCGGTCGGACTGTCGGAGATGGTCACGGCCGATCCGGACATACAGGCATTCCAGTACGAGCTCCTGCTCGAGTCACGACGCCGACCCGAACTGCTGCCGCAGATCCGGGCGTTGTACGACGGCTACTTCGACGCCACGGAGCGCGAGCTGTCCCGGATCCTCCCCCGCGACGCCGGTCACCCCCTGACCCGACTGGTCTTCGCCGCCCTGGACGGGCTCGTGCTGCACCAGCTCGTCTTCGGCGAGCCCGAGGTCACGGACGCGGCCGTCGAGGAGCTTCGCCACCTGCTCCGGTTGCTCCAGACCCCCGAGTCCACCGGACGGGAATCCGGCCCGCAGACCGACGGCTGACCAACAGAACTGGTCCTGACGCAGCCCCGGACGTCTGTGGTCCAGGGCTTCTCTCGCGCCGTGCGGTCGTCAAGGGAATCCTCACCCACCCCCTTGCCAAACGGATAGTTCCCGCCCACCATGAGGCAACTCGTTTGGCCCTAAACGACCCTTCCCCTCCCTGGCAGGTGATCCGAGTGGACAGTCAGACAGCGGTCGACAGCCAGACCGCGGCCGGCGCCTCCACCGCAGGCAAGCTCAAGCCCAACTCCCTCGGCGTTCTGGGCATCCTCTTCTTCGTCCTCTCCGCCCAGGCGCCGCTCACCGGCATCGCGGGCTCCGTCCCCATATCGGTCGCCATCGGCAACGGCCCCGGCACCCCTGCCGCCTACACGGCGGCCGGCGTGATCACCCTGCTGTTCTCGGTCGGCTTCGTGGCCATGGGCCGCCACGTGGTGAACGCCGGCGCCTTCTACACGTACATCGGCAAAGGCCTCGGCCGTCCCCTCGGCACGGGAAGCGCCGGGATCGCGCTGTTCGCCTACTGCGCGATCCAGGCCGCCATGTACGGCTTGTACGGAGCGACCGTGAGCGGCCTGCTGGCGGATTACACGGGGGCGAACGTGCCCTGGTGGGTGTGCGCGGTGGTCACGATGGCGGTCGTCCAGATCCTGGGGGCTTCGGGGATCGAGATGGGCGCCAGGCTGCTGGCGGTCCTGGTCCTGGCCGAGTTCAGCATTCTGGCCCTCTTCGCACTGGTCACCTTCTTCAAGGGCGGTGGATCCGAAGGGCTCGGATTCACGCAGTCGTTCTCGCCGGGAGCAGCCCTGGACGGGGCACCGGGTGTGGCGCTGATGTTCGCCGTGGCCTCGATGGTCGGCTTCGAGGCCACCGCGATCTACGGCGAGGAGGCGCGCGAGCCACGCAGGACGGTGCCGCGGGCCACCTACCTGGCCGTCGCACTCGTCACCGGCTTCTTCGCCTTCACCTCCTGGATGCTGATCTCCGCTCACGGCGCCTCGAAGGCGACCGCGGCCGCCGGGCAGGCACTGGGCAGCGGCGACTCGACGGCCTTCGTCTTCGCGCCGATCGCGGATCAGTTCGGTGGTTGGGTATACGACGTCCTGCCCTTCCTGCTGGCCACCTCCCTGTTCGCCGGCATCCTCGCCTTCCACAACTCCGCCAACCGCTATCTGTTCTCCCTCAGCCGCGACGGGCTGCTGCCCCGCCGACTGACGTCGATCAACCGCCATCACTCCCCCGGTGTGGCGGGCTGGGTGCAGACGGCCATCGCCCTTCTCCTCGTCGTCCCGTTCGCGCTGGCCGGCAAGGACCCGGTCCTGACCCTGTTCTCATGGGGCAGCGGAGTGGCCGTCCTGGGGATCATGCTGCTGTACTTCCTGACCTCGGTCTCCGTGCTCGCCTTCTTCCGCCGGGAACGCCTGGACACCCGGCCCTGGAACACCCTGATCGCCCCCGCCCTGGGCGCCCTCGGCATCGTCGGCGCGATCTGGCTCGTCGTCGAGAACTTCACGACGCTCATCGGCGGGGAACGGAGCACGGCCGTCTGGCTGGAACTGACCGTCCCGGCGGTCCTGCTCGCGGGAGTGGTCGCGGCCCGGCTCACCCGCGGCAGGGCGACCGCCGACGGCTGACGACCGGACCGGTGACGGCTGACGGGCATCGTCCGTCGCGGCCGGGCGGGGGCCGGCGGGGGCGACGCCGGCCCGCGAGCCCTCAGTCGGCTACGTATGCCACCCCGTCGAGGAAGCCGTCGACGAGGTGGCGGGCGTTGGCGCGAGCAGCCGGTTCCATGGCACGGCTGCGGGCGAGCAACTCGTCGGGGTCCAGGCCCTGTCGCACGCACTGCTCCGCGCCACCCAGCGCGAGCCAGCCGCTCAGCATCCGCGTGGTGATCTCCGGATGGAACTGCACCCCCATACTCCGTCCGGCCCGGAACGCCTGCACACACACCTCGTTGCGGGCGACGACCTCGGCCTCGGGCGGCGGGACGCAGCGGTCGTAGTGCCACTGGAGCCAGGGCCCGCGGCCCACCAGGGAGGGGTCGTGCGTATCGACCTCCGTCCAGCCGATCTCGGGGCGTGGGGACGCCTCGACGGACCCACCGAGGGCGGTGGTGAGCGCCTGAGCGCCGAAGCAGACGCCGAGCACCGGGACGGCGAGGTGGTGAGCCTTGCGCAACAGGGCCAGCTCGCCGTCGATCCAGCCGCCCACCGCCGTCTCGTCGTAGACCGACCAGGGAGCGCCGAGCGACACGATCAGATCCCAGTCCCCGGCATCGGGGAAGTCGAAGGCCACGTCCGGTGCGTGGTGGCGCCCCTCGGGCACGACGGTCACGGCGGTGAGGTCGTATCCGCGCTCCGCGAGCCGGGCCCCGACCAGACCCGGCTCCGTCACGTGGTCGTGCTGAATGACGAGTGCGCGCACGGCGGCCACTCCTTCCCGGTCCCCTGGACCTGCCCTACGGCTCGCGTGGCCCCTTGTGGCGGCCTCACCACCGATCATATCGTTTGACTTCAAATGTCTTTCTGGAGGCCACACATGCTGGACATCGCCCATGACGAGTGGCTGCGCCGGGCCAAGGCCCTGGAAGTCTCCGGCGCCCATCACATCGACGGCGACGACGAACCCGGCGCAGGAGCGACCTTTCCGGCCGTCTCGCCCCGGGACGGCCACGTACTGGCCCGGATCGCCGACGGGGACGCCGACGAGGTGGACGCGGCGGTGGCGGCCGCCCGCCGGGCCTTCGACACCGGGCCGTGGCCACGCCTGGCGCCCGCCGAGCGGGGCCGGATCCTGGCACGGGTCGCCGAGCTGCTGGAGGAGCGGCGGGAGGAACTCGCCCTGGCCGTCAGCCTGGAGATGGGCAAGCCCATCACGGACGCGTACGAGATCGAACTGCGGGCGACCATCAACACGTTCCGCTGGTACGGGCAACTGGCCGACAAACTCACCGACGAGTCCCCGCACACCGCCCCCGACGCCCTCGCGCTCGTCACCCGGGAACCCACCGGCGTGGTCGGCGCGGTCGTACCCTGGAACTTCCCTTTGACGCTGGCGGGCTGGAAGGTGGCCCCGGCCCTCGCGGCCGGGTGCACCGTCGTCCTGAAGCCGTCGGAGAACTCACCGCTGTCCGCGCTGCTGCTGGCGCGGATCGCGACCGAGGCCGGGCTGCCGCAGGGTGTGCTCAACGTGGTCAACGGCAAGGGGCCGGTGGCCGGACGGGCGATCGGGCTGCACCCCGACGTCGATGTGCTGGCCTTCACCGGCTCCACCGCCGTCGGCCGCCACTTCCTGCACTACGCCGCCGACTCCAACCTCAAGCGTGTCTGGCTGGAACTCGGAGGCAAGTCGCCCAACATCATTCTTCCCGACGCCCCCGACCTGGACCGGGCCGCCGCCACCGCCGCCTGGGGCATCTTCTTCAACCAGGGCGAGATGTGCACGGCTCCCTCCCGGCTGCTGGTGCACTCCTCGATCGCCGAACGCGTCACGGAGGCCGTCGTGACCAGGGCACGCGAACTGCGCGTGGGCGACCCTCTCGACCCCGCCACCGAGATGGGCGCGCTGGTCGGCGAGAGCCACCTCGGCCGCGTCCTGGACCACATCGGCACTGGACGGGAGGAAGGCGCCCGGCTGCGCACCGGCGGCGAGCGCATCCTCACCGGCACGGGAGGCACCTACCTGGAACCGACCGTCTTCGACGGCGTCGATCCCGGCATGCGACTGGCCCGCGAGGAGATCTTCGGCCCCGTCCTGTCCGTGCTCGCCTTCGACGACCTGGACGAGGCGGTACGGCTCGCGAACGCCACCGAGTACGGCCTCGCAGCCGGCCTGTGGACCTCCGACCTCTCCACCGCGCACAGGGTCTCCCGGGCGTTGAAGGCGGGCACGGTCTGGGTCAACTGCTATGAGGAAGGCGACCTGACCGTCCCCTTCGGCGGCATGAAGCAGTCCGGAAACGGCCGCGACAAGTCCGTCCACGCCCTTGAGAAGTACACCGAGCTCAAGACCACCTGGATCCAGCTGTGACCCGTACCGCGCCTCGTCCCCTGATCGCGATACCCGCCCGCTTCTCCGCCACGACCTCCGCCCTGCGATACGCCGCCGAGGTCAACGCCCGCGCCCTGATCGAGGCCGTGTGGCGGGCCGGCGGCGAACCGGCGAGCATCCATCCGGTGGACAGCGAGGTCGCCGCCCGGCTCGCCCGCTTCGACGGGGTCCTGCTTCCCGGCGGCGGAGACATCGCTCCCCACCGGTACGGCGCTGCCGACACCCACGACAGCGTCTACGACGTCGACGACCTTCAGGACGCCTTCGACCTCGAAGTCGCCCGCCACGCCCTGGAGTCGGGCCTGCCCCTGCTGGCGATCTGCCGTGGTCTGCAGGTCGTGAACGTCGCCCTCGGCGGCAACCTCGACCAGGACATGGGCGGACCCGAGCGCGAACACCGGCACGTCGTGCATCCGGTGGCGATCCGACGCGGCACGCTGCTGGAGCAGGCCACCGGCGCGGAGAAGACGGAGGCCTCCTGCTACCACCACCAGCGGGTCGACCGCCCCGGCACGGGACTGGAGGTCACCGCGCGCGCCGCCGACGGCACGGTAGAAGGCGTCGAACTCCCGGGCGGCCGCGGGTGGTTCACGGCCGTGCAGTGGCACCCCGAGGACACCGCCCATGAGGACCCCGCTCAGCAGGGGCTCTTCGACGCCCTCGTACGGGCCGCCCGCGACAGACGCTGACGGAGTGGCGTCGGACGGGGGCAACCGGCGCCCGGCGGCACCGCGGGCGGGTTTCAGGTCTTCGCGCGGCGTCCGCTGCGGCGGGGTGCGGGCGCGGCGCCGTCGAGCAGAGCGGCCCGGCGCTCCTCGCCCTCTTCCTCGACCTGCCGCACGACCCTGCGCAACCCGTCCGCGACGCCCCGGCACTCCTCGTCGCTGAGCCGGCCCGCGACGAATGCCTCCTCCTCGTTGAAGGCCGGGAACAGCCGCCGCATCAGCTCCTCGCCCTCTTCGGTCAGGCTGAGCAGCACCAGCCTGCCGTCGGACGGATGGCCTGCCCGCCGCAGCAGCCCCCGTCGCTCCAGCGTCCGCGAGACCCCGGTGAGCGTGCCCTTGGAGATCCCGGCCTCCTCCGCGACATGCCGGGTCTCCGACTCGCCCCACACCCAGACCACCCAGAGCACGACGAACGCCGTCCAGGTCAGGTCCGCCCCGCGCAGCACGGAGTTCTCCAGATGCTGCCGGACCGCCGAGGCGGCGCGGTAGATGTTGGAGACGACGGCCATCTGCTCCCGGCGCAGCGGGATGCCACCGAGCTTGGCCTCGGCCAGTTTCTCGGCTTCGGCGATGGATCGCTGGCCCGGCATGGGCACACTCCTTCGGCCACGGGGGCGTGGATCGCGGATGTTGTTCGGACTCAAATTGTACGAAAGGGCAGACCGGCCAGGCGTCCGCTGCCCGAGTCCGCCACCCGCGCCGTCAAGCAGTGAGCGCTGCCACGCGGCGCATCACCTCATGGCAGAACGCGCCGATCGCGTCAGGGTCGTCGATGAACTGGTTCGGCTTGACGCAGAACGTGGTGAAGCCCTGCTCCAGCTGCTCCGGGATACCCGCGAGCGCAGCGCCGAGGTCCGCCGTGGAGTGGTCGTCGGGGAAGGCGGCCTGGGTACCGCCGATCATCTCCAGCTCGGCGATGTCCCGTCCGGCCGCGGCCAGGGCGTCCTTGAGCACCTGCATGTCCTGCGCTGTCGGCCGGCCCAGCGGGTGAAAGCCGTGGCCGTGCCGCACGAGCCTACGCAGCACGGGGCCGTGCAGGCGCTGACCGCCGAACCACAGCCTCGGACCCTCGGGACGGAACGCCTTGGGCTCGAAGTAGACGTCGCGGAACGGGTAGTACTCGCCGTCGTGCGAGATCGGGGACGGGCCCCATGCCTTCGCCCAGACCTCCAGGTGCTCGTCGAGCAGTCGCCCCCGCCTCCCGAATGGCACTCCCAGGGCGTCGTACTCGTCCTTGCTCCAGCTGACCGTGGGCTGCACCAGCAACCGCCCCTCGCTGATCAGGTCCAGGGTGCCCAACTCCCGCGCCATGAGCAGCGGATGGCGCAGGGGTGCCAGTACCGCAGCGGCGGCCAGGCGCAGGCGCTCGGTGACGGAGGCGATCGCCGCGAGCAGCAGCAGCGAGTTGGGCCAGGGGGTGTACGGGTCCTGGTTGCCCGGAAGGGCGTAGTCGCGGGGGTTGCCCATGATGCCGTCGGCGGCCGCGTCCGGACCCAGCACGATGTGTTCGCTGACCATGACGGAGTCGAATCCGGCGTCCTCGGCCTCGCGGGCCCACCGCACGGCGGCGGGCAGGTCGGCCCGGCCGCCGGTGAGGGTCCAGTTCTCGCTGAGGACGAGCAGCATGCGGGGTGTGTGGGTCAAGAGGGGCATCCTTCGCTCACGGTGGGCATCCTTCGCTCGTGGCCGCACCGGCCACGTACTCAACGCTCGTGGACGACGCGTCCGTCGAACACCGTCAGATCCACCTGGGCGTCCGTGATCGCGTGCGGGTCCAGGTCCAGCAGCGGGCGGTCCAGCACGCACAGGTCCGCAACCTTGCCGACCTCGACGGTCCCCTTCCAGTCCTCGGCGAAGTCCTGACGGGCCGGATTGACCGTGTAGGCGCGCAGGGCCTCGGCGAGCGGCACGCACTGTTCGGGCCCGCTCGGCCGGCCGCTGGCCTTCGACTCACGCAGCATCATCGCGGCCACCCCCTGCCGCCAGTCGGGCTCGGTGATCGGCGCGTCGGAGCTGGCGCAGACCGTGACCCCGGCCTCGACAGCGGACCGTACGGGCCACTGGTAGGCGGAACGCTCGGTGCCGACCACCTCGTCCATCAGGTCGGAGATGGTCCACTTGATGGCCGGGTTCATGTTGACGCCGTAGCCGTGCGAGGCCAGCTTGGCGAGGCTGTCCGCGCCGACGAAGTCGCCATGGATGACGTAGTGCCGGGCATCCGGGCGCGGCACGGCCGCGTTCGCCGCGAGGAAGGCGTCGACCACCGTGTCGATGGCCAGGTCACCGGTGACGTGCACGCCGAGCTGGAAGCCCGCCTCGTGGGCGACACGGATCATCTCGAACAGTTCGTCGACCTGCAGCGCGGGGCTCTCGCCGTGCACGCACAGCGCGCCGTGGCCGCCGTCGGCGTACGGTTCGCGCATCCAGGCCGTCCGGTTGGGCGGCACCCCGTCGGCGAAGATCTTCACGCCGATGGCGTTCAGGAGGCGGGGGTCGGCGCTCGTCGGACGGCGCAGCTCGGCCAGGCCCTTGCGCACATCGTCGGCCGAGCCGCCCATCGGCGCGGGCAGGAGGAGGACGCTGACCCGGGCCTGGAGGTCGCCGCTCGCGGCGAGGTCGGCGTAGGCGGTCCAGTTGTCGGTACTCAGCCCGCCGAAGAAGGACGTGGCGCCTCCCGGGCCGAGACCGGGCTCGGTGTAGCTGGTGATGCCGCGGGAGTGGAGTTCGCGTACCACGCCCTGGATGGCCTGACGGCGTTGCGCGACGGTCGGCGAGGGCAGGTCCGCCTGGACGAGTTCCTGGGCCGCCTCCCGCAGGATGCCCGTGGGTTCCCCGCCGGGGTCGGTGTCGATGACGCCGCCGGCTGGTGGCGCGCTGGCCGGGCCGATGCCGCAGCGGCGCAGCGCGGCGCTGTTGACCCAGACGAGGTGGGAGGAGAAGTGGGTCAGACAGACCGGGTTGTCCGGCGCCACCGCGTCCAGGTCGAGGCGGTGCGGGAAGCGCCGGGGGTCGGCCAGGCACTCCGCCAGATAGCCGGCGTCCCAGCCCAGCCCGACGATCCACTCGCCGGGCCGGGCCGCGCTGACCGCCCGCTCCACGGTGGCGGCGATGTCGGCGATCGAGCCGACCGTCGGATGGCCGACGTCCAGAGCGAACGGCGGCTTGGTCATGCCGTACGCCGCCCCGTGCAGATGGGAGTCGTTGATGCCCGGCAGGACGCTCCGGCCGGCGAGTTCGACGACCCGGGTGCCCGGTCCGGCCAGGGCGCGCATCTCGCGGTCGCTGCCGACCGCGACGATGTCCCGGCCGTGCACGGCCACGCCCTCAGCCACGGTGAAGTCACCGTCGACGGTCAGGACCTGTCCGCCGGTCAGGATGAGGGAGGGTGCGCTGTCGTTCATGTGGGTCCTCTCTGAGTGGGGGGTCATCGCGTCAGCCGCGGGCCGAAGTAGGCGAGTGCCGCGCCCGCCACCAGGGCGGTGCCCTGGGCCATCTGCTGCCAGAACGTCGGCACGCTCAGCAGGGTCAGCCCGTTCTGGAGACAGCCCAGGAAGAGCACGCCGAGCAGCACCCCGAGGATCGAACCGGAGCCGCCGGTGAGTGCGACCCCGCCCAGGAGTACGGCGGTGAGCACGGTCAGTTCGAATCCGGCCCCCGAGGTTCCGGCGACCACGCTGTCCAGCACCGACGCCTTGATCGCCCCGGCCAGCGCCGCCGCGACGCCCGTGACGACGAACAGCGCGAACGGTGTCCGGCGGATGTGGATGCCGGAGAGGTAGGCGGCCTCCCGGTTGACGCCGATGGCGAAGACGTGCCGCCCGGACGGGGTCAGCGCCAGGAACAGCGCGCCCGCCACGAGAACGAGCGCGGCGATGACGACCGGTGCGTCGATCCCGGCGATCCGCGATCCGCCGAGCCAGGCGAATCCGGACCCGAAGCTGCTCAGCGGCAGCGGGAAGAGCTGTTGAGCCACTCCGCGCACCGCCGTCAGCATGCCCAGGGTCACGATGAAGGCGGACAGCCCGAGGTAGCAGCACAGGATGCCGTTCACGGCGCCCACCGTCGCGCCCACGGCCAGCGCGCCCAGTACGGCGACGGCGGGCGACTGGTGTTGCTGCCCGGCGAGCCAGCCGGCCACCAGTCCGCCCAACGCCAGGGTGGAGCCGACCGAGAGGTCGAGGTATCCGCTGATGACGAGCAGGGCGAGCGGTACGGCCACGATGGCCAGGGTGGCCGCGTCGGTGGCGATCCCGCGCAGGTTGCCGGGGTCGAGGAAACTGCCTGTGGCCAACTGGAAGACCAGCACCATGAGGGCGAGGACGACGAACAGCGGGTGCCGTCGCAGGGTGCTCAGTCCGCCTCGGGCCAAGGCGCGGGGGCTCGGTGTCGGGCGGCGGGCGGGGGCGGTGGTCGCGGTGGTCATGCCGCTCCTTCCGAGTACATGGTGGTGGTCCCGTAGGCCTCGTGGACGGCCGACAGCAGGGCGGCTTCGGTGAGTTGGGCGCCGCTCAGTTCGCCGGTGATCCTGCCCTGGGAGACGATCAGGCAGCGGTGGGCGAGCGCGACGACCTCCTCCGGGTCACTGGAGGCGAACAGCACGGCCGTTCCCCGCTGGGAGGCGAGTGAGGAGACGACCTCGTAGATCTCCTGCCGGGCGCCCACGTCGACACCCTGGGTGGGCTCGTCGAGGAGCAGGACGTCGACACGGCGAGCCTCGTTGATCCACCGGCCCAGGACGAGTTTTTGCTGGTTGCCGCCGGAGAAGGCGGCCGCCGACAGCCGCGGCCGGGCGGGCCGCAGCCCGACCGCCCGGGACAGCGTGTCGAAGACCCGCCGCTCGGCGAACAGCGCCCGCACCCCCCGCCGGGCGAGCGGACGGATCGTCGGCAGCAGCGCGTTGTCCTGAGCGCTCAGTAGGGGGAACAGGCCTTGTCGGCGCCGGTCCGCCGGGACGAGAGCGATCCCCGCGGCCAGCGCGTCGGAGGGCCGGGCCGCCGTGACGGCCCGCTCCCCCACCCGCACCGTTCCGCCCGAGGCACGGCGCCTGCCGAAGAGGGTCTCCAGGATGCGTGTGCGACCCGAGCCGATCAGTCCGTACAGTCCGACGATCTCCCCCTCGGCGACCTCGATCTCCACCGGACCGAACCCGGGGCCGCGGAACCCGTGCACCGTGAGACGAGGGGCCCGCGGGACGGCGTCCGCGGAGGCGGAGGCGGCGGTCTGCTCGGTCGCGGAGGCGCCCGCCGGCAGGCCGTGCGGCAGGGGTTCCGGTCGGCCGACGATGGCCTCGACCAACTCCCGTCGCGTGTGCCCCGCGACTCTCGAGTGGTGGGCGACCCGGCCGTCGCGCAGCACCGTCACCGCGTCCGCCAGCCGCTCCACCTCGGCCAGCAGATGGGTGACGTACACGATGGCCAGTCCCTGGGTGCGCAGGTCCTCGACGCGTTCGGCCAGGGCGTCACTCTCGGCCCCGGACAGAGCGGCGGTGGGTTCGTCCAGGACCAGGACCGAGGCGCTACGGCTGAGAGCCTTGGCGATTTCCACCAACTGCCGCTGCCCCATGGGAAGTTCACCCACCCGGTCACGCGGCGAGCAGCTCGCCGCGACCCGCTCCAGCAGGCCGGCCGCCAGTTCCTCCTGGGCGCGGCGGTGCACGGTTGCGTACCGGGTCCACTCCTGGCCGAGGAAGATGTTCTCGGCCACCGTCAGGGAGTCGACGACGCTGAGCGTCTGGAAGATGATCGCCACGCCCGCGGCGATCGACTCGCGCGGACTGAGGCGGGTGTGGGACCTACCGCCCACCTCGATCGTGCCCGCGTCCGGCGGAAAGGCGCCGCCGAGGCACTTGATCAGGGTGGACTTGCCGGCGCCGTTGTGGCCGAGGAGCGCGTGCACCTGCCCCGCCGGGACGGTGAGATCCACGCCGTCCAGGGCCCTGACGCCGCCGAAGGACTTGGCCAGCCCGCGTATACGGAGATTCGGATCCGTCATGACGGGCGCCTAGACGTTCTGCGCGAGCAGGTCGTCGATCCTCGCGGTGTCGCCGTGTCCGACGAGCGTGATCGGCACCTGGGCGCTGGGCTTCGCCTTCCCCGCGGCGACCGCGAGGGGCACCTCGACGACGGCGTTCGCGATGTCCTGCGGGGCCAGGGCGGCCGAGGCACGGTAGAAGGTGCCCTGCTTGATGGCGAGGAGGGAGGGGGCGGCTCCGTCCTGCCCGCCGACGAAGGTCTTCGCGTCGGTCGCCTTCCGGCCCGTCTGCTGCAGCGCCTTGAAACCGCCGTACGCGGCGGCGTCCGTGACGCCGAGGATGAGGTTGAGGTCGGGGTGCTTGGCGAGGACGGCACGGGACTTGGACAGTCCGGTGTCCGGGTCGATGGCCTGCTCCTGGGCGACCACGTCGACGCCGGGCGCGTGCTTGGTGAAGGCGTCGATCATGCCCTTGGTGCGCTCGCGGCCGAGCTGGATCGTGCTGTCGGTGAGGAAGGCGACCTTGCCCTTTCCGCCGAGCTCCTCGTTGGCCCACTTCGCGGCGGCCTCGCCGAGCAGCGTGCCGCCCTTGAGGAAGCTGAACTGGATGTCCGCGCTCTGGTGCTCCAGCGAGCCGCCGTACGTCACCCAGATCAGCCCCGCGTCCAACGCCCTCTTGGCGATCGCCTCGGTGGCCTCGAAGACCATCGGGAACGACACGATGGCCGGGACCTTCTGCGTGACCCAGGTGGTGAGGTTGGTGGCCTGGGTGTCGGCGCTGCTCGCGTCGCTCGTGGTCAGCAGGGAGACGTCGCGCTGCTTTGCGGCGGCCGTGGAGAGCTTCACGAGCGTCGCGTAGAGCGGGAGCTGGGTGAAGGGATAGTCCAGGCCGATCTTCGTGAGGGTTCGCGACGTGTCCGGCTCGCCCGCAGCCTCAGCCGTGCTCACGCCGTCGCCCGGTGCGGAGCAGCCCGCCGCGGCCAGCGCGGTGGTGGTGGCGGCGCCTGCGGAGAGAGCCAGGAACTGCCGGCGTGAGACCGAGGACGAGTAGGGCGATCTGGTCATGGCGGGGCTCTCCCTAGGGATGCGGCCCGATACGGCTGCGTCGGGCATCCGGCTGTGCCGAACAGGAAAGACCCGGGCGTCCCGCACCACCATCCGTAGAAATACCGACTGTCCGAGAGTCCCGGCCGCGACCCGGCGGGAGCCGATCACCAAGCGGCGAGTGCCTTGTCCGGCCCGCCCGAATCCCATATCGTTAGGGGCCAAACGACATCCGTGGTCGTGGGTTTCCGGAGGCCCGTATGGTCAGCCACCACCAGCTCGCGGCAGCGACCCGTATCGGCATGCTCACCCGCGAACGCGACACCGCTTCCGCCTGCACCCAGGCGCTCCACGAACTCGGCCGCGCCCTGCCCCTCGACGCGGCCACCCTGCTCACCATCGATCCGATCACCGGAGCCCACCTGCAGGTCGCGGGCATCGGCTACACCGCGATGACGTCCGAGTCGCTGGCCGCCGAGTTCGTCTCGACCCCCTGGTACGCCAACGTCGTACGGCAGACGCTTCCGCCGTCCATCACCGAGGACGCCGAGGACGCGGCGTCCGTCGGGCAGCGCTTCCGCAACGGCTGGTTCTACGCCGAGCGCGTCCGGCCGGCCGGGTTCCGTGACGCGTTGACCGGCGCCCTGCGCCACCACGGCCGTCTGGTCGGCCTGATCACCCTGTCCATCGAGGGATCGGGCACGTACGACACGGAGGCGCGCTGCCTGCTCGCCTCGGTCCTGCCTGCGCTGGGCGCCCTGGCCGACCCGACGGCCCACATCGGTGACCCGCACGACCTTCCGGCGGACGCGGGAGCGAACCTCGTCACGGCCGAGGGCGTCATCGACCTCCCGGGCCGAAACCCTGCCGAAGTCGTGGGCGACGACGCATTCGGACATCTGGTGGAGGCGTTCGCCGGCTCGGGTGGCCTGCGGTTGCGGGTCCTGTGGCCGGTCGGCCAGAGCTGGAACCGTGTGGTGCTGCGCCGGTGCACGGCTGGATCGCCCATCGCACGAAGGGCGGTCCTGGTGTCCGAGGAGCCCACGCGACTGCCGTACGGCCTGAGTCCCCGCGAGCTGGAAGTGCTCACCCGGGCCGCCAGGGGCCAGACCAACCAGGCCATCGCCCAGGCGCTGTTCCTGTCCCCGCGGACGGTGCACAGCCATATCGAGCACGTGCTCCGCAAGACCGGCTGCGCCTCACGCGCAGAGGCCACGGCCCTCGCCGTACGCGACGGTGTGCTGAGGCCCAGCCCCGAAGACATCGAACACTTCGTCGAACGCATGCCCGTCACTCGAGAAGGCGGAGGGCAGGCACCAGCCGTCGGCACGCATCTCGCCGTCGACACCGGCGCACCGGCAAGGTGATCGACGACGACGGACTCGATCGCCTCAAGGACTTCGACGCCATCTGCTTCGGCGCCGTCGGCCGCCCACCGTCCCCGACCACATCAGCCTGTGGGGCCCGCGCCTGAAGATCTGCCAGAACTTCGGCCAGTGGGCCAACCTCCGCTCACAAGGCGCCCGTGGTGCACCGCTGACTGCTGGAACACCCGCGCTTCCACCTGCACTTCACCCCGACCTGTGCATCGTGGGTCAACCAGGTCGAGCGGTGGTTCGCCGAACTGGAACGGCGCCAGGTTGTCGCAGATCACGTGGACCGCCAGGCCGGGATCGGTCTGGCGGTCGACCTCGTCGAGGAAGTCGCGGAAGTCCACCGCCCGGTGGGGCAGCCCGGGAAGAACCCCTAGATGTGATCCATGAGGCGATCATCCTGTTCTCCCGCAACGCCAGGGTTCTGGCGAACAACATGTACGACGAGCTTTCCTTCGTCGCGTACACGATGCTGTCCGTGGCCCATCCGTCGCGGCCGCGGACCAAGTTGCTGGAACTCACCGACACCGGCCGCGCCTGCCTCGCCCGCGTGCGGCAGCACCAACGCAAGGGGCTGCAGGAGCGGCTCGGCCGGTGGCCGGACGAAGACGTCGAGACGTTCAGCCGCCTGCTGTGGCGGTTCGTCACGGAACTCGACCGACGTGCGGGACCTGCCCGGGACACCGCTCGCGGTGCCGGCGAAGACGAGCACTCAGCAGTGACCACAGAGATGACGGACGGAGACCCGTATGCGACTCGGCACGCACATCCACCGGTTCGTCCCGGTCAGAGGTCCGGCAGGGACTGCACCGGCGCCGGAGCGGCGGTGAGTACGGTGCTGTACGCCGAACACCTTCGACCCGGGGCCGGGTTCGCCCTGGGCAGCGCCAAGATCTCCAAGGAGGAGATCCTCGATTTCGGCCGCCGTTTCGACCCGCTGCCTCTGCACACGGACGAGGACGCGGCGGCCGCGAGCCGCGTCGGCGGCCTCATCGCCAGCGGCTTCCGTGCCACGGCGGTCCTGCAACGCCTCATGGTGGGTCAGCAGGCCAATGTCGTCGGCACCGTGGCCAGCCAGTCCTGGAGGGGAAAGGGAACCCTCAGCCGAACCCTCGGCCGACCCCGCCTCCCACCCTCACCAGCCCCAACTCATAAGCCACAATCACGGCCTGTGCCCGATCCCGCAGCTCCAGCTTCGCGAACAGCCGGTTGATATGGGTCTTCACGGTGTGATCCGTGATCGTGAGCCGGCTCGCGATTTCCGCGTTGGACAGCCCTCGAGCGATCAAGGTGAGCACCTCCGCCTCTCGCGCCGTGAGCTCCCCCACCGAGTGAACCGGCAGCCGCGACGCGCGAGCATGCACGAACTCGCCGATCACCCGCTTGGTGATCTCGGGCGAGAGCAGCGCGTTCCCGGCCGCCACCACCCGCACCGCGTGCAGCAGTTCGGGAAAGGTGGCGTCCTTGAGCAGAAAGCCGCCCGCCCCGGCGGCGAGCGCGTCGTACACGTACTCGTCGAGGCCGAAGGTCGTCAGCATCAGGACCTTCGTCGTGCCCCCGGACCCGGCCAGGATCTCGCGGGCCGCCTCGATGCCGTTCTTGTGGGGCATCCGGATGTCGAGGAGCGCGAGGTCGGGCCGGGTCTCGGCGGCGACGCGTACCGCCTGCACACCGTCCTCGGCCTCGCCCACGACCTCGATGTCCTCCTGAGTGTTGAGGAGGTTCACAAAACCGGTGCGGACGACCGCCTGATCGTCGGCGACCAGTGCCCTGATCACGCCCGCCTCCTTCGCCACGCCGATCACCGGGTCCCCCAGGGGAGCTCCGCCTCCACCAGGAAACCTCCGTCCGGGCCCGCGCCCGCGCTGAGCCGACCGCCGACCAGGGCCGCCCGCTCCCGCATCCCGGTCAGGCCGTGGCCCGCGCCGGAGCCCGGACCAAAACCCGGGCCCGGGCCGTCGTCGTGGATGCGCAGCATGAGCAGCCGGTCGGCGCCGTAGTCGATCTCCACAACGGTACGGGCACCGGGCGCGTGCTTGCGCGCGTTGGTCAGCGCCTCCTGGGTGATGCGGTAGGCGGACAGCTCCCACGCGGCGGGCAGCGACACCCGCTCCCCGGTGATCCTCAGCTCCGCCTCACCGCCCACCGCCCGGTGCTGCTCGACCAGTTCGGCGAGATGGTCGAGGGTCGGCTGCGGGGCGGTGAGGGCCGTGTCCCCCTGGCCCTGGGGGGTGCGCAGGACACCGAGCAGGCGGCGCAGTTCGGCCATCGAGGAGCGAGCGGTGCCGGCGATCTGCTGGAAGCCGTCGCGGGCCTCGGGGGTGAGTCCGGGGGTGGTGTACGTGGCGCTCTCGGCCTGGACGGCGATCATCGACACCGAGTGCGAGACGATGTCGTGCAGCTCACGGGCGATGGCCGCCCGCTCGGCCTCGGCGGCCTGCTGCCGCTCCATGGCGATCAACTGGGCCTGGGCCAGGTTCCGTTCCTGGCGGGTCTCCTCACGGGAACGTACCGCGTCCCCCATCATCACGGCCCCGAAGATGACCACGGTCAGCAGGAACGACTCAGCGAACAGACTGAGCGAGCCCTTCTCCCAGAGCGCGGGCACCGGCAGGTTCATCCGCGACCAGGTGTTGATGTGCACCAGGTTCACGCACAGAGCCCCCAGCGCGGCACCCGCGACGGTCAGCGCGGGGTGCAGTACCCGCTTGCGGCCCAGGGTGTAGCAGCCGATCAGCCCGCTCGCCATGATCGAGACGTACAGGTTGACGTCCCCGGCGAACCCGAGCAGCCCCGCGGCGACCGTGAGCACCGCGACGGGCGGGAACGACCGCCGCCACATCAGCGAGGCGGAGGAGACGAGGACCCCGATCGTGGTGGTCACGGATCCGGGAAAGGCGATCAGCTCCGCCACGGCACCGACGGTCAGGAAACCGCCGGTGGCCCAAGGGTAGGCGGGCGCCGCGATCCACGCGCGGAACCGCTGCTGAAGAGACGTACGCATGGATCCATGGTCCGTGCCGGCGCGGGTACGCGCGTCACCGCACGGGTTGAGCCTGCGGCCGGATGTCATGCCACGGGTTGACTCCCAGGTCCGGAGCCTCGGTTGACGTTCTACGACCTGCGAATTCCTACCGTCGATGGACATGGCTAAGAGTCCTGAACGGTACGCGCAACGCATCCAGTACATACGTCCCGAGCAGTACCAACGGTACGAGCGGTACGCGTGGGCCGGCTGCGCGGTCGCCGCGCTGGGGCTCGCCCTGGTCTCGGATCTGGGGCCGCACCGGGTGTGGGGCGTGGTGGCGGGGGCGGGCTACACGGTCGCGGCGCTCCTGGCCTGCGGTGCGCGCTCCCGCCCCGCTGCCCGGGTGGTCGCGGTGGTGGGGGCCGTCGTGGTGCCGCTCGTCTCGCTGGTGACGGCCGGGCTCGGACAGTTGGAGGTCACGGTCGTCGAGCGGTCGGGGCAGTTGCTGCTCGCGAACGGCAGCCCGTACGTCTCCGACCCCGTGGCCGTCGCCGACTTCAACCCCTACCTGCCCGGGATGGCGCTCTTCGGTGTGCTGCCCGGGGACGCGCGCTGGTGGCTGGGCGGTGCCTTCGTGGCGGCCCTCGCCGCGGCCGGCCTGCACCGAGCCTGGCTGCTCGCCTGCCCTCTCGTCGCGCTGCCCCTCGCGGTGGGCGGGATCGACCTTCCGGTCGTCGGCCTGATGTGCCTCGGCGTCGTACTCGCCGGGCAGGGGCGGCCGGGCCGCGCGGGGCTGGTGCTCGGCGCCGCCGCCGCGCTCAAGTGGACGGCGTGGCCCGCGCTGCCCGTGGCACTGGCGCTGATCGCCGTACGGCGGGGCGGTCGGCCCGCGCTGCGGTACGCGGCCGTGGCCCTGTCCACCACGACGGCGGCGGTGCTGCCCTTCGCCCTCGCCGACCCCTCCGGCCTCTACCGGAACGTCATCGCCTTCCCGCTGGGCCTCACCGACACCACCTCGCCGGCGGCGAGCCCGCTGCCCGGATATCTGCTCGCGACGTACGTCCCCGGCGGCAGGGTGATCGCGCTCGTGCTCCTCGCGGTGAGCGCGCTGCTCATGGCGGTGTCGTTGGGGGTGCGGCCGCCGGGGACGGCACAGGCGGCGGCCGCCCGGCTCGCGCTCGGTCTGGGCCTGGCCATGGCCCTGATACCCGCGACCCGTTTCGGCTACCTGGTCTGTCCGCTGGTGCTCGGGGCGCTGGCGTACCGCATGTCGCAGCGCGGCAGCACAACTGTCACCGCCCTTGTCGCCCCTGCCAGGGAGAAGGCCTTCGTATGACGAACAACTCCCGCCCTCGCACGCTGATCGTCACCAATGACTTCCCTCCCAGGCAGGGCGGCATCGAGACGTTCGTCCGTGAACTGGCCGACCGCTTCCCACCCGACGAAGTGGTCGTCTTCACCTCGACGCCGGACCCGGCCACGGCGGAGTCGGCACCCGACGAGTCCCTTCCCTACCCGGTGATCCGCCACCGGGTACGCACCCTCCTGCCGACCCCCAGGGCCACCGCACACGCCGCAGCCGTGGCCCGCCGGTACGGCTGCGAGCGGGTGTGGTTCGGCGCGGCGGCGCCGCTCGGCCTGATGGCGGGCCGACTGCGGCAGACGACGGGCATCCGTACGGCAGTCGCCACCACGCACGGCCACGAGGTGTGGTGGGCCCGCACCCCCGGGGCCAGGGCCCTGCTGCGCCGCATAGGTACGGAGGTCGACGCCCTTACCTGGCTGGGTGCGAGCACTCGTCGGCCGATCGAGGCGGCCCTCACTCCCGGGACCCGCACCGCACGTCTGGTCCCCGGCGTGGACACCACGGCCTTCCGTCCCTTCCTGGACGGCCGCCCGGTGCGGGCCCGCTACGGCCTGGGCCGGCGCCCGGTGATCCTGTGCGCGGCCCGGCTGGTCCCGCGCAAGGGCCAGGACACCCTGATCAGGGCGCTGCCCTGGATCCGCAGGGCGATCCCGGACGCCGTGCTCCTCCTGGTCGGCGACGGCCCTTACGCCTCCGAACTGCGCCAACTCGCCCTGAAAGAAGGCGTATTGGAATCGGTCGTCTTCGCCGGCGGCCACCCCCACCACACCCTGCCCACCTTCTACGCCGCCGCCGACGTCTTCGCCATGCCCTGCCGCACCCGACGACGCGGCCTGGAGGTGGAGGGCTTGGGCATCGTCTATCTGGAGGCCGCCGCGTCCGGACTCCCCGTCCTGGCCGGCGACTCGGGCGGCGCCCCGGACGCGGTACGCGACGGCGAGACCGGCCATGTCGTCGACGGCCGCTCTGTGGCGGCGACTGCGGACCGCCTGACCAGGCTCCTCCGCAACCCCGAACTCGCCCGCGAGATGGGCGAGAAGGGCCACCACTGGGTCCGAACGGAGTGGTCCTGGGACCACTCCTACGCAACCCTGACGGAGCTGCTCCATTCAGCGGGAGCAGCAGGGTGAGGGTGCGTGAGCCGTACTCAAGCGATCTGGTCCCCGACGAACGTTGGGCGTCGATCGAGCCTGTGATCACAGCGTGGAAGGACGAACGGGTGGGCCGGTCGGCTCCCTGGCGCCCCCGGGGACCCGGCGGTTCGGCGATCCGGCGATCCGGCGATCCGGATCCTGTGATCTCCGGGAAATCGTGAACGCGATCTTCTACCAGAACCGGACCGGCTGTCAGTGCCTACATGGCGAGCAGCACCTGGCAGGTGCCGTTGGGCGCGAAGCCGCCGTCGGCCCACAGACGGGTGACGAAGGCGGTGTCCCCGACGTAGGAGAACCCCGAAGGTGAGGACGCCTACGCCGATGAAAATCATCGCGACGACGGCGACCACCTTGATCGCGGCGAACCAGAACTCCGGCTCTCCGAAGAGCTTGACGGAGACGAGGTTGGCGACGAAGGGGACGCCGAGGGCGGACGCGGCGGTGGCCCACACCGGCACCGACGGCCACCAGTAGGCGATGTAATGGTCGGCGGCGGTCACATCGGCCATGCAGGCCGAGGTCCCCACGACCCCATGATGAAGCTGAGCGGTGAGGCCGAGCCGCGCTGATCCGGGGGTCGATTGGGTCGCCGTCTAAGTCGGCGAGGCTGACGGTGCCGAGGTGGCCGTTGAGCATGAGGGAGCGGCCGCCGATGCCGCGGGCGATCGCGACGAGCGAGGGCGGCCGGGCGCTTTTCCAGGCCGTGGACCTCCCAGCCGCGGGGCCAGCCATTCGCTGCAAAAGTCAGCGATGACGGTCTCGCCGGCCCCGCAGGGAACGAGATCGGGGTTGGCGGAGTCGATGGAAATGAGCCTGGCCAGCAGGCCGGCGGTGTCCGACTTCAGGGAATCGGCAGACGTATGGTTCGAGGGGACTCGGGGAGCATCAGGGAACAAGATCAGTCCCGTTCCACTTCTGGGTGGTGCCTGGAGAGAAGCTCACGGCGCCCGCGGGCCCCTGGTTCCTCAGCGAGTCCTGTGTGGCCTACCGCCCGCGTCCCAGATGAGATCACAGCGCGAGCACTGGACGGGGTCGCGGCCGTACCTCTTCACCTGGGCCTTGGTGACGATCATGATGTCGGGCCGCTTGAACCGATGCGCGCACGCCGGGCAGGTCAGCATGCCGTCAGTCGCGCCGCCCGCCGGCGGCGACGCCTCCACCTCCGACCACCTCACCGCACGACGGCTGCGCACCACCAAGACGCAACCCACTACCAGCGCCAGGCCGACCACCAGCCCAACGATCACCACACCATTCACGCCGCGCTCCTTGGCCTGCCTTCGCTTCGTAGACCGGAAGAACCTAGCCCCGCCTCCTCGGGAGGGGTCCCGGGACGGCGGTGGCGTCGTGAGGAGAGGCGTCAGAGGAGAGGCGTCATTGGAATGCCGCGGACTCCGATGGAACGGCGCCGTCGCCGTCGTGTTCCGGCCCTCGGATCAGGGAACCGAGTGCGGTCACGCGCCCGCGCGGGAGGCCGGCGGCGTCCAGCAGCCGGTAGGCGAGCAGGCGCGGTTCGTCCTCGTGTGCGGACGGCTCGGCCAGGCGGCGGGTCTTCTCCCAGTCGGCGCCGCCGGCGAACGTGAGCGTCAGGGTCAGTGCGCGGGGGTGGTTCTGTCGGTAGTTGGTGACGTCAGTTGTTCGTGAAAGCTGACGGCACCAGGTGACGGCCAAGAAAGATGTTCGCGAATTCTGACGTCACCATCGAGGTTGCGGTGTCAAGCTGGATGTGCTCAGTAAAAGGAGCACCCCCGATGCCGCCTGGCCAGTCGAAGGTCTGGTTGTACGCCGCGCTGCGGCGCGACTCCCGCGACGGCATGTCGAACCGGGCGTTGCAGTGCAAGTACGGCGTCACCTGGAGCACGGTCAACAAGGCCCTGACCTCGGCTTGGCCGCAGCCACGCACGACAACCGCTTCGGCGCGGCCGTCGAAGCTGGATCCGTTCACGCTGCTGATCGACGAGATCCTGCTCATTGATCTGGACGCGACCAGGAAACAGCGCCACACCGTCACCCCGGATCTACCGCCGTCTGATCGACGAGCACTCCTCGTCCGAGGCGTTGCGTTGACCACTTGAACCCGCACCGATGAGAGGGCGCAAGCGTCCTGCGAGCAACCGCGCGGTCCGGCCAGGGACTGAGAGTCCGGTGTCTATACCTTGCTCGCGACCACCATGTAGTTCTCGGCCTCAAGATCGAACGTGCTCAGTTCCGTTTGGAGTCCGACCCGGTGCAGCTCGACTTCGAGTTCCTCGTACCGGTAGGGCCAGCAGGACAGCAGTTCCGAGCGGACAAGAACCAACCCGGTCGCATCAACTTGCGCGATCGCAATCTCGATGTGGTGCTCCTCCTCCCAATGCGGCGCAATCTCCCAGCGGTAGACCACGACGGCATCGCGACCGTTCCGGCGGACGAGTCGGTCACTGATCTCCAGCCGGGAACCTCTGGCCCTCACGAGTTCCCAAGTGCGGGATGTGAGTACCAAGCGCCCGCCGGGGCGCAGAAGCCGTGACATCGACTCCAGAGCAGCGCCCCTGCCTGTCGCGCCCGCGGCATGGTGAAGCGAGTTGCCAACGCAGAACACCATGTCGAACGTGTTGTCCTGGAAATGGTCGGGCAACTCTTCCCAGTTCGCCCGTGCGGCCCGGACGGATGCCCCGAACTCCTCAGACAACTCTGCAGTGCGACGAACCATCGCCTCGCTGGCGTCAGTTGCGACAACCTGCATGCCACGACCGGCGAGGCCAACCGCCAACTGTCCGGTTCCGCACGAACAGTCGAGGACGTGAGCGTTCGACGGCAGGAGATTGAGGACGTCGTCGAACGACGCGGCGAACTCGGCTGGAGGCAACTTTGCATCCGAGATGAGCCATTCGTACACCTCGGCAAGCACGTCATAGCCTGTCACAGCCACTACCTCCGTCACGCGGCAGACTCACGGTAGGACGTCAGTCCATCAGCGGAGAAAGCCGGGCACCAATTGTTTTCGCAAGGATGGCTCTGACGGTGTTTGTGGGTTGTCAGTTGTCCGTCTGAGTGGATGTCACCGGCTGGTTGGCTGGGAAGTTGTTCGTGAGGAGTAGTGTCACTCGCGGGGTTGCGGTGGCAAGGTGAATGTGCTCAGTGAAGGAGCACCGCCGATGCCGCCTGGTCAGTCGAAGGTCGAGTTGTATGCCGCGCTGCGGCGTGACGCTCGCGAGGTCATGTCGAACCGGGCGCTGGAGCGCAAGTACCGGGTGGGCTGGCGGACTGTTCAGAAGGCGCTGAGTTCGGCGTGGCCGCAACCTCGGGAACCGTACGCGCCTCGCCGTTCCAAGCTGGATCCGTTCAAGCCGGTGATCGACCAGATGCTGCCGGCTGATCTGGATGCGCCGAGGAAACAGCGTCACACGATGGTCCGGATCTATCGCCGGTTGATCAACGAGCACGCGATGGACGACGTGTCCTACCAGGTCGTGCGCGCCTACGTCGCCAAGCGGAAGGCCGGAGATTCGGGTCGAGGCCGGCCGTGGCCCGGCGCAGGTGTTCATCGAGCAGTCGCACCTGGCCGGCGCCGAAGCCGAGGTCGACTTCGGCGAGGTCGCGGTCCGTTTGTGGGGCGAGCTGGTGAAGTGCCATTTGTTCTGCCTGCGGTTGTCGTTCTCCGGGAAGGCGGTGCACCGGGTGTTCGCCTCCGGCGGTCGGGAGGCGTTCTTCGAGGGCCACGAGAACGCTTTCATAGTGCTGGGCGGCGTGCCGTTCGGCAAGATCCGGTATGACAACCTGAAGGCCGCGGTCGCGTCGGTGCTCGGCTTCACGCGGCGCCGGGTCGAGACCGACCGGTGGACCGCATTTCGGTCCCACTACGGCATCGAGCCGTTCTACTGCACGCCGGGAATCGAGGGCGCCCACGAGAAAGGCGGCGTCGAGGGCCAGATCGGCTGGTTTCGCCGCAACCACTTCGTTCCCGTCCCCGAGATCGACTCGCTGGCGCACTTGAACATGCTGATCGACGAGTGGGATCTGGCCGACGAGGCCCGGCGGATCGGGACCCGTCCCCGCACGATCGGCGAGCTGTTCGCCGTCGAACGGCCGTCCTTGCAGCCGTTGCCCGTCGAGACGTTCGAGACCGGCCGCCGGTGCACCCCAAGGGTCGACCGGTTCTCCCAGATCACCGTCCGCACCAACCGTTACTCGGTCCCGACCCGGTTCATCGGCCGCCAGGTCCGGGTCTTGCTGCACGCCTCCGAGCTCGTGGTGTTCGACGGCCGCACCGAGATCGCCCAGCACGAACGGCTGCTGACCAAGAGCGGATCACGGCTCGAGCTCGATCACTATCTCGAGGCGCTGCTGCGCAAACCGGGCGCGCTGCCCGGCGCCACGGTCCTCGAACAGGCCCGGGCCGCAGGCCAGTTCACCCCGATCCACGAAGCCTGGTGGACAGCCGCCTGCAACACCCACGGCGACACCGCCGGCACCCGCGCTCTGATCGAGGTTCTGCTGCTGTACCGGCACATGCAGCACGACCACGTCGTCGGAGTTCCCCGCCAACACGCCGGCCCAGGGAACACCGTCTCCCCGTCCGCTCCCTGTGCGCCATGAACTTGGCCGAGCGGCTTGAGCGGCTCCCCGGGAGCCTACGAGCTGGCGTACTCGAAGGTCAGGAGTGGCCGGCCGCGACATGTCGGCGCACATCCTCGATGTGGGGGCAGTGATGCTCCAGGTCGGTGCACAGGGTGCGGCAGATGCGTGCTGTAGGTAGCGCGGGGGTCGGAAGGCATCGGTGTCGTCGGCGGCCTGGACACCCTCCAGGGCCTCAAGATTCCCGACCAGGCCACCTGGCGAACCCTTGACCACACCGGTGCGGTGAAAATATCTTTCACGCGTGCCCCAAGAGGTGAAGGAAAGTTTCGACGCTGGGGGTGACTGGCGTGTTCCGCCGACCTCCGCTGCTCTCGCGGCCAAGGTGCGCACGCTGGCCCCGTCGATGACACGTTCCATGCAGCGGGTCGCCGAGGCCGTGGTGAGCGACCCGGCCGGCTGCGCGGCCCTCACGGTGACCGGCCTCGCCGAGTTCACCGGTACCAGCGAGGCGACGGTCGTACGGACGGCACGGCTGCTCGGCTACACCGGCTACCGGGACCTGCGCCTCGCGCTCGCCGGCCTCGCCACCCAGCAGCAGTCCGGCCGCGCGCCCGCCGTCACCGCAGATATCACCGTCGAGGACCCGATCGCTGACGTTGTCGCCAAACTCGCCTACGACCAACAGCAGACCCTCGCCGACACGGCGGCCGGTCTGGACATGGTGCAGTTGGGGGCGGCCGTGACCGCGCTGGCCGCGGCTCGACGGACCGACCTGTACGGTGTCGGGGCGAGTGGGCTCGTCGCCCTGGACCTTTCGCACAAGTTGTCGCGGATGGGGCTCATGGCCCACGCGCACAGCGATCCGCACCTCGCCGTTACGAATGCCGTGCAACTGCGAGCGGGCGATGTGGCCATCGCGATCACCCATTCGGGGTCGACGAGGGATGTCGTCGAGCCACTGCGGGTCGCCTTCGAGCGCGGAGCCACGACGGTCGCCATCACCGGACGGCCGGACGGGGCGGTGACTCAGTACGCCGACCATGTGCTGACCACGTCCGCGGTGCGAGAAAGCGAGTTGAGACCCGCGGCGATGTCCTCCCGCATCGGTCAACTGCTGGTGGTGGACTGTCTCTACGTGGGAGTGGCCCAACGAACGCAGGAGACGGCAGCGCCCGCAGTGACCGCGTCTCATGAGGCACCGGCATGGACGAGTCCACGGCCGACAACGCCCCACCAGCCTCGTACCCCCCAGGTCCCCTCGGACACGTCGGGTGCGTCTTCGGCACCGCCTTCGCCACCGCCCTCAATGGCTCCTCGCACCGACGGCGGTTCGATGGAGCCGCGCTGTCTGATTGCGGAGCTGCCCGAGCAGACCTCGCCCGGACGGGACGTACCGCTGCATGTACAGATCGTCCGGGGTACTGGAAAGGGCGTGCAGCTGCGCTCCTTCGCCGTTCCGCCCGACGGGGCCCGGGTGCTGGTCACCCTTCACGCTCCTGGGCTCGTTGCCGTCGATGACCTGTACCAGGAGTTGCACGTCATGCCTGGCCGGGACTCCGATGTGCTGTGCTTCCGGCTGAAGGCCCCCACGCCGGGGCTGCATCGGGTGACGGTACGGGCTTTCCGCGGCGGCACCTTTCTCGGTGAGGTGACCTGTCAGATCTCGGTAGGGCACGGCAGTGTCACACGGGACGGTGCTCAGCACCGTGCGCTGCTGCCCTCCATGGCGTTCGACCCCGGGGAGGTCACTCTCCAGGTGTTGAAGGACGCGACCGGTGCCTTCAGTTTCCAGCTGATGAGCGAGACGTTCTACGCACCGGAGATCTTCCGTTTCCGGGCCGGCGACACCCACCGTGCCACCGAGCAGATCTACGCCGAGCTGAGGAGGGCCGCGAAGGCCACCGGGGGCGGCGACAAGGATGCCAAACGGCTACACGACCGGCTGCGAAATCACGGCGTGCAGCTGTGGACATCCGCGGTTCCCCAGGCTGTCCAGAACCAGTTCTGGAAGGAAGCGGACCACGTCACGGCCTTCACCGTCCTGGGGGAGCACGACGTTGTCCCCTGGGAGCTGCTGTATCCGCTGAACGAAGGGCACAAAGGCAGAGGCTTCCTGGCAGAGTGGCTCCCCGTGGTGCGCCGCTTGTTGGGGCAGGACAGAGTGCGCACCCTCAGTTTGCCGAGCGTGGCATTTGTGGTTCCGCCGGGTTCTCCTGCCGACGCGGACGAGGAAGTGAAGTCCCTGCGTGCCCGGTTGGGCACGGGCGTGGCCGACGCCGGCGTGTTGACCAACCGGGCGGCCCTGACCGCACTGTTGGAAGGAGGGCACGCTGGTCTCCTCCACTTCGCCTGCCACAACACCTTCACGGGTACCGGCTCGTGCGTGACCATGGCCGACGGTCCCTTCGATCCCATCGACCTGGCGTCGGCGGCACAGATGCGTTCGCTGCGAGACCATCACCCCCTGGTGTTCTTCAACGCCTGCCGCAGCGCCGGGGAGATCGACTGGTTCGGAGAGAGTCTTGGTTGGGCACCCCAATTCCTCAACGCGGGAGCGGGGGCGTTCGTCGGTACCCTGTGGCCGGTGCGTTCGGACTCGGCACTGGCCTATGCGGACGCCTTCTACAACCACCTGATCACTGGCAGGCTCCCCTTGGGGGAAGCGTCGATGAAGGCCCGCCAGGCCATCCGAGACCTGGACGGCGACCCGACCTGGCTCGCGTACGCGGTCTACGGAAGCCCCGCTGCAACAGCAACGACCCCAGGAACACCTTGACTCACGCCCGGTGAAGCCGAGGCGGGCCGGGTTGGAGTCCCCGCTGCTGGACTCGCTCCGGCTGGACGAGCTTTGGGAGGTGTCCTCCTCCCTTGCTGTCCCCATCACGCGACCGTCGATGCCGACGTGGATGATCCCTGAGGATTCACGATCGCATACGTGCAGTCTTGCGGCCCCGCCGATCCGCCCCGTCGTCGACCGGTTTCGTCGCGCCTGGCATGTCCCGCGGCCCTACCCTGCGCATGACCGCCGCCTCGGGGACCTGCGAGCTGCTCGCTCACGGGACGGCTCGGGCTTCCGGAAGCTGACGGGCAAACCGCTCTGCCTCGTACAGGAATTGGCCGGAGCGCCGCGTGGAATGGGGGTTCCCGATCTAGCATCGTGGCTGGGTGGGTTCGGCAGGGCACCATTCATCCAGCGGGCCCGGCGAGCACTGGATGCCCGAGTGAGCCCCAGCGTGAGCTGACGGACGCGAAGGCAAATTGGGCCAGCGCGGTGTGTGAGCGGCGGGAGGTGCAATGTCGGCAGCAGCTCGGCGGTGGTGGCAGGTCGGGAAGACAGCCACGCGACATGATGTCCGTGATCTCGGCGCGGCTATCCGCAAGCCGGTTTCGCCTGGGAGTACCCATCTCGTCGCGGTCGTCAGCGCGTACGGCAACACGGGGAAGACGACAACGGTCGCCAGCCTCGGTGCCATCCTGGCTTCCGAGCGGGACGACCCGGTGATCGCGATGGATGCCAATGACGGCATGCTGGGGCGCTACGCCCCCGCCCTCCGTACCCGAGTCGCCTTGCGAGAGGTAGCCGCTCGCCTTGGTGAAGACGGCTTCGACATTCGGGAGTTCACCTCGCGGCTGCCTTCTGGCCTGGAGATTCTCGCCGATGCCGCAGCCCCCGCCACACCGAGTGAGCCGCTCGACGCCGTCTCTTACAGTGCCCTTCTCACCGCCCTCCACCCGTACGGGGTCGTCCTCAGCGACTGTGCCACGGGAGTAGACGGCCTTGCTGCCTTCGTTGCGTTGACGGGTGCTGACCAGCACGTATTCGTCAGCAGCCGGTCCGAGTCCAGTATTGACGCCACTGCTCGCGCACTGGCGACCTACCGCTACCTTGCCGAACGCAGTCACGTGGTGCTGACCGGCGCGGGCGACGGCGACACCATGCTTGATGCCCTCGAAGCTGCCGAGCGTCTGGGCGGAATCTGCCGGAGCGTTGTCGTCGTGCCGTTCGATGAACGGCTCGCGGACGGTGACCACGCGGGCCTGGAGAGTATGCAGGACGCGACACGGGAGGCGTACCGCGAACTCGCGGCGGTCGTCGCGGAAGGTTTCTCGCAGACGAAGCGCCGAGGTGCCGAGGCGCCGGGCGCGGACCCGCAGACCATCCCTCAGAATCCGAAACAGGGGGCCGGCCTGTATCCAGTACAGGAACCGCCTGGGTGGCCTGACGGTCCTGGTGCCCTCGGTGCCGGTGCGGCGGCAGCCCGTCGCGACAGCGACCAGCCGAAAGGCCGCTCCCTCACCGCCGGTCAGGGCCCGCGTGCCTCATTGCCGTCCCCCGGTGCGGGCGGCCGCCCGGGAGCCCAAGGCGGAGCGATTGGGGGGCGGGACCCGCGCGCTCCCCAGCAGGACTCGGCTCGGCCGCAGTTGCCGAGGCGTGGTGGCCCGCGGGCCGAGCCGCCAGGCGGCAATCCCGACTTCGACACCCCGCGGAACACCGGTCAGTTCCCGCGGCCTGGCACGGACGGTCCGCAGAACACGGGTCGGTTCCCCCGCCCGGACGTCTTCGGCGATCCGGCCGGCAAGGACGACCGCAACAGGGAGGACTACCCGGACAACCCTGCCGACACTGGCCAGTTCGCGAGCCAGCAGGCGTACGACAGCGGCTCCACGGGGCGGCCCTCTCTGGCGCGCCGCCAGAACCCGAGTGACACAGGGCAGTTCGAGCGTCCCCAGCCGGGCGCCGGCTTCAGCACTCCGCCTCCGCCGACCCGGCCACCTTCGCGACAGCGGCCCGCCGCCCGCCAGGAGCCCGAGGCGCTGCCTCCGGCGCCGGGGCCGGGTGACGACCGTACGCCGCTGTACGACACGCTGGAGTCCAACTGGTTCCACGGCGGCGGATCAGGACAGGGATCCCAGCCGACAGCGGGCAACAGTTCCTCTGCCCCAGGACAGCCCCAGCAGCCGCAGCCGCAGCCGCAGCCGGATCCTGCGGCACCCCAGCGTCCCACTGCCTCTTCCTGGCGTACCTCGCCGAATGACGACCTCGGCCGGCAGGCGGAGCGCACCAGGCGACCGGCGGCGGGCGGTGTCACTACCTCAGGTCTGCCGCGCCGGGTTCCCAGGGCGAACCTCGTCCCGGGTGTGGCTCAGCAACAGCACCACGCCGGTCCACAGGTCTCACGGGCACCTGACGACGTACGCGGCCGACTGACCAATCTCCGTCGGGGCATCGCGCAGGGTCGTCAGGCCGGCACCAGTCAGCCGGGCAGTCTTCCTAGCCCGGCACTGTCCCGCCAGAGCACGGACGAGGGCGTGTTCGACAGCATGGGATCGAGTGCCGAGCCCCGCGGGAGCGAGCCAGGACACCAGGCACCAGGCCCTTCATCCCCAGCCACGTCCTACGGCGGCCAGCAGCAGATGTCCCCCGCGATGACCCAGCCGATGGCTCCGATACGCCCGCAGGGCCCGTCCCCGATGGGGCAGGCACCGTCGCCGATGCGTGGATTCCTGATAGATGAGGATGACGAAGACGTCGTCGTCCCTGAGGGATCGAGTCCGGGTCCCTCACCAGGACCTGACGAGTCCGACGAGAACACCGGGTCGGTACAGGGCGACCAGGCCGTACCAGGGCGGGGCGCGATACATGCCCGGCCCCGAGGCGAAGGAGCGCCTCCCGTCCCCCCAGAGGGGAACGACGGGATGTCCGAACCGCGCCACCTGATCGCCGCACTGGCGGAACAAGCCAGACCAGGCACAGAGGTTCCCCTCCTCGTCCAGATCGCCCGAGTTCCCGGTCAGGGGCAAGGGCAAGGCAGTGTCCGCCTTCCATCATTCTCGGTCCCCAAGGAGGGTGCGCAACTGATGATAATCGTCACCGCGCCGACCCTGCGCGCGGTGGCTGACCTTTCGCAGGAACTCACCGTGTACCCGGGCCAGGACTCCGGCTGGCTACTCTTTCGCCTGCGCACGACGACTTCGCGCCTCCACCAGGTGACGGTCCACGCTTTCCACAAGGGCACGCACCTGGGGGCGGTGCACCTTCAAATATCGGTCGATGCAGACGCAGATGGGGTCGTCACCAATGGGGAGCCGCGACGGGCGGTGTTGCCGGGCATCGCCTTCGAACCGGGAGAGGCCACACTTCAGGTGCACCGTGCCGAGGACGGCTCGTTCAGCTTTCAGCTGCTGAGTGAGACGTGCTATCCCCCTGAGCAGTTCCGCTACCGTGGTGGGGACCCGGGGCAGGCGGCCGAGCGGATCTATTGCGAATTGCGCGAGGCAGCCAGGCGGGCGGGGCAGCTTCCGCCCGACGACGCACGTGCACTCCGAAGGCGTCTGATGAACGAGGGTGTACAGCTGTGGTCATCGGCTGTGCCGGAGGCCATACAGAAGCAGTTCTGGAAAGAGGCCCACCGCATCACCTCTTTCACGGTGCTCGGCGAGCACAACTTCGTGCCGTGGGAGCTCCTGTACCCGCTCGACGCAGACAACAACGAGGGCTTCCTCGCCGAGTGGCTGCCCGTCGTACGACGCGTCTTCCGCCAAGACCGCGTCCACCAGATCTCCGTTCCGGGTGCTGCCTTCGTCATGCCGCCGGGTTCACCACCGGAAGCGGCACTTGAGATTGCCGAACTGCGTGACTCGCTCGGGCCGGGAATGGCGAACAAGGACGTGATCACCAAACGCGAGGTGCTTGCCGATCTGATCGAGCGTGGCCATGCTGGCTTACTGCATTTTGCCTGCCACAACAACTTCTCCACCTCCGGATCGCGCGTAAACATGGATGATGGCCCCTTCGAACCCATCGACCTTGCAACCGCTGCACAAACCCGCAGCCTGCGGGCCCACCAGCCGCTCGTGTTCTTCAACGCCTGCCGCAGCGCCGGTGAGATCCCCTGGTTCAACGACACCCTCAGCTGGGCTCAACAATTCCTGAAGGCCGGCGCAGGCGCCTTCATAGGCACCCTCTGGCCTGTGCGTTCCGACTCCGCCATGCAATTCGCGAAGGCTTTCTACGCTCGACTCCTCGACGACGGCCGTCCCCTGGGTCAGGCTTCGCTCCTCGCACGTCAAGAGGCCCAGAATCTCGACGGCGATCCGTCCTGGCTCGCATACGCGGTCTACGGCAGTCCAGCTGCCACGGCGACGCCCCAAACGCGTGCTTGATCAACTAACGACCTCGTGCATGGTTGGGCGTGGACGGTGAAAGCCAGGGGTTGTCCACCGCCTCTGCCAGGTAGGAGCCGGCAAGGTTGAGCGCCAGTGGCAGACCTCCCAGATGCTCGGTCAGGGCCTCCTGCATGATGCCGTCTGGGGCGGCGCAAAGTCGCGCAGTACCTTCGTGCCGTCCTCGCCGGAGAGGAAGTCAACGCCGACCATGTGCACCCAGCGCCCCACCGTGCACCGCGGGACTCGCGGCTGGTGATCGGTACGGTTCCCGAGGAGCTCGCGGGCGGCCACGGCACGTCCGCCGGGTGGGAGCCGATGAAGTCGCACGCTTGGGCGCCGGCAGCGAAGGCGACCGCTCGCAATGCTGCGGCAAGGACCTCGCCGTTCTCTCCCGAAACCCACCACACCCGCCTCGCGGCGCGTCCGAGAGCCGGTGGGCCGTCTCCAGCGCGACCGTCGTCCTGCCGCACCCGCCCATCCCGTACAGCGGCCAGACCCCGGGCACCGTCCGGTCCCCGCCCATATGTCGAGTGAGCGCATCGGTCAGGTCGGTCACCAGCCCGCTTCGTCCACGAAGCCGATCTGGTGCGAAGACTTTGGTAGTTCAGAGGCTTGAAGTCAGCTGATTCGTTCCGGATTCCCTGTAAGTGATAAGTACCGGCCGTTCCGTGATCCGTTCGGTGTCCTGGGAGTCGACCGTTCGGGCGCGGCCGTCGAGGTACTCGACGCGTTGCGCACCGGCGCCTACCGGAACGTCCGCCGTTCCTGTGTGGGTCCAGCGGATGCGGGCCGCGTGGAGGGTGTCGTTCTCATCGGGGATGAGGAACTCGCACTGCCATACGTTCTCCGGCAGAGCGATCTGGAGGCCGTGGCCGCAGCCGCGCACTTCCGCGTGGGCCAGCCACTGCTGGAGGCGCTCGACGAACAGGGCGGCCTTGGTGGGTGGCTGGCCCTCGGCCTGGAGAACGAGGGGGATGCTGCCGTTGCCCCATGCGTAGAAGTACATGCGTGCCAGGCCACGCTTACGGGCGTACAGGCCCGTCAGGTAGAAGCGGACCGCGTAGTTGGCCGCCTGGTTCTCTTCCAGCGGGTCGTTCAGCGGCAGGGTCTGCGTGGTACCCGTGTTCCACAACGGCAGGTGGTACCCCGCCCGCTGGAAGGTCCGGTCCACCTTCCGCACCGCCTCCAACATGGTCTCCGGCGGGTCGGTGACCCGGTGTTGGTAGAGCTTGATGCCTGCCGCGTCGCAATGCTGGTAGCCGCCCAGCTCGGCGAACCGGAGCAGGTACTCGTGTGCCTGCTCCTTCCACAGCTCGGTGATGGACGGGCAGACCACGACCGCGTGGGCGTCAACTGCCCGAATGATGCGGCTCGCGCGGCGGGTCATCTCGACGAGGGTCTCCACGCTGCCGTTGTAGTGGTGCGGGTGGTTGGCCATGACCCACAGTTCGTACGCGTCGATCCGGTCCCCCGCGTGCCGTACGAGGGCCCGGACGAAGGTGTCCCAGTCGTTGAGGTCGTCCGGGGGCGCCGCCCGGGAGCCGTCAGGGTAGGCGGCCTTGCGGCGGTTCGGGGCGGCCCAGGCGGGTGTGCCACCAAAGACGAACAGGGTGGGTAAACCTGCCTGCTCGGCGCCGTCGAGGAGTCGGTCGAGCGTGGACCAATCGAACTCGCCACGGTCGGGATCCAGTTGGGCCCAGCGGGTCTCGCTGTCCCATAATCGCAGCGCACCGGCCCGGAAGGAGGGCATGGCCCCGCTGGAGCTGTTCATGGTCACGCCGAACAGCTCCGGGGAGACCGGTGTCGGAGCCTGGGTCCAGCTCGTCGCTCCGACCGGAGTTGGCCCGGGCGCGGTGCCCGCCTTGCGCGGGTTGCTCGCGACAGCGGAGACGAGAACGATGACGGCCAGGGCCACGGCGAGGGCGAGACGGGTGCCCGGGGAACGCCGCCCCGCCTGGGAGTGACTGGTAGCGGGGTCGACGGGCGCGCGGTCCGAAGCGGCCAGGAAAACTGGACGGGCGCCGGGTACCTCTGCGGCGGAGGTCGAACCGGGATCAGGTTCTTCCCCTGTCGCCGCCTTCCAGTACCGCAGCAGGTCGTTGAGCTCGCCCGGAGCCGCTCCGCACTCCTTGGCCATACGCACTACGGCGTCGTAGTCCCCCGGCACCCCCTTGCCGTTGCAGTACCGGTGAAGAGTGGAGCTGCTCATGAACACCCGCTGGCTCAGTTCCTGATAGCTGAGGCCGCTGCGCTGCTTCAACTCCCCCAGCGCGGCGGCCAACTCCTTGGCCGCGTCCGCTCTGTTCAAGCCCCTCACCCCCATGCCGCCTTGCTCACGCCGCCCCCAGCATTCCAGGACCGTCCCAACCCTTCTGCATCATTCCTGGTCATCGGTGCGGCACGCGTCCCACGGCGAGTCGGGACACCGGATTGCTGGCCGCTCTGCTGGACAGACCGGCACAGTTGGCCGCGGCCAGACCGACGGGGAAACCTGCCGCGCGGTCGTTGGCTGTTGCCGGCCTATCGTTCGCCGCGATCAGTCGCGGCGCAGGGGAAGAGGAGAGAGCATGCGCGTAGTGACGCGGATCAAAGCCGCTGCGGTGGCCACGGCGGCGGCAGCCGTGGCGGTGAGCACGGCGCCTGCCCAGGCTCACGATGCGGCTGTCGACGTCAGTCACGGCGGCTGCAAGTACTACGGCCACAGCAACCACCGCTATGCCGAGACGTACAAGGCGTCGGGGAGCTGCGCGGGGCACGCTTGGCTCAGGGTTCGGATCAACGGTGTGATCAGCAGCTGGGCGCACGCACCTGGACGCATCGACGTCTACGCGCCTTCGGGTATGTCGATCCAGGTCAGCGATCACAAGAGCTGCGCCGACTGCAGCTACAAGAACATCTGGCACATCTAGGCGTCCTCCGTGAGGCTCCCGTTCCGTTGCGCGGTCCTCGTCGGTCTGGTGCTCGCGGTGAGCGCTTGCGCCCAGGGGCGCGACACTCGCGCGTCGACCCCGCGGGCTCAGTTCCAGCAGTACGTCAGCGACAAGGAACACGCCGAGGGTGTGGCCGCGCAGGGCACACTCCTGGCCGACGGCGTCAGCGCGCAGGAATATGAGACTGCCGTTGCCTGGCTGGAGTCGTGCCTGAAGCAGAGCGGCGTCACGCTCGTGAATCACGGCTGGAATCCCGTGAATTACCAGAGAATGAATCTCTGGTACGTCAACGCCGCCATGCCGGACGACGAGGTCGCGGCACGCGGCGACCAATGTCACGCGGCGCATCTGGCAAGAATCGAGCAGCGGTACGCACTCGAACATGCGCCGCGCATGTCATCAGCATTGTTGGCCGAGTCACGTTCGTGCCTGTCCGGTCGTGGCATGACGACTTCGGGGGCAGGGACGAGCCTGGCGGATTTGGTGCGAACCGCCGGCCTGAGTGAGGAGCGGACAGTGCTCAAGTGCGTATTGAGGGGGGTGGAAAAACTCTATCCGGGTGTTCCCGTCACCATCAGTTGACGTGCCCTTGTGGTCGCGCGCGAGTAAAGCCTCGCACACGAGGCGAAAGACTCCGAAGCGTTGTGCGCCATGCCGGGGGAAGCACAGGTGCTGGGGGCCGCGACATGGCCCCCAGCAACACCTCACCACACACAAAGAACCGAGAACGGGGGACGCATGCGTAATCAGAGGCTAACCGGTTTTGTCGCTTCGATCGCCTTGGCTGTCGCAATACTGCTCACCGTCACGACGACGCCTGCATCAGCAGGTGTGGCGGGAACGCTGCAGAACGACACGGGGTACACCTTCTACGGAGCCGATCTGGAAGGGGGCTCCAACCGCTGCCGCGTATGGAACAAGGGCGGCGACAGCACCATCGCCTACAAGACCTTCGACTGCGCCAAGTACAAGGTCGCCCCGCACACAACCACGGGCTACTGGAAGGACGTGGACGCGATCAATCCAGGCGGCGGCCAGCCTCAGTACCGAGTGCGATTTGGGTACGGCCCAGACTGGACCTGGGTGTGGCAAGGCACCTATACCAAGATCCGTAACTGGCACCGGGCGATCTGCTCCGCCAGCGCCAACGGGCTCGTGAGCTGCACTGTCGTCCAAACGGTCTACCAACCTTGACAAACCGCACCCCTGTCGATCACGAGGACGGTTCTGATCGAACGGGGTCCCTGGTCAGGTGGTCTTGGCCGGGTGGATGTATGAGTACCGGGCCTCTTGGCAGCTCGAGGGTTGCGACGCCACTCGAGTGCCCGGAGGCCCTGTTGTTCGCGTCTTGCGTGACGGCCCTTGTCCCGGCCAACTCCGCGTGTCGTCATGTGCGCGGTCGCGCGCATCTGGGAGCGGACGGGCTTACTCGCTGCGGGTGTGTCGGGAACTGGTGACGATGACAACGGCGGCTTCGAGGACTGAATCGACCTCGATGTCCGGGCGGGGCATCCTCCCGTTCCAGGTCCGGCCTCCACGGAGCCAGGCGGTCCGTAGGCCGGCCTGTGCTCCCCCGGCCACGTCCTCCACCGGTGCGTCGCCGATCATCCAGCCGGTCAGCTCAGCACCACAGCGACGGGCCGCCTCTTCGAAGATCCGTCGGTCCGGTTTGCACACGCCGAGGTCCTCCGCCACGCACAGTGCGTCGATCAGCGGTGCCAGCCCGGAGCGTGCGAGCTTCTGCTCGGTCCTAGCGGCTGAACCGTTGGTGACCACTCCGATCTTCCAGCCCGCGTCGCGGAAGAGGGTCAGTGCACGAATGGAGTCCTCTTCTGGGCCGTAGCACGAGGGGTAGCTGACTGCGTACCAGTTGCGGAACTCGTCCATCGTCATACGGATTCCGGGGAGCGACAGCACCGAGTCCAGGAACTCATCCCTTGGCGTCGCGCCCTTTCGGTCGGCGTCGACGATTGCCTCGACGGCATGCTGGGGCATGCCTTCTGTCCGTACGAGCAGATGCGCCCAGCGCCAGATGGCCGCAGAGCGGCTGACCAGTGTGTCGTCGAAATCGAAGAGGGCCAGCATCGGTTCAGCTCTGGCCTTGGCGTAGTGATCCGGAGGTGTGCAGGACACGGTTGGCAAGGAAGCGGCGCTCGCCGAACAGCCGGGTCACCCCTGGGATGTCGGCCTGGCTCAGTTCGTCGGAGCTGCGGCATGCGAAGACCAGGCTCCGTCGTGAGGATGCCGAAGTGTTGCGCCCCACGCTGTGGAAACACAGGCAGTTGAGAAGCAGGACTCCACCGGCCGGCATGTCGACGGGCAGCTCTTGGCCGATCAGATGCCGGTACTGATCGTGTTCGTCAGCCCAGTTCCCGCCACCGCCGCCGGACTGAGGGCCGGCGTAGGGCAGGCGGTGTGAGGCCGGGACAACCGTGGTACAGCCGTTCGCCACAGTGGCGGGCTCAAGATAGATGAAGACGGCGACGAGCGGCTGTGACCATTGCTGTATATCGCGGTGCAGACGGAATGGGATGTCACCTGAGTTGTTCAGCGTTGCATGGTTGTGTCGCGTGTGCACCACGTCGACCGCCGGCCCGAGGATCTGACGCAGCCCTGCTACCACGACGTCATGACGCAGAGCGTCAAGGAAGACCGGGTCCCTCTCCAGCAGGTCATCGAGACGACAGGGCTGTCCTGCGTCGTTGACGCGGTACGGCGGGACGCGACGGGCGAAATGGTCATCCACCACCGTCCGCATCCGACTCACCAGATGCGAAGGCAGGCGCTCGGACAACTTCGTGTATCCGGTCGCGTCGAAGAAGCGGGCCAGATCCGTCATGAGCCACCCCCGTGTCGGAACTCGCGTGTTTCCTCGTCCGTCCACATCGCCTCGAACTGACTGCGAAAGCGCGTGTACCAGAGAGTGTCTGTCGCCTGTGAAACGAGGAATCCCGGACGCCAGGCGGACGGTTGCCGCCACGACCAGAACCAGATATAGGCGTGGGCCGTCTCTTCGTCCACGTCGAAGAAGTACGCGGTAAAAGGCGGCATGATGTCGTAGACACGCAACTGCAGACTTTCAGTCGGGGCATCCGCGGCGGTCCTGATCGATGTGAAGGTCGCGATGGCGCTGCGGTGTTGATGACGGACATCTTCGGCCGACGCCTTGGGCGTGGAGCTGCGGCGGTTCGCGTCGAGAACCGCTTGGCCCTCTGGATCCTGCATGAGGACGCGCACTCTGCCGCCCGTCCTGAGGATGCTGCCGATCTCGTTGGAGTAGGTGACGGCCATGCGATTGTGGCCGAAGCCGCACATGTCGACCGTACGGGCGGTCTCCCACGACCCGGCGAACCGAGGGCTGTTGTGCACATAGTTCTCGACGAATACTCCGACCACGGTCGGAGCGTGGCCGTGGACGGTGGCCGGATCTGTTGCCGCTTCGACATCGGACTGCGGCGCCGGCTCACGCTCGGCAGCCGGACAGGCCCTCATGAGCAACTGCAAGAGGGCGAGGTCAGCCTGGTGGCGCACATTGCGGGAGCTGCCGATCCACGCATGCATAAGCGCGAAGTCCTCAACTCTGTCAAGCCAGTTGTAGTCGCCCCAGGCACAGTCAATGTTGAAACTGAGCTTCAGAAGCTGCCGCTCACGCGGTGGTGCTCCCTCAATGAGTTTCTTGAGGTTGTCCAACCCCTGCTTGAGTTGACTGTCCGTGTCGTCATCGATGCCGAGTACCCTGCGTTTGACGAAGTCAGAGAGATAGCAGAGATCGCCAGGACTGGTGATGCCTTTGCCATGGCGCAGACGTTGCAGGCTGTCGAAGTCGTCACGTAAGCCTTGAGCCTTCGCCAATGTCGCAACGGTGACCCTCATGAGAACACGTTACGCCGCCTGGGGCGGTGTCCACTGGTGTCCAGTGCGTGCCGTTGCAGTCCCTTGGAGGGCTGTTGGCCCGACAGGGGTCTGGCTCAGGGTCTGCCTGTGGGTGTCGTCAAGCCGACGGAGGTCTCCATGTCCCCATCGTCCCCCGACCAGGTCCAGGCCACGCGGAGCAGCAATCGGCGCCTCATCGCCGCCTTGTTGCCGTTGCCCCATCGTCCCTACTGCTCGGTCAGGGCGTGCGGCTGCGACACGGACCAGCCTTCTGAGGGCCCTGCCACGGATCACACGACACACCGTCGGCAGCCCGGCGCCACCCGGCGCACGGCCAACCGCCTGCTCCACGAGGCGGTCGTGGCCGCCGCACACGGCGCGGCGTACATGTGCGGGGCCAGCAGCGCCGGCGCCGCACTGCATTGGCTCATCCACCGCTAGCGTCACGCTTTCACGAACGTGCTCGTCCATGCCTTGATCAAATAAGCGGAGAGTGCTCCTGAACTGCAACGACGGGACTTGTCTAGGGTCCTGTCGGCTGCACGGAAAGAAGCACTCTCCAGGTGAGCACGCGTATCGAGTTGTACTCGCGTGTCCGTCGAGGGCGGTGGCAGTGCCGTGGTCTCCCAGGCCGGGGCGGGGCTGCTGGTCGAGACGGTCCGCAAGTGCGGCCTGGACGGTGCGATATCGGCGGCATTGGCGCCGTGGCGCAAGCCGCGGGCAGTGCACGACCCGGGCAAGGTCCTGCTGGATGTCGCGCTCGGCGTCGCTCTGGGCGGGGACTGCCTGGCCGATGTCGCCATGCTGCGGGCCGAGCCCGACGTGTTCGGCCGGTGGCGTCCGCCCCCACGGTCTCCCGGCTCATCGACGGCCTCGCCGCAGCCGGGCCGAAGGTGCTCACCGCGATCCGGTCGGCACGGGCCGGCGTACGGGCGCGGGTCTGGGAGTTCCGACTGATCTCAACGAGCAACCAGCACCCCTCGACACCAACCAGCAACGAGCCAACGGCCGCCTCGTCTGGAAGCTCGCCGATCTGCTCGCGGCCGATGAAAGAAGCTGCACCACGAGGAGAAACCGAGCGTCGTGGCCCTGGCCCATCGATTCGACGTCTCCGAGGGCACCATCAGGAGACTCTTCGAGACCTGCCGCAGCGGCTCATCGCCCTGAAGAGTTATAGGTACGCCGGGCGGCGGACGTCCGAGAAGCTGGGGCTGCGCTTGCAGGGGCGAGCGCAGGGCGCATTCGTTTCAAAACGGCTCCTGTAACGGCTCCTGTACCTCACCGTCTTCGGGCCGCGCCCCGACTCTCGCCATCCCACTCAAGGAAGATCATGAACCTCATCAAAGCTCGCACGTCCGCCGGTCTGGCCCTGGCTGCCGTTCTTGGGCTGGCTGGCTCCGTGCTGGCCGTGGCGGAGGCTCCCGCTGCGAACGCCGCCTGCAGGCCGAAGTACAAGACCATGACCGACACCGGCGTCAAGTCCGTGTTCAGGTACGGCTGCGGCGACGTCAAGGGTTACGTGGAAGACACCAAGAAGGACGGGAGGGACGCTCGGGTCCAGTTCTCGACCCCTGGCGGCATCAGCTCGAAGGTGACCGTCGCCAGCGGCAAGGGTGACCAGACGGATTTCGACATCAACGTCGACTATGCCGAAGCCTGCGTGTGGCGCTACCACAGCGTTTTCGGTGGTTCCACCCCGGAGTGCGACAGCCTCTAGTACCCACCCGGTCCGCAGGCCTGGAGCGACCGGACCGAGCGGCCCACCCGACAGGTGGGCCGCTCGCGCGCGACCACAGCCCGACCGACCCCTCGGCGCCAGGCAAGCAAAAATCAGCTCGCTACCGGCTCCTGCACGTCGCCGCCCGCCTCACCCGCGGCGGCCGCCGCCTCCACCTGCGGATCTCCGCGACCTGGCCCTGGAAACAGCAACTGGCAGCGGCCTTCCACCGCCTCCGAGCCCTGCCCCGCCCGGCTAGCCGACCATCAGAACCCTGCCCGCCCACAACCCAAGGACCTCGGAGATCCCGGCCACCGCGCCGGGCCCGTCAGCATGCCCAGTCCCCGAAACCGACCCGAGATCCGCGAAGTTGATGGTCAGCAACCCCTCGGCACCCCAGGCGAAACAGCGAGGCTGGAGGCCGAGCCGCGATGCTCCCCCAGCGCCGTCTCTGACTCGGACGTCAAGACGGCGCAGGTAGCCGCAGAAAGGCAGGACAGCGCCTGTTCACGGAGAAGTTGAGCTGGGGTGGTTCACCGCCCCGGGACAGCGGCACTGGTCTGCGGCTTGTCGGGCTCCGGCTCCTGCGGCGGGTCGGTGAGCTGCTCGCGCAGGTAGTTCCAGATCACCGCGATCAGTGCAGTGACGGGGACGGCGAGAAGGCTGCCCACGATGCCGGCCAGACTGCCGCCCAACGTCACCGCCAGAAGGATCACCGCCCCGTGCAGGCCGAGCCCACGGCTCTGGATCATGGGCTGGAACACGTTCCCCTCAAGTTGCTGCACGACGAGGATGATTGCCAGGACGATCAAGGCGTCCGTCGGGCCGTTCGACACCAACGCGATGAGGCACGCGACGAACCCGGCGAACACCGCGCCCACGATCGGCACGAACGCGGAGACGAAGGTCAGTACCGTCAGCGGGAGCACCAGCGGTACGTCGAGGATCCACAGACCAAGGCCGATGAAGACGGCGTCGAGCATGCCGACGAGGGCCTGGGACCGCATGAACGCGCCCAAGGTGTCCCAAGCGCGCTCGGCGAGGACCGGAATGTCGTTGGCGAGTCGGCCGGGCAACTGACGGGCGAGCCACGGCAGGAAGCGCGGGCCGTCCTTGAGGAAGAAGAACATCAGGAAGATCGCCAAGACTGCCGTGAGCAATCCGCTGAGCGTGGTGGCCACTCCCGTGGCGACGGTGTTGACCAAGCTGCCGACGCTGCCCTGGACGCGGGCAGCCGCCGTGTCCAGAGCAGCCGTGATCTGGGCGTCACCGATGTTCAGCGGTGGCCCCGCGGCCCAGTCCCGCACCTCCTTGATGCCCTCGACCACACCGTCGCTCAACTCGCCGGACTGGGATGCCACCGGAACCGCGATCAGCGCCACGATTCCGAGGATCGCCAGCAGGAACAGCAGGGTCACCAGCAACGCCGCAAGCGCCGGGGGCAGCCCACGCCGCCGCAGCGCACGAGCCAGCGGCCAGGTCAGTGTGGTGAGGAACAGAGCGATGATCACCGGCCACACGACCGGCCACATCCGGGCCAGACCCCACAGAACAACCGCAACCGTCACGAACACCAACAGCAACTCGATGGATACCCGCGCGGACGACGCAAGCGCGGCCCGGGTCCTCCCGGAACTCAACATGTCAGGCATGCGGTCACACTATTGGCACACCAGTCACGCTTCGCGACCACCACCGGCCTGAGGCGGTCTGGCATCTCGAACGCGCGTGGTTCTGCGCCTACTCGCTCCTTGGCGTGTGTCGTGTCACGGACTGCTTCGTGGGCTGTAGGGCTGGAGGAGCTGGTCGACGGGTGCGTAGTCGTCGGTGAGCATGTGGGCATCGCCGGTCCAGGCGGTGAGGTCGTCGCCGGTGGCGATCTTCCAGCCGGTTTGCCGGGTGTCCAGCGCTTTCTGGGTCGCGTGGAGGTCCACCGGTCGGTTGGAGGCGAGCACCACCAGATTGCCCCCTTCGGGGGTGGCGGTCGGGTCGAGGCCGATGTCGGCGGGTTCACCGATGAGGGCAACGTGCTCGAAGGTCTCGCTGAGGGTGGCCACTTCGGCGCGTGCGAAGGCCATACCACCGTGATCGATGAGGTTGGCGACGTACAGGCCGTCCGTGTTGAGCACCCGCCGGATGTCCGTCAACGCTTCCTCGGTGGTGAGGTGCCACGGGACGCTGACGCCCCCGAAGGCGTCGCCGACAACGAGGTCGCGGCTGCCGGCGTCGAGTCGCCGCAGGCCGAGCCTGCCGTCCTCGACGCGTACGTCGATACCGGCTTGCGGTCCCAGACCGAGGTGTTCACGGTTGATGCGTACGAGTCCGCCGTCGATCTCGGACACGAGGCTGCGCGTCCCGGGCCGCGTGGCCGCGAGGTAACGGGGAAGTGTGAGCCCGCCTCCGCCCAGATGGTGGGCAGCAAGAGGCTTTCTTTCGGGAAACGCCGTATCGACCACCGACGCGATGGCGCGCACATACTCGAACTTCAGGAAGGTCGGGTCGTCGATGTCGACGTAGGAGTGCCGCACGCCGTCCAGAACGAGGGTGCGGCCGCTGTCCCGCTGGGGGTCTGCGACGACCCGTGCACAGTGGTACTTCGTCTCCGTGTCACAGCCACCGGGCGCGACCACGGTCGCGAGGCCGCCGGCCATGACGAGGAGCGTCAGAGCGGGGGCACTGTTCCAGCCCCGCCGTCGCCACTCCACCAGCGCTGAGCCGATGACCAGCAGGGTTCCGAGGCCGATCAGTATGCCGCTGACCGGCAACCGCGATACGAGGACGAAGCCGGTGAGGACGGTGCCGACGATGGCGCCGGCGGTGCCCACACCGGACAGGCGGCCGACCACCGTTCCGGTCTCGGCGAGGCTGGTGAGACGCAACTTGGTCACGATCGGCGTCACCGCGGCGAGCAGCGCGCCGGGCACGAGGATGGTCGCGGCCCCGATCAACAAAAGCAGCGCCGGTGCCCACTCCGCGGTGCTGCGCAGCACGGCAGGTGTGAGCGCAACGACCACGCCCGACATACCGAGCGAGGGGCCGATGAGCCGGCGTGGCTCGACCTGGTCGGCGATGCGCCCACCCAGCCAGGAGCCGAGGGCGATCGCGGTGAGGGCGATGCCGATCACCATGGTGCTGGTCTCCAGGGTGAGACCGAGGTAGGGAGCCAGCAGCCGCAGCGCGACGATCTCGACCACCAGCACCGCGGCCGAGGACCCGAACACGAGCACGGCAGCGACACGGGGACCCAGGCCGCGACCGCGAGGCATGCCCTCGGCCTCAGGCGACGAAGACAATCTGGTCACGGGCCTCATCCTCGCATCCGCATCATCGAACGAACGGCATCGAACGGCATTACCAGAACCCTCAATCCCAACGGGTGTGCTGACCGGACGGGTTGGTGGGACAGCACCTCAAGGATGGAGCCCCGGGCCGCCCCGCGCGGCACCTGGCCCCCCCTACTTGCGGCGAGCCGCACATGGCAGGCAGGCTGACCCACGCCACCATCGCCTCAACCACCGGGCCGCAGCGCCTCGTGGCCGGCAGAGCAGCACTCGAGGAGGATGGATGGGCGGCAACGAGAGCGTCCCCGCGTCCGCGGTCACGCAGAAGAACGCAGCCGCGCTGCTGGCACGGCGCAGCCCACGCTCGCCTCGCGCAGCCGTGTTGTTCCTCCACGGCGGCCAGGCGCACAGTCGGGCCGCGTCGCGCAGGTGGTATCCCTCACCGGTCCGGATGAGGCCCTTCGTGCGGGCGGTCGCCTCGGCTCTGCCGGTTGACGATGTCCTACTGGCAGAGGTGCGCTACAGGGTGTGCGGCTGGAACGGTAGCGATGCTGATCCTGTCCGCGACACCCGGCAGGCGCTCCGGGAACTGGCCGCACTGACCGAACACGTACCGGTCGTCCTGGTCGGCCACTCCATGGGAGGCCGTGCGGCGTTACGCGCGGCCGCGGCCCCGCAGGTACGGGCGGTTCTCGCGCTGGCGCCCTGGTGCCCGGACGGGGAGCCGGTGGCCCACCTGCGAGGCACGGACGTGATCGTGCTCCACGGTGACCGCGACCGAGTCACCGATCCGCACGCGTCGGCAGCGTTCGTGAGCCGCGCGCGTGCGGCCGGTGCTCGGGCCGACCTGGAGATCGTGGCCGGAGGCGGCCATGCCATGCTCCGTCGGAGCGGGCACTGGCACCGCACCGCCGCATCGATCGTGGTCGGCTTACTGGCCGACGTAGACATGACCCGATGAGACGCTCGCGAAGCGGATCCCTGCGCGAGCAACTGGACAACACCACCTGATCGGAGGGCTTGAACCGGGTCGGGGTCTCAGCAGCCGGTCACCAGCTTCTGCCCTTGCTGGACGCGGTCCCGCCGGTCCGGGGCCTACGGGGCCGCCCCAGCCGCAGACCCCGGCGCCTGTACGCCGACCGGGGCTACGACTTCGACAAGTACCGCCGCCTGCTGTGACCCTGTGCGGGGTGGTTCGGGCCGGTCGGTCAGATACGGCTTCCGGCAGCCGGTGATGATCTGCCCTGCGCCGCCCGGACTACCCGCACTACCCGGGCTGCACAGACGGCCGGGACCGGGTGCACGGGGACTGCCGGCGGTACACAGCCGCGCCGACCCGGAGCCCAGGCGCCTGTGCCGCCAGCGCCAGGCGGACCCCCCTTTTTTTACAGACCGCTGTGTGAGCCCGGCGACACACCGCCGTTGAACAGCACGACTCCAGACACCAGGCCCCGGGGACGGCTCCCCGGGGCCCCTGACACATCCGCGCGGTCACCGCCGTCCCCGCGGGCCGCCGGAGCGGACTACGCGTAGAGCGACACCCAGCAATCACCCACCCCGGATGAATGAAACATTCGGACGAGCCCAGCCGAGCGTCCCTTTGAACACGCGGGAGCATGACCTGAAAACGGGACACCCTGCCCCGGTGGCGGGGGATTCGGCAGTACGGGCGACCCACGCGGATCGGGTCGTCGGGCAGCCATAGGTGCGCTCCCCAACCATCACACCGCGGATCCAGACCAGTCCGCAGATGGTCTCAACTCGATGCTCCCGACATGTGCATCGAGGCGGACCGCGCCTTGATGTGCGGCCTGAGCAACCACTGGCCCGCCGCGGCGCCGCAGCACAGGAGAACGCAGACGGCCCAGAGTCCTGTGGCCTGCCACTGCAGCAGCCACGTCCCCATCAACGGGGCGGCGAGCGAAGCTGTGGACCAGGTCATGCCGTACAGCCCGTAGTACCGCCCGCGCAGCGGAGCAGGTGCGAGTGAGGCGATCACGGCCTGGTTCACCGAGCTGACAGCCACTTCTCCCAGCGTCCATATGGCCACGGTGGTCGCGTATCCCACCGGAGTGGAGACCAGCGCCGTGGCACCGTACCCGATGCCCAGGACGATGATGCCGCCGATGAGTACGTGGCTGTGGTCCAGTCTGGAGAGCAGTGGGCCGGCCACGGGCTGGACCATGATGATGACAACGGCGTTGGTGGCCATCACATATCCGAAGGTCGAAGGCTCGATGCCGTCGAGCTTCATGGCCAGGGGAAGCGTCGTCAGCGCCTGGCAGAAGACGATTCCGTAAGCGAACCAGGATCCGAGATAGGCCAGCATCAGCCGATCACGGGCAACGTCCAGATAACTGCCTGATCGGGCGTCCGAGTCAGCCGCTTGCCGGGGAATCACCGTCGGCTTTCCCATGATCCACACCAGTAGGCCGGCGCCCACACAGGCGGCGGAATTGACCCAGAACAGCACCGTGAAACCGTGGCGGACGAGCGAGCCTCCGAACACCATGGAGAACGCGTAGCCGAGATTCACGGCCCAGTACAGCAGACCGTAGGCTTTCGGACGGTCTGCAGGGGCGTAGTGGGCGGCGATCATCGAGGCCGAAGCGGGTCTGTGCATCTCTGCCGCCAGTCCGACCAGAAAGGCGAAGAGAGCGATCAAGGCCACCTGGTCCACCGCTCCCAGGACGAACAGGAAGATGCCTGTTCCGCTCATCCCCAGCGTCATGGTGGCCCGATAACCTATGCGGTCGACCAACAGTCCGCCGCACAGTTGAGAGATGACGCCGCCGAGACCGGACATGGCGAGCACCACGCCTACGACGGAGAGCGAGATGTTCCGGTCCTGGATGAGGAAATAGCTCAGGTAAGGGATCACCATGGATCCCAGTTGGTTCGTCAGGGTGGCGCCCCAGACCACCCAGAACTGGCCCGATAAGCCGCCGGTCCACTTCTGCCACGCACCACCGCCCCGGACGGACTGCGCGGTGCTTCCTTGGCTGTCCGGCGTAAACTCGTGTTGCGGATTCGTCATACGTCACGCTTCCCGCCGGACAACGGCTCCCGGCTCGTTCCCTCCGTCAAACCGCCTCACCGGTGACGCGGGGAATTCCCGCGCCACCGGTGGAATCAGTCAGGCGCGTAAGTGAACGCCTTGTCGGAAGCCAGGAAGTCCGCCAGGTCAAGGAGCTGGTCCGGGGACTCGGACGCTGCGATGACGCGGGCCAGTTTGCCGCCCGATGTGCCTCGCGCCCAGTCCGGGCGATCACCCGCCGCGTAGTACAGCTCGGCCTCGACGACCTCGTCGAAGGCCATCAACTCGTCGACTGTCGGCACCTTGGCGAGCGTGACGTCTTTCGCCGGGGACTGCGGAAAATACAGCGCCGAACTGCGCAGGCGGGGACCTAGTGGCGCAACAGGCCGTCCAGTGGCGACGTTGGCCATCGCCGTGACGATGTCGTAGTCGAAACTGAGGTGGAGATGCTCAATGACTCCTCCGCCCAGCCGGCTGTTGACCTCGATGATCCTCGGCCCGTCCGCTGTGAGCATCACCTCCGTGTGCACCATGGAGTTGGTGACGCCCATCGCGGAGATGGCCTGTGTCGCGCACTCCAGAATGGAGTTGATCCGATACCCGGGAAGGGTCGAGGGCAGGACGCCGCCGTTCTCCCTGAACGTCTCCGATAGCGGGAACTTGTCGGTCACGGCGTAATGAGTCACGGAACCGTTCTGAACCAGCGACTCGACGCTTGCGTAGGACGCGTAACGGGGGTCGTCGTGCCACCGCTCGCCGATCAGCATCTCCTCCAGCACGAAGTGCATCGAGCCGTTCCCGCGCGGATCCGCTGTGTAGCGCGAGGCCGCCGTCTCCCACAAAGCGGCGAGGTCGACGTCCTTTGTGACGTGGTACGTGGCCATGCTTCCGACGCCGGCGGACGGCTTGAGGACTGCGGGCAGGCCCACCTCCCCGACCGCCTCAACCAGATCGGACAGGGAGAGCACAGAAGCGAATCGCGGCACCGGAACTCCGCCCTTCGCCAGCGCGATGCGCTGCTCCTCCTTGCTTCTCAGCGCGGGGAGGGATTTCGGTTCGTTCGCCGGCAGCCCCAGTTCAAGGGCGGCTGCGTGGGTCTCCGTCACGACCATCTCACTGAAGCCGAGAATTCCCTCGGGATGCCATGTCCGGGAGAAATCCAGAATGGCGCCCAGGTCATCACTTCCGCCCAGTAGCGGAGAATTACCGCAGAACTGACTGAGCGTCCGCGCGTGTAACTCGTCCCTCTTTTCGTCCCCTGTCGGGGCCCAAAGGACGTGCACCTCGAAGTTCTCGGTCAGTCTCGGCAGGTACCACACCGGCGGAGGCGGCCCGGGACCGTCGAGAAAGACGAGCCTGGGCAGATTCTTCTGGTTGGCCACGCGTAACTCCTCCAGGACAGACAGGCGTTGTGACTACCGGCGAGCAACCTACGAGCCGCCTGCACGCGCAGTCAACATCGGAGTCATGTCCGTGACTCGTGCCTGCACCTCCCGCTCGCAAGAGGGAGGTTCGCTCAGTGCGTCAATCATCATTATTGCGATCAAAAGGTGCCCGCCGCGACCTTTAAGGACGGTCCCCTGACAAGGAACAGGGGGAGTTCTCGGCCTGAAGCGTCGACTATGAGTCAAGTGCATGACACACGCATTGACTCGATTGTCAGGGGCTGCCTAGCTTGAGGGCCGCGAACCAAAGGATTCCTCGCCGTCCATCGATTCTGAGGTATTTCGTGTCCTTGAACATCACACTCCTGGTTGGCGGTAGGAGTACCGAACATGATGCGTCCCTCCATGGCTATCACCATGTTCTGAACGAATTAGGTAAAGAGCCGGATCGCGTCGTGGTCGACGCCGTTTTCTACATCGACCGCACGGGCACGGCCCATGTCTTCGACCACGGACCGTGGCCCGAGGACGAGCGGGAGCTCCGCGCAGGGGAGGTCCTGCCTCTGGGAACGGCCGTCGAACGGCTCCGGTCAGGTGGCTCGTTCGTCTTCTCTCTGCTGCACGGGAACGAGGGCGAGGACGGCGGGTGGCAGGGCCTTGCCGAAGTCTTCGGGATCCGGGGGAACTTCGGTCCCACGCTCGCCTCCGCACTGGGCATGGACAAGTACCTCCAGGCCGCTCTGGCGACCGCACTGCTGCCCGGACTGCGCACTCCGCGCTCCGTCCTGGTGCGCACAGGATCGTTCGACGCGCAGCGCGTCCTGCAGGAGATCGGCCCCGGGCCCCTCGTGGTCAAGCCCAATCGCATGGGCGCCTCGCTGCTCACGACGTGCCTGCGCGATCCGGACGAACAGGCGCTGACGAAGGCGGTCACGGAAGCCGCGCCGTACGACAACCAGGTCCTGGTGCAGGAGTTCGTCAGCGGCCGCGAGTACTCCTGCAGCGTGTACCGGGAGAACGGCCGCTTCATCGATCTCCCGGTGGCAGAGGTGGTGTCCCAGGGCTTCTTCGGTCACGAGGAGAAGCACGCCAAGGGGCGCGCACGCATCGAACTGTGCACGGATGACCCCACGACCAAAGCCATCCGCGACTACGCGCAGTCCCTCTTCGAGGCGACCGATGTGGCCACCTTCGCTCGTTGTGACTTCCTCGTCAGGGACGGCGAGACGTATTTCCTCGAGGTCAACACCCTGCCCGGCCTGATGTCCGGGAGCATCTTCCCGAGGGCGCTGGCGGCGGCCGGCCGGACCATCACCGACCTTGTCGTCGCAGCATCCGGCGAATACGACAGCCGCCCCGCACGCGACAAGGTCAAGGAATACGACATCCATCACTGACCGGGCCATTCGCACGAACGCACGTATACGGTCACGACATTGATGGGACGGAAATGTCTGTACAGCAGAAGGAGCGACTCGGGCCGATTCGCACGCGCGTCGTCCGGCTCCAACCGCACGGGTGGCGGGGCATCCTCGTCAAGGATGAAACCCGTCAGATATCCGGGGCGTTCAAGTACCGGGGCAATGCCCACAAAGTGGCAGGGCTGCCCGACGGAAGCACACTCGTCACAGCCTCCACCGGGAACCACGCGTCCGGTCTGGCGGAAGCGGCCTCAGCTCGCGGACTGCCCCTGCGTGTCTTCGTTCCCCGGACGACCCCGCTGGCCAAGCAGCGGAGAATTACCGGAGCCGGCGCTGAGGTCATCCTCGTGGACGGCGGCTACGACGACTGCGAGGCTCTGGCCCGCAGGCACGCGGACGACAACGCCGCCGTGTTCGTGCACAGCTTCGACGATCCCGACATCATCGAGGGCCATCGAAGCCTCTACCGCGAGGTGTATGAGGACGCCGATCTGCCCGACGCCGCGTTCGTGCCTGTGGGCGGGGGCGGTCTGGTGGCGGCAGGCATCGCGGAATGGGGTGCGGCGGCCACCAGAATCATAGGCGTCGAATACCAGGGCGCACCGGCGATGCAGCAGTCGCTGCGGGCCGGGCGCCGGATCACCCTGGACTCGGCGCGCGGCCTGCCGGAAGGACTGCTGGTCCGACGGATCGGCGCCCGATCATTCCAAGCCTGCCAGGAGTACGGCCTGGAGATACGCACCGTCAACGACGAGGAACTGCATCGAGCGATGCGCATCCTGTGGGCCGAGGCCGGCATCCGGGCCGAGGGGGCGGGAGCGGCGGCGTTCGCGGCCGCCCTGCAGGATCCCGATCCCCGCAAGGTGGCGCTGTGTGTGGTGTCCGGCGGCAACATCGACGACCAGATCTGGAGCGACTGCATCCTGGGCTGAGCCGGGCCCGGCCCCTACCGCCCGCTGATCCCCAAGCTGACCCCGCGCCGTGCGAAGAACCGGGGCAGCTCCTGCCATGACACCTCGGCGAAGCGTTGCGAAACGCCGGGAAGGCCCGACGGATTGTGGATCTGGAGGTGGCCGGGCGAGCAGCCGACGGCGAGGACCAGGTGCCCACCGCGGCCGGGGGGCGTGGCGTCCCGCTCGCGGATCGATGGGTGGACGGAGAGCATGACCAGCTTTCCGTCTTCCAGGAGGCCCGGGATCTCCTCGGCCTCCAGGTTTCCGTGAACCTCGGCCTCGATCCCCCACCGTTTTGCGGCGTACTCGGCGAACGGAGCGTAGATGAGGCCGTCCACGCCGTCCTCACGGCGTACGTACGCTCCGGCATCCAGGAACTCCCGGGCCAGCGTCACAAGATTGGGAGAATTCATGTTCCAGTATTCCAGGGCCATGCGCAGACAGGCCATGCCGCAGATACGCCAGGACCAGAAGGCGTAGTCCTCAGCGGTATCCGCCCCCGAGCGGCGCCAGAAAGGATCTTCCTCGGCCTTTACCCGGCCGGAAAGCAGTTCAGGAACGAGCTCTGCAGATTCCCATTGCGAGTAATACGGCACGTCGTGCCGGACCGAGTTATTCCCCATGTTCCTTCCATGCGCCGGCCGCACGCATGCAATTCGCATGTCGAGCAGAGTGGATCAAGACGATAACATGGAGCCGCTCGCCATGGCCGGGTCGATGATGCCACCCGCGAATCGCAAGCCGGCGATTCTCAGCCACCCCTGTCGGCCCCGGCTGTCCGACGGAGCATCTCTGCCGGCGGACCGCTTTCCGACTACACGAGGGCATGCCCATGAGGGTATACATCAGCGCGGACATGGAGGGCATTACCGGCCTCGTGGACGCGGAGGACGTGCAACCGCCGGGCAGGGATTACGAATACGGTCGCTTGATGATGACCGAAGACGTCAACGCGGCGGTTTGCGGGGCTCTGTCCGGTGGCGCGACCGACGTCCTGGTGAACGACGCGCACGGTCCGATGCGCAACCTGCTCCCGGATCAGCTGCATCCGCGGGCCCGTCTGATCAAGGGGCGCCCGAAGCCGATGAGCATGCTGGAGGGGCTGGAGGCCGACTTCGGCGTCGCGCTGTGCGTGGGCTTCCATGCGCGGGCCGGGTCGCCGGGCGTCATGAGCCACAGTTTCATGGGCCACGAGATCGAGGACATGCGGCTGGACGGCCGCCCGGTCGGGGAGATCGGGCTGTTTCATGCCACGGCGGCAGCCATCGGAGTTCCTGTCGGCCTGCTGTCGGGCGACGATGCCGCCTGCGCGGAAATGACGGAGTGGGACAGCGGCGTGACAACTGTCGCCGTGAAGACGGCCCGGGACCGGTTCGCCGCCGAGCTGCGACCTCCGGCCGAGTCGCGTGCCGCCATCCAGGCCGCCGCACACAGCGCCGTTTCCCGTCGGCTCACCTCCTCGCGTGAACCCGCCCCCATACAGAAACCGGCGACACTCGCAGTCCGCTGGCAGTCGGCGGCGGTGGCGACCCACCTGCTCGGCATTCCCGGCGTGACGCGAAGCGACAACCGGACCGTCGAGGTGGCCGCGCAGATGCCCGACCTCTATCGGTTGCTGGGAATCTTTCTGCGGGTAGCCGCAACCTTGACCAATCAGGCCCCCTACTGCTAGCAGACCTCCACAATCTTCCCCTTGATCTCCGCATACGAAATAAACGAACATGTCGCCCACCCTTCTGTAAGAACGACATGAGCGACCGGTACGGGTCATAGACGGGACATGAACTTGCCTCTTAATATGTCCGTCCTTGACCCGACCGGAGAACCAACCCCCGCCTGATCACACCCGTCGGCGCGCCCGCCTGCCGCTTCAGCCCGCCAGGCGCAGCCATCGGCGTGGGACCAGGTTTCACCGAAATGCGCATTCCGCTATGGCCACTCGATGTCCGTGGGCACCCCGTTCGCCCTTTCGATGGCGACGGCGGCATCACTGTCACCGCTGTCACCGCTATGAGTCGCGAGGGCGACGGGTTGCGGAACTGCGGGCAGTCGATCGCTGCGGGTCACGTAACTCTCCTTCGGATCAGAGGACGTTTTATGGAGATCAGGCAGCCTGCCTTCGGGCGACAACTGAGAAGAATTCGCCTTGAAAGCGGACTCACACAAAGCGATCTTGCTGGTGGGCCGGTCTCCGCGAGCTATGTCTCGCGCATTGAAAGCGGCAGTCGGCTGCCCTCCGTCGAGACGCTGCGCCACCTGGCCGAAAGACTCGGACTCAGTGTCGCCGAACTGATGGCGAGCGACAGTTTTGAGGACTCCTGGGGCGCGACCATGGCCGAGGTGTGCACCGCCCTGGCGGACAAGGAACTCTCCAGGGTCATCGACCTGTTGGAGTCACGCGGCCCCGATCTGCTGGCGCAGCTTCCAGAGGACTGGGCCTGGCAAGTCCTCTGGGCCCGCGCCCGGACACGGGCCGAAATGAAGGACCCCGTCGGCCAGTGCGCGGATCTGCACCAGTTGGTGGGTCTGACCAGGAAGTGGGAGTCCCCCTGCCTCCTCGGAAGGCTGCTTGTCGAGCTTTCCAGGGCGGAGCGGGAGTTGGGGAACATCACCGGAGCCCATACTGCCGCCCAGGAAGCACTGTCGCTGCTTGACGGGTTCTCCTCGGGCACAAGTACGCTGGAGTTGACGGCTCGCCTGGCGCTCATGGCCGCGGAAACCGAGGCCGGCCTGCTGTTGCAGGCCGCCGCACGGATTCCCGATGTCCTGCGCATGGCGGAAAATGCCCCGCCGAAGCTCGCAGCCCAGGCGTATTGGACCTGCTCCACCGTGAGAATCCGGCAGGGGCACTTCCAGGAAGGCAAAGTGCTGATCGGTCGGGCGCTGTCCGCCATGGACAGCAGAGATGACCTGCTCGGATGGGCGCGCTTGAGGATTGCCGCAGTGTCCCTCCATCTGCGGTGTCCCGAACCCTTCTCTCCCGAGATCCGGACTTGGCTCGAAGAGGCGGCCGATGCGTTTCGCTATGTGGGAGAGCCAACCCATCACGCCGAACTCAGGGCCGTGGCGGCTCGTGTGCACCTCGTGGAAGGGCGACTGGCCGAAGCCGAGACAGAGGCGGCAGCCGCGGAAGAAGCGGGACTTCTCGCATTCCACGACAGGCTGCGGACTAGGCTGCTGCGCGCCGAGGCCCTCATGGGATTGGGCCGGGACCAGGAGGGAATCCGGCTGGCGCAGAGCGTCGCCCAGGAAGCCGAAGGCGCCGGATACCTCAATCTGGCGGCAGAGGCGTGGAAGACGGTAGCCATGCCCAGAGTCCCACCGACCAGTTGAACCACCCTGCTCCCCCTTGCACACACGGACGTTGCACCCGGAACGCATCGCGAACATCCCGGGTCACATAACGTTCAACGTATTGGCTGTACCCTGAAACAGAAACAGGGGTTCTGGCCACTGAATCATGGCGAGATTCATTCGAGGTGCCGCCCACTGCCCAGCCGTCCAAGAGGTTGTCTCACGTGGCGAGTTGCGCGAGCTTCTTTTAGCAGGTCAGGGGCGGCGGCCATGGCCAGGCCTCGGCTCTGCCAGTCGTTGCGGACCACGTACGGGATCTTGAGACCGCGAGCAGCCCATGGCAGGCTCATGCCGCATGATCGATGAATTCGCGAAGGTCAACCTGCACGGGAGACTGCGGCGGGACCGAAAGGCGCTGCTCTGGAAACTCGACGGCTTGTCCGAATACGACGCGCGCCGGCCTTTGACAGCGACCGGGACCAACCTCCTCGGCCTGGTCAAACACGTGGCCACCGTCGAGGCCAGGTACTTCGGCGAGGTCTTCGACCGCCCTTCCCCGGAACCGCTGCCCCGGTGGCAGGATTACGACGGCAGCGATCTGTGGGCGACCGAGGACGAGACCCGCGATCAGATCATCGGGTTCTACCGGCGCACGTGGGAACACTCGGACGCGACGATCAACGAGCTTCCCCTCGACGCCCCCGGCCACGTGCCGTGGTGGCCGGAGCCTTATCCCAACACGAACCTGTTCGCCATCATGGTCCATATCCTCGGCGAGTCCATCCGGCATGCCGGGCACGCCGATATCCTGCGCGAGGGCCTCGACGGCCGGACCGGGGTGCGCGCCGAGAACGAGCAGCAGATCGACGAGGAAGCCCGTGCAGCCTACTGCGCGAAGATCGAGCGGGCCGCCAAGTCGGCCGCAGCAATCAAGGCTTAGAGGTTGTCTCACGTGACTTGATGTTCGTGCGGCATGCTGCCCGTCGTGGGTGCTGATCTATCGAAGCGTCTGGTTCCTGATGAACTCTGGGAGCCGACCGCCCCGTTGCTGCCGCCGTTCGGTGCTAGGGACTGTCTTCGGTTGTGGTCAGGCCCTGGGTGCCGGTCCGGTAGGACTGTGGTGTGACACGTGCGTAACTCACCGACAGTGAATGAGAGTTCATCGGGCCGTTCCTGCCGGTCGGCAGGTTCGGTCCGTATCCCGGGAACCACGAACAACTCGCCAGGTTCCAGCAGAACATCAGCATCCCTGAGCTGGATGGTGAGCCGCCCGCTGATGACCAGGAACAGTTCATCGGCGTCCTCGTGGGTGTGCCAGACGAATTCCCCCTTCAGTTTGGCCAGCTTGACCTCGTAGTCGTTGAGCACAGCCACTTTCTTCTGCGACCACAGCTCGCTGAACTGCGACAGCTTGTCGGCGAGCTTGACAGAAACAACAGACCTGGGCATCCAGCATCCTTCCTCAAGAGGCTGCGCCCGGCCGCCCCTTCACCTTTGCGGGCAGGCCGCAGCAACTGGACTCCACGCTGGGCCAGTTCGCGTTCGAAACCACGGCCGAAGTAGTTCTTGTCGCCGCTGCGAGTCCGTCGGGGCGCTCTCGCAGCAGCTCGCCTTCTGCTGCCGGGAGATCAAGGAGGGTCTCGCTTTCGCCGGCCTTTTCCCGGGTCAGGGCGAAGGCGATGGGCAGGCCCTGAAGGGTGCAGACCAGGTGCAGGCGCAGGCCCCAGAAGAAGCGGCTGTGGCTGGCGCAGCAGCCGTATTCGACCCAACTGCCAGGTCGGAGTGTTTCAGGGGTGGAGTCCACGACCCATACGTCACCGCTCCACACCGAGGTGAGGGCGGGCACGGGCATGGCGGAGCCATTTGGCCTCGGAGGTGTAGCCGAGTATGGCTTACATCGTGGCGAGGGTGACCAGTTCGGCATCGCTCAGGCGGGGCGTAATGCCGACCGGCGGGCGCCACGGTGCCAGGTCGGGATGCTCCGTCAGCATGTCGTCGGTCGTTGCATAGAGTGCTGTCGCGAGGGTGTCCACGCCGTTCGTCACAAAATGATCTTGGACATCCTCGTTCTCGTCTCCCCGGGCACCCCTTGGACCACACCACCAGGAGGAACCAGTGTCATACCCGCAACGGCTCACCCCCGAGGAGAAACTCGCCGACGCGAAGAAGCTGTTGAGCCTCCCGCGTATCGTCGTGATCTGCGGCTCCACCCGCTTCATGACCGAGATGACCGAGGCCGATCTGCGGGAGACCAAAGCCGGAAAGATTGTCGTCAAACCGGGCTGTGACATGAAGTCGCCGCACGAACTTTGGTCCGATCCTGTCGAGGCCGAGGCGCTGAAGGTTCGACTCGACGATCTGCACCGGGCGAAGATCCGGCTCGCTGATGAGGTGCTCGTGGTCGGCGACTACATCGGAGACAGCACCCGAGCCGAAATCGCCTACGCCCGGTCGCTGGGCAAGCCCGTGCGGTTCACGCACCCCGAAGTCGACCCTGACGCCTGACCGCCCGCTGCCACCTCGACAACCAGGGCCGGCAGCCCGCCGCCTCACCGTCTCACGGTGGCTTCGGCCCAGCTTGGCCTCCGCGTCGAAATCCGCCAGCGCCCGGTCGTCGTACACCAACCACGTGCTCCGCCGATGGCTGCGAGGCGAGTCCCCCGATCCCGTCAGGGAGATCGACGAAGCCATGCGCGAGGTACTCGCGCTGTTCCCGGCACCTGGCGCCTCGACGGAGGACGGGAGCGGTACCACCGTCGTCGCGTTCCGGACCGGTCAGCGCATCGACGCCCTGCTCCCCGAGCTGCGGCGCCTCGTCGAGGTCGAGGCCGGGCGCTGAGGGTGGGGCCACCGGAACGGGCGAGCGGGAGCGTGCGGATCCGGCGGGATCCAGCGGCTCCGACGAGGTCGGGAGGCGTCGGCTGGGTCAGGAGGGTGACCGAGTGATGCCGCGCACATACGCTCGGGTACCGCGTCCGGTGCGTGTTAGCTTCCGGCGGTGATCTCCCCAGCTCTTGACGCATGGGCACCTGGCGGCGGCGCGGCGGGGCACGGCCCGGGGCACGGAATTCCGGGCGCCCGTGATCCGCTCGGTCTGCTCGACCTGTTCGGCGACTCCTTTGTCCGCGACCCCCACCCCTGGCTGGACCTGCTGCGGTCCCAGACTCCCGTGCACCACGACCCGGCCACGGGGCTCTGGCTGGTCAGCCGCCACCAGGACGTGCGCCACGTACTGCTGGACCCGGACGTCTTCCTTCCCGACAACGCCCAGCACAGCGTCAGCCCGCTGCCCGTGGCCGTGTTGCGGGTGCTCGCCCGTGGCGGTTTCGCCCTTCCGCCCGCGCTCGCCAACAACGGCACCCCGACCCATCCCGGACTGCGCCGACTGGTCACCCGGTTCTTCCACGCGAACCGTGTCGCGGACGCCGTACCCGTGATCGAGCGCATCGCCGACGGACTGCTCGACGAGGTGCGGTCGCAGCTCGACTCGACCGGCGGCTGCGACCTGTTCACCTCGTTCGCGCAGCTTCTCCCCTGCGAGGTGCTGATGGAGCTCCTCGGTATACGGGGAGTGGATCCGGCCACCCTCATCCGCTGGAGCGACGCCTCGCTGGAGCTGTTCTGGGGCAGGCCCCCGCTCGAACGGCAGCTGGAGCTGGCGGAGCTCGTCGTGGAGTTCCACCAGTGGCTCACCGACACCGTCCGCGGCGGCACGGCCGCTCCCGACTCGTTCATCGGGGCACTCGCCCGGCACCGGCTGCCCGACGGCGGGCCGTTGGACGTCGCGACCGCGGTCGGCGTGTGCTTCTTCGTCTTCATCGCCGGCCAGTCCACGACCGGGCAGCTCATCACCACCGTGCTGCGCCGGGCGCTGGCCGAGTCCGGAATGTGGCCGCGCGTGGCCGGGGAAGCGGGTCTGGCCGAGGCCTGGGTGGAAGAAGTCCTGCGACGCGAGCCGCCCGTGACCACCTGGCGCCGGGTGACGGCGCGGGCCACCGCAGTGAGCGGGGTACGCCTGCCGGCGGGCGCACAGGTGCTGGTCATGCTCCTGGGCAGCGGATCCGATCCGGAGGTCTTCCCGTCCCCGGAACGCATGTGTCCGCGCCGGGAGAACATCCGTCACCATCTGGCCTTCGGCGTCGGCCGGCACCGCTGCCCGGGCGCTTCGCTGGCACGCACGGAGGCCGCGGTCGCCCTGCGGGCGGCGGCCCGCGGCCTGCCGGGCATCCGACCGGCGGTCGGGGCCGCGGAACCGCCGATGCTCGGCCTGTTGTCGTTCCGGGCACCCCTGGCTCTGGTCGTCGAGTAGCGGCGGCCGCACGTCGGAGCCGTGTCCCTCACGGGCCGAACGCTTGAGACAGCCCTTCCTCACGCTTGGGGCAGCCCTTCCTCAAGCTCGGACGCGCGGGCCGACACCGGGCGACGCGATCCCCGCCGCGACCGCGGTCACCGCGGTCGCGTCTTCGGCGCGCGGCCGACCGCCCCTACGGCAGCAGACCCCGCCGTCGGGCGGTGACGACCGCGGCGAGGCGTGTGCGGGCGTCGAGTTTGCGCATCGCGCTGCGCAGATACGCCTTGACGGTCTCGGGCCGGAGACCGAGGCGGCGGCCTGCTTCGGCGTTGGTGCAGCCCAGGGCGATCTGGGCGAGCACGTCGATTTCCCTGGGCGACAGCGGCGTGACCGGCTCGGGCTCCGGTGCCGCGCCGAGGGCGGCCAGGCGGCGGGACGCGGCGCCCAGCCGGGCGCGAAGGGCCTCGTCCTCGACGTCCTGAGCGATCATCCGCAGCTCCGCGTGGAGTTCGCGGACCTCCTCGACCATGAACCGGTCCCCGGCGGGCTCGCTCTGCGCGACCCGCAGGAGCCGCAGGCGCCGATCGACCTCGTCCCGTACGGCGACCTCGCCGGCCAGCCGCCGCGAGGCGTCCACGACCACGTCCGTCGCCCTGTCCCCCAGGGGTGTGGTGCACCGGCTCGCGCCGTACAGCACGCCGCGTACAGCTCCGGCCACGACCACGGGAACGGCGACGACGGAACGGATGCCCTCCGCGTGCACCGGGCCGTCGTAGTCGTGCGTGATCGACCGGTCCGCCCCGTAGTCGGCCACGGCGGCGGGCCGCGCACTGGCCAGGACACGACCACCCAGGCCGGCCTCGGTGCGCACGTCGAGGCCGCGCAGCGCGGCCGTCCGGGCACCGATGAACTGCGACAGGTTCAGCACGTGTTCGCGCACCTGACCGCCGAAGACGACCGGGATGCGCGAGCGCTGGTGGAGCGATCGGAGGGCCTGCCGGAAGGCGTCCCCGTCGTCGGGCCGCAGGGAGATGTCCGTACTGGAGTGCATTGCCACTGCCCCTTTCCGGGGGTAGTCGGCGCCGTGCGTGACGCGCAGCATGTGTCAGCAGCGCGCAGCTTAAGGCGCGGTAACGCCCCTGTAAAAGGTCCTGTCCATGAGAAAGGGAGTGGGTTGTGGTGACTACCCACGGTCATTCCGCTGAGGTACGGGAGAACTCGCCCGCCCCGGCCGCGCCGGAGCAGCGGGTGCGGGAACTGCTCGCGCTCTTCGATTCTCCGGACGCCTGCGCCGCGGAATTGCTCTGCGACCGCCACCCCGAGGAGGCGGTGGCCTTCACGGTCGTGGACGCGGACCTGTCCGCCGAAGACCTCACCTACGGACGGCTACGCCGCGAGTCGGCCCGCTTCGCCGCCGCGCTGGCCGATCTGGGTGTCGAGCCGGGGGACGCCGTCGCCACGCTGATGGGCAAGTCCGCCGACCTGGTCGTGGCGTTGCTGGGCATCTGGCGGCGGGGCGCGGTGCACCTGCCGCTGTTCACCGCGTTCGCCCCACCCGCGATTCGGCTCCGGCTCGACGCCGGCCGGGCGAAGGTCGTCGTGGTCGACGCGGATCAGCGCGCCAAGCTCGCACCCGGTGACGACATGCCTGCCGAGCCGGCCTGGCTGACCGTGGTCGCCGGTGACACGGCGGACGAGGGCGCCCTCTCCTTCACGGGGCTGCTGGCCGGCTACATCGGGGACGAGCCGCAGGGCCGGGCCGTCGCCGTAGGCGGGGACGGGCCGCTGGTCCAACTGTTCACCTCGGGCACGACGGGCACGCCGAAGGGAGTCCCCGTGCCGGTCAAGGCACTGGCCTCCTTCCAGGCGTACCTGGAGTTCGGCCTCGACGTACGCCCCGACGACGTGTTCTGGAACGCCGCCGACCCCGGCTGGGCGTACGGCCTGTACTACGCCGTCCTCGGCCCGCTGGCCACGGGCACCCGCAGCCTGCAGCTGCACGCGGGCTTCAGCCCGGCGCTCACCTGGCAGGTGCTCCGCACCTTCGGCGTCACGAACTTCGCGGCCGCTCCCACCGTGTACCGCAGCCTCAAGGCCGCGTCCGACCCCGTTCCGGAGGGCGTGCGGCTGCGGCGGGCCTCGTCGGCCGGTGAACCGCTCACACCGGAAGTCGTCTCCTGGTCCGAGCAGGCCCTCGGCGTGGCGGTACGCGACCACTACGGGCAGACCGAGCACGGCATGGTGATCGTGGGCGGCTGGGCCGACGCCGTACGGACGTCGGTTCCGCCCGGCTCGATGGGCAGGCCGCTGCCCGGCTGGTCGGCCGAGGTGCTGCACGACGACCGGGACGAGCCGGTGCCGCCGGGCACTCTCGGCCGTGTCGCGATCGACGTCACCGGCAGTCCGCTGCTGTGGTTCTCCGGGTACGTGGACGCGCCGGAGAAGACCGCCGAGCGCTTCAGCGCCGACGGCCGCTGGTACCTCACCGGCGACGCGGGCGCCCGGAACGCCGACGGCGACTTCTTCTTCTCCGCCCGCGACGACGACGTGATCATCATGGCGGGCTACCGCATCGGCCCGTTCGACGTGGAGAGCGTGCTGGTGCAGCACGAGAGCGTCATCGAGGCGGCCGTCGTGGGGGTGCCGGACGCCCTGCGCGGTGAGGTGCTGGAGGCGTACATCGTGCTGCGTGATCCGGCGGCGGGCGACGCGGCCCTCGCCGAGGAGCTGCAGCACCTGGTCAAGCGCAGGTTCGCCGCGCACGCCTATCCCCGGACCGTGCACTTCACCGACCGGCTGCCCAAGACACCCAGCGGCAAGATCCAGCGTTTCCTGCTGCGCGAGCAGCGCGCTCTGGAGATCCGGCAGGCCTGAACCGTCGTCGACGGCCCGTCTCTCGTTCCATCCGCTCAGTGGAGGTTCGCCCCGATGTCCCGCACACCCGTGTCCCGACTGCTGCCGACCGAGGAGGCCGCGGAGCTGTTGGAGCTGACACGCGCCATAGCCGACGGAGCACTGGCTCCGCGCGCCGCGGAGGACGAGGCCGCCGGGCGGTTCCCGCGCGACGTCTTCCGCACACTGGGCCGCGCCGGGCTGCTCGGGCTGCCCTTCCCCGAGGAGTGGGGCGGCGCCGGACTGCCCTACGAGGTCTACGTGCAGGTCCTCGAGGAGATCTCGGCGCGCTGGGCGAGCGTCGGTATCGGCGTGAGCGTGCACGCGCTGTCCTGTTTCGCGCTGGCGAACCACGGCACCGACGAGCAGCGGGGGCAGTGGCTGCCGGAGATGCTCGGCGGGGAACTGCTGGGCGCGTACTGCCTGTCGGAGTCCCACGCAGGCTCCGACCCGGCCGCGATGCGCACCCGCGCCGACCGCGAGGAGAACGACGGGGACGAGAGCGGCGACTACGTACTGCGTGGTGAGAAGGCGTGGACCACCCACGGCGGGCACGCCGATTTCTACACCGTCATGGCGCGCACCGGCCAACACCGCAGCCAGGGCATCTCCTGCTTCCTGGTCCCGGCCGACGCACCGAACCTGTCGGCCGACCCCCCGGAACGCAAGATGGGTCTGACGGCGCAGGCCACCGCGACCATGCGCTTCGACGGTGTACGCGTCAGCGCCGGGCGCAGGATCGGCGCGGAGGGCCAGGGCCTGTCCCTGGCGCTCGCCGGCCTCGACGCGGGTCGGCTGGGCATCGCGGCCGTCGCCGTCGGGCTGGCCCAGGGGGCGTTGGACGACGCCGTGGCCTATGCGAAGGAGAGGGAGGCGTTCGGCCGGCCGATCATCGACCACCAGGGGCTGGCGTTCCTGCTCGCCGACATGGAGGCCGCCGTGGAGTCCGCCCGCGCGACGCTGCTGTCGGCGGCCCGGCGCAAGGACGCCGGTCTGCCGTACGGCCGCCAGGCCAGTATCGCCAAGCTGGTCGCCACCGAGGCCGCGATGCGGGTGACCACGGACGCCGTCCAGGTCTTCGGCGGCGCGGGCTACACCAGGGACTTCCCCGTGGAGCGGTACATGCGGGAGGCGAAGGTGATGCAGATCTTCGAGGGCACCAACCAGATCCAGCGCATGGTCATCAGCCGGGAACTCGCCCGTGGCCGCCGCGGGCCCGTCGCCCACGTCCTCTCCCTCGCCTCCCCTGATTTCCCTGACTCCCTGGAAGGGAACCGGTCATGAACCTCACCGGAACCGCCGCCCTCGTCACCGGCGGCGCCAGCGGCCTCGGCCGCGCGACCGCCACCGAACTGCTGCGCGCCGGAGCTCATGTGGTGATCGCCGACCTGCCCTCCTCCCCCGGCGAGGCTGTCGCGAGGGAACTCGCCGCCATCGGGCCCACGGTGCGCTTCGTCCCCTGCGACGTGACCGATCCCGACGACGTCCGGGCGGCCGTGGACGCCGCCGGCGAACCCGCTCCGCTGCGTACGGCCGTGAACTGCGCGGGAGTCGCCACTCCCGGGCGCATGCTGTCGCGGGAAGGACCGCTCGCCCTGGACGACTTCGCCCGTGTGGTCCACATCAACCTGACCGGCACCTTCAACGTGTTCCGGCTCGCCGCCCACCGCATCTCCGAGACCGAGAGCGTCGACGGCGAACGCGGGGTGCTCGTCGCCACGGCCTCGGTCGCCGCGTACGACGGGCAGATCGGCCAGGCCGCGTACGCCGCCTCGAAGGCCGGCATCGCCGGGCTGACGCTCCCCGCCGCCCGCGAACTGGCCCGGCACCGCATCCGGGTGATGGCCATCGCACCGGGCCTCTTCGACACCCCCCTGATGGCGGGGCTCCCTCAGGACGCCCGTGACTCGCTCGGCCGTCAGGTGCCCCACCCGGCCCGCCTCGGCGATCCGTCCGAGTTCGCCGCCCTGGTCCGCCACATCGCCGAGAACCCGATGCTGAACGGTGAGGTCATCCGCCTCGACGGCGCCATCCGGATGGCGCCCCGTTGACGGAAGGAGAGAGAACTCCGCGTTCCCGTCCACTGCCCACTCTCTCACTCCCCCCGCCGTGGTTCCGAAGTCCCCTTCCCCTTCCCCTTCCCCCTGTCCCCGCCCCGTTCCGCTGAGTCAACGGAGAGTCAGATGGAGTACCCAACGAACCGCTCGACGTCCATGCGCCGTGTCGCCACCGCCAGTTGTGTCGGCACCACCATCGAGTTCTACGACTTCTTCATCTACGGCACGGCCGCCGCCCTGGTCTTCCCGCAGGTGTTCTTCCCCGCGCTGGGGAGCGCCGCGGCGACCGTCGCGTCGTTCGCGACCTTCGCGGTCGCCTTCGTCGCCCGCCCGCTCGGGGCGATCGTGTTCGGGCACTACGGCGACCGCCTGGGCCGCAAGAACACCCTCATCGCCACCCTCATGCTGATGGGGATCTCCACGGTCGTGATCGGCCTGCTCCCGGGCGCCTCCACCATCGGCGTCGCCGCGCCCATCGCCCTGGTGGTCCTGCGCTTCCTGCAAGGGCTCGCCGTCGGCGGTGAGTGGGCCGGCGCGACCCTGCTCGCCGCGGAGTACGCCCCACCGGCCAAGCGCGGGCTGTACGGCGTCTTTCCCCAACTCGGCGCAGCCATCGCGTTCGCCCTGGCCAGCGGCACGTTCCTCGCCGTGAACATTGCGCTCGGCGAGACCAACCCGGCCTTCCTCGACTGGGGCTGGCGTATCCCGTTCCTCCTCAGCGCCGTCCTCGTCGGCCTGGGCCTGTGGGTGCGCACGGCCATCGAGGAGACCCCGGCCTTCCGCAACGAGCGCGAGCGGCGGAACGACGCGGCGAAGCGGGCCAAGCCCCCGATCCTCGACGTCTTCCGCGCCCAGCCCCGCGAGGTCCTGCTCGCCGGCGGCGTGCTGACGATCGTGTTCGCGCTGTTCTACCTGGGCACCGCCTTCCTCACCAGCTACGCCACCAGCACCGCCGGGGCCGGACTCGAGCGTCGCACCGTGCTGATCCTCAACATCGTCGCCGCGGTCGTGTTCGGCGTGACCACGGCGGTGTCGGGAATCGTGTCCGACCGGTTCGGACGCCGCAGAGTGATCGTCACCTGCTGCGCGCTGTCGATTCCCTGGGCGCTGGTCCTCTTCCCGATCATGGACACCGGGTCGGTGACGGGCTTCGCCGTCGCCCTCCTCGGCACCCTGGCGATCTTCGGGATCGCCTACGGCCCGGTCGGCGCCTACCTGCCCGAGATGTTCCACACCCGCTACCGCTACACCGGCGCCGGGATGGGCTACAACCTCGGGGGCGTCCTCGGCGGAGCCGTCGCCCCGCTGCTCGCGGCCCAACTCGTCGGCAGCTACGGCGGCTACGCCGTCGGCCTCATGATCGCCGCGCTCGGACTGCTCAGCCTGGTCTGTGTCATCGCTCTGGGCGAGACCAAGCATCGCGCCGTCGACGCGGCGCCGGAGACCACCACCGACGTCAAGGACCGGCTCACCCCAGCCTGACCAGCGTGGTTCCCCGCAGAGGCGAGCAGCAGAGCAGAGGCTCCCCCGCGCGGATCGTACGAGCCGGACGACACTGCCGCGATCACGGACGCTCTCCCCGCCCGTGATCGCGGCAGCCGCACTGACAGGAGTCTGCGCCCCTGACCGACTGACCGACTGACCGGCTGACCGGCTGACCGGCTCTCACCTGGTGAACCCAAGTGGCCGGGAGTCGGTGAGGGTGACTCACATCCGTGACACCCGTGACACCCGTGACGTGGGCCTTTCCGCGACACGGCGGCTGTTGCGAACAAGCCACGATCAGCGGTCCGTCGCGGGCAGGTGGGCAAGGCCCGTGTCGGTCATGATGCGGTCCACGGTCTCCCCCAGGGCGCTGTCGGCGCCGATGACGGTCTCGATTCCGCCGGGCAGCAGGTCGTGGGGCCGGTACCAGTCCCGCAACCTGGTCGCGTCGACGACGTCGGCGATCGGCTTGGTGGCGTGCCGGACGAGGGTCTCGTCGAACGGCACGTCCAGGTAGTAGCCGTGAGTCGGGCCGCGATGGTCGGCGCGGAGTCGGGCGAGCATGTCGCCGTACCGGTCGGCGTACAGGATGCCTTCGACGACGACATGGAATCCCGCGTCGAGGGCGTAGCGGGCCGTCAGGTCGATCAGGCCGATGTTCGCCGCGCCGGGCCGGTCGTGTTCGCGGAGCACCGTGCGGCGGAGGTTGTCCTGGCCGACCAGGGCAAGGCCGCGGCCGAACCGGTCCCGCAGGCCCACCGCGACGGACGACTTCCCCGAAGCGCTGTTGCCGCGCAGTACGACCAGCCGGGTTTCTTCGGTGCCCACCATCACGACGATCACGCTACCGACGACCGGTGATCGCGTGCGGGCGATTCCCGGTGCCGGTGGTTCTCGGACGGCTCAGGCGGCACACGTGTCTGCGTACTCCGGAGCAGTAACTGCCTTCACCAGCACGTCCCTTGCCCTTCTCGTCGTCACCTAATGCGGTGGGTCTCCCAGAACGGGCCGAGGTCCTCGTCCGTAGCCGCCTGTGCGGCCTTCTTGAAGGCGGCCGTGGTGGAGACGCCGTACCAGTGGTCCCGGGCGTACCGCTTGAGGAAGCGGGCCATGGTGTCCGCGCCGAGCGTGCGTTCCAGGTCGGCCAGGGCGCAGGGCCCCGCCGTGTAGACGAGGTGGTACTCGTTGCGGTGCCCGGACCAGTAGGCCATCGAGTTGGTCAGCGCGGCACCGTCGCTCGGCCAGTGGACGTCCGACCAGCAGTCGCGGGTCTCCCACCCGTAGAAGCGGGCGTTGGCGTACTGGGCGAAGCTCTCGTCCAGCCACGGTGAGGTGTACTCGTCGTTGCCGACGATGCCGTACCACCACTGGTGCGCCACCTCGTGGACGACGGCGCCGCCCTCCTCGGTGGTGCCGACCAGGACCAGGCCCGGGTATTCCATGCCGCCGCCGAACCCCGGGGTCATCACGAGGTCGATCTCGCCGTACGGGTACCGGCCGAACTCCTCGCTGAAACGGTCGAGGGCGGCGACGGCGTCCGTACGGTTGAGACGGACCCCCACGGCGGGCGTGTCGCTCGCCCAGTACGACTTCACGCGGACACCCCCGGGGGTGGTCTGCGTCGCCGTGCGGAACGGGCCCGCCGCCCACGCGAAGTCCCGCACCCTGTGCGCGACGCTCAGCGTGACCGTACGGCCGCGACCGTCGGGGAGGGCACGGGTGCGGCCGGTCGCCGGGACCTTCAGGGCCGACGGGTGGTCGAGCCGGACCCGGAAGTCGCTCGTGAGCGCGTGGAAGCTCTCACCGAGCGCCGCGTACGGATCGAGGTGCCACCCCTGCGCGTCGTGCACGGCGAGCACCGGGAGGGCGTTGCCGAGGAAGCGGTGGGCGCCCTCGCGGCCGAAGCGCGCGTTGCGGTCGGGCACGGTGAGGGAGACGTCGAAGGCGACCGTCGTCCGCTCTCCGTGCCCTAGCGGCTTGGGGAGGGCGATGCGCAGGGCCGTGCACCGCACGGTGAGCCGGTCCGGCGTGCCCCTGTCGACGTTCGAGACGGTGACGGGCGGAGGCGAGCCGGGTGTGCCGCACTGGTCCTCGCCGTTGCCCCACAGGCGCAGGTACACCTCATGCAGCGGCTGACGTGAGGCGTTCCGGAACGACACCCGCTGCCGTCCCGTCCAGTGGTCACCGTCGGCGTCGGAGCGCAGGGACACGTCGTAGCGAGCCAGATCCGGCGTGGCGACCGCGCTCGCTCCCGGGCCGGCCGCCGCGTCGGCGTCCGGCGCGCCGGGACCGACCGCGAGGAACTGCACGAGGAGGACGAGCAGGACGCTCGTCAGACGACGACCGGACTCGGGCGACCAGCTGATCGACGGTGACATGCTCTCGGATCCTGCCACAACTCGGGTCGGACGGCGCCTACTTGGAGGGGCGCTCGGGTGGCGTGCCGGGGCTGCTCGACTCTCCCACGAAGGGAGAGTCCAGAGTGGAGCCCATACACAGGGACGAGGCGTCGCGGCCGACGTGGAGTATCGGGGACGTGCGTCCCGCCGTGCGGCGCCTCGCGGAGTACGGCGCCCCGGTGCCACCGGCCCAGCCCGTCATCGGCGGCCCGAAGCCGAGCACCGGCACCGCGACCGCCATCGCCGCCCAGAACAGGAGGGAGACGTACAACCGTCAGTGCCCCTCTGCCACTTGTTGTGCCCGGAGCCCTGCCAGCCCTCGCCCTGGCGCACATGAGTTCTGGTGCTCGGCCCTCCCCCGCCTTGCTGCTGAAGGCGCCGAGTCCGGCACCACCTCGCCCGCCACCCACACACGCAGCGTGCGGCACCGCCCCCGCCCGCAGCCCAGTGCAGCGCACGGGGCTGCGCTGGCACCCCGTAGGTGCGGAGCGAGGTCAGCCGGTGACGGGTACGGGCAGTACCGGCCCGCTGCGTGCTTTCGCGTCCTGCATCCTGGTCAACGCGAGTACGAACAGGATCGCGAGAACGGCGGCGACGATGTCGACCGCGTCCGCGAACAGCACCTGCCCCGCGGCCCGCCGCATCTCCGGAACCGTCTCGGCCTTGCGGTACGTGGTCGAGGCGACCCGGCCGGCGAGCAGGCTGACCACCCAGGCAGCCCACCAGCCGTTGAGGAGCCCGTGCGAGCGGGGCGCCTCCCAGGGCCCGCTGGCATCCCAGACGTCCAGCGCGATGCGGCGGGGGAACCACAGGTTCACGACCGGCACGAACCAGCCGCCCACAGCCCAGCCACGCTTCTTGCGGTGCCCGAACGGGTTGAACACCTCGGCGTTTACCCGCACGCGGTGGAACCAGACGAGGAAGACCACCGCGGTACAGACCAGGGCGACCGTCTGCGCGACACCGGCCGCCGCGAAGAGCGAGTCCGCCCGCTCGGCCTTGCGCTGCACGTCCTCACTGAAGTCACCGTCCACGAGGGTGCCCAGCACGTCGTACGTCATCACGTCCGCCCAGACAGCGAACAGGTCGGTGGCGATGACCAGTCCAAGCAGCACGGCAACGGCCCTGCCCAGGCCCACTGGCGAACTCAGCCGGGCGTTGTGGCCGTGCGGTGGCGCCATGAGCGGCGCCCCGGCCGCCGCGCAGTGCGGGCACACAACCCCGTCCTCTGCCGCCTCGAAATGACGGCATCGCATGCACAACATCGTGGAGTGTCCCCCCATGTCCGGATCCAACAGAACCGTGCACGGGCCCTCCCCAGAACCTCACACACGGCATGCGGAAGATACGGTTCGTCGCCCCTCTACGTCCACCCGTTTCATCTGCGGCTTTCGCCGACGTGAGCGACCGGCTTCCCGAACGCGAGGGCGACTTCGGCAAGATCAAGACGGTTCGCGCCAACGCCATGTCCTGGGAGGGAGGCGGTGGCACCCCGCCCCCGGTGCGAAAACCGCCGCCCCCGTCCCGGGCCGCGGCCGGCAGCCTTGCCTTCACCTATCGATATTCGATAGATTCCCATCGCAATTCGATGGAGGGATGGGTCATGGGAAAGCTGGCACTGCATGCGCTCCGCGCCGTGCTCGTGGTGGTGCTCGCCGGCACCGTGTTCGTACAGGCATTGATGGTGTGGGCGTTGGCCACCGACCCGGAGGACGGGTCTCTCCCGCTGACCCCGCTGCGATTGATCACGATCCTGGGGATGGTGTCGGTCCAGGTCGCCCTGGTCTGCGTATGGCGGCTGGTGACGATGGTGCGACGCAAGACCGTGTTCTCCCACGCAGCCTTCCGGTACGTGGACGGCGTGATCGGCGCGATCGTGGCGGCCGCCCTCGTATGGTTCGCGGTCACGGCCCTCAATGCGCCGGGCCAGAGCGACGACCCCGGCGTCACCGTCATCATGGGCGGAGTCGGCGTGGCCATCCTCGGGGTCGCGCTCATCGTGCTCGTACTGCGGATGCTGCTCGCCCAGGCCGTCACGCGGGACGCCGAAGCGGCGCAGATGCAGGCCGAGCTGGACGAGGTGATCTGATGCCGATCGCCGTCGACATCGACGTGATGCTGGCCCGGCGGAAGATGTCCGTGGGCGAACTCGCGGACCGCGTGGGCATCACGCCCGCCAACCTGGCGGTACTCAAGAACGGCCGCGCCAAGGCAGTGCGCTTCGCGACGCTCGCCGCGCTCTGCGAGGTGCTCGAATGCCAGCCGGGCGACCTGCTGCGCTGGGAGACCGAGGACGCCGCGGGCGGATGAGCCGCGTGCCTGCCCACGCGTCATCGCCGATCCCGCCCGCCTTCGGCCGACTCCGCGACCATCCCGGGGCCGTGCCCGAGGAGATCCCGGGCCTGCTGGAACGACGGGCCGAGGTGCCGGGCCCTCGCGCCGCAAGGCGTACGGCGTACGGCACGCTCAAGTCGCCGTGCTTCGCGCCGACCACGTGCACGGACCGGCCGGAACGGCACCCCTGTCGGCGGTGGCGAGCGGATCAACGACGCCCCGCCGTACGTCCTGAAGCGCCCTGACGTCCAGCCCTGTTCCGCTGTCCCCGAAACGGTGCCTGCCAGCCAAGGGCGACGGTGGAACGGCTGCCGGGCCGCACCGCCGACGACGGGCCGGACCTCGCAGCGGGCCACCGGCCGGGCCGACCGGCGGGCGCCAACCGTCAACTGCGCGTAGAAGTGGTCAACTGCACGCAGCAGCGGTCCACAGCCGCAAGGCCCCGCGGAGCGGCCAGGGCCACGGACCCCCCGATTCACCAGCCGTAAAGTGCCCGGAAGTCGTCCAGTGTTCCCCGGTAGTACTCCAGGTCGTCGGCCAGCTTCGCGCGGGTCACCAGCGCCGGGTTCCGTGCGCGGGACTCGCGGCCGAACTCGGACCAGACACCCTCGTCCGGAACCACCTCCGCGCCGTCCGGCAGGAACTTCAACGCCTCACCCACCGCCTCCGCGGCAGCCTCCCAGTTCGACTCAACGATCGACCGGTCCTCATCCGGACCACCGGTGTAGGCCATGTCCGCCTCCAGGGCCCGGCGCGCATACGTCGCCGCCACCACCGCCCACTGAGCGGCATCGACAAGCCGCGAAACCCCCAGCCCGAAACGCGCGCCGATGGTGCGGCACGCGTCCTCCGACGCATACGAGATCGCGATATCACCCGCCGGCGAAGAATAAGTCCAGGCATCCGCACCCTCAGTCAGGTTTGAACCCAGCACCATCGGCGGCGGCTCCACAGCCGGTACGCCCTGGTCAGCCGCGATCGCCAGACTCACGTAGACCCGCGCCTCAGCCAACGTCCGTGCGATCAACATCGGATGCCCACTCCCGCCTCTCAGCCCAGCTCAGGGTAAAAGTCGCAGCGCACCAACCGCCGCCCCGGTTGCGACCGCGCCTCCGTGACGGCTATGCCTCAGTAATGAGACCGGGTCGACAGAGAGTATGCGGCCGCCCATCAACCAGTTGCATCACATGCGCGGATGCTTCGGTTCAGATGGTGATCCAGGACCGCGGTCGCGGACTCGGGACTGCGCTGACCGACGAGGACGCTGGTGTCGAGTCCCGCGGACATGGCAAGCAGGCCGACTGCCTCCAACCCTCCGTCCACACCGGGCTCGAGCAGCGCCGCTTCTTGCGCCGCGCGATGCCCAGGGGCCCGAAAGGGTGTCTGGCGCGCCGGCCGTGCGTCGGCCTTTTTGCGCACAGGTTCCGGGACCTTCGACGGACCGGGGCAGGCGTGAGGCCGCCCCGGTCCGGAAGGCGCCAGGGAGGACGCCGTATCCGAGGCAACGAGTGCTACGGCGTCGCCGGTTCCGCGGGCTGCCACCAAGCGGCGGAGCCATCACGCAGGGTGTTGGTGCCGCAGTGCACCTCACCCATGCCGAGGTGGTAGGTGTACCAGTCGTCGATGTACGACACCTTCAGTCCCGCTCGCACGTAGGCCGCCGTGACGGCTTGGGTGAAGATGTCCTTGCCGTCGATGACAGGACCCCATTGCCGGGGAGCAAGGTAGCGGTCACGGCTGAGGAGGATGCCATTGACCGCGCCGGGCACGTACGCGCTTGTCGCGACGGTCGCCCGTGCAGCCGCAGCGGAGTCGGAGGCGGTTCCGTTCCCGGCCAGCCACCGCTGCTGGCCGTGCTCCTTCAGGCCGTCCAGCAAGGGCGTGCTACCCCCCATGCGGGTCAGTCGCGGCACGGGCACCTCCTCCCCACTCTCCGTACGGCCCATCGAGCCGCGAGTGTAAAGGGCGGGCACACGCACGATCTCGTCCTCGGTCACGCCGGTCTCACGTTTGAGGGTCTCCAGATTGGCCGCGATCCGCTGGGCCGCCATCGTGTTGTCGGCCACCAGGTGGCGCGAGGCGAGGGCCTGGTCGATGGTCTCCTGAAGCGGCGGGGAACCCCCGAGACCCGGGACGGAGAACATCTTGGTGCTTCCATGGCCCGCGCGCCGAGCGTCGCGCAGCATTTGCAGGCCCGCTTCCGGATCGGCGATGCCGATCCGCCAGCCGCGCGGAGTGTCGGCGGGCAGGAACTGCACGAACTCGTCGACGTGCCCGACTTCCAGCCAGGATGTGTCCAGGAGCATCGGGTCCTGCAGCCCCTGGGACTTCAGCAGCGTGCGCATCGTCGCCGAGGGCCGCTTTCCGCTGTCCTTGCGCCACCCCATGATGATCCGTCCGGCCGGAAACGAGCGGCCGTTGTGTGCGTACGGCGGGATGGTCTCGAGGTTGCCCATGGAGTTGAGCGACCAGTCCGCCGGTGCCGACGCGTCGAAGGCCTGTACGACTCCGATGTCCCGTCCTCGGACCTTCTCGAACAGCTCCCGGCCGGCCTCACGGTTCGGTTGCGCGGAGCGCAACATCACACGGATGACGCGCCGGCGCCCGTCCGTTCCGGTCATGCTGACGTAAGCCGGCTCGACGAAGTCCTGCGCCCATGGGTCCCCGTACTTGTCGAAGGTCACCAGCGGCCGGGTGATGCCGGCTTTCTCGGCTTCCTTCTTCAGATCGGTGACGAACTTGCCCTGGAGCCCGCTCCAGTCTTCGTCGGGGCCCAGTTTGGTGACCATCAACTGCTGGGCCTGCTGGAGATGGTGGTGGGTCAGGAGTGGAGCTACCCGCAGGGTGGCCGAGTCGGATGTGGTCTGGCCGCCCGCCGTCACGGTCAGCCGGATGACCATCCTGCCGTCCCATTTCCGCGTGTCCCGGATCACGTCGGTGGCCTCGACGCCGAGCTCCACGCCGGAGCGCAACTCCGCGGCCGACAAGCTGGTCTTCGGCGTGACCAAGACCCAGTTGCCCGCACGCTTGAGGTAGACGTGGGTGTACTTGGCACCGGTGGTGACCTTGACGCTGCCCTTGGCGCCCGACGGCAGGCCGCGCATCGGCACCGAGCGGATACGGGCAAGGTCGGCGGCATCAGCCGAGCCGTTGACCCGGGTGTCGGAGGCATCGTTGCACGCTGCCAGCTTGGCGTCGGACAGCGGTCTGCCGCCGGGACCGGTGACCGGGCAGCGCTTGGTGTCATCGTCGATGTTGGGCAGGTAGACCGCTCCGCGCCCCAATGACCAGGTGTCCTCGCCAGTGGTGTCGGTCCGTCCGGTGACATCGACCTGTCCGTCGCGGTTCACGTCCGCACGGAGATCGGACCGTGCGGCCGGCCCCGCAGCCGAGGCTGGTGAGGGCGGCACGGCCAGGACGGTTCCGACCGCGGCGAGCACGAGTGCCACGGGTCCAGCAGGGCTTGTTCGTATACGGCGGTGTGAACGCACGGCGCGTTCCTCCTCAGTTGGGGGGTGTGCACCGTGCAAGAGATGAAGAAGCGGCTGTGCGTTCACTGTGCTGACAGAACGTCATGCCGACGTATGACGGATCACGCCGATCCGGGCGGCCAGAGCAGGCTGTGTAGCGCTGCCGCAGGCGCATCGAGACGGCACGCCCGCACCGCTGACCAGCAGGAATCAGGAGGACGTGGCCTCTTTGCTCGGCGTGCCCCCGGGCGGCTGGGGTCCAACCACGGTCCAGCCACGAGTGATCGCATAGTCTGAACCGCGTCTTCTCCGGTGCGGGCGGAGTGCTGCTCCCGCCGTCCGCGCCCGACAAGGGTTCCGGCGATTACGACACTCGCGAGGCCACCGGCGAGGAGGACCATGCCATCAAGAACAAGATGGGCTTCTTCGCCATGAGTTCTCCCGCGGTGCTCGCTCGCCCAAAGCCGGCCAAGGGGAGGCGCGGGCCGTACGACATGGGCGGGCAGAGCGAAGTACGCACATGGAACGGGTGAGTACGCGTACGGGCCTCACGAGGCCGCGTCGGCGCAGGTGGCTGGTGTGGTTCCTGGCCTTGTGCGCGGTGTGGGCGTTCGGCGCGATCGCCTGGGCGGCCGTCGCGCTGCTCACGCCGGCCGGTGATGGTCCGGAGGAGGCAGTGGAGCGCAAGGCGGGGATGCACCACGATCAGCATCAACCTGCAGGGCGCTACTACATACCGACGTACGCCAAGGTGGAGAAGGACGGCACCGCGGTGCTCCGGTACGAGGTGGGCAACAGCCAGGACTCGAACGTCAAGGACTTCCTTCGTACGTACGACATGACCGCCGAGCCCAAGCGCACCAGCCCGTCCAAGGTGACGTACTCCGACCGCTTCGGCGACATACGGCGAACGTTCACGATCACCTACGACCCGTCGCCGTTGTCGGTGCTACGAGCGGCGATCTCGTCGAACGCGGGAATCCCCATCCGCCGCAGGTCGGCCGGCGAGAGCAACGGCATGCGGCAGCGACCTGGTGGTCCCGGGCATCGTGGTCGTGGGCCGCGACGGTGGCGTGGCTCCAGACGAAGGTGGACATCCACTTCAAGCGGGTCGAGGGCAAGACGGAGTTCGAGTTCCGTGTGGTCAAGGAAGCTGCCAACGGATCGACCCTGCGGGAACTGGCTTCGATGGTCTCGAAGTTACTCGGTGGACCGCGGCAATAGGCGGACCGGGAGCAGGCCGGCGGGGTCCCGGTTACGGCCGGCACGCGAGGGACGGGCGGACAGCTGATGCTGCTGGTGGGGGGGTGTGACCGGAGCCGCCCAGCGCGCCCCGCTACGCTCGCTCCGATGAGCGATCGACGGGTGGCGGCGTATGCCGCCGAAGGTGTCGTCTGGTCCCGGCTCGCCGCGCTCTTGCCGGCTGCCGAAGACGTGGACGAGGTCCAGGGCTGCTGGGACATCGCGGAGCAGGAGGCCGGCCTCGATCTGCTGGTGGGGCGACTGGTCGAACTCGGCTTGCCCGTCGGGGAGTCGGCGCGGACCGAGATCGCGGTGATGGCCGAGCAGTGGGGAGAGTGGGACCGGCTCGGGGCGGCGATCGTGGCGTGTCCGGGCGAAGACGCGCAGCCGGTGTCACTGCGGGTGTTCGAGGATGGGGACGAGGAGGCGCCGGTACCACTGGACGTGCTTGGGGAGCGGGCCGACCCGGAGCAGGTGCTGGTGCCGTGGATCGCCTGTGTGGCCTGTGGTCGTGTCCTGGCGCGGGTTCACCGGCGCCAGGAGTGGGGGGACTTGTCCTACACCGCGGAGTCGTACGTGGTGTTCGCGCAGGACGGCTCCATCGAGCCGCTGCTGTTCCCGGGGGAGGACGACGGGTCCGGGTGGTCGGCTCTGGAGGCGCTGCGCCGGGCCTGTTTGTGCGGCTGAGTCCGGCCCAGAGGAAAACGGATCTTCGTCCAGTGTGGGTTGTGGCAGGGTGCTCACATTGTCCAGCACCATCGCTCACCCGGTCTTCCGCACCACATGAAAATACTCAGTGGGACGGCTCATACTGCAGCTGGCACTGAGCCGGATTGGCTGCCACCAGGCCCAGTACAACGGCGTCGACCCGCTCCTGCGGGGTACCGTGATGTTGAGGATCGCGGAACTCGAAGTCGCCGGAAAGGCCGGCGTTCTCAACCACCTCCTGGAATTCCTGCCGCTTGATGTCAGCGGTGAGATCGAGGGAGCCCCTCATATACACGCCGGCCAGGCAGTCCGCCTCAAGCTCCACCTGCCTGACCGTCATGTCGGACCATACGCCCAGCTCCTCTTGGACATTGTGAGCGTACTCGTGCGCCACCGTGTAGATAGCACTCCACTCGCCGGTCGCAGGATGAGGTGTTTCCTCGCCGGGTAGCTGCTGCCCCAGCCAGTCGGCCAGAATGGCCTGAATCGAGAGGCGAATCGTGTCGTCGCCCGGACAATAGGCCAACGTTGACGGATTCGTTGTGCCACCGCCGCAGTCGGGCGCCGTCTCGCCGGGCTCCATGAGCACGGAGCTCACTGTCGAAGTGGCCACGGCACCGGCGTCGTCGTGAATGCCGGACGAACTGTAGGCTCGGCTCCAAAAGGTCGCCACGTTATCGAGAACTGTCGTCAGGTAGCCCCGCATGGTGGCGGTGCCTGGCTGTCCGGTGAAGGTCGGTATGTTGGCCTGGGCGGCTACCGGACCAATAGCGCCGACACCGATTCTTTGTGGTCCGCTACAGGTCCCGTCACTGGTATCCGAAAGTGAACACAGCCGCGGCCCATCACCGTCGGAAGACGCTGGATAACTGGTTTCGGAACGTGGGGCCGAGGCGGCGCTGGAACCACTTGCTCCGACCACGAGAACGAGCATGGCGATCGCGGGCGTTAGCAGAGTGGCCAAGCGAGAGCGCGATCGCAACATGAGGGCTCCCCTGTGATTCATGCAATCTGCGATTAATGCTCTCCGGACGATCAGCAGGTCGCGTGCCGGACGCCGCCGCATTTCCGAAGGAGGCATTCATGACCGCCGAGGGGATCGCGCTCGGCGCAGGGCGCCCTGGCCTCCCAGCCATCCGGAGCCCGGCACCGCCGTAGTGCCTGTGCCGGCCTGCGAGAGGTACGTAACCCAGGAGACCAGAGAGCACGCCCGTGCGCATCCGCAGCCTTTGATCGCATGGTCAACCGCGCGCTCTCCGCAGCACGAATCGAGTGTCGCCGACTGCCGCAGCCGCCCTCACGCCGAGACAGGTCGGCTCCGCCGGTGGGCCGGCATGCTGCTGCCGGGCGGCGGCTGTGCCTCTGGTCGGCTGAGCTCTGCGTTCACTCCGGACCAAGATCGATTGTCAGTGGTGGGTGAGACGATAGGAGCATCGATTCGGCAAGAGGGGGAGATGTCATGTCGGGAAGCCAGAACTACATCAATCACGTTGCTCTTGTGCTGGATGCCAGTTCGTCCATGTCGCACTTGAGCCGCAAGGTCGTGGAGGTCGCCGACCAGCAGATTGCCTATCTGGCCCGCCGATCGCAGGAACTTGACCAGGAAACCCGTGTCACGGTGTACGTCTTCGCGGACAAGGTGGAGTGCGTCATCTACGACAAGGACGTGCTGCGGATGCCGTCCCTGAAGGAGCTTTACCGGGTCGGTGGAATGACGGCCCTCCTGGCGGCCACGCTCACATCGCAGCGGGAGCTGGCGCAGACAGCCCAACTGTACGGAGACCACAGCTTCCTGACGTTCGTACTCACCGACGGTCAGGAGAACGCAAGTCACCGCTGCCCGGGTGCCCCTGCCAGCAATCCGCGTGAACTGGTTGCAGCCGTGGCCGAGATGATCAGGACACAGAAGGACAACTGGACGCTCGCCGTCCTCGTGCCGGACCAGATGGGCAAGCGCGAGGCGATGCAGGGCGGGTTCCCGAAGGACAACATCGCCATCTGGGACGCCACGAGTACCCAGGGCCTGGAAGAGGCCGGGCAGGTCATCCAGCAGGCCACCGAGAAGTTCATGGTGGGCCGCGCCCAGGGCATCCGTGGATCACGCGCGGTGTTCTCTACAGGTGCCGAGGTGGTCAACAAGGACACCATCAAGGCCGCGGGTCTCACCCCGGTGGATCCGTCGGGGTACCAGCTGATCCCAGTGGCTCGTGACGCGGCGATTCGCGACTGGGTCATCGAATGCGGGCACACCTACCGTACCGGTGGTGCGTTCTACCAGCTGAGCAAGTCGGAGAAGATCCAGGCGCGAAAGCAGATCGCGGTGCTGGAGAAGAAGACGGACCGGGTGTACACCGGCCCCGAGGCCCGGGCCCTGCTCGGCTTGCCGGACGTGGAGATCCGCGTCAAGCCGGACCACAACGACGACTTCACGATCTTCGTGCAGAGCACCAGCGTGAACCGAAAGCTCGTACCGAACACGCGGCTCCTGCTCATGCTCTGACCTCGTGGAAACCCGTCGGGCCGGAGGCTTCGTCGTCCCGGTACTACGCCAGCGACAGGGCCGGCGGCCCCGGTCGGCCACCACGTGAGGTCGATGTCACGACGTCGTCGAACAGCGCCACTCCGTACACCGGGCCCCGGGAGACGCCGCGGCTGATGCCATGGCTGATCCCCGGGGCCCGAGTGCGGCGCGCCCGCTCCGGTGATGGACTCGGTGCGGGCGCGGTTCTCGTTCGTGTTCAGGCCGCGTGCACTGTGTGCCATGTTCGGGATGTTGGACGCGGTCTCGCATCAAACTGCACCGCACGGTCGTGGTGGTGACCTCCGCACCCCTGAGCGGCCGGCAATGACATCCCTGAACTTCCTCAGGTCTGGTGTCGTCTCGTGGGATGAGGTCAACCCCGGGCGGCGGGACGGAGACTCGGCGCGAAATACCCCGAGTTGGAAGGGCCATCCCCGGATGTTCAGTGCGCAGTCCTCGCGTCAGCTGGGTCGTGCCTTCGTGGCACTCGCCGCGGTTCTTGTCGTCTGGATCTTCGAGATGGGAGCTGCCCCACGCGGTCATGCCGAGGTACGCAACTGGTCCAGTTCCTGGATCGGACTCGACGTGCTGGAAGTGCTGGGGCTGCTCGCGACTGCCGTCCTGCTGCGCACCCGTTCGGTCTGTCTGGCTCCGGTCGCTTCCGCAGCTGCCACGCTGTTCGCCGTCGATGCCTGGTTCGACGTGATGACCGCCCTTGCCGGCAGTGACTGGTACACCGCAATGGCCTTTGCGGTCATCGCGGAGATCCCGCTGGCCGTGACGCTCGGCGCTATCGCCGTCATCGCGCCACGTCGGGTCTCTCCCGGTGGCCCCCACGAGGTGCCTGCGGCGCGGCGACAGCAGCAGGGACACTCCGGCAGTTCTGGCCGGGTACTCGGTCCAGGAGCGGATCGGTGAGTCGGGACGAAGGCCCTCTTCGGCTCGGCACGGCTGCAGGGTCCCCCTGCCGTGGACGCGTTCCGGGACCTCCTACGGATTCGGCCCGGCCGGCAGCTGGCTGCCACAGCCGGACAACTGGGGCGACCACTCGGTTGAGGTGCAGCAAACGCGGCCCGGTTCCTTCCTGGAGCTGTACCGCGCGGCCCTGTCCCTGCGCGGCCGCTTCCGCGGGGACGAGACCTTCGCCTGGCTGCATTTCCGCAAGGGCGAACTCGCCTTCCGCAAGGGAGGGCTCGAATGCCGTGTCAACCTCTCCGGCCAGCCGATGCCACTGCCGACCGCTGCCCCCGTGCTGCTGGAAAGCGGACCCGTCATGGACGGCATGCTCGCTCCCGACACCGCGATATGCGACGGTCGCGGCGAACTCCTGATGCCGCCGCCATCGAGCTTTGGCGGCGCCCGCCCAATCCATTGACCCCCTCTGCCTGTGATGGACATCACAGCACACCGATCGCCATCCTCAGGTCATCATATGACCTGATCTCCCCAGAGAAGTTGAGCCGACGCTCTCTGGACGACACGGACGAGGATGGGCAATGGACGACCAGAACAGGGCCGCACGGCCGCGCGTGGGCGTGGTGGGGCTGGGAGCCATGGGCCTGGGGATGGCCCAGAGCCTGCGGGCCGCGGGTTACGACCTCGGGGTTCACGACCTGCGACCGGACACGGCCGCGGCCTTCACCCGCGACGGCGGGACGGCGTTCGGCTCCTGCGGGGAGCTGGCAGCCGCGGTGGACGTCCTGGTCAGCGTGGTGGTCAACGCGGCGCAGGTCGAGTCCGTGCTGTTCGGCGCCGACGGGGCGGCCGACCGGCTCCGCCCGGGCGCCGTCTTCGTGATGTGCTCCACGGTCGACCCCGCCTGGTCCGCCGAGCTTGAGGGACGCCTGGCCGAGCAGGGTGTGCTCTACCTCGACGCCCCCATCTCCGGTGGCGCCGTTCGTGCGGCGGCCGGCGAGCTCACCATGATGACGTCGGGCTCCGCCGCGGCGTACTCCGTCGCGGATCCGGTGCTCGACTCCATGAGCAGCACCGTCTACCGCCTGGGAGACCGCGCCGGACTCGGCTCGAAGGTCAAGATCGTGAACCAGCTGCTCGCGGGCGTGCACATCGCCGCGGCCGCCGAGGCGATGGCCCTCGGCATCAAGGCGGGGGTTCCCGCCGAGGCGCTCTACGAGGTCATCACGCACAGCGCCGGCAACTCATGGATGTTCGAGAACCGCATGGCACACGTGCTCGCCGGTGACTACACGCCCCTTTCCGCCGTCGACATCTTCGTCAAGGACCTGGGGCTCGTGCTGGACTCAGCCAGGCCGGAACGGTTCCCACTCCCCCTCGCCGCAACCGCCCACCAGATGTTCCTCCAGGCATCGGCGTCCGGGCTGGGGGCCGAGGACGACAGCGCGGTCATCAAGATCTTCCCCGGCGTCGACCTGCCCGAGCCGGTGGAGGGCTGACATGGGAATCCGCCTCGGGTGCATCGCCGACGACTTCACCGGCGCCACCGACCTGGCCAACAATCTGGTGCGCGCGGGCATGCGTGTGGTCCAGCTGATCGACGTGCCACCGTCCGAGTCCGAGCAGGAGATGGACGCGGACGCGGTGGTCATCGCCCTCAAGTCGCGGACCGCCCCGGCCGCCGACGCCGTCGAGGCGTCCCTTCGAGCCCTCGCCTGGTTGCGGTCCCACGGCGCCGAGCAGGTCTACTTCAAGTACTGCTCCACCTTCGACTCGACACCGGCCGGCAACATCGGGCCGGTGACCGAGGCACTGATGGACGCTCTCGGCACCGACTTCACGGTCGCGACGCCCGCGTTCCCCGACAACGGGCGCACCGTCTTCAAGGGCCATCTGTTCGTCGGTGACGTGCTGCTCAGCGACAGCGGGATGCGCCACCACCCGCTCACCCCGATGACCGACTCCAACCTGGTCTCCGTCCTCGGCGCGCAGACCACGCGAGCAGTCGGCCTCGTCGATCACACGGTCGTCGCCGACGGGCCGGAGGCGATCAGGGGCCGTATCAACGCCCTGCGCGAAGACGGCCGCGGGATCGCCGTCGTCGACGCCGTCTCCAACGACGACCTCATGCGCCTGGGCACGGCGGTCAAGGGGCTGCCCCTGGTGACCGCCGGCTCGGGGCTGGCCATCGGTCTGCCCGCGAACTGGGGGTTCACGCCCTCCCCCGCCGCCGCGCAGCTGCCGCCGTCCGGCGGCCACCGGGCCATCGTCTCGGGATCGGTCTCCGAGGCCACCAACCGTCAGGTCCTTCAGTACCTGCGCAGTGGCCGACCCGCCTTCAGCGTGGATCCGTTGCGCGTGGCGGCCGGTGAGGACGTGGTCGAACAGGCCCTGGCCTTCGCCGAGTCGCACCTGGACGACGGGCCGGTCCTCGTCTACTCCACCGAGTCGGCCGACACGGTGCGCACCGTCCAGGGCCGGCTCGGTGCCGCTGAGGCCGGTGAGCTCGTGGAGCGGACGCTGGCCCGCGTCGCACAGGGGCTGGTGGAACGTGGCGTGCGCCGGCTCGTCGTCGCGGGCGGTGAGACCTCGGGAGCGGTCGTCCGGGTGCTCGGTATCACCGGGCTCCGGATCGGGCCGCAGATCGATCCCGGTGTGCCGTGGTGCGCGGCCGCCCTTCCCGGCGGAGACACCCTCCACATCACGCTCAAGTCCGGAAACTTCGGCGGCCCCGACTTCTTCACCACCTCGTTCGCCCTCCTGGACGAGGAGGCCGGATGACCCGGCACCGAGGCACCACTGCCGAGGCGGCACACGACAAGGCCGTCGCCGAGGCGCGCGACGAGATCGTCCGCGTGGGCACGAGCCTGTTCGCCCGGGGCTACGTCCATGCCAGCGCCGGCAACATCAGCGCCAAGGTCGGCGACAGCCATCTGATCACGCCCACCGACGCCGCCCTGGGGTTCCTCGAACCCGGCCGCCTCGCGCTGGTCGACGCCCGTGGTGAGCAGATCGCGGGTGACCGCGCCAGCAAGACCCTGACGCTCCATCGACGTATCTGCGCCGCCGACCCCGCCGCCCGGTTCGTCGTCCACACCCACTCCACGCACCTGGTCGCGCTCACCCTGGCCGGCGTGTGGAGCGCCGACGACGTGCTGCCGCCCATCACGCCGTACTACGTGATGAAGGTCGGGCACGTCCCGCTCATCCCCTACCACCGGCCCGGCGATCCGCGCGTGGCCGACCTGGTGACCGCCGAGATCGCCGACCAGGCCGCGAGCCGTACGCCGATCAGGGCCGTGCTGCTCGACCGGCTGGGCCCCGTCGTCTGGGGCCCCGACGCGGCCACCGCCCTCGCCGTACTCGAAGAACTCGAGGAGACGGCACGCCTCTGGCTCCTGACCGACCGTCGCCCCGAGCCGCTCCCCCACCACGCGCTCGACGAACTGAGGTCCACGTTCGACGCCGCGTGGTGACCCGCTCCTCGCCTGTCAGAGAATTCCCCTGAGCCGCACAAAGGATCGCCATGTCCCTGCCCAAAACGGCGGCGTCCGAAGTCCCCGACATCGCCCGTGAGAACGCCGTCTTCCGCAAGGTCGTCAGGCGTATCGTCCCCTTCCTCGTGCTCTGCTACGTCGTCTCCTACCTGGACCGCGTCAACGTCGGCTTCGCGAAGCTCCAGATGTCCGACGACCTCGGGTTCAGCGAGGCGGCGTACGGCCTCGGCGCCGGTCTGTTCTTCATCGGCTACTTCCTCTTCGAGGTCCCCTCGAACCTGATGCTGCAGCGCGTCGGCGCCCGCACCTGGATCGCCCGGATCATGATCAGCTGGGGCCTGGTCTCGGCGTCGTTCGTGTTCGTCAGCAACGAGGCGACGTTCTACGTCCTGCGGTTCCTTCTCGGTGCCGCGGAGGCGGGGTTCTACCCGGGGGTGATCCTTTACTGCACCTACTGGTTCCCGTCCCACCGTCGTGCCCGGGTGATCGCGCTGTTCATGTCGGCGATCCCGGTGGCCGGTATCTTCGGCAACCCGCTCTCCGGCTGGATCATGGACCGGTTCCAGGGCGTGAGCGGCTGGCAGGGCTGGCAGTGGATGTTCCTCCTGGAGGCGATACCCGCCGTCCTCATCGGGGTGGCCACCCTGTTCTACCTGGACAACAGTGTGCGCGCCGCGAAGTGGCTCACCGACGAGGAGAAGGCCGTGGTCGAACGGGCGATCGCCGAGGACGCCGCGCACCAGACCGTGCACGGCCGGGTCTGGGACGCCTTCCGTGAGCCCAAGGTGTGGCTGATGTGCCTCATCTACTTCTGCTTCGTGATGGGCCAGTACGCCCTGACGTTCTGGATGCCCACGTTCATCGAGTCCACCGGCATCGAGGGCAACCTCGCCATCGGCGTGCTCAGCGCCGTGCCGTTCCTGGCCGCGCTCGTCACGATGAACCTGTTCGGGCGTTCGGCGGACCAGCGCCGTGAACGCCGCTGGCACCTGGTCGTCCCGAGTCTCATGGGCGCCGTCGGCTTCTCCCTGGCGGCCGGCTGGGCCGGGTCCACCGCGCTGTCCCTGGCCGCGCTGTCCTTCGCCGCGGCCGGAGTGCTGACCTGCGCGCCGCTGTTCTGGTCGCTGCCCACCGCGTTCCTCGGCGGCACCGCCGCCGCGGTCGGCCTCGCCGCGATCAACTCGGTGGGCAACCTCGCCGGCTTCGTCAGTCCCTACATGATCGGCGCGTTGAAGGACGCCACCGGGTCGACATCACTGCCCATGTACGTCCTGGCGCTCAGCCTCGTCGTCGGCGCCGCCGCGGTACTCACCACCGACAAGCAGGTCGTCAACCGCTGACCGGGACCGGTGATGGTCCCGGCCCGAGTCGAACACAGGAGCCAGCATGCCGAGGTTCGCAGCGAACCTGTCCATGATGTACACGGAGCACGATTTCCTGGACCGCTTCGCCGCGGCCTCGGCGGACGGCTTCACCGCCGTCGAATACCTCTTCCCCTACGCCTACGACGCCACGGAGCTACGCCACCGGCTCGACGACCACGGCCTCAGGCAGGTCCTCTTCAACGCACCTCCCGGGGCGTGGGAGTCCGGAGAACGCGGGACGGCGGCGCTGCCCGGCCGGGAGGCGGAGCTTCGCTCCGGCATCGCCCGGGCTCTGGAGTACGCCGCCGCGCTGGACTGCCCGCGGTTGCATGTGATGGCCGGGCTCGTGCCGCCGGACGCGACGCCCAAGGAACTGGCCGAGCACCGCGATACCTATCTGGCCAACCTCGGCTGGGCGGCCGAGCGAGCGGCCGCGGTGGGTGTCGACATCCTGGTCGAGCCGATCAACGGCCGCGACATGCCGGGCTACTTCCTGTCCGGGCAGGCGGAGGCTCACGCCGTGGTGCGGGACGTGGGCGCCCCGAATCTCAAGGTGCAGCTGGACCTCTACCACTGCCAGATCGTCGAGGGCGACCTCACCACGACCCTGCGCCGCGACCTGCCGACCGGCCGGGTCGGTCATCTGCAGATCGCCGGCGTGCCCGACCGCCACGAGCCCGACCGGGGTGAACTCAACGTGGCCCACCTGTTCGGCGTCGTCGACGACCTGGGCTTCGACGGGTGGATCGGCTGCGAGTACATCCCCCGCGCCGGCACGAGCGAGGGTCTCGGCTGGCTGGACGACTACCGAGGAGACAACGTATGAGGATCGTCATCACGGGTGGCTTCGGCTTCCTGGGACGACAGCTCACCGGCGTACTGCTCGCGACACGGACGTTCCGTGGTGCGCCGATCGATCGCCTGGTGCTCGCCGACCGGATCGTCCCGGCCGGCTCGCAGACGGCGTCCGACCCGCTCGTGGAGATCGTGCAGGGCGACCTGATCGACCGCCTCGACGAGGTGTTCGCGGAGCCGGTGGACGTGCTGATCCACCTCGCCGCCGCCGTCTCGGCCGAGTGCGAGGCCGACTTCGACCTCGGCATGAGCGCCAACCTGGACACCACGCGCGCCGTCCTCGAAGCCACCCGGGCGCAGTCGGCCGCCGGTGGGCCGACGCCGCGCGTGGTGTTCTCCAGCAGCGTGGCGGTCTACGGTTCCGACCCGGCGTTGCCCCTCCCGGCGGTCGTCAGCGAGGCGACCCTGCCCACGCCTCGATCGAGCTACGGGATCCAGAAACTCGTCTGCGAGCAGCTGGTCGCGGACTACACCCGCCGCGGATTCGTCGACGGACGCGTCGCCCGTCTGATGACCGTGTCGGTGCGGCCGGGCAAGCCGAACGCGGCCGCCTCCGGCTTCCTGTCCGGCATCATCCGCGAGCCGCTCGCGGGCCTCCCGGCGGTCTGCCCGGTGCGTCCCGACCTGAGGGTGGCCCTGGCCTCGCCACGGCGCACGGCCGAGGCGATCCTGCGCATCGCGGAAGTAGAGCGCGGCACCGGGCGGGGCCTGCTCGACGGCGCGCTGCCGGTCAACCTTCCCGCGCTCACGGTCTCGGTCGCCGAGATGCTCGCCACGCTGCGGCGGGTGGCCGGCGACGCCGTGACCGAACTGGTGACGATCACCCCCGATCGCGACGTGGAGGCCATCGTGGGCTCGTGGCCCTCCGTCTTCGACAACACGCGCGCCGCCGCGCTCGGGCTGGAGCCCGACCCGAGCTTCGAGTCGGTGGTACGGGACTACCTCGCCGACCACCCCTACGCGGTCCTGACCCGGCCGCCGCTCGCGGCGGGAAAACCGGACCCGGGTCTATAGACTGAAAACCATGTTTTCCAAGGTGCCCGGTCCCATCCGGCTCGCGGACCAGGTCGCCGCGACGCTCTCCGCGGAGATCGAGTCGGGGCGGCTGGCCGAGGGCGACCGGCTGCCGACCGAGGTGGAGCTGGTCAAGCAACTGGGCGTCAGTCGCACGGTGGTGCGCGAGGCCCTCTCCAGGCTGCGCAACGCCGGCCTGGTCGAACCGCGCCAAGGTATCGGTGTGTTCGTCCTGCCCCGGCGCATCCGCCCGCTCGACCTCGAAGCGGAGGCTTCCGACACCGAAGCAAAGGTGTTGCAGATCGTGGAGGTACGCCGCGCCATGGAGGGCGAGGCAGCCCATCTCGCGGCCACCCGGGCCACCCCCCTCGACCTCGCGCGGATGCGTCAGGCCCTGGACGCGATCGACTCGGCGGTCGCGGCCGGCGGCGACGGCGTGGACGAGGACCTCGCCTTCCACCGGTCCATCGCCGAGTCCACCGGAAACACGGTGATGGTCTCGACGCTGCGGTACCTGGGCGACGTGCTGCGCGGCGGTATCCGCGTCACGCGCGCGAACGAGGCACGCAGGGACGACTTCATCCAGGCGGTCCGGGAGGAGCACCACGCCATCCTCACCGCCATCGAAGCAGGAGACGCCAGAGCGGCACGCACCGCCGCTCGCCGCCACATGAAGCACGCCGCCGCCCGGCTCCGGGACGCGGACGACCGGTTCTGGACCGAGACCGAGGACCTTGAGGTGGATCTCGACGCCGCTCCCTGACGCACGACTACCGCCTTGGCGCAGGGGATCCCGCGCGCCGCGACGAGTCCTGCGGCGTCCGGCAGTCGTACTGTCGAACCCGTCACCGAGGAGGACGTCTGATGCGCAGCGTGACCTATTCGATGAACGTCTCACTGGACGGCTACATCGTCGGGCCGGACGGCGGCTTCGACTGGACGGGGCCCGACGAGGAGGTCTTCCGCTTCTGGATCGAAGAGATCCGCGGCGTCGACGTCCACCTCCTGGGACGACGGCTGTACGAGACGATGCTGTACTGGGAGACCGCCGACCAGGATCCATCGCTCGACGACTCGGGGCTCGAGTGGGCCGCGCTCTGGAATCCGCTCCCGAAAGTGGTGTTCTCCACCACGCTGTCCGCGGTGCGCGGTAGTGCCCGTCTGGCCTCCGGCGGCGTGGCGGAGGAGATCGAGCGGTTGCGAGCCGAGCCGGGTGAGGGCGAGATCGCGATCGGCGGCGCGACGCTCGCCGCCGAGGCGGCCGCGTCGGGCCTGATCGACGAGTACCGGGCCGTGGTCTACCCGGTGCTGGTCGGCGGTGGCACTCCGTTCTTTCCCCGACACGAGCGCCGGGTGGATCTCGAACTCGTCGAGACCCGCACCTTCAGCTCACGAGTCGTCTACCTCCGCTACCGCGTGGCGCGTTAGGCCGCGTGGACGGTCCCGCGTACGGATCCACAGGTCTCGCCAAGGCGCAGCACAGCGAACCTCCCGGGTGCGGCCCGGCCGTGCCGGCGCAGGGCCGGGCGTTCGCGGGCGGGCCGCCCGTCATGTCAGGCGGTTCAGCAGGACGTGTGCCTCGTCCCTGGCGGCGGCGACCGCCGGCTCGCCGAGTCCGCACAGCCGCAGACATGACGACGCGATGGCGTCCCTGTCGGCCGCTTCCGGCTCACGGGAACGCCGAATCTGAATGACGACCTCCACCAGCTGGATCAGCAGCTCCCCGATCCGCTCGGGCGGCAGGCTGCGGGCGACGCCCTCGGCTGCCGCAAGAGCGCCGAGCGCCCCGTAGCTCTCCTGTAGCCGGCCCCGGTCGGCACGGAAGGCGTCGAAGCGCTCGGCCAGCACCTCCGGCAGGAGGTAGAGCGTGCCGATGTTGTACGGCGTGCGGGACAGGGTGCGTACGTCCGTCGCGGCCACCGCGTAGAGCGCCGCGGCCGCGCTCGCCCGCTCCGGCACCCACGCCTGGATCCGCTCCACCATCTCCAGACTCGGCCGGACCGAGGTGGCCAGCAGTTCGGCGAGGATCTCGTCCTTGGTGGTGAAGTGGTAGTAGAGCGAGGCCTGCCTGACGCCCACCCGCTCGGCGATCATGCGGGTGCTGGTGGCGGCGATCCCGTGTTCGACGAAGAGCGCACCGGCGGCGTCGAGGATCTGTTCCCGAGCAGAGGTGTGGGGATCGGACGGCGGCGTGTGCCGGGGTCTGCCTTGGCGGGGCCGCGTCGTCATCATGATCCCATCCTGCCACCTCGGTGGCGGGCGCCCCCGGACCGGTGCCGGGTGCCCGCTGGTGCCGACTCCGCTCAGAGCGACGTCAGATAGGCCCGCCAGCCGCCGAAGCGGGTGATGTCGGGCGCGTCCTCGACGGCGTACGGCTCGACCAGGAACCCACTGGTCTGCCGGCCGTCGGCCAGCTCCACGGTGCCGATGGCCATCGGCGCGGGAACGGCTGCGGTCAGCGCACCGAACCCCGCGGCCGGCAGCCGCCAGACCTCGCCCTCGATGCCCCTTCCCCCGCCTCCATCCGCTCCCGTGTCACCGTGCGTGCCGGTTCCGGCGCCCGGCCCGTTCTCGGCGACCCTGACCAGGCCCGGCTTCGGCGGCTCGGTGGCCAGGGCGTGCAGCCGGTAGTTGCCCGCGGTGCGGGCCGGGCCGACGAGCGTGCCGCCCGCCTGGACCAGCTGGGCGTTGAGCGGCTGTCCGGTGAGGTGGGCGCCGACCACGAACAGGTCGAGCCCCGGATTGGCGAACCGTTCGGCCAAGGCGGCCAGGGCGCGGTCGGAGAAGGCCGGGCCGGTGAGCATCACGCCGAACGGCAGGCCGTCCACGAACCCGGCGGGGACGGCGAGCGAGGCGTAGTCCAGGAGGTTGGCGAAGTTGGTGAAGCGCCCCATCCGGGCGTTGGCGCCGACCGGGTCGGCCGCCACCTCGTCGAGGGTGGGGTGCCAGGTGGTGGTCGGGGTGAGCAGCGCCGCGCAGCCGTCGAGAGCCGCACGTGCGGCGGCGCCGAGCGCGGCGAGCCGGGCGGTGTCGGCGGCCCAGTCGGCGGCGGTCTTCTCCCGGCCGGCCAGCACGATGGCCGCGACGGTGGGGTCGAGGTCCGTGCCGATCAGGTCGTGGTGCTTCTCGATGTGCCCGCCCACGGCGGCGTACCGTTCGGCCACGAACGCGCCGCCGTACAGCAGTTGGGCGGCCTCCAGCAGCGGGGTGACATCGGCCTCGACGATCTCCGCTCCGGTGCCCGCCAGGCGGGCGGCCGCGGCGTCGAAGGCCTCCCGCCAGCCGTCGGCCATGCCTTCCAGGTTCGCTTCGTTCGGTACGGCGACCCTGGGGCGCGCGGCCGGCGGCGGAAGCTGGGTGCCGGTGCGGGAGAGCGGGTCGGCCCGGTCGGGGCCCTCGACGATCTCCGCGGCTGTGCGGGCGAGCCGCAGGTCGCGGGCGAAGACGGTGACGCAGTCGAGGGTGTAGCAGGCGGGGACCACGCCGGTCACGGGCACCAGGCCCTTGGTGGGCTTGACCCCGACGATGCCGTTGAGGGCGGCGGGCACCCGCCCGGAGCCGGCCGTGTCGGTGCCGAGGGCGATGTCGGCGATGCCCAGTGCGACCGCGACGGCGGAGCCGGCGGACGACCCGCCGGAAATGCGGGCCGGGTCCCAGGAGTTGCGTACGGCGCCGTAGGGGCTGCGGGTGCCGACCAGGCCGGTGGCGAACTGGTCCAGGTTGGTCTTGCCGAGCACCACGGCGCCGGCCGCGCGCAGCCGTGCAACAGCGGGCGCGTCGGCCTCCGGTAGGTAGGAGTAGGACGGCGCGCCGGCGGTCGTGGGCAGGCCGGCCACGTCGATGTTGTCCTTGACGGCTGCGACCAGGCCGGCCAGCGGCAGCTCCGGATCGATCCGGGCAGCCTCGGCGAGCACCTCGTGGCGGGGCCTGAGGTGGATCCAGATCTCGGGCCGGCCGGCGGACCCGATGCGGTCGTAGGCGGCCTCGACGCGGTCGGCCGGTGTCATGGCGCTCATGCCCGCACCGCCGCGAGGACCTGGCCGGGGGCGACCTGTTCACCGGGCTTGACGTAGATCTCCAGGAGGGTGCCGGTGGTGGGGGCACTCACTGTGGACTCCATCTTCATCGCCTCCAGCGAGAGGATCGGGTCGCCCTCGGCGACGGTGGTGCCCGGCCGCGCGATGGTCTGCCAGACGGTGGCGGTGAACGGCGCGGTGACCGGGACCGCGCCGTCCGGGACGGCGACGGCATCGGCGGGCGAGGGTTCGGGATCGTCGTTGCGGTCGAACTCGCCCGCTGCCCGCCAGCGTTCCTTCTCGGCCTCGAACGCGGCGCTCTGCCGCTGCCGGAAGGCGGTGATCGAGTCGGCGTCGGCGGCCAGGAAGGCGTTGTACTCGGCGATCGAGAAGGTGCCCTCCTCCATGTCGAAGCGGCCGCGGCCGGCGTCGGTCTCGGCGCGCAGTTCGAGGAGTTCCTCCGCGGTGACCGGGTACCACTCGATGCGGTCGAAGAAGCGCAGGGCCCACGGGGAGTCCTGGAACAGGCCGCCCCTGCGGAACCGGTTCCAGATCTGCACGGTGCGGCCGACGAACTGGTAGCCGCCGGGGCCTTCCATGCCGTAGATGCACAGGTAGGCACCGCCGATGCCGACGGAGTTCTCGGCGGTCCAGGTGCGGGCGGGGTTGTACTTGGTGGTAACGAGGCGGTGCCGTGGGTCGAGCGGGGTGGCCACGGGGGCGCCGAGATAGACGTCGCCGAGGCCGAGCACCAGATAGGAGGCGTCGAAGACCGTGCGGTAGACGTCGTCGGCGGTCTCCAGGCCGTTGACGCGGCGGATGAACTCGATGTTCCACGGGCACCAGGGGGCGTCGTCGCGCACGCCGGCCATGTACCGCTCGATGGCGAGGCGGGTGGCCGGGTCGTCCCAGCTGAGCGGGAGCCGGACCGTGCGGGAGGGGACCACCAGCTCGCTGGTGGGCGGGACCTCTTCCTCCAGTTCGCGCAGCAGGGCGGTGACGTCACGGGCCTTCAGCCGGCGGGCGTCCGTGTGGATCTGGAGGGAGCGGATGCCCGGGGTGACGTCGACGATGCCGTCGGGTGCGTGTGCGGCGAGGGTCTCCTGGAGGGCGTGCACGCGCATCCGCAGGCCGAGGTCGAGCGCCATGGGGCCGTACTCGACGAGGACGTTGTCGTCGCCGTCGCGGCGGTAGGTGACGCCGGGGCGGGTGCCGGTGGCTTCCAGGCGGCCCAGTATGCCGTCGTCGCCGTCTCCGCCGGTGCTGATCAGCGCGGGCGAGGCGCGGCGGGCGTCGAGGGCGGCCGCCTCGGCCTCTCTCACCGGCACGAACCGGACGGTGTCGCCGGGGCGGAGCTGGCCGAGCTTCCAGAGTTCGCCGCTGGCGACCACCGCGGGGCACACGAACCCGCCGAGGGACGGCCCGTCGGGGCCCAGGATGATCGGCGTGTCGCCGGTGAAGTCCAGAGCGCCCACCGCGTACGGCGTGTCGTGGATGTTGGACGGGTGCAGTCCGGCCTCGCCGCCGTCCTGTCGGGCCCACCGTGGTTTGGGTCCGATCAGGCGGATGCCGGTGCGGGCCGAGTTGTGGTGCACCTTGTAGTCGGTGGCGTAGAGGGTGTCGATGTCCTCGCGGGTGAAGAACTCCGGTGCCGCGTGCGGCCCTTCGGTGACACCGATCTGCCAGGACGAGATGATCGCGGGACGGCGCTCGGGCGGGGTCGGGCCGCCGGTGGAGGCGCTGGAGGCCGCGGGCCGCAGCACGTCTCCGGCGAGCAGCGCCCGGCCGCCGTGCCCGCCGAAGCCACCGAGGGTGAACGTCGAGGCGCTGCCCAGGTATTCGGGTACGTCGATGCCGCCCCGGACGGCCAGATAGCTGCGCAGGCCGGGTCCCGGTGCGGTGCCGAGGACCAGGGTGGCGCCGGCCGGGACCGGCACGGGCTCCCACAGGGCCGCCGCGATGCCGTCCACCATGAGCGGGACGGGGGCACCGGTGACGGCGACCTCGGTGGCGGCGGAGAAGCGCAGGGTCAGTCCGCCCGCGGTGACTTCGAGGGCGGGGGCCGCTGCCGGGTTGCCGACGGCCAGGTTGGCCTCGGCGAAGGAGACGGGGTCGAAGGGGCCGCTCGGCGGCACGCCCACGTGCCAGTAGCCGAGTCGGCCGGGCAGGTCCTGGACGGTGGTCATCGGCCCGGGCACCAGGACGTCGACGCGCGGCTCGGGGTCGGCGGTGGTGGCGAGGGTGCTGGTGCTGTGCACGGCCTCGCGCACCTCGCGCCGCACGGTCAGCGAGCGCAGCAGGCCCAGGTTGGTGACGACGCCGTCGACGCGGCTCGCCCCCAGGGCCTCGCCGAGCACGTCGAACGCGGCGTCGCGGGTGGCGCCGTGCGCGATCACCTTGGCGAGCATGGGGTCGTAGTACGGCGAGATCTCCAGGCCCGTCTCGACGAAACCGTCGACCCGGACACCGGGCATCTCGCCGGTGCCCCGACCGGGGAGGAGCGCCCGGGTCACCAGGCCCGAGGAGGGCAGGGAGTCCTTGCCGGGGTCCTCGGCGTAGACGCGGGCCTGAACGGCATGCCCGGTGGGCGTCCACTCCCGCTCGAACACCGCGTCGTCGACCCGGCCGTCGCGGGCCAGCGCGAGCATGAGCTCGACGAGGTCGACGCCGTACGCCTCCTCGGTCACCGGGTGCTCCACCTGGAGCCGGGTGTTGACCTCCAGGAAGGCGGCCTCCTCGTGCGTCGGGTCGTAGACGAACTCCACGGTCCCCGCGCCGCGGTAGCCGATCGACGCGAGGAGCCGGCGTGACGAGTCGTGCAGCAGTGCTCGGACGTGGTCGGGCAGGGCCGGGGCCGGGGCCTCCTCGATCACCTTCTGGTTGCGGCGCTGAAGCGAGCAGTCGCGGTCGCCGATGACGGCGATGCGGCCGGCGCCGTCGCCGAAGACCTGCACCTCGACGTGGCGGGCCGGGCGCACCAGGCGCTCCAGGAACACTCCGGCCGATCCGAAGTTGGCCTCGGCGAGCGCGGCCACGCGGGCGAAGGCCGCGCGCACCTCGTCGGCGGTGGCGCAGGCCTGCATGCCGATGCCGCCGCCACCGCCGGTGGCCTTGACCATGACGGGCAGCCCGATCGACTCGGCCGCGGTGACGGCCTCCTCGGCGCTCGCGAGAAGTTCCGTCCCGGCCAGCAGCGGCACGCCGGCCGCCTTGGCCAGGGCGCGCGCGGTGTGTTTCTCGCCGAAGGCGGTGATCTGGTCGGCGGTCGGGCCCGCGAAACTCAGGCCGGCCTCCTCGACGGCGCGGGCGAAGGCGGCGTTCTCGGAGAGGAATCCGTAGCCGGGGTGGATGATCCCGGCGCCATGGCCGAGCGCGGCCTCGATGATCGCGTCGCCGCGCAGATACGAGTCGCGGGCGGGCGGCGGACCGAGACGGACCGCGTGGTCGGCCTCGCGGACGTGCGGGGCGGCCCGGTCGGCGTCGGAGAAGACGGCGACGGTGGCCAGGCCCATCCGGTTGGCCGTGCGCAGGACACGGCGGGCTATCTCACCGCGGTTGGCGACCAGAACGGTGACGGGGCGGGTCACGCGGCGGCCTCCGGTGTGCTCGTGTCCCGCGCGGACCGCGGGCTCGCGTCGTCGGTGTTCGCGTCGTCGGCACTCGCGGGGTCGGCGGCGCCGGACGGGCTGTGTGGGTCCACGACGATCATCCGCAGCGGGGTCGGGTTGAAGTCGTTGCACGGGTTGTTCATCTGCGGGCAGTTGGACACGATCACCAGGACGTCCGTCTCGGCGCGGACCGCGACCCGGCGGCCGGGCGCCGACATGCCGTCCACGATGCCCAGCGCGCCGTCCGCCTCGACGGGCACGTTCATGAACCAGTTGAGGTTGGAGACGAGGTCCCGCACCCCCAGGCCGCGCCGGGATGCCTCGGCGAGGAAGTTCTCGCGGCAGCCGTGCTGGAACATCACATGATGGCCGTAGCGCAGGGTGTTGGACTCCTTGCCGCAGGCGCCCCCGATGGTGTCCTGGCGGTCGATCTCGTTCGCGACGACGGTCATCAGCGGACGGCCCTCACTACTGCGCAGAACCGTGCCGGTGCGCACATAGGCGTTGCCCTGCCAGGCCAGGGTGTCGGGGACGCTGTAGCGCTCCTCGGGGTCGTCGGCGTTGTAGAGCAGGCAGTCGCCGGACTGGTTGCCACCGACGTCGACGATCGTCAGGACGTGCCCCTTGCTCACCACCGCCGACCAGGGCGCGTTGGGCGCCACGTTCTCGTCCAGGACCACGGCGCCCTCGACCAGGCTCGCTCCCCAGTCCAGGGCGGAGCCCTCGGCATAGACCGCGCCGACCGGGACGGTGGAGGCGACGGTGCCGCCCGAGATGGTGGAACAGGTGACCACGGTGTTGACGGGGTCAACGTGGTCAACGGCGTTCTCGGCCTGTGTGGTCGCCATGTCACAGCCCCCGGGCTTCGCAGTAGTCGACGGTGTTGAGATACGCCCGGTGCAGCTCGGGAGTCGCGGTGAAGCGCGGTTCGTCGGGACCGGTCGCGGTGCCCCGCCAGGCGTGCACCCGCAGGGGTCCGACGACGTAGTCGGGGCGCGGGTCCAGCGGATGGGCGACGTTGGCGATCAGCACCAACAGGGGCATTTCCGCGACCAGTTCGACATACGCGCCCGGTCCCGCGCTGCCCCGCCAGGCGAGGGCGCCGTCCGCCTCGACGCGTACGCCCTGGAAGAAGGACACGCCGGGCGGCAGATCGCGTCGGCTCAGGCCGTGCTTTGCGGCCGCCTTGACGAAGAGTCCGCGGCCTGACGGGGACGGTCCTTCGGGGCGGGCGTCACCGTACTTGCGTTCGTTCCAGGCGTCGGTGGTGGTACCGCAGAAGGCGTCGTGCCGGCCTGAGGAGTCGCCGGTGACCACGGCCATGACCCGGCCGTCGCCGGACAACAGCGGGTGGTCGAGGCCCAGGTATGCCTGCCAGGGGATCTTCTGGGTGTCGGCGACGTTGAGCCGCTCGACCGGTTCCAGGGCGTTGAAGAGCAACAGGTGGGCGCAGGCGTCACCGGTCGGGTCGTCGAAACGCAGCCGGGTGCCGCGGGCGAGGGCCTTGTGGGTGTAGCCGCCGGGCGCGACCGTCTCCGCCCACACCAGGGCGGCCGGGTCGACTCCCGGTGGGCAGTGCGGGCTGCTCGACGCCGGAAGATACGGCATCCACTCGCCGGCCCGTCCGCCCTGGGCCCGGGCGTCGTCCCGGGCGCTGCCGACCGTGTCGGTCAGGTGCAGATCGCGGACGCCGGCGGCGGGCTGGGCGGTGGTGGATCGCTGCTGGTCGGCGTTACCCGTGGTCAGCTCGGTGACCTCGGAGGGTGGTTCGACAGGCGGTTCTGTGGGCGGTTCGGTGGGGTGTTGGGCGTGCGGCGTGGTGGCCGCAGGCCCGTCCGTCGTGCTCATGGGTGTCCCGTCGTCCCTTCGTCGGTGCGTCGTCAGCGCGTCCGGTGATGCATGGCCGGGGCTGGCCGCCCAGCCGTCAGGCAGGCTCGGCGACGGCCTCGGCCGGCGGCCCGATGTGCGTGTGGGGTACGTGCCTCAGCTCGATCCGGCGGTGCAGCCGGCGGGCGAGGAAGTAGCCGGCCCCGACGGCGAGGCTGACCCCGATGAACAGGAGTGCGCTCCATTGCAGCCACCAGGTACCGTCGGTGAGGTCGTAGATCTCCGCGCGGGGCCAGAGCAGGTTGACCGTCATGCCGACCTGGAAGAGCACGGCGAGCGTGTTGACGACGGTTCCCCCGCGTCCCAGTGAGAAGAGCGGCCGGCCCGTCTCGTCGACGCCGTCCGGGAGCGGGCCGGCGCCCCGGTGCCGGATCCGGGCGACCAGCAGCGGCAACGTCACGCCCAGGTAGGCGAGATAGAGCATGGCGATGCAGAGGCTGGAGAGCGCGGTGAAGATCGCCGACTGACGGACGTTCACCAGGAGGGCGATCGCGGCGCCCACGCCCACCACGATCGACGTGGTGATCGGCGTACCGGTGCGGGCGGAGACCTTCCCGAGGTGCCGGTGGAAGGGCAGGGCGCCCTCGCGTGCCATGGAGTAGATCATTCGTGCGCCGGAGGTCTGCACGGCGAGGGTGCAGGCGAACACCGCCACCGCGACGCAGCACAGCAGCAGCCGCCCCAGAGTGCCTCCGAGCCGGTCGGTGAGCACCCAGGACAGGCCGCCGGTGGCCAGGTTGCCGTCGGTCAGGCTGCTCGCGGCCGTCAATCCCGAGAGGATCAGCAGCGCGCCACCGATGCCCGAGATGATCAGCGCCCGCAGGATGGTCCGGGGAGTGGTCCGGCGGGGGCTGTGCGTTTCCTCCGCCAGCTCGCCCGCCGAGTCGAAGCCGACCATGACGTAGGCCGCCATCAGCGAGGAGGCGAGGAAGGCCCCGATGTAGCCGCCCTCGCCGGCCCAACCGGTGTGGTGAACCACCACCTGCGGGCCCCGTTCCGGCAGGAAGAAGAGCAGCAGTACCAGTGCGATCACACCGACGATCTCGATCACGACGCCGATGCTGGTGGCGGCGGCCATCTGACGGATGCCGAGGATGTTCACGACGGTGGTGACCACTAGCAGGAGACAGCCCAGGAGGACCGCGTTCTGGGCACCGGTCGGGGAGGCGACCGAAGGGTCGGCGCCCGATCCGCCGATGATCTGGAAGCCGGACCAGATGCCCGGCAGCACCGCCTGCGCGGCGATCGCGGCCGCCGCGACGGTGAGGATCTGCCCGATGATCATGATCCAGCCGGTGAACCAGCCGACCGTGGTGCCGGCCAGCCGGCTCGACCACTGGTAGATCGCCCCGGAGATGGGCCAGCGCGCCGCCAGTTCGGCGAAGCAGAGCGCGACCAGCAGCTGGCCCACGAAGACCAGCGGCCAGGTCCAGAAGAACGCCGCCCCGGCGAGGCCGAAGCCCAGGCCGAAGAGCTGGAAGACGGTGGTGAGGATCGACACGAAGGAGAATCCCGCGGCGAATGAGGCGAAGCTGCCCATTCCGCGGCGCAGTTCCTGGTGGTAGCCGACGGCTGGGGGGCTGGTTGTGACGCAGCCGGCCGGACGCGATCCAGGGGTGAGCTCTGATCGGTTCATCGCCGCACCTTCGATCAGGGTTTACCTGTCGGCTGACAGGTATTGCGATGGTGGGGCGGAGTGGTCTCACGGCCGAGTCACGGACGTTAACGTCGCGTAACCGGCGCCTCTCGTGCGGAGCTTACTGGTTCTCGCGCCCCTCGAAGAGGCCCCGCGGCCCGATGCGGAGCCGAACCCGACCGCTTTCCCGGCGTGTGCCACCGTCCTCCGTCAACCGTGTCCGGTTTCACCGTCGCAGCCGCGAAAGCCGCACCCGTGGTCCACAGTGCGCCAAGGAAAGGGCGTGCGAGCGCACCTCGGCGCTCAGGCCGGAGACCGCGTCAGGTGCGTCGAACGGCCGTGAGCAGCGGGCTTCGACCCGGCTCTGGCTGTCGGATCAGCGGTGGCCGGGGAACCGCAGGGCGTTCGCCCAGAGCCGGGTGACCGTGGACACGAGTTCCTCGAAGTCCACCGGCTCGCCGTCTTCTTGCCCTTCGCCGAGCACGAAGGCGTGGTAGGCCATGACGCTGACCATGCCCGACAGCGCGCGGGAGGCCATCATCGGATCGACCTCACGGTCCGCGACGCCCTGCGCCTGCAAGTCGGCGATGCCGCGGGCGTTCCGGCGGATGAACGCGTCAGCGCGCCGGGTTCGGAACGTCCGGAACTCCGGCTCCACTTGCGCGACCTGCTCAAGCAGTGCCATCAGCTTCGCGTTCCGCTTATAGGCCTCGAGATACGCGCGATTGCTCGCCTCGAGCACCGCATAGGGATCCTCGGCGCCCTCCACCCGGGCCATGCCGGGATGCAGCATGTCCTCCTGTGCCTCCAGGAGGACGGCGGCGAGCATCTCTTCCTTGTTGGCGAAGTAGGTGTAGAACGATCCCGCCGCGCACTGGGCTTCCTTGGTGATGTCGGTCAGACGGGTGTCGAGGTAGCCGTCCCGTTCGAACACCTTCCGGGCGGCCTTCACCAGAGCGGCCCGTGTCCGTGCCCCACGCTTCGTCGTGGGCGGCTCGCGAAGGTGCGAGAGGGGCACCATGGGGGGTGCCTTATCGCCGTCGGTCTCCTCGGGCACGGTGATGTCCATCGCCGGAACTGTACTGGACGGGTTGGCTCAAACAATCGATCAGACGCTGATCCCGAAGCGTTCGGCGAGTTGGCGACGGGTGTCGGCGGCGCTGGTGTGGAGTACGCCGCCGATTCCGATCCGTGCCGCCCCGTCGAGGTTCTGCTGCAGATCGTCGATCATGACCGCCTCCTCGGGGTCGACGCCGAGGCGTTCACATGCGATCGCGTAGATCCGTCGGGAGGGCTTGCGGATCCCCACCTCGGCGGAGATGACGACCACATCGGCAACGGTGGCGAGGTCGATGGCGTCGTAGGTTCCGGTGCCGAACGAATTCGATACGAGCGCAACGGGATGCCCCGCGGCCCGAAGATCGCCGAGCAGCGCGAGCGTGTCCCGGTCGATCGACATTCCCGCCTGCATCCGGGCCGTGAGTCCCTCGGCCTCCACGACGGCACCGTGGACCCGGAGACGTTCGGCGAATCCTCGCTCGAAGCCTTCGGCGTCGATACGGCCGCACTCGTGGTCGGACAGGAGGGCGCGCGACGGCTGGTCCCGGCGAAGGAGTTCCAACGGCAGGCGCGGGTCGCCGCCGAGCGAGGCGCCGAAGTCGGTGAAGGCCTGCAACACGCTGGAGGTGATGACGCCGCCGAAGTCCACCAGAACCGCGGTTCGGTCCTGTCCCATCAGGCGACCTCGAACAGTCCGGCCGCGCCCATTCCGCCGCCGACGCACATCGAGATCACCACAAACCTGGCGCCGCGGCGCTTGCCCTCGATGAGGGCATGCCCCACCAGCCGAGCCCCGGTCATTCCGTACGGATGACCCACCGAGATCGCGCCGCCGTTGACGTTGAACCGCTCCGGGTCGATGTGCAGTTCGTCCCGGCAGTACAACGCCTGGGAAGCGAACGCCTCGTTGAGCTCCCAAAGGCCGATGTCGTCGATGGTGAGGTTGTGCTGCTTCAGCAGCTTCGGGATGGCGAACACCGGGCCGATGCCCATCTCGTCCGGGCCGCAACCGGCGACCGCCATCCCCCGGTAGACGCCGAGCGGCTCCAGCCCGCGGCGCTCGGCTTCCCTCGACTCCATCAACACCGACGCCGCGGCGCCGTCCGACAACTGCGAGGAGTTGCCCGCCGTCACGCTCGAACGCGCGCTCACCTGACCGTCGGGCAGCACCGGCGCCAACCCGGCCAGGCCGTCGAGCGTCGTCGACGCGCGGTTGCCCTCGTCCCGGGTCAGCGTGACCTGCTCGTCCCGCACCTCCCCGGACTGCTTGTCGAGCACCTTCTTGACGCTGTCGAGCGCGACGATCTCCCGGTCGAACCGGCCGGCTTCCTGCGCCGCCGCGGTGCGCTGCTGCGACACCAGGGCGAACTCGTCCTGGCGTTCCCGGCTCACGCCGTAGCGTTCGGCGACGATCTCCGCCGTCTGCAACATCGGCAGGTAGATGCCCGGCTTGTGCTCGACCAGCCAGGGGTCGGTCATCCGGTGGGTGTTCATGTGGTCGTTCTGCACCAGGGAGATCGACTCGACGCCACCGCCGACGGCGACCTGCATGCCGTCCGCGACGATCTGCTTGGCGGCCGTCGCGACGGCCATCAGGCCCGACGAGCACTGCCGGTCCATCGTCATCCCCGGCACGGTGTCCGCAAGCCCGGCGCGGAGCGCCGCCTGACGCGCGACGTTGAAACCGGCTGACCCCTGCTGCACGGCGCAGCCGAAGATCACGTCCTCGACCTCGCCGCCTTCGAGCCCGGCACGCTGTACGGCGTGCGACAGGGCATGGGCGGCGAGTTCCTGCGCCTGGGTGTCGTTGAACGCGCCGCGGTAAGCCTTTCCGATCGGCGTCCGTGCCGTCGAAACGATGACTGCTTCCCTCATGTCGCCTCACTGTCTCCTGTTGGTCCGACGCCAACTGCGGCGCGGCGAGGGCTCTGGTTATAGTTGAATCCGGCGTCATGTTCAACCAGGCTCTCCCTGCCCCGAACGCTCGGGCAACGCGGGGCCCACATGCTCGCGACCTTGACAGCGCGCCTCCCTACCTGAAGGCTACCGACCAGTTGGTATGGAGGGGTGGGTCTTGACCGAGTTGAGCATCTCCACCGATACGGGCGTGTTCGACGCGATCGCGGCTGGTCCGCCCGAGGGCCGACCGGTTCTGCTGCTGCACGGTTTCCCGCAGACGGCGATGGCGTGGCAACGGCAGATCGCGGCGTTGGCCGCGCACGGCTACCGGGTGGTGGCACCCGACCAGCGCGGGTACTCCCCCGGCGCCCGTCCCCAGCGGCCCGAGGACTATCGCATGAGCCTGCTCGTCGACGACGTGGTCGCGATCACCGAGGAACTGGGCTGGGCGGCGTTCGACCTGGTCGGGCACGACTGGGGAGGCGCGGTGGCCTGGTGGACCGCTGATGCCCACCCCGACCGCGTACGCACCCTGACGGTCGTCTCGACACCCCATCCCGGCGCTCTGGCCACCAGCCTGCGCACCGACGAGGACCAGCGCGAGCGCTCGCACTACATGATCGACTGGCGTGAGACGCCCGCGACCGAGGAACGCATGCTGGCCCACGACGCCCAGCTGCTGCGCACCCTCTACGCCGGGAAGGTCCCGCAGGACAGTGCCGATGCCTATGTACGGCACCTGTCCCGGCCAGGCGCTCTCACCGCCGCGCTGAACTGGTACCGGGCAGGCCGCCCCGACGGCACGATCGGCGTCATCGAGGTGCCCACGTTGTACGTCTGGAGCACGAACGACAGCGCGTTCGGCGCGCGGGCGGCGCGGGAGACGGAGCGGTGGGTCAACGGGTCGTACCGCTTCGAGATCCTCCGGGGCGTCAGCCACTGGGTCCCCGAGGAAGCGCCCGAAACCCTGAACCGCCTGCTGCTCGAACACCTGCGAACGCACGGCGAGTACGGAACCGCAGTGAACAGCCCGTTCGTCAACTCTCCGAAGAGGCAACCATGAAGGCAGCGCGCGCGGCCTGGCGCGGACTCGAACCCGTACACGGCATGATCTATTTCGTCCCGGAGGCAAGGCGCCGGTACGCGGACCTCGGACTGAGCGGGCGCGCCGGCTACTTCACCTCCCGCAGCGCCGCGTTCGGCCGCGCTTCCGCCGAGCTGGTCATCTCGACCTTCTACAACTTCAACCCCGATCTCGTACGACAGGCGCTCGACGGGGCCTGGGACGCGACGACACCGCAGCAGGTGCTGGACGCCCGGTACGCCGCGGCAGGCGAAGCCCTGCGTCGGGCGGGAATCCACGAGCTGCCCGAGTTGGCCGAGGTCCTGGCGCTGACCCGCCGGGCCGCCGAGGCGGCCTGCGAACACGCGCAGGGCCGCCCGCTGTTCGCCGCGCACGCCGCGCTGCCCTGGCCGGAGGAGCCGGTGCTGCAACTGTGGCACGCCCAGACGCTGCTCCGGGAGTTCCGTGGAGACGGCCATGTCGCGTGTCTGCTGAGCGAGGGCGTCGGGAGCCTGGAAGCCCTGGTTCTGCACGCGGCCACCGGTGAAGTTCCCGTCGCCTTCCTCAAGGCGAGCCGCGCATGGCCCGAGGAGGAGTGGGCCGCCACCCAGGAGCGCCTGCGCGAGCGAGGTCTCCTCGACGGCGACTCCCTCAGCGCGGAGGGCGTCGTCCTGCGCCGGCACATCGAGGACCGCACCGACCGGCTGGCCCTACCCGCCTACGCCGCCCTTGGTGCCGCCGAGTGTGAGCGCCTCGCCGAGCTTGCGGGCCCCTTCGGCCGCGCCGTGATCGAAGCCGGTCTCCTCAAGCTCGGCTGACCTCCCCGGCCCTCTTCGGCGGTGGGGTCTCCAGCGGCCTGTCGCGTCCGGCTCCACCTCCGGACTGTCATGGACGGGAGCTTCTCGTCCCGGCACCATCGTGTACCTGCCCGCCGCGGTCGTGTTCGTCGTGTGGTTTTTCCGTATGCGCCGCAACACCTTCTGGCGCCGGACCGGTTCGCACCGGGCGCGGACCTGGCCGGTGAGCCTGTGGTGGGGTCTGTTCGTCCTCAGCGTCCTGTTCAACCGGTACGACGGGACGCGATGCGAGGACGCCGAGTCGGTGGTGGAGATCAGGGGTGCGGCGGTGCAGTACATGACCGCGGACGCGGTGCACATGTCGTCAAGGACGCGTCGGCCTGACGGCTCTCCCTGCCTCAAGGACTGACGCCGCGGACGACGTGGCGACGACGTGGCGTTACTCCCTGGCGCCGAGGTGGCTGCCGATCGACCGGGCGACCTCGGCGTGGGCGAGGTACTCGACGATGCTGTGGGCCCGGTCGCGGGCGTTGACGACGGCGAGGTCGGAGAGTCCGTCCGCCCAGTCGTCGCCCAGCGGGCACCCGATGGCGACCGCGTCGTTCGGGCACCAGACGTTGAGCCAGTCCGCCACGATGTCCGGGCGTTTCGGTCCGCCGACGAGCAGTCTGCCGTACACGCTGTCCAGACCGAGGGGACTGCCCGCCGTGGTCAGATGGACGACGTCCACCGCGGGGGACAGTCGTGTGATCAGGTCCAGGCCGACGACCGTGCCGAGGCTGTGGCTGACGAGGACCACTTCTCCCTCGTCCGGCATGGTCTCGAGCACGCAGCCCAGGACCTCGTCCCGGATGCGCCGGTCGTCGAGGTACGCGGCCACGTCGCGGAAGACCAGGGCGATGGCCCATGCGTCGAGGTCGCTCCTGGCGGCCAGCCAGCTCAGCCGCTTCTGCAGCGACCCGACCACATCGCCCAGGCCGATCCGTTCGGTGGCCAGTTGGGTCTCGTGCGGCATGTTCCACTTCGTGGCGGCCTCGCCGAGCATCTCCTCGTACACCGCGCGGGCGGAGGGGTTGGTGGGTGCGACCACCTCCGCCGCCGTGGCGGTCGGCGCCTCGACGACGTGGGGGACGGCCTCGTGCGCGGTCAGGGCCTCGACCAGTCTGTCTCCGTAGTAGGGGAACCAGACATCCGCCGGGTCGACCGGGGGGAGCCCCGCACGGACGAGCCCCTGGTTGAGCCCGGCCGCCCATTCGCGACGCAGATTCTCGGGCACCTTGTCCTCCTGGGAGCGACCGTGCAGGAAGACCAGGTGCCGATTGCCGCCGAACGCGCCGTCCCTGGCGCGCAGGCCCGCACGCGTGACCCTCTCGACGGCGGGGCGCGACGCCGCGACGGCGGGCGTGACGGCCGCCGCCGGACCCACGGCGGCCTCGGCGGGGCGCAGCCCGGACTCCGGGCCCATCTCGGCGAGCAGCGCCCGCTGCCGGGAGGTGAGGGGCAGGGGCAGGGGCAGCGCGGAGAGGTGGTTCAGGATCGAGCTGATGCGTACGCCCTCGTTGGACACCCAGTCGATGGCGTCGTCGCCGTCACCGGGGTCCCAGACCTGTCCGTCACGGCGCAGGACGCGGCCCTCGCCGTCGGTCCTGGGCACGCCGCTGTGGTGGAGGGCGACGACCTCCCACTGGTCGTTGAAGACGGGAGAGCCCGAGTTGCCGGGCTCGGTGTCCGTCTTGTAGTGGAGGAAGTCGTCGAGGCGCACCTGGAGCATGTTGTCGCGTACGGCGATCTCCTTCAGGCGCCCCATGGGGTGGCCGATGACGTTGACGGGCTCACCGATCACCAGCTTGCCCAGCTGGGCACTGAGCCGGTTCCAGCCGAAGGTCTCCCCCGGGGGCCGCTGGTCCGGGCCGCCGGCGACCAGTACCAGAGCGAAGTCGAGGCGCGCGTCCGCCACGAAGAACCCGTCGGGGTCGAGTTCCAGCCGTGTCGCCGGCTGAGGTGTGTTGTCGACGGTGACCTGGGCGTCGAACTCCACGAAGCACTGCCGGGCCGCGTCCGCGTCGGTGAGCACGTGATGGTTGGTCATCAGCAGTCTCGGCGACACGAGGAAGCCGGTGCCGATGGGCAGTTCACGTCCGTTCTCCCGCACCGAGATCCGGGCGATGGTGCGTGCCGCCCGGGCGCCGCGCGGTAGGAAGCTCCATGCCTGCAGCTCCTTGGACACCCCGAGGATGCGTTCGTACGCGGCGGGCGCGGCCAGGGGTTCCGCCCGGACCGCCTCCACCACCATGGAGGCGGGCACCGCGTGCCGGTCGAGCAGGCGGGCCGCGCGCGCCGCGAGCGCCTCCTGCGAATCCGGGAAGGTGACCCCGGCGTCCTGCTGCCGCTGGACCGACCGCCGCTCGTCGCCGCTCTCGTCGTACCGCGCGGCGGCCGCCGCGACCTGGCGCTCCCGCTCCTCGCGGGACCTGTCCGTCGCCGCCATGTCAGGTCACCGTCCTTCCGGCGGTGTGCCACGGCACGAAGGCGTTCGTCAGCCCCGCGAGGGCCGTCCGCAGCTCCGGGTGGTGGCGCAGCAGCACCGTGATCATGCTGTTGTCGTCGATCCAGGCCATACCGGCCTTGGAGTACACCTCAGGGGTGTAGTACTCGGTGAAGAAGCGGTCGCTGTTCAGGCGGCGCGAGGCCATCAGGATGAAGATGCGGAACGCGGTGTCGCTGAAGGCGAAACCGGCCGGCAGCTTCTCCGCGTACAGCCCGACCATGAGGTCGACCTTCTCGATGTCGCCGTCGTAGAGCTGCTCGATCTGCTCCGCGACCGCCCGGTTCTCCGCCAGCTCCAGGAAGTTCGCCGCGGGCTTGAGCCGCAGCAGGCGCCGGAACTCGTTGTAGCGGGGAACGCCAAGCTCACGGGAGCGCAGGATGTCGGTGGCGGCGAGGTCCTGGAGTTGCCCGTCGGGGCGCTCGAACTCCTGGAGGAACTTGGGGAAGTTGTGCAGGGTGACCAGTCCGGGGTGGAGCGTGCCGAAGCTGTAGAGCAGATCGGCCATCTCGGTGGTCTCCAGGACCTTCAGCGCCCCGGGGCCCGAGATGTCGCGCAGGGTGCAGTGGCGCAGGCTCGTGTCGTCGTCGGCGGAGCGCAGATGCCACTCGTCGCGGATGAGCGGGTGCATGCGGTAGACGGCCACGAACTCCTCGGTGAGGGAGTACGGGACGCCGTAGTGGTCCCGTTCGCCGCCGGGAATGCCGCTGACGACCTCGCTGTCGCTGATCCTGCCGAAGAGGTTGTGGACGCGCTCGCCCGCGATGCCCCACCAGTTGGCGCGCAGTGCCTTGACGGTGGTGGGGTGGCTGATCACGGCCGGTGTCCACTCCACGGTGTGGATCTTGGCGAGGAGCGCGGCGTTGACGAGCCGGGCGCGCTGGAAGAGTTCCTCGTCGTTCCAGGACGGGTACGCGCCGTGCAGGTGATCGCAGATCGCGTTGTGCTCACGGGCGAACAGGTCGTGCATCATGGCGAGGCCCAGCCAGAAGCCGGGGATGTGCGAGGGGTCGCGGGCGGGGTCCGAGGGGAACGGGGACTGTTCGTCGTCCCACAGGTGCAGTTTGCCCGTCCGGCCGCTGCGCATCTGGCGCTGTTCGGTCTCGTTCGTCCCGTAGATCTGCGACGCGTCCCACCAGTGGGAGGACACGTTGACGCGGGTGTCGGGGGTCCCGGCGGGTGCCTGCGGGTCGCGGGTCGGGTCGTCCGGAGTCCGCATGATCCGCATGGGGTGTTCCGGCCACGGGTCGTCGTCCATGAGGGGCACTTCCCAGGGCCGTTCCGTGGGGCTGGTCCCGTGGCTGAACCAGTCGCGGACCATGAACTGGAGCCAGGCGGCGACCAGGGAGTTGACCGATTCGGCGGGAGTGAGCTCGTCACGGGTGAGCAGGGCGCGGCTGACCTCGCGCGGGCTCGGCGCGGACAGTACGTCCTCGGGTGTGGCCGGGGCGATCCGGTCCAGCGGGATGTTCCGTCCGAAGCGGGTGCCCGCCATGCCCATCCGGGGCTCGTCGAGGTCGTTGTGGCTGCCGTCGGCGGTCCGGTTGACCCGGTGGCTCTCGGAGGGGGGTGCGGGGTCGGGCAGATCGACCGAGGGGAGTTGCCCGGTGTCGTGGAGGTTCTCCTGCCGGAGCTTGACGCGCAGTCCGAGGAGGGTCAACAGGCCGGGTATGACGGGCAGCCGGTCCCAGCCGATGCGCCGGTCCACCTTCTCGGCGCCGGCGGTGACGATCCGCCAGGGCAGTGACGTACGGTATCCGGCCGCGGAACGTCGTGCGGCGCGTCGTTGCTTGCTCATGGCGGTACTCCTTCGGCGGTTTCGAGGATCGCGTCGCTCGCCTTCTCACTGATCATGTAGATGGGGGTGGCGACGAAGAATCCGGGAATGCGGGGGAAGACCGAGGCGTCGACGATCCGCAGGCGGTCCACTCCACGCACCCGGAACCTGCTGTCGACGACGGCCGCGGGGTCGTCCGTCCGTCCCATTCGGCAGGTGCAGGACGCGTGGTGGCCCCAGGCCTCGTCCTGCACGAAACGGCGGACGGCGTCGCGGCCGTGGACCTCCTCGCCGGGCCACAACTCTTCGAGGATCACGGAGCCGACCCTGCGGTTCATGCCCCGCACGAACTCGACGGCACCGGCCATGGCTTCGAGGTCCGCGGCGTCCTTGTCCGTTCCCTCGCCGAAGTAGTGGAAGTTCACCAGCGGGGTGTCACGGGGGTCGGTGGAGCGCAGTCGCACCCGGCCCCCGGTGTTGTGGGTGCGGCTTTTGAGGATGGCCCAGGTGAAACGGTCCTGATGTCGTGTCAGGTCGCGCGAGTAGCCGGGGTAGTAGCCCCGGAAGTCGAAGGGGCCGCCGAAGATGAACAGGTCGGGTGCGTCCAGCTCCGGACGGGACTTGCGGGTGAGACCGACGACGGCGCCGTTGGTCGTGTACAGACCTTCGCCGCGTCGCCAGGCCCGGTAGCAGCGGTCCGGTTCGGTCCCGGGCTGCGGCGCGTGGAAGTCGCAGTCCTTGAGAATCGGGAACTCGCGGTCCGTCCGGCTGACCACGCCGACCTCGTACCGGTCCTGCAGATGCGCCCCGACCCCCTGGAGGTCGACCCGTACGGGGATGCCGTGCCGTTGCAGCTCCGCACGCGGTCCGATGCCCGAAAGCATCAGCAGCTGGGGCGTGTTGAAGGCCCCGGCGGCCAGGATCACCTCGCGGGAGGCGAGGACCCTGCGCAGAACCGGTGGCCCGGCATCCACCCGGCTTGCGGGATCGGCCCGGTAGGCGTGCGCCTCGTCCAGGTAGTCGACGCCGGCCGCGGCTCCGTTCCCGTCCAGTACGACCCCGGCCGCCAGGGCGTTCGTACGGACTTCCAGGTTGCCCGGATGGCTTCGCTGTACGGCCTGGACACGCTCGCGTACGGCGCTGCGTCGTCCGTCGGCCGTGGAGAGGGGGATCTGCCACAACCCCTGGAGGGCACGGGTCTGCGCCCGCCAGTCGTTGGGGTCGACGAAGGAGCCGAACCCCTCCAGCGGGGACAGCGGCCGGTCGAGGAATTCGGCCAGCGTGTCCTCCGCCGCCGAGAGGATGACCTTCAGCAACTGCTTGTCCTGGACGGCCAGTTCCGGGTCGGCGAGGGAGGTCGGCAGCCAGCCGTCGAATCCGTGGCGGGCGTCGTTGCGGTACCGGGAGGCCGTGAAGGGCAGGACCTTCAGCAGCGCGGCCAGCAGCGGGTTGGCGGGCGGCTCCTTGGGCCTCGGCCGGTAGGTGCAGCGTTCCAGCCGCTCGAAGTAGCGGCGCATGGCCGTGCTGTGCCACGTCGGGTCGCCGGTCTCCTCCGCGATCGCGTCCCAGTCGCGGTTGTACGGGTAGACGGTGATCAGCGCGTGGTGCGCGGTGCAGCCGCCGACCGTCCCGGCACGCGGGTAGAGGATGCCCCGGTCCGGCACGAGTTTGCTGTCGCGTTGCTGCTGCCGATCGTCGGCGTAGTGCCGTACGAAGTAGTTCCAGCACTGGACGGGGTCCTCGGAGGCGTCCGCGTGGAAGGCCGGTACCAGGTAGTTGTCGTTCTCCGGCGCACCGCCCGCGTCGAGCAGCAGGGTGCGCATGCCCGCGGCGGCGAGGTTGGCCGCCAGCGGTCCGCCACCCGCCCCGGCGCCGACGACGACGTATTCGAAATCCGTCTCGGGCGGGGCTGGGGATACGGCACCGGGCCCTCCCGTCACTTCCGCTTCGCCTTCACCGAGTTGGCGAGCGAGGTGGCGGCCAGGACCGTGTTGGCGGCCGAGATGAGCGTGGTGAGTACGGCGGTACGCGGTGGCAGCCGGCCGCTCAGGCCCAGCGTGGCCGCCGTCGCGGTGTCACTGCCGTGGATCAGGACGCCGTCGCGCAGGTCCTCCCGCAACCGCTCGTCGCGGTTGGTCAGCAGATCGAGGCCGAGCAGGATCGTGCGGATCCCGAAGAGCCGGAAGGCGTACACGGCCGCCGGACTGGGCGGCTCACGATCGGGGTCGAGACGCCGGATGAGCAGGTCGGGTGCCAACAGTCCGGCGGCCCCGTTGAAGAGCCGGATTCCAGCGAGTGCGTAGAGCGAGACAGCGCGAAGGCCGGGTTTCTGGTTGGCCATCATGTCTCCTGACGGTGCGGTGACATGTCTCCAAGAACCCCCGAAAACACTCCAACCACCACATTATGGGAACCGTGCCTCCCCTGCACCTCGAGCCCCGGGTTTCACCGGTGTCCGGGGCGCGCATGCACTCCAGGGAGAAAAGCGAGGTGACGATGCAGGCGTCAGAGGTCCCGCGTGCGGTGGCAGCGGCCAGGTCCACCGCCTCGTCACTCGGCCTGACGGTCGACGACGTGATCGTTCTTCATGACTCGAACAAGCTGACTCTGCGTCTGCTGCCATGTGACGTCCTGGCCCGGGTGGCACCTGTGGCGCACCAGGTCGCGCGGTTCGAGGTCGAGCTTGCTCAGCGGCTCGCCGGGGCCGGATGCCCTGTGGCTGCTCTCGAACCTCGCGTGGAGCCACGCGTCCATGAACGGGACGGCTTCGTGGTCACGTTCTGGACCTACTACGCACCCGTGACGCCTCGGGAGGTCTCACCGGCCGACTACGCCCATGCGCTCAAGCGGCTGCATGCCGGCATGCGCAAGCTCGATGTCCCGACGCCGCACTTCACGGACCGGGTCGAGCAGGCTCGGCAACTCGTGGCGAACCGCGACCGCACGCCGGCGCTCGCCGACGCGGACCGGGAGCTGCTCGGCGACACGTTGCGAAGCCTGAGACGAGTGGTCGGCGAGCGCGGCGGCGCCGAGCAGCTGCTGCACGGCGAGCCGCACCCGGGAAACGTGCTCGCCACGGAGAACGGGGTGCTGTTCATCGACCTTGAGACGTGTTGCCGCGGGCCCGTCGAATTCGATCTCGCCCATGCGCCCGCAGAAGTCAGCGAGCACTATCCGGGTGTCGAGCAGGACCTGCTGCGCGAGTGCCGCGTCCTCATGCTGGCGATGATCACAGCCTGGCGCTGGGATCGAGGCGACCAGCTCCCGAACGGGCGCCGGCTGGGCACACAGTGGCTCGGCCAGATCCGGGCCGCACTCGATCGAAACGGTCTGGACGTCCGTGGCTGATCGCGGGCCTTCGGGCCCCGACGGGCCGAGACGAACGGCGCCGGCCGCAGCGCGTGCCGCTCCAGGGATCGGTCATCCAGCTTGGCATGCCCCTGCCCGCACCGTGCCGTTGCCCGCGCCCCCGGCAAAACCGCAGGTCCGCCGGGGCTGACCAGCACTGGCGAAGGGCCGGCTTGGTGTCCTCCGAGCACACTTCGGCTCTTCGCCGACCTGGGCGTGCACGCGAGGGCGGCGGAGGGGGACCATGGGATGGCGAGCAGTGGCGCCGGCACCTGCCGATCCGGCAGGGCGCCGGCCCGATCCGCGGCGGGAGGAGGCTGCGGTATGGGTGCTACCGAACCCCTCCGGGGTGGTCCCGGCACGGCGGGTGTGGTTGCGTCCAGGCCGGGTGACCTACTGGACGTGCTGAACGTGGCCGCCGTCCTCCTCGACGCCCAAGGCAAGATCGACCTCTGGAGCCCGCAGGCGGAGGTCCTCTTCGGCTACAGCACCGAGGAGGCCCTGGGCCAGTACGCGGGCCAGCTGCTGATCGACAAGGAGCACCTCGACACGGTGCTGGCGCTGTTCGCCCAGGTCATGCGGGACGGCAAGAGCTGGGCCGGGGTCTTTCCCGTGCGGCGCAAGGACGGCAGCACGCGCATGGTGGAGTTTCGCAACATGCGGTTGCAGGACGACCAGCGCGACTACTGGGCGCTGGGCCTGGCCACGGACCAGGCGACGCTGCGGCAGGTGGAGCGGAGCCTGGCCCTGTCCGCCCAGCTGGTGTCCCAGTCACCGATCGGGCTGGGCATGCTGGACACCGACCTCCGGTACATCTCCGTCAACCCCGCGGAGGAACGGATGAACGGCGTCCCGGCCGCCGAGCACATCGGCCGCCACGTCCATGAGGTGCTGCCCTTGCTGGACGACTCCTTCGAGGGTGCCATGCGTGAGGTCCTGGCCTCCGGGAGGCCGATCGTGGATCAGTACACCGTCGGCCGCACAGCCGCCGACCCGGACCACGACCACGCCTGGTCGATCTCGTTCTACCGGCTCGAATCCCCCAACGGGCAAGTGCTCGGCGTGGCCACCTCCAGCGTCGACGTCACCGACCGGCACCACGCCGTGGAAGAACAACGTCGCACCGCCCTCACCCTCCAACGCAGCCTGCTGCCCCATCCCCCTTCGCAGCGACCCGGTCTCGATGTCGCCTTCCGCTACCGCCCCGCCCAGGCCACCATCGAGATCGGCGGCGACTGGTTCGACGTCATCCCCCTCAAGGGCGACAAGACCGCCCTCGTCGTCGGCGACGTCATGGGCAGCGGCGTCACAGCCGCCGGCGCCATGGGACAGCTGCGCACCGCCACCAGGACGCTGGCCGACCTCGACCTGGCCCCTGACCAGGTCCTGCACCACCTCGACCACATCACCGAGGACGTCGACACCATCGCCACCTGCGTCTATGCCGTCTTTGATCCCCGCACCGCGCGATGCCAGGTCTCCCTCGCCGGACACCTGCCGCCCGTCCTCCTTCACCGGGACGGCACACGCGAGCTGCTCGACCTGCCCACCGGGGCGCCCCTGGGCGGCTGCGGCATCTCCTTCGACTCCACCTCCATCGACTTCAGGCCCGGGGACCAGCTCGTCCTCTACACCGACGGCCTCATCGAGACCCGCGACCAGCCGATCGACGTACGTCTGGATGCCCTCCTCGGCATCCTCGACGACCCGAACCGCTCCATCGACGCCACCTGTGACCTGCTCCTGCACACCCTGCGTGACGACGGCGATCACGACGACGTGGCCCTGCTCATCGCCCGGGCCGGCCCCCACCCCGCAGGCGAGGCGACCGGCGACGGGTGAGGAGCCGTCGCGTGCATGGCCTTGGGGGACTCCTCGTGGGCGCGGGCCTCAACCGAGGCGATCGGCTTGTTCGGCGAGATGCATCGCCACGCGCCGTATCAGCCGCTGGGTTCGCGCTTTGTCGTTGCCTGCGCTGATCCCGAGGACGTATCGGCCCGAGACCACCGTCGCGTGAGCGACGGGGAGTTGTTCCAAGCCCGTTCTGTAGGTGTACAGATGGACGCCGCGCCGGGGCTTCGCGATCTCGGCAGTCACACAACCGCCCAACGCGGGAGCACAGCCCCAGGGAATCACGCTCGTCGCATAGGTCTCGGCAGCCTTCGCATCAGGCGCCACCCATCGCACGGTGACGGAGAAGATGCCGTCGTCGGATCCGGATTCCGTGGCGAATCGGCAGACGCTCGGGCGGGGCAGTCTCGTGCCCAGCACCTTACGGCTCGATGGCACGGGCAGCTTGACATAGTTCCGGCCGAGTTCGGCGAGAAGCTCGGCGCTGATCAGCCCACAGGCGTCGGGCCATTCCTGCCGCTCGACCCCACCGAGTGCGGCGGGCCTTTCCGCATCCACGGCGCGGTGGCTCGGCCGAAGAGCGGTGTAACGGGTGCCGTCCTTCTCCTCGCTACGGACGATGAGCAGGTCACCGCTCATTCCCACGAACGTCCCGGCCACCGGCCAGGGAACGGGGGCACTTCCCCTGCCCTCAGGGTCCATCAGGCTGCTCGCGCCCGGCCCCTGAAGCCGTGCGTCCCCGGGCAACCAGCGAAGGTCTCCGCCGTACGCGCCGGCGACTTCCACCTCACCGACGATGGCCTCACTGGTCAGGCTGTTGTTGGCCGTGACGCCTTGGGAGCGTGTCCACAAGGTTCTCCCGGTGTCCGCTCGTACCGCGTGCAGGGTGTGCGACCGGGAGGACCCGGCGCCCGCCTGCCCCGTGTCGTCCGACTCCGAGAGGTACACCACGCCTCGGGCCTCTCCCAGGGGCCAGAGGCCGGACTTCCCGTCTGCTTTCCGGCGCAGGATCTGCTCGCCCGACTCCGTGAAAAGGCGCAGGTCGTTGTCGAGGCTCACACCGATGACACCGCGGACCGCGCTCACCTTGACGGAGTCGCGCGAGCGTCCCAGGTCCTTCTCCCAGACGCTGACACCGTCCCTCACGTTCATCATCTCGAGTTCCGCGGTCCGGCCCGGGCAGCCTTTGAGTACGACGAGGTAGTTCGCCGTCGTGGCCACGTTGAAAGGGGAAGGGGGCAAACGGGGGTCGTCCGGGTCGGGTTGGTCGCACGGCGCGAGCGCTGGCTTCCGTCTGGTCCAGGTGACCGCACCGGTCCGCGGCGCGACTCCCGCCAGTCGGCCATCGGCCAACTCCATCGCAGGTCCCGGATCCAGCAGGAAAGGCGCCTGCCCCAGCCAGGCGTCCTTGTTTCCCTTCCGCAGGTTCGGGCCGGCGGTTTTGTGCCACAGTTTTCGGCCCGTCGCGGGGTCGTACGCGTTGAGAACGGTCTTGCCGCCCTGCCCGAACCACTGTTCCACGGCGAGCATCACGCCACCGGAAAACCCGAGAGGTGTGAAACGGTCCGCGGAACTGCGCGCGCTGGAGAGGAATCGGCCATCGCGTGAGTCCACGACAGTCACCGTCCCGCCCTGCGGGACGGCCAGCATCCTGTCGCTCACCGCCGCGGGCAGATCCGAAACGTCCAGTGCTCGTCCGGAGGTGCGGAACGACCACGCCACGTCCAGCGAGTTCGGGCGTTCGAGCGACCCACCTGACGTGCCGCCGTCGCCGACCAACAGCCCCAGGAGGCCGATGGTGACCAGTAATCCACACCCGGCGCGCCAGAGAAGGCGCGCACGCTTCGCAACCATTCCGCTCCCCCGTTCGTCGAAATCTCTCAGCATCCCTGTGACGCAGGCAGCCACGGGCAGGGGCGGGGATCCTCAAGCCGGCGGTAGACGCCACCGGCAGACCCCTCGTACACCGCCCCGTAGCGCGCAGAGAATCCGGTCACCGCATAGCGTCCCCCTCGTGGGGCGGGAACCGGCACGGTGCCGTCCTTCCCGTTCTGCACGTACCGGATGAGAAGTCCGAATTCCCGAGAGCCCTTCTCCGAGAAGAAGGTCGCCGAAAGGTTGACCTGCTCTCCGGGCTTGAGCGTGACGACGCTCTCCTTGAAGTACTTCTGTGTGGAGTCCTTCCCCTTGAGGAAGACCGGCTCCGGGCTGTCCATGTCCGCGAACAGCTGGATCTTCGGCTCTCCCCCGGCATTCGGTTCGCACACCAGCGTTCCGGCGAACGGCTCGGCGGCACGGGACGACTTCGGCTCGATCTCGATCGACGTGACGGTCAGGGAACTCGCACCTCCCTCCAGCGTGAGACCGACGTTCAGTTCGCCGACCCGCGCGCCCTGGTTACGCCGGATCACGGCGTTCACGTCGCCGCCGGTCACGAGTTCCGCGCGGTCCTCCGGCGACGACACCTGACGCGGGAGGGCCGTGCATCCGGCCTCGTTCTCCTGCCTCGCGGTCACGACGAAAGGCGCCGCCGAAGGGCTCGCCGAGGACGTTCCGGCCCGGGTCGACGCGGCGCTCGGCTCGGACTCACCGCTCAGGCCGAGCAACTGGAGGGCGATCGCGGTCAGCACCGCACCGATCACGGGGATGCCCGCGCCGAGCCAGAGCACCCTCGCATGCCTCTTCCACCACGGCTCAGTCGTCTCCGGCGGCGTGGGCCGCTGCGTACGAGGCCGACTGCGCCCACGCAGCGTGGTCCGGTTCCTCAACTCTCCCCCAGTGAGTGACGAGACGGTTCTGCCCGCGTGTCAGCTGCGACCCGGAGAAGAATCGCCGCAGGAGCGGATACGGGCCGGCGCTTTCACCAACCTCACACAGCACTGCCGCCCCGGCGGCCCGGGCGAGCGGCTTCCCGGAGCATGGCGTTAGAGTGCCGTCGCTCCCCACGCCCAGCTGAAGGCCACAGGAAGGCAGCGCGTTCCGTGAACCACACCCACGAGTCCCCCGGCTCCACCGGAGAGCGCCGCCTCCAGCGTCTTCTCGGCACGGCCGACCAGGCCGCCGCCTTCTACGACCGCCAGGTGCAGACCCGTCTCACACCGCAGATGGCGGACTTCATAAGGCGGCAGACCATGGTGTTCCTGTCCACGTCGGATGCCGGCGGCGCGTGCGACGTCACCTTCCGTGCCGGTCCCCCGGGCTTCGTCACGGTGCTGGACGACGGCACCCTCACCTACCCCGAATACCGTGGGAACGGGGTCCTCGCCAGTGCGGGAAACATCACCGAGAACCCGCATATCGGCCTGCTCTTCGTCGACTTCACCCATGACCACATCGGCCTGCACGTCAATGGCGCGGCCCGGCTCCAGCGGGACGAGGATCAGCGGCGGGCCCACCCCGGCCTTCCGGTGGACACCGCTCCTGGACGCAGGCCCGAATTCTGGGTGCACATCACGGTGGAGGAGGCGTATGTGCACTGCTCCAAGCACATACCCCACCTCGAACCGGCGCCGCGTCCACGCGCGGGGGCCCAACGGCCGAAGGATGCCGACTACTTCGCCCCGCACGCCGAGCACCAGTCCCCGGCGTACGAGGGCGAGCAGACTGCCGGCACTCACACGGGATCGCGACCGGGCAGGGGCTGACCCGGTCGGTCCCGAGGAGCCGGTACCGAAGCCGGCGGGCGCTGCCGGGCCGGCGGCGCCCGCCGCGGTGGGTCCACTGAGCGCGCTGTCAGGGCGCCATCTCGTACGTCCCGGACAGTGCCTCCACACGCTCCCACACCCGTCCCGAACGCGCTTCGTCGACGACGGGACGCCGGACGGCTCCGAGCGCCCAGCGCTGCTGCTCCGCGGTGGCGGAGTCCTTGCCGTGCAACTCGACAGCGAAGGCGGAGAAGTCGCGGACGAGGACGGAGAACAGCTCGTCGAGCACGTCCTCGTCGAGGTCCGTCAGACGGGCCTGCTCCAGGATCAGCTGGCCGTGCACCACCAGCGCGAACAGCTGGCCGACGGCGAGCAGAAGGTCGAGGTCGCGGCTCTGCTCCTCGTCGGGGGCCGCGGTGGCGACGAACTCGCACAGGGCGTCGGCCTGCTCCCGGAAACGGGCGACGTTCGGCACCCCGGCGTACGCGTTGTAGGCGGGGCGCCAGTCGTGGAAGCGCACGGAGCCGAGGCCGCGGGCCGGCCCCTGCTCGAAGAGGAACGTGTCGTCGGCAGCGTCCAGGCGGGTCGGCACGGCCGCGAACTCGGCCGGGTTCAGGAGGTGGTTGCGCATGAACTTGAGGATCAGCGCGAGGTTGACGTGCACCGTGCCCTCGAGCTTGGGCAGTCCCCGGATCTCGACGGCGGCCTGGGCGAAGTAGGTGTCCTTCTCGAAGCCCTTGGCGGCGATCACGTCCCACATGAGGTCGATGACCTTCTCGCCCTCCGTGGTCACCTTCATCTTCGTCATGGGGTTGAAGAGCAGGTAGCGGCGGTCGTCCGGTGAGGCGGAGCGGAAGTAGTCGACGGCGCGGTCGCTGAACAGCTTCATGCCGACGAGGCGGACGTACGCGTCGGCCAGCTCGCGGCGTACGTGCGGGAAGGCGGTGACGGGGCGGCCGTACAGGATGCGGTTGTGCGCGTGGGTCACCGCCTCGTACATCGCGTGCTCGCAGATGCCGATCGAGGCGGTGCAGAGGTTGAACTTGCCGACGTTGACGGTGTTGAGGGCGGCGTCGAAGGCGGCGCGGCCCGTGTGCAGGACGTCGTCCGGGCCGACGGGGTAGTCGGCGAGGCGGAACTCGCTGACGTACTTCGAGGAGTCCACGACGTTCTTCACGAGGTGGTAGGCGGGGTGACGGCTGTCGGCGGCGAAGAAGACGTAGCCGTCGGGGCCCTCGATGTCGGTGCGTCGGCCGAAGACCGAGACGAGTCCGGCGGCGTTGCCGTTGCCGATGTAGTACTTGGAACCCGTCGCCCTGAAGCCGCCGTTGCCGTCCGGCGTCAGCAGCATGTCGGTGGAGTAGATGTCGGCGCCATGCGTCTTCTCGGAGAGGCCGAAGGCGAACACCTCGCCCTGGGCGAGGAGGTCCGCCGCGCGGGCGCGAGCCGCGGTGTTGTCGCTCTGCCAGACCGGGCCGAGACCGAGGATGGTCACCTGCCATGCGTACCAGTAGTCGAGGCCGTAGAACCCGAAGATCTCGTTGAGGGCGGCGATCCGGGCCGTGTCCCAGCGCTGGTCCTCGTGTCCGGCGGCGGACGCCGGGGTGAGGAAGGTGGCGAACAACCCTTCCTTGGCTGCGAACGCGAGGAAATCGGCCAGCCAGGCGCGGGAACGGTAGTCCTCGATGAGCCTGCGCTTGCCGCGGTCCTCGAACCAGTCGACGGTGGCACGCAGCAGCCTGCGCGTCTCGGGGTCGAACTGCGCCGGGTCGTACGTGCGCGGGTTGAACAGGAGGGAGTCGGCCATGGAGGTCCGCCTTCCGAGGGTTGAGGGTTTAAGGGTGCTGGTGGTGCAGGTGGTGCAGGACTGAAGTCACGGGGCGCGGCGGCGGTGGCCCGCAGTTCAGGCAGGCGGGTGCGCCGTGCTGAGCCGGCGGAGGGTGGCGAGTACGTCGTCGAGCCAGGCGATCGTCATCCGCTCGTACGCGATCCCGCCGCGCAGCACGACATGCTGCAGCTCCTGACCGGCGTCGAGGGGGGTGGCGGCCGCGGGTCCGGTGAAGTCGCGCAGCTCCCCGGCCTGATAGTGCGCGAGCCGGTCGCTGTGCACCTGGCGGTGCCGTTCGACCTCGCGGATCAGCACGGACGGGTTGTCGAAGGCGGCGCCGCGGATCTTCACGGCGAGTTCGTGCCGGATGCTCTCGGGCTGGATCGGTTCGTGCAGCCACTGGGAGAGGGCGGTGCGGCCGGGGCCTACGACGGAGTACTCCTTCTTGTCCGGCCGGCTCTGCTGCGACATCTCACGGACGGCGAGCAGGCCCTCGCTCTCCATGCGCTTGAGAACGCGGTAGATCTGCTGGTGTGTGGCGGTCCAGAAGTAGCCGATGGACCGCTCGAACCGCCGGGCCAGCTCATAGCCGGAGCCCGGCTTCTCCAGCAGGGAGACGAGGATCGCGTGCTCAAGCGCCATGCCCCGATCCTTCTATGCAACTCGTTGCATAGCCAAGTGGCGCTGCCCAGGTGAGACAGGGCTCACGCGGGGCGGCGGTGGACGCCGTAGGGACTGAGCCGCCTGACATCGACCGGGGGCCGCTGTTCGGGTCGGGGTTCCTGCCCTGGCGGCGCGTGAAGGCGGCCGGAGCCGCGACGATCGTCCTCGCGGTCGTGATCCTGGTGGGTTCGAGCCTCGTCGTGACCGCCGGGCGGGGCGCACCGGGGGCACGGCTGACCTCGTGTCCAAGGGCGTTGTGGTGGTCGGTGGAGACCGCGACGACGGTCGGGTACGGCGACTTCTGTCCGGTGACGTCGTGAGGGCGGCTGATCGCGGTGGTGGTGATGGTCGTCGGGATCACGGCTTACGGGACGGTCACCGCAGCCCTGGCCACGTGGTTCGTGGGACGGGACGAGGAACGCCGACACCACCGCGTGCACCGGGCGGAGCAAGCGGTGGAGCAGACGTACGAGGAGATGGCTCACGCGGTGCACGAGCGTTTCGATCGCATCGAGCGAATGCTGGAGGGCGGCGGCAGGGCGTGCTGACGGTCGGGCGTTCTCGCCGATGCGGGGTGGCCGCAGGAGCGAGTGGGCCGGGCGTGGGTCGCCCACGCCCAGCCGGCTCACCACATGTCACGCAGGACGTCACGTGTCGAACTCGTGATCGCGGGTCTCCGGCAGAGCCAGCAGGCACAGCAGGCTCAGCAGGCAGAGTCCGCCGGTGTAGAAGCCGAGGACGAGCGGTGACTCCCAATGGCTGTTCAGCCAGGTGGCGACCAGCGGGGCGAAGCCGCCGCCGAGGGTGTTCGCGAGGATGAAGGCCGCGGAAGCGCCCGTGTAGCGCAGCCGCGCCGGGAAGAGTTCCGGGAGGAAAGCCGCCACCGGGGAGAACATCAGGGCGAGCAGCATGAGTCCGACCGTGTAGGCGCCGGTGATCACCCAAGGGTCGCGGGAGCTCAGCGAGGCGTACATGGGCACCGCCCAGACCACGCAGCCCACGGCTCCGGCCAGCATCACCGGGCGTCGGCCGATCCGGTCGGCCAGCCTGGCGGCCGGCAGGGTGACCGCGATTCCGGCCGCCGCGCCGACGCTCGCGGCGGTCAGCATCGTGTTCTGCGGGATACCGAGTTCCTTCGGCCCGTACGAGAGGCTGTAGACGATCGTCAGGTAGTAGACGGCCGAACCGCCCAGCGCGGCGCCGATGCCGAGCAGCAGACGGCCCGGGTGCCGAGCGAGGAGCGTGCCGAGCGGGAAGCGGGAGGTCGGCGTGGGCATCCCGGCGGGCGGCGTGAAACGCGGTGACTCGGAGACGGTCGTACGCACCCACAGACCGACCACGACGAGCACGGTGCTGAGCAGGAACGGGATCCGCCAGGCCCAGTCGGTGAAGCCGTCGCGGCCCGCGATGTTCAACGTGGGCAGGATGACCGCGCTGGACAGCAGAAAGCCGAGCGAGGGGCCGATGTTCGGGATGGACGCGTACAGGGCGCGGCGTCCGGGCGGCGCGTGCTCCGCGGCGAGCAGTACCGCTCCGCCCCACTCTCCGCCCATGCTCACGCCTTGCAGCAGACGCAGCGTCACGAGCAGTACGGGGGCGAGGAGTCCGGCGGTCTCGTAGGTGGGGAGCAGCCCCACGCCGACCGTCGCCACGCCCATCAGCAGGAGGGAGGCGACCAGGGCCCGGCGGCGGCCGAGGCGGTCGCCGATCGTCCCGAACAGCGCGACGCCGAGGGGGCGGGCGACGAAGGCCGCGGCGAACGTGAGGAACGCGGCCAGGGAGGAGACGGTCGCGTTGCCGGAGGGAAAGAAGGCAGGTCCGAGAACGAGCGCGCTGGCGGTGCCGTACACAGCGAAGTCGTAGTACTCGATCGTCGTACCGACCAGGCTCGCGGCGGCGACCCGCGGCGCCTTGGTCCGGGCGGTGCCGGGCGTCGCTGGTGGGGACGTGATCACGGGAGCGGCAGGGGACGGTAATTCGGGCATGGGGATTCCATTCCGATACACCCGGCCCGTGCGGTCCGGGTTCGAGTGGGGAGTGGAAGGCACCCTAGGCCCGGGATTTGAATTCGACAAGGAAATCGCGCCGTTCGAAAAATCGGACAACGGAGCCCGCCATTTACACGCGTTACCAATGAGAAATGCCCGATGGGGTTATGAGTTCGGACAGATCGACCTAATGTACAGAACTAGCCCCGAACCGCACGCCTTCAGGGCGTCAACCCCCTTCACCCTGTCAACTCGCTTTCAATATTCTTGCAAGCGGCCGCATGAATATTTGACGGTCATCGCGTCTTGCCAACGCACGATCACGCGCGGAATGCTGAAGTCAAGGGTGAACTTGAAAGTTCTACGACCATCGATTTTCGGACATTGGAAGGATCCACGGACGAGGAAAGGCGTATTACTCATGCCGAAAACCGGCAAGTTATTTCGCTTGAGGAGACTTTCGCTGGCCGGGGACGGCCGGCATCTCCTCGTGCCGCTCGACCACAGCGTTTCGGACGGCCCGATCGTCCCGGCCGACCAGTGGGACGACCTGTTGCGCGCGCTGGTGGACGGCGGGGCCGACGGGATCATCGTCCACAAGGGGCGTGCCCGTGCCTTCGCGCCGGACATCCTCAAGAGCTGCGCGCTGGTGGTGCACCTGAGCGCCAGTACCGCCCACTCCGGCGATGTGCACGCCAAGGTGCTGGTCGCCGATGTCGAGGAGGCACTGCGGCTCGGTGCGGACGCGGTGAGTGTCCACGTCAACATCGGCTCGGACACCGAGGCCCAGCAGCTCGCCGATCTGGGGGCGGTGGCCCGTTCCTGCGACGCGTGGGGCATGCCGCTGATCGCGATGGTCTACCCTCGCGGCCCCCGGATCGAGGACCCGCGCGACCCGGCTCTCCTCGCCCATCTGGCCAATGTGGCCGCGGATCTGGGAGCGGACATGGTGAAGACCTCCGTCGCCCTGCCGTGGGAGCGGATGGCCGAGGTGGTGGCGGGCAGCCCCATCCCGATCCTCGCGGCCGGCGGTCCGCCCGACGGCTCCGATCTCGTCGAGTACGGCACCGCGGTGATGGCCGCCGGCTGCCGGGGGCTGGCCATCGGCCGCCGGATCTTCTCGTCGCCGTCCCCCCGCGCGCTGGTGTCCCGGCTCTCCGCCGTCGTGCACGGCCGGTCCCCGGGCGGCGGCGCGGACATGAGCACCAACTCCCCCACCGACTACTCGACGATCGTGGCAGGTGTCGCATGAGGTTCGCATGGATCGATCTCCGTGAAGTCCCCCGACAGCAGCTCCAGGCGGTCGTGGACGCGGCCGTGCACACCCGGATGGCCGGCGTGGTCTCCGCCGACGCGGAGCTGCTCGGAACGCTTCCGCCGACGGTCACGCGGGTGCTGATGCCCGGGAGCCCCGGCGCGAAGAAGACCGCCACCGACAAGGACGCGCGGGACAAGGCGGCCAAGGAGCCGGTGAAGGAGACCAAGCCGACCACCGGATACGACGTCCTGCTGCGGAAGTTCACCACCCAGGACGAGCTGGACGCCCTCGCCGCCGACCACCGCACCGGAACGCCCGTGGCCGGCTTCGTCGACGTACGGGACGACCGCACCCTGCGGCTGTCGTGCACGGGCGCGACGGCGTTGCCGTACACCGTCATCCACTTCGCCGACCCGACCAAGATCCCGCTGGAGATCGTGCTCGCCGCGGCCGACTCGGCCGAGGGCCAGCTGGTGACCGTCGTCGACGGCCTGGAGGAGGCGGCGATCGTCTTCGACGTCCTCGAACGCGGCTCGGACGGCATCCTGTTCACGCCCCGCAGCGCCGACGAAGTGTTCGCGCTGGCCCGGCTGCTGGAGGCCACCACACCCCAGCTGCGGCTGTCCACGCTGACCGTGGAGAGCATCAGGCATGTCGGGCTCGGCGACCGGGTCTGCGTGGACACCTGCTCGCATTTCGAGGAGGACGAGGGCATCCTCGTCGGCTCGTACTCCTCCGGGTTCGTGCTGTGCTGTTCCGAGACCCATCCACTGCCGTACATGCCGACCAGGCCGTTCCGGGTCAACGCCGGTGCCCTGCACTCGTACACGCTCGGACCCGACAACCGCACCAACTACCTCAGCGAGGTCGGCTCCGGCACCCCCCTGCTGGCGGTCGGCGCCGACGGGCGCACCCGGCGGGTCGTGGTCGGCCGCGCCAAGCTGGAGTCCCGGCCGCTGCTGGAGATCCGCACGCACGCCGAGGACGGACAGCTGGTCAGCCTGACCGTTCAGGACGACTGGCATGTACGGGTCCTCGGCCCCGGCGGCAAGGTCCTCAACGTCACCGAACTGCAGACGGGCGACGAGCTGCTGGGCTACCTGGCCACGGACAAGCGCCATGTGGGGCTGCCCATCGGCGAGTTCTGCAAGGAGGTCTGAGGTCGCATGAGCGAACTCGAACTCACGCCGGAAGACCTCACGGGAGACCTCGCGCCAGACCTCACGGCCGGCCTCGCGGCGGACGGGCACGACGACGCGATGAGATCCCTCGTCCGGAGCCTCTTCGACGCGCAGAGCGACGAACTCCCCTACCTGATCCACCGTCAAGAAACGGTTGCACGGGGGGAGTTACAAGACCGCGTGGCCAGACAGGCCGCGCTCTTCGCCGGATACGGCATCGGCACGGGCAGCACCGTCGGCCTGCGGACCCCGCCCAGCTTCACCCAGGTCGAAGTGCTGCTCGCGCTGTGGCGGCTCGGGGCCCAGGTGCTGCTCTTCGACTTCCGGCTCAAGCCGGCCGAGGTCGCCGCGCTCTGTGCGACCTGCCGACCGCAGTTCATGGTCAGCGCGGGCACCAACGTCCAGGCCACGTTCGGCTTCCGGTCCGAGTACGAGGTCGTCACCGAGCGCCGGGCCGGCGGCCGGGCGGCCGGCACCGACCACCGACTGGTCCAGTTCAGCTCGGGCTCCACCGGGCAGCCGAAAGTCATCGGCAGGACCGCCCGGTCGCTCGCCGCCGAGGTGGACCGGTTCACCCGCATCCCCGGCATGCCGGGCGCGGGCGACCGGCTGCTGCTGCTCAGTTCGACGGCCCACAGCTTCGGTCTGATCGCCGGGCTGCTGCATTCGCTGGCCGCCGGTGTCTGCGTGGTCTTCGCGCCCCGGATCTCCGCCCGCGACATCCTGCGGACCGCCGTGGAACACCGGATCACCGCCCTGTTCGGCGTGCCGATGCACTATGAGCTGCTCGCCGCCGCCGTCGACGCCCCCGCGCTGCCCGAGCTGCGCGTCGCGGTGTCGGGCGGCGAGCTGATGCCCCCGCAGGTCGCGGCGCGGTTCGCCGAACGCTACGGGCTCGCGGTCGGCGAGTCCTACGGGACCACCGAGACCGGTGTGGTCGCCATGGACGCCTGCGGCACGCTGCGGCCGTCGGTCGGCCCGGCCGCACCAGGTGTGGTGGTACGGGAGCACCGGGGCGAGCTGGACGTCGCCCTCGACGAGTCGCCGTACCTCTTCGAATCCGGCGGCACCCAGTACGCGGACGGCTGGTTGCACACCCGGGACCGGGCCACGGTGGACGGCTCCGGGACGGTGCTGGTGCACGGCCGCGCCGACTGCCTCGTCGTGATCGGCGGCCTCAAGGTGGACCTCCTGGAGGTCGAGAACGTGCTCCGCGAGCATCCGGCGGTCGAGCAGGCGGTCCTGGTCCACGAGGAGGTGACCGAGGCGTACGTCACGACCGCCGCCGGGGCCGTGCGGCCGACCGCGGAGGAGCTGTTGCGCTGGTGCCGGGCGCGACTGGCCGACTACAAGCTGCCGCGGGTGATCCGGGTGCTGGAGTCCCTGCCCCGCACGTCCAACGGGAAGCTGCTGCGCCAGGCGGCGGCGCTGCGCTCCGCCGGGTGAGCCGGGGCACCGCCGGTCCTCCGTTGTCAGTGGGCCGTCCGTGGCCGGTCGCGCCGACGCGGCGGCGCCGCGGATGTCACCGCCTCGCGCCTCCTGGGCGCTCGACGCGCTCAACCCCTCACCGAATTCATTCACGGGAGATACCGATCATGAGTACGCCGACCCTGGAAGACGAGATCCGCGAGTTCGTCCTGACCGCGGTCATCGACGAGATGAACGTCCTGCTGAGCCGCGACGGCATCACGGACGAGAGCCCGGTGACCGTCGGCGGACTGGAAGTCGACTCACTGAGCCTGATCGAGCTGACCCTGCGACTGGAGTCGCGGTTCGGCGTGGAGATACCGGACACCGACATCGAGCCCCTGGCCTCTCTCACCCTCGGCGGACTCGTCACCGAGGTGGTCCGTCGCGGTGCGAAGGCATGAGCGCGGGAACCTTCACCACCGACTCCGTCCGGGACCTGCTGTCCGACCGGAACATCTTCCCGGGACTGCCCGACGACCTGGGCGAGGACGCCGAACTGGTCCTGGACTCACTGGGGTTGGTGTGGCTCCTGCACGTCCTCGAGGAACGCCACGGCCTGGTCGTGGAGCCCAGCGACGAGGACATCGCCGGACTCACCTCGCTGCGGCGGCTCACCGAGTACCTGCGTGCCGCCGAGCGGGGTGAACGCGATGAGCGGTGAGGTCACGGTGACCGGATTCGGCGTACGCAGCGCGTTCGGCGCCGGCGCCGACGTCCTGCGGCGCGGGGTCTTCGCGGGAGTGCCCGCGTTCGCGCCCACCACGAGGTTCGACACCGGCCCGTACCGCACGCCGATGGCGGCCGCCGCACCCGACGGCCCCGACGCGGTCGAGGACTGGGCACTGCGCCACGCGCTCGACCGGTGCGGTACGGAGGCCCTCGACATGGCGGGCCTGGGCCCCGGCACTGGGGCAGCGGTCCTGCTCGGCGTCGCGGGCGACCATACGAGCGTCACGCGGTACTGGCGGAACGCCGCCGAGTCCGGCCCCGCCACGGGAGCGGGCGCGGGCGCGGGCGCGGCGGTCGAGCGGGTTGCAGATGCCGTACCCGCGCGGCTCGCCGAACTGCTGGCCGAGCGGCTCCGGTTGACCGGGCCTCGACTGACCTTCACCAACGCCTGTGTCGCCTCCGCCGCCGCGATCATCCACGCCTGCCGGCTGATCTCCTCCGGGCGGACCGAGGTGGCGGTCTGTGCCGGGGGTTACCTGGTGGAGGAGGAGACCTTCGGGAAGTTCGACTCCGGGCGGGCACTGTCCCGGGACGGCGCGGTGCGCCCGTTCAGCGCGGACCGCAGCGGGCTGCTGCTGGGCGACGGTGTGGCGGTCGTCGTGCTGGAGTCCGCCGGGCACGCGCGGCGCCGGGGTGCCCGGCCGCTCGCCTCCGTGGCGGGCTGGGGCGCGGCCACGGACGCCCACCACATCGCCCAGCCGCACCCGGAGGGTGCCGGGCTGGCGCGTGCGGCGCGGCAGGCGCTGCGACTGGCCGGCGATCCGGACGGGGCGGCCCTCGACTACGTCAACGCCCATGGCACCGGCACCAGGTACAACGACGGGGCCGAGACACGCGGGCTGCGCGCGGCGTTCCCGGACCGGGCCGAGTCGATTCCGGTCAGCTCCACCAAGAGCACCACCGGCCACCTCCTGGAGGCGGCGGGCGTCGTGGAGTTCGTGATCACGCTGCTGGCCCTGACGGACGGCGTACTGCCGCCGACCGCCGGGTTCACCGCGTCGGACCCGGAGTGCGACCTCGACTACGTGCCGAACCGGCCGCGCCCGGCCGATCTGCGCCGGGCGCTCACCGTCAACGCCGCCTTCGGGGGCGCCAACACCGCACTCGTCCTGGAGCGGCCGTGACGACGATGACGACGAGCGAGAAGACCGTGCTGCGCTCACCCCTCGGCATCCTCGCCACGGCCACCGCCACCCACGGCACCGGGCGGGACGAGGACATCCCGCTGCCGAGGCTGCCCGGCTTCGTGGAGTCCGCGTTCAGCCCGCTGGCGTACGAGGTGAGCAGACAGTGCCTGACCGAGCGGCCCGGTGACGGCTCACGCACCGCCGTCGCGCTGGCCGCTCTGCTGGGCGACACCACCACCGCCGACCTGGCCAGCCGGCGCATGGTCTCCGGCAAGGTGCACAACCCGCTGCTCTTCATGCAGGCCACACCCAACTCCGTACTGGGCCACACCAGCCGGGAGTTCGGGATCACCGGGCAGATGTTCAGCGTCTCCACCCTCGACGACCCGGTGACCGAGCTGCTGGCCATGGCGGATCTGCTGCTGGAGGACCCGGAGCTGGACCGTGTGCTGGTGCTGGGCGTGGAGCTGGGGGGCGGCGAGCGGCTGGCCGCCCTGTACCGGGAACTGACCGCCGACGGCGACCGCCCGGTTCCGGGCCTTCCGGCGTCCGCCGGGCTGGCGGCCGCGGTACTGCTCGGCCGTCCCGGTGCCGGCGCGACCGTGACGGTCAGGTCGGCCGATGCGTCCGGCCCCGGGTCCGGCGCCCCGGCCGGCGACCGACCCGGCAGTATCCAGGGCCTGTTCGACCTGGCCACCGCTCACCGGGAGCTGCTGCGGGACGGCGGCAGCCGGCTCCTGCCCCGCCCCGCCGCCTTCGTCCTCACCGCCGAATCCGAAGCAAGGAACGAGACGAGTACCCATGCTCATCAGTAGGCAGGAGCGGGCGCGGATCTGCTCCGACACCGAACTCGGCGCCGGCAACATCCTGGAGCGCCTCAAGGCTTACGGCCGTCCGCTCGACGAACCCGTGCTGCGGACGGACGCCACCTGGCGGGCGCCGGACGGAACCCGCCCCGAGGTGCTGACGCTCGGCGAACTGTACGAGGTGGTCGAGACGTACGCGGGCTGGTACGCCGGGCACGGTGTGCGGCCCCGTGACCCGGTCGCCCTCCACTCCCACTCCAGCACCGAGTTCGCGGTGAACTTCCTGGCCCTGACGTCCCTCGGCGCGATCCCGTCGTTCGTCAACGGCAATCTGGCCCCGGACACGGCACGGGCGTACGTACAACGACAGGGCGCGGTCGGCGCGTTCACCGACGAGGCCCACCGGGAGGTGCTCACGGACCGCGGGCTCGGCTTCTGCGTCACCGCCGCGGACATCCGGCCCGGGGACCGCGCGTCGCTGCCGCCGTCGTACCCGTACCGGCACGACCCGACCGACCCGGTGCTCATCTCGCACTCCTCCGGCACCACCGGTATGCCCAAGGGCGTACCGCACACCCACCGGACCCTGATGTACGCCCAGCTGCACCGGCTGCGCTACTCCACCGGGACCGACATGGAACGCACCCTGGTGGGGCTGCCGGGCGCGCACAACGCCATGGTGGCGACGCTGCTCTACTGTCTGCTGCTGCGCACCGACATCAAGCTCCTGTCCAGCCAGCGCGGCGCGGACGTGCTCGACGCCGTCGAGGAGTTCCGGCCGACCACCGTGCTGGCGTTCGCCGGGACCTTCGGCGAGATGGCCGCCGAGGACCTGACGAGGCGTGACCTGTCCAGCGTGCAGGTGTGGTTCAACACCGGGGACGCCGCGCACGAGGCGCACATCCGCGCCCTGGTGCGGCACGGCAGTCATCAGAAGATCGACCGGGACCTGCGCCGGGCACGAGTGGACGGCTCGGTCTTCGTGGACGGGCTCGGCTCGTCGGAGGCCGGCTACTCCGTCTTCCACAACCGGCACACCAAGGACACCGACGCCTACTCACGCCGCATCGGCAAGCCGATCAGCTTCGCCGAGGCCGCCGTACTCGCCGAGGACGGCACCCCGCTGCCGCCCGGGCGGATCGGCCGCCTCGGCCTCAAGTCCCCGACTCTCACTCCCGGTTACTGGAACGACTCGCTGACCTGGCACCGGATGCGGCTCGGCGGCTACTGGCTCACCGGCGACCTCGCCCACCGGGACGAGGACGGCAACTTCTACCACCTCGACCGGGCGCCGGACGCCATCCGCACCCGGGACGGCATCGTCTTCAGCACCCGTACCGAGGAACTCCTGCTGGCCGAGCTGCCCGAGCTGGCCGACTGCACGGTCGTCGGGGTCGCCCCGGACGGCGTGCGGGCGGACTGGGACGGCGACGGGGAAGCCGAAGCCTACGCGCTGCTCCAACTCGCCGATGAGAACGGCGAGTACGGCGAGGAGGGCGGGGACGGCGACGACGAGGCGTGCACCAGGCGGGTCAACTCCGTACTGACCGCGGCCGGCTTCCCTCCGGTGCACCGGGCCCTGCGGATGAAACCCGACGACGTGGCCAAGGGCGCCACCGGCAAGGTTCTCAAACGAGTGATGCGCGACAGGTTCGCCACCAAGGAGCGGCAAGCATGAGCACGGACACTGGCTCCGGCAACGTCAACCACCGCGCCCGGACGGTGGAGGCGTACCGGCTGTGGTGGCAGCACGACGCCAACTGGTACCAGGGGGTGGCCGCGCGGTTCGGACAGCAGGTGGCGAACGAGCTCAACGCCGAGGCGCTGCGCAAGGTCGCCCTCCAGGTCGGACAGCGTGTCGGCCGCCTCTCCGGTCCGCTGCCCGACACCGGCGACAGCCGCAAGGACCTGGAGGAACTGCGCCTGCGCTACGACGACTGCGGTGACCGGATGTTCCCGCCGGAGTTGCGCAACGCCTCCACCGAGGTGGCGGGAGACGACCTGATCGTGCTGACCCTGAAGCGGAGCTTCGCGATCACCATGGTGCGGATGGCCGGTGCGCTGGACGGCTACCGGTGCCCGTGCACCGATGTCCACGCGGGCTGGTCCGAGGGGCTCGGCGTGACGCTGGCGGAGAACCGGGCCGAGAGCTGTCTGCGGGACGGCGACAAGGCGTGCCGTCTGCTGATGCGGGTCGCCACCCCCCTCTCACCGGCTGCGGAGGGCTGAGCCGTGCGGGTACTCGTCGCCGGGGCCACCGGAGTTGTCGGACATCCGCTGGTGGGTGCGCTGCGGGAGCGGGGCCACCAGGTGAGCGCACTGGTGCGGGACGAGTCTCGGGCCCCTGACGCGGACCGGATCGTGGTGGCCGACGCCCTCGACCGGGAGACTCTGCTGTCGGGGGTGCGGGACGCCCGGCCCGAGGTGGTCGTGCACCAACTCTCGGCGCTGCGCCTGCTGCGCGAGGACCCTCCGGAAGCCTTCGCGCGGACGGCGCGGCTGCGCACGGAGGGCACCGCCAACCTGATCGAGGCGGCCCGCGCGGCAGGTGCGCGGCGGCTGGTCGCCCAGTCCATCGCCTTCGCCGCCGTGCCGGCCGGCGCACCGGTACTCGACGAGGACGCGCCGCTGTACGTCGACGCCCCGGACCCCGGCTGGGCCGCCACCGTACGCGCCGTCGCCGCGCTGGAGCGGCTGGTGCTGGACACCGGCCGGGACCTCGCCGGGGTGGCGCTGCGGTACGGCACGCTGTACGGCCCCGGGACCGCGTACGCCCGGGACGGCGGCACCGGGCAGCGGGTGCTGGCCGGGAAACTCCCGCTGCCGGAGGGCGGGGCCGGAGTCACGTCGTTTCTGCATGTGGAGGACGCCGTGGGGGCCGCGGTGGCCGCGGTCGAGTCCACGAGCACCGGTGCCTTCCATGTGACCGACGACGAGCCTGCCCGCGCCGCGCGGTGGCTGCCGCACTACGCCCGTACGCTCGGCGCCCCGCCCCCACGCACGATCCCGGCGACGCTCGCGCCCCGGCTGCTGGGCTGGTTCATGGCCCACCAGCTGACCGCGGCACGCGGAGCGGCCAACGACCGGGCCCGTGCGGCACTGGGCTGGAAGCCGACGCACCCGAGCTGGCGGGACGGGCTGGGCCACGGTCCTCGCGTCGCCCCTGACGGAGAAGGCACTCGATGAGCACCCTGAGCACCACCGAGGACCGGACGGTGTCCTCCCGGTCGTGGCCGGTCCTCCTGGTCGTCGTCTGCGCCCAGATGCTGATCTGGCTGGACACCTCGATCCTGAACGTCGCGGTCACCACGCTGGCCTCCCCGGCCGAGGGCCTGGGCGCGACCCCCGCCGAACTGGAGTGGGTGGCGAGCGCCTACACCCTGGTCTTCGCCGGCACCCTCTTCGCGGGCGGCGCGCTCGCGGACCGCTTCGGCCCCAGGACCACCCTCCTGGCCGGTCTGGCCCTGTTCGGCGCCGCCTCCGCGGCCGGCGCGTTCGCGCCGAACGCGGGCTGGCTGATCATGGCGCGCGCCTTCATGGGTGCGGGCAGTGCGCTGCTGATGCCCGCGACCCTGTCGGTCATCGTGCAGAGCACGCCGGAGGAGAAACGCACCCGGGCCATCGCGATCTGGAGTTCGTCCAGCGGACTGGGGGTGGCTGTCGGCCCGGTCGTGGGCGGGGCGCTGCTCAGTCACTTCTGGTGGGGTTCGGTGTTCCTGGCCAACGTGCCGATCGTGGCCCTGTGTCTGGCCGGGGTGGTGGCGGTGGTGCCCAGCCTGAAGGGCTCCGGGCGCAGGATGCTCGACCTGCCCGGTCTCGCCCTGTCGGTGCTCGGCCTGGGTGGTGTGGTCTACGGGATCATCGAGCTCGGCAACGGACAGACCTGGTACGGGGCGCACGTCCTGCTCCCCCTCGTCGTGGGCGGCGCTCTGCTGGGCGCATTCGTGGCCGGTCAGCGCAGGTCCCCGACGCCCAGTCTGGACCTGCGGCTCTTCAGCCGGCCCGGGTTCACGGCGGGGAGCGTGGTGCTGCTGATCGCGTTCATGGCGCTGGCCGGGCACCTGTTCTACGCGGCGTTCTACCTCCAAGGACCGCGCGGGCTCTCCCCAGCCGACGCCGGAACCGTGATGCTCGCCGCCGCGGTCGGCATCGTCCTGGGCAGCCAGGCGTCCCCGGCGCTGAGCAGGCTGGTGTCGCCCCGGTGGACGATCGCGGCCGGTGTCCTGGCCACGGCGGCCACGTACGCCGGCTATCTGTGGTTCGACGCAGGGACCCCGATCGCGGTCGTGGCCGCGTTGCTGTGGGTGCAGGGTTTCGGTATGGGGCTGGTCGGCACACCGGTCACGGCCGTGATGATGCGCGGGGTGCCACCACAGCTCACGGGCGCCGGATCGGCCGTCAACAGCGTCACGCGGCAGGTGGGCGGGGTCCTCGGGGTGGCGATGGCGGGCTCGATCCTCTCCGCCGTCTACCGGGGCCGCATGGCGGACGCCGCCCTGCCGGCCGGTCCGCGGGGGCTGTCGGAGGACGCGGCCGAACAGGCCCGGACCTCGGCTGAGGCGGCCCGCTCAGTGGCCGCTTCGCTGCGCCTGCCGGAACTGGCGGCCACGGCCGACCGCGCCTTCCTGGACGCGATGTACGCGGCCACGTTCTGGACCGCCGTACTGGCCTTCGTCGGGTTCGTGGTGACCGTCGTGGGGCTGCGCGCACGGGACGGCAACAGCGAGAGAAGCAAGGACAGCAGGACAGCTGGAACAGAAGGGAACTGAAGTGGCGGGAACGAGGGAACGGTCATACGGCGCAACGGCTCGATCGGTCTTCGTGACCGGCGGGAACAGGGGCATCGGGCTGGCCGTGGCCCGCCGCTTCACGACGGCGGGAGACCGGGTCGCGGTGACCTACCGGGGCGACAGACCGCCCGCGGGCGAGAACCTCCTCGCCCTGCGCTGCGACGTGACGGACGGTCAGCAGGTGGACCAGGCCTTCAAAGAGGCCGAAGCCGCCCACGGTCCGGTCACCGTCCTGGTCGCGAACGCGGGCGGCGCCCACGACCGGCTGCTCGTGCGGATGAGCGAGGAGGACTTCACCTCCGTCATCGACACCAACCTCACCGGGGCCTTCCGGGTGGCCCGGCGCGCGGTGCGCGGGATGCTCGTACAGGGTCACGGCCGTATCGTGCTGATGTCCTCCACGGCAGCACTGCACGGCGCTGCGGGCCAGAGCAACTACGCGGCCGCGAAGGCGGGACTGATCGGTTTCGCCCGGTCGCTGACGCATGAACTCGGCCCACGCGACATCACCTGCAACGTGGTGGCCCCCGGCCTGACCGACACGGACATGAGCCGCAGCCTCACCGAGGAACAGCGTCAGCACCTGCTCAGCCGGACCCCGGCCGGCCGCCTCGCCCACCCTGACGAAGTCGCCGACGCGGTGGAGTTCCTGGCCGGCGCCGGTTATGTGCGCGGCGCCGTGATTCCGGTCGACGGAGGCGCCGGACTGGGCCACTGAACCGCCGGCCCGCGAGATCGTCCACCAGCGTTTGCGCGCCATCGAGCGCCCTCGGCATCCGGAACTGATGCGTGTCCCCTTGAGCGGTGCGGGCTTTATGTCGTATGTGGCGCAAGCCTCGCCGAACGCGACGACCTCGCCGTGCCCTTGGCAGTTGTCGCGTTCAGTAAAGAGTTGGCCAGAGCGAAGGCATCCTCGGTTTTGGGGTGGGTCCCGCCTAGCCGGGTGTTCAGGATCAGTGCGCCTCTGCGGGCGAGGTCCGCTGCGGTTGGGTCGTTCAAGGCGTGCACGGCTCGGGCCTTGAGGAGCAGGGCGTACCCGATGTACAGGTGGTCCGGCGCGTAACTGGCCTCGCGGATCCGTAGCGCCCGAGAGATCAGCGGCACGGCCACGGCGTGGTCGCCCAGGTCGAGGTGGACACTCGCCAGTGCTATCAGGTCGAAGCTCACATACGGGTCGTCCGGCCCGTACGCCGCCTCGTCGATCCGCAGCGCCCGCTCGGCCAAGGGCACTGCCGCCTCATGGTCACCGAGAAGGTGTCGGATTCGCGCCAGGGTGGCCAAGTCCGTAGCGATGACGGGGCTGTTCGCCGGGAGACAGGACTCGTGCAGGCTCAGAGCACGTTCCGCCATCGGACGCGCCCGCTCCGGCGCGCCGCGGTCCCGGTGGATCTGCGCCAAGGTGATCAGGTCGAAGCCGATCTCCGCTTCCCTCTGTTCGAGTGATTCGTCGATCGCCAAGGCACGCTCGCACAGGGGCAGTGCCACCTGGTGGTCCCCGATCGAAAGGAGGAACGCCGACGCCAGCCTCAGCAGCGTCGCCGTCTCCGCGGCGCACTCGGTCGGCGGCTCGTCCTTGGTCACCACGAGCGCGTGCGGGAGCAGTTCCTGCCATCGCGATCGCGCATCCGGGTCACCGTGGACGTCGTGAGGTACGGCCGCGAGCAGCGCCCGGCACAGTCGCACCCGGGCGTCGGTGCGCACGTCGTCCGGCATCGCGGCGCGGATGGCGGCCTGTACCAGCCGGTGCAGCACCAGGGAGGAGGCTCCGCGCCTCGCGAGCCCCAGGCCGGCCAGAGCACCGACGGTCGTGTCCCACGCCACCGGGTCGGCCGCGGCCGCGATCAGCGTTTCCGTGCCGCCGCTGAACAGGTCCAGCGGGATCGGCTCCGGCGCCAGCAGGGCACACAGTTCCAGCAGCCGCATCGCTTGCGGCTGCTGGAGCTCCAGCCTTCGCACGCTGAGTTGCCACAGGGTCGCGACCACCACCGTCGGCCGGTCCGCCAGCTCGCCCAGCGCGATCATGTCCTCCAGCCGCGACGTCAGCAACGGCAGGTACTCCTCAGGCGCGGTCTGGTTGTAGTCCATGTACCCGGCCGCCTGCTCCAGCGCCAGCGGCAGGTCCCCCAGGTGCTCGGCGATCCGGTCCGCCACCTCTGTGGTCATGCCGCACACCCGCCGGGCCAGCAGCTCCACCGCCTCCGGCCTGGTGAACACGTCCAGGTCGATGACACCGGCTCTGCTGGACCAGCCGCGCAACCTGGTCGTGACGATGATGTGCCCCTTGGTCCCCAGGTCACCCGACGGCAACGCGTGCATGAGCGTGCCAGGTCTCTCCCCGTTGTCGAAGATGATCAGCCAGGGTCCGTGGTCCAGCAACTTGCCGTACACCCGCGGGATGACCTGGTCGGAGCTCACCTCCGCCAGCCCCAGCTCCCTGCCCAGCGACGCGAACTGCGACGCCACCAGATCGGGATCCTCGGCGTCGACGAACCCCACGAACCGGTATTTCGACCGGTAGAGGTAGGCGTACTCAACCGCGAGCTGCGTCTTTCCGACACCACCCAGCCCGTGCACGACCTGCATCGCGCCATCGTTGCCCGAGACGAGGCGCTGCCGTAACTCCCGCAATGCGGCGTCGCGGCCGGTGAAGTTGATGTTGCGCGGCGGCAGCCGATAGGTCGCGGGACGGGGCCGCGAGCCCGAAGGACGCGCCGCCGGTGCGCGGACCTCCCTGACGGCGGTCTCGAACAGGTCGGTGAGCGTGGCATGGTCAGCCCGCAGTCGCGCGAGTTCCTCCTCGGAGGAGAGGTCGATCTGGCCGTCGTGCGCGGCGCGGACGCAGGCGGTCGCGTAGGCCGCGACCCGCTCCCACGGGGGCGGCTTGGTGAACTTGCCTGCCAGCAGGTCCGACAGCGACGACCGGGTGAGGACCTTGTTCTCGTCGTAGGCCAGCAGCTGCGCCTGGGGCGGTGACCCCGAGGACGTGCGCAACCGCTGCAACCGATTGACGAACCAGTTCTGTGGTGAGCTCGGTCCCCTCATATACGCCGCTTTCCCCCGTCCCGCTCTCCGGAGCCGTCCGGACTTCGGAGACCGAAAACGTAGCTCATCCAGCGGTGGAGCCCCCCTGCTCCGGACTCCTCCGAGACTGCCGTATCCGAGCGGCGCGACCCCTCAACGTATACGGCGGCACACGGACCGCCTGACCGGGCGGGAGCCACAGGCGGCCCGCCAGTAATCTCAAACCGAGGGGATCGATCATGGAACTCAAGGGAAACCTCATTCGACTCGCCGGAGCGGGCGCGGCGATCGCATTCGGCTCGACGCTCCTGGTCGGCGGCGCGACCTCGGCGCAGGCGGCGCCGGTGAACTACCAGGTGATCAACGGCAACAGCAGCAACTCCTGCCTCCAGGTGAACATCTCGGGAGGCAAGGGAAACCTTGTCCTCGGCAACTGTGACCGCAGCGCGAAGCAGGTGTGGCAGATCGCCGGTGGCGTCTTCAGGAACCCGGCATCGGGCCACTGCCTCGACGGAAACGGCGCGGACGTCTACACGTTCCCGTGCAACGGTGGCGCGTATCAGAAGTGGACGACCACCTCCGGCAGTCCGAAGTCCATCAAGCACAACCAGAGCGGCAAGTACCTGGACGCGAACGGAACGGTCGGGGCCCAGGTCGTCTTCCAGCCCACCATCGGGACGGCGTCCCGCTGGGTGATCGACCAGGTGTGACGAACCGGCTGACCTCGTGAGTGCGGCGGGCCGGATCGTGATGGTCGGTCAGCCGGTCGTACCTGGACCGGATCGACTGCCGTCAACGGGGCGATCCGGTTCCGGCGTCACATCAGGGATCACTCCCGGAGGTGTCCATCCGGTCGGCCGTCAGTCGGCAGGCGGGAAGAACTGCTCCGTATGTTCGCCCAGTTCCGGCGGTGGCAGGTGGTAGCGCGCGGGTGAGGCACTGAGCCTGACGGGGTGGGCGACCTGTGGGAGACGGCCCCGGTGGATGGGCTCGGAGGAGCCACGATGCCGGGCAGCCCCAGCCGTTCCGCGTAAGCGAACGCCTCGTCGAGGGCGTTGACCGGGCCGGCTGGCACGCCGGCCCGCAGCAGGGCGGCGCACCAGTCGTCCGCACCCACGCCGGCCCGGCTCGCGGATGCCTGCGGTTCGGCAAGACCGTCATCTCCTGCTGGAGCGTCTCACCGCGGCTACGAGGGCTCGGCCGAGTGGGGCAGGTCCAGGAGGGCTCGCAGTGGAGCTGACGAGTGTGGGCCGGAGCGCCAGACCAGTGCTTTGGCGTAGGGGATGCGGGGCGTCACGGGGACTACGGCGACCCGCGGATCCCCCGTGATGCCCCGGGCCGCGCCCGCCGCGAGGGCGATGCCGACGCCGGCGGCGACGAGTTCCAGCTGCAGCGCGACGTGGTTGGTGGCGTAGGCCGGCCGGAACGGGACGTCCGCCTCCTCGAAGGCCGTGCGCAGTCGGGGGTACAGGCCGCTGTCCGGGCCGTAGGTGATCAGCGGAGTGGCGCGGACCTCGCTCAGGGACAGCGCCGCCTGTTGCGCCTGCGGCTGGTCGGAGGCGACCAGTGCGACGATCTCGTCGCGGACGAGGACCCGGTGTCCGAACCCCGGGTCGAGTCCCTCCGGCGGGACGGCGACGAACACCGCGTCCAGGGAGCCCTGCCGCACCTGGGGTACCAGGCCGGCGCTCGTCCCCTCGACGAGGTGCACGGTGACGCCGGGGTACAGCCGGTAGAACGTGCCGAGCAGCGCCGGGAGGCTGCTGCTCTCCACCCCGTCGGCCGCGCCGAGCGAAAGCGTCCCGGTGAGCAGGCCGGAGCGCGCGGCGAACTCGGCCTTCGCGGCGGCGACGGCCGACTGGTCCTTCGGCTTCGGCCGCGCCCAGTACGTCGAGGGCGACCTGGGAATTCCCGCTGCGGCGGCCGCGTCCCTGCAGTCAGCGGTTTGATCGTTCCGCCGACCGCCCGGGTCCGTCGACGAAGGCACCAAACGGTGCCCGCGGAGCTGCCAGCCTGTCAGCCCGCCAGCCGAGCCTTCCAGATCTCCTCGCTGGGCCATTGATGGGCCCAGTCGGCGGACACCTCCGCATAGTCGCGGTGGGCAGGCCGGGGTGCCTGAACCTCAATCAGGTCCTCGACGACGAATCCGCAGGACCGCAGCAGCCGGAGCATCTCGCCATGCGGCAGGATGAACTGCACGTGATTCCCCCACTCCAGCCGGGTCAGTCCGAACTGCTCCCGGAACAGGCGGGTGGATGCAGCCCCCTCGGGCGATGCGCACAGCGCGAACAGCGGTGAGTAGCGCATGAACACCAGCCGGCCGCCGGGAACGAGAAGCCGGGCTGCCTCCGGAATCCACCGGTAGGGGTCGCACCACAACGAGGCGCCGTATTCGCTGATCGCCAGGTCGAACGAGTCGTCCTCGTAGGGCACCTTCTCAGCATTGCCCAGGACGAGGGGGAAATCGAGGCCGAACTCCTCCTGCATCGCGCGAGCAGTGGCGAGTTGCTGCTCCGAGAGGTCGATCCCGACCGGTTGGGCCCCCGCTCTGGCCAGCCAGGCGGAAACGTAGGCCGTACCGCAGCCGAGCTCGATGGTGCGCATACCGGCGATGCCGTCGGGAAGTACGGTGACCTGCGGCTCAGGGGTGGCCCACAGTCCCCAGGACGGCTCCGTCCGCGACCAGTGATCACGGGCGAGCGGTGCGTGCCACGCAGCCGCCTCGTCATCCCAGAAGCGTCGGTTCTGCTCCAGATGGTCCGCCGGGCCGTCATGAGTCATGGAGGCATTCGATCGAAGGAGCAGGTGTTCCGGCAACGGAATTGGAGTTCCGGACATCGCAGGTATCGCTGGTCGGCCACCCCGGTCGCGGAAGCCTGGCGTCGCATCCGGCCACGCCCATGGGGTACGCGGGGCGACCGGACCGGCGGGGGCCTCCAGGCGCTCGCTGATAAAATAGGGGCACGCTTCGACATCGCCGGGGCCCGTACCAGCGAGGTACGGGCCCCGGACCGTTCCGGGGCGCCAGATCAGGAAGGCTCCCCCATGAACGCGAAGCCGTCGGCTTCTGGACACTCCCGTGCCGGTGCACCGCAGCGGGCGCCAGGATCGCAGGGCGAACCTTCGACGCCGCGGACGGTGTCCCCGGGCCTGCCTCCGGCCGCGTCCTTCGACGCACTCGGGCTGCCGTCGGAGCTGATGGAGACGATGGTCGGCTTCGGGGTGACGGAGCCCTTCCCGATCCAGGCGGCCACCCTGCCCAACGCGCTGGCCGGCCGCGACGTCCTCGGCCGCGCGCGGACCGGTTCCGGCAAGACGCTGGCCTTCGGGCTGCCGCTCCTCGTCCGGACCGCGGGCCTGCGAGCGGAGGCGAAGCGGCCGCTCGCGCTGGTCCTGGTGCCGACCCGGGAACTCGCACAGCAGGTGAGCGACGCGCTGGCCCCGTACGCGCACAAACTGAACGTGCGACTGGCGACGGTGGTCGGCGGGCTGTCGATCAACCGGCAGCAGGCGCTGCTGCGAACGGGAGCGGACGTGGTCATCGCGACACCGGGGCGGCTGGCCGACCTGGTGTCGCGCCGGGACTGCCACCTGGATCAGGTGCGGATCACGGTGCTGGACGAGGCGGACCAGATGTGCGACCTGGGTTTCCTGCCGCAGGTCACGGAAATCCTGGACCAGGTGCGCTCCGACGGGCAGCGGCTGCTGTTCTCGGCCACGCTCGACGGCAACGTCGACCAGTTGGTGCGGGACTACCTTGATGACCCGGTTCTCGCGTCGACCGACCCGGCGGCGGGGTCGGTCACCACGATGGAACACCATGTGCTGAACATCCACGCCGCCGACAAGTACGCGACCGCGACCGAGATCGCCGCGCGGGACGGTCGGGTACTGATGTTCCTGGACACCAAGGCCGGCGTGGACCAGTTCACGCGTCATCTGAGGGCAAGCGGAGTCCGGGCCGGCGCCCTGCACAGCGGGAAGTCGCAACCGCAACGCACGCACACGCTCGGCCAGTTCAAGGACGGTGAGATCACCGTACTGGTGGCCACCAACGTCGCCGCGCGGGGCATTCACATCGACACGCTCGACCTCGTCGTCAACGTCGACCCGCCGGCTGACGCGAAGGACTACCTCCACCGTGGCGGGCGCACGGCACGCGCCGGGGAATCCGGGACCGTGGTCACCCTGGTCACCCCCAACCAACGACGCGATGTGAACCGGATGATGTCCGACGCCGGGATCCGGCCGACGGTCACACAAGTGCGCTCCGGCGAGGCGATACTGACCACCATCACCGGCGCGAAACGCCCGCCGAACGGGACGAAGACCAACAGCGGCAACCTCCCCTTCCGCGGCCTCGGATCCCGTACGGGCCGCCCCGCGAAGGAGTCCCGCAAAGCCGCCGAGGCGCGCAAGGCGGCGGAAGCCCGCGCGGCGGCCCGGGTACGCAGGGGCCGCTGACGCCGGTCCAGCCGCTCGTGCGCCGGCCCCGTGGCGGGCTTCAGTCGGTGATGTACGACCCGTCCTTGATGTACTTGAAGGGTGCGCCGGGGCTCTCGCCCTTGCGGACCGCCTTGGGTGGGTCGAGACAGGAACCGGCTGCGGTCTCCGTGGTGGCGTGTTCCGGTCCCCCGTGTCCCGGGCAGGACACCCGGCCTGACGTCACTGGGAACCGACGTGCTGACGGCCGTACGGCGCTGACCGGGCGCACCAGAAGCCCACGGCTGCGCACACGCGTCCCTTTCCCGCTATCCGCGCTGCACGTAGCGCCGCCACTCGCGGCCGCCGTCGCGCGAGACCCACAGCCCTTCACCCGCCACCAGGTCATACGTCGCCGTCGTCGCGTCCGCGATGCCGTAGAGCGTCGTGCCGTCGACGCTGAACGACGTGAATTTCGCAGGCGTCCTCAACTCATGGAAGGCGTTGTTGGTGCGGTCGTCGGCGAGCCAGTAGCGGCCGCCTTCCTCACCGACGAGCAACCGTCCGTCGCTGAGCAGTTGAAGGACCAGTGCCTCGGGGCCACGCTTCAGGTCCCCGAAGGCAATGCCGCCGCCGAGAACCGTCTGCCAGTGCCCGCCGCCGTCCGTCGTCACCAGCAGGCCGCGCACGCCCTCGCCCCGGGTGAGGGACAGCGCCGCGGTGCCGCCCCGCGCGACGAGGTCGCCCCCTGTGTACTGCTTCGGGACGGCCCTGGAGCCAAGGGTGCGACCGTCGCGCTGCCAAACGACTCGGTTGGGTTCTTCGGTCAGGGGCTGGTCCAGGCTCCAGACGGTGCCCCGCTCGTCTACGGCGAGGCGGATGGCATCGTCCGGCACGTCGGCCGGAGGTGCGACGGTGTGCGTGGCGGGGCGGTAGATGAGGGTCGGCTCCGGCTCGGCGAGCAGTACGTCGCCAGGGCGGGTACGCAACGGGGAGTCGGCGATGACGACCGAGTGCCGCTTGCCGCGCACATCCAGCGCGTACGCTCCCTCGGTCCCATCGCCCGGGGGCACCCGCACAAAGCCCCCGCTCACCCCCTTGAAGGCGGCCAACGGCGCCTCCGCGTCCCCGTGTTCCGCGTGCTCGGCGACCGTCCGGCCGTCGGGGCCGACGATGCGCCAGGCCGAGGCAGCCGGCCCCTCGTCGTCCTCGACGTTGCCGGCGTCGTACGTCAGCAGCAGCGAACCGTCGCCGGCGCGGACCACTCCGGTGGGTGCGCCGGCCGCCTCGATGACGTCGGCCGGGCTCGGGTGCGGGTATTCGATGACCCGCTTGTATCTCGCCTCGCGGTCTGCGGAACGGCCGTCATCGACACCGCCGCCTGCCCGGCAGCCGGTCAGCGCAAGCGCCGCACCCGCCACGGCCACGAGTCCGACCGTCCGCTTACACCGTTTCGTCAGCCGCACCATTGCGACATCCTCACATGAGGGGGTGCACTACCCGCCCGAGGTCACGCTGCGCGGCTGGTCGGATCGGCTCGCTCAAGGGCCGGGTTCAGCCGGGTGTGATGCGGCCACGCCAGCCTCCGGACTCGCTCCCACGGTGCTCCACGTAGTCCTTGAAACGCCGCATGTCACCCTTCACACGCCGGTCGATGGTCCCCAGCATGTCCGCGGCCTTCTCCGCGGCTCCGCTCGGTTCGACGTCCATCACGAGTTCCACCCGGGTGTGGGTGTCGTCCACGCGCTGGAAGCGGACCGTGCCCCTCTGCCGGGTGTCACCACTGGTGGTGCGCCAGGTGATCCGCTCGTCGGCGAGCTGGTCGACTATCTCGGTATCGAACTCACGCCGAACCCCGCCGATGCTGGTGGTCCAGTGATTGTGGCGGTCGTCGAGCTGCGTGACCTCCTCCACGCCCTCCATGAAGTTCGGAAACTCCTCGAACTGTGTCCACTGGTTGTACGCGGTGCCGACCGGAACCTCGACTTCCACCGCTTCCTTGACCGTGCTCATATCGGTCCTCCTTTCACACCGCCGCGAGTACCCAGCAGCAGCCCACCTATCAAGTCGCCGACCGGGGAAGTGCGGTCTCAGGCAAGCGCAGCCATCTCGGCGTCTGCTACGACTCGCGCAGTGCGGCTCCGGAGAACGGGCGCGCCGCGGCGCCTTCCTTCGGCACCGATGGCGGCGTCCCGTACATGTGCCACGAAGCGGGAGAGCGGCTCGCTGGGGCCATCGCGGTGGCCCGGGGCCGACCGACCCGGCTGACCCGCCCCGGCAGGCCGACTCCCGTCCATGTCTTCTCAGCCCGCGTGCAGGATCCGGAAGCGCCCGGGTTCGACCGGATCTCGGTCAACGACCTGGATCGGCGGCCCCGCCCACTGCCAGACGCTGATGTCCGGCGTGCGGGAGAACTGGATCTTCCCTCGGGTGCCTTCGACTGCGACGTGCGGCCAGGATTCGGCTGTGCGCGCCCGGTCCGCGCCGTGTGAACGCAGCATCTCGGCCAGGACGGTGACCGTGTCGTAGCCCTCGAAGGCGACGAAGGAGGGCGCTTCCGGCAGCCGCTCGCGGAGGGCCGTCTCGACTCGGGCGCCGAGTGGGCTGAGGCGCTCGGGCAGGTAGCGCAGGAACGGGATCGCGGTGCCGTCGTCGCCCAGCAGCGTCGCCCATTCGGTGAACTCCGGTTGCCCGGCCGGAGCACCGATCATGATCTCGGTGAGGCGCTGGTCGCGGCGGACGGCCTTGACGATCGGCACTGCCGGCTCCGGGTGGCCGACCAGGAGAAGGAGGGCTGTCGCACCGTTGTCGACGAGTTCGTCGCACACGTCCGTGGGGGCGAGTGCCCGCATGTCGAGTTCGATGAGGGTGCCGCCGCGTGGAGCGAGGTAGTCCCGCAGGATGCGGGCCCCAGCTGCCCAGTAGGCGCTCGGCTGCGCTGCCACGGCGATTCGGCTGTGGCCCGCGCCGAGGAGGAAGTCCGCGTAGAGCTGCCAACCGCGGGACTGCGGCGGGGAGAGGCGCGCGACCCATCTCGTCGGCTGCTCGGTGAGGGCGTCGAGAACCGCTGACGAGCAGAGAAACGGCAGGCCGAGGGCGTCTGCCCTGGTGGCAGCGGTGCTGGCGACGACACTGTGATACTCCCCGGCCAGGGCGGCGACGCCCAGGCGAGCCAGTTCGTCAACGGCCGCCGCGGCCCTCTGCGGATCAGCCGCGGTGTCTCGGACGAGCAGCTCGAGTGGTCTTCCGCCGATCCCGCCGGCGTCATTGACGTCGCCGACGGCGAGTTCGAGTCCGGCGAGCAGGTGCCGGCCCGCCTCGACCCAGCCAGGCCGGGTCAGCGGAGCGAGAGCGCCGATCTGGACGGACGACCCGTCAGCCCGCTCCGCTCCAGGTGGCGCTGATGGCGTCTTCATGCGCTGGCGTCTCCCGCGTGCGGACTCGGACTCGGTGTGCCCGGATCGCGGAGTGGCAAGGCGCGGTGGTCCGCGTTCATCTCGTTTCGCCGGTCATTTCGCCGTGGCGAGCGCGTCTGGGTGATCATGCCGGACATTGCATCCACGACCATCGCTGACAGGCAACCCGTTATTCGGCCGATGCCCCTCCGAGGCGGGGCGGGCGCTGGGGGCTCATCGCCCAGCGGATGGTCCGGGTGAGGGCCTGGCCGGTGGGGCGTACGGCGAGGTCCTCGACGACCGGCACGCGGGGCAGCCACAGCATGCCGCGGGCCCAGGGCGGGAGCAGGACGACGGCGTTGGCGGCCAGCCCGCCGTAGAAGGGCCGCACGGCGAGGGGCAGGGGAGGTTGGAAGAGGAGGAAGCGGGCGGCGGCCCTGGCCTCGGGGGTGGCCCGCAGTTCCGGCCGGTAGGCGGTCAGGCGTTCGGCGAGTTCCTCGCGGTCGCGTGGGGGGTCGAGCACGCCCAGCGCTTCGGCGACACGCGCGGTGTCGGCGACGTAGGCGTCGTAGGCGGGGCCGTCCAGTGGGTGGGCTCCATAGCGTTGGTGGGCGCGCAGGAAGCTGTCCGTCTCGGCGGCGTGCACCCAGCCGAGCAGGTGGGGGTCGGCCGCGTGGTAGGGCACGCCCTCGGTCGTCGTGCCGCGGATGTGCTCGTGGATGGCGCGGACGTGGTCGACCGCTCGCTGAGCGTCGGCGGCGGTGCCGTAGGTCGTCACGGCCAGGAAGGTGCTGGTTCTCTGCAGCCGGCCCCAGGGGTCGCCGCGGTAGCCCGAGTGCCCGGCCACCGCCGCCATGGCGAGCGGATGAAGGGACTGCAGGAGCAGTGCGCTCAGCCCGCCGATGAACATCGAGGTGTCACCGTGCACCGTGCGGATCGGGCGGTCCGGTCCGAACCAGCGTGGGCCGGGGCTGTGATGGATGCGGGCGCGTGTCGCCGGGCCGTCGGGGCCGGCGACACGCCGGAACAGGGCCTGGCCCAGCTGTTCACGGACTGCGGTCAGCACGGTCGGCCTCCCCTCTGCTGTCTCCTGCGGCCAGTGTCCGCGATACCGGCTCGGATGCGGGCACGGTGGCGTCGTTCACCGGGCGGTGGGGGCGTGGCGGCGTGGGCCACGGTCCGATGTCGGCCATACGTAGGGCAGGTCGTCGGGTACGCCCGGGAACAGGCCGGCGTACACGTCGCGGTCCTTGCGGAGCAGTGCCGAGCGGTGGCTTTCGTGGAAGGCCTCGTCCCCGAGCCAGGGCGGCAGCTCGCCGACGGCGGCCAGTTCCGCCTGGTCCCGCACGCCATCGGTGGGCCGGTGTTCGGCCAGTCCTGCGACCAGGGAGGCGGCGCAGCTGTCCTGGTGTCCCTGTTCCCGCCAGACCCGACAGATCTCCAGGCCGTAGCGGACGAGTGCCTCCTCGTATCCGGTCCACATCCGTACGGCCGGATGGCGGCGCCACCCGTAGCCGGGCACGGTCAGGCCGCGCAGGACCTGCAACGCTTCGACGCGCTGCTTGCCCAGCCGACGCCGGTCCAGGAGCAGGGCCGTCTCACGGAAGTCGGGGCGGGGCAGGAAGGTCTGCATCAGTCACCGGCTCGCTTCTTGCGCAGTGCGGCCGACGGCCCCGGCGCGTCGGGGCCCGCTGCCTGTGCCTGTACTCGTGCGTGTACTCGTGCCTGTACTCGTGCCCGTCGGTCACGCCCGAGTGCCCTCTCCTCACAGGTCCAACCAGCGCTGTAGGTCCTGATCGACGCCGCCGCGGCCCGTGCACGCGCCGGAGCAGTCACCTCGCTGTCACAACAGGGCGGCGACCTTCGAGCGAACGACGTCCCAGGCGGCGGACGAGAGGTCGATGAGCTCCGTGCCCCGTAGCGCGTGCAGGGTCTGCGCCGCGTCGGCGGCACACATGGCGGTGCCGCTCAGCACGTCGTAGCCGTCACGGACGGCGACTCGAAGGCTGTGGTTTCCGTCATCGCCGGCGTGTACCGCCGCGGCGACCACGAGGGGCGGCGAGCCGCCCGCCTCTCCGGCCAGTTTGAAGAACGTGCTGGCGACCGGCTCACGCCAGCGGAGGCTGAGCAGGACGGGACGCTTGGCCACCACCTCGGACAGGTCCGTCTCGTGGACACCGTCGCCCTCCAGAACCGTCGCCCTGGCGTCCAGGACGATGGCCGCGGGCAGCAAGCAGCGCAGCGTGCTGCCGACGAGGTTGCCGCCGACCGTCGCGCTCCGCCGTACCGCCCCGGTGCCCACCTGGGCTGCGGCCAGACGCAGCGCGTCCGGAACCCGGTCGTCTATTCGATGCAGCACCACGGCGCCGCCCACGGTCGTGCGCTCCAGGACATTGGCCTCGGGCACCTCGCGCAGCGACATCGCCGTTGCGGGGAAACCGTCCCGCTGCCAAGTGGCCCAAAGGAGCGTCGCCCCACCGATCGGCACAGCCCCCTCGGCCAGGCACTCCTGTGCTTCGGACACAGACGTGGGCAGACGCAACAGCACGGACACCACCCTGCCTTCCTCAAGACTCGGAGAGAGGCGACAGGTGGTGCGTTTCGGCCACCCGCCCCGCGGTAAGACAATCTCTCCGCCGGGGGGCGCGTACAGGGCTCACGCAAGCACACGCGGCTTGCGCCGCCCGGAACCTGATGGATCTGAGTTGTTCCGTCTGAGCCGCGCGCTGTGGGGAACACGATGCGAATGAGCGATTCCGAGATTCCGCATGGCGACGGCCGGGCCGTGGACGTGTACCTGGACCTCCTGCGCATCCGGATGGACACGGAGGATTACCGCCTCCTGCTGCGCGCGGTGGAACCAGTCCTGAAGGCGATCGACGAGGAGCGCCTCTCCAGCTCCGACCTCGCACTCGACCCAGGGGCCGTCGACGAACTGCCCCAGGAGGTCCGTGACGAGGCCGCCCTCATCATCGCCACCGCCGTCACCGGCCGCCTGGACAACGAAGTGGTCGAGCTCGACGTCGACGAGACCGGCCCGGTCAGGATCGTCACCGATGCCACGACCGCCTCCGACCCCGCACGCCTCGGCGAGATCGCCGACTACATCAGGGAACGGCACAGGGAGACAGAAGAGCTACGGGGCATCGCCGAGGCGAGCGGGCTGCCCACGGACTTCTGAGCTGCCGCGGCAGCGGCTCGGCCCTGGTCCAGGCATCGCCCAACGACTTGATAGGCAAGTGAACACTTGCCTATGCTGGGGGCGTGGCCGACGACCTTTTCAAAGCCTTGGCCGATCCCACCCGCCGCACCATCCTCGACGAGCTCACGGAGAGATCGGGTCAGACGCTCTTCGAGATCTGCTCGCGGCTGAGCATGAAGCATCAGCTCGGCATCTCGCGCCAGGCGGTCTCCCAGCACCTCGCCGTGCTGGAGGCCGCCGGGCTCGTAGAGGTCAGGCGGGAGGGCCGCTACAAGTTCCACGACCTGAACACGGCCCCGCTGCGGCAGATCAGCGAGCGATGGCCCCTGCCCGACCCACCCGGCCCCGAGGAGAGCACCCCATGAGGATCCGTCTGACCAGCGTCTTCGTCGACGACCAGGCCAAGGCCCTGCACTTCTACACCGAGATCCTCGGCTTCGTGAAGAAGCACGACGTTCCGGTGGGCGAAACGGACCGGTGGCTGACCGTCGTCTCGCCCGAGGATCCCGGCGGCACCGAACTCCTCCTCGAACCCGTCGGCCACCCGGCCGCCAGAACCTACCGCGACACGCTCGTCCTTGACGGCATCCCGCTCGCCCAGTTCGCCGTCGACGACGTGAACGCGGAGTACGAGCGCCTGCAGGGCCTCGGCGTCCGCTTCATCCAGGAACCCCTGGAGATGGGCCCCGTGACCACCGCCGTCTTCGACGACACCTGCGGCAACCTGATCCAGATCGCGACACAGCCGGAGTAGGCGGTCGCCGACCTGGCGCTCGTGTCCAGACCGCGCCTATCACTCACCGGCAGATCAGTACTCGTTAGTACTCAGTACTCGTTGCGGCGCCGCAGCCCGAAGGGACGGCCGTCCGGGTCCACGAGCAGGCGATGCAGAGGCGTGCAGAGGGTCTTGGTCGTACGCGAAAGGCTCGGTGGGTGATAGGTGCGCAGGCGCCCTGGTGGCCTGGGGCCGCGGTGGCCGTTGTCGTGCCAGTCGTCCAGTGCGGCGGCGCTCGCCGCGAAGGCGTCGAAGGCGGTCAGGGGGTCGCAGAGCGAGTCCGGGGTGCGCGAGGTCCGGGGTGCTTCCAGGTCCAGGCCCAGGTCCAGGTGCTCGTGCGCGAGTTCCAGGCGCAGATTCCTGGCGAAGCCGCGTGCGCCGTCCCCGAGGCCTCCGGGGTCGCGCGGTTCGCGTGGGTCTGTGGTCTCGTCCAGGACGGCGCAGGTGAGTTCGGAGTCGTGGGTCCAGGAGCGGAGGTTGATGTTGTCCGATCCGACCGAGGCCCACACGTCGTCGATCACGCACACCTTGGCGTGGACGTACACCGGTGTCCCGACGTGGTTCTCCAGCCCGTACACCGCGACGCGCCCACCAGCGGCGCGGCGCAGGCTGTCCAGGGCAGTGATCCGGCCGACCAGGTTCATCGGGAGGGTGAGCCGGCCGTCTTGTTCGGGGACGGAGGGGATGACCGCGATCAGACGCAGGCCGGGGTTGGCGGTCAGGGCCTCGGCGAAGGCTTCGACCACGTGCGGAGACCACAGGTACTGGTCCTCCAGGTAGATCAGCGCCCGGGCCCGTCGCAGCGCCTTGCGGTAGCCGCGCGCGATGCTGCGCTCACCGTCAGGGGCGAAGTCGTAGCCGCGCAGCAGTCGGTTGGGGTAGGTGCGCAGGACCTGGAGGGTGTGGGTGCCGCACGGCTCGGGGTCGGGTGCCTCCGGTGGCAGCGTGTCGGCGCGGGTGTCCTCGCCGTGAGCGAGTTCCCGCAGGCGGACGAATGGGCTGCGGGTGAGCGGCGCGGGGTCCTTCCAGCGCTCGCGGAAGCAGGCCTCGATGTCGCCGACGGCCGGCCCGTGTATCGCGAGCTGGATGTCGTGCCACGGTGGATGCGGTCCGTACGCGGCGGCGATGGGCAGTGACTGCTGATCGCCGCGGTGCGTCGCGTCGTCATGGCGGTTGTGGCACAGGTCGATCCCGCCGACGAACGCGACGTCGAGCTCGGGGCGGTCCGGATGCCGGAGCACGACGAGTTTCTGGTGGTGGGAGCCGCCAGGGCGGACCCGCATGTCGAGCAGGCATTCGCCGCCTCCCGCTTCGACGGCCTCGCCGAGGTGGCGGTTCTCGGCCTCACTGAACTGGAAGCGGTCCAGATGGGAACGCCAGAGCAGCCCCTTGACGATCACTTGGCGTGCGGCGGCCTCGCCGAGGACGGTGCCGATCTCGGTGCCGGGGCCGTCAAGGCGCTCGTCGGGGTCGCCCCGCCAGTCGGTGAACAGCAGTTGGTCACCCGGGCGCTGCGCTCGGATCGCACTGAGGAGTTCCGGGAAGTACGTCGCGCCATGGATGAGGGGCCGCACCAGGTTTCCGTGCGACCAGGCCGCTCGATCCGAGCGGCGGCTGTCCAGACGTGTCGCGCTGTTGCCGCGTTCGCCCGGGGTCAGCAGCCAGTCGGTGAGTTCCAAAACCAGGTCCTCCAGAACCAAGTCCCCCGGAACCGGGCCCATGAGAACCGGGCATCCAGACAACACAAGCGGGTACCCCGTTCGCGGCTCCTCATCCTGGAGGCAGGATCCATGGGGCACCAGCAGGCCGGCGGGCCGGAAGGGCCTCGTGGCGGGAGCCGGTGGCGGACGCAGCCGTACTGATCGTGGGCGCGAGACCGAGCCGGACTACGCAGAGCGGCCGTCGGATGCCGCAGCGCCTGGTACACCGACCACCCCACGGCCACGAGAGGTACGGCCACCACGGCACCGATCACTCCCGCCGCGACCGCTCCGCCGACGACCGCCGGCGCGACCACCACCGGGTGCAGGCGGACGGCCCAGCTCATCACCACGACCTCACCCACAAGGGCCAGCCCACCGAGGACCAGGACGATGCCACCGATGAGCGCGGCGGCGACCGCGAGCGGGCGAGGCATGAATCGCGCCAGGAGGCCGGCCAGGGGACGGAGTACGGCCGTGACGACCAGACCGAGGAAGACGGCGACGGCGATCCGGTGAAACTGTCCGAGCACGGAAAAGGCAACCCGGACGACGACGCCGACGGCGATGATCCGCCATGCGTACGCAGCCGCGGTCCGCAGCGCGTCCGGCCCACGAGACTCGCCGCCGTTCACGCGTCCGAACGGCGAGACGGGCGGATCAGGGGCGCGGACATCTCATGCCCCTACCACCCTCCGGCCCGCGGCCCGCCCGGCCGCCCCCCCCATTCCCCCGAAGGCCGGTACTCACCGGGCAGGACAGACGCCGGGTCTCACCCCGCTCCGCCGACGCGCCGTCCGACGGTCGATCACGGCACGGTGCTGCGGACGCTGATCAGGTCGGTGACCGCCTGGAGGCCTCCGTCGGCGAGGGCGGCGCGTTGGCGCTCGGCGCCGGTCCCGTTGCGCAGGAGGCGGTGCACCAAGGCAGTCACCTGCCGGGTGTCGCCGGACGCGTCGAGTGCGGGAGCGACGTACCCGAGGAGCTGGTGCAGCATGTCGCGGGCAGAACGAGAGGCCCCGGCCGGGTCGACCAGGGTGCCGCAGAGCCCGTGGCGGGCGGCGTGCCACATGGCGGCCCGCAGCAGTTCGGGGTCGTGGTCGGACACGGGGTCCCCGGCTGCCGTTTCCGCCAGAGCGGTCTTCACGAGGGCCCGGATGATCCCGGCGAGCATGACCGCTTCGTCCGCGCCCAGCTGGACGTCCGCGCACCGTATCTCGACGGTGGGGTAGCGGGACGAGAGGCGGGCCTGCCAGTACACCTGGCCGGTGTCGGCGAGCAATCCGGCATCCAGCAGCCGTTGCACGCGCCGGTCGTAGTCGGCGGCGTCGTCGAAGAACGGGGGCATGCCGCTGACCGGCCAGCGGCCGAAGAGCACCGTGCGCCAGCTCGCGAAGCCGGTGTCCTGACCGTCCCACAGCGGGGAGTTCGCGGACATGGCGGTCAGCGTCGGCAGCCACGCCCGGATCCGGTTCAGGACCTGCACACCCTCCTCACGGCCGGGCACGGCGACGTGTACGTGCATGCCGTTGACCAGCTGCTCCGCCACGAGCTGGGGCGCCTTGTCGACCATGGCCCGGTAGCGGGCCTCGTCGGTGACGGCCACGGGACGACCGCGGCGCAGGGGTGATGCCCCGCAGGCAGCGATCCGGCAGCCATGTTCCTCGGCGGCCACCGCGACGGCTTGCCGCAGCCGCAGCAGGTGCCCTCCGGCCTCCTCAAGGGTGTCGCACACCGGGGTGGCCACCTCGACCTGCGACTGGAGCAGCTCGTGCTGCACCTCCCGGTCGGCCGCGAGGTCCCCCAGGCCCGCCGCGACCCGCACCTCACCCCCCTGGGGCACCGGCAGGCCGGTGGCCGGGTCGAGCAGCAGGTACTCCTCTTCCACGCCGATCGTCGTCATCGACCGCCCTCTTGTTTCCGCCCGGCTGCCGGGCCGGCTCCCGATGCGTCCGGCCGACGCACCTCACGCAGCGATGTTCACCGCGCGAGGCGGCACATACGTGGCCCTCCGAGTGCCGCGGCGAAGGCAGAACAAACCATGAGACAGTCCGGGACGCCGCAGCCGCCTGGAGCCACCCGTCAGGGCAGGATGGAGTCGACGTACCCGCCGTCCACGCGCAGTGCTCCGCCAGTAGTGGCCGAGGCCTGATCAGAGCTGAGGTAGACCACCATGTGGGCGATCTCCTCCGGTTCGATCAGGCGTTGCAGCAGGCTCTGCGGGCGGTGCTCCCGCATGAAGGCGCGCTGGGCCTCGTCCCAGGGCACACCGCGGTCCACCAGCTCGTAGACGAAGTCCTCCACACCGCCCGTGTGGGTGGGCCCGGCGATGACGGAGTTCACCGTCACGCCCGTGCCTGCCGCCTGCTTGGCGAACCCCCTGCTGACCGCGAGCAGCGCCGTCTTGGACATGCCGTAGTGGATCATCTCGGCCGGGGTGACGATCGCCGAGTCGCTGGCGATGTACTGCACACGCCCCCAGCCACGCTCGGTCATGCCCGGCAGGAACAGCCGCGTCAGGCGTACGGCGGACAGCACGTTCACCTCGAAGTAGCGCCGCCATTCCTCGTCGCTGATCTCCAGGGGATCCGCGGCACCGAAGACGCCGAGGTTGTTGATGAGGATGTCCACGTCCGGCAGCATCTCGGCCACCCGGTCCGCACCCTCCTGTGTGGTCACGTCCACCGGCACCGGCACCCACGACGCTCCGGGCACCTCCTGGTCCAGCTCGGCGACGCTGCGCTCCACACGCTCCGGGTTACGGCCGTTGACGCCCACGCGGACTCCCGCGCGAGCCAGACCGGCGGCGATCGCCGCGCCGATGCCCTGGGTGGAACCGGTGACCAGGGCGGTACGGCCCTTCAGATCGATCTGCATGCCCGGCAGCCCCTTTCCTGTGCCCTTTCGCCCTGCGGACGCCCTGCGGATTCGAGCGCCGGGTACCCAGGGAGATCAGTCGCCAAGCGATGAGCGGGGCGGCGGGCGGACGCCGGCTGCCCAAGACGCTGACCATGCCGATGCCGATGCCGATGCCGATGCCGATGCCGATGCCGAGACGGGTGGCCGGCCCGATGTGGGGTCCTCCCGTGGCTCTTCGCTGGGGATCTCCCCACCTCCGAACACCCAGCCTGCCGGATGGAGCACGTCACGCCCCGTGCCTAGCGTGATGCCGCGAGGACGGACCCCACGCGACCGCTCCCTGCGAAAGGACCACCGCCATGGCCGGATTCGGCTTGCGTTCTCCCAACTCCCCCGAAAGTCCCAGGTGTTCACGAGCCATCAAGTGGACCACTGGGGCGACCGCACTGTCGGTCGTCGGCGCCCTCGCGGTCGCCGCGTTACCCGCCTCCGCCTCCGCCTCCGCCTCCGCCCCTAGCTCCAGCTCCGCGACCCCCGACCCCCTCGCCCGTTATCACCACCAGCGCCTCGACTGGACGAGTTGCGTACGGGGTTCGGGCGACGCGATCGGCAGGGAGCTGGAGCAGGCGGGTGCCCAATGCGCCGACGTCAGCGTCCCGTTGAACTACGCCGACCCCGGCGGACGTACGATCACCGTCGCCATCTCCCGGATCCGGGCCACCGACACGGCACACCGCGTCGGCCCGCTGCTGCTCAACGGCGGCGGGCCCGGCGGGCAGACGCTCGGTGATCCGCCGTGGGTGCGCAAGGCGATGAAGGACGTCGGCGCGCGCTACGACCTGGTGGGAGTGGACCCTCGTTTCGTCGGCCGCAGCACCCCGCTGGACTGCAAGTGGCCCACCGGTTCCGCGTTCCGCGGCGCGGGCACCGACCGGGCCGGGTTCGACCGCATGGCCGCCTTCGCCGAGGAGCTCGCCCGCCGCTGCCGCGCCCACGAGGGCGCTGTGCTGCCGTACGTCAGCACCCGGAACACCGCGCGGGACCTGGACGTGATCCGCGCCGCGCTGGGTGAGCGCAGGATCTCCTATCTCGGCTACTCGTACGGGAGTTACCTCGGTTCGGTGTACGCCACGATGTTCCCAGGTCGCGTCGACCGGGTCGTACTCGACGGAGTCGTCGACCCCGACCGCTACGGGCCCCGGCTGCTGCGCGGCACGGAACCGGCCAACCGGCACGCCCTGCGCAACTGGGCCGCCTGGGTCGCCGCCCGCGACACGACGTACGGCCTGGGCCGCACCCGGCACGCGGTGCTGGCCACCGTGGACCGTGTCCAGGCCGCGGCCGCCCGCACACCGCTACGGCTGGGCGACCGCCGGGTGGACGCGCACGTTCTGCCCCTCGTCGTCTTCAACGGCCTCTCGCAGGACAACGCCCCTGCCTTCGCCGACTTCGCCGAGGCCGTGCGCGACCTGCGGCGCGCCTCGGACGGCCACACGGTCACCCCGTCGCCGTGGCTGTCCGACACCCTCTCGTTCCTGCTGACGTCGACCGACTCGCACTACGGCAGCGTGCAGACGGCGATCCTGTGCGGTGACGGGGCCGCGCCGCGCGACAAGGAGGTCTACTGGCGTGACGTCCAGCAGGAGCGTGCGCGCGACGCGCTGTTCGGCCCGGTCACTCAGTCCATCGGGCCGTGCGCCTACTGGGAGACACCGCGTGAGCGGCCGACCGTGATCCGGGACGACCTGCCTGCCCTCCTCGTCAACGCGACGGGAGATCCGCGCACGACGTACCAAAGCGCTGCCGCGGTACGCCGTGCATGGCCCAGTTCCCGACTTCTCACCCTGCGCGACGCGGACCAGCACGCGGTGTACGGCGTCTTCGGCAGCGCGTGCGTGGACGCCACCGTCAACGCCTACCTCGCCACAGGTGAACTGCCACGACGCGACGTGACCTGCGAGCGGCCCCGCTCCACGTCGTGACGTCGAGGCCGGCCGGATCGGCGGCTACCGGGTGAAGACGTCGTTCCGGGTGGACCCGGTGGAGCAGAGCTTCTTCTCGTCGGCCGTCATCTTGCGGGACTCGACCACGACCGCGTTGTGCTTGCCGTCCGTGCCGTTCGGGGCGGGGCCGGTGACCACGTCGGGTACGAACCAGTAGTAGTGGCCCCACTTGGGGTCGTCGTAGTGGGTCTGCCAGGTGCCGGATATCTGCCGCATCACCTGGGCACGGGAGATCCAGCCCACTTCTCCGGGCTGCACGGTCACGGTGAAGGTGCTGGTCTCCGTGTGCGAGCTCTGCCAGGTGTAGTTGTAGGTCGCGGTCACACTGGCGGTGATGATGCCTTCGATGCCTCCGCCGACGGTGACCGAGCCGCCCACCGAGTGGGAGGAGCCCACGGTGTCGGCCCACGCCATCGACTGAGAGGCGGGCGAGGCCGTGCAGTTGTAGAGCAGTTCGGAGACCTGGCGGGGCTTGCCGAGGTAAGCCTGGCCGATTTCCGGGGAGTTGAAGCTGCACTTGCCCGCTCCGGAAGCGCAGTCGGCCACGATCTGCTCCGCGGTGGGCTGGTCGTCGGCCGCGGCGGGCACGGCAGCCACCGCGATCGTCCCGAGCGCGGACGCCGTCAACGCCAGCGTGCGGCCGCCGGACCGCAGTGTGCGGCTCATCGTCATCGTTGTTGCCTCTCACCGTACGTGGGGGGTCGGTGCACACGCGGCCCCTGTTACGGCAGGGGCCGCAGTCACCGCGTGTTGCCCACGAGGCTCACGTAATCGACGGCCGAGCTACACCAAGAACTCGCAAAGTTGTAATTGATTTTCAAAAATGATGCACAGTCAATTTCATTGCCGGTAGCGCGACTTACGGAACTGCGCGTGCACCGATCCGTACCCCGCCGCCCTCCGGCGGGAACTCCAGCACCGGTGCAAGCCCGGAACTCCCGAGACCCGGGAGCGCGCTCGCGAAAACACCGTGCCGCGTTCGCTCCCGCAGGGGCAGAATCGGCCCCATGGCGGACATGCGAGCGTTCCGGGACGCGGTGACCAGCTGGGCCGCGGGCAGCTCCGGTGAACCGGCCACCGAGCTGGCCGTGCGGCTGCGCGTGCGTACCGCCGTACTGCTGGAAGGGCCGAGCGACCTCGCGGCCGTTGAGACGCTGGCCGCGCGCCATGGCCGGGACCTGCCCGCCGAGGGGGTCTGCGCCATGCCCATGGGCGGAGCGATGAGCGTCGGCCGCTACGCCGGCCTCCTCGGGCCGCCGGGACTGGGGCTGCGCCTCGCCGGACTGTGCGATGAGGGCGAGCAGCGCTTCTACGACCGCGGCCTGGAGCGGGCCCGCGTGCCGCGCCACGGATTCTTCGTGTGTGTGACGGACCTGGAGGACGAACTCATCCGGGCGCTGGGCGTGCCACGGGTCGAAAGGATCGTCGAGACGGAGGGCGATCTCCAAGCCTGGCAGACCTTCGTACGCCAGCCTGCGCAGCAGGGCCGACCCCCGGAGCAACAGATGCGGCGCTTCCTCGGCACGAAGAGAGGCCGCAAGATCCGCTACGGCCGCCTCCTCGTCGAGGCACTCACCCCGGAGCGGGTCCCTGCTCCCCTCGACAATCTGCTCGCGAGCCTGTGACCGGCCATCACAGGCACCATCGATGTGCGTCGCCGCCGCCCCGGCGGCCACCGGCAGCGGTGAGGCGAGCCCGCCACAGGTCACGCAGCAGCGCGATCTCCGCCATGCGGTGAATTGCCAGGCCGCGACGTCGGCGCGACTGATCCTCGGAGCGCCCCTGGCCGAGCTCTTGGTCAGCCCGGTCGGGCGGCCCTCGCGTTCGTCACCCCCGTCCGGGCGCCCCCGCACGCAGCCCGTCCATGACGATGTCCAGGAGTCGAGCGCTCTGGGTCTGCCAGTCCCCACGCGCACCGATCTGCCAGATGCCCGCGACGGCCAGGATGAAGTCGCCGGACGTCAGACTCGGACGGACGGTGCCGGCCTCGTGATTGGCCGCGAGCAGCGCCTCGATCGCCTCGACCACCAGCGCGTATCCCGGCTGGGCCGGGCCGTCCGTCGTACCGACGATCTGACGCATCGCATCCGACAGGCCGACCTTGGCGACGGCGAAGCGGGCGAGCTGATCCATCCATTCACGCAGGGCCTGATCGGGTGCCCGCGTTTCGAGCAGTTCCGTCGCGGCGTCGGCGAGCTGCTGCGCCTCGCGGCGGTAGACCTCCAGGACGAGCGCTTCACGGTTGGGGAAGTTGCGATAGAACGTTCCCTGTCCCACGCCCGCCTTCTTGGCGATCAAGCTCAGCGGGACGTCCACGGCACGCGTCAACTCGGCCAGCGCCACCTCCAGGATCCGCTCCCGATTGCGCTGTGCGTCCGAGCGCTGCGGCCCGTCGGTTCTGGACTCCACTCCCCCTCCTTTGCACGGCGGCGTCTACGCCACCTCCGCCCGGCATGGGGTACACCTCGCTCGACCTGACCGTGAAGTTCCTGAAGCGGATCACAGCGGACACGGGCAGGGTCCGGGCCATCGGAACGGTCGTCAGCCGGGGCCGGCGGACCGCGCTCGCCGAAGCCAGGCTGCTGGACGCGGAGGAGCGCCTGCTGGCCCACGCCACGAGCAGTTGCATGCTGTTCCCGGTGTGACAGGTCCCCTATATCGCGCTCCCCGGCGACATCGACGGTCGCCCCCGGAATACTGGTCGCCCATGGATGAGGTCGAAGTCGTCGTCGCCCATTCCGAGCGCGCGACCCTGCGCGTCGGCGACGTGTTCCTGAAGGTGGACGCCGATCAGGCGCGCATCGATGCCGAGGTCGAGGCGATGGCCCTGGTGCCGGTCCCGACCCCGAAGGTCCTGTGGCGCAAGCCGCCCGTGCTCGCGATCGCCGCGGTCCCGGGGACAGTGCTCGGCCGCCTCGGCGAACCGTCGACCGCGTCGTCGTCGGCGTGGGCCGCGGCGGGTGCCGCCGTCCGGAAGTTGCACGAGGCGCCGTTGCCGCCCCGGCCCGGTCGCGCCGGCCGGGGCCTCGAGGAGTTGGCGGCGGATCTCGACGGCGAGTGCGAGTGGCTCGTGACGAACGGCGTCCTGCCCGCCGACCTGGTCTCCCGCAACCGCCAGGTCGCCGAGGCCGCGCTCCGGCCGTGGGCTCCGATGTTCACACATGGCGACCTGCAGATCGCCCACGTGTTCGTCGACGGCGACGAGATCACGGGCATCATCGACTGGTCCGAGGCGGGCCAGGGTGATGCCCTGTTCGACCTCGCCACCCTGACGCTCGGCCACGAGGAGCACCTCGGCGACGTCATCGCCGGATACGGCACCGAAGTCGACCTCGACGTGATCCGCGCGTGGTGGTCGCTGCGCAGCCTGCTGGGGGTCCGCTGGCTGATGCAGCACGGCTTCGACCCGTTCATGCCGGGCTGCGAGGTCGACGTACTGAGATCCCGGATGTGAGGAGGGCGGCCCGAGCAGGCCACATCCTGGGGCTGGGGCACACGGCCTGTCCTTACGCCCGACAAGCGCGGTGCGGGGTGATCTGGAACCGGCGGACCTCGCCCCGGTGGACCTCTCGGTCATAGCCGCAGTCGGCCGCGGTGACGACGTGTCCCTGCCGTTCGGGCTCTGGGAGCACAGCGAGACACGCACCGTGCGAGCCGCCTCAACCGCCGCCGGACCCGACCGGAGCGGCGAGGCCGGGCCCTGTCCGGCGAATCCCGCCCGGACAGGCCCCGGCCCCAGGGAGAGCTCAGCGCTTGAGCGTGAAGGTGAAGTCGCCGGTCAGCTTGCCGGTCAGCCGGGCTGCCGAGACGAGCTTCCCCTCCGTGATCAGTCTCTCGACCTCGGCCCGCGAAAGACCGCACCCTTCAGCGACAAGCCGCACCGGCCGGACAGGGATCCGCGCCGCGAAGCGGACCGAGACGTCGATCACCTCACAGTCCAGGTGATCCGATCCGCCGGTGTCGAGGCGCCAGGCGTTGTCCCAGTCGAGGGATATGCGATTACGCCGCCGCAGGACCGGATCCTGGAGCAACTCGGCTGTCAGGCCGGGGTCGTTGTCATGCAGTCGGTCCAGCAGCTCGGGGCGTACGGAACGCACGTTCATCCGCTCCAGGACCGTGAGCTTCGCCGTTTCCCCGCAACCGGTACAGAGCACGAGGAGCCAGGCGTCGATGACCTTGTGGTTGGCGTTGACGCGGAACTTACCGCTCGCCCGAAAGCGCCCGGACGCACACGCGTGGCAACGGCGGAGGACGAGTGGCAGGCAGGTGGGCACGACGACCCAGTTGTTGAGCACAGAAGTACACCGGTTTCAGTGAGAAGTCCGCAGCAAAAAGCAGCGCGGCGCGCACATGTGATGCGCGGCGCGCGACAGATCAGCGCTCGGGAGGTCTCACAGGGTGTACAACGGCACGTCCTTTGCCAGACGACTTGGGCCGGCAGCACGGTAACGGCGTACAGCGGCGCCGCTCCACTGGTTTTCGAGGCGCCCGCCGAGGAGGTCGTAAAGCGTCTTCCGACGATGCAGGGTCGGGATGCGAAGGCCACAGACGGCCGCGCCGGGCGCCGGAGACGGCCCCGACCACCTCCAGCGGACCCGCGAACCCTCCTCGCGCGCCGGTCTCTCACCAATGTCCGCGGCGCACACCGGCAAGGCATCTCGACTCGCCGACCTGAAACTGGCACCGTAAACCGTCATGAAGCTGACCAAAACGGGGCAATCGGAAACCTCAGTGCGCTGGAGGCTCGTGCTGGCCAGCACCACCATGCTCTTCGTCGAGCTGGCGCTGATCAGATGGGCGGGCGCCAATGTCGTCCACCTCAGCTACTTCTCCAACTTCATCCTGCTGGGATCGTTCCTCGGCATCGGCATCGGGTTCCTGATCCCCGCCGAACGCGGACAGTGGCTCAAACGCTGGACGCCGATCCCGCTCGCGCTGCTGGTCATCCTCGTGCGCACGTATCCGGTGCAGGTGCGTCAGAGCAGCAGCGAGGTCATCTACTTCACCGCCGTGAAGACCACCGGCCTGCCCCAGTGGGTGACGCTGCCGGCCATCTTCCTGCTGACCGCGGTGATCATGGCCGGGATCGGCAAGATCACCGCCGATCTCTTCCGCCAGCTTCCCTCGCTCGACGCCTACCGCTACGACCTGCTCGGCAGCATCACCGGCTCGGTCTCCTTCGCCGTACTGTCCTGGCTCCGCGCCCCCTCGGTCGCGTGGGGCGTACTCGCCGCCGTGGCCCTGCTGGTCCTCGGCGGGCGCCGCAACACGCTGCTGTACGGCATCCCCCTCACGGCGATGGTCGCCGCGCTGTTCCTGGAGTCGACCACGGCCGGCGTCTCCTGGTCGCCGTACTACAAGATCGAGCTCAAGGAATCGCCGACCACCACCCGGACGTACCACATCTCCGCCAACGGCGTCCCGCACCAGAGCACCGCGCCCCTGCCGGAGCTGATGCGGGAGAACTCGCCCTATCGGCAGGCGTACGACCAGACGCCCCGCAACCCGCACAAGCGCGTCCTGGTCATCGGGGCCGGCAACGGCAACGACGTCGCGGTCGCGCTGGCACACGGAGCGGAGCGTGTGGACGCCGTCGAAATCGACCCCCGCCTCCAGGAGATCGGCGCGGACCTGCACCCGGCCAGGCCGTACGACGACCCCAGGGTGCATGTCTACATCGACGACGGACGGGCGTTCCTGGAGCGGACGAACGCCAAGTACGACCTCATCATCCTGGCGCTGCCGGACTCCCTGACGCTGGTGTCGGGCGCGAGCAACCTACGGCTGGAGAGCTACCTGTTCACTCGGCAGGCGTTCGAGGCGGCCCGCGATCACCTGAATCCGGACGGCGCGTTCGCCATGTACAACTACTACCGCAAGAGCTGGCTGGTCGACCGCTTCGCCGGTGACCTCCACGACCTGTACGGCCACGCGCCCTGTATGACGACGTTCAAGCGGAACGCGGCGGTGCTGGTGGCCGGGATGACCCCCGCCGACCAGGCGTGCAAGCAGATCTGGGAGCCCAGCGGCCCGGTGCCGGCGGCCGCGACCGACGACCACCCCTTCCCCTACCTGCTGCACCGGAACATCCCCTCGATCTACCTGGGCGCTCTGGGCGCGATCCTGCTGGTGACGCTGCTGGCGGTGCGCCTGACCGGGGTCCGCATCCGAAGCACGCTCCGCTACACCGACATGTTCCTGCTGGGCGCGGCCTTCATGCTGCTCGAAACGAAGAACGTGATCGGCTTCGCGCTGTACTTCGGTACGACCTGGCTGGTGAACGCCCTCGTCTTCTTCGGTGTCCTGCTCTCCGTCCTCGCCGCGGTCGAGGTCCGGCGCAGGTTGCGGCGGGTCAACCAACTGGTGCTGCAGATCATGCTCTTCGGCTCGCTCGCCGTGGCCTGGCTCGTTCCGGCGCAGGCCGTGCTGTCGCTGCCTCCGGCAGGCCGGCTCGCCGCCGCCATCGCCCTGGCCTTCGCACCGATCTTCTGCGCCAACCTCATCTTCTCCGACCGTCTCGCGCTGGCCCCCGACCCGACATCCGCGTTCGGCGCGAACCTGCTGGGCGCGCTGACCGGGGGTGCGCTCGAGTACCTGGCCCTGATGACGGGCTATCAGGCGCTGCTGCTGATCGTGGCCTTGCTGTACCTGGGCGCGTGTGTCGCCATGCGCTTCGCCGGACGCGGTCCCGGCGGGCCGGCAACGCGGATGCCGGACGAGACGGTGGCCGTCAAGAGCTAGCTGCAAAACTGCCGGATCGGGCGAGGTCCGCCTCCCCCGCCCCAAGGGCCGACACCTACGGCATCGTCGCGCCGGGCACTCGCTCCGCGATTCCGAGACTTGCTCTGTTATTACGGAATAACGTAGTGTTCGGCGCATGGCTGATGACTCCCTGCTGGAGCGGGTCGCCGCGCTCGAAGAACGCGTGTCGCGGCTGGAGTCGGGGCCGAACCCGACCCGTAACGACGTGTTCTGGGCACTGGAAGGGCTGCGCCGGCGGCTCACGGAGGACGGGCAAGTCCTCTTCACCGGCGCACTCGACCTGCCCACGGGCGAACACTACGAATGGCAGCAAGGCGCGGCGGTGACGGAACTGCTCGATGCGAACTGGGCGGATCACGCCGCGCCGTACGCGGCCTTGGGGCATCCGGTGCGGCTCACCCTGCTGCGCGCGGTACTGCGCGGAACCCGGTCTTCGACCGAGTTGCAGGAGACAGCCGGGCTCAACACCACCGGACAGCTCTACCACCACCTCAAACAACTCACCGCCGCCGGCTGGCTCCAGGCCGAGGGGCGCGGGCACTACGTGGTGCCCGCGGGGAGGGTGGTGCCGCTGCTCGTGCTGCTGTCCGCCGTGGTGCCGGCACCGAACCCGACGACAAGGAGTGGTACATGAACCGACGGAAGTTCCTGGGTGCGGCTACGGCCGGGGCCGGACTGTCGCTGTTACCCCGGCAGGCCATGGCAGCCGAGGGCGAACTCGCCGCGCTGGTGCGGCGATACCTGGACCGTGCGCTGGCCGCCGGCAGCCCGAGTGCGGTGTGCGGGGTCATCCGTGGCGCACACCGATACACAGCGGGCGCGTCCCAGGACGGCCCGGCACCGGGCGGCAGGACGGTGTTCCAGCTGGGCTCGATCGGCAAGACCCTCACCGCGACGGCCCTCGCGCGCGCCGTGTGCGCGGGCAGGGTCCGCCTCGACGCGCCGCTCGTCCTGCCTCCCGGGTTCCCCGTCCCGCGCAAGGGCCCGCGCCGTATTACCCTGGCCGACCTGGCGACCCACACCTCCGGGCTGCCCTCGCTGCCGCCGAATCTCCTGGCGAACGCGGATCCTTACGACCCGTACGCGCATTACACGCTGGACGACCTGGCCGACGGGCTGGCCGAAACGACCCTGAGCACCGCGCCGGGCAGCACCTACAGCTACTCCAATCTCGGGTTCGGGCTGCTGGCCCAGGCGCTGGCCTTCGACGAGGTCGAGGCGACGCTGCGGCGCAGCGTGACGGCGCCGCTGCGCCTGCGCGACACGACGACCGTCCTGCGGCCGGACATGGCCTCCCGCAAGGCGGTCGGGCATCTCGCCGGAGACCCCGTGCCCGACTGGCACGATCATGTACTCGCCGGCGCGGGCACCTCCGTCTACAGCACCGCCGACGACATGCTCCGCTTTCTCGGCGCCCAACTGCGCCCGGAGCGCTCGCCGTTGCGGGACGCGATCGAACTCGCCCAGCGCCCGCACTTCACCGTCGACGAGGACCTGCGAATCGGGCTCGGCTGGCACCTCAGTGCGCTGTCCGGGGGCCGGCCGATGACCTGGCACAACGGTGGCACCGGTGGATTCAGCACATGTGCGGCGTTCAGCAGGCGGAGCATGACGGCGGTGGTCATGATGGTGAACACCTTCAGCGAGGAGTCCGACAGTGAAGCCCGCCCGGTCGACGCGCTGACCTTCGCGCTGCTCTCCGAGCTCGATCAAGTCTGAGTTTCGACCGCGCCGCTTGCTGGTTCCGGTACCCCCTCACCGGCATGGGAGCCGTCTGCCAGCTCTCCACCGCGAGCACCGAACCCGCACCACTGACGGTGAGCCTGCTGCGAAGGCCGTCCCTCGGCTGCTCCGAACCGACGAACTTCGTCATCGAGGAAGGCCGCGTGCACGCGGGCTGAGCACTGCGCGATCAGATCAACTCAGGCTCGGCGCCGTCCAGTCGGCATGCCGCAGGACGGCGCGGACCGTCGCGCGGGAGGGCGCCAGCCGGAGCGCGGTGTTGCGGACGGCGACGGCCAGGGGGTGACTCAGCTGCTGGCCCATATGCCCGGCCTGCCGGGCGGCGCGTGCGACGGACTGGCTGCGCGGGCGGCGCTCGGCGTCGTAACGGGCCAGCGCTGATTCGACGGTGAGCTCGGTGGCGAGTGCGGCGGCGAGGGTCGCCGCGTCCTCCAGGGCCTGGCAGGCACCCTGGCCGAGGTTCGGCGTCATGGCATGGGCCGCGTCACCGAGCAGGGCGATCCGGCCCACGGTGAAGGTGGGCAGGGGTGTGGCCAGCTCGTGGATGTCGTGGTGCAGCACGGCATCGGGGCGGGTCGCTTCCAGCAGGCCGGGGATCGGATCATGCCAGGCGGCGAAGCGTTGGCGCAGCACGGCGAGGGCGTCCGCGTGCCGCACTCCGGGCGGCGAGTTGAGCACCGCGTGCCACTCGGCACGGTTGTCGGCGAACGCGATGTGCCCGAACTCCGCTCCCTGCCCCCAGGTCAGGGCGAAGTCGGTGTCCAACGCGACCGGGCGCCCGGTGATGGCGCGCAGGACGGTCGACCCGCTGTAGACGGGGCCGGGGTGATCGGGGAACAGCCGCACGCGCAGGCGGCTGCCCACCCCGTCGGCAGCCACGACCAGATCCGCCTCCAGCGCGCCGTCCTCAAGTGCCAACCGCACGCGGCCGGAGTCGGTACGGTCGGCGGACGCGGCCTCCGCCCCGACGACAAGGCACTCGGCGGGCAGCGCCGCACGCAGGAGCCTGTGCAGCTCGGCCCGCGGGATGCCGACGATCGGGGTGCCCAACTCGCGTTCCAGCGCGGCCCCGTCCATCCGGGCCAGCCAACCGCCACCGGGGGTTCGGGTGCCCCCGGTGTACTGAGGACGGGACGCCGCGCGCACCGCCTCACCGACGCCGAGGGCGTCCAGGGCCCGTATGCCATTGGCGTGCAGGGAGATGCCCGCGCCCACGTCGGCGAGGACGCGGGCACGTTCGACGACCGTCACTTCCCAGCCGACCAGGCGCAGACCGAGCGCGGCCGCCAGCCCGCCGATGCCCCCGCCGACCACGATCGCGCTCCCGCGTCTGCCGCCACTCCCTCCGCTCCGTCCGCTCGCCCCGCTCCCTCCACGCCTGCCACTCCTGCCGCCCATGCCCGGCCCCCTCGATTCGCCTCACCGATGTTTCTACAGATGTAGAAGGAAGAGTACCCAGCGTCTCTACAGGTGTAGAAAGAGGGGATGTCCACCGACCGACGCACTCTCCTCGCCGACATGGCCATCCACGTGCTCGCCGAGAGCGGGATCCGAGGGCTGACCCACCGCGCGGTGGACAGGGCGGCGAGCCTGCCGCCCGGCACCACCTCCGCCTACTTCCGCACCCGCCAGGCACTGCTCACGGCGCTGGTCCGGCGCCTGGTCGCACTCGACCAGGCCGAACTCCAGGACATCGGTGAGCGGACTCCGCTGCCACGGAGCGCCCAGGAACTGGCGGCCGGGATCGTCGCCTTGGCCGAGCTACGGCTCACCGGTGAGGGTCGGCGTCGCTCCCTGGCTCGTTACGCCTGCGCCATCGAGAGCGTGCACCTTCCGGAACTGCGGGAGATCCTCGTGCCGCGCGAGAACGCCGGCCGCCGAGTCGTATACGACTTCCTGACGGCGCGGGGCGTAGCGGAAGAAGACGCCGACGCTCGCACCATCACATTGCTGACCTGTGTGGACGGACTGGTCTTCGATCGCCTCGTGGGCGGCGGCACCGTCTCGGAGCAGGAGATCCAGGGGCTGGTGGCGGCGGCATTGCGATGACGGGCACAGGTACGGGCAGGCCGGCCGTGGACTGTGAACGACACCCCCCTGCTCCCCGGGTCACACGCCCCTTCCCCCCCCGGACACACACTCCCGTCTCAGGTGCGGTACGCCAGTCGGCGCAGGACCGTCTCGACGGGCCCGCGTCGGCCGGCGCGCTCCAGGGCGTACGCCCCGGCCACCGTCACCAGCCAGACGCCGACCGCGAAGAGCACCATGGTGGCGCTGGTCAGGTGCTCGCCGAGGCCGAGGCCCCAGGCCGCCAGCAGCGGGGAGAACATCAGCGAGTGGGCCAGGTAGCAGGACAGCGACCGCTTGCCGACCGCCGAAACCGCCACGACGGCCGTGCCGCCCCACCCGCTCGGCCGGCCGGGGCCGCGGTGGGTCCACCAATGCGCGAACAGCGCGACGGCGGCGACATAGCCGATCCCGGCGGCGTTCCCGGTGACATCCCGCAGGATGGTGAGCGCCCCCTCCTCGCTCTGGGCTTCGTCCGGCACCTTCATCGCGCCGACGTGGGCGAGCGCGGCGGGCAGCCCGCCCAGCCAGCCCACGGCGATTCCCCCGACCGCGGTGCGGCGCAGCAGCCCCAGATGGAGCCCGGGCTCCTCGAGGACGCGACGGCGTGCCGCCCAGAAGCCGAGCAGGAAGACGAGGTAGCCGCCGCCGACGAGCGCGAACGGGGCACCGACGAAGGTGACGAACAGACCGGTCGTCAGCCGGGTGCCGAGCGCCGCGAGGAAGTTCTCCTCCCCCGACGCGTACGCCTCGGAGCCCGGCTCCGCACCCGACTCCCCCAGGGACCCCAACTCGCCCCGCAGCAGGGCCGTGACGACCGGCACCGCCGCGAACAACACCAGTTGTACGGCCGCGATGCCGATCCACCACTTCAGCGCACGCTCGCCGCGCCTGACGAAGAGCCAGCCCAGTACGAGGCTCAGCACCCCGTAGTAGCCGACGATGTCACCGGCCATCAGCAGTGTGGCGTGCGACAGACCGATGACGATCAGCCACAGGCTGCGCCGTCGCAGGATCCCCACCGCGGCACGTTCCGAGGCTCCGGCCTCGACCTGGCGCAGGTAGAGCTGCATCATGCCGTAGCCGAAGAGAAAGGCGAAGAGCGGATACACCCGCAGATCCAACGCGGTGATCATGACGAACTGAGCCGCTCGGTCGGCCCATGAACCGTCGACCGGCTGCCACCCCGAAGGGCCGTGCCGAGCCGCCCAGAGGTGGAAGGCCGTGTTGGACACCACGATCAGCAGGAGCATCAACCCCCGCGCGAGATCGGGCGTGAGCGCCCGCTCCCCACTCCGCACGGCCCCGCGGGGCAGCCGCACCTTCCCAGCGCTCTCGGTGTTGTCGGCATCAGTCGTCGTCACACCGCCACGCTAAGAAGGCGTCCGGTACCAGGACATCCGCCTTCGGTCTCGCCGCGCGTGACCAAAGTATGGTGCCCGCGCACCAAAGGACCTCCGCGGGCTCGGCTCCGGCCCACGGAACGTTCGTCCAAGAAGCAGCCTCTTCAGCGGTTCCACGCCTCCGGGCCGCCGCCGCGCCACTCGATCAGCCCTGTCTGTCGCACGTACTCGGGATCCGCGTCCTCGATCCCCGCCCGGCGCAGGAACTCGGCGACGTCCAGAAGGCCGTAGGCCATCCCCAGGAACTGGTCGTCCACCCGCACCCGCCGGCCACCGTCCTCGGCGGGCGGGTACACGACGACGGGCTGCGTACTTGCCATGGGACCAGGGTGCGACGTGGGGCGCTCACCCGCATGTGGGGCGCCCGCCCCCCTCACATTGGGGCATAGAACTCATATGTCACTTGATGTGGCTCCCGAGCGACGATCCTGGGCGCCGCTGCTGGCGGTGTGTGCCGGGTATTTCATGGTGATCCTGGATGTGACGGTCCTCAACGTCGCCGTGCCGGTGATCGGCCGCGACCTGTCGACCTCGCTCACCGGGATCCAGTGGATCACCGACGGCTACACCCTGGTCTTCGCCGGGTTCCTGCTGACCGGCGGCGCACTCGGCGACCGGCTGGGCAACCGTCGGGTCTTCTGCGCGGGCGTGGCCGTGTTCACCGTGTCCTCGGCCGCGTGCGCGCTCGCGCCCAACGCCCCCTTCCTGGTGGTGGCCCGGTTCGTGGAGGGGCTCGGTGCGGCGCTGATCGTGCCCGGTTCCCTGGCCCTGCTCCAGCAGGCGTACCCCGGGGCGGCCGCACGCTCACGGGCCTTCGGGTTGTGGGGGTCGATGGCGGGCATCGCGGCCTCCGCCGGGCCGCTGCTGGGCGGGCTGCTCGTCTCCACCGTGGGCTGGCGCTGGGTGTTCCTCATCAACCTGCCCGTCGGGGCGGTCTGCCTGGTGCTGACGCTACGGCACGTGACGCGCTCACCCCGGCGCGCCGACCGGGCCCTGGACTGGCCGGCCCAGTGCGCAGTCGTGGCGGCGGTGGCGTTGCTGACCGCGTCGCTCAACGAGGCCGGACGGCGGGGCTGGTCCGACCCGGCCGTGCTCGCCGGGGCGGGGCTGGCCGTGCTGGTCGCCGTGGCGTTCGGGGTACGCGAGCGGCTGGCCCGGTCTCCCGTGCTGCCGCCGCACCTGCTGCGCTCCCGTGCGATGAGCGGCGGAGCGGCCATCGGCCTGCTGTTCAACTTCGGCTTCTACGGCATGGTGTTCACCGCCAGCCTGGCGTTCCAGCACCATCGTGGCTTCAGCGCCCTCGGCACCGGACTGGCGCTGTTCCCGGCGGTGGCGATGACCATGTTCGCCTCCGTCCTGTCCGGGCGGCTGTCCGGTCGCACCGGCGATCGTCCGCTGGTGGTCTGCGGCATGCTCCTGGCCGCCCTGGGGCTGGCCGGCTGGGCCGCGGCGGGAGCCGACCCCGCCTACGCGCTGCTGGTGGCCCCGATGATGGCCGCGGGGTTCGGTACGTCCTTCGCCCTCACCGGGTCGACCGCCACCGTGATGGGTGCCGCGCCCACGGCGTACTCCGGGGCCGCCTCCGCCCTGTTCAACACCGCCCGGCAGATCGGCAGCGCCACCGGCGTCGCCCTCGGCGGCAGCCTGCTCGCCTCGGCCACCGACTACGACACCGGGCTGCGCACCAGCATGGCCGCCGGCGCGCTCGCCTACCTGACGGCTGCCGTCCTCGCGTGGCTGTGCGTGCCACCGAAGTCCAAGGGGGCGTAGGGCACTTGAGGCCATGGAGCGGAGCGGGCCGACTTCTCCCAGCTAGGTCAGTCCACTGCTACGACCCCGTCAGCCCCCTGCCAGGACCCGGATCGTGCCCAGCCGCTCGTCGGCCGCGTCGGGCAGGTTCATACCGGCCCGGACACCGGTCCTCAGATAGCGCAGGACGGGCTCGGTGAGACGTTCGCCGGGGAGGACGGCGGGGATGCCGGGCGGATACGGCGTGATCATCTCGCCGGCGACCCTCCCCTCGGCCTTGTCCAGGGGTACGTCCGTATGGGGGCCGAAGTAGGCGTCGCGGGGCAGGCTGACCTGTTCCATGCGCAGGTCGGCCGGGGACGGCACGTCGACGCGTGGCGCGTCCCGCAGTTCGTCGGCGTTGTCGGCCAGTTCACGCAGGGCGGCCAGCAGACCGGCGGTGGTCCGGTCGTCGTCGGCGTGGGTGAGCTGGGCGCTGACGCGCCGGTGGTCGAAGAGGTGCGTGTCGACGTGGTGCCGCTCGCGCAGCCGGTCGGCGGCCCGATAGCCGGTGGTGTCCAGGGCTTGGATGTCGATCACGACCGGCAGGGGGTCGAATTCGGCGGCCAGTCCGGGACCGCAGAAGTCCGCCGCGTCGTTGACGTGGAGGCCGTCGATCTCCTCGATGGCGGCACGGGTGCGGTAGGCCAGTTCCAGCGCCCGGTCCATGAGTTCGTGGCCGTGCTGGACCATCTGGCGGCGCCATGCGTCGATTCCGGCGTACAGCAGGACGTTGGGGCTGGTGGTGCCGAGCAGATCGGCGCGCGCCGCGAGTTCGGCGGGGTCCAGGAGATCGCCCTGGAGGTGGAAGACCGAACCCTGTTCCAGACCGCTGCCCATCTTGTGGATGCTGGTGACACAGACATCGGCGCCCGCGTCCATGGCCCACGACGGCAGCGCGTCGTGGAAGGGCAGGTGTGCTCCCCACGCCTCGTCGACGATCAGGGGTTTGCCCCGGCGGTGGCAGACCTCGGCGACCCCGCGCAGGTCGGCCGCCGAACCGTACGGGGTCGGGCTGGTGACGAGGGCGCCGTCGGCATCGGGGTACGCGGTGAACGCCTTGTCGTAGGCGGCGGCCGACGGAGGATGGGCGAGGTTGCGTCGCGCGTCCCATTCCGGTTCGACCCACACCGGTCGGACGCCGGACAGGATGAGACCGGCGACCACGGACTTGTGGGCGTCCCGGCCGACCAGCAGGCTGTGGCCCGGGGAGGTCACCGTCAGCATGGCCGCCTTCACGGACAAGGAGCTGCCGCAGGTGGAGAAGAAGGTGTGCTCCGCGTGCACGGCGTCCGCCATCAGCTGCTCGGCCCGCTCCAGTACGCGCCCCCGGGAGAGGCGATCGTCCAGTCCTCCGTTGGCCAGTACGTCCCCGAGATACACGGCGTCACCGAGGACGGCTCGCGCCCTGGGGTCCGCACCGCGCGCCTGTTTGTGACCGGGTGGGCTGAAGCCCAGCTCGTCGGCCTCGTGGTAGCGGGAGAGGGCGTCCAGGACGGGCGCCTCGTCGTGGTGGGGACGCATGCTTCCGGAGTTCCCAGGGCGAGCATGTGCATGCCTCACTAGGCCCGATGCCGACCAGGACCCCCGCCGCGGCTGCCGACAGCACCGCGGTCGGGCCCGCACGCAGCAACAGGCCGCCGAGGGCAGCGCCGGCGAGGACCGCCACGAGCGCGGGTGGGCCGCCGTGGCCATTCGCTCAGTCGGCCTTCCTTACCGCGGCGTCGAGGAGCGGCCCGAGTTCCCGGGTCACGATCGTCAGGGCGCGGACGTCGCGTTCGGTGCGGGCTATGAGGATCGCCTCCTCCAGAGTGCTGATCATGGGCGTGGCGAGGGCGCCGGCCCGCCGCGGACAGATGCCGGGCCCGGGTGACCAGGCGGCGCCGACCGTTCCCCGACGCCGAGACCGGTGTGCAGTGCCCGGCTGCTGCACGGGCACCGACCGGCCGTCGACGAGGCCCTCGACGACGGCCGGATCCTCCGTCTCGGTGACACCGACCGGGAGGTCTACGGACGCCCTGACACACTCCCGGCCACCTCCAGCTGTGACAGCCGGAGAAGCGGCTGCCGGCCGTCGTTGACGCGCTGTCAGACCACGACGTCGGCTGGGTGGACCCCGCCCTCGACGGACCCGACGTGACCGCCCCGCGCTCGGCTCCCTGCAGCGGCCTGCCTCTCCCCTCGTGCGGGCCGGGGGTTAACCCCACCCCCGGTCCGGATGACCGCCCCATCGCGACGGCGCACCCTCCGCGGCCATCCTGGGACAGCACAGGCAGGCCCGAGGGGGCACCGGTGCTCCGTACACGACGGCGACGGCTCTCACGACCGAGGATGCACACGTGATCAAGCGGAAGCGTGCGATGGGCGGCTTACTCACCCTGGCCGTGGCGGCCGGCGTCGCGGTGGGGGCGGCTCCGCAGGACGAAGTGCCCCGGCAGAACACCTCCGCCACGGTCACGCCCGCCGATTCCGCCACCCGTACGTCCGACCACGATCGCCTGCGCGCGCTCCTGCGGCGGCTGACCACGGTCGACGGCGGGCCCGGCGCGCTCGTCGAGATGCGGGACCGGCGCGGCAGCGTGGTGCTGACCAGCGGTGTCGCGGACGTGACGAGCCATGCGCCGATCCACCGTGGCAGCAGGTTCCGGATCGGCAGCATGACCAAGACGTTCGTGGCGACGGTGCTGCTCCAGCTGGTGGGAGAGCGTCGCGTCGTCCTCGACGCGCCGGTGGAGCGCTACCTGCCCGGCGTGGTCCGCGGACACGGCAACGACGGACGGGTGGTGACCGTCCGTCAGCTGCTCCAGCACACCAGCGGCATCCCGGACGTCCTCGACCACCTCAGCCCGCGGGAGATCCTCGAGGACCCGCTGGCCCACCACGACATGCGTGACCTCGTGGACATCGCGCTGGCCCACCCCCCGACCTTCGAGCCGGGCACCGGGTGGCGCTACTCCAACACCGGCTACCTGCTGGCCGGCATGATCATCGAGAAGGTGACGGGGCACTCGTACCGGGACGAGATCCGCCGGCGCGTCATCGCTCCGCTCGGCCTGCGCGAGACGTATCTGCCCGGTGACTCCTCGGCGATTCCCGGACCGCATCCGCGCGGGTACGCACGGCCCGGTGAGGACGCGCCGCTCAGGGACATCACCGCGATCAACCCCTCGGTCGGGGGCCCGGCCGCCGAGATGATCTCCAGTGGCACCGACGTCAACCGCTTCCTGGACGCGCTCCTGCGCGGCAGGCTGCTGCGCCCGGCCGAACTCCGGGAGATGATGCGGACCCGCCCGACCGGCAACCCGGACGGCCGGGCGTACGGCCTCGGGCTGGAGAGCAGGCCGCTGCCCTGCGGCGGCCTCTACTGGGGGCACACCGGCGACTTCCCCGGCTTCGAGACGGCGGGCGGTGCCACCCTCGACGGCAGGCAGGCGACGGTCATGGTGAACCTCGGTCCGGGTGGTCCGGACGCGCAGAGCGCCGACATGCGGTCCGCCGTCCGGACGGCGCTCTGCGCGGGCCGATCGCGGGATCAGGGCACCCGGTGACACCGGGCGCCCTCCTTCATCCCGGGCTCATACCGGGCCGGCCGGGCCGTTGCCCTGGATCGCCTTCGGGGACTCGTCCGGGGTGGTCACCTCCGCCGGGCGCGGTACCGACAGGTCGCGGCGCCGGGCGATCCAGGCGGCGGCCGGCTCGGTGAAGCGGGCGGTGAGCGGGCCGAGGACGACGAGGATCAGCACGTAGGCGGTGGCCAGCGGGCCCAGGGAGGGCTCGATACCGGCGGTGACGGCGAGCCCGGCGATGACGATGGAGAACTCGCCGCGGGCGACCAGCGTGCCACCGGCTCGCCAGCGGCCCTTGAGACCCACTCCGGCGCGCTTGGCGGCCCAGTAGCCGGTGGCGATCTTCGTGGCGGCCGTGACCACGGCCAGCGCGAGGGCGGGCAGCAGCACGGGCGGGATGCTGGCGGGGTCGGTGTGCAGGCCGAAGAAGACGAAGAACACGGCGGCGAACAGATCCCGCAGCGGGGCCAGGAGGTTGTGCGCTCCCTCGGCGACCTCGCCGGACAGCGCGATGCCGACCAGGAACGCGCCCACGGCCGCCGAGACCTGGAGCTGCTGGGCGATCCCGGCGACCAGCAGGGTCAGGCCGAGGACGACGAGCAGCAGCTTCTCAGAGTCGTCGCTGGAGACGAAGCGGGAGATGTGGCGCCCGTAGCGCACGGCCAGCAGCAGGACGACGCCGGCCATGCCGAGGGCGATGGCCAGGGTGAGGCTGCCCGCCGCGAGCCCGGCTCCGGCGAGCAGGGCGGTGAGGATCGGCAGGTAGACGGCCATGGAGAGGTCTTCGAGGACCAGGATGCTCAGGATGACCGGGGTCTCGCGGTTGCCGAGCCGGCCGAGGTCACCGAGGACCTTCGCGATGACACCGGAGGAGGAGATCCAGGTGACGCCGGCGAGTACGACGGCGGCGACCGGGCCCCAGCCCAGCAGCAGGGCCATGGCCGCGCCCGGCAGGGCGTTGAGCGCGGCGTCGACGAGACCGGCCGGGTACTGGGTCTTGAGGTTGGAGACGAGGTCGCTGGCCGTGTATTCGAGGCCGAGCATGAGCAGCAGCAGGATGACGCCGATCTCGGCGCCGATCGCGACGAACTCCTCGCTCGTGCCGAGCGGCAGCAGACCGCCCTCGCCGAACGCGAGCCCGGCCAGCAGATAGAGGGGTATCGGGGAGAACCGCAGTCGCCCGGCCAGCCGGCCGAGGAGTCCCAGTCCGAGGATGATCGCGCCGAACTCGATCAGGAAGATCGCGGAGGAGTGCATCGCTCAGTCCCGTCCGAGTATCTCGGCGGCCGCCTCCACACCCTCGCGGGTGCCGATCACGATCAGGATGTCGCCGCCGGCCAGCCGGAAGTCCGGCGTCGGCGAGGGGATCGCCTGCGCGCGCCGGAGCACCGCGACGAGGGAGGCACCGGTCTCGGTGCGCATCCTGGTGTCCCCCAGGACCCGCCCGTTCCAGTAGGAGGCCGCGGACAGCTCTATGCGCTCCGCCACCAGTCCCAGGTCGGTCGTGGACAGCAGGTTCGGACTGTGGTGGGACGGAGCCAGCGCGTCGATCAGGGAGGCCGACTCCGGCTCGGTCAGACGCAGCGACTGCGCACACGCGTCCGGGTCGTCGGAGCGGTAGACGTTCACCGTCCGGGTTCCGTCCCGGTGCGCGATCACCGACAGGTGCCGATGTTCCCGCGTGGTGAGGTCGTACTGGACACCGATACCCGGCAAGGGTGTGGTGCTCATCCGCGGAGCAGGCACAACCCCTCCCTCCCTCTTCGTTGCGACCGTGGTGCGCGCGCGACGGACCGGCCTGCCGGTCCACCGCGGCGAGGATCATCGTGCCAGGTGCGAACGGGCCGGGAACATGGGTGTCAGCACGGATGGACGTGCCCCGGCGCCAGCGGTCAGAGTGGTGCGGGGCAGTGGGCTCCGCCGCAGGCCCCCCCGTGGGACCGGTCGGCGGCGGCAGGAGACAGTGGAGGTGAGGGGCACCGGGAAGGAAGAACGCGATCATGACGTTGTACTGGCGGATCTTCCTGCTCAACGCGGCGGTGTTCGTCGCCGCGGTCCTGCTGCTCCTCGGTCCGGTCACCGTCTCCACCCCGGTCCTGTTCGGCGAGGCGGCCAACTGGCCTCGTTCATCGGCCATGACACGCTCGACCGTCTGCCGGGGATCTCCGTGCCGACGCTCGTGCTGGCCGGTGAACTCGACCTCGCCACGCCACCGCGCTTCGGTCGCGCGGTAGCGGAGCGAATCCCGGGCGCCGAGTTCGAGGTCATGCCCGGGGAGGCCCATCAGCCCTTCCAGGAGGCCCCGGACATGTTCAACGCCCGTGTGGACGCCTTCTGGCGCCAGGTCGGCCACGACAGACGGTAGCGCTCACGGCGATGATGTTCGCGGTCGCGAGTGGGTCTTCCACGGCACGGCCATGGCCCTGGGCATCGGCTTCCTGTGCGCCCTGCGCCACCCGGGCGGGCGGTGACGCCCGAAGACCTCCCCCGACATCCGCCCCGGCGTCGGTCAGGTGTCGTACGGCAGGTCGCCGGGCTCCAGTCGCGTGGGCCCGGCTCCGGCCGTGAGGCGGCGGTAGGCGGCGCGGGCGTGGAGCAGGCGCGCCAGGCCCGTGCCGACGAGGGCGGCGGCGAGCAGGCAGGTCAGCCAGAAGGTGTCGCGGTGCGCGACCCAGGTGAGGATGCCGGCGGGCGGGATGGCGAAGCCGTTGAGGAACAGCCAGCACAGCAAGGCGGTGCCGGGGGCCGCGGTGAAGCGCGCGCACAGTCCCAGCAGGGCTGCGAGCAGGGACAGCACGGCCAGGGCGAGCCCGGGGCGATCGGTGCCCACGAGGAAGTTGAGGACCGCCACCAGCACCAGGGCCCCGCCGAAGGCCGCGGCCCACACCAGCGGGGTGGCGACGGGCCGTGGGACCGGCCTGGCACCGCTGCTGAGGGACACCCACTCGATCATGCTGACGTTTCCTCCCCATCTCCCCGATGCGGACGGAGGCGGGGCTCCGGCCCCCGGCATCGGCGCCGTGGATCCTGGCCCAGGCATTGTTCCAGGCGGCCCACGCCGCCTTCCCGGCGGTCAACTCCGGTCCCTCGTTAGGGTGTCATCAAAGGTTGTCCAGAGAAACACCCGAACCGGACAGGGGGCAGTCGTGGGTGTTCCGCGTCTGAGCAGTACGCAGTTGCCGGGGATCGGGGTCCGTTACGACCTCACGACCCGGGAGCAGCGTCTTCTGTCGGTGGTCGCGCACCGGGACGGGGCGCGGACGCTGAACGCGTACCGGCAGGACGATCCGGACGCGTGCGCGTTGTCGGTACGGATGACCTCGGGAGAGGCGGAGGCCCTCATCGATGCCCTGATGCCTGCGCACCACAGCCCGAGCCTGCTCTCCACCACCGAACTGGGCCTGGTGGCCGAGCGGATCGAGTTGTCGTCGGTCTCGCACTGGAACGGGCGGGTGCTGGGCGACACCCGGATGCGTACCGAGACCGGCGTGTCCGTCGTGGCCGTCCTGCGACGCGCCGAGGCGATCCCCTCCCCCGGGCCGGACTTCCGGCTGGCGGGCGGCGACACCCTGATCGTGATCGGCACCCGTGAGGGCGTGGACGCGGCCGCCGGGATCCTCGCCCGGGAGTGACCGGTGCGGCTCAACCGTTCGCATGGGCGACCTCGGTGGGCTCGGCCGCGGTGGTTGTGTCCGGCAGTTCACGGGCCCGGCGGCGCGAGAGGCGGCGGGCGAGGGGCTCGGTCCAGCGGGCCGCGAGCGGACCGAGGACGACCAGGATCAGGACGTAGGCCGTGGCCAGTGGGCCGATGCGCGGTTCGACGCCGACGGTGAGTCCGGCGATGACGATGGAGAACTCGCCCCGCGCCACCAGGGTTCCGCCGGCCCGCCAGCGTCCCTTGGACGAGATCCCGGCCCGGCGGGCGGCCCAGTAGCCGGTGGCGATCTTCGTGAGGGTCGTGACGACGGCCAGCGCGAGGGCGGGCACGAGTACGGGTGGGATGTCCGCGGGGTTGGTGTGCAGGCCGAAGAAGACGAAGAACACGGCGGCGAACAGGTCCCGCAGCGGCATGAGGAGGTTGCCCGCCCCTTCGGCGACCTCGCCGGACAGGGCGATGCCGACCAGGAACGCCCCGACCGCCGCCGACACCTGGAGCTGCTGGGCGATGCCCGCGACGAGCAGCGTGAGGCCGAAGACCACCAGCAGGAGCATCTCGGCGCTGTCCGAGGAGACCGCACGGCTGATCAGACGGCCGTGCCGCAGCGCCACGTACAGCACGCCACCGACCGTGCCCAGGGCGATCAGCAGGGTCACCGCGCCGCCCGCCAGGCTCACCCCGGCCAGCAGGGCGGTGAGGATCGGCAGGTAGACGGCCATGGAGAGGTCTTCCAGGACCAGCACGCCCAGCACGACGGGGGTCTCACGGTTGCCGAGCCGGCGCAGATCGCCGAGGACCTTGGCGATGACGCCGGACGAGGAGATCCAGGTGACGCCGGCCAGGGCGACGGCGGCGATCGGGCCCCAGCCCAGCAGCAGGGCCATCGCGGCGCCTGGGGCGGCGTTGAGGACGAAGTCGACCGCGCCGGAGGGGTATTGGGTCTTGAGGGTGGCGACCAGTTCCGAGGCGCTGTACTCCAGGCCGAGCAGGAGCAGCAGCAGGATGACGCCGATCTCGGCTCCCGTGGCGACGAACTCCTCACTGGCCTGCAGGGGCAGGATGCCGCCGTGACCGAAGGCGAGTCCGGCGAGGAGGTACAGAGGTATGGGCGAGAAGCCCACCCGGCCGGCGAAGCGGCCCAGCAGCCCCAGGACGAGGATGATCGCCCCGAGTTCGATGAGCATGGCAGCGGTGTTGTGCACGGGCGTCGGACCTCCGTGATCGGTTCGGCGGCGTCTGTGCCTTTTGCGGGTGCAGGCGGCCGGGTTTGAGCTCCGGACGGGGCCCTTGGCCGTTGTTGCCGGTACGCGCGCGTTCGCCGACGCCGGTCGGCCTGGTGGCCACTCCCGGCGAGACGGTGCTGAGATTCGTGTCCCGTGGCTGCCCTCGACGGCTCAGTGAGCGGTACGACGGGGCCGTGCCCTGACAGCGGGCTCGGGCGGGGCGCTCGTCAGCGCGCGGAGCGCCCGTTCGCCTCGGCGGCGCTGCCGGTATCAGGAACGCCGTCGCGGGCGGCGTTCTCGACGCGCACAGGGACGCTCACGCGCACGGAGATGACTCGGCTCATCTCACGCCCCCCATCACGTCCGCCGGAAATCGGCGACGACCACCCAACGACTGAGCGAGCCCTCGCTCAGCGGAGCGTAAGGGCTCGGTAAAGGATTCTAGCGCACCCCAACAGTCGATAATCGTACGGACATTGATCCGCCGTCATGCGCCGGAACTCGACGCACGAGCTCAGCACAGGGGCTCAGCGGAGAGGCTCAGAGGAAGGGCGGCAGGCGGCGCTCCGGTCGCGTGCGATGCGGGTCGAGCAACTGCACCGCGATGCCGGCGAGGACCAGTCCCGTGGCGATGAGCAGGCCGTCGGCCAGAGCCACGCCGGTGACCAGTACGGCCACGGCGCCAAGCAGCATCCACCAGGCGCCGGTACGGCGGTACTCGCGGGGCGGCGCGGGCCGCCCCGCGCTCAGCGCCTCGGCGAAGCGGGGATCGTCCCGTGCGAGTCGTGCTTCGAGAGCGACCAGGCGCTCGTCGTCGGACTGGGGCAAGGCTCCTCCTTCCCGGAACCCGTCACCGCCCTGGGACGGGTGAGACGGTGGGCCTATGGGCCATGGGTGGTGGCTTCTGCGACGCGGGGCGCCGTGCACGGTCGGGCAGGCTGTCGGCGCACCACACGTCCGCCGGTCGGGGGCACGTCACCGGTTCTGCCCACAGCCCGGCATCGCCTCTCCCGTCCCGCTCCAGCCATCACGCCCACCAGTCATCCTTCCTGGCGGCGGACACGCACAAACGCTCGACGGAGGACCTGCACGAACCCTGCCGACGGCATCCGGCGGCCCTGCACCGAGGTACCCGGAGACAGCACCTCGGTGCGGTGGGCCGTCAGGCCGTCTGCGGCTGGAGGAAGCGGGCCAGCAGGTCGTCCAGCGTCACCATGCCGGTGAGCCGGCCCGACGCGTCACGGACCACGGCGAGGGTCGACCGGCGGCGGCGCAGCAGGTCGATCGCGGCGGCGACCGTGGCGTCCTCGGTCAACTCGGGTACCGGGCGGGCCAGTGAGCGGGCGTCGGCGGGTCGTTCGCGGGCGCGGGCGACCAGGGCGTCGCGGGCGTGCACCGAGCCGACGACTGTGCCGTGGTCGCGGACCAGGAGCCGGGTGCGGTCGACCTCGGCGGCCAGGCGGAGGATCTCGTCGGCGTCGGCGCTCGCGTCGATCCAGGAGATGTCGGCGGCCGGCACCTGGAGTGCGCGTACCGGCGTCTCGGGCTCCGTCAGTGAACGGGTCAGCAGCTCCGAATCCGTCTCGCTGATGAGGCCGAGCCGTTCGGACTCCTCGACCAGGTGGGTGAGTTGCTCGCGGTTGTGGACCGAGGCCAGCTCGTCGCGCGGGGTGACGCGGCACAGCCGTACCAGACCGTTGCTCAGCTTGTTGAGCGCCCAGATCAGCGGGCGTACGGCCTTCACCACACCCCGGAAGGGGGGTGCGAGCAGCATCGCCGAGCGCTCGGGGTGGGCGATGGCCCAGGACTTGGGTGCCATCTCGCCGAGCACCATGTGCAGGAACACCACGACGATCATGGCGACGGCGAACGCGACGCCGTAGCTGAGGGCGCTGGGCAGGCCCAGGTCGTGCAGCAGCGGGTCGAGTTCGTGCGAGATCGCGGGCTTGGACACCGATCCCAGGCCCAGCGTGCACACGGTGATGCCGAGTTGGGCGCCGGCCAGCATCAGCGACAGCTCGCGCATACCTGCCACGGCCGCCTTGGCGCCGCGCTGTCCCTCGGCCGCGGCCTTCTCCATACGGTGCCGTTTCGCGGCGACCAGCGCGAACTCGGCGGCGACGAAGAAACCGCTGCCGATCAGCAGCAGCACGGTGACGAAGACCGCCATCGGGAAACTCATGCCGGCTCCTCCGTCTTCTCCGCCGGCTCCGCCACCAGCCGCTGGACGCGTACCCGGTCCGGCACGTGCCGGTCGAGGGTGCGTACGTCGATCACCGCGCTGTCACCGTCGGACAGCGCGACCGTGAGCCGGTCACCGATGGTGGGGAAGCGGCCGAGCCGGTCCACGATGAGGCCGGCCACGGTGTCGTAGTCCTCCTCCTCGGGCAGGTCGATGCCGGTGACGTCGGCGACTTCGTCCAGGCGCCGTCGCGCGTCCACCAGCCAGCCCTGGCCGTCCGCGACCGCGATCTCGGTGACGGTGTCGGACTCGTCGGCGATGTCGCCGACCAGTTCCTCCGCGATGTCCTCGTAGGTGACGATGCCGGCCACCCCGCCGTGCTCGTCGAGGACCACGGCGAACTCGTCGTCCCGCTCGCGCATCTGCTCCACGGCGTCGGGCAGCGGCAGGGTGTCGGGCAGCAGCAGCGGTCGCCGGGCCGCCGCACCGGCCGTGGTGGCTGCCCGCCGGTCGGCGGGCAGCGCCATCAGCTCCCGTACGCCGAGCACACCCGCGACGTCGTCCGGGTGGTCGCCGAGGACCGGATAGTTGGAGTGGCCGTGCTTGGCGATGAGGTCGACCGCCTCGGCGGCGGTGGCGTCCTTGCGGACGAAGACCGCGTCGGCGCGCGGCACCATCACCTCGTCGAGCGTCCGGTCGGAGAACTCCAGGGCGTGGTCGAGCAGCTCGGCGGTCGCGCGCGGCAGCCGGCCCTGTTCGTGGGACTCGCCGATCAGATGGCCCAGTTCCTCCAGGGTGGCGCCGTGGTGCAGCTCCTCCACCGGCTCGATGCCGACCTTGCGCAGCAGCCGGTTCGCGGCGCCGTCGAAGACCCGCACGATCGGGCCGACGACCTTCAGGTACGCCAGCGTGGAGCCGGCCAGTGACTTCGCGAGCCGTTCCGGGACGGCGATGGCGAGGTTCTTCGGGGCCAGCTCGCCCAGCACCATCTGCACGACCGTGGCCAGCACGAAGGCGAGCACGACGGAGATGCCGCCGACGGCGCCGTCGGGGATGCCCATACCGGTCAGGACGGGCTTGAGCAGCGCGGACACCGACGGCTCGGCGATGAAGCCGACGACCAGACCGGTCACGGTGATGCCCAGCTGGGCGCCCGAGAGCATGAAGGACAGGCGTTCCAGCACCTTCAGGGCGCGGGCTGCCTTCCGGTTTCCGGCCTCGGCCTCACGGGCCAGGGCGAGCCGGTCGGCGGAGACGTACGCGAATTCCTGAGCGACGAAGTAGCCGGTGCCGGCGGTCAGGACGAAGACGGCCAGCAGGCCGAGTGCGGCGCTCAACGGCGTGTCGACAGGGAGGGGACACCCCGCCGTGTGCCGTGCTCAGGGAGAACCTGGCGGGGTGGTCGGGGACTGTGCCCCGAGGGGTCCGTCGGTCTGGCGGACACTTAGCAGCTCCTTGTCTTGGTGTTCCTCCGTTCAACGATTCTGGCCGAATCGGGGTTCCCGGTCCCGTAAGGCGTGCGTCGTCCACGGGTTCGTCACACGGCGGAAGACCCGCTGGACAGCGGGGGTACACAGGGCGGTCATGACCGCCACGGCGATCAGGGTGACGGTGATCTCACCGGCGGGGTGGCGGATCCAGGCGGGGTCGTACCAGCCCCAGTGCTTGGCGGCCTGGGCGACGAAGCCGTGCAGCAGGAAGCCGGACAGCGTGCCGGCCCCCAGCACGGTGAACCACGTCCGGCGCCCGGGAACCCAGGCGAGGAAGCAGGCGGACAGGGCGACGGAGCAGCCGAACGCGGCCAGGGTCATCACGGGGCCGTACCAGGCGGGCGCGGCGAGTTCCTCGGCGCTCTCGCTGTGGAAGAACCAGGCGTAGTTCATCCACGAGACCGCCCAGTACGCGACCGCGAGGGCACAGGCGAGGACCGGCAGGGCCAGGACGCGCGCCGTGCGGCGGCGGACGAGCCGGAAGTGCTCCGGCTTCAGCAGCAGGCCGAGCACGAAGTACGGCAGGAACTGCAGGACACGTTGCAGACCGAGGTCGTCACCGATGGAGGGCGAGAGGGTGGCGAGCATCGCGACGGCGAGAGCGAGCGGCAGCGGCCACCGCACGAGCCGCCAGACCGGGGACGTCAGCCGCCAGATGAACAGCGCCGCCAGGAACCAGGTCAGGTACAGCGGGTCCAGCAGGCTGACCGGCCGGTCGGGATCATCGCTGGTCCACCGCGTGAACAGGGTGTACGCCACCTCGAAGACCACATAGGGAACCGCCACCCCGGTCAGCAGGCGTCCGAGCCTGCGCGGTTCCGCTTCGAAGCCGCGCGAGAAGTAGCCCGAGACCAGGGCGAACAGCGGCATGTGGAAGGCGTATACGAGCATGTACAGCGCGGTGACGGTCCGGCTGCCGTCCCGCAGCGGCTCCCAGGCGTGGCCCGCCGCCACCAGCAGGATCGCCAGGTACTTGGCGTTGTCGAGGAAGGGGTCCCGCTGCTCGGCCTGTCTCTCTCCCGCCCCTGCGGACGGCAGCGGCTGCTGCCGTCGCTCCGGTGCGCGTGTGACAGTGGGTACGGGTGTGGCATCAGCGGACATCGCCAGCACCCTAAGCACACTTCCCTGCGGCAGATCAACCACACCGTTGGCCAACGCACACGTCTGAGCCACCCCGTGCACGGCTCGCACGGGGTGGCTCGGAGGTCATGGCCCAACAGGTCATGGTTCAGGGATCACGCGGTGGCCGGAGCGGGGCCGACGAGCTCCGAGAGCACGTCCTCCATGGTCACGAACCCGATCACCTTGCCGCCCTCCCCCAGGACGCCCGCGAGATGGCTGCCCTCGGCGCGCAGGGCGGTGAGGGTGTCGTCGAGCGGGGTGTCGATACGGACCCGGGTCACCGGATGCAGGACGCCGGCCGGGAAGGGGCGGTCGCGGTCGGCGACGCCGAGGGTGTCCTTGATGTGCAGGTAGCCGAGGAGGGCGCCCTCGGGGCCGGTGACCGGGAAGCGGGAGTAGCCCGCGTCGGCGGCCACGCGCTCCAGCCCGGCCGGGGTGACGGTGTGGTCGACGGTGCGCATGCGCCGCGCCGGGACGAGGATCTCGCCCACCGGGCGCGTACCCAGCTCCAGCGCGTCACGCAGGCGCTCGCCGTCGGCCGGGGTCAGCAGCCCGGCCTCGCCGGACTCGACGACCATGCGTGCCAGTTGGCCGTCGGTGAAGACGGCATCCACCTCGTCCTTCGGCTCGACGCGCAGCAGCTTCAGCAGGGCGTTGGCGAAGGCGTTGATGCCGAACACGAACGGCCGCAGGGCCCGGGTCAGGGCCACCAGGGGCGGCCCGAGCAGCAGGGCGCTGGTCACCGGGGCGGCGAGGGCGATGTTCTTCGGCACCATCTCGCCGATCAGCATGTGCAGATAGGTGGCGACGGTCAGCGCGATCACGAACGCGACCGGGTGCACCAGGGCGTGCGGCAGCCGGACCGCCTCGAAGCCGGGCTCCAGCAGGTGGGCGATGGCCGGTTCGGCGACCGCGCCCAGGACCAGCGAGGAGACGGTGATGCCGAGTTGGGCGGTGGCCATCATCGCGGAGAGGTGCTCCAGGGCCCACAGGGTCATCCTGGCCCGTTTGTCGCCCTCGTGGGCCCGGGGTTCGATCTGGCTGCGGCGCACGGAGACAAGGGCGAACTCGGCACCGACGAAGAAGGCGTTGGTCAACAGGGTCAGGGCGCCGATGGCCAGTTGGAGAGCGGTCATCGGGCGTCCTCCGCGAGTTCGGCCGGCCGTGCGAGGGCCGGTGCGGTGATGCGGATCCGGTCGGCGCGGTGATGGTCCACGTCGAGGACGTCCAGCTGCCAGCCGTCCAGGTCGAGCAGGTCCCCCTTGGCGGGGATGCGGGCCAGCCGGGTGGCGATCAGTCCGGCGACGGTCTCATACGGACCGTCCGGCGCGGTCAGCCCGATCGCGGCCAGCTCGTCGAGGCGTACGCCGCCGTCCGCCTCCCAGACCGCGCGTCCGTCGTGTGTCGTCGGGGCGGGCAGCAGGTCGAGGGCCTCGACCGGGTCGTGCTCGTCGCGCACCTCGCCGACGACCTCCTCCACGATGTCCTCCATCGTCGCCACGCCGGCCGTACCGCCGTACTCGTCGATGACGACGGCCATGGTGCGGGTGACCCGCAGGCGTTCCAGCAACCGGTCGGCGGTCAGGCTGTCGGGGACGAGGAGGGGATCGGTGGCCAGGTCGGTGACCGGTGTGACGAGCCGCTTCCCGGGCGCCAGGGCGAGGACGTCGCGGATGTGGACGGTGCCGATGACCTCGTCGAGGCTGTCGCGGTAGACGGGGAAGCGGGACAGACCGGTGGCGTGGGTGAGGTTGGCGGCGTCGGCGGCCGTCGCGTGCGCTTCGAGCGCCTTGACGTCGACCCTCGGGGTCATCACGTTCTCGGCGGTCAGCTCGCTCAGGTGCAGGGTGCGGACGAACAGTTCGGCGGAGTCGGGCTCCAGCGCGCCCTGGGCCGCCGAGTGCCGGGCGAGGGCGACGAGTTCCTCGGGGCTGCGGGCCGAGGCCAGCTCCTCGGCGGGCTCCAGACCGAAGCGGCGTACGACGCGGTTCGCGGTGTTGTTCAGGTGGTGGATGAACGGGCCGAAGGCGGCCGTGAAGCCGCGCTGCGGGCCCGCGACCACCTTGGCGACGGACAGTGGCCGGGAGATCGCCCAGTTCTTCGGCACCAGCTCGCCGACCACCATCAGCACGACGGTGGAGACGACCACGCCCAGCACGGTCGCCGCGGAGGAGGCCGCCCCGCCCAGGCCGACCGTCCGAAGCGGTCCGCGGAGCAGTGCCGCGAGCGACGGCTCGGCGAGCATGCCGATCACCAGGGAGGTGACGGTGATGCCGAGCTGGGCGCCGGAGAGCTGGAAGGTCAGGTGTCGTACGGCCTTCAGCGCGCCCTCGGCGCCGCGCTCGCCGGACTCGGCGGCACGCTCCAGTTCACCGCGTTCGACGGTGGTCAGCGAGAACTCGGCCGCGACGAACAGGGCGCAGGCCAGAGTGAGGAGGAGGGCCAGCAGGAGCAGCAGGACCTCGGTCACCGTGCCACCCCCCTTCCCTCGTGCGCGTGGGGCGTGCGGGGCATGGCACGGCTGGTACTGGGAGGCTCACCCATCGCGCGCTCGTGTCTCCTTCTCGGTTCGGCGGACATCTCGGTCGGCGGACGCCGGTTCGGAGGGAGCGCAGGGCATCCGCTCCCTCCGACCCTATGCTTCTACTCGCTTGTAGAGAACGGCTCGGCCTTCCCGGTTGTTCCCAACCGCGGGCGCGGCCGGGCTCGCGGTCGGCGCCGCCGGCGGCACGGTCGCGGCCGAAGTCGTCGACGAGGTCGGGGACTTCTTCGAGGGCGAGGAGGAGCGAGGGGAGGACGAGGGGGGTCGAGTCGGCACCTGATAACTTCTACATTGCTGTAGAAGTTAACGACGTAGGGAGTCCTCATGGCCCTGTGGGACCGCATCAAGGAGTCCGCATCGACGATGCAGACCCAGCTGGTGGCGAAGAAGAACGACCTCAAGAGCGGTGCCTTCCGCGACGCGAGCATGGCGATGTGCGCGCTCGTCGCCGCGGCCGACGGCACCGTCGACCCCTCCGAGCGTCAACGCGTCGCCCAACTGATCGCCGGCAACGAGGTGTTGCAGAACTTCCCCGCCGACGACCTGCGCCGCCGGTTCGAGGAGAACCTGAACCGGCTCACCACCGACTTCGACTTCGGCAAGGTGAGCGTGATGCAGGAGATCGCCAAGGCGAGGAAGAAGCCCGCCGAGGCGCGTGCCGTGATCCAGATCGGCATCGTCATCGGCGGCGCCGACGGCGACTTCGACAAGGACGAGCAGGCCGTGGTCCGGGAGGCGTGCTACGCGCTCGACCTGCCGCCGCACGAGTTCGACCTCTGAGCGACCGGCACTCGCCCTCGCCGCGCGCCGGGCGGACGCGAGCGGCGTCCACCCGGCGCGGCGGGTCAGCAGATCAGCAGTCAGCGAATCAGCCGACCAGTCGGCCAGTCGGCCAGTCGGCGAGTCGGCGAGTCGGCGAGTCGGTCAGTCGGTCAGTCGGTCAGTCGGTCAGCGAATCTCGTCGAGTTCGAGATCACTGCCGACGACCAGGGTGACCACACCCGCCGCGGCATCCGACGCCTGCGTGGCCCGGACCCCGGTCAACCGGCCGGCCAGCGCCTCGGCCTGCTTCTCCAGGCCCGCGGGGTAGGTGACCGTCGTCCTGCCGGTGTTCTCCGGGGCGTTGCCCTTGCCGACGACGGTGACGCCTGCCCTGCCCAGCTTCTCGGCGACGGTGGCGGCCCGTCCCGAGACTCCGGTGCCGTTGAGGACCTGGACGCGCACGGAGGACGCGTACACGGGGTTCTTCGTGTCCGCCTCCAGCCGCTTCTTGTCGATCTCCTTGTCCTTGGCCAGGGAGGTGAACAGGTCGGCGGCCTGCGGGTACTGCCACGCGACGTTGGCCAGGTCGCTGGCCACGTCGGCCTCGCGCGGGTAGTTGGGCACGGTGAGGAACGCCAGACGATCGCTCGGGATGCCCTTGAGTTCCGAGGCGAGTGAGGTCAGCGGCTTGATGCCGGCCAGGTCGGGGTCCGTGGTCAGGGACTTGGTGGCGGACCCCAGGAAGCCGTACAGCGCCTTCGGGCTGGTCAGTTTCGCCTGCGCCTTCTCGACCAGAGCGTTCATGAACTCCTGCTGGCGTCCGATGCGTCCGATGTCGGAGCCGTCGCCGACACCGTAGCGGACCCGTACATAGCCGAGGGCCTGCTCGCCCCCGACGGTCTGGCAGCCGGCGTCCATGTCCAGGCGGGCCTTCTTGGAGTGGATGGCCTGCTCCGGGCAGACCTCTATGCCGTCCAGGGCGTCGACCATGCCCTTGAAGCCCTGGAAGTCGACGGACATGAAGTGGTCGATGCGCAGGCCCGTGTTGGCCTCGACCGTCTTGATGGAGCAGGCGGCGGCCCCGGCGACCTCGCCGTTGCTGCCGCCGAGCGCGAACGCCTCGTTGATCTTGGCGTGGTGCGGTGCGGAGTCGCTCCCGTCGCCCTTGTCGCAGGCCGGTATCTCCACCCAGGAGTCACGCGGGAACGACACCACCGCGGCCCACTCCCGGTTCGCGGGGACGTGCAGCACCATCAGCGTGTCCGACTGCATGGTCGTCAGGTCCTTGCCGTACTCGGCGTTGGCGCCGTCGCGGCTGTCGGAGCCGACGACCAGGATGTTCTTCGAGCCCGGGCTGAGGTTCTCGGGGCGCTCCCCGCCGATCTTGTCGTCGACGTCGGCGGACTTGATGTTGCTGTCGAGGTCGTTGTAGACCCAGGCGCCGACTCCGGCGATGCCGAGGACGACCACCGAGGTCACCCCCGCGCTCCACGCCAGGATCCGCCCCCGCCGCGTCAGCCGGGCCTTCCCCGCACCGCTGCCCGACGTACGTCGCCGCCGCCCTGTTCCGCTCACCCGCGCCCCCTCTGTAGATGTACATGCCTGGTTGTACGGCCGAAAGGCCCCGGCCCCCTCACCATGAACAGACGACGATCTTCGCGACATCCGTTGCCCGGACCTCAGGAATTTCTCGCGTCCCCCGGATCCGCTAGGCGATCAGAGCGGCGTCGCCGCCCGCAGGATGAGGACCATCGTCACCGCCGAGTTCGCGGACGACATCGCCGAGGCGGCCGTCCCCGCGGCCGCGCACCACGCCGCCAGACCCACCGAGGTGAACAGCGACGGCCAGCGGCGCACCAGCGGAGCGGGCCCGAGCAGCGCGGCCACCCGGCGCGGCACCGGCCCCGGCGCCGCGAAGCCCGCCAGCGTCGCGACCTGGGTGCCTCGGGACACCAGCGCCGCCTTGCCGATCGCGCTCGCCACCGTCCGACGACTGCCGACCGCCCGGGCCGCCTCTTCGTCGGCCCACCGCTCCGCTGTGTACGACACCGCCGTACACAGCGGGCGCAGGAACGGGTTGGCCCGCGCGGCGAGTTGGACGGAGAGCAGGAAACGGTGGTGCCGCGCGGCCAGATGGGCCCGCTCGTGAGCGAACAGGGCCCTGCGTTCGGCGGGTTCGAGGCGGTCCAGCAGGGCCGTGGTCACCACCACGCGGTCCCGGCGCCCGCCCGGCAGCGCGTAGGCGTAGGGCACCTCGTCGGGGAGTACGGCGACTCCCGTCGCCGGCAGTCCCGCCAGCGCCCGGTGGGCCTGTCGGCGCACCCGGCCGTGCCGCCACAGGGTCCGCCCGCAGGCCACGACCACCGCGCACAGCGCCGGGATCGCTGCCTTGCCGACGACCTCGTCGAACGGTACCGCGGCCCGCACCTCGGGGTCGGACCAGCCGTCCGGCAGTGGGTTTCCGGGCAGTTGGGCGGTGCCCACCACCATCACCAGACCCAGGCAGAGCGTGCTGCACATGGCCATCACCGCGGCCACCGCGGTGAGCAACCGCGTCGCGGTACGAGGATGCAGATGCTGTTCGGCCAGGCGCGCGATCGGCCATGCCGTCAGCGGCAGGACGAGCGGCAGAAAGACGAAGACCCCCATGAGGTGTCAGGCTTCCCCTTCGCTCCCGGACTCACCCAGCAGTTCACGCAGCAGCCGCTCGTCGTCCGGCCCCAGACCGGTGACGAAGCTGGCCAGTACGGCCTCCCGGTCGCTCTCGCCGTCGAGCACCTTGCGCATCCGGTGCGCGGCGAGGCCCGCCTGGTCCGACGCCGACGTCCAGGCGAAGGACCGGCCCGCGCGCTCCCGGGTCACCGCGCCCTTGGCCAGCAGGCGGGTCAGGATCGTGATCACCGTCGTGTAGGCGAGGTCCCCGCCGAGCCGCTCCTGCACCCAGCCGGCCGTCGCCGGCCCGTCCGCCTCCTGCAGCGCCGACAGGACCAGCGCCTCCAGCTCGCCCTGTCCCCGGCGCCCGGAACGCTGCCGGTGATCCGCCATGCCCTGTCTCCCCTCCGCTGACCCGTGTGTCATGTGCGATACATCGAGCGCTCCATCGTAAGGAAAGCAGAGTAAGAAGTGAGAAGGCCGCCCGCCATTTATTCTACAGTGTTGTAGATTCCGAGCGGCGGGCAGGGCCACGTCTCCGGGCCGACCGTGGGATGCTGCTCTACCTGCACCAACCCGCTCCTCCCCGGCTCACCAGAAGGACAGGACCCTCATGTTCGGACTGAGCGAACTCGCGATCATCCTCCTCGTCGTCATAGCCGTCCTCTGCGCGAAGAAGCTGCCCGAACTGACGCGTTCCGCGGGCAAGTCGGCGCGCATCCTCAAGGCCGAGGCCAGGGCGATGAAGGACGAGGACGACCCGGCGACACCCCGCGTGATCCAGGGGGAGACCGTCACCCCGGACGAGCCGAAGCCCCAGGGCACGCAGCAGCACCGACAGTGACCGGGGGAACTCGCCTGCGGTCCGGGTGAGCAGGACATAGAGGCATGCGATGCGATGCAAGGTGAGGCCCGGCCCGGGCTGCCCGGGCCGGGCCTCACCTCTCGGCCGACGCTCAGCAGGAGCCGACCCACTCGATCTTCTCGACGTGCCGCTCGATGAAGCCGGCGCTCTCGCCGGGCTCCACGATCTCACTGTCCGTCTTGTGGTACGTCATGCAGTCGGTGTGCTTCGTGTTCGGGCTCGTCGGATAGTGGAAGGTGTACCGGACGTGGTCGGCGCCGGGGAAGCGCTTCCCGTTGTTGAAGACCGCCTGGGTCGAGAACTCGCCTCCGTACCAGTTGCCGGCCGTCTTGAAGACGATGGGCGAGGTGACGCTCGCCGACTGGTAGAAGCAGACGTAGCCGGACGGGCAGCCGTAGAGCGTCGCGGACGGGCTCGCCTGTGCGGTACCGGTGCCGGCCAGACCGGCGGCCAGGGCGAGCGCCCCGGTCGCGGCGAGTACGCCAAGAGTGCGCTTGGACATGGGTTCCCCCTCATGGTCGTGTCTGAGCCCGGCCATCGTCTCCGGCCGGCGGACCCAGGTGAACCTCTGCCCTCATAGGTTCCGGCACGAGGACGCCGGTGGTAACGCCGAAGCCCACGCACTTCCGGGTCGCATTCGCCTCTTTGATCACCCATTCCGTCGTTGAGGTGAAAAACAGGGTTAAATAGGCCAGTTGACCGCTCCGCCCGTAGCGTGATCACTGTGCTTTCCGCTGCGCGCGTTCAGTTCGACCAGTTCGATGCAGGCCCGAGTACGCCACTACCTCATCGGCCCCGCCTACGCCATCTCCCTCGTCACCGGACCCCGCGACCACGAATAGGCCCTTCCGGCTTCACCCGCTGACGCCGACGCGGATCGCGCTCCCCCGCACGGGAGTTGGCGGCGCTCACCGCTCGGCATGACCTCATGGTCGCTCGACTGCACAGGGTTCCGGGATTGGGGTGTGGGGATGGTGGGAGATTTGTCCGTAAAGGACGACGAGGGCCATAAGGGCGATAAGGGCTCGGACGCGAGCGCGGGCGCCAGCGCGGAGGCGGGCACCTTCGCGATCGTGGGTCTGGGGTGCCGACTGCCCGGCGGGATCGTGGACCTGGCCGGGTTGTGGGAGGCGCTGGAGGCGGGGCGCGATCTCGTCGGGGAGATCCCGGAGGACCGGTTCGAGGCCGCGCGGTTCGTCGACACCGCGATGCCGAGGCCGGGGAAGTCGTACACCGCCAGAGGCGGATTCCTGGCGGACATCGCGCAGTTCGACGCGGACTACTTCGGGATCTCGCCGCGGGAGGCGGCACAGATGGACCCCCAGCACCGGCTGCTGCTGGAGACGGCCGTCGAGGCGCTGGACGACGCGGGGATCGACCCCGGAACGCTGGCGGGCTCCGACACCTGCGTGTTCATCGGCATCTCGGACTTCTCCTACGCCGGGCTGCAGATGATCAGGGCCCGGCAGATGAACGCCTATTCCATGGCGGGCGGCGCCCACTCGATCGCGGCGAACCGGCTCTCGCACTTCTTCGACCTGCGCGGGCCGAGCATGGTGATCGACACCGCCTGCTCGTCGTCGCTGGTGGCCGTGGAACGCGCCTGCCGGGAGCTGGCGTCGGGCGGCAGCCGCGTGGCGCTCGCGGGCGGGGTCAACCTGCTGCTCAGCCCGAACGGGTTCGTCGGATTCAGCCAGGCGTCGATGCTGTCGAAGCGGGGCCGCTGCGCGGCGTTCTCGGCGGACGCGGACGGGTTCGTCCGGGCCGAGGGCGCGGGCGTGGTCGTACTGAAGCCGCTGGCTGACGCCGTCGCCGACGGGGACCGGATCCATGGCGTGATCGCCGCGTCGGGCAGCAACTGCGACGGGCGCACCGCCGGGCTGTCCCTGCCCAGTGCGCGGGCGCAGGAGGATCTGCTGCGGCAGGTGTACGAGCGGGCGGGCATCGCGCCCGACGAAGTGGTGTACGTGGAGGCGCACGGCACCGGTACGCAGGCGGGCGATCCGGCCGAGTGCGCCGCGCTGGGCCGGGTGCTGGGTGTGGCGCGGTCGGTGGGGCCGTTGCCCATCGGCTCGGTGAAGTCGAACGTGGGCCATCTGGAGCCGGCGTCGGGCATGGCGGGGCTGTTCAAGGCCCTGGCGGTGCTGCGGCACGGCACGATCCCCGCGTCGCTGCACCTGGAACCGCTCAATCCGGGCATCGACTTCGCCGGGCTGGGGCTGGAGCCGGTCGAGCGGGCGCGTCCGCTGGCAGCGCCGGAGGGTCGGCGCTTCGTGGGCGTCAACTCCTTCGGGTTCGGCGGGGCGAACGCCCATGTGGTCGTCGGCCCGCCGCCGGTGGCCGTGCCACGACCCCGTGTCGAAGCGGCGGCCGTACGGATCCCGGCGGCCGGACTGCCGGTGATCGCTTCGGGTCGTACCCCACAAGCGGCCGTGGAGGCGGCACGACGGCTGGCCGCCCGGCTGACGGGCGTGGCCGCGTCGGAGCCGTCGTCCGAGGAGCCGTCGTCGGAGGGGTTGTCGGAGTTCTACGACATCGCCGCCACCACCGGCGTCCGCCGGGCCAGGCACCGCTACCGCCGGGTGGCGCTGGCCGCGACGCCGCGCGAGGCCGCACGGATCCTGTCGGGCGGGGACGTGCCGGGTGAGGGTGTTGCGGGCGCAGGTGTGACGGGCGAGGGCGTGACGGGTGAGGCGGTCGAGCGTGGCCGGGTCGCGCTGGTCTTCGCGGGCAACGGCTCGCAGTGGGCCGGGATGGCGGCCGATCTGCTGGACGACGCGGTGTTCCGCGCCGAAGTGGACGCGGTCGACGGCGCGTTGGCGCCCCGGCTCGGCTGGTCCGTCGCCGCGGCACTGGGCCGGCCCGTCGACGAGTGGGGTCTGGAGGCCACCGAGGTGTCCCAGCCACTGCTGTTCGCGGTGCAGGCCGGCATCACGGCTGTGCTGCGCGAGCGGGGCGTGAGGTGGAGGCTCGCGCTCGGGCACAGCGTCGGGGAGGTCGCCGCCGCGTACGCCGTCGGCGCGCTGACGCTCCAGGAGGCGGCGTGGGTGGTCGCGGAGCGCAGCCGGGCCCAGGCGGTCACGGCCGGCCGGGGCCGCATGGCCGCGGTCGGGCTGTCGGCGGCCGAGGCGGAGAAGGTCCTGTCGGCGCACCCGGGGCTGGTCGTGGCGGCCGTGAACAGTGGCAGGGACGTGACGCTCGCCGGGCCCGTCGACCAACTCAAGTCACTGGGCGACGAGTTGGCGGCGCGAGAGGTGTTCTTCCGGCTCATGGACCTCGACTACGCCTTCCACAGTCCGGTCATGGAGCGGATCCGGACCCCGCTGGCCGCCGGTCTCGCCGGGTTGGCCCCGCAGGGGGACACCGGGGCTCTGATCTCCACGGTCACCGGCGGGCCGGTACCCGAGTCCGGCCTGGACGCCGAGTACTGGTGGCGCAACGTCCGCGAGCCGGTCCGGTTCGCCGCCGCCGTCCAACACGCCCTGGACACGGGCGTCGACGTACTGCTGGAGGTCGGCCCGCATCCCGTCCTGCGCACGTTTCTGCACCGGATCGCCGCCGGACACGGCCGGGTGGCCCTGCTCGCCGCCCTGCGCCGCGACACCGCAGGGCCGACCGCGCTGCGCCGCTCGGTGGAAGCGCTGATCGCCGCCGGGGCGGAGATGGACTGGGCGCGCTGGTTCCCCCGCCCCCCGCGGGTGGCGGATCTCCCCGCCTACCCGTGGCAGCGGAAACGGCACTGGAGCGGCACCCCGCAGCAGTGGGTCATCAGCAGCGGCTCGGGACGGCTGGACCACCCCCTGCTGGGCGAGCGGCTGCCTACGGCGGAGCCCTCGTGGCAGGGGCCGGTCGAACCGGCGCTGGTGCCCTGGCTGGTCGACCACAAGGTGGCCGGATCCGTGCTGTTTCCCGCGACCGGTTACGTCGAGATGGCCCTGGCCGCCGGCCGGCGGGTGCTGGACGGACCCGTGGAGCTGGACTGGCTGGAGGTGAGCCGCCCGCTGGTGGTCCCGTGGGGCAGGGCCGGGGACGTCCGCGTGCAGCTGGCGTTCTCACCCGACGACGGCATGGTGTCCGTCACCAGCACCGAGGCCGTCGACGGCACCGAAGCCGACGGCACGCTGCCCCGCCCGCACGCCCGGGGCCGGGTCCGTGAGCTGATCGGCCGCCCGCCCGCGCGGGTCGACCCGGCCCGGGTGCGCGCCCGCTGTGCCCGCCGCGGCGACGTTGCCGCCCTGTACCGCGAACTGGCCGTGAGCGGCCTGGAGTACGGGCCCGCGTTCCGGCAGCTCGTGCGGCTGCACCTCGGGGAGGCGGAGGTGCTGGCCGCCTACCGGCACACCACGGACGCGGCCGACACCGCGCGATACGTGGCGCATCCGGCGCTGCTCGACGGTGCGCTGCACGCGTGCGTGCCCCTCGCCGCCGCCCGCGCGGATGCCGGGGAAGCCTGGCTGCCCGCCTCGATCGGGGCCGTACGCGTCTGGCGGAGCCCGTCCCCGACGGGGCTGGTCCATGTCCGCGACCGCACGCGCGGCACCGCCGAGCTCTGCTTCGACATCACCGTCACCGACCCGGACGGCAGCGTCACCGTCGAACTGGACGGTGTGCGCATGCGGCGCCTGCCCGGCCCGGCCGACCGGGCTCCGCGGCGGTACGAGACGGTGCTGCGCGCCACGCCGCACCTCCACCTGCCGGCCGCGCCCTCTCCGCTGCCCGGCAACCACGACCTCGCCGACGCCGTCGCGGGCAGCGTCGACGCGGCGCGGGCAGACTCCCGCTCGGTGCGCTCCGCGGAGTTCATGGACCGGCTCAAGGAGCTGACCGCCCATGTGACCGCGGTCGCGTTCGCGGACCTGCTGCCCGCGGGCAGGGCCGGGTTCACGCCCGCCGACCTGGTCCGGCAGGGCATGCTCCCCGGACACGAGCGGTTGGCGCGGGCCCTGCTCCGGCTGACGGCCCGGCACGGCCTGGCCACCGTCGCCGAGGACGGCACGTGGCGGCTGTCCGGCACCGCGGCCCCGGCGCCCCTGCTGTCCCGGCTGCCGCTGGACTTCCCGGCCTTCACCGCCGAAGTACAGCTGGCCGTCCGTCAGTTGACGCATCTGCCTCAGGTTCTGCGCGGCGGGCAGGAGGCACTGCACCTACTCACCGACCAGGGCTCACGCGGGGCCTTCGAGCAGTTCTACGACCTCGCGCCGACCTGCCGGGGCCACAACCGGGTCCTGGCCGCGCTCATGGCGGAGGTCGTGCGGGTCTGGCCCCGGGACCGTCCCCTGCGGATCCTGGAGATCGGCGCGGGCACGGGTGGCGCCACCGGCGCCCTGCTCCCGCTGCTGCCGCCGGAGCGCGCCGTCTACCACTTCACCGATGTCTCCGCGGGCTTCTTCGCCCGCGCCCAACGCCGTTTCGGTGACCACCCCTTCGTCGACTATCGCCCGCTGGACCTGAACGCCGACCCCGGCGAGCAGGGCTTCGCCGAAGGCGCCTACGACCTGGTCGTCGCGGCCAACTCCCTGCACACCGCGGCCGACCTGCGCACGGCCCTGGGCAGGGTGCGCGGGCTGCTGGCACCCGGTGGCCGGCTGCTCGCCTTCGAGACGCACGACACGGACTATCTGCTGCCGTTCTTCGGCACGCTGGACAGCTTCTGGGACCAGGACGACGAAGTGCGGCCGGATTCGCCCTTGCTGGGCCGGGACCAGTGGCTCGACGTGCTGCGAGCGGGCGGCTTCACCGATGTCGTCTGTCTGAGGGAGATCATCGCGCCGGCCGAGGAGGTCGCCTCGGTGCTGCTGGCCTCGGCACCCGGGTACGAGACCGCTCAGCCCGTGGTCGCCGGCCCGGACAACGGCGCCCGGTGGATCGTGGCCACCGAGAGCAGTGCGGACACTCTGCTGGCCGAGCACCTCGGGGCGTTGCTGACCGGCGGCGGAACGCGATCCGTTCCGGTGCTGCCCGCTCCCGTCGACCCGGTGGCCTGGACGGCGGCGCTCGCCGAGGACGGTGACCCGGCGGTCGTACTCCTGCTCGGCGAGGCACCGGCCGCCCCGGAGCCGATGCTCGACCAGGCAGTACGCCGTGCGGCCGTACTGCGCGCCCTGGCCTCGGCCTGCCGGAGTCTGCCCGACGGCAACCGGCCGGCGCTGTGGCTGGTGACCCGGCCCAGCGGCGCGCTGCCCGCTCCCGAACGGGCCGACCAGCCGCAGGACGCCGCCGCCTGGGGCATGGCCCGCACCCTGGCCAACGAACACCCCGGCCTGCGGGTGACCCGGCTGTCCCTGGAGCGCCTCGGCGACCCGGCCGCCGACGCGCACCGGCTGGCCCGTGAACTGCTGGAGCCCCCCGCCCCGTCCGGTGACGACGCCGGCACCGCGGCACGTGAGGACGAGATCGTGCTCACCTCGGGCGGCCGTTTCGTAGCCCGGGAGCGCGAACTCCCGTCCGGTGAGCACACCGTGCCGAGCGGCGACGAGCCCTTCGCACTGGAGATCGGCGCACCCGGTCTGTCGTACGAGCCGGTCTGGGCGCGGGCCCGGCCCGTCGCCCCCGGGGTGGGCGAGGTGGTGATCGCCGTACGTGCCGCCGCGCTCAACTACCGCGACATCATGCTGGCGACCGGTCTGCTGCCCCCGGAGGCGAACGAGACGGGCCCCGGCGAGCAGGGACCAGGCATCGAATGCGCCGGAATCGTCACGGCCGTGGGCGAGGGCGTCCACGTCCTCGCCGTCGGGGACCGGGTGTGCACGGCCGCCCGGGGCTCGCTTGCCTCGCACACGGTGGCTCCCGCGGCGGCCGTGGTGCGGATTCCCGACGGTCTCGGTTTCGCGGAGGCCGCGACCCTGCCGGTGGCCTTCCTCACGGTCCACTACGCGCTGCACGACCTGGCCCGGTTGACGGCCGGGGAGACCGTGCTGGTGCACGGCGCCGCCGGCGGGGTCGGGCTGGCCGCCCTCCAGTACGCCCGCCTCGTGGGCGCCACCGTGATCGCCACCGCGGGCAGCCCGGCCAAGCGTGAACTGCTGCGGGCCCTGGGCGTCGAGCACGTACTGGACTCCCGCAGCCTCGACTTCGCCGGTCAGGCGCTGCGGATCACCGGTGGGCGCGGGGTCGACGTGGTGGTCAACTCGCTGGCCGGGCAGGCCATCGACCGGGGCCTGGAGACCCTGCGGCCCGGCGGCCGGTTCGTCGAACTCGGCAAGCGGGACATCTACGCCAACAAACCGCTGCTCATGCGGCCCTTCAGCCGCAACATCGCCTTCTTCGGCGTCGACGTCACCGCCCTGCTGTCCCACGAGGCCGGCCTCGTGGCCGGTCGGCGGCTGCTGGCGGAGGTCGCCGTACGGGTGGCGGACGGTCGCTACCGGCCGCTGCCGCACACGGTGTACCCGGCCGCACGGGTCAAGGAGGCGTTCGGGCTCCTTCAGCACTCGCGGCACGTCGGCAAGGTCGTGGTGAGCCTCGATCCGCAGGACGGCCCGATTCCGGTCCGCACCCGGCCCGAGCCGCCCCGCCTCGATCCCGACGGCAGCTTCCTGGTCACGGGCGGGCTGAGCGGGTTCGGTGCCGCCACCGCCCGCCGGCTCGCCGAACGCGGGGCCCGCCACCTGGCCCTGGTCTCCCGGCGCGGCGCCGACGGCCCCGAGGCGGCCGCGGTGTTGTCAGATCTGGCCGAGCGGGGCGTGACGGCCACGCCGTACGCCGCGGACGTCACTGACGCCGCTGCCATGGCCGAGGTGATCGGCCGTATCGACGCCACCGGGCATCGGCTCGCGGGAGTCGTCCATGCGGCCATGACGCTGGACGACGCCCCGCTCACCGAGCTGACCGACGAGCGGATCCGCGCGGTCCTGGCCCCCAAGATGGCCGGGGCGGCGGTCCTCGACGCGCTGACCCGCGAGCACGACCTGCGGCTGTTCTGGCTGTACTCCTCCGTCAGCGCGGCCGTCGGCAACGTCAAGCAGTCCGCCTACGCCGGCGGGAACCTGTTCACCGAAGCGCTGGCCCGGCAACGACACGGCCACGGGGCAGCCGTCGCCGTCGCCTGGGGTGCGCTCGGGGACTGCGGCCATGTCGCCCGTGAGAACCTGGCACCGGCCCTGGAGTCCTTCGGTATCGCCTCGCTCGGCTCCCGCGAGGCACTGGACGCCCTGGAGACGCTGACGGCGTCCGGTACCGCCGTCGCAGGCATCGGCCGCTACGACTGGTCCCGGCTGCCCACCCTGCTGCCCGCCGTCGCGGCACCCCGGTTCGCGGCGCTGCTGCCCGTCGGCGGCGACCTCGGCGGACACTCCCGGCAGGACCTCGTGACCGCCCTGGCCGGCCTCACCGCGGACGAGGCGCTGGAGGCCGTCAGCGGCACGCTCGCCGAACTGCTGGCCCGGATCCTGCAGACCGACGTCACGCGTCTCGACGCACGTCAGCCGCTCCAGGACCACGGAGTGGACTCCCTGATGGCCGCCGAGCTGCTGACCACGCTGCGGCAACGCCTCGATGTCGAGATCCCGCCGATGGAACTCCTCCAGGGCGGCATCACCCTCACCGACCTCGCCCGCCATGTGCTGCTGCGCCTCGGCGTCCGCACCACCGACACCGCCAACGGCTGAGAGAGAGGCCTGTCATGGTGACCTGTCAGGAACCGCACGGCCCGGCGACGGGCTCCGTCGAAGGCATGCTCGGCTTCGGCCCGCTCATCGGCGGCGTCTGCGTCCCCGACCACACCGAGTGGGTGTACACGATCCGCGCGAGCGCGCTGATCGACGATCCGATCGGCGCCACCTGCTACCGCAACGCGCTCAACGCCGGGCGCATGGGCCCCGACGCCCACCCCGAGACGATCCTGGGACGCTGCGCCCTCGCCGGACCGGACCACCTGGACGCCGCGCTGCGCGCCGCACGGGGCGCGGCGGCCGAGTGGGGCGGCAGCACCCAGGGCCGACGCGCGGCGCTCGCCGAGGCGTTCCGCGCGGGGCTGCGGGAACACGCGGACGCTCTGACCCGGCTGCTGGTGGAGGAAGGGCACCCGGTCCGGCTGGCCCGGACGGAGGTCGCCGACCTCCTCACCTTCTTCGGCCCTGAGACCACCGAGTGGTGTCTGGGGCAGATGGAGACCCGGCACACGGCCGACGGCCGGACGGTGGTGCTGCGCCGGGTACCGGACGGCGTGGTGTGCGTACAGCCGCCGCAGAACACCCCGGCGCTCAGTGTCGGGGCGGCCTTCCAGTCCGTGCTGGCCGGCAACGCACTGGTGGTGCGGCTGTCCCGGCACGCGCCGATCGCCGCCATGTATCTGCTGGAACGCGTCGCCGTGCCCGCGCTCGCCGAGGCCGGCGCCCCGCCCGGCGTCCTGTCGGCGCTGTGCACCGACCCGACCCAGGCGCTGGACGCGTGGCTGGCCAGTCCGCTGGTGGACGACGTGCTGTATTTCGGCGACTCGATCCGCGGCGAGCAACTCGAGAAGGCGTGCCTCGCCGCCGGGAAGAAGCCGATCCTGGAACTCGGCGGCAACGACATGGTCGTGGTGTGGCGGGACGCGCCCCTCGACCAGGCCGTGGCGGCGCTGATGGAGTCGTACCACGGCAGTGGCCAGATCTGCTGCGCGCCCAACATCGCCCTGGTGCATCCGGAGATCGCCGACGAACTCACCGACCGGCTGACCGAGCGGGTCCGGGCCCTGCGGCCCGGGTTCCCCGACGATCCCGAGGTGGTGCTGGCCGCCACGCCCAACACCGCGGGATACGACGCCACGCTCGCCGACGCCCGGCGGGCGGGCGCCCGCGTGCTGGCCGGCGGACGTCATCTGGACGTCCGGGGCCGCGAGAGCGACGTGGCCGTGTTCGCCGAGCCGGCTCTCGTGCGGGTCGACGGGCTCGGCCGGGCGCGGGAGTTGCGCTCGGTCCGGTACGAGACGTTCTTCCCCCTGCTGACCCTGGCCGTCCCCCACCCCGTCGCCGACGACGACGAACTCCTCACCGAGATGGTGTCGTTCGTCGCCACCGGTACGTACGGTCTGCGCAACTCCCTTTGGACGCAGGCCCCGGAGGTCATCGACCGGTTCGTCCGGGACGTCCGCTCGTGCGGTCAGCTGCGGGTGAACGACTCGCACCTCGCGGGGGTTCCGTTCCTGTCGAACCACGGCGGGCCGGGCCTGAGCGGCGACCGGTTCGGCGAACTCAACTACCCCATGCTGCGCACCAGCCGCCTTCAGGGCGTGTCCGTCGCACAGTCCGCGGCCCCTTCCCCGGCTGCCGCCCCGTATGTCCCGGCGCAGCCCAGGCCGAGGGTCGAGGCCGTCAGGGAGTACCCGCCCGGCTGGCCGCCCGAGGACCTGCCCGGCGGTCTGCCGGCCCCGTTCACCGAGGCGTTCCACCACGACCCCTACCCGACGCTGCACTGGCTGCGCGAGCACCGCCCGGTGAGCCGGGTCAGCAGCCCGGACGGTCCGGGCTGGCTACTGACCCGCTACGACGACGTCCGCACCGCTCACACCGACCCGCGCGTGACCTGCGACAGCAAACGCATCCCGGCCGGTCTGATGTGGCTGCGGCACTGGCCGTCCGAACTGCGGGAGCGGCTGTTCGTGCACCTGCTGGACAGCGACGACCCGCGCCACGCCGAACTGCGCGCCGTCATGCGGCCGTTCTTCACCCCCACCCGGCAGGAGCAGTGGCGCACCCGGGTGCAGCGCATCGTCGACACCCGCATCGACCGGATCGTCGGCCGGGGCAGTGGCGATCTCATGGCGGCCGTGGCGTACCCGCTGGGCGGCAACGTCCTGTTCTCGGTGCTCGGCGCCACCCCGCCCCAGATGAACCATCTGCGGGCGATGATCTGGCGTACGGCCGAGTGGAACAACGACGTCCCCTACGTCGCGGCGCTCGCCCACGAGGTCGACGCGTTCGTCCGCGCGGCGGTCGCCGAGAAGCGCCGCTCCCCGGGCGACGACCTGATCTCGCTGCTGGTCCGGGCCCGCGACCAGGACGACCTGATCAGCGAGGACGAACTGCACGGCCAGGTCATGATGATGCTCGTGGCGGGCCAGGACCCCAGCATCAACAGCGTCGGCAACAGCCTGCACGCCCTGCTCGCCCACCCCGGCCAGCTGGCCGCGCTGCGCGACGACCCCTCCCTCATGGCGACCGGCATGAACGAACTGCTCCGCTACGAGAGCCCGTTGCCGTTCACGAGTTGGCGGGGCACGCTCGAACCCGTCGACTTCGGCGAGGTGACCGTCCCGGCCGGCGACTCCCTGTTCCTGTGCCTGGGCGCGGCCAACCGGGACCCGACGCGTTTCTCCGACCCCGACCGCCTCGACCTGCACCGCCCGACACCGGGCCATCTCGCCTTCGGACACGGCGCCCACTACTGCCTGGGTGCCCATATCGGTCGTATGACGGCCGAGGCCGCCGTCACCACCGTGCTGCGCAGACTGCCCGGCCTGCGGCTGGACGGCACGCCACGGTGGCGGCCCAGCATGTTCGAGCGCGGGCTCAGCGTCCTGCCGGTCGCCTGGGACGTCCCGCGGAAGGGATGCGCCCGGTGAACCGCTCCGAGATCCTCGCCGAACTGAAGGCGATGCTCGCCGAGTTCGGTGACGTCGACCCGGAGCAGGTCGACGAGCAGACCGCGTTCATCGCGGACCTCGGTCTCGACTCGCTCGTCCTGGTACGGATGACCGTCGTCGCGGAGAAGCGGTTCGGGGTGCGCATCCCCGACGAGGTCGCCTGGGAGCTGCACACGGTCGGCGCCGTGGTCGGCCATGTCGAGCAGGCCCTGAGCGGGCGGATCGGAGCCGGCGGTGAGTGAACTCGTCCGGTTCCTGCGCGAGAAGATGTGGGTGCTCGGCGACACCCGCTGGTACGCGCGCGTGGACAGCGTCCGCGGCGACCTCGTCGAGGTGGAACGCCTCGGCTACGCCCAACTCGACGCACGGGCGCGGGCGGTGGGAGCCTGGCTGGCGGACCGTACGCCGCCCGGAGCGCGCGTCCTGCTGATGTACCCGGCGGGCCTGGAGTTCTTCGCGGTCTTCCTCGGCTGCCTGTACGCCGGGCGGGTCGCCGTCCCCGCCCCGCTGCCGGCCACCGACCGGCGGGCCCTGCAACGCGCCGAGGGCATCATCCGGGACGCGCATGTCGGCCTGGTCCTGAGCGACGCCGCGCACCAGCCCGCGCTCGGCTCCTGGCTGGCCGGCCTGGATCCGGCGCCGCGGGCCGAGTGCGTCGCCACGGACGGCCCCGGGCTGCCGGACCCGGGCGACTGGTCTCCCGCCGCACTTGACCTCTCGGCGACCGCCTACGTCCAGTACACCTCCGGATCGACCAGCGAGCCGCGCGGTGTCGTCATCACCCACCGGAACCTGCTGCACAACCTGCTGTCGATCAGGGAGACCATCCTCCCCGCGGAGGTCCTGGACGAAGTCCGCGACGATCCGTCGCCGACCGGTGCCGGATGGCTGCCGCACTACCACGACATGGGCCTGGTCGGCATGCTGCTCAGCCCGCTCGCCAGCTACGGCAATCTCGTCCTGTGCTCACCGGTGTCCTTCGTCGCCCACCCGCTGCTGTGGCTCCAGATGATCAGCCGGTACCGGGCCTTCTACACCTTCGCGCCGAACTTCGGATACGACTGGCTGCTGAGGAGTCTCAAGAACGACCGACTCACCGACCTGGACCCGGACCTGGGCCTCGACTCCCTGCGGTTCGCACTGAACGGCGCGGAGCCCGTCCGCGCCGACGTCCTGAACGCGGTCGCCCGCCGGCTCGCCCCGCTCGGCTTCCGCCCGGACATCTGGGCGCCCTGCTACGGCCTGGCCGAGGCCACCCTCATGGTCACCGGCACTGCCTGCGGCAGCGGACCGACGCTCGGGCGTTTCGACCGGGACGCGCTGGAGGCCGGCCAGGCCGTGCCCGCCCCGGACGGCGTGGACCTGGTCGGCTGCGGCCGGCCGGTGGGCGCCGACGTCCGCATCGTCGACCCCGCCACCTCACAGCCCCTCAAAGACCGCCACATCGGCGAGATCTGGGTGTCCGGGGACAGCGTCGCCGACGGCTACCTCGGCGACCCACAGGCCACCGCCGAGCACTTCGCCGCCACCACCGCCGACGGCGACGGGCCCTTCCTGCGCACCGGTGACCTCGGCTTCTTCCAGGACGGCGAACTCTTCGTCACCGGCCGCGCGAAGGACCTGATCATCGCCAACGGCCGCAATATCCACCCCCAGGACATCGAGCGCGTCAGCGAGTCGGCCGACCCCGCCACCGGCCCCAGTGCCGCCTTCACCCTGCCCGGCTCCTCGGGGCACGAGCACATCGTCCTGGTCCAGGAGGTCCGCCCCCGCCACCTCGACGGCCGCACCCCCGCAGCCCTGGCCGGCCTCATCAGGGGGCGGCTGGCCCAGGAACTGCGGCTGGCCGTCCATGTCGTCATCGTCGGCCCGATGAGCGTGCCCCGCACGACAAGCGGCAAGGTCCAGCGCTCCGGCACCCGGGACGAACTCCTCGCGGCCCGCCTCAGCCCTCTGCACTCCGACCTCTCCGACCTCCCCTCCGACGTCCGCCGGCCTTGATGCCGGTCTCAGATCCAGGTGTCGAGCCACATCCTGGCGCGCCAGTCGGCGTACGGGATCGTCTGCCCGGTGTAGACCGGGAAGAAGTAGATGAAGCTCCAGGCGATGAGCAGCACCAGCGCACCCGCCGGCACCGCACCCCACGTCCGGCGTCTCTCGCCCGCCCCCGGCGGACCCAGCAGCGCGCCCAGCATCATCGCCACGGCCAGGCACAGGTACGGCACGAAGACGACCGCGTAGAAGGAGAAGATGGTGCGGTCCTGGTACAGGAACCAGGGCAGATAGCCGGCGCCCACCCCACACAGGACGGCGCCGGCGCGCCAGTCGCGGCGCAGTGCCCATCGGTAGAGCAGATACAGCAGCGCGCAGCATGCCGACCACCACAGGAGTGGTGTGCCCAGGGCGACGATCGCCTGCGAGCAGTCGGCCGTCGTACCGCAGCCGTCCCGGCCGGCCGGCGTCGATTCGTAGTGGAACAGCACCGGGCGGCCGAGGACGAGCCAACTCCAGGGGTTGGACTCGTACTTGTGGAAGCTGTGCAGGCCCACGTTGAACTGGTAGACCCCGTACTCGTAGTGCCACAGGCTGCGGAGCGGAGCCGGGATCCACGACCAGATGCCGCCTCGGCCGTCCGCCCAGTGGCGCGCGTATCCGTTGTCGGACCGGAACCAGCCGGTCCACGTCGCCAGATACGTCACCACGGCGACCGGGAGGACGGACACCACCGACCAGCCCAGGTCCTTGCGCAGTACCGCCCGGTACGGCCGCCGCGCCCCCGCCACGCGACGGGAGCCGACGTCCCACAGCAGGGTCAGGACCATGAAGAAGGCCAGGAAGTACAAGCCGTTCCACTTGGTCGCGGCCGCGAGCCCCAGGAAGAAGCCGGCGGCGAGCCGCCATGGGCGCACTCCCGTCCCGGCGCGGTCGCCGGTGAACGCGTCCGGGCGGGCACGGCCGTCCTCGCCGACCGGCAGGGCCGCCGCGAGCCGGGCCCGTGCGTGGTCCCGGTCGATGAGCAGGCTTCCGAAGGCCGCCAGTACGAAGAACATGACGACGAGGTCCAGCAGCGCCGTACGGCTCATCACGAAGTGCAGACCGTCCAGCGCCATCAGCGTGCCGGCCAGGCAGCCCAGCGCTGTCGAGCGGAACAGCCGGCGTCCTATTCGGCACAGCATGAACACCGACAGCGTGCCCAGGACCGCCGTCATGAAGCGCCAGCCGAACGGGTCGAGGCCGAACGCCCACTCGCCGAGGGCCACCACCCACTTTCCCATCGGCGGGTGCGCGACGAAGACCCCGGTGTCGGAGAGCGGGATGACCTGAGGGTCCGCGAGGATCTGCGGGTCGGCGATCTTACGGTTCGGCCAGGTGCCCTCATAGCCGAGTTTCAGCAGGGACCAGGCGTCCTTGGCATAGTAGGTCTCGTCGAAGACGACGTCCCGCGGGCTGCCGAGGTGCCAGAAGCGGATGGCCCCGGCCAGGACGGCGACGAGTACGGGCCCCAGCCAGGCCATCATCCGGGCGGCCCCATATCCCCGTGCGGGCTGGGGAAAAGGCGGAACGAGCAGTGCGCGGGTGTCGGTCCGGGCGCCGGCGACGTGGCCGAACTGGCGCAGACGTGCTCGCCAATTGCCGGGGGCCGTCGTCGAAGGGGTGCCGTCCAGGATGTCGGCACGCGACACGCCGCTACTCGTCATCGGACGACCTTACTCGGCCGACCTGGGGCGGCGACCAGCCGCCCGCTCCTCCACGACCGCGCCCGTGAGGTCCCGGAAACGTCGCGTTCACAGCAGTCGGACGGAGCGGAAACAACCGCTTTCTAACGTGGCGGGCCGTGGGATCGGAGTCGTATACAGGCCCCTGACGGCTCAAGCCGATCCGTCGACTCCCCGTGCTGCCGACGACGCCGAGCGGGGCTCCCACGTATCCCCCCACCACCCGAACCGAGCGCCACCGGGAGGCGTGACATGAGCACCACAGAGTCACGGTCGGCAACGGCAGACCCCACACCATCCGCCGACCAGGCGGTCAAGGAGACTCTGGAGGACTACACCCTCCGCTTCGCGCCGCGCAGTTACCGCCGCTGGACCCCGATGGTGGTGGCGACGACCGCACTCGGCGGCATCGCCTACATGGCCGACTTCTCCATCGGCGCCGGCATCGGCCTGGCCCACGGCACCGGCAACGCGCTGCTCGCGATCGCCGTCGCGGCCGTCGTCATCTTCGTCACCGGCTTCCCGCTGGCCTACTACGGTGCCCGCTACAACATCGACCTGGACCTCATCACCCGCGGTTCCGGCTTCGGCTACTTCGGTTCGGTCCTCACCAGTGTCATCTTCGCCAGCTTCACCTTCATCTTCTTCGCCCTCGAAGGCTCGATCATGGCCCAGGGTCTGAAGCTCGGCCTCGGACTGCCGCTGTGGCTCGGCTACCTGGTCTCCACTCTCATGGTGATCCCGCTGGTGATCTACGGCATGAAGGCGCTGAGCAAGCTCCAGGTGTGGACGACGCCGATCTGGCTGCTACTGATGGTCGGCCCGCTGGTCTACCTGGTCGCCACCGACCCCGGCACTGTCGACCGGTTCCTCGCCTACGCCGGCACCGACGGCGAGGGCGGCGTCAACACCGCGGCCGTGCTGCTCGGCGCGGGAGTGTGTCTCTCCCTGATCGCGCAGATCGGCGAGCAGATCGACTACCTGCGCTTCATGCCGCCCAAGACCGAGGCGAACAAGCGCGCCTGGTGGACGGCCGTGGTCATGGCCGGGCCCGGCTGGGTGGTGCTGGGCGCGCTCAAGCAGGCCATCGGCGTGTTCCTCGCGGTCTACATCCTCGCCGAGGTCGGTCCCACCGCCGCGCCCGAGCCGATCCAGCAGTTCAAGCACGCCTTCGACGCGATGATGCCGTCCTGGATCGTCGTCCCGCTGGCCGTGGCGCTGGTGGTGATCAGCCAGATCAAGATCAATGTGACGAACGCCTACTCCGGCTCCCTCGCCTGGACGAACTCCTTCACCCGGGTCACCGGACGCTACCCGGGCCGGATGGTCTTCGTCCTGGTCAACCTGGCCTTCGCGCTCGCGCTGATGGAGGCCGACATGTTCAGCTTCCTCAACAGCATTCTGGGCTTCTACTCGAACTGCGCCATCGCCTGGGTCGTCACCGTCGCCACCGACATCGGCGTCAACAAGTACCTGCTGAAGCTCTCCCCGCTCCAGCCCGAGTTCCGCCGCGGCATGCTCTACGCCGTCAACCCCGTGGGCGTGGTGGCCTTCGTCGCCGCCTCCGGCCTCTCCATCGCCATGTACTTCCACGCGCTCGGCGACACGCTCCAGCCCTACTCCCCCGTCGCCGCCGCCCTCATCGCCTTCGTCCTCACTCCGCTGATGGCCGTGGTCACCAAGGGCAAGTACTACCTGCGCCGCACCGACGACGGCATCGACGAGCCGCTCCTGGACGCCGACGGCAACCCCAGCGCCGTCACCTACGACTGCCACGTCTGCCGGCAGCAGTTCGAGCGCCCCGACGTGGCCGCCTGCCAGACGCACGAAGCCGTCGTCTGCTCCCTGTGCCTGAGCACGGACAAGGTCGGCGACCACGTCCTGCCCGCGGCGCCCGCGGGAGCCTGACGACGCACCGGCCCCGAGGACACGGGGCGAAGGGCTCCCGCAAGCATCTGCCTGCGGGAGCCCTTCGCCGTGTCACACGCGGCTATGCCTCGCCGCCCTCCAGGTCACCCTCGGTCTCCAGGTACACCTGCCGCAGCGCCTCCAGCACCGCCGGGTCCGGCTTCTCCCACATGCCGCGCGACTCCGCCTCCAGCAGCCGCTCGGCGATGCCGTGCAGGGCCCAGGGGTTGGCCTCCTGGAGGAACTCGCGGTTGGCCGGGTCCAGGACGTAGGTCTCGGTGAGCTTGTCGTACATCCAGTCGGCGATCACGCCGGTCGTGGCGTCGTAGCCGAACAGGTAGTCCACCGTGGCAGCGAGTTCGAAGGCGCCCTTGTAGCCGTGGCGGCGCATCGCCTCGATCCACTTCGGGTTGACGACACGGGCCCGGAAGACGCGCGAGGTCTCCTCGACGAGCGTGCGGGTGCGGACCGTCTCGGGCCGGGTGGAGTCGCCGATGTACGCCTCGGGCGCGGTGCCGCGCAAGGCGCGGACCGTGGCCACCATGCCGCCGTGGTACTGGAAGTAGTCGTCGGAGTCGGCGATGTCGTGCTCGCGGGTGTCCGTGTTCTTCGCGGCCACCGCGATCCGCTTGTACGCCGTCTCCATCTCGTCGCGTGCCGGGCGGCCGTCGAGTTCACGGCCGTAGGCGTAGCCGCCCCAGACCGTGTAGACCTCGGCGAGGTCGGCGTCGGTGCGCCAGTCGCGGGAGTCGATGAGCTGGAGCAGTCCGGCGCCGTAGGTGCCGGGGCGGGAGCCGAAGATACGGGTGGTGGCGCGGCGTTCGTCGCCGTGGGCCGCCAGGTCGGACTGGACGTGGGCGCGTACGTGGTTGACCTCGGCGGGCTCTTCCAGCGAGGCGGCCAGCCGCACGGCGTCGTCCAGCAGCCCGATCGTGTGCGGGAAGGCGTCCCGGAAGAAGCCCGAGATGCGCAGGGTCACGTCGATGCGCGGGCGGCCCAACTCCTCGTACGGGATGGCCTCCAGGCCCGTCACCCGGCGGGAGGCGTCGTCCCAGACCGGGCGGACGCCGAGCAGGGCGAGTGCCTCGGCGACGTCGTCGCCGGCCGTGCGCATCGCGCTCGTGCCCCACAGGGAGAGGCCGACGGAGGTGGGCCAGTCGCCGTTGTCGGCGCGGTAGCGCTCCAGCAACGAGTCCGCGAGGGCCTGGCCGGTCTCCCAGGCGAGGCGGGACGGCACGGCCTTGGGGTCCACGGAGTAGAAGTTGCGGCCGGTCGGCAGGACGTTGACCAGACCGCGCAGGGGGGAGCCGGAGGGGCCGGCGGGGACGAAACCGCCGTTGAGAGCGTGCAGGGCGTGGTCGAGTTCGGCGGTGGTCGCGGCGAGGCGGGGGACGACCTCGCGGGCGGCGAACTCCAGGATCGCGGCGACCTGTTCACCGTGTTCGGCGGGTACGGCCGCCGGGTCCCAGCCCGCGTCGTCCATCGCCTGGACCAGGGCGCGGGCCTTCGCCTCGGCCTCGTCGGCGGTCGTACGGGTCGCGGCGGACTCGTCCAGGCCGAGGGCCTCGCGCAGGCCGGGCAGCGCGGTGGTGCCGCCCCAGATCTGGCGGGCGCGGAGGATGGCGAGGACGAGGTTGACGCGGTCGGCGCCGGCCGGCGGGGTGCCCAGCACGTGCAGGCCGTCGCGGATCTGGGCGTCCTTGACCTCGCACAGCCAGCCGTCGACGTGCAGGAGGAAGTCGTCGAAGCCGTCGTCGTCGGGGCGGTCGTCCAGGCCGAGGTCGTGGTCGAGCTTGGCGGCCTGGATGAGGGTCCAGATCTGGGCGCGGATGGCCGGGAGCTTGGCCGGGTCCATGGAGGAGATCTGGGCGTACTCGTCGAGGAGTTGCTCCAGGCGCGCGATGTCTCCGTAGGAGTCGGCGCGGGCCATGGGCGGGACGAGGTGGTCGATGAGGGTGGCGTGGACGCGGCGCTTGGCCTGGGTGCCCTCGCCGGGGTCGTTGACCAGGAAGGGGTAGATCAGGGGCAGGTCGCCGAGGGCGGCGTCGGGCCCGCAGGCGGCGGACAGGCCGGCGTTCTTGCCGGGCAGCCACTCCAGGTTGCCGTGCTTGCCGAGGTGGATCATCGCGTCGGCGCCGAAGCCGCCGTCCTCGGCGCGGGCCGCGATCCAGCGGTAGGCGGCCAGGTAGTGGTGCGAGGGCGGGAGGTCCGGGTCGTGGTAGATGGCGATGGGGTTCTCGCCGAAGCCGCGCGGGGGCTGGATGAGGATCAGCAGGTTGCCGAAGCGGAGGGCCGCGAGGACGATGTCGCCGTCCTCGTTGCGGCTGCGGTCCACGAACATCTCGCCGGGCGCCGGGCCCCAGTGCTCCTCGACGGCCGTCCGCAGCTCCTCCGGCAGTGTGGCGAACCAGCGCCGGTAGTCGGCCGCCGGGATCCGCACCGGGTTGCGGGCCAACTGCTCCTCGGTGAGCCAGTCCTGGTCGTGGCCGCCGGCCTCGATGAGCGCGCGGATCAGCTCGTCGCCGTCGCCGGAGACCAGGCCGGGGATGTCGGTGTCGCCGAAGTCGTAGCCCTCGGCCAGCAGCCGCCTGAGCAGCGCGACGGCGCTGGCGGGGGTGTCGAGGCCGACCGCGTTGCCGATCCGGGAGTGCTTGGTCGGGTAGGCGGACAGGACCAGGGCCACGCGCTTGTCGGCGGCCGGGATGTGGCGAAGTCGCGCGTGGCGTACGGCGATTCCGGCGACGCGCGCCGCACGCTCGGGGTCGGCGACGTACGCGGGCAGGCCGTCGGCGTCGATCTCCTTGAAGGAGAACGGCACGGTGATGAGCCGGCCGTCGAACTCGGGCACGGCGATCTGGCTGGCGGCGTCGAGCGGGGAGACGCCCTCGTCGTTCTCCTCCCAGGCGGTGCGCGAACCGGTCAGGCACAGGGCCTGCAGGATCGGCACGTCGAGGGAGGTCAGGGCGCCCGCGTCCCAGGACTCGTCGTCGCCGCCGGCGGATGCCTCGGCGGGCTTGGTGCCGCCCGCGGCGAGCACGGTGGTGACGATGGCGTCGGCTGCGCGCAGTTCGTCGATGAGTTCGGGCTCGGGAGCCCTCAGGGAAGCGACGTACAGCGGCAACGGCCGGCCGCCGGCCTCCTCGATCGCGTCGCACAGGGCGCCCACGAACGCCGTGTTGCCGCTCATGTGGTGGGCGCGGTAGTAGAGCACGGCGATCGTCGGGCCGTCGGCCCGGGACTCGCGCTCCAGCGGGCCCCAGCTCGGCGCGGGCGCCGGTGCCTCGAAGCCGTGGCCGGTCAGCAGGACCGTGTCCGACAGGAAGCGGGCGAGCTGCTCCAGGTTGGCCGGGCCGCCGTGGGCGAGGTAGGCGTGGGCCTCGGCGGCGATGCCGACGGGGACCGTGGAGGCGGCCATCAGCTGGGCGTCCGGGGCCTGTTCGCCGGTGAGGACGACGACCGGGCGGCCGTCGGCGAGCAGCAGGTCGAGGCCCTCCTGCCAGGCGCGCAGCCCACCGAGGAGGCGTACGACGACGAGGTCGACGCCGTCGAGGAGCGCGGGCAGGTCGTCGAGCGGAAGCCTGGCGGGGTTGGCGAAGCGGTACGGCACCGGGCCGTTCGCCGCGCGGGCGCTGAGCAGGTCGGTGTCGGACGTCGACAGCAGAAGGATCATGCGGCGTCGGCCTTCCTCGGGGTGTCCGCGCCCCGGGTGGTGTCTGACGGCGGGAGTTCCTGACTCACCCGACCCTGGCGGGGTGGGCTCACAGTGGCGGGACCGCGCCGGACTCGCACCGGCTTCCTCCCCTGTCGCCGTCGTGGCGATGGCGGACCGGATGATCCACCGACAAGCATAGTAAGGGGCAGGGGAAGAGGCGTCGGCCTACAGAGGCACCGCATACAGTCTGCGGTGCGGTCGGTATGCTCGCCGCCATGTCCACGCCGTCGATCCGTCCGTCGTCCCAGGCCACAGGGGTCTCACGGGGCCGGGACGACGCATGCCCGGGCGCATTGAGGCTCCACACGGCGGACGACGGCGCACTCGCCCGGATCCGGATTCCCGGGGGTGTGCTTCAGGTCGGCCAGGCGCGGGATCTCGGCCGGGCGGCGGGCGAACTCGGCGACGGAGAGCTGCATCTGACGTCGCGGGGCAACGTCCAGCTGCGCGGTCTGCCGGCCGGCTGCGGCGGGGAGTTGGCGAGCCGGCTGGAGGCCGCCGGTCTGCTGCCGTCGTGGCGGCACGAGCGCGTGCGCAACGTGGTGGCCTCGCCCCTGGCCGGGCTGGACGGGCGCGGCTGCGCCGACGTACGGCCGTGGCTGCGGGCGTTGGACGAGCTGCTGTGCGCGAGCGAGGCCGCGGCCCGGCTGTCCGGGCGGTTCCTGTTCGCGCTCGACGACGGGCGCGGGGATGTGGCAGGGCTCGGTGCGGACGTGACACTGCGGGCCGCGCCGGACGGGGAGGTGTGGCTGCGCATCGGGGCCGCCGATACCGTCGCCGTCCTGAGCGCCGAGGACGCGCCTCGGGCCGCGCTGCTGGCCGCCGAGGTGTTCCTGGAGGCGAGTGGCGGACAGGTCTGGCGGGTGTCCGAACTTCCGTCCCCTGCCGATGAGTTGGCGCACGAGGTCGTACGGCGGCTGGGGACCGGGCATGCCTCGCCGGCCTGGCCGCTCGCAAGCGAGCCCGCTCCCTCCCCTGGCATCGTCACCGGCCCGGACGGCACGACGAGCCTCTCCGTTCTCGCCCCGCTGGGCCGTCTCACCGCCGCCCAGTGGGCCGAAGTGACGGCGGCCGCGTCCGGGGAGCTGCGTCTGACACCTTGGCGCGGAGTGATCCTTCCCACAGTGCGCTCCGACCGTCTCCCCGGCCTAGACTCCGTCGGTCTGATCACGGACCCGGACTCCCCTTGGCTGGGCATCGGTGCCTGCATCGGACGGCCCGGTTGCGCCAAGTCGCGGGCGGACATCCGTACGGACGCGGCCGCGTCGCTCACCACGGGCGGCGGGCTGCCGGCGTACTGGTCCGGCTGCGAGCGCCGTTGCGGTCGCCCGCGCGGCGATCACGTGGACGTCGTCGCGGCCCCGGACGGCGGCTACCGGATCACCGTCGTCCGAGGCGGCCGGGTGGGCGCCACGACGACGACCGACAACCCATCGAAGCTCGCCGCCGACCTGGCGGCGGCCCGCACGCATGACCTGTAGGAGCACGGTGTTCGAGTACGAGAAGGACGGGGCGGCCATCTACCGCCAGTCCTTTGCCACCATCCGCGCGGAGGCGGACCTCGCGGGCCTGCCCGCCGACGTCAGTCAGGTCGCGGTGCGGATGATCCATGCCTGCGGGATGGTCGACCTCGTGCGCGACCTCGTGTACACGCCCGGGGTGGTGGCCCGTGCCCGGGAGGCCCTGCGTGCGGGCGCGCCCATCTTCACCGATGTGCAGATGGTGGCCAGCGGTGTGACCCGCAAGCGGCTGCCCGCCGACAACGACGTGCTGTGCACCCTGTCCGACCCGGCCGTCCCCGAACTGGCCGCGAAGATGGGCACCACGCGCAGTGCGGCCGCCATGGAGCTGTGGCGGGACCGTCTTGAGGGTTCCGTGGTCGCCGTCGGGAACGCGCCGACCTCGCTGTTCCGCCTTCTGGAGATGATCGAGGAGGGCGCTCCCCGCCCGGCCGCCGTCATAGGTGTGCCGGTGGGGTTCGTGGGCGCCGCCGAGTCGAAGGAGGCGCTGGCGGAGCATCCGTCGGGCCTTGAGCACCTGGTGGTGCGCGGCCGACGCGGTGGCAGTGCCATCGCCGCCGCCGCGCTCAACGCGATCGCGAGTGAGGCAGAGTGAGCGGGAAGCTGTACGGCGTCGGGCTGGGCCCCGGCGACCCGTCGTTGATGACCGTGCGCGCGGTGGAGGTCATCGCCGAGGCGGACGTGATCGCGTACCACAGCGCACGGCACGGGCGGTCCATCGCCCGTTCGATCGCGGCGAAGCACATCCAGGAACGGCACATCGAGGAGCGGCTGGTCTACCCGGTCACCACCGAGACCACCGACCATCCCGGCGGCTACCAGGGCGCCATGGACGACTTCTACGCCGAGGCCTCCGCCCGGCTCGCCGCGCATCTCGACGCCGGCCGGACGGTCGCCGTGCTCGCGGAGGGCGACCCGCTCTTCTACGGCTCCTACATGCACATGCACAAGCGGCTCGCGGACCGCTACGACACCGAGGTCATCCCCGGTGTCACCTCCGTGTCGGCCGCCGCGGCCCGCCTGGGCACGCCCCTCGCGGAGGGCGAGGAGGTGCTGACCATCCTGCCGGGCACCCTGCCCGAGGAGGAGCTGACCGCCCGGCTCGCCGCCACGGACGCGGCGGTGGTGATGAAGCTGGGCCGCACCTTCACCAAGGTCCGCAGTGCGCTGGAGAGTTCGGGGCGGCTGGACGAGGCGCGGTACGTCGAGCGGGCCACCATGAGCGGGGAGCGGCTGGCCGAACTGGCCGACGTGGAGCCGGAATCGGTGCCGTACTTCTCGGTCGCCGTGCTGCCGAGCCAGGTCGACGCCGAGCCTCCCGTGCGGGAACTGGGCGAGGTCGTCGTGGTCGGGACCGGGCCGGCCGGTCCGTTGTGGCTGACCCCTGAGACGCGGGGTGCACTCGCCGCCGCCGACGACCTGGTCGGTTACACCACCTACCTGGACCGGGTGCCGGTCCGTCCCGGCCAGCTCCGGCACGGCTCGGACAACCGGGTCGAGGCCGAGCGCGCCGAGTTCGCGCTCCAACTGGCCCGGCGGGGGCGGCGGGTGGCCGTCGTCTCCGGGGGCGATCCGGGGATCTTCGCGATGGCCACGGCCGTCCTGGAGGTCGCGTCGGCCGAGGAGTACGCGGACATTCCGGTGCGGGTGCTGCCGGGGGTGACCGCCGCCAACGCGGCCGCCGCCCGCGCGGGCGCCCCGCTCGGCCACGACTACGCGACCATCTCCCTCTCCGACCGGCTCAAGCCCTGGGAGGTGATCGCCGAGCGGCTGCGCGCGGCGGCCTCGGCGGACCTGGTGCTGGCCCTGTACAACCCGGGCTCACGCAGCCGTACCTGGCAGGTGGCCAAGGCCCGTGAGCTGCTCCTTGAGCACCGGGCTCCGGACACGCCGGTCGTGGTCGCGCGGGACGTCGGCGGCTCCGGGGAGCGGGTGCGGATCGTGCGGCTGGCCGAGCTCGATCCGGCCGAGGTCGACATGCGCACGATCCTGCTGGTCGGTTCCTCGCAGACGCGGGTCGTACGGCGCGGGGACGGCGAGGACGTTGTCTGGACGCCTCGCCGCTACCCGGACGCGTGACGCCGGGGCGCCTACTCGGCTCCTTGTTCGGCGGGGATCGGTCCCTGTTCGGCGGGGGTGGGTCCCTGGGCCATCCCCGCCGTCCACTTCTCCTCGATCCGGCCGGCCTTCCACACCAGCAGGGCGATCGCCCAGGTGGCGAAGAACAGTCCGACGACGACGTATCCGATGATGTTGAGGTCGAGCCCGGAGACCCAATCCCAGAAGGCGCCGTGCAGGTGCGCCTTCTCGGCGATCAGGCCCAGCAGTTCGACCGTGCCGATGATGAGGGCGACGGCGACGGACAGGCCGGTGACGGTGAGGTTGTAGTAGACCTTGCGGACCGGCTTGGAGAAGGCCCAGCCGTAGGCGAAGTTCATGAACGAGCCGTCGATGGTGTCCAGCAGCGCCATGCCGGCAGCGAACAGGACCGGCAGGCAGAGGATCGCGTACCAGGGCAGGCCGGAGGCTGCGCCCGAGCCGGCGAGGACCAGCAGGGCGATCTCCGTGGCCGTGTCGAAGCCGAGACCGAACAGCATGCCCAGGGGGTACATCTGCCAGGGCCTGGTGATCGACTTCATGACGCGGCCGAGGAGGCGGTTCATGAAGCCGCGGTTGTCGAGTTGTTCCTCCAGGGCGGCCTCGTCGAAGTGGCCGGAGCGCATCTGCCGGAACACCTTCCAGATACCGGCCATGATCACCAGGTTGATGATCGCGATGAGGTAGAGGAAGGCCCCGGAGACGGTGGTGCCGATCCAGCCGGTGATGTCGTGCAGTCGCGAGCCGTCGTTCGCGACCGGACCGGACAGCGCCTTCACGCCCAGGGAGAGCAGGAGGGCGAGGACGAAGACGATGGTCGAGTGGCCGAGGGAGAACCAGAAGCCGACCGAGAGCGGCCGCTGTCCCTCGCTCATCAGCTTGCGGGTGGTGTTGTCGATGGCCGCGATGTGGTCGGCGTCGAAGGCGTGCCGCATGCCCAGCGTGTACGCGGTGATGCCGATACCGATGCCGAACGACCTCTCGCCCAGGCTGTAGTGGTGCGGGGCCACGATCGCGACCAGCGTGAACCAGCCGATGACGTGCAGCGCCAGGATGAACGCGGCCATACCTCCGAGGCTCGTCCATTCCGTGCGGGTCATCGAGGTGCGGACGCGGCGCCATCGCGCTGTTCGGTTCTTTTCAGCCACACCCTTGAGCCTGCTGCACATAGGTTGCAGGTAAAAGCCGTACGCGGCAAAGCTCGGGTCAGGTTTCAGCCTGCGCTCGGGAAAGACATGCGGGTGGCCAGCCAGGCCAGTGCCTGCTCCGGTTCCGCCACGACCCGCACCCCGGCGGGGGCCGGCGGCCTGCGCACCACGACCACGGGCACCCCGGCCTCGCGCGCGGCCGTCAGCTTCGGCGCGGTGGCCGCTCCCCCGCTGTCCTTCGTCACGACCACGTCGACGCGGTGCCGGCGCAGCAGTTCGCGCTCCCCGTCGAGGGTGAAGGGGCCGCGGTCGAGCAGCACCTCCATGCGGGGCGGGTGCGGGGGTTCGGGCGCGTCCACGGACCGTACGAGGAACCAGAGGTCGGTGAGGTCCGCGAAGGCGGCCAGCCCCATGCGCCCGGTGGTGAGGAACACCCGTCTCCCGAGCCCGGGCAGCAGCTGTGCCGCCTCCTCCAGCGAGTCGGCCTCGCGCCAGTCGTCCCCCGCCACCGGGACCCAGCCGGGGCGTCGCAGCGCGAGCAGGGGAACATGGGCGGTGGCGGCGGCCCGCGCCGCGTTGAAACTGATCCTTCCGGCGAAAGGGTGCGTGGCGTCGATGAGCGCGTCCACCTCGTGCTCGCGCAGCCACGCGGCCAGCCCGTCGGCGCCGCCGAAGCCGCCGACGCGCACCTCGCCGGGCGGCAGCCGGGGCGCGGCCACCCGGCCGGCCAGCGAGTTCGTCACGCGCAGCCCGGGCACGTGGTCGGCCGCCAGGAGTTCGGCGAGGCGACGGGCCTCGGTGGTCCCGCCCAGAATCAGTACGTGCACGAAGTCCGGTTCCCTTTCGAAGAGTGAGGCATGACGAGCGAGGCCAAGGGCGGCCGCGGCGCCCAACTCAAGCACACCGGCCTACGGCACGGCTGGACGACCGGTGCCTGCGCGACGGCGGCGACGACGGCCGCGTACACCGCGCTGCTGACCGGGGAGTTCCCCGACCCGGTGACGATCACGCTGCCCAAGGGGCAGACACCGGCCTTCGCCCTGGCGGCCGAGGAGCTCGACGACGCGTATGCCATGGCAGGCATCGTGAAGGACGCGGGGGACGACCCGGACGTCACCCACGGCGCGCTGGTCCGGGCGACCGTGCGGCGGCTGCCCGCGGGGGCCGGGGTCGTCTTCAAGGCGGGCCCCGGCGTGGGGACGGTCACCCGGCCCGGCCTGCCGCTGCCCGTCGGCGAACCGGCCGTCAACCCCGTGCCCCGGCAGATGATGCGCGACCACGTCGCCCGGGTCGCGGAGCGGTACGGCGGCAGCGGCGACGTCGAGATCACCGTCTCCGTGGACCACGGCGAGGAGATCGCCCGCTCCACCTGGAACCCCCGGCTGGGCATCCTCGGCGGCCTCTCCGTCCTCGGCACCACGGGCATCGTCGTCCCGTACTCCTGCTCCGCGTGGATCGACTCCATCCGGCGCGGGGTGGACGTGGCGCGGGCGGCCGGGCGCACCCACGTGGCCGGCTGCACCGGGTCCACCTCGGAGAAGACGGTCGTCGCCGCGTATGACCTCCCTGAGGACGCCCTCCTGGACATGGGCGACTTCGCGGGCGCGGTCCTGAAGTACGTACGCCGCCACCCCGTCGACCGCCTCACGATCTGCGGGGGCTTCGCCAAGCTGTCCAAGCTGGCCGCCGGCCATCTGGACCTGCACTCCGCCCGCTCGCAGGTCGACAAGGGCTTCCTGGCCGAGCTGGCCCGGCGCGGCGGCGCGGACGAGGCGCTGGCCGCCGAGGTCGCGAACGCCAACACCGGGCTGGCCGCACTCCAGTCGTGCGCGGCGGCCGGGGTCCCGCTCGGCGACCTGGTGGCGGTCACCGCCCGCGACGAAGCCCTGGCCGTGCTGCGCGGGGCGCCCGTCGCGGTCGACGTGATCTGCATCGACCGCGCGGGAACGATCGTGGGCCGCAGCACGGTGGCCGGGCCCTCGGTCACCCGGCCCTGAACACAGCGCCGGGCGCTGCCGGATGCGCGGTGTGCGGTGTGCGATGTCCGCTCACCGGCTAGCACACATGCCGCTCACGATCCGGCGAGTACAGGTGGCTGTCGCGGAACTGCTCCGCGCCCAGCGTGCGGCCGACCATGATGACGGCCGTGCGCAGCACGCCCGCGGCCTTCACCTGGCCGGCGATCTCGTCGAGGGTGCCCCGGATGATCACCTCGTCGGGGCGGGAGGCGTAGGCGACGACGGCGGCGGGGCAGTCGGCGCCGTAGTGCGGGAGGAGCTCCTCCACCACGCGGTCGACGTACCGGGCGGCGAGGTGCAGGACGATGAGTGCGCCGCTGCGGCCGAGGGTGGCGAGGTCCTCGCCGTCGGGCATGGCGGTGGCGCGGTGGGCGATACGGGTGAGGATGACGGTCTGGCCGACCGTCGGCACGGTCAGCTCCCGCTTGAGGGAGGCCGCGGCGGCGGCGAAGGCGGGCACGCCGGGCACCACTTCGTACGGCACTCCGGTCGCGTCCAGCCGCCGCATCTGCTCGGCGACCGCGCTGAACACGGACGGGTCGCCCGAGTGCAGCCGCGCCACGTCGTGCCCTTGTCCATGTGCCCGGAGCAACTCGGCGGTGATCTCGTCGAGGTTGAGGTCCGCGGTGTCCACCAGCCGTGCGTCCGGCGGACATTCGGCGAGCAGCTCGCGAGGGACCAGGCTGCCCGCGTACAGGCAGACCTGGCAGGCGGCGAGCGTACGGGCGCCGCGCACCGTGATCAGGTCGGCGGCACCGGGGCCGGCACCGATGAAGTACACGGTCATCTGTCTGCTCCTGGAAGGGGGTTGAGGGTGTGCTGCGCTTTTTCCACGGCCCACTGGGTCACCGGCATCGCCTGACGCCAGCCGGTGAAGCCGCCCACCGGAACGGCGTGTGCCACCGCGAGCCGCACCAGCTCGCCACCGCGGCGCCGATGTGCGTCGGCGAGCAGCGCCTCCGACTCCAGCGTCACGGTGTTGGCGACCAGGCGTCCGCCGCCGGGCAGCGCCTCCCAGCAGGCGTCGAGGAGGCCGGGCGCGGTGAGCCCGCCGCCGACGAACACCGCGTCCGGCGTGGGGAGTTCCGTCAGAACGCCGGGTGCGGCGCCGGTGACGACGCGCAGGCCGGGCACCCCCAGCCGGTCGGCGTTGCGGGTGATGCGCTCGGCGCGCACCGGGTCGCGTTCGACGGTGACCGCCCGGCACGACGGGTGCGTGCGCATCCACTCGATCGCGATCGACCCGGACCCGCCGCCGACGTCCCACAGCAGCTCACCGGGCGCGGGCGCGAGCACGCCCAGCGTGGCGGCGCGGATGTGGCGTTTGGTGAGCTGGCCGTCGTGCTCGTAAGCCGTGTCGGGCAGTCCGGGTACGGCGCCGAGGCGCGGGGTGTCCGGGGCGCGGTGGCACTCGACGGCGACGATGTTGAGCGGGTCGCCGGGCTCGTCGTGCCAGTCGTCGGCGGTCGTCGAGACGGTCGTACGTTCCTTCTCGCCGCCGAGTTGTTCCAGCAGCCGCATCCGGCTGGGTCCGTAGCCGTGGTCCCGCAGCAGGGCGGCGACCTCGGCGGGGGTGGTGGCGTCGGCGCTGAGCACGAGGAGCCGTCGGCCTTCGTACAGGGCGGCGGCGATGCAGGCGGCGGGCCTGCCGACGAGGGTGACGACCTCGACGTCCTCCAGGGGCCAGCCGAGGCGGGCGCAGGCGTGGGAGACGGAGGAGGGGTGCGGCAGGACGCGCACGGCACCGGCGCCGAGGACCTCGGTGAGGGTGCGCCCGATGCCGTAGAACATGGGGTCGCCGCTGGCCAGTACGGCGATCCGGCGGCCGGCGTGGGCGGCGAGGAGGCCGGGGACCGCGGGCCGCAGGGGTGAGGGCCAGGCGATGCGTTCCGCGGCGCACTCGGGCGGCAGCAGGTCCAGTTGGCGCGGGCCGCCGATGACGACCTCGACATCGAGCAACGCGGCACGGGAGCCGTCCGGGACGCCCTCCCAGCCGTCGGCTCCGATCCCGACGACGGTCACGACGGCGGGCGGCGGGGCGGGGCGTGCGGGGGTCACTGCGCGGTACCTCGGGGCTCGAAAGGGCAACAGAGACGCACTCTACGGGGCGGTGGCCTGCGTGTCCTTCGGCGGGTACACATTCAGGAAGCTCTTATTGCACACTACTTGCAATAACTTTCAAATGGCAGAAAGGGTGAGCACATGGCTTCTCCGATCGTGCTCGGCATCGAGTCGTCCTGTGACGAGACCGGCGCCGGGTTGGTGCGAGGGGGGCGGCTGTTGGGGCATGCGGTGGCGTCGAGCATGGACGAGCACGCCCGCTTCGGCGGGGTGGTGCCCGAGATCGCCTCCCGGGCTCATCTGCACGCGCTGCGCCCCGTGGTCCGGCAGGCGCTGGCCGAGGCCGGCCTGACGCTGTCCGACATCGGCGCCGTCGCCGTCACCACCGGACCGGGCCTGTCCGGCGCGCTCCAGGTGGGCCTGGCCGGGGCGAAGGGCATCGCCTACGCGCTGGACGTGCCTCTGTACGGCGTCCACCACCTCGCCGGCCATGTCGCCGCCGACACCCTCGCACACGGGCCGCTGCCCGACCCCTGTGTGGTGCTGATCGTCTCCGGCGGCCACACCTCGCTCCTCCTCGTCCGCGACCTGGCCCGCGATCCGATCGTCCATCTCGGCGACACCCTCGACGACGCGGCCGGGGAGTGCTTCGACAAGGTGGCGCGGGTCCTCGGGCTGCCGTATCCGGGCGGTCCGGCCATCGACCGGGCGGCGCGCGAGGGGGATCCGCGCGCCGTCCCCTTCCCGCGCCCGCTGACCGGCCGCCGCGACGAGCCGTACGCCTTCTCCTTCTCGGGGCTGAAGACGGCGGCCGCCCGCTGGGCCGAGGGCCACGCGGCTGGTGAGCTGCCGGTGGGCGACGGCGCGGCTTCCCTCCAGGAAGCGGTCGCCGACGTGCTGACCCGCAAGGCGGTCGCGGCCTGTGCCGAGTACGGCGTGGGGACGCTGGTCGTGGTGGGTGGGGTCGCCGCGAACTCGCGTGTGCGGTCGCTGGCCGAGGAGCGCTGCCGGGCGGCCGGGATCGAGCTGCGGGTGCCGCCGCTGCGGCTGTGCACGGACAACGGCGCGATGATCGCCGCCGTCGGCGACCTCCTCGTCCGGGCCGGAGCCGAACCCGCCCCGCTGGCCCTGTCGATCGATCCGTCGGCGCCTCTGGAGTACGCGGCCCTGCACCCCATCGGGCTGCGTGCGGGGACGGCGGCGGTGGCGGCCTGATGAGCGTCGACATCCGTGTGTTCAAAGGCCCCGAACTCCTGGCCCATACCACCGACTTGTACTCCGTGTACGTCGATGCCTTCTGCGCCCCGCCCTGGAACGAGGACACGGAAAGGGCCGCCGACTTCACCGACCGGCTGCCAAGGGACGTGCGCCGACCGGGGTTCACCGCCGTGATCGCGGTGGAAGGCGGGGTGATGCTCGGTTTCGCCACCGCGTGGACCACCCTCGCCCCCTTCCCCACCGACCGCTGCTACCCGCAGGTCGCCGCGGGTCTCGGCCCCGATCGCACCGGCGCCTGGCTGGTCGGCGCCCGCGAGACGGACCAACTCGCCGTCCGCGCCCGCGCGCGTGGCACCGGCCTCGCCGGCGAACTCCTGGAAGCGGTCATCGCGGATGCCCCCGAGGGCCGCGCCTGGCTGCTGACCTCCGTGCGCTCCCGTCAGGCCATGTCCTTCTACCGCCGCCAGGGCTGGGTCCGGGCCACCCACCCCTCCCCCGACGGCCAGGGCATCGTCGTCTTCCTCGGCCCTCACCACCCGGCCCGTTCCCGGGCCGGGCAGCGCGTCTGGGCACCCGGGCAGGACCCAGCTCGGACGACTGGCCGTCAGCAGGTGCGGTTGACGTAGTGAGCGCCCTGGATCTTGTCGGCAGGGCCCAGCCAGGTCCGGCCGGGACCGACACACCGCTCGTAGTCGGGAGCCTGGGCCACCCGCACCTGGATGACCACGCGCGAGCCGTCGGACGTGCAGTGGTTGTAGTAGGCGTCGGAGCTGGTCTCGTAGAAGCCGCACGGGTCGGCCGCCGCGGGGCTCGCTTGGGCGGTCACCGCGCCGAGGGACGTGAGCACGAGGGCGGCGGAACCGAGAGCGCCGGTCACCATACGACGAAGACTCAAGGGGAACTCCTTGGGCAGTGGAGGCAGTTGACCCGCAAGGCCGTTGCCTGCCGATGAGTTGGACACCTGCACCAGAATCGCCACGTGGTCCGGCGTGCTGGATCGAACGGCGGGGCGTTCACCTGGTGAATCGTTCTGCCTGTCCGTCGTTCGGATGATCTCGCCTCGTTTTGGGATCATTGCCATGTGGACGTAAACGCGGATTTCGGCGCGGCCGGGCCGGGGGATGCGCTCGATGTGGCGCCGACGGCCCGGACGGCGGTGGCGTGGCTGCCGCCGAGCGAGCTCTGGCCGGTGATCCAGGCCATCCGCTGGGAGCACGATCCGCAGGTACGGCGGTGGCCGCCGCATGTGAATCTGCTCTTCGGTTTCGTACCGGAGGAGGAGTTCGCGCGGGCCGTGCCGCTGCTCCGCGCCGGGGCGGCGGCCAGCCCGGCGTTCTCGGCGCGCCTGGCCGGTGTGCGGTACTTCCGGCACCGGCACTACGCGACGGTCTGGCTCGACCCGGCCGCGGCAGGTCCGGCCCCGTGGGCCCGTCTCCAGCGGGAGCTGCGGCTGCGGTTCCCGCTGTGCCGCGGGCGCGGTGACCGCTTCACCCCGCATCTGTCCCTCGGCCGCACCCACGACCCGAAACACCTGGCAGCCGAGTGTGCCGCCCGGCTCGGCACGCTGTCTGCCGCGGTCGAGGAGGTGGTGCTGCTCTCACGTCGCGGTGAGGAGCCCATGAAGCCCCGGGCCGTGATCACCCTGGGCACGGGAGAGGTCCGCCCCGCGCCCATGTGGTGAGTGTGCGGTGGGGTCCCGTCAGTCCTCCGCCGGCATCACGCGGGTCACTTCGCCGTCGTCTGTGGTGCGCCCTCGGCCGAGGTGACCGTGATGGCGGTGGTACGGCCGTCCGGAGTGATCCGGAGGACGGGGATCGCCTTGTTCTCGGGGGCGCCGTCGTCTCCGAGGGCGATCCAGCCGCTCGCGCCCGGCAGCGGGCCCTGTTTCCGCAGGCGGGACAGCGTCCGGTAGACATCCGTGACGGTCGGGTTCGGCACCGCGGGGGTCGCGCGGACCGCCCGGGCCGCGGTGAGCAGGGCGTCGTGCATCATGATCGCCCGGCCGTCGTCCAGGTCGCTGTGCGGGAAGGCGTCGTCGAACGTGCCGTCCCGGAAGGGCTCGACGAGGTCCGGGGCGAAGGCGCCCGGCGTCACCTTCCACGCCCCCGGGTGGGCGAGGCCGGTGTAGAGCAGGTCGATCCCGCCCTTGCCGAGGGCGCGGGCCAGTGCGCGTGCGTCGAAGCCGTTCGTGTGCCGGACCATCATGGTGTCGTCGCCGGACATCACGGTGATCCGGTGGCCCCGGCAGGGGCGTGCGGCGAGGACGGTCAGGAGTTGCGGCAGCGTGGTGCCCCGGCCCGCGAAGTAGACGACGTCGGGCTTCACCTCGCACACGTCCGCGAGTCCGGCGCGGAAGTCGGTCAGGCCGGGCCGTGAGGAGTCGAACAGGGTGGGTTCCGCACGGACGAGGCGACGAGCCGGTATCCGGGTGCGGAACTGCTGGGCGAGGGTGCTGGTGTACTGGTCGCCGGGGGCGATGTCCTGCACGAAGAGAATCCGGGCGCGGGCGAGCGCGCCGGTCGACAGGTGGCGTACGGCGGCCGCCGCCTGGTCGGCGTTGGCGGGCGCGACCCGTGCCAGGCCGGGCACGGCGGCCCAGGAGTCGGCGGTGAGGACCGAACCGAACGCGGGCAGGCCGCCGGCCGTCAACTCCTCCACCATGTCCTGGCTGGCGGCGGTGCTGCCGCCCAGGCCGAGCGCCGCCACGATCCGCTGGGCGCGCCGGGCCCCGAGCACCTGCCCGACCGTGTGGTTGCGCTGTTGGGCGGTGCCTCCGGTCTGGCCGAACAGCAGCCGGATCGCGGCTCCGCCGTCCGGGCCGCCCGACTTCCGGTTGACCCTGAGCTGGGCGAAGTGGGCGCCCTCCAGATCGCGCCGCACCGCCTCCATGCCGGCGCTGCCGTCGAACTCCTCGGTGAGGGGCGTCAGATACACCATCGACACCTGTGGCCGCCCGCCCGACGCGGCCGCGGCCGCCGCGACCCGCCGGTTCTCGGCGGCGATCCGCTCCAGCACCGGTGCGATGAGCCGGCTCGACGAACGGCGCAGCAGCGCGGGCGACGCGTCCGCGTCCAGCAGTCCGACGCATCTGCGCATACCGCCCTCGCCGATGGCGCTCAGTCCGTCGGCGCAGGGCAGGACCGCCGACGGCACCGCCCGGGGCAGGTCGCCGGGCAGCAGCAGGGCCGCGAGTACGGTGAGCGCGGCGAGCGCTGTCCGGCCGGGCCGCCGGCGCCGTACCGGTGGTGGGGTGCCGTCGACGTCATCGACGCCCTGCCCGGCGCGGTTCGCCAGGCGCAGGACCTCCTCCAGGCAGGGCCGCCGTGCCGGGTCCTTGGTCAGGCAGCGGGCCACCAGCGTGCGCAGCGCGCAGGGAAGGCCGGTGAGGTCGGGTTCCTTGTGCACGACCGCGAAGGCGACCGCGATCGGTTCCAGGCCCGCCGCGCCGGGGTCCTCGAAGGGGCTGCGGCCCAGCGCGGCGTAGGCCAGTACGCCGCCGAGGGCGAACACGTCCGTCGCCGGGGAGAGGGCCTGGGCTCCGGTCAGCTGCTCCGGCGCCATGAAGGCCGGGGTGCCCACCATGGCGCCGCTGCGGGTCAGGGCCCGGCTCTGGGTGACGGAGCGGGCGATGCCGAAGTCGATGACCCGTACGCCGTCGTCGGCGAGGAGGACGTTGGCGGGTTTGAGGTCCCGGTGCACGAGTCCGTGCCGGTGGATGTCACGCAGTGCCTCCGCCAACTGCCCGGCCAGCCGGACGACTTCGGCCACGGGGAGCGGGCCGCCGGAGCGCACTCGGGCGTCCAGTGCGTCACCGACGACGTACTGCGTGGCCAGCCAGGGCGGATCGCCGTCGGGGTCGGCATCCACCACGGGTGCGGTGAAGGCCCCGCTCACCTTGCGGGCGGCGGCGACTTCGCGTCGGAACCGGGCCCGGAAGTGCGGCTCGTCGACGTACTCGGGCCGGATCACCTTCAGCGCGACCCGCCGCCCGCCGGCGCTGCGCGCCAGATACACGACCCCCATCCCGCCGGCGCCCAGGCGCCGTTCCACGGTGAACTCCCCGATCCGCCGCACCACGCCAACGTACCGACGCCGGCGGTCCTCGGATTCCGCTCTCTCGATGTACGTCCGTGCTCGTCACACCTTCAGGTGAAGTGGCGCGGATTCACGGGCGGGCCGGCCGGCAGGCCGGGCCGTCCGCCGGGGCGGCCCGGCGGACGGCGGGGGACGCGGGTCAGCGGTTCGTGCCGACCATGGCCGGGACCGGGGCGGCGGTCGCGTCGAGGCCGCGCAGGATGTCCTCGACGCGCTGCTTGGCGTCGCCGAAGAGCATCTGGCTGTTCTCGCGGAAGAACAGCGGGTTCTGTACGCCCGCGTACCCGGTCGCCATGGAGCGTTTGAAGACGACGACCTGGGCCGCCTCCCACACGTGCAGGACCGGCATCCCGGCGATGGGACTGGCCGGGTCCTCGGCGGCGGACGGGTTGACGGTGTCGTTGGCGCCGATGACCAGGACGACGGAGGTGGCGGCGAAGTCGTCGTTGATCTCGTCCATCTCCAGCACGATGTCGTACGGCACGTTGGCCTCGGCGAGCAGCACGTTCATGTGCCCGGGCAGCCGGCCGGCGACCGGGTGGATACCGAAGCGCACGTCGACCCCGCGCTCGCGCAGCTTGCGCGCCAACTCGGCGACGGGGTACTGGGCTTGGGCGACCGCCATCCCGTATCCCGGGGTGATGATCACCGAGGTGGCGTCCTGGAGGAGTTCGGCGGTCTCCTCCGCGCTGATCTCCCGGTGCTCCCCCTGGTCGGCGCCGTCGCTCGCCACCGCCGTCTCGCCCCCGAAGCCGCCCGCGATCACCGAGAGGAAGGAACGGTTCATCGCCTTGCACATGATGTACGACAGGTAGGCGCCGGAGGAGCCGACCAGTGCGCCGGTGACGATCAGCAGGTTGTTGGCGAGGAGGAAGCCGGAGGCGGCCGCGGCCCAGCCGGAGTAGCTGTTGAGCATCGAGACGACCACCGGCATGTCGCCGCCGCCGATGGAGGCGACCAGGTGGGCGCCGAGGGCCAGTGCCACCACGGTGACCGCGATGAGCAGCCCCATGTGGGGGCGCGCGACGAAGGCCGCGGTGAGCGCGACGAACGCGGCGAGCGCGCCCAGGTTGAGGGCGTGTCTGCCGGGGAGCATGAGCGGACGGGACTTGATGCGCGCCGACAGCTTCAGGTAGGCGACGACGGATCCGGTGAAGGTGACGGCGCCTATGAACACACCGATGAACACCTCGGCGTGGTGGATGCGCAGCAGCGAGCCGGTGATCTCCTGCCCGGTGTGGCCCCCGGCGTCGACGTCGAGGTAGCCGTTCCAGCCGACGAACGCGGCGGCGAGGCCGACGAGGCTGTGCATGATGGCGATCAGTTCCGGCATGCCGGTCATCTCGACGACCCGGGCGCGCCACAGTCCGATGCCCGCGCCGACGGCCGTGGCGACGGCGATCAGCACCAGACCCGTGGCGGTGGCGGACCGCGAGGCGAGACCGACGGTGGCGGCCAGGGCGATGACCATGCCCGCGATGCCCCAGACGACCCCCGAGCGGGAGGTCCGGTGTTGGGAGAGTCCGGCGAGGCTGAGGATGAACAGCAGCGCGGCGACGACGTATGCGGCCTCTGCGGCCGTGGCGGTGGTCATCCGTGATCAGCCCTTCGAGAACATGCCGAGCATGCGGCGGGTGACGGCGAATCCGCCGAAGACGTTGATGCTCGCCAGCAGGATCGCGGCGAACGACAGCACGGTGACCACGGTGTTCCCGTGCCCGATCTGCAGCAGCGCACCGACCACGACGATCCCGGAGATCGCGTTGGTGACCGACATCAGCGGGGTGTGCAGCGCGTGGTGCACATGGCCGATGACGTAGAAGCCGATGACGATCGCCAGGACGAACACCGTGAAGTGGGCGATCAGTTGGGGCGGTGAGAAGGCGGTCACCAGGAAGAGCGCGAGCGCTCCGGCGCCGACGAGGGCGTACCCGGACCGCGCGGAGCGGGCGGGCTTCGCCGCGCTGTCGGGGACCGCGGCGGGTTCCGGGCCCTGGGCCGGTGCGGGGGTGGGCGCGGCGGACACCTGCACGGGTGGCGGTGGCCAGGTCTTCTCGCCGTCACGGACCACGGTCATCGACCGCTGCACCACGTCGTCGAAGTCGAGGACGAGCCGGCCGTCCTTGCCGGGGGTGAGGAGTTTCATCAGGTGGACGAGGTTGGTGCCGTACAGCTGTGAGGCCTGGGCCGGGAGTCTGCCGGGAAGATCGGTGTAGCCGATGATCGTCACATCGTTGTCGGTGACGACCGCCTTCCCGGCGACCGTGCCCTCGACGTTGCCGCCCTGGGCGGCGGCCATGTCGACGATCACGCTGCCGGGTTTCATCCGGGCGACGTCCTGGGCGGTGACGAGCCTCGGCGCGGGCCGGCCCGGGATGAGCGCGGTGGTGATGATGATGTCGACGTCGGCGGCCTGGTCGGCGTACAGCTGCGCGGCGAGCCGGTTGTAGTCGTCCGAGGTGGCCTTGGCGTATCCGTCGCCGCTGACCTCCTGCTCGGCGTGTTCAGGCCGTACCTCCAGGAACTCCCCGCCCAGCGAGCGCACCTGCTCGGCGACCTCGGGCCGGGGGTCGGTGGCGCGGACCACGGCGCCGAGGCTGTGCGCGGCGCCGATCGCCGCGAGTCCGGCCACTCCGGCGCCGGCCACGAGCACCTTGGCCGGCGGCACCTTGCCGGCGGCGGTCACCTGGCCGGTGAAGAAGCGGCCGAAGGCGTGCGCGGCCTCGACGACGGCACGGTATCCGGCGATGTTCGCCATGGAGCTGAGGACGTCCAGGGACTGGGCGCGCGAGATGCGCGGGACGGCGTCCATGGCGAGCACGGTGATCGGCCGCCGCGCCAGCTCCTCGACCAGTTCCGGGTTCAGCGCGGGGCCGATGAGCGCGATCAGCGTCGCCCCGTCGCGCAGCCGGCCGATCTCCTCGCTCGACGGACCGTTGACCTTCAGGACGATCTCGGCCGGCCAGGGGTCGCCGAGCCGGGCGCCCGCCTCTTCGTAGGCCGGGTCGGAGAAGCGGGACAGCTCCCCCGCCCCCGGTTCCACGACCACGTGGTAGCCCAGCGCGACGAGTCGGGCCACGGTGGCCGGGGTCGCCGCCACCCTGGTCTCGCCCGCGGTGGACTCGGCGGGTATGCCGATCCGCTGGGCTTCCTGCTCCGGTTCCCGTTCCGATGGGACCATCGTCTTCCTCTCTGATCGGGTTCGCCTCCGCCGAAGGTCTGCCCCCTGGCGCCCGTCGGGAAGCCGCGTATCCGGCGCGATCAGAAAGGTGGTGCGCCTGCTCGTCTTGGGTCGGGACGTGCTCGGCGGTCGGTGACGTGCTCCGTCAGGGCACCTCCGGGCCGCGGTACTCGCTCATCGCGTCGATGAGCCAGCGCGCCAGGTAGTCCGCGAACGAGGAGCGGGGGAACAGCCGGTACGTCGGTGCGTCGTCGACCTGCCAGAGCAGTACGGCGACGGGGCCCACCGTGGTCGCGACCGCCCGGCCGGGGCCGAAGGCCCGGGGATGCAGGTCGAGCGGGCAGCCCTTCTCCAGCACCTGCCGGGCGGCCGGGCCGCTCAGGTCCAGCATGGTGCGGTTGGCGGAGACGTCCACGACGGAGCCCGGGTCTCCCCCGAGGGCCTCGTCCAGTTCGGCGGCCACGGTGGGCGCGTCGGCCTGGGACAGCACGAGCCACTCGTCGGGGCCCAGCCAGACGACCGTGTGCGGGCCGGATGCGGTGGTGTGGCCGCACCGGCGCGGGAGCGGTGCCCCCAGGGTCTTCTCGATGCGGCGGGCCGCCTCGGAGGCGGGGTCGACACGCAGGTCGACCATGGCGAGGAACGGCCACTCGCTCAGTGTGACGCCGCGGGCGCCGGTGACGCCGGCGGCGCGCATCCGCTTCTCCAGGTGGGCCACCGGGCTCCTGCGCAGGGCGGCCGGGCCGACGCCGGCGGCTGCCCCTGTGTGGATCGTCGGCTCAGCCATCTCGCTTGGTCCCTTCAGGGTCGTAGAGGACGAAGTCGGTCACCTCGACGGGCACCAGGTCATCGCCCACCGGGGCGAGCAGGGTCTGGCCCTTCCTTGCCTGACCGTCGGCGACGAGGGCGAGGGCGAAGGGGCGGCCGAGGGCCGGGCTGTGGTAGCTGGAGGTGACGTGGCCGAGCATCGGCACCGGCCCGGCCTCGGGGGTGATCGGCACGTCCGGCGCGACGAGCTGGGTGCCCTCGGGCAGCCGGGTCGTGCGGTCGCTGGGCAGCAGGCCGACCAGCTGCTTGCGGTCCGTGCGGGCGGTGTCGGCGCGGGAGTAGGACCGCTTGCCGATGAAGTCCTTCTGCTTGGACACAACCCAGCTCATGCCCGCGTCGTGCGGGGTGACGGTGCCGTCGGTGTCCTGGCCGACGATGATGTAGCCCTTCTCGGCCCGCAGGACGTGCATGGTCTCGGTGCCGTACGGGGTGATGTCGTACGGTCGGCCGATCGCGTACACCTCCTCCCAGACCGCGAGCCCGTACCAGGCGGAGACGTTGATCTCGTAGGCGAGTTCGCCGGAGAAGGAGATCCGGCAGATCCGGGCCGGGACACCGGAGGCCAGGGTGGTCTCGCGGAAGGCCATGAAGGGGAACGCCTCGGCGGACAGGTCGACGTCGGGGGCGAGATGGGCGACGACCTCGCGCGAGCGGGGTCCGACGACGGCGATCGTCGCCCACTGCTCGGTCACCGAGGTGCAGTGGACGTCGAGTTCGGGCCACTCGGTCTGCAGCCACTCCTCCAGCCAGTCCAGGACGCCCGCGGCGCCACCCGTCGTGGTGGTCATGAAGTAGCGGTTGTCGTCGAGGCGCAGGGTCACGCCGTCGTCGAAGATCATCCCGTCGGGCTTGCACATGACGCCGTAGCGGGCCATGCCGGGCTTCAGCTTCTTGAAGGCGTTGGTGTAGACGCGGTTGAGGAACTCGCCGGCGTCCGCGCCCCAGATCTCGATCTTGCCGAGGGTGGAGGCGTCCATGAACGCCACCCCCTCACGGGCCGCGCGGCACTCACGGGCCACGGCGGTGTCCATGTCCTCACCGGGCCGCGGGTAGTACCAGGGGCGCTTCCACTGCCCGACGTCCTCGAACTCCGCGCCCTGCGCCACATGCCAGCTGTGCAGGGACGTGGTCCGCTCCGGGTCGAACAGGTCCCCGCGCTCCCGGCCGGCCAGCGCCGCGAACGCCACCGGGGTGTACGGCGCCCGGTAGGCCGTGGTGCCGATCTCCCCCGGTGACGCGCCCGCGCCCAGGGCCTCGGCGATCACCCCGATCGCGTTGACGCCGGACGTCTTGCCCTGGTCGTTCGCCGTGCCGAGCGAGGTGTAGCGCTTGACGTGCTCCACGCCGCGCATGCCGGCACCGGTGGAGCGCCAGACGTCGGCGACGGTGACGTCCCGCTGGAGGTCGACGAAGTGGGTGGTCCAGTCCGCGGGTTCGCCCTCAGGGCCGGGGACCAGCCACAGGGCACGTGTCGGGCCGGCCGCGGGCCGCGGGCCGTCGGCCGGTACGGCCACCGGGAACCCGGCCTCCGTCGCGGCCAGCGCACCCGCCCGCGCCCCCTCGGCCACACAGCCGTCGAGGTCGTACGTCCCGCGCGCCGCGCCGACGACCTGCTGGTCCCGTACGGTCCCGTCGGGGACGAAGGCCACCAGGTCCTCGTCCCAGCGCAGCCGTCCCTGGCGCTGGCTGTGCAGATGCACCACCGGGCTCCAGCCGCCGGACACGGCGAGCAGGTCGCAGTCGAACGAACTGGGTTCACCGGTGGGTCGACCGCTGTCGTCGAGGGCCCGGACCGTGACGCCGGTGAGCCGGTGGTCGCCGGACGTGTCGACCACCGCGCTGCCGGTCAGCACCCGCACGCCGGTCGCGGCGGCCACCTCGGCGGCCCGGTCGGACAGTTCGGGGCGCGCGTCCACCACGGCGGCGATGTCGACCCCGGCGGCACGCAGGTCGGCGACCGTGTCGTAGGCGCTGTCGTTGGTCGTGCCCACCACGGCCCGTGAACCGGGCGCCACGGCATACCGGTTGAGGTAGGTGCGCACGGCCCCGGCGAGCATCACGCCGGGCCGGTCGTTGCCGGCAAAGGTCAGCGGACGCTCGTGCGCGCCGGTCGCCAGGACGACCCGGCGAGCCCGTATGTGCCACAGCCGCTGCCGCGAGACGCCTTCGGGCGCGGCACTTCCCAGATGGTCGGTGCGCCGCTGGAGGGCCAGCACGTAGTTGTCGTCGTACGACCCGAAGACCGTGGTGCGTCGCAGTACGACGGCCTCGGGGGCGGCGTCCAGGGCGGCGCGCAGACCGTCGACCCGGTCGAGGTCGCTCGGCGCGCCGGAGAGCAGCGAACCCCCGGGCTCGGGCTGGTCGTCGACGAGGAGCACGCGGGCGCCGGACCCGGCGGCAGCGGCGGCGGCAGCGAGCCCGGCCGGTCCGGCGCCGACGACCAGGACGTCGGTGTGGACGTACTTCTTGTCGTAGGCGGCCGGGTCGGGCGTCGGGTCGAGCCGGCCCATCCCGGACAGCGTGGTGGCGGACAGGCCGTCGTGGAGCTCCACCGTCGTGGCGGGCAGCATGCCCTCCGAGCACGGGCCGTCGAGCTGCACCAGGGCGTTGGGCTCCTCGACGCCGGCGGCGACGATGCCGCGGGGGCGGCCGCGGTAGAGGGAAGGGGCGACCTCGACGACGCCGTTCGCCAGCATGGCCGAGGCGAGGGTGTCTCCGGGGTGCCCGGTGAGTTCCCGGCCGTCGACGGTGAACCGGAGCACTGCGGTGCGGTCGACGCGGCCGCCTCGCCGGAGCCGGAATTGCTGGTCGGTCATCGGTTCCCTCCGGCCTGGGGCAGTTCGGGGCGGGGCTCGTCGAGCCGGTAGGAGGTCAGCACCTCGTTGGTCACGGTGTCGCGCAGGACGTTGAACCAGCGGCGGCAGCCGGTGCTGTGCACCCAGCGCTCGGCGAAGGGGCCCTTGGGGTTGTCGCGGTAGAAGACGTACTCGGCCCACTGCCCGTCGGTGAGGTCCGCGGGGGTCTCGGGGTAGGGGACGTGAGCCTGTCCGCCGTAGTGGTACTCGGTCTCGTCACGCGGACCGCACCAGGGGCAGCTGATCAGCAGCACGGTGTCCTTCTCTCAACAGGCATTCAACAGGCTTTCAGCGGGCTGAAAGTGGGCTCTCAGTGGGCCACGGCGGCGGCGCCGTGCTCGTCGATCAACGCGCCCGTCCTGAAGCGGTCGAGGGCGAAGGGGGCGTTCAGCGGATGCGGCTCACCCGTGGCGATGGTGTGCGCGAACGTCCAGCCGGCGGCCGGAGTGGCCTTGAAACCGCCCGTCCCCCAACCGCAGTTGACGTAGAGGTTCTCGACGGGGGTCACCCCGATGATCGGGGACGCGTCCGGGGTGACGTCGACGATGCCGCCCCAGGTGCGCAGCACGTGGGCGCGGGCGAACACGGGGAAGAGTTCGACGGCGGCGGCCATCTGCTGCTCGATGACGTGGAAGGAGCCGCGCTGCCCGTAGCCGTTGTAGGAGTCGACGCCCGCGCCCATCACCAGCTCGCCCTTGTGTGCCTGGGACACATAGACGTGCACGTGGTTGGACATGACGACCGTCGGGTGCACCGGTTCGTGCAGCTCGGAGACCAGCGCCTGGAGCGGGTGTGACTGCACCGGCAGCCGTACGCCCGCCCGCTCGGCCAGCACACTGCTGTGCCCGGCGGCCGCGAGGCCGACCCGGCCGGCGTGGATGCGGCCGCGGTTGGTCTCCACGCCCACGACCCGGTCGCCGTCCTTGAGGAAGCCGGTGACCTCGCAGCCCTGGATCAGGTCCACGCCCAGCTCGTCGGCGCGGCGGGCCAGCGCCCAGGCCACGTGGTCGTGCTTGGCGATCCCGGCCCGCGGCTGGAAGGTGCCGCCGAGGACCGGATACCGGGTGCGGGACGAGACGTTGAGGATGGGGCAGACCTCGGCGACCTCGTCCGGCTCCAGCCACTCGGCGTCGACTCCGTTGAGCCTGTTGGCGTTGACGCGGCGCACGCCCTCGCGGACGTCTTGGAGGGTGTGCGCGAGGTTGAGGACGCCGCGCTGGCTGAAGAGGAAGTCGTAGTCCAGCTCCTGCGGGAGCCCCTCCCACAGCTTCAGCGCGTGCTCGTAGATCGCCGCGCTCTCGTCCCAGAGGTAGTTGGAGCGGATGATCGTGGTGTTGCGGGCCATGTTGCCGCCGGCCAGCCAGCCCTTCTCCAGGACGGCGACCTTGGTGATCCCGTGGTTCTTGGCGAGGTAGTAGGCGGTGGCGAGGCCGTGGCCGCCCGCGCCGACGATGACGACGTCGTACGAGGAGCGCGGCTCGGGGTTGCGCCAGAGGAAGTCCGGGTGCTCCGGCAGCGGCTCGGCGGTCATGCCGCGTCTCCGTTCAGGTGGGACAGGCGGGACAGGTGCGGGTAGAGGGGAAAGGCTGAGGCGAGCTTCTCGACCCGGTCCCGCAGCGGGCCGGCGTCCTCGTCGCCGAGCTGCTCCTCCTTCAGGGCCTGGGCGATGATGTCGGCGACCTCGCGGAACTCGGCCGCGCCGAAGCCCCGGGTCGCCAGGGCGGGGGTGCCGATCCGCAGCCCGGAGGAGACCATCGGCGGGCGCGGGTCGAACGGCACCGCGTTGCGGTTGACGGTGATGCCGATGCGGTGCAGCCGGTCCTCGGCCTGCTGTCCGTCGAGCGCGGACTTCCGCAGGTCGACGAGGACCAGGTGGACTTCGGTGCCGCCGGTCAGGACGGTGATGCCCGCCTCGGCGACGTCGTCGGCCAGCAGCCGCCCGGCGAGGATGCGGGCGCCGTCCAGGGTGCGCTGCTGGCGCTCCCGGAACTCCTCCCCCGCGGCCACCTTGAAGGCCACCGCCTTCGCCGCGATGACATGCTCCAGCGGGCCGCCCTGCTGGCCGGGGAAGACCGCGGAGTTGATCTTCTTGGCGAGGTCGGCGCGGCTGAGGATCACACCGCCGCGCGGGCCGCCGAGGGTCTTGTGGGTGGTGGTCGTGACGACGTCGGCGTACGGCACCGGGCTCGGGTGGAGCCCTGCGGCCACCAGGCCGGCGAAGTGCGCCATGTCCACCATCAGGTAAGCGCCCACCGCGTCGGCGATCCGCCGGAACGCGGCGAAGTCCAGCCGTCGCGGGTACGCCGACCAGCCGGCGACGATCATCTTGGGCCGGTGCGCGAGGGCGAGCTGCTCGACCTCGTCCATGTCGATGCGCAGGTCGGACTCGCGCACGTGGTACGGCACGACGTTGTACAGCTTGCCGCTGTAGTTGATGCGCATGCCGTGGGTCAGATGACCGCCGTGCGCCAGGTCGAGGCCGAGGATCGTGTCGCCGGGCTTCAGCAGCGCGAACATCGCGGCCGCGTTGGCCTGGGCACCCGAGTGCGGCTGCACGTTCGCGGCCTCGGCGCCGAACAGCTCCTTCACCCGGTCGATGGCGAGCTGCTCGACGACGTCGACGTGTTCGCAGCCGCCGTAGTAGCGGCGGCCCGGGTAGCCCTCGGCGTACTTGTTGGTCAGCACCGAGCCCTGGGCCTCCATGACGGCGGCCGGGGCGAAGTTCTCCGAGGCGATCATCTCCAGCGTGGACTGCTGACGGTGCAGCTCGGCGCCCACCGCGGCGGCGACCTCCGGGTCGAGTTCGCCGAGCGGGCGGGCGAGAGGGGAGGTGAGTGTGCTGGTCGACGGGTTGGTTGCCATCTGTGCACCATCCTGGAAGCCAACTAATGCGCAACTGATATATTAGGCCGTGCGGTACGGTATGGGAGCTCGCCGGACAGGTCAAGGGGGCATTTCATGCAGCAGGTGGCGACCGGGCCCGCAGGCCGCGAACCCGGCGGGGAACCCGGGGTCGGGAGGCTCACGGTCGATCGGCCCGGGGGCGAGGACCTCTCCCTCGCCGAGCGCGCCTACCGTGCCATCCGCGACCGCCTCGTCATGCTCGAGATCCGCCCGGGCGCACCGATCAACGAGGAGCAGCTGGGCCAGTCCCTCGGTGTCGGCCGGACGCCGGTGCGCGAGGCGCTCAAACGGCTCCAGTACGAGCGGCTGATCACGACCTACCCCCGACGCGGCACCTTCGCCACCGAGGTCAACATCACCGACCTGGCCCATATCTCCGAGGTGCGCCAGGAGTTGGAGCCGCTCGCCGCCGCCCAGGCCGCACGGCGCGCCACGGCCGCCGACCGGGCGGCCCTGACGGACCTGCGCCGGGAGCTGGAGGGCGTGGATCCCCGCCGGGACGACGCCGCCGAGCTCATGCATCTCGACCTTCAGGTCCACCGTGCCGTCTACGCCGCCGCGCACAACCCGTACCTGGAGGACACGCTCGTCCGCCACGACAACCTGGCCACCCGGATCTGGTGCCTGTTCATCGACCGGCTGTCGGACATGGCCGGCCATGTCGAGGAGCACGGGCCGTTGATCGAGGCGATCGTCGCCGGTGAGCCCGAGAAGGCGGCACAGCTGGCCCGCAGCCATGTCGAGGACTTCGAGCGGGCCATTCGCGCGGCCATCTGACACCGCACCGCGCGAGGCCGAGCGACGACCTCTCAGTGCGCGGCGCCCCGTAGCCCTTCCCGGCCCCAGCGGGCGAGCCGCAGGTCGTCGTCGCCCAGGACGCAACACGCCCTAGCCCCAGAGGACCTGCGGAGGTCTCGCAGCGCGGCGAGCGCAGCGGCAGGCGCTCGGCGCAGGCCGCTCTCCGGCGGCTCAGCTCTGATCGCCTATCTTGGCGCCTATGCAGTCCTACACGATCGGCCAGGCGGCGCGTCTGCTCGGAGTGAGTCCCGACACCGCGCGACGGTGGGCCGACGCCGGCCGGGTCGCCACGCATCGGGACGAGAGCGGGCGACGCCTCATCGACGGGAAGGATCTGGCCGCCTTCTCCGTGGAACTGGCCAAGACCGGAGGCGGAGGAAGTGGCGGTGGTGGTGGCGAGGAGGACGTCTCGTACACGTCCGTCCGCAACGCCTTCCCCGGCATCGTCACCGCCGTGAAGCTCGGCGACATCGCCGCCCAGGTGGAGATCCAGGCCGGGCCGCACCGGCTGGTGTCGCTGCTGACGCGGGAGGCCGTGGAGGAGTTGGGGCTGGAGGTCGGCATGGAGGCCACCGCTCGGGTGAAGTCGACGAACGTGCACATCGACCGTGCCTGAGCGGGGCCGAGTCGAACCGAGCTGAGCCGGGGGTCTCCACCCGAGTAACCCGCCAACTGGCCGCTGGGCAGTGCCCGGTGATCGCCGGCTTGAGGTTCTTGGCGGCGGCCATGCGCTCCGCGGTCAGGTACGCCGGCCAGAAACGGCTGTGAGATCACGACGTCCGCGTCGGGCAGTCCACGGCCGGACACCGACCCGGCGCGGTCCTTGTCGGAGGTGACGACGACCGTGTGCCCGGCTGCCTCCAGGAAGCCGTACAGGCCGAGTTCGCGGCAGACGCTGCCGAGGAGGTGGCCCGGGGTGAAGTCCGCCGCGGACGGGGCGGGGTGGTCCGGCCGCCGGGGTAGTGGTCGATTCCGGGGCGGTCGTCGTGGGCGTACGTCGTCTGTACCCGTCGGTGGGGTCGTCATACAGGACGTAGAGCGCAGGGCCGGCGAGCAGGCACAGCGGGAGGGCGGCGTCCTGCGACCAACGGGCCGCTCGTCAGCATGTACCGCCCGCCGTGCGACCCGCGCCCGTACAAACGCACATTCCAACCGACCAGATCACAGTCACCGCTCATGCGATGTGACAGGAGACTTTCCCCTCGCATCTGCGGCACTATCATCAGCGCAATGAAGTGTGTCCGTCAGGACCAGAGGGAGTGAACCCGTGATGACCCGTACCGCGCGCCGGAACCGCCGCATGTCGCAGGTGAGCGGCGTTGGCGCAGCCGCGCTGCTGGCCCTGAGCGGCTGTTCGTCCTCCGGCTCGGACTCCTCCGTGTCGGCCTCCGACTCGGCCTCGGGCAAGATTTCCGGCGACGTGACGGTCTTCGCGGCGGCCTCGCTGAAGGAGAGCTTCACGGCGCTGGGCAAGCAGTTCGAGAAGGAGCACCCGGGTACGAAGGTCACCTTCAGCTTCGGCGGCAGCGACTCCCTCGCCGCGAGCATCACCGGCGGCGCGCCGGCCGATGTGTTCGCCTCGGCCAGTCCCAGGACGATGAAGATCGTCACGGATGCGGGGGACGCCTCCGGCGCGCCCGCGACCTTCGTCCGCAACGAGCTGGAGATCGCCACCCTGCCGGGCAACCCCGACAAGATCGGCTCCCTTGCGGACCTGACCGAGTCGGGCCTGAAGGTCGTGCTCTGCGACAAGGAGGTGCCGTGCGGCGCCGCCGCCCAGAAGGCGCTCGACGCGAGCAGGCTGAAGCTCACTCCCGTCTCCTACGAGCAGGACGTCAAGGCCGCCCTGACGAAGGTCGAGCTGAAGGAGGCCGACGCGGCGGTCGTCTACAAGACCGATGTGCGCGCGGCGGGTGACAAGGTGGAGGGCGTGGAGTTCCCCGAGTCCGCCGACGCCGTCAACGACTACCCGATCGCCCTGCTCAAGGACACGCAGAACGCCGAGGCCGCGAAGGCGTTCATCGCGCTGGTGCGGTCCGCCGAGGGGCAGAAGGTCCTGACCGAGGCCGGGTTCCTCAAGCCGTGACCTCGACCGACAGGACCGGCGCCGCGACGGACACCCTCCGGGGTGGGCCGCGGCGCCGGCGCGTCCGTACGGGCGTTCCGCTGCCCCTGCTGGTCCCCGCGCTGATCGGCCTGGCGTTCCTGATCGTGCCGCTGATCGCCCTGCTTGTACGTACCCCGTGGCACAGCCTGCCCGAGCAGCTGACCAGCCCCGACGTGTGGCAGGCACTCAGGCTGTCGCTGATCTGCGCGACCTTGGCCACCGCCGTGAGCCTGGTCATCGGCGTGCCGCTGGCCTGGCTGCTGGCCCGGGTGGAGTTCCCCGGCCGGGGCCTCGTACGGGCCCTTGTCACCCTCCCCCTCGTCCTGCCGCCGGTCGTCGGCGGTGTGGCGCTGCTGATGGCTCTCGGCCGCAACGGCATCGTCGGGCAGTGGCTGGACTCGTGGTTCGGGATCACGCTGCCGTTCACCACCACGGGGGTCGTGATCGCGGAGGCGTTCGTGGCGATGCCGTTCCTCGTGATCAGCGTCGAGGGCACCCTGCGGGCCGCCGACCCGCGGTACGAGGAGGCGGCCACCACCCTGGGCGCCTCCCGCTTCACCGCGTTCCGCCGGGTCACGCTGCCGCTCATCGCGCCCGGCATCGCGGCGGGCGCGGTGCTGGCCTGGGCGCGGGCGCTCGGCGAGTTCGGCGCGACGATCACCTTCGCGGGCAACTTCCCGGGCCGTACCCAGACCATGCCGCTGGCCGTGTACCTGGCCCTGCAGAGCGACCCGGAGGCCGCGATCGCCCTCAGTCTGGTGCTGCTTGCGGTGTCGATCGCGGTGTTGGCGGGGCTGCGTGACCGTTGGATGAGTGCCGGATGACCCGGCCCGCACGAGCGTGGGACGACCGCCGGATGACCGAGACCTACGACGTCCACGCCGACACCGCTCCGGACGGCCTCGACGCCCGCCTGGTGGTGGACCGCGGCGCCTTCCGGCTCGACGTGGCCCTGGCCGTGGCGCCCGGCGAGGTGGTCGCGCTGCTCGGTCCGAACGGCGCGGGCAAGACCACCGCCCTCCGGGCCCTCGCCGGGCTGACCCCGCTCACCGGCGGCCGTCTGCGGCTGGACGGTGCGGAGTTGGACCGTACGCCGCCGGAGTCCCGCCCGGTCGGCGTCGTCTTCCAGGACTACCTGCTCTTCCCCCACCTCACGGCCCTCGACAACGTGGCCTTCGGCCCGCGCTGCCAAGGCGCGACCAAGGCGGAGGCGCGGGCGCAGGCCGCCGAGTGGCTGGACCGGCTGGGACTCAAGGACCATGCCGGCGCCAAGCCGCGCAAGCTGTCCGGCGGGCAGGCCCAGCGCGTCGCCCTCGCCCGCGCCCTCGCCACCCGCCCGCGTCTGCTGCTCCTCGACGAACCCCTCGCGGCGCTGGACGCCCGCACCCGTCTGGAGGTGCGCGCCCAACTGCGGCGCCACCTGGCCGAGTTCGAGGCGGTCGCCGTACTCGTCACGCACGACCCGCTGGACGCCATGGTCCTGGCCGACCGCCTGGTCGTCGTCGAGCACGGCCGGGTCGTCCAGGAGGGGACCCCGTCCGACATCGCCCGCCGTCCCCGTACGGACTACATCGCCCAGCTGGTCGGCCTGAACCTCTACCGGGGCGAGGCCGAGGGCCACACCGTCCGTCTCGACGCCGGTCCGGCCGTCACCACCACGGAGGAGTTGTCCGGCCCGGTGTTCGTGGCGTTCCCGCCCAGCGCGGTCACCCTCCACCGCGAGCGCCCGACCGGCTCCAGCGCCCGCAATCTCTGGCGCTGCGAGGTGGCCGGCCTGGAGACCCACGGCGACCAGATCCGCGCCGATCTCGCGGGCGGACTCGCCCTCGCCGCGGACCTGACCACGGTCGCCGCCGCCGAGCTCGATCTGCACCCGGGCGCGGAGGTCTGGGCGACGGTGAAGGCGACGCAGACCCATGCCTACCCGGTATGAGAGCGCCGTCCGGGGAGGCGCCACCTGAGGGCACCTCCGGTCGACTCCCCGGCAGTCGCACCGAAGCGGACTGTCACTCGATGTGCCCGCTCCCGTACAGTCCGTGCCACCAGCGCTTGGCTGCGGCCGAGCCCCACGGCTGACCAGGAGAAGACGATGGACACCGAAGCCGGCCTCGGCGCCCTCCCGGACGTTCCCGGAACGGAGCGGCCGGTCCCCGAAGCCGAGCCCGGACTCGTGCAGCGGTGGCATGCGGAGGGAGGCGAACTGGTCGATCTGCTGGCCCAGGTGCGCGAGCGCGTGGGCGGCGTCGCCGCGTTCCGGGCCGGCCCGGCCCGCACCATCCTCGTCACCGATCCGACGGCGGTCCAGCATGTCCTCGCCCGGCACCCGGAGCGCTACGTCAAGCGCTCCCACCGCGCCCGGCTGCTGATCGGCGACGGAGTGATGGCCGCCACCGGCACGGCGTGGAAGCGGCAACGCCGGTTGCTGCAGTCCCAGTTCACCGGTACCGGAATGCGCCGCTACGAGCATCGGATCACCGCGGCTGCCCGCACCACCGCCGAGCGCTGGGACGGATACGCCCGCACCGGGCAGGCGCTCGACGTCGGGCAGGAGATGCACCGCTTCGCCCTGGACGCCATCTGGCGCTCCCTCACCGGGCACCCCCTCGATGACGAGACCGAGCGCGAACTGGCCGCCGTGGAAGCCGTGGCGGCGGCCATTCCGACCCTGCCCGCCGATGTCACCGAAGCCCAGGACACCGTCGCCGCCGATCTCGCCCGGATCGACGCCGTCGCCCGACGCGCCGTCGAAGCCGCCCACAGCGGTGCGGCCGGACCCGACGGCCCCGGTCTGGTGCATGTCCTGACCGACGCCTCCACCGAGCGCCCCGAATACACCGACCAGCTGATCCGCGACGAGCTGGTCACACTGCTCGCGGCCGGGCACGAGACCACCGCCACCACCCTGACCTGGCTCTATCTGCTCCTCGACCGGCACCCTGTCGCACGCGAACAGGCGCTCGCCGCCGGCGGCGAGGGTTCGCCCGAACGCCGCCAGGCGATCCAGGCCCTGGTCCACGAGACGCTCCGGCTCTACCCGTCGGCCTGGCTCCTGCCCCGCCGTGCCGCCGAGGACGACATCCTCGCGGGCTACTCCGTCGAGGCGGACACCGACATCCTCGTCTGCCCGTACCTCACGCATCGCGATCCCGAACTGTGGCCGGACCCCGAGCACTTCGACCCCCGGCGCTTCACCGCCCCGGACGGCCGGCCCGCCCACCCGGGTGCCTACTTCCCCTTCGGCATCGGCCCCCGAGCCTGCCTCGGTCTGCAGTTCGCGCTCCGCGAGTCGACCGTCCTCCTCGAACACCTGCTGCCGGCCTACACCCCCACGTTCTCCTCCACCCCCACGACGGCGGAGTACGGCATCACGGTCCGCCCCGGCGGCCCCGCCCCCGCGACCCTGGCGCCGCTGCGGGCCTGACTCGGCCGCGTATTCCTACTCCAGTAGCTTTCAGCCGGTGCAGTAGCTTTCCAACGCCCCCTGGAATCACACGTCGCCGCACGGCGGAACCACCGGAGAGTCGCCCATGCCCCGAGAGGCGCCGTACCTCGCAGTGGCCGACGTGCTGCGCGCACGGATCCTCGCGGGCGAGTGGGGTATCGGGGAGCGCCTGCCGTCCCGGGTGCGGCTCGCCGAGGAGTACGGGGTCGGACGCAACGTCGTACAGCGGGCCATGGACCGTCTGATCATCGACGGTCTCCTCGAAGGCCGCGCCGGCTCGGGCACCTACGTCCGCATGCCGCGCGAGCGCCTGCGGCTGGTGCGCTCGCGGCGCGGCGAACGCCTCGGCGGCTCCCCGTCACTCGTCGGCATGACGGAGCGGGGGAAGGCCGACGCCTGGGACGCGCACAGCCAGGTGCGCGTCCCGGCCCCCGAGGCGATCGTGCGTGTTCCGAAGCCCGCGACGGCTGAGAGATGAGGGGACCGGATGCTCGCCTCAGGACGACCGTCCGCCGAACTGCCAGTCATGGACCTCGACATCGGCGTACCGGTCCGACGTCAGCACCGCACGGGCCACCTCGGCGTCGGGAGCCCGCACCAGTGCCGCCGTGCCCAGCCAGGCGGTGCCGTCGTCGGAGAGCAGCGGCCCGTACGCGATCAGCTCCTCCCGCCCGGGCGGCACATCCTGGTCGACGGGCTCCCCGGCCTCCGGGCCGAGCCCCAGCACCAGATACCGGTTGCCGTCGGTGCTGCCGCCGGGGAAGTCCCACATGGTGCGCCCCAGCAGGTTGCGCCAGCGGCGCAGCAGCACGTCCCGGTACACGCCTGCCTGGTAGTTGGGCTCGTCGAAGGCGAACGCGCGGGCGGCGGCGGCATTCGGCAGGTCGAGGACGTGCACACTGCCGCTCGGCGTGTCACTTTCCGGGGCGAAGGTCGGCCCCCTCGCGATCATCTCCGCCGCGAAACGGTCCATGTACGACCAGTGCTCCTCCAACAGCCGGTCGCGCAACGGGAGAGAGCGGGGCCGGTCACGGTGGTAGCAGAAGAACTCCATGCCCACAGTCTTCATCACCCTCACCGGGGCCGGCGCCGAAGCCCCCACCCGCCGCCGTCGCGCCCTGCCGCCAGGGAGATGATCAACGCCCTGGGTGTCGTCGGCTGGGGCGTCGGCGGCCTCGAAGGACATGCGGCCATGCTCGGCGAACCGGTCATCATCCCCTACCCGGACGTGGTCGGCGTCCGCCTGACCGGCCGGCTGCGCCAGGGCGTCGGTGCCACGGACCACGCGCTGACGCTGACCGAACTGCTGCGCGCCACGGGCGTGGTGAACAAGTTCGTCGAGTTCTGCGGCGACGGCGTCACGACCCTCGGCCGGGCCGAGCGTGCCGCGGTCTCCAACATGGCCCCCGAGTACGGCGCCACCCGCGTCTGCTTCCCCTACGACGACGAGACCGCCGCCTGTCTGCGCCTCAGCGGCCGGGAGGAGGAGCACGTCCGCCTGGTCGACGCCTACCTCACCGCCCAGGGCCTCAAGCACACCGACGACCGCCCCGCGCCGCGCTACGACCAGGTGCTCGACCTCGATCTCGGTTCGGTCGAGCCCAGCGAGGCGGGCCCGAACCTGCCGCATCAGCGGCTGCCGCTGTCCCGCGTACCGGCGTCCTTCCGGCAGGCGGCGGGCCGCCCGACCGGCGAGGTCGACGTGTTCGGGGAGCCGCTGCCCGACGGCCCGGTCGCCATCGCCGCCATCACGAGCTGCACCAACACCGCCAACCCGGCGCTGATCGTGCAGACGGGTCTCCTCGCCCAGCGGGCGGTCCAGCGCGGGCTGATCGCCAAGCCTTGACCTGCTGATCCGGCCGGAGGACTGCCTGCTGTATCCGGCCACCGCCTGACGCGCGTCTCCCCCCCCTCGTCGAGGTGCGCGAGGGAAGCGTCCGCCCTTCTTCGGGGAGTGCGGGCGCCGGGAGCCTGCTCCGCTATGCCCCGGCGCCGCCCGGCTCCATGTGCAAGGCGGCCTTTCTCACCTGTTCCTCGACATCACTGCGCGGCTCGCCGCGCGCTCTGGCGTACTGGACCATCGCGACCTGCGCCTCCCTGGCCAGGTCCCGCCAGGCCCGCAGGGCCGTGTTGTACGTCTCGGTCTGCCGCGCGCTCCAGCCACCGCGCTGGGTCGGCGAGCCGTACATGCGCCGCAGCTCCTCCACGTGCGTGTGCGCCTGCTCGGCCGCACGCTCCTTCTCCACCAGCTCTTCGAAGATAGTCGTCACACAAATGGAGCATAGGCGGGCATATCACCTCTCGCGCGCGGAGCGTGCGGAGCGCGGGGAGGGCTCAGGTCCAGGGCGACACGGCCGCCCGCTGAGTCCACTCCCCGGTCGACAGTGCGAGCAGCGCCTCCGTCTCCCGCGGGTCGGGCAACGGGCCGTGGTCTCCCGTCACTCGGAGGGCGGAGGCGGCGGTGATGTGGCCCAGGCGGAGGGCGTGGGTCGTGCTCTCCCCCCGCAGCAGGCCCGCGAGGAAACCGGCCGCGAAGGCGTCACCGGCGCCGACGGCCTCGACCACCGTGGTGCGCGGCGTGGGCACGGTGTGCACGCCCTCGTCGCTGAACGCGGTCGCGGCGTTCGCCCCGTCCTTGACGACCAGGATGCGGGGACGCGGAAGCTGTGCTCGTATGCCCTCCGGCGTCAGGTCCTCGCCCCACAGCCCCTGTGCCTCGTCCAGGCCGACGAAGACGATGTCGGCACGGTCGGCCAGTGCGCGCAGCACGTCCGGGGCCGTCCCGTCCGGCCACAGGGCGGCGCGGTGGTTGACGTCGAAGCTCACCGCGTACGGGCGTGCGCCGGGCTCGGCGGTCAGGGCCCGCGTCACCAGCTCACGGCACGACTCGGACAGCGCGGGCGTGATGCCGGTCAGGTGCAGCAGCGAGGCGGTGCGCAGGAGCGCGCGGTCCAGTGCCTCGGGGCCCAGCGCGGAGGCGGCCGAGCCCCGCCGGTAGTAGTGCACACGGGTCCCGGCTGGGCCCGGGTCCTTCACCAGCAGGCCGGTGGGCCGGCGGGGGTCGGTCCGCACATGCGACACGTCGACGCCCGCGGCGGCGACGGTGGAGCGGACACGGTGTCCCAGCGGGTCGTCGCCGAGCGCGGAGAGCCAGGCGACCGGGATGCCGTGGTCGGCCAGGTACATGGCGACGTTCGACTCGGCCCCGGCCACCGACAGCCGCAGGTGGGCCGCGTTCAGGAGGGGGGCCGGCGGGTCGGGGGCCAGGGCCGCCATGGTCTCGCCGACGCAGACGACCGGGCCCGGGGCGGGGCGCCAGGGGCCGGTCCCGGCGGATACGCGTGCGGCGGTCATGCCGGGTCCCCGGTGGCCGCGGGCTGCCGGGCGCGGTCGAGCCGGCAGGCGGGCGTGGGGGTGCCCGGCACGTCCACGCGCGCGGTGAACAGGGCCCCGTCCTCGCGACCCGGTGCGGCCAGGCCCACGCGGGCGGACGTGATGTGCAGGACGTCATGGGCGAGGCACACCCCCGCCGGTTGCCGCGCCGGCAGCCGCGCCAGCCGGTCGACCGTGCCGTCGGGGTGGAGCAGGCAGATGCCGGTGCCCGCGACCCAGGTGCCCAGGTGACCGGCCAGGGGTGCCACGGCGCCCAGGGGGACGGGCAGTTGGGCGATGGTGCGCAGGGGTGCCGTGGGGTCGTCCGGGGCCGACAGGAGACGGCCGGCGAGGATGTCGACGAGGACGACGCCGGAGCCGGTCCAGCGGATGCCCTCGCCCGGTTCGAGGCCGTCGGGGAGGGTGGGACGCGGGGCCGCCGTCACCGCGTCGCCTCTTCCACGACCTTGCGGAAGGCTCGGGCGCGCTCCCTGAGGGCGGTGATGCTGCCGCCGTCGGCCGCGTCGCCGACGAGGGGGGAGCCGACGCCGACCGCGATGGCCCCGGCCGCGAGGCAGGCGCGGGCGAGGTCCTCGTCGACTCCGCCCACCGGGACGAACGGCGCGTCGGGGAACGGCCCGCGCAGGGCCTTCAGATAGGCCGCTCCGCCGGCCTCGGCGACGGGGAAGACCTTCAGCGCGGCCACTCCCAGTGCTCGGGCGGCGATGATCTCGGTGGGGGTCATCACTCCGGCGAGGACCGGCATGCCCAGCTCCTGCGCCGCGCCGACGCCGTCGCCGAGGCCCGGGGTGACGGCGAAGTCGGCTCCGGCGCTGTGGGCGGCTCGGGCATCCTCGGCGGTCAGGACGGTGCCGGCGCCGAGGGGCCGGTCCGGGCCGAACGCGGTCCGGGCGCGTTCGATGACGGAGAGGGCGCCGGGGGCCGCGAGTGAGACCTCGATCAGTTCGACGCCCTCCTCGGCCAGCGCCAGCACGGTGCGCAGGGCGGCGTCGGGGTCACCGCCCCGCACTATCGCGACCAGGCGGTGGGTGGCCAGCGTGGCGGTCAGGTCCACGGACGGTGCTCCTTCTGTGCGGGGGTCGAGGGGCGGCGGCAGGCCCCGGCGAGCGTAAGTCGCCAGTGGACCTCGCCGGACGCCGGTACCCGCGCGGCGTCGTCGGGGCCCGCGTCGGCGAGGTCGAAGACGCGGCCGAGCATGGGCTCCACGCCCGTGCTCCGGTACGGGTGCGGCCGGGGGTAGCCGGCGAGGTTGCGGCCCGGACGATCTCGGCCCTGCCCTCCACGACGGGTTCGCCCCAGCCGACCACGCCGTCGTCGGTCTCGACCCGGCAGAACAGCCAGCGCGGCGGAACCAGGAAGGTTTCGATACGAGTGATCTTCACTCGCCGCCGGTGCCTTTCGTGTCGTCGGAGCTCGGGGCGTCGGGACCGTCGATCCGGTCCAGGTCGCGCCCGGCCTGGGCGAGCAGGGCGCGCATCGCGGCCTCCGCGGCCTGCGGGTCCCGCTCGCGTACGGCGTCCAGGACGGCGCGGTGGGCCGGTACGGGGTCCTCGCTGTGCGGATGGCTGTGCACGATGCGGTCCCGGTGGGCGAGGCCCGGTTCGATGACCATCTCCATGCGCTGGAGGAGTTCGTTGTGGGTGGCGGACAGCAGGGCACGGTGGAAGGCGAGGTCGGCCTCCACGGCCTGTCCCGGGTCGGCGCCCTGCTCCCCCATCGCCTCCAGTGCCGCTCCCAGGGCCGCCAGGTCGGCGTCGGTGCGCCGCTCGGCGGCCAGGCGCACGGCGGCCGGTTCGACGATGGCGCGCACCTCGGCGAGGTTGCGCAGCAGGTTCCGGTCCGCGTCGACGGCGAGGTCGGCACCCTCGAACTGCCAGCGCAGCACGTCGGCGTCGAGCAGGTTCCAGTCTGCGCGGGCTCTGACGAAGGTGCCGCGTTTCTGGCGGGCGTCGACCATGCCCTTGGCGGCGAGCACCTTCAGTGACTCGCGCAGGGCCGTGAGACTGACGTCCAACTCGCTCTGCAGCGCCACCAGGTCGAGCGTGGCTCCCTCGGGGATCCGGCCGCCCAGGATGCGGCGGGCGAGGGCCTCCACGGTCTGGCCGTGCACGCCGCGGCGGGCGTAGGGCGTCATGTCGTACAGCCTTTCTGCTGTCGGAAGTGACGCGGGCCGCTCGGTGCGGGGCCGTCGACGTCACGGCGCAGACTGTGGTGCGAGGCCGAGACCCTGTCAATATTAATTACTAATTTAAAGAAACATGGTTCGCCGTCAGCGGTCGCTGGACCACCGCCGCCGCACGGGATGGAACGATGCGCTGGACCAACGCACCGGACGCCGGGATCGGACACCGAGCGTCCGAACCGGACGGGAAGACAGGAGCACCCCCCGATGACCCACCTCGCGGACCCCGAGCGCTACAACGGCACCATGCGCTACCGGCGCTGCGGACGCTCAGGGCTCGACCTGCCCGTGCTGTCGTTGGGGTACTGGCACAACTTCGGTGACGACCGGCCCTTCGAGGCCCAGCGCGAGATCGCCCTGCGCGCCTTCGACCTCGGCATCACCCACCACGACCTCGCCAACAACTACGGCCCGCCCTACGGCGCCGCCGAGATCAACTTCGGCCGTCTGATGAAGCAGGACCTAGCGCCCTACCGGGACGAACTGGTGGTCTCCACCAAGGCCGGCTGGGACATGTGGCCGGGCCCCTACGGCCAGGGCGGCGGCTCCCGCAAGTACATGCTGGCCTCGCTCGACCAGTCGCTGCGGCGGACGGGACTGGAGTACGTCGACATCTTCTACTCCCACCGGCTCGACGCCGGCACCCCGCTCGAGGAGACGATGGGCGCGCTCGACACCGCCGTCAGACAGGGCAAGGCCCTGTACGTCGGCATCTCCTCGTACGACGCGGCGCGCTCCCGGGAGGCGGTCGCCATTCTCCGGGAGCTGGGCACTCCGCTGCTCATCCACCAGCCGTCGTACAGCATGCTGAACCGCTGGATCGAGAACGAGGGCCTGCTGGACGCCGCCGAACAGGAGGGTTTCGGGGTCATCGGCTTCACCGCGCTGGCCCAGGGCCTGCTGACCGGCCGCTACCTCGACGGCGTCCCCGCCGGCTCGCGCGCCACACAGGGCAAGTCCTTCGACGAGACCTGGCTGTCGGACGACATGCTGAGCAGGCTGCGCGCCCTGGGCGACATCGCGGCCCGGCGCGGGCAGACCCTCGCCCAGCTGGCACTGGCCTGGGCGCTGCGCGACCGTCGGGTGACCTCGCTGGTCATCGGCGCCTCCCGCACCGAGCAGCTCGAGCAGAACGTCGCCGCGCTGGAGAACCTCGACTTCAGCGACGAGGAACTGGCCGAGATCGACAAGTACGCCACCGACGGCGGCGTCGACCTGTGGCGGGCGGCCCGGACCGGCAACCTGGACTGAGCATTGGTATGGACCTGACACGCCGTCATGGCTATGCTCTGCCCGACCCTGAATGAGAGCGCTCTCAGATTGCGGTTGTTCCACCCCACTTGTTGGAACGACGAAGGGCAACTCCCTTGAGACGCAGCAGACTCAAGTACGCCGGACTCGCCGTACTCCTCGCGTTCGGCAGCTGGACCGCGGGCGGCACCGGATCGGCCGCGGCCACCGGACCCGACCCCGACCCCGCCTCCGCCTCCGCAGGCGTTCTGGAGGCGATGCAGCGGGATCTCGGCCTGTCGAAACCGCGGGCCGAGGCGCGGCTGGCGGCGGAACGCACCGCCATGGACCTCACGCCGAAGGCACGCAGGGCAGCCGGATCCGCCTATGGCGGCTCCTGGTTCGACGCGGAGAGCGGGCGGCTCACCGTGGCCGTGACGTCGGACGCCCCGCCCTCGACCGTGCGGGAGGTCCGGGCCATCGGAGCGGCCGTGCGCACCGTCGCGCACAGCGCCCGGGAACTCGACGCGGCCAAGGCGCGCATCGACCGCCTCCCCGCACCGTCGGGCGTGAGCAGTTGGCACGTCGACCCGGCGGCCAACACGGTCGTCGTGAACGTCGTCCGGGACAAGCGGGCTGACAACGATGTCCGCCGCTTCGTCTCCCGCGCCCGCGCGGCCGGACCCGTCAGCGTGCAGACGGTCGCCGCCGCCCCGCGCACCTTCGCGGCGGGAACGGTCGGCGGCGACCCCTACTACACCGGCAACGTCCGCTGCTCCATAGGCTTCTCGGTGCGCGGCGGCTTCATCACCGCCGGGCACTGCGGCGGTCAGGGGGCCGCTGTCCGGGGCTGGGACGGCACCCACGTCGGAACGTTCCAGGGCTCCTCGTTCCCGGGCGACGACTACGCCTGGGTGAGCGTCGGCAGCGGCTGGTGGACGGTGCCGGTGGTTCTCGGCTGGGGCACGATCCCGGACCGCCTCGTGCGCGGCTCGGCCGAGGCACCCGTGGGCACGTCCGTCTGCCGGTCCGGCTCCACGACGCACTGGCACTGCGGCACCGTGCTGGCGAGGAACGAGACCGTGAACTACAGCCAGGGCGCGGTGCACCAGATGACGAAGACCAGCGTCTGCGCCGAACCCGGCGACTCCGGGGGCTCCTTCATCAGCGGTGACCAGGCGCAGGGGGTCACGTCGGGCGGCTGGGGCAACTGCTCCGGCGGCGGGGAGACCTGGTTCCAGCCCGTCAACGAGATCCTCGGCCGCTACGGGTTGACCCTGCACACGGCCTGACCCACGGGCGGGGGCGGTCCGGGTGGTGACCGGGGTCGGAGCCGGGCCGGACCGGACCGCCCTCGCACGAGCCGCTGCGCGTGTGCCGGCGGTCGTGCGGCAGGATGAGCACCATGAGCGTAGTCAAGATCAATGTACTGACCGTGCCCGCCGAGCAGCGCGAGACGCTGGAGAAGCGCTTCGCCTCCCGTGCGCACGCCGTGGAGGGCTCCGACGGGTTCGAGTGGTTCGAACTCCTGCGGCCGGTCGAGGGCACCGACACCTACCTCGTGTACACGCGGTGGCGTGACGAGGAGTCCTTCCAGGCATGGATGGAGGGCCCGATGAAGTCGGCCCACCAGGGCGGTGGCGAGGGCGGCGGCGAGCGTCCCAAGCCGGCGGCGAGCGGTTCCACGCTGTGGTCGTTCGAGGTCGTGCAGCAGGCCGGGCCGAAGAGCGAGTAGGAGTCAGCGGCGGGGGCTCGGCCCCCGCCCTCACTCGGTCCCGGTGCGGCGCGACCGTGCGACGGCCGCCAGGACGAAGGTGACGCTGATCAGCAGGGACCAGGCACCGAACTTCTCCACCCCCACGGGCTCCCAGCCGTCGAGTTGGTAGGGGTAGCGCCAGGCGCCCACGTAGGTGGCGAGGTTCTCCGCGACCCAGAGGAAGAAGCCGATCAGGACGAACGACAGCGCGAGGGGCATCCGTCGGCGCACACCGCGCACCGTGAAGCGCACGGACGTGCCCGCGGTGACCGCGAGGAGCAGTACCGCCAGGAGCCGGCGTGCGTCGGGGAGCCAGTGGTGGCTGAAGAAGTTCACGTAGATGGCCGCGGCGACCACGGCCGTCGACCGCGGGCGGTACCGGACCAGCTCCAGGTCGAAGAGACGCCACGCCCGGCAGACGTAGCTGCCGACAGCGGCGTAGAGGAACCCCCCGTACAGCGGGACGCCCGCGAACTTCAGTACGGCGGGCTCCGGATAGCTCCACGAGCCGAGGGAGACCTTCACCAGCTCGAAGGCCAGGCCGATGACGTGGCAGACGGCGATGACGGCGACGTCCCGCCCGTTCTCCCAGCCGCGCATCCAGAACAGCAGCGTCAGCAGCACCCCGTAGACGACGAGCAGGTCGTAGCGGGCCACGGGCAGGCCGGGCAGCAGGGTGGACGCCGCCACACCGGACATCAGGGCGATGGCGAAGGCGCAGGACCGGGTCTGTGTCCACGCGAAGTCGAGCAGCTGGCGCACTGAGGCCGCGAGGGGTCCTGGAATGCTTGCGGTGACCATGATCCCAAGGACGAGCCTGCGGCACGCCCGGTTGCCTCCGGTCCGGCCCGACCGCGAAGTGAGGGCGGATCAACGTGGCCTTCGAATGCGCGGGCCCCGTGGCTGCCACCGGAATGGGGCGCGGCCTCGGCGGTGAGCGACGTCAGCGCCACCAAGGCGGCGCCTTGGGCGGCCGGCAGGGTGGGCGAACGGTGGCGCACGGGAGCCCTCTTTCGCGGGTCGGGATGTCCTGGTCGTAGCGGCGGTGCCGGAGAAGTCTCAGGGTCCCGCCCGCATCATGACCGCGCCGTACGCCGCCGGGCCGTCAGCGACCACGGCTGCACCGACAACGAGTGCGGCCATCTGCCCGCTTCCGCGACCTGCTGAGGGCGGGGCGGTCGCGAAAATCCGTTGCGGCCGTCCGCCTCTCCCCCGGACCCTGAGCCCATGCCCTACGCCCTTCGTCCTGCCGGCCTGACCGACGCGGCCGCCATCACCGAACTGCTCAACGAGGTCGACCGCATCGAGATCGGTCGGCCGGAGACCGATCTGCACATCGTCGAGGCCGATCTGAAGCGGCCCGACATCGCCCTGGACCGCGACTCGTGGCTGGCCTTCGACGGCGAACGGCTCGTGGCGTACGGCCTGTTGTGGGACGAGTCCGGGGGTGAGCGCGTCGACGTCGACCACTATGTGCTGCCCGAGCACCAGCGGGCCGGAGAGCTCGTTCTCGACGCGATCGAGACCCGGGCCCTGGACAAGGCCCGCGGGAACGGTGCGTCCAGGGCGGTGGTGCATCTGCACCTCAACACCGAGCCCACGCTCGACACGAGGCTGATCGAGGAGCGGGGCTGGTCAATCGTACGGCGCTACCACGTGCTGCAACGGCCGCTGGATGCCGCCGTGGACCTCGCGCCGACGGTTTTGCCCGGCATACGGCTGCGGTCGTGCGCCGAGGAGGCGGACCGTGCGCGCGTCCACGCGCTGCACCAGTCCAGCTTCGCCCAGCACTTCGACTTCCAGCCCCGTGGCTACGACCAGTGGCTGCACGACGTCGACGCGGACACGCTCGACTGGTCGCTGGTGTGGATCGCCAGTACGGCGGAGCTGGGGGACGTCGGCTTCCTGCTCGCCCGCGACGATCGTGAGGCAATGGGGTGGATCCGGAGCATCGGGGTGATACGTGAGGGGCGAGGACTGGGCCTCGGCGGTCTCCTGCTGCGGCACGCGTTCGCGGCCTTCGCCGCGCGCGGCCGGGACACGGTGGGGCTCGGCGTGGACACCGCGAACGCCACGGGGGCTCCCGCCCTGTACGCCCGGCACGGCATGACGGTCCACTACGCCGTCGACACCTGGGAAGCGATTCTGAAGTGACCCGGGGCGATCTGGGGATGACACGGCAGTGACCCGGGCACGGATGTCGGCTGTGTAGTCTCCGTCGCTTCGGGTAGGCCCTTGCACTGATGGGGCCCAGGCCGGAGTCGACCGAGAGAGAAGTGTCGGGCCATGTGCCGCGAAACGGATCCCGAGTTCCCCTCGGACGTCGTCGGCCGGCAGCTCGTCGAGGCCGTGGAGAACCTGGTGGCGCACTGGTTGGCGGCCGTCGAGGACGTCCGTCCGCGCCTGCCGCCGCGCCAGATACGCGCCTTGCGGGCCGTCCGCCGCCGGCCCGCGCTCAACGTCAGCGCTCTGGCCGAGCATCTGGGCATCGGGCTGCCCACCGCCAGCCGTCTCTGTGACCGGCTCGAAGCCGGCGGGCTGCTCCGGCGGTGTGTGCAGCCCGGCGACCGGCGCGAGGTGCATCTGGAGATCACGGTCGAGGGGCAGCGGCTGCTGGCGGACGTCACCGAGCGGCTGGCCGTGCAGCTGGCCGCCGCCATCGACGACGTACCTCCCACCCAGCGCGCGCGGCTGGAACAGCTGCTGCACGCCTTTCACAAGGGTCGCTGATCCCGCGCCCCCTCGTGCACATGGCACAGCAACAGGCATACGTCGTCGTCGTGTTCGGAGTCGTGCAGCAGGGGATGCAGGAGCCGGTCGGCCGACGCTTCCAGTTCTTCGGCGAGTTCGGCAGGGCGGAAGCCGCCCAGTTCCTCGGCGAGGCGCCGGATACCGGGGTCGATCCCCTGCGCGCGGCGTTCCACCAGCCCGTCGGTGTAGAGGGCCAGCGTCGAGCCCGGCGGGAGCGGCACCGTGTGGTCGCGGATCTCCTGTTTCAGCGGGATGCCGAGCATGGCGCCGGGCTTGGCGTCGAGCGTGTGCACCTCCCCGTCGGGGGTGCGCAGCACCGGTGGCGGATGACCGGCGGCGGCCCAGGTGAGGGTGGGGTCGTCCGGGTGGAAGCGCGCGATGACGGCGGTGGCGTAGAGGTCGAGACGCAGACGGTGCAGGAACAGGTGCAGTCGCGTCAGGAGTTCACCGGGGCTGCTGCCGTCGACGGCGTAGGCGCGCAGGGCGGTGCGCAGTTGGCTCATCATCACCGCGGCGTGCAGCCCGTGCCCGGTGACGTCTCCGATGACGGTGATGAGGCTGCCGTCGGGCTGGCGGAAGGCGTCGTACCAGTCCCCGCCGATGTTCAGGCCCCGGGTGGCCGGAAGGTAGCGCGCGGCCAGGGTCAGGCCCGGTGTCGTGGGCAGGTCGGTGAGCAGGGCGCGTTGCAGGGTCTCGGCGATGTCCCGGTTGCGCTCGAAGCGTCTGGCGTTGTCCAGGGCGATGCTGGCCCGTCTGGCCAGCTCGATCAGCATGACGGCGTCGTCCGCGTCCCAGCGCTCGTCGGGCGGCGACAGGGTGAGGACGCCCTGCGATGACCGGCGGGTGAGCAGGGGGATGCAGAGGAGGGGCCGGCCGGGGTCGATGGCCGAGGGCGGCTGGTCGTCGACCCCGGGCAGGCCGCCGGGGTGGTCGGCGGCGTACTGCGGCCGGCCGCGGCGGGCCGCGAGGACGGCGGCGGCCGGGTGCGGGCCGCCGCGCAGCGCGTCGTTCACGTCGTCGAACAGCCAGACGTCGACGGTGCGCGCGTACCGCGGCACCAGCAGGGCGGGCAGCAGTCGCACGATGGCCTCGTGGTTGAGGGAGGCGGTCAGCGCGGCGCTGGCGTCGGCCAGGAAGGTCAGCCGGCCGCGGGCGTTCTCCGCCTCCTTGCGGGCCTGCTGCTCGGCGTCGAAGAGCTCGCGCTGGGCGCGGCCGGCGGCGTCCAGTTCGGCGTGGAGCGCCAGTACGCCCTGGTTGGTCTGGTGGAGTTCCTCGCGGTGGAACGCGACCAGTCCCTCCTGCTCGTCGAGCCGCTCCAGCAGCAGGGCGGCGTCCTCGTCGGCGCCGAAGAGGGCCTCGGCCAGCGTCGCCGGGTCGTCGGCGGCGGGCTCGGCGGCGGAGACGTCCACGTCGTCGGTGCAGGGGGCCGACGCCCGCCACGGTGGCCGCCGGTCGTCCGGGCGGCGCTTCACCGGAGCCACCTCGACGCTGAAGTCGCCCCCGGCGGACGACACGGTCGCCGCGACGCCGACCCGCCAGTCACCGCCCTTGGTGAGGCACTGCCGCAGCTGTGCGGTGAGCGCGGCCGCCAGGCGTGTGCGCTCGACGGGAGGTACTCCGCACGCGGCGGCCAGCCGCGCCGTGGCGATGCGGGCCTGCGCGGCGTCGGTGATGGTGCGGACGTACCAGGTGCGGGTCATGAGGGGCCGTCCGGGGGCAAGGGGCTCAGGACGGCGACGGCGGTGTCATCACGTACCGGCCGGGCGGGGCTGCTGGCGTCCCGCACGATCGTCGCGGCGATCACGGCGGGGTCGAGGGACGACGGGGCCCGGGCGGCCGGGCCGGGACTCCAGCGGCTCGGCAGGCCGTCGCTGTGCAGGACCAGGAGACAGTCGTCCGACCAGGTTTCCTGGTGCTGCGGCAGGTGGGTGGGAAGGTGTGTGCCGACGATGCCGGGGCGCGAGACGAGCCCCTGCCAGCTGTCGCCGCGGCGCAGGCGGGCGCCCACGTTACCGACCCCCGCGAAGGACAACTGCCCTACCTGGAGGTCGAGTTGGGCAACGGCGACAGCCGCTCCCCTGGTGTCGCGCAGGGCGCTGTTCAGCCGCCGCAGCAGGTCCGCCGGGGGCAGGTGGGGGGTGCGGCGCAGTTCCTCCACCGCCGCGGAGGAGGCACGGGACGCGAGAGGGCCGTGGCCGAGGCCGTCGGCCAGCATCAGCGTCACGCGGTCGGCCGTCCGCACGCACACCCAGGCGTCGCCGGAGAACTCCCCGCCCGCGAGGGGGATGTTGACTCCGCCCGACCACGCCGGGAGCGGGACGGGATGCGGGCCGTCGCTGCCGCGGTGCGGGCGGGAGGCGATCCTGGCCATGACGATCGTGCCCCGCCCGGGTGTGCTGTGCAGGCCGAAGTCGTCGGCCGTGCGCAGGCAGGTGCCGAGGCCGGCACCGAGGGAGGCGGTGGTCGAGTAGCCGTCGCGCAGCGCCGCGGCGGGGTCGTGCATGCCGGGCCCGTGGTCGACGGCCATGATCTGCACCCTGGAGACCCGCTCGTCGCCGTAGGCCGGAACCGGTGGGCCGACCAGGTCGAGGAGGATCCGCCCGCCACCGGCGTGCTTCAGCAGATTGGTGGCGAGTTCGGTGGCCACGAGCTCGGCGGCGGCGACCCGGTCCTCGGCCAGCCCGGCATGGCGGGCCGCGGCCCCGGCCGCCACACGGACGTCACGGACCCGGGTCGAGTCGTGCACCGGCACCTCCCAGACGCGCGGCATCAGAATGCCTCGCGCGGACCGGGCGGCCGGGAGATCCATGACGTCACCGTAACGGTGGTGCCGCTGCCCCGGTGGCTGTCGACGGAGAAATCGTGGACCAGGCGCCGGGCGCCGCCCAGGCCCATCCCCAGTCCCTCACCGGACGTGTAGCCGTCGCTGAGGGCCAGATCCAGGTCCGCGATGCCGGGGCCCTGGTCGCTGAAGACGAGACGCAGTCCCTTCATCCCGCCACTGGTCACCGCGGTGCACTCCATCTGTCCCCCGCCGCCGTGGACGAGGGCGTTGCGGGCCAGCTCGCTGGCCGCGGTGACGAGTTTGGTCTGCTCCACCAGACCGAACCCGAGTCGGGCGGTCATCTCCCGTACATGCTGTCGCACCCGCACCAGATCGAGGTCCGAGTGGATCGGCAGGCAGGCGGAGACGCTGCCTGTGCTGTGGGTCACGGGCGCTCCCGGCGGGCACGCCCGGCGCGGGGCAGGACCGACACCTCGGCCCCGAGCAGGTGCAGGGCGTCCTCGGTGGTGAGGGCGGTGCGCAGGCCCGGCAGGGTCAGGCCGAGTTCCACCAGGGTGATGGCCACCGCCGGGCGCATCCCCGCGACCACGGTCTGCGCCGCCAGCAGGCGGGTCATGGCCGCGACGTCGCTGAGGACGCGGCCCATGAACGAGTCGACGATCTCGACACCGGAGAGGTCGATGACCACGCCGCTGACCGCGCTGTCGGAGACGGTCTCGCCGATGTCCTGCCGGAGCTGCTCCGCCGTGCTGTCGTACAGGTCGCCCTGGAGGGTGACCAGAAGGACCCCGCCGAGCCTGAGGACGGGGACGTGCCCTTCGTAAGGGAAGGTGGAGGCGCTGGTCACCGGGGCTCCGCAGCCGAGGAGGGGTTCGCGACGATGTGGGCGCCCTGCTGCTGAAGAGCGTAGGCCAGGGCGTCCGCGAGGCTGGCGCGGGTGAGCACCGAGCTGAGGTCGATGCCGAGGTGGACGATGGTCTGCGCGATGGCAGGCCGGATCCCGGAGACTATGCACTCCGCGCCCATCAGCCGCGCCGCCGCCACGGTCTTCATCAGGTGCTGCGCCACCAGGGAGTCGACCGTCGGGACTCCGGTGATGTCCAGGATCGCGATGCGGGCGTGCTGCTCGACGACGGCGTCCAGGAGGGTCTCCATCACCACCTGACTGCGGGCGCTGTCGAGGGTGCCGATCAGCGGTACGGCGACGATGCCCTCCCACAACTTGATCACGGGGGTGGCGATTTCGAGCAGTTCGAGCCGCTGACGGTTGATGAGTTCCTGCCCGGCGCTCATCGCCGTCTCCATCATGACCAGGCGCAGTGTGCCCATCAGCACGGTCAGCCCCGTGGTGCACTCCCGCAGGTGCTCGGCGGGTGCCTCGGAGAGCTCGTCGAGCAGAAGGTCGTTGACGGCCGGCCGCAGCGCGTCCATCTCGGCCGAGATCTGCGCGATGGTGGCGCCGGCGCGCGCCCGGGAGTGGGCCGTACGCGCCAACTGCTCGCGGACGACCGCGAAACCGTCCGCCTCCGCGTCCTCCAGGCGTCCGGCGGCGGCCACCGCGGCCAGCGCCTCCACCACGGCCCGGCCGGCTTCCACCGCCTCGTCCCGGGACACGGTGAACACGGTGCGGAACAGCGCCGCGTCGGCCCAGCGCTGGGCGATCTGCTCCCGGCGCTGCCGCAGGAAGATCCCGACCTCCTCCGCCGGGTTGGTGTGCTCTTCTGCCGTTTGCTGCTCCGGCACGTACTTCCCTCCTCATACGGTGTGCGCCGCCCCGACCCTACGGGGAGCGCCGGACGGTTCGGTCAGGTCGCCCGCCGCGGCCCGAACCAGTCGAGGCAGACCACGAGGGCGTCGTCGTCGGGTACGGGCGTGCCGCGGTGACCGGCCAGTTCCCGCAGGACGGCACGGGGGACCTCGGCCGCGGGCAGCAGGCTGGTGGACACGATGGCGCGGGCGAGTGCGCGCTCCCCGTACCGCTCGCCGCCGGGCGCGGCGACGGCGTACACCCCGTCGCTGGCGAAGACGAGCCGGTCGCCGGGTTCGAGGTCGACGTCGAGTACCTGGGCGACGTAGTCCGTCTCCTCGAACATGCCCAGGGGAAGCTGCGCGTCGAACTCGAAGGCGGTGACGGTACGGCCGCGCAGCCGCAGCATCTGCGGGGAGCCGGCGTCGACGACCTGGAGCCGGCCCGTGCGCAGGTCGAGGTCGAGCAGCAGCACGGCCAGGTGGGCGTCTCCCCGGTGCTGGGCGTAGACGGCCTGGTCGGCGAGGGCGGCCTGGTCCGCGATGGACAGACCCGCGCGCCGTGCGTTGCGCAGCGCGTTGATGCCCAGGTTGGTCAGGAGGGACGCCTCGATGCCCTCGCCCATGCCGTTGGTGATGTAGAGCATCAGACGGTCGGCGTCCGCGGACCAGTCGAAGTTGTCGCCGAAGATCGCGTAGGCGGGTTCGAGCTGGGCGCCGAGCGCGTACTCGGCACGGCTGCAGGAGCGGCCCGGCAGGAGTTGCCACTGCATCTCCGCGGCCAGGGTGAGGCGGTCGGTACGGCGGGCCCGCAGGTACAGGTCGGTGTCCCGGTCGGCGACGATCACCTCGTGCCCCAGCACCTGTGCCACGTCGGCCAGTTCGTCCAGGCACTCCTCGGCCCGGTCGGCGGAGGGCATCGTGACGGCCAGCACGCCGAGCCGGTCGCCGCGTACGGTCACCGGCAGGTGCAGGCGCACCCGGCCGTCGGTCAGCTTCTCGACGAAGGGTTCCTGGGACCCGAAGGCACGTCCGGCCGGGCTGCCGTGCGCCGGCATCGGGTCGGGCAGGCTGGGCGCCGGGTGGCCGGGCCGGCTCCTGCCGGTGCCGTGGCCGGCGGGGACGGGCCGGAGCGTGGCGAGGCCGTAGTCGGCCAGGAAGAGCTGAACGGTCGTCGCCGCGTACTCGTCGCACAGTACTTCGCGGACCGCGTCCACCAGTTGGTGCGGGGCGGCTGAGCGAAGTGCCCGCTCGGCTGCCACGAATCTGTTCACGATGTCGGATACGCCAATCTTGTCACGGTGCCGGCGCTGGACCCGCGGTTCCGCGGACGCCGCCCATCGGTCCTTCTTGTCCGTATCTAGTGCTCTGTACCTATTGCCCGAAGCGGTGGGCTGACAGTGTCCGGGAAGCCTGGAAGAGTGGGACCGTGACTTCCTCCCACTCGCATCCGCGGCCGGACGAGGTGGCGCGTGTGACCTCCGAGGCCGCCGAGTTGCTGGAGGTCCTGTGGAGCCGGGCTTCGACGGCACCGGTGTCCGCCTCCCAGATCCGCGTGCTGTTCATCCTGGAGCACAGCGCCGGCATCAACCTGCGCATGCTGGCCGAGGCCCTCGGCTCCACGCCGCCCTCGACCAGTCGGCTCTGCGACCGCCTCCAGGCGGTGGGCTTCGTCGAGCGGGCACCCAGCGCCTCCAGCCGCCGGGAACTGCGCCTGCACCTGAGCCGCCGCGGACGGACCTTTCTGGCGGAGCTGCGCGCGCGGCGCGAGGCCGCGCTGCAGTCCGTGCTGGAGCAGATGCCCGTCACGCAGCGCACCGCTCTGCTGGAGGGCCTGGAGGCGTTCTGCGCGGCGGCTTCCGCGGAGATCCACGAGGGTGACGAAGCCTCCGACGCCAGAAGCGCGTGAGGCCCGGCAACGTGGGCCGTCCTCGTTGCTGACCGGCACGTTCCACACCCCTCCCGCGCTTGACCCGCTCACTCTGTTGCCTCATGGCCATAGTTGTCAAACAGCAACTGTTGATGCTGTGGATGCGGCGCGCGATCGTTGAACTGCCGCTCCGGGAAGCGGTCTTCCGAGCGGTCTTCGAAGCGGACTTCACCGCTCCGGCGAGGGCGAGGGAGGCGGGCCCGGCTCGGATTCCGGTCCGGCGTGCGGTTCCGCGTCCGGCGGGGAGTCCGGCCTGGAGTCCGCGGTGGCGAGCGCCTCCTCGGCGCTCCCCACGATCGGGACGGTGATGCTGACACCGGTGAGATCCATGATCCGGCGGACGGCCGGCGTCGGAGAGATGACGTACACACCCCCCGGAATCTCCCGCACCTCCTGATAGGCCCGCAGGACGATGTTCATGCCGGACGAGTCCATGAAGGGAACGCCGGCGATGTCGAGCAGGAAGTGCCGTCGGCCGTGGTGGAGCTGGTTGGCGAGGTGATGCTGCAACTCGGTGGCCGTGTCCATGTCCAGGTCACCCTCGACCGTGAGCAACACGGCGTCTTCCCGGGGCACTTCCACCTTGATCGACAGGGGATTCTGGGCAACGGACACAAGTACCTCCCACAGGCGTTGACGACCGGGACGGGTGCCCCGACGAACGGTTTTGATGCATCGCGTACCGCACTGACCGGTGACGGTCGTCGATGCGTCCGCCCGCCTACCCCCGAATCCCCCCAGCACACAAGGCCCGTGCGAGGGAACGGCTTGCGTCACACTTCTGGCTGCTTTTGCGCGCACGGGCCCCGGAGAACGGTTTGGCGGTCGGTCATCCGGTGACGCGACTAGAGAGAAACATCACCCGATGTGGAGGAGAAAGGGGCTCGGGCCCTGCGCGGGTTCTCCGCCTCCTCGCCTCTGTGAGTCAGGGAGCGAAAGGATGAGTGAGAAGTACCGGACCGGCACCACCAGGCCCCCGGCGGGCGCGGGCCGTCCGCGCCCCGGGCCGCGGAGTCCGGCCGAGGCACGCGGAGCCGTGCGGCGGGTTCTGTCCGAACAGTCGTGCGCCCGGGGCACCGCCTGCGCGCCGGACACGCTGTCGGACGCGCTGCTGGTGGCATCGGAACTGACGACCAACGCGATCCTGCACGGCGGCGGCGTCACCGGCTTCGACGTCGAGGTCGTCGACCAGAACCTGTACCTGTCCGTCAGCGACCGTGAGCGACGACGACCGATCACTCTGCCCCCGCTCGACCCCCACGGCCGCCACCGCTGCGGCGGCCGCGGCTGGCCGATCGTCTGCAGGCTCTCCCGCACCGTCCAAGTAACAGACCTCCCGTCCGGCGGCAAGCGCGTCACCGCGGTGATCCCGCTGTCGGTTGCGGCGGAGCGCGGGCGTCCGGTCGATGTGGAGAGGGCTTGATGCGGACAGGGCCTGATGCGGGGGGCCTGGAGGAGCTGGCAGGACTGGAGGGGGCAGGGTCGGGGGGGAAGCCGGGCGGTGGGGCCGGCACCGGACAGCCGGGACACGGACCGGTCGGGACTGGGACGGGGCAGGACTTCAACAGGCCGCGACGCGACAGGGCCGGGACACGGACGGGGCGGCGCGCAGCAAGGCCGGGGCCGGACAGGCGGGGACACGCGGGGCCTGGCTAGGCGGGCAGAAACTCGGCGAGGCCGGGACTCAGACAGAGCGCGATGTGGAGGGGCCGGCACACCCACAGGACAGAACACGAACAGGTCGGTTCTCGGCCAGTGCGGGCAGACGAGCCAGGACTTGACCCGGTCGGGACGCGAACGGGGCGGCACGCAGACAGGTCGGCACGGGGAGGGCGAGCCAACCCGTGGACAACCTGGCCTCAGACAGCCCACGCCCAAGGGCCGCGACCTGACAACCCCCGGACGCGCGGACGGGGCTTGGCCCGTGCTCAGGTCAACACGAGAAGAAGCGGGCTCGGCCAGACCAGGCGAACCGACCATGGCCCGACCAGCCCGGACGCCAACAAGGCAGCACGCACACAGATCGGCACGAGGACGAGCCAACCCGTGGACAACCTGGCCTCAGACAGCCCACGCCCAAGGGCCACGACCCGACAACCCCCGGACGCGGAACAGACCGACACCCCCACACGCCGGCACTCGGACAGGCCGAAGCTCGCCCCGTGCGGGCGGACCTGCCAGGACTTGACGAGGCCAGGACGCCAACGACCGAGCGGGTGGGCCCAGTAAGCGGACAGATCGGCGCGCCTACCGCCGAGCGGATGTGCCCGCACGGGGAGGCGACGGGACTCGCACGGCCGCGCCGCCAGGCCGACGGGCGGCCGACAGACCCGGTGCGCCAGGCCGACGGGCGGTCGACAGACCCGGTGGCGGGCCGACGGGCCGCAACTATGTGGCCGCGGCCCACATGCGTCGACTCCATACGGGACCGTGCCGACCGCAGCCGGGCCTGTGCCCTTCGCGCGAGCCGTCAGGCGACCCCCCGGTTACAGCAGGCTTCCGCGCCGCCGGCCCGCCTGCGGGCCAACGGGCGGGCCGACCCCGTTCAGGCTGTCTGCGCCGCTGGCGCGAGGCGACAGGCGGCAGGTGGCCGTCAGGCCACCCCCGGCTCCAGCAGTCCGACGCGCAGTTGCTTGATGATGCGGCTGATGAGGCGCGAGACGTGCATCTGGGAGACGCCGATCCGGTCGGCGATCTGCGCCTGGGTGAGTTCCTCGACGAAGCGCAGATGGATGATCCGGCGCTCGCGGTCGCCCAGTTCGGCGATCAGGGGTGCCAACGAGTGGAAGTCCTCGACGAGTTCCAGCGAGGGATCCTCCTCACCGAGGAACGCGGCAAGCACGGACTCGCTGTTCTCGGAATCGGGCGTGACGGCCGCGTCGAGGGAGGCGGACTGGTAGCAGTTGGCGGCCTTGCGGGCCTCGATGACCTCTTCCTCCGACAGGGACATCAGCTGGGAGAGCTCACGCGTGGTCGGCGTGCGGCCCAGCCGGGAACTGAGTTCCTCCGTCGCCTTGGCCAGCTCCGCACGCGCCTCCTGAAGCCGGCGCGGCACATGGACCGCCCAGCTCGTGTCACGGAAGAAACGCTTGATCTCACCGACGATGTACGGGACGGCGAAGGTCGTGAACTCGACCTCCCGGGACACCTCGAAACGGTCGATGGCCTTGATCAGCCCGATGGTTCCGACCTGGACGATGTCCTCCAGCGAGTCCCCACGGGCACGGAAGCGCGACGCCGCGTACCGCACCAGCGACAGGTTCATCTCGATCAGCGTGTTGCGCACGTACTGGTACGCCTCGGTGCCCTCTTGCAGCATGACCAGTCGGTCGAAGAACTGACGCGACAACTCGCGTGCGTCCTGCGGGCTCACCCTCGTCGGATCCTCGATGAGCGGCAGCGCCGCCCCGTCCGTCGTGACCGTCTCCTGTGCCGTGGCCGTTGCCTGCGCCACCGTCACGGCTGCCATGCCGCCCTCCCCATCTCAGGAACCAGTTGTCCATCCCCGCGTGCCCGAACTCGCGCGTCTCATGCCCCTTCCCGCAACTTCTCTCCTCCACCTCTCCCGCCCGCGTGCCGACTTCTCGACTTCTCCCCTCGACTTCTTCCCTCGGCCTGTCCTCCTCTGGGCTTCCCTCGCCGCGATCACGGCGTGGAGGTGAGTTCCGGCGTGAACCCGCCCCTTGGCGGGATCCGATCCGGACACGCCGTCCGCGCGTGCCCCCTCGCTCGTTTGCGTGGGGAGTTGCGGGGCATGCGGGATTTCGTGCTTCGGACCAGAGGCGCCCCGGTGCGACAGATGTGACCACTCCAGGGCTTTCGCGCCCCGAACACCACGCACCGTTTCCCACGGAGATTCCCGCAGAACGCCGTTCAGGAGCTGTTCCGCATGCTGGTTGAGACGTCCGCACAAGGTTCCGCCCCATCCACCCGTCCCCGCGTGTCCGGTGGACGCGTCCACAACGACGCCCCCGACACCGCGGCCGACTTCGCCCGGCTCGCCACTCTGCCCGAAGGGCCCGAGCGAGACCTGATCCGCGACGAACTGACCAAGGTGTGGCTGCCCATGGCCCACCGCATCGCCGGGCGATTCCGCAACCGTGGTGAGTCGCTGGAGGATCTGCGTCAGGTCGCGGCCCTCGGACTGGTGAAGGCGATCGACCGCTACGAGCCCGGACGCGGAGCCTTCGAGAGCTACGCCGTGCCGACCATCACCGGCGAGATCAAGCGGCACTTCCGCGACCGGATGTGGGCCCTCAGGGTCCCCCGGCGCGTCCAGGAGCTGCGCAACAAGGTTCGGATCGCGCGGCGCGACCTCGCCGAGAGCGCGGCCGGCGCCAACCCCTCGGTCGCCGAGATCGCCGCCCACACGGGGCTCACCGAGGAGGAGGTCAACACGGGGTTGGAGGCTCTGGAGAGCTTCAGCACCCTGTCCCTCGACGCCGAGATGTCCTCGAGCGACGACGGGTTCAGCCTCGCCGACACGATCGGCGGCTGCGACGAGGCGTACGACGTCGTCATCGACCGGGAGGCGGCGAAGGAGGGACTGCGGCGCCTGCCCGAGCGTGAGCGCGCCATCCTGTACATGCGCTTCTTCGAGGACATGACACAGAGCCGTATCGCCGATCAACTGGGCATCTCCCAGATGCATGTCTCCCGCCTCATCAGCCGGTGCTGCGCCCGGATCCGGGACGAGGCACTCGACCAGGGGTCGCGGCCGGAGCACTGCTGCGACGAGGGCGGCAGCGGCCGGACGACCGTGTGACGCGGGACCCCTATGACGCGGGAACCGTATGACGGGGACTGGTCCGAGTCCCGGCATTCAGGAGATCACCTCATCCAGGAGCGCAGACACATGCTGATGCCCCATCCGACGATGCTGCGCAGGCTCGTCGAGGAGTACGAGACGCTCATGTCCCACCCGGGCGGCGGGGACATGGAGGGCAGCGACGACGGCACGGGCCGGCGCGTCCTGCGCGCGCAGGACCTGGCCTACACGCTGTGCGTGTCGACCGGAACACGCGAGGTGGGGCGGGCCCTGGAAGCGGCCCGCCGCCTGCTCGCGGCCGCGCACGACCCCGTCGCGGCCCGCTACCTCGCTCCGCCCCATGATTCGGCCGTGCCCGGGTAGACGGAGCTCCATGGACCCGGGGACGGACGACGAGGAGCGGAGACGACAGCGTGCGAGGAATGGTGAAGTGACGGAAGCCGCAATCCCCTTGGCGCGAGCCTGCCATGCTCAGGGAGTGATGAGCATTCCGCGGGCCGCGAACGAGCGACCGTGAAGCCGATGGAGCGTCGTCCGGCCGGGGACAGCCGGACGACGCGTCCCCGGTCGGTCCCGATCACCAGCGCGGCGGCGGCACGGAGCTATGTGCGGTCGGTCGTGGAGAAGCACCGGCGTGTCCCGTCCGGCCCGACGGGTGAGCGAGCCGTCATGGATCTCCTGCTCGTCGTGTCGGAGGTGGTCACCAACGCCATCCGGCACGGCGGCGGCCTCGCGGGGTTCGAGGTGGCCCTGCTGCCCGAGGGAGTGAGACTGAGCGTGCACGACTACAGCGAGGCCGTCCCCTCCGCCGCCTACGGGCCCGGCACGCTCCCCCACACGCATGAGGGCAGCGGCTACGGATGGCCTCTGATCATCCGTCTGTCCCGCGAGATCCACATCGAGCGCCGCCGCGCGGGCGGCAAGACGGTCACCGTGCTGGTGCCGCTGGCCTGAGCGCCCCGATCGGGCCTCAGTGCCCAGCGCCCGCTCCGGCCCGAGTCCCGCTCGTCGGGCGGGCCGGCGGGCTACTTCACCAGGGCAGGAACGCGTGCACGTCCTTGCCGTCCTCCCGCACCACCACGCTGACCTGGTCGCACAGTGTATGGATCAGATACCAGCCGATGCCGCCGCCGCTGCCGTCGCCGGGGTGGAAGGGGCGCGGCGCCGGCGGGGTGGTGTTCGTGTCGCTGAGCGTCACGTGCACGCCGTCGAACGCCCTGCGCATGGTCAGCCCGAACGGCCCCGGGGCGTACTGGATCGCGTTGGCGGCCAGCTCGGTGACCACCAGCACGATGTCGTCCCGGTACTCGGGAGTCTCCGGCGGTGCTGACCGTTCGAGCGTGGTCAGATACTTCTCCGCGCTGAGGCGGGCTCTTGTCACATCACCGAATCCTCCGTCAAACCTGACCTCGCAGTCCTGTATCTCTCCGGAAGGCGGTTTGCCGCCTCCCCGCGATTCCGTCGCCATCACACCTTCTCCGGCCCGTCTGCCGTCGGCCGCGGTGACTTGTCCTGGTGCTTCCATCGCTGCTGGTTCCCAGGCAGAGCGCGGCTACGCGTCCGGAATGGTAGGAACCCGCGGGACATCACGGAAGAGAGAGGCCACAGGGCCTGCTGTGCCCTGCTCCCAAGCGCCACCGACCTGGGAGGCCGGACCGGAAAACGCTTGGACGTCCCGGCCACCGTCGCGGGACACTGCGTACTCGGATCGCTACCACACGTAACAATCGCGGCGTTGCCCCTGCCCTCCGGTCGCGCGAGGCGGGCTGCCGCAGAACAGCACAGGGGTGGGATGGGAACGCCTGAATCACGCCGGGTCCTGCCGGGCAAACGCTCGGTACTTCTCGCACTTCGTTACTACGGACGGGAGTTGGCCCGCCTTCGGTGGCTGACGTTACCCGCGATGCTGCTCTCGGCGTTGGGCAACATCGGAATCAACTACATCGCGCCGCTGATCGTCGCCAAACTCGTCGGGGACATCGCGGGTGACACGGAGGTCACCCTCGACTCGACACTGCCGTACGTCCTCGGCTTCGTCGGTGTCCTGCTGCTCGCCGAGACCCTGTGGCGCATCGCGCTGCACTGCCTGAACCGCCTCGACGCCCTGGGCATCGAGCACCTGTACGTGATCGGGATGGACGAGCTGTTCGCCAAGGACGCGGCGTTCTTCCACGACAACTTCGCCGGATCGCTGACCAAGCGGGTCCTGAGCTTCGCCTCCCGTTTCGAGCAGTTCGTCGACACGCTGACGTTCCAGATCGTGGGCAGTTTCGTGCCGCTGGTGTTCGGGGCGGTGGTGCTGTGGCGCTACGAACCGCTGCTCGTCGTCGGGCTCCTGACGATGATCGCGGTGACCGCGCTGTGCGTGGTGCCCCTCATCCGGCGCCGCCAGGCTCTGGTCGACGAGCGGGAGGAGGCGATCGCCCGGGTCTCGGGCCACGTCGCCGACAGTCTGATGAACATGGACACGGTGCGGGCGTTCGCCGCCGAGGAGCGCGAGGCCGCCGAGCACCGCTCCCGCGTCGCGGCCTCGCGCCGGCTCACGCTGCGGTCATGGGACTACGGCAATCTGCGCATCGACACGCTGGTCGCGCCGATGTCGGTGCTGACCAACGCGCTGGGCCTGCTGCTGGCCGTCACGCTCGGCGGGGGCGCGGCGGGCGTGGAGGCGATCGTGGTCGCGTTCACGTACTACACCAACGCGACGCGGATCATGTTCGAGTTCAACCAGATCTACCGTCGGCTGGAGAGCTCGATGACGGAGGCCGCGCAGTTCACCGAGCTGCTGCTGACGCCGCCGACCGTGCTCGATCCGCCGTCGCCGGAGCCGCTGCTGCCCGCTCCCGCCGATGTCCGCTTCGAGCGGGTGACCTTCGCCCACGCCGGTGGCCGGCCGCTGTTCGAGGGCCTCGACCTGGATGTGCCGGCCGGGTCGAAGATCGGCCTCGTGGGCCGGTCCGGCGGCGGCAAGACCACCCTCACCCGGCTGCTGCTGCGGATGACGGACATCGACACCGGCCGGATCCTGGTCGGCGGTCAGGACATCAGCAGGCTGCGTCAGGCCGAGCTGCGCGGTCTGATGGCCTATGTGCCGCAGGACCCGGCGATGTTCCACCGCACCCTGCGGGACAACATCGCGTTCGCCCGGCCGGACGCCACCGATGCCGAGATCCGCCGCGCGGCGGAGGCGGCGCACGTCATGGAGTTCGCCGACGCGCTCCCGAACGGCTTCGACACCATGGTGGGCGAGCGCGGCATCAAGCTGTCCGGCGGGCAGCGTCAGCGGGTCGCCCTCGCCCGGGCGATCCTGCGCGACGCGCCGATCCTGCTGCTCGACGAGGCGACCAGCGCCCTGGACTCCGAGAGCGAGCTCCTGGTCCAGGAGGCGCTGTGGCGGCTCATGGACGGGCGGACGGCACTGGTGGTGGCGCACCGGCTGAGCACGGTCGCCGGCATGGACCAGCTGGTGGTCCTCGACCGTGGACAGATCGTCGAGCAGGGCACGCACGACGGTCTACTGGCGTTGGACGGTGCCTACGCGAAGCTGTGGAAGCACCAGTCGGGCGGCTTCCTCGACGACAGCCCCGCGGAGGCCGAGTTGCCCTGAACCCGCAATCTCTCCTGGGCCGTTACCGGCCTGCGGCGCGGCGTCGGCGTACGACCAGAACAGCGCCGGCGCCGATGCCGACGGCGGCGACCGCGGCGCCCGCGAGGGGCAGCGTCGAACCGGAACCGGTGCTCGCCAGGTCGCCGGTGGTGGCGGAGTTCGTGGCACCGGTCGTCGACGCGCCGGTGGTGGAGGAACCGCCGCCGGTCGAGGAGCCGTCCGTGGTACCGGAACCGCCGGTGACCCCCGTCCCGCCGGTGGACGGGGAGCCGGCGCCGCCGCCGGAGGTCGTAGTGCCACCGCCGCCCGTCGATCCGCCGTCGGCGCCGGCTACGTCGAGCGTGATGTCGGCGGCGTCGTTGGCCTTGTCGCGGTCGAACGGCCGGGGCTTCGCTTCGAGCGCCACCGAGCCCTTGGCGCCCGGCACCGCCTTGTCGATCCTCAGCTTGAAGGTGTAGGTCTCGCCGTCGCCCTCGTCGACCCAGGCCTGGCTGGTGCCGCACTCGTAGGTGCCGGAGGGCAGCTTGTCGCAGTAGCCGTGGCCCTTGGTGACCGTCGTTCCGGCGGGCATCTTGATCAGGACCTGGGTGGCCGGAGTACCGACCGTCCCCCGGTACATCCAACCCGGCCCGGCGTTGGTGAACTTGACCGTCAGGTCGACGGTGTCTCCGACGCGGCCCTTCAACCGGGCCCCCGTCACCTGGAAGTCGGCGGTGTTCGCGGCGTTCACCGCCACCTTCTGCGCGTCCCAGTCCTCGTTCTCGGCGGAGCCGGGGGCGGCCGGGGTGGCGTCGGGCTGCTCGGCCAGCTTCAGCACGGGGCCGGTTCCCCGGACGGGCCCCGAAGATGCCTCGTCCCCGGGAGAGTTGTCCTGAGCGCTTGCTACGACATTGACGCTGTCGTACAGAGCGCTGTCCAGCACGCCGACCGTCAGCGCCTTCTCGGGCGCGTAGACGACACCGGGCTTCACCGTCTGGTCGAACGCGCAGACCGCCTTGGTGCTGACCGGGATCTCGTCGAACCCACCGACCTTCCAGGCAAGGCAGTTGGAGGGCAGTTCGGTGTGGCTCAGTCCGTGACTGACCTCGTACGACAGCCACACCTTGGCGAGCGCCTCGGAGCCCGTGTTCGTGAAACTCGCGGGCACCGCGAAGGTGCTGCCCGGCTTCACCCCCTCGAACGGGGCCATCTCGCCCAGGACCAGTCCGGGGGTGGCGTCTTCGGCGGCCACGGGCGAGGCGCCCAGCGCGATCAGAGCGACGGCGCCGACCGCGCCGGCGGTCTGTCGGGACACACGCGAGCCGGGGGCGGGAGGGAACATGGGGTCCTCTGGTCGATCGACGGTGACGGACGAATGAACTGCGGGGGAACACCCGTCCCCTTACACAGCAGACGCCCCTCGCGGCCCAAGGGTTGCAGGAGGGCCTCAACGGCTGCCGGAAGGCTCGAAAACGTGGTGCGGCACACTCGTTTCGGCCCGCGTGTACGCGATCAACTCGCCTAATATGAGCCGGACTTGACGGTTCCAGATCAAGGGTGAGGTGGCCGGACATGTCCCACACGCCGTCACGACGTACCGTTCTGCGTGGACTCACAGCCGGCGGGCTCACCGCCACCGGCGCGGCGGTGATCGGCTTCACCCCTGCCACCCGCAGCTGGGCCACGACCGCATCCGCGGCCGGACCGGGCGCACTGGTCGGGACTCCCCCGCTGGACGGGTCGCTGACCACGGACGAGTCGTCGCTCGCGGCCGCCTCCGACGACTTCGGCCACATCGTGCACCGCCGTCCCGCCGCCGTGCTGCGCCCGGGGTCGGTCGGCGACGTCGTGGCCATGGTCCGGTTCTGCCGGACCCATCGCCTGCCGGTGGCGCCGCGCGGCCAGGGTCACGCCACCAACGGCCAGGCGCAGGTGGCGGGCGGGCTGGTGATCGAGACCGCGCCCCTCGCGGACATCGGCCCCGTCGGGCCGGACAGCACCACCGTCACCGTCGGCGCCGGCGTCAGATGGAGTGAAGTGGCCAAGGCGACGATCCCCCATGGCCTCACCCCGCCCGTCTTCACCGACTACCTCGAACTGTCCGTCGGCGGCACCCTCTCCGTCGGCGGCCTGGGCGGCCAGACGCACCGGCACGGCGCCCAGGTCGACAACGTCACCGAACTCCAGGTCGTCACCGGCGCCGGCGAGTTCGTGCGCTGCTCCCGGTCCCGGCGCCCCGACCTGTTCCACGCCGTCCTGGCCGGGCTCGGCCAGTGCGCCGTCATCGTCGGCGCCACCGTCCGTCTGGTGCCCGCGCCGGAGACCGTACGCCACTACCTGCTGCCCTACGACGACCTGGAGACCTTCCTCGACGACCAGCGCACCCTGGTGCGGGAGGGCCGCTTCGACTACGTCGAGGGCCAGGTCGCGGCGGACGCCGACGGCGCGTTCCGCGTCCCCACCCTGGAGGCGGTGGCCTACGGCCCGCCGGTCGGCCCGGCGCCGGACGACACGGTCCTGCTCCGGGGCCTGCGCCACAACGCCTCCGGCGTCCAGCGCGCCGACCTCTCCTACTACGACTTCCTCGACCGGCTGGCCCCCGCCGTCGCCGCCCTGAAGGAGGCCGGTCTCTGGTCGTACGCCCACCCCTGGCTCAACCTGCTGCTCCCCGGGAGGTCGGCCGCCGCGCTCGCGTCGCGGATGCTGGACACACTCACCCCCGCCGACCTGGGCGGCCCCGGTCTCGTCCTCGTCTACCCGCTCCTGCGGGACCGCCTCACCACCCCGCTCCTGCGTACCCCCGACGACCCGGTGCCGTACCTGTTCGCCCTGCTGCGCGCCACCCCGCCCGAGGACACCGCCACCGTCGACCGTCTCCTGACCGCCAACCGCTCCGCATACGAGCTCACCACGGCGGCGGGCGGCACCCGCTATCCGGTCGGCAGCATCCCCGTCAGCCGAGCGGACTGGCGTGCCCACTTCGGCCCGGAGTGGCGACGGCTGGAGCGGGCGAAGCGCGCGTACGACCCACAAGGGATCCTGGTCCCGGGCCAGGGCGTCTTCTGAGCCCACGCGGTCGGATGCCTACGGCCGCGGCGGGGTGAGGCCGGCATGCCTGTCTCGTTTGGAGAAAATGCCCCATAATGCCTGAGAGGAGAAGCCTTGTGAGCAATCCTGCCGACGAACTCGACCACGGGACCCTACGGCCCGACCGCACAGGTCAGGCGGAGGCCTTCGACGCCATCGGCGAGCGCTATGACGATGCCTTCCCGCACAAGGAAGGACAGGTCTCGGCCGTCGAGTGGCTCATCGGGGCGCTGCCGGCCGGGTCCCGGGTGCTGGACCTGGGCTGCGGCACCGGGCTTCCGACCGCGGGCCAGCTGGCGGCGGCGGGCGTCGAGGTCGTCGGTGTGGACCTGTCGGACGGGATGGTCGCGCTGGCCCGCGCCAATGTGCCCGACGGGGTGTTCCACCAGGCCGACATCGCGGATCTGCGCCCCGGCGGGCCCTTGGACCTCGGCCGCTTCGACGCGGTGACCGCCTTCTTCTCCCTGCTGATGCTGCCGCGCGCGGAAATTCCCCGCACCCTTCGGACCATCCGCCACCTGCTGGTTCCGGAGGGCCTGTTCGCGCTGTCGATGGTGGAGGCCGATGTGGACGACTTCGAGATCCCGTTCATCGGCACGAGCATCCGCGTCTCCGGCTATCTGCGGGACGAGCTGCGCGAAGTGGTCGAGGCGGCGGACTTCGAGATCATCGGGGAGTCCTCGTACACCTATGCTCCGGCAGCCGCCGACATCCAACCCGAGGTGCAGATCTTCCTGCGGTGCAGGCGGCACGCCTGACGACACCTGATCCGCTCGGAAGGGCGCAGCGCGGCGCGGCCGCACGGCCGGAAGGACAGGCATGACGAAGCAGCCCGGAGCCGGTGAGGACGTCCGGGGCCAGGCGCCCGGTGTGCGGGAACGTGCCGCCCTCGCGTGTCGGCCGCAGCCGCCCGGTGTCGCCGAGCCGCAGACCGACCGGCTCCGGTACCTCGACGCGGCGACCCGCCAGATCGCCCGCGGCATGGATCTCGACGAGACCCTGTACGAGCTGTGCCGGGCGGCCGTCCCCGCCTTCGCCGACACGGCGTTCGTTCATCTGTACGCGCCATTGCCGGTCGGCGACGAGACCGGCGCCGCCCCTGGGGTCCTGCGGCTGCACGCCGTGGACCGGTCCCCACCCGGGGCCTCCGGCACCCTCGACCCCGGAGCGCCCCCGTCCGGCCCGCGTCCGAGCCGGGCGGCAGAGGTCGTGCACCCGGCGCCCGGCGGCCCCCTCGCCGCGCTGCTTCGGGACGGGCGGCCGGTGCTCGGGGACACGCGGGGCGCCGCCTCCGCGGCGGCGGACCTGCTGGGAACGGCGGACGATCCGTCGACGGTGGCGCCCGGACGTCGGCTCATCATCGCCCCGCTGCACGGCCGCAGCCATGTCCTGGGCAGCGTCGTCCTCGTCCGCGGCCCCGGCCGGCCGGACTTCACCGGCGACGACCTGCTCGTCGCCTCCCAGCTCGCCACCCACACCGCTCTCGGGCTGGAAAAGGCGATGTTGTACGAGCGCGAGGCGTCCATCGCCGACGCGCTGCAACGCACCATGCTCCCGCCGTCGCTCCCGGAGCCGCCCGGTGTCCGACTGGCCAGCCGTTATCTGCCGTCCTCGCGGACCGCGCAGGTCGGCGGCGACTGGTACGACGCGATTCCGCTGCCCGGCAACCGTGTCGCGCTGGTGATCGGCGATGTGATGGGCCATTCCATGACCTCGGCAGCGATCATGGGTCAGCTGCGCACCAGCGTGCAGACCCTGGCCGGGCTCGATCTGCCCCCGGACGAGGTGCTGCACCACCTCGACGAACAGGCGGGCCGTCTGGGCAGCGAGCACACGGCGACCTGCCTGTACGCCATGTACGACCCGGTGCTGCACCGGCTGCTGGTGTCCAACGCCGGCCACCTGCCGCCGGTGCTGCTGCATCCGGACGGCACCACGGAGGTCCTCCAGGTCCCGCCCGGCGCGCCGATCGGCGTCGGCGGCGGCGGATTCGAGTCCGTCGAGACGCACGCGCCGGCCGGGGCCGCCCTGCTGCTGTACACCGACGGCCTGGTCGAGTCCCGCGACTCGGACGTGCTGACCGGGGTGGAGCGGCTGTGCGCACGCCTGCGCGCGGCCGCCGCCGGATCCGAGCCTGAGGCGCTGGAGAAGCTGTGCGACGCGGCGCTCGGCGCGCTGGGATCGGGGGACCGGGACGACGACATCGCGCTGCTCGCCGCCCGGTTCGAGGGCATCCTGCCGGAGACCGTCGCGTACTGGTACCTGGCGCCCCGCCCGCAGACAGCGGGCCAGGCCCGGCGGCTGACCCGCAGGACGCTCGGCCACTGGGGGCTCGACTCCCTGGTGGAGACCACCGAGCTGATGGTCAGCGAGGTGGTGGCGAACGCCGTACGTTTCGCGTCCCGGCCGATCACCCTGCGGCTGCTCTGCACGGACGTACTGCGCTGCGAGGTGGGTGACGACTCCCCGGTGGTGCCGAGGATGCGGCACGCCCGGCTGAGCGACGAGGGCGGCCGAGGGCTGTTCCTGGTCGACCAGCTGTCCCAGCGCTGGGGCGCGACGAGGGTGAGCACGGGCAAGGTGGTCTGGTTCGAGCAGCCCCTGCCCGGCAGACCCGCGGAGGACTGACTCAGTCGGCGCAGCAGTCGCTCTCGGCGGGCGCCGGGGCGGTCGTGTCGAGTCGGCAGAAGCAGGAGGCCTCGATCGGTACGTCCGCCAGCGCGGCGGCGAGGCGCAACTGCTGGGCCACCATCTGCGCCTGACCGGTGCGGCCCAGTCGCATCAGGCACTCGTGGAGGCCGTGCAGGGACCAGACGTTGCCCGGGTGCTGCAACGCGCGCGGGAGCGTGCCGTCCAGGCCGAGGTCGGCCCGGTAGACCGCTTCCGCCTCCTCGACCCGTCCCTGTTCGAGGAGGAGTGCGCCGTAGGCGTGCCGGGTGGGCTGCATCCAGCCCCACGGCTCGTCGTAGGGGAGGTTGTCGTCCAGTTCGATGGAGCGTTCCAGGGCGGCGAAGGCGACGTCGTGGTTGCCCTTGCGGTACTCCAGTTCGCCGTCGAGCATCGCCGAGGCGATCGCGAGGATGTCGGCGCAGGTGTTGTTGAAGAGCATGCGGGTCTCGGGGACCCGGGCCGCGGCCTCCCGGAAGAGCCGGCGTTCCGCCTCCGCCTCGGCGACGCGGTGGGTGGAGGAGAGGGCGACGCCTCGCGCGTAGTGGCGCATCGCCGTGGACATCGCGTACAGCTCGGGGTCGGCGGGCACCGGCAGGGCCAGGATGTCGTCCCAGCGGCCGAAGCGGATCAGCACGTGGACCCGCATGGCGAGGAATGCCTCCAGCCAGTCGGCCATGGGCGGGCTCTGCACGCGCAGCAGCTCTTCCGGGATGGACGCCTCCAGCTCGGCCGCGGCCCTGAGGGCGACCTCGCTCTGGCCGAGGAACATCGCGCCGTAGATCTTGAAGTGGTAGTTGTGCGAGCGGTACAGGGTGTAGAAGTTCATCGCCCCGGCACGGGCGTGGTACTTCTCGTCGGCCGCGATCGCCGCGGTGTTGTCGGAGACCACTCGCCGGTAGTCGCCGCACAGCACCTCCAGGTGCGAGGGCATGTGCAGGAGGTGCCCGGCGTCCGGCACCAGGCCGCGCAGCCGGTCCGCGACGGTCAGCGCCGCCTCGGGTGTCGGGGACATCTCCATCAGGTGGACGTACATGTGGACCACCCCCGTGTGCTCGCGTCCGGCGTCGGTGGCGAGGGCGGCGTCGAGGACGGCCTTGGCCTCCGACGTGCGGGCGCCTTCGGCCGGTTCGCCCGTCCTCAGGTCCCACAGCTGCCAGGGCGTGAGGTTCATCAGGGCGTCCGCGTACAGGGTGGCGATGTCCGGGTCGTCCGGGGCGAGCTCGTACACCGTGCGCATGCTGTCGGCGTAGGGGGCGTTCCACACCGAGCAGTCCTCGACGGCCTTCGCCTGCGGGTAGCGGGCGCGCAGTGCGGCGATCAGCGCCTGCTCGACGGGAGTGGCGCCACTCGCCTTCCGGTGCGCGAGCTCGACGGCCGCGTGGGTCCGGTCGACGGTGCGGACCAGGTCCTGGTCGTCGAAGAACTCCCAGGGCTTGTTGTAGTTCGGGCCGAGCGCGTAGGCGATGCCCCAGTGGGCCATGGCGCAGTCGGGGTCGGCCTCGGCGGCCGCCTCGAAGCAGGCGACGGCCTCCTCGTGGTGGAAGGCGTACGTCCACGTCAGGCCGCGGTCGAACCAGCGTTGCGCGTCGGCGGAGGACGTGGTCACGGAGCGGGTGTAGGTGCCGAGGTCGTAGTACTCCATGGTCTGTCTCCTGCCTGTGCTGCGCCGGCGGACCGTTCCCGAGTCTTGCGGAGAGCCTCGGGTCTCGCACCGACAACGCGGGGAGCGGTGGTGCGGTTGCGGGTCGGCCGAAGGGTCCCGTCGCGGCGTCGGTCCTAGCCGCGTGGGTACCCGGGCCTGCGGCGCCGTGACGCCCCGGTGCCGGGGCCGTGGGGCGCCGGGTCGTGCCGCCCAGGTGCGGGCGGGGGCGCTCGTGGCGCATTCTTGCTGTGTCGCACGCGTGATGGCGTACGGACGAGGTAGGGCCGATGACTGGGAGCGCCGAGGGCGCAGAGCGCACGCCCGGCATGCTGGCGGCGCTGCTGATCGATGCCTCGGCGGAGGCGATCAGCGCGGCCGGTGGCCACGCCGGAGGGGTCTATCTGCGCTCCCGCACGCCCGGGCTGCTGCGGCTGGCGGTGCTGGAAGGGCTGCCGGGGCCGTTGTTCCGGCCGTGGTGGCGGCTGCATGTGGACCGGCCGTTCCCCGTCGCGGACGCCTACCGGCTCGGGGTCGAGGTCGTGCTGCCGAACGCGACGGAGGCGATGCGCCGCTATCCGCAGTACGCGGCCGGCCTGCCGTTCCCGTTCGGGTCCGTGTACGTCCCCGTCGTGGGCAGGTCCGGCGTCTTCGGCGTGCTGAGCGTGCTGCGGCCGTCGGCGGCGGATGCCACGGAGCTGCTGCCGGCGCGCGAGCGCATGGCTCGGCTGGCCGAGGAACTGGGGGCGGCGCTGGACAAGCTGGAGGACCAGGACGCGTCGGCGGTGTCCTGGGAGGGCGGGCCCCTGTGTGTGCGGCCGCCGGCCAGCCGCCCGCCCTCCGCGCACCTGGGACGGTTCGCCTGGGACCCGGCGACGGGTCTGCTGACGGCGGACGAACGGCTGAACGTCGTCCTGGGTTCGGCCGCGGCACAAGCCCACGGCACCGCGGAGGCGTTCGCGGACGCGGTCTCTCCTGGGGACGCGGAGCGGATCCTGGCGGCGCTGCGGGAGGCGGCCGGTGGCCGGCCCCCGGCCCTGCCGCTGTTCGTGCGCGGCCCGGACGGTGCGCCCCGGCTGGTCGAGGTGTGGGGGCCGTACGACGACACGGCTCGCACCCGGGCCACGACGGTTCGGGGTGTCGTCCTGGATCCGGGGCCGGGCACGGTGGCGGACGCGGCGGCCGACCTGCTGCCGGACGGCGTGCTGTGCCTGGACCGGCTGGGGACGATCGTCTACGCGAATCCGCATGCGGCCCGGCTGCTGCGCCGGCCGCGCACCGAGCTGCTGGGCCGGCCTCTCTGGGAGGGCGTTCCGTGGCTCAACCAGCCCACCGTCGAGGACCATCTGCGCGGGGCGCTGCTCTCTCCTGACCCGGTGCACTTCCATGTCCGAAGACCGTCCGCCCACGGGCGCGAGCCCCACGCGGCCGAGGGGGACTGGCTCGCCCTGTCCGTCTATCCCGGCCCGGACCTGCTGACCTGCACGATCCGGCTGGGGCACCGGGTGACGGACAGCCCGTCCGCTCTCCCGGACGTGCTCGGCGCGCCGGAGAAGCCCGGTGCTCCGTCGCTCTCCCCGCTGTACCGCCCCATCGTGCTCGCCATCGCCCTCACCGAGGCGGTCACCGCCCGTCAGGTGTCCGCGGTGGTGATGCGGGAGCTGCTGCCCGCGTTCGGCGGCCGCCGGCTGGCCATCTACCTGCTTCAGGAACGACATCTGTACCTGGCCTGGGAGACCGGCTTCCCCAAGGGGTTCCTCGCCCCGTTCGACGGTGTGGGGCTGGACGCGCGGCTGCCCGGGGTCGAGACGCTGACCAGCGGGCGCCCGCTGTTCTTCGACTCGATGCAGCAGCTCGCCGACGCCTACCCGGGCATCGCGCTGGACGCGACGGAGGGGGCGCGCGCCTTCCTGCCGCTGATCGCCTCCGGGCGGCCCGTCGGCTCCTGCATCCTCGGCTTCGACCGGCCGCGCAGCTTCAGCACCGAGGAACGCACGGTCCTGACCGCGATGGCCGGACTGATCGCCCACGCGATGGAGAAGGCGCAGCGCTACGAGAGCGAGGCCGCGCTGGCCCGTGGGCTCCAGCAGGCGCTGCTCCCCCGCCGGCTGTCGCAACACCCGCTGGTGGAGACCGCCGGACGCTATCTGCCCGGCACCCAGGGCATGGAGGTGGGCGGTGACTGGTACGACGTCGTCGCCGCCGGTGACGGTCTGGCCCTGGTCATCGGCGATGTGCAGGGGCACGGCGTGCAGGCGGCGGCCACCATGGGCCAGCTGCGCAGCGCGGTGCGGGCCTTCGCCCTCGGTGACCGGCCGCCCGACGAGGTCATGAGCGGCACCAACCACCTGCTCATCGACCTGGACGCCGGCCTGTTCGCGAGCTGCTGCTACATCCGGCTCGACCCCGTGACCGGCGTCGCCCAGGCGGCGGTTGCAGGCCACCCGCGGCCGCTGCTGCGCCGCCCGGACGGCCGTACGCAGGTCCTGGAACTGCCCGGCGGTGTGGTGCTCGGCGTGGACCCGCAGGCGACGTATCCGGTGGCGGAGCTGCGGATGGAGCCGGGCGCCGTGCTGGCGTTGTACACGGACGGGCTGGTCGAGCGGCCCGGTGTCGACATCGACGACGGCATCAGCGCGCTGCGTGTGGCGCTGGCCAAGGCCGGTGCCCCCGGCGCCCGTCCGGGCGGGCGTTCGCTGGCGGGCATGGCCGACCGGCTCACCGCGACCGCCCGGCACACGGCGGACCGCCCCGACGACATCGCGCTGCTGCTGGCCACGCGACGGGCCGCGCCCCGCACCGGAGGTGAGGGCACGCGCCGGCGGCGTCCGGGCGGGTAACCCTGTGGCGGGGACGGGAGTTGCCCGGTCCGGCACTTCACACCTGTGGCCGATGTGTGGGGGACGCGGCGGGCCTTGTCACGGTCTGTTACGTCTCTCGCCTCCTGAGGCCCGGCAGTGTAGACATGGGCACATGGTCCGACTGTGGGGTCGCTCCGGGGCCCGGTCGGCCCGTCGTCCGAGCGGTGAGCGCACACGGGGTGCGCCCGACCGTGTCCGGGGTGTGCCCGAAGCGGGGCTGCCGCGCGAGGCTCCGGCCGAGGGGCGGCGCCAGGGGCGGTTCTCCGCGGTGTGGGCGACGCTGGGCGGGCGCAGCCTCGCCGGTCAGGTGTTCCTGCTGCAAGTGGTGATCGTGCTGCTGCTGGTCGTCGCCGCGGTGGCGGCGCTGGTGCTCCAGGTGCGCTATGACACCACGCAGGAGGCCCGTCATCGTTCGGTGGCGGTCGCCGAGGCGTTCGCGAACGCGCCGGGCACCCGGGAGGCGCTGGACAGCCCGGACCCCACCGCCGTGCTGCAACCGCGGGCCGAGGCGGCGCGCGAGGCCACGGACGTGGACTTCCTCGTCGTCATGAACACCGACGGCGTCCGCTACACCCATCCCAAGACGGACCGCATCGGCAAGACGTTCGTCGGGAACATCGCGCCCGCGCTGGCCGGGCAGGTCGTGACCGAGGAGATCACGGGCACCATCGGGCCGCTCGTGCAGGCGGTGGTGCCGATCAAGGATCCCGACGGCAAGGTCGTCGGGCTGGTGTCGGCCGGGGTGACGAAGGCGACCGTGGGCGGTACGGCGGACCGGCAGCTACCGCTCCTGCTGACCGCGGCCGCGGCGGCGCTCGCCCTGTCCACGGCGGGCACCGCGCTGGTCAGCAAGCGGCTGCTGCGGCAGACACACGGCCTCGGGCCGGACGAGATGACCCGGATGTACGAGCACCACGACGCCGTCCTGCACGCCGTCCGGGAGGGCGTGATCATCGTCGGCGCCGAGGGTCGGCTGCTGCTCGCCAACGACGAGGCGCACCGCCTCCTCGACCTGCCCGAGGACGCCGAGGGACACCGGGTGCTGCACCTCGGCCTCGCCCCCGACACGGCCGAGCTGCTGGACTCCGGCCGGATGGCCACGGACGAGGTGCACCTGGTCAAGGACCGGCTGCTGGCGGTCAACCAGCGCCCCACCACCCTCAGGGGCCGCCCGTCCGGCAGCGTCGCCACGCTCCGCGACTCGACCGAGCTGCGGGCCCTGTCCGGCCGCGCCGAGGAGGCCCGGGAGCGCCTCAACATGCTGTACGACGCCGGTGTGGGCATCGGCACCAGCCTGGACGTCACCCGCACAGCCGAGGAACTGGCGGAGCTGGCGGTGCCCCGGTTCGCGGACTTCGCCACCGTCGACCTGTTCGAGGCCGTGCTGGGCGGCGGGCAGCCGGAGGGGGCGACCGGGCTGCGCCGCACGGCGTGCGGCGGGATACGCGAGGACGCGCCGCTGTACCCGGTGGGCGAGAAGATCCGGCTCGTGGACTCCTCGCCGCAGGCCCGCGCGCTCAAGGAGGGGCGGGCCGTCATCGAGCCGCGGCTGGACGAGGCGCCGGGCTGGCGTGCCCAGGATCAGGAGCGGTCGGCGCAGGTCGTGGACTTCGGGATCCACTCGCTGGTCGCGGTGCCGCTCAGGACGGGGTCCCTGGTGCTGGGCGTGGTCAGCTTCTGGCGGTCGCGCAAGGCCGGGCCGTTCGACGCCGACGAGGTGGCGCTCGCGGAGGAGCTGGTCGCCAGGGCCGCGGTGTCCATCGACAACGCCCGCCGGTACACGCGCGAGCACAGCATGGCCGTCACCCTCCAGCGCAGCCTGCTGCCCCGCAGCCTGCCGGAGCAGAACGCGCTGGACATCGCCTACCGGTATCTGCCGGCGCAGGCCGGTGTGGGCGGGGACTGGTTCGACGTGCTGCCGCTGTCCGGTGCGCGGGTCGCGCTGGTGGTGGGGGACGTCGTCGGCCACGGGCTGCACGCGGCGGCCACGATGGGCCGGCTGCGTACGGCGGTGCACAACTTCTCCGCCCTGGACCTGCCGCCCGACGAACTGCTCGCGCTCCTCGACGAACTGGTCGCCCGGATCGACCAGGACGAGACGGAGGAGGAGGGCGACAGCGCCCCGGTGACCGGTGCGACCTGTCTGTACGCGGTCTACGACCCGGTGTCCCAGCGGTGCACGGTCGCCCGCGCGGGCCATCCGCCGCCGGCCCTGATCCAGCCGGACGGCTCGGTCGACTTCCCGGACGTGCCCGCCGGTCCCCCGCTGGGTCTGGGCGGGCTGCCGTTCGAGACGGCCGAGCTGGAGCTGGCGGAGGACAGCCGGCTCGTGCTCTACACCGACGGGCTCGTGGAGGACCGCGAGCGGGACATCGACGAGGGTCTGGAGCTGCTGCGTGCCGCGCTGGCCGGGGCCGGCCGGTCGCCGGAGGAGACCTGCCAGGCCGTACTGGACGCCCGGCAGCCGGGCGTCCGGGCGAGCGACGACATCGCGCTGATCGTGGCGCGCACCCGGGCGCTCGGGGCCGACCTGGTCGCCGAGTGGCAGGTGCCGTCCGATCCGGCGGCCGTGGCCGAGGTGCGGTCCGCCGTGACGCGGACGCTGGAGGCGTGGGGGCTGGAGGAGCTGTCGTTCACCACGGAGCTCATCCTGAGCGAGCTGGTCACCAACGCGATCCGGTACGGCGGTGAGCCGATCCGGGTGCGCATGCTGCGCGATCGCAGTCTGATCTGCGAGGTCTTCGACAGCAGCAGCACCTCGCCGCATCTGCGCTACGCGACCATGACGGACGAGGGCGGGCGCGGCCTGTTCCTGGTCGCGCAGCTCGCGGACCGCTGGGGCACGCGGTACCTGCCCGCGGGCAAGGTGATCTGGGCGGAGCAGCCGCTGCCGTAGGCGGCGGCTGTTTGTGCATAGGTACGAACCTTTGACGCGACCGGTGCCTCTCTCGCCCGGCTTCTGGTAGGAAACTTTCCTACCAGTATCGGTTACGGCCCAACTCCCCACCCCCCACCATCACTTGGAGCCGCCGTGAAGCACCCCGCGCGCACGTCGCGCCGCACTCTCCTCGCCCTGTTCGGCGCGTCCCTGGCGTCGGCCCCCTACCTCAACCCGCCTGGCGCCGCCGCGCTCCGCGCCGCGGCGGGACTCGACGACCCGGCGAAGAAGGAGATCGCCATGCAGCTGGTGTCGAGCGCGGAGAACTCCTCGCTCGACTGGAAGGCGCAGTACAAGTACATCGAGGACATCGGTGACGGCCGCGGTTACACGGCCGGGATCATCGGCTTCTGCTCCGGCACGGGCGACATGCTCGACCTGGTCGAGCTGTACGCCGACCGCCGCCCCGGCAACGTCCTCGCCCCCTACCTCCCGGCGCTGCGCCGGGTGAACGGCACCGACTCGCACGACGGACTGGACCCGGACTTCCCCCGCGACTGGGCCCGGGCCGCGCGGGACCAGGAGTTCCGGCGGGCGCAGGACAACGAACGCGACCGGGTGTACTTCAACCCGGCCGTGCGGCAGGGCAGGACGGACGGGCTGCGCATGCTGGGCCAGTTCGCGTACTACGACGCCATCGTCATGCACGGCGACGGCACCGACCCGACCAGCTTCCGCAACATCCGCAGGCGCGCCCTGAACCGGGCCCGGCCGCCGGCGCAGGGCGGCGACGAAGTCACCTATCTGCACGCCTTCCTGGACGCGCGGGTGTGGGCGATGAAGCAGGAGGAGGCCCACAGCGACACCAGCCGGGTCGACACGGCCCAGCGGGTCTTCCTGCGCGAGGGCAACCTCGACCTCGATCCGCCGCTCGACTGGAAGGTCTACGGGGACAGTTACCACATCGGCTGAACGGCGTCCGGCGCCCCGGCAACGGGGCGCCGGACCTCGCCGTACACACCTCTCGCCCGGCATGAGAGAGTGACCGGCGCGGCCCGGATGCCTCATAAAGCTGGTTTATGAGCTCATAGAATGGACCCGCGTACCGACTTAGGCTTGCCTTAGCTTAGGCTTCCCGACGAGATCGCTTGTCACCGCTCGAAGGGACCCTGATCATGCCCCGCCCCCTGCGGGTAGCCATCGTCGGAGCCGGCCCCGCCGGGATCTACGCCGCCGACGCCCTGCTCAAGTCCGACGTGGCCGCCGAACCCGGCGTGTCCATCGACCTCTTCGAGCGCATGCCGGCGCCGTTCGGCCTGATCCGTTACGGCGTGGCGCCCGACCACCCCCGCATCAAGGGCATCATCACGGCCCTCCACCAGGTGCTCGACAAGCCGCAGATCCGCCTCTTCGGCAACGTCGACTACCCGACCGACCTGAGCCTGGACGACCTGCGCGCGTTCTACGACGCCGTGATCTTCTCGACCGGCGCGACGGCCGACCGCGCGCTGCCGATCCCGGGCATCGAGCTCGACGGGTCGTACGGCGCCGCGGACTTCGTCTCCTGGTACGACGGCCACCCGGACGTGCCGCGCACCTGGCCGCTTCAGGCGGAGAAGGTCGCCGTCCTCGGCGTCGGCAACGTCGCCCTCGACGTGGCCCGCATCCTGGCCAAGACGGCGGACGAGCTGCTGCCGACGGAGATCCCGGCGAACGTCTACGACGGTCTGAAGGCCAACAAGGCCGTCGAGATCCACGTGTTCGGCCGCCGCGGCCCGGCGCAGGCGAAGTTCTCGCCGATGGAGCTGCGGGAGCTGGACCACTCCCCCAACATCGAGGTCATCGTCGACCCCGAGGACATCGACTACGACGAGGGCTCGATCGAGACCCGGCGCGGCAACAAGCAGGCCGACATGGTCGCCAAGACCCTGGAGAACTGGGCGATCCGCGACGTCGGCGACCGGCCGCACAAGCTGTTCCTGCACTTCTTCGAGTCGCCGACCGAGATCCTCGGCGAGGACGGCAAGGTCGTCGGTCTGCGCACCGAGCGCACCGCCCTCGACGGCACCGGCAACGTCAAGGGCACCGGCGAGTTCAAGGACTGGGACGTCACCGGGATCTACCGTGCCGTCGGCTACCTCTCCGACAAACTCCCCAAGCTGCCCTGGGACATCGACTCGGGCACGGTCCCGGACGAGGGCGGCCGCGTCATACAGGAGAGCGGCGAGCACCTGCAGTCGACGTACGTCACCGGCTGGATCCGGCGCGGTCCGGTCGGCCTGATCGGCCACACCAAGGGCGACGCCAACGAGACGGTGTCGAACCTCCTGGACGACTTCGCGAACGGTCGTCTGCAGACGCCGGACTCGCCCGAGCCGGAGGCCGTGGAGGCGTTCCTCGCCGAACGCGAGATCCGCTTCACCACCTGGGACGGCTGGTACAAGCTCGACGCCGCCGAGAAGGCGCTGGGCGAGCCGCAGGGCCGCGAGCGCGTGAAGATCGTCGAGCGCGAGGACATGCTCCGGGAGAGCGGCGCCTGAGTCGCCGACGGTGACACGTCGACGGAGAGGGCCGGGGGTTCGTCCCCCGGCCCTCTCCGGCTTTCGCGGCTCCGGGATGATCGCCGCCTGTTAACGTCCCCCGGTGTTCTCACTACTGGAGCCCCCTTTCTTCACCCGGCTGCGCGCTGCGCGCCGGGTGCTCGTCGCCGGTGCGGGCGGCGGTTTCGACGTGTACGCCGGCGTGCCACTGGCCCTCGCCCTGCGGGCGGCCGGCAAGGAGGTCCAGCTGGCCAGTCTGTCCTTCTCGGAGCTGTACGGGCTGGATCCCGACGTGTGGGTGGACCACGACATCGCGGCGATACGCCCGGACACCACGATCCGCGGCGACTACTTCCCAGAACGGGCTCTCGCGCGCTGGCTCGCCCTCCAGGACCTGCCCGACACGGTGTACGCCTTCCCCCGCACGGGCGTCCAGCCGCTCAGGGACGCCTACCGGGCCCTCCTGGAGCACCTGGGCGGCGTGGACGCCATCGTGCTGGTGGACGGCGGGACCGACATCCTGATGCGCGGCGACGAGCACGGACTGGGCACACCGGAGGAGGACATGGCCAGCCTCGCGGCCGTGGCCGGGCTCGACGAGGTTCCGGTGCGGCTCGTGGCGTGTCTCGGGTTCGGGGTGGACTCCTACCACGGGGTCAACCACTCCCTGGTGCTGGAGAATCTCGCCGCGCTGGACCGGGAGGGCGGCTACCTCGGCACGTTCTCGCTGCCGCGCGAGAGCCGCGAGGGGAGCCTGTTCCTCGACGCGGTCGAGCACGCCCAGCGGGCCACACCGGACCATCCGAGCATCGTCCAGGGTTCCGTCGCCGCCGCCGTACGCGGTGACTTCGGCGATGTCCGGTTCACCGAGCGCACCAAGGACAGCGAGCTGTTCATCAACCCGCTCATGGCCCTGTACTTCTGCGTCGACGCGCCCGCCCTCGCCCGGCGCAACCTCTATCTCGACCGGCTGGAGAACACCGCGCTGATGCGCCAGATCAGCTCGGTCATCGCGGAGTTCCGCGACGAGCTGCCGCGTCAGCGGCCACCGCGGGCCTACCCGCACTGAAGCGCTTTTGTCTCACGTTCCGGTGAAGTCGCCCCGGCAGGCACCTGAGCTGCATACACTCCTGATCTTCACAGAAGCTCCATACAGGGGGGACGTTTCTCCATGCGTATACGCATCATCGCCACAACCGCCGTCGCGGCCGGCGCGCTCGCCGCACTGTCCGCCGCGCCCGCCCAGGCCACCGAGTACTCGTCCGCGCTGAAGATCAAGGGCATCCAGTACGACGCACCCGGCCGCGACTCCAACAGCTGCTCCACCGGCAACACCGACGAGGAGTACCTGACGATCAAGAACTACTCGTCGAGTGCCACGGTCAACCTCAAGGGCTACCTCGTGAAGGACAAGACCGGCAACCGGTTCAAGTTCACCGCGAACCACTACCTCCAGCCCGGCGACCACGTCAAGCTCCGGGGCGGCAACGGCACCGACTCCGACACCCACAACGTCGTCTACCGCGACAACTGCAACTTCATGTGGAACAACGACAAGGACTCGATCTACCTGTACAAGCCCTCGGGCGCCGGGGCGGATTCACACTCCTACACCAAGAGCGCGAACGACCGGGACGGCAACGGGTACATCACGTACCACAACTGAGCGGGCACACCGCGACGAGCAGGACCCGCCCCAATGCGGATGGTGGGCGGGTCCCGCTCAACGAGTCATTGTCATGGCCGGACGCGGTGCGGGCCACGAGTGCGCACCGGTCGGCCGGTGCGGAGCGCGCACACCCCGTGTGCGGACCCCACCTGGTGGGTAGCTACCTGCGGCGACGATACTGGTACGCACCCGTGCACCCGCCCAGCAGATGGACTCATGCCCAGCTCTTCCAGCACCCGCCCCACCACTCCGCCTTCGGTGTGGCAGGCCCGTGGCCGCCATGCCGGGACCGCCGCGGACGACGTACTCCGGCTCAGTCTGCGGCAGCTCAAGGACAGCGGGGCCATTGACGACTATCTGGAGCTGCCCGAGGACGAGGCCGCCCAGGAGTGGATCTTCGAGGCCCGATGGCGCGTCGCCGGGTCGGTGACCGTCCGCGCGCGGCTGACCGTCGAGCACGGCACCGGCAGTGGGCAGGAGTGGGTGCTGGTCGCGGAGGCGGAGGCCCCGTGGGACCCCCGGTGGCCGTCGCCCGCCGAGATGTTCTGGCCACGGGAGCCGGACGCGGCCTGGGACCACGACGCGGTCACAGGTCTGCGCCTGACGGACATCAACCCGCTTCCCGCGGACGACAAGGCCGTACGGCGCGTCCTGCGGGACTCCGCGCGCGACGGCTGGAGCATCCATGTCGTGGTCCACGAGGCCATGACGACGGACCAGCGCGGCCGCGTGCCGCTGGCCGGGATGCTGCCGCCGAGCCTGCGGCACCGGGTGGTCGAGCATCGTGCCGCCCCCAGCCAGTTGCGCGTCGTGAACTGGGCGCTGCGGGAGTTCGGCGTGGAGGTGCCGCGGGGTGGTGCCGTGGTGCTGCCCGGGTCTCCGGCACCGGCGGGCTACGACGCGGACGACTTCGCCGTACGCAGTGTCTTCCTGGACGGCTCCGAGCCGGCCGAGCTCATCCACGCCGTGACACGCTTCGCCGCGCTGCCGCGCCCGGTGCCGGAGGGCGCCGAGGAGGCGGTCACCGCCCTGCGTGAGGACTGGCGGCTGCTGACCCTGGAGGAGGAACTCGACCGGGAACGCAAGCTCGTGGCGATGTACGCCGAGGCGCTCGACGCGATGACGAAGTCCCGCGACCTGTACCGGGAGGCCGCCGAGCAGGCGCACGCCGCGCTGGCCGCCTTCCGGGAGTCCGCCGACGCCGTACCCGAGCCCCGCCCCCAGCCGGCCTCCTCCCCGGCGACGTCCCCGCTCCAGCAGTTGACCCGCACCTTCGAACGCCTCAAGGGCTCCGCCCGCACCCGCAAGCCTTCCTCCGACCCGGGTGACCCGCAGGAGAGCGAGGCCGCCGAAGAGCAGCGGGAGTCGGCGGACCGCTAGGCACCGCGTGCCGTGGGGCGTGGACGTAGGGCGCCTGCGACGGATCCGCGGTGGGGCGTACTGCGTCGGGCGGGCTCGCTTCGGAGCGTGGGTGGACGGGCCGTGCGCCCGCCCGAGCAGGTGACCGGGCCGATTGTGCGTCTTCCGTCCTGACGAGTGATGGTGTGCGGCCGAGTGACGGCCGCCATGCAATGCACCTGCCGCTTGGGGGAATCCGACCGGCAGGTGCGCATTGGTGCGCGCCGTCGGCAGGAGGAGGGTCCGTGGGGTCGACCACCGAGGTGATCGTCGTCGCCGTGGTCCTGGCGGCCGTGGTGCTCGCCGTGGCCGTCCGGTTGCTGGTGCGTCTCGTGCGGACCCGGCGCCTGATGCGGCGCGCCGGGCTGCCGACCGGACCGCGCTGGGTGTTCTGGGGCGCCGTCCTGTACTTCGTACTGCCCGCCGATCTGATGCCCGATCCGGTGTATCTGGACGACATCGGCGTGCTCTTGCTGGCACTGCGTACCCTGCGCCGCTCTCCCGAGGCGGGACCGCCGGACGCCGTTGATTACAGAAAGTAAGGAAACCAACCACTCGTTCGATTCGTTTAAGTAAGAGGGAGCCTCAGTGCGTCGGCGGGCCGAGTGACGCCACTGGGTGACCAGGCTCGATCGGAGCAGCACCTGTGAGGGAGAGACGATGCAACCGTTCGCGCTCAACTATGCACGGCCGGCAGCGGAGTTGGAGGTCACCGCTGCGTACGTCTACGACTCCGGTCTGCAGTTGAACGTGCTGCGTGACGGGCGGATAGCCGCCGGTGATCACGCGCTCTTGCGGGAGTTGGGGACCACGACATCCACGGCGGGCTCCAAGACCCACTTCGACGACTGAACGCAGATCGCCGACGATGACCGTCTTGATTGTGACGAACGAAGAAGACGTGACGGCGGACATGGTGGTCGTACATCTGAACGCGTCCGGCGTTCCGGTGGTCCGGCTGGATCCCGCCGACCTGACCGGCGGGGTCGCCCTGTCGGGCGAGTATGTGCACGGTGCCTTCCGCGGCCATCTGTCGTCAGCTGGACGCCTGGTGAGCATCAACGGGCTGCGGTCGATATGGATGCGCAGGCCGGGGGCCGCGGCGGCGCGGGCGGCCACGCCCTCCGCCTGGCTGACGGAGGAGGCCGGGCAGGCGCTGTACGGCATGCTGCGCGGCTGTGACGTGCGCTGGATGAACCACCCCGACGCGGCGCGCCGGGCGCGCTACAAGCCGTGGCAGTTGCGGCTGGCCCAGCGGTGCGGTCTGCCCGTGCCCGCCACCTTGATCACGTCCTTCCCGCAGGCCGCCCGCGAGTTCGCCGAGCGCTATCCGGATCTGGTGGTCAAGCCGGTGTCCGGCACGCATCCGCAGGATCCGCCCCGGGCGGTGCCGACCAGCAGGGTGGCCCCGGACGCGGACTTCTCCGCCGTCGCGTTGGGGCCCACCCTGCTGCAACGGCGGGTGGACAAGCGGGCCGACATCCGGGTCACCGTGGTGGGCGACCAATTGCTGGCGGCCGCGAAGGTTACGACCGCGGCCGAGGCCGAGGTGGACGTCCGCTTCGCCACGTCCGATGCGCCGTGGTACCCCGTCGAGGTCGCACCGCGCGTCGCCGAGGCGGTCCGCGGCTATATGCGGGAGGCCGAACTCGCCTACGGAGCCTTCGACTTCGTCGAGGACGCCGACGGGACGTGGTGGTTCCTGGAGTGCAACCAGTCGGGTCAGTTCGGGTTCATCGAGGTGGACACGGGCCAGCCGATATCGCTGAGCATCGCCGAGTGGCTCGCCCGGCCCGCCACCGGGGAGCAGCCGCACGCCAACGGGGCGAGCGCGAAGGTCCCCTGACCGGGCTCAGCGCTGCTGCGGCCCGGGCGGCAAGGCGCTCCGCTGCCAGGTCGGGGCCGGCGGCGTCGGGCGTCCGGGCGCCGGTGCGTGGCCTCCGCCGGACTGCAGCAGCGACTGGCCGGACTGCAGCAGCGGCTGCATCGCGAACTCGACTTCCCTGCTGACGCGTTCGGCCTCCCTGCGCACCTGGAGGGGGATGTCGCCGCGCTCCGCGATGAGCCGGTCGTAGATGGGGGAATCCTGGAACACCCGTCACGCGCCTTTCATGTCGTGGCCCTGTGTGCATTTGGGCACGGCTGTCGAGTCTAGGCGCCGACGCACACTGAAGTACGAATTCTGCCAGAGCGCTTGACGGCCGACGCACGGGCACTACGGCACCGGCCGCCGACCGGGTCAGGCGCCCGTCGTCGAGCCGGGCCGGACGATCATCAGGACGGTGACGGTCGCCCACAGGAGGTTGAAGATGCCGGTGAACATGGCGAGTCGTACCGTGGCCGCGTGCTCGACGGCCTGCTGGGCGCCCAGTTGGTCGAGGAGTTCCTCCTGGCGGGGCAGGACGAAGGCGATCAGGATCCCGGCGGCCGCGGCGGTCAGGGCGATGGACGTGATGAGCCATCCGCTGCCCAGGACGCCCATCGCCAGGGCCGTGGCCAGGCCGAGCACGGGCACCGACACCCCGATGGCCGCGTAGACGCGGCAGATGCGGTGCAGGAGCTGGACGGTGCCCACGGCCACCGCCCCGTCCGTCGCCGGGACGCGGCGCGCGGCCGGCGGGAACATGCTGGCCGCGACGCTGACGGGGCCGACGGCGACGATGGCGGCCAGGACATGGAGAGTGAGGAGGATCTTGGTCACCCGCCCCACGCTAGGGATCTCGTGGATGCTCGGACAGAGGCTGAAATGACAGCTTCCAACGGGTTCCCGCCAACTGCTCTGCCCGCCCTTCCCTCGTCGGCCACCGGCACGACCTGGCCTTATGGTGCTGGCGGGAATCCGCCTAGGGTGTCGTTCATGCACACCGTGGCGATCCTGGTTCTCGACAACGTGGTGCCGTTCGACATGGCGACGCCCTTCCAGATGTTCGGCTGGACCCGGCTGCCGGACGGCCGCAGCCCCTACCGGGTCCGGCTGTGTGCCGAGTCGCCGGAGGTACGCACGGAGGGTTTCGCCCTGCGCGTCGACCGAGGGCTCGACGGGCTGGCGGACGCGGACACGATCATCGTGCCGGGCTGCGACGAGACCGGGCCGCCCTCCCCTCAGGTGGTGACGGCCCTGCGGCAGGCGGCACAGGCCGGCACACGCATCGCGTCCGTGTGCGTGGGCGCCTTCGTCCTGGCCGAGGCCGGACTGCTGGACGGACTGCGCGCCACCACCCACTGGATGGCCACCGACGAGCTGGCGCGGCGCTTCCCGGACGTCCGGGTGGAGCCGGACGTGCTGTACGTCGACAACGGTCAGATCCTCACCTCCGCCGGAGCCGCCGCGGGACTGGACCTGTGCCTGCACATGATCCGACGGGACCTGGGCTCGGCCGTGGCCGCGCACACGGCGCGCGTGTCCGTCGTACCGCTGGAACGGGAGGGCGGGCAGGCGCAGTTCATCGTGCACGCGCGCCCGCCCGTACCGCGTGGCTCGGCGCTCGAACCCCTGCTGGAGTGGATCGAGGACAACCTGGCCGGGGAGATCACCCTGGGGGCGATGGCGGTGCGCTCGGGGATGAGTGAGCGCACCTTCAGCCGCCGGTTCCGCGAGCAGACCGGTACCACTCCCCTGCAGTGGCTGCTGCGGGCGCGGGTGCGGCGGGCGCAGTACCTGCTGGAGAACAGCGACCACCCGATCGAACGGATCGCCCGGCAGGCGGGGTTCGGGTCACCGACGGCGTTCCGCGAACGCTTCCGCCGGGTGGTCGGCACCACGCCGCACGCCTACCGGGCCGCGTTCAAGGGGACGTCGTCAGTCACGGTGGGATAAATCACCCGAGTCCACACGGGCCGTTAGCAGTTGGACAAGGGGTATCGATCCTCCCCAAGGACGGTGTACTCCCATGAACTGCTCCAGCCGTTTCCTCTGCGCCCTCTACATCGCCACGAGCGCGGGGCTCGCCTGGACCTCGGTCCTCGAGGTCCGGTACGGCCCCGCATGGGCCGCGTGTCTGTTCGCCGCCGCCAGCATCGTGCCGGTCATCGCCGTCGTACGGGAGACCGTGATCGGCGAACAGCGGCGCTGGCTCCTGGAGTTGGTCGCGCGGGCCGGGCGCGGGAGCGAGGGCGGGGGTGACGCCGCCGAGGCGATCGTCCGTGCGGAGCTCGACTCCGCGTGCTGCGAACGATGGTGGACGAGCCTCGGCAGCGAGCACGACGTGACGTGCCGGCACGGGATGCCCCGGAGCAGCAGCGCCGCGTGAGCGTCAACGCCCGAGAGCCCGGTCGACCTCCTCCTTCAGGAGGGCGACGTAGTCGCGGGTCCAGCCCTCGATCGTGCCGCGGTCCCACAGGTCGGCCGAGTACTCCACGAATCCCCTCAGTTCGTCGCCGGCCGGGATGAGTCCGAAGGAGAGTTCCGCACGGGCCGCGGCCGGGGCGAGGTCCTCGATCGCCGTGGTCAGCCCGGGCAGTTCCACCTCCGCCTCCAGAGAACTCTGGTAGGCGAAGCCGACGTCCAGCCGGTCCGGCACCTCGACGCCCGTGCGCTCCCGCATCGCGGGGGCGATCCGGCGTATCGGCAGGGCCCGGTCCATGCACTCCACGGCCGTACGGGCGACCTGGTCCGTCAGTTCGGCGAAGGAACCGGCGGCGCCGTCCCGCACCGGCAGCGCGAAACCGGTGATCGTGCAGGCCAGGAGGGACTCGAACGCGCGGCGCTCGCGGTTGGCGTAGGAGATGTTGAACACGACGTCGTCCTGCCCGGCCTTCCGCGCGAGCATCCGCCCCAGGGCCGCCGCCGTGACCACGAAGGGCGTCGTACCCCGCTCCTTCGCCAGCCGCTCCACGGCGGCCCGCGCCTCGGCCGGGACGGTGAACATCACGGCGCCGCCCCGTCCGCTCGCGGTCTTCGGCCGGGGCCGGTCCAGCGGCAGGTCGACGGTGAACGGCACTCCGTCGAGCTCACGCAGCCAGAACCGCAGCTTCCGTTCGTCGGCGGCTCCGTCGTCCTGCTCCCGCTGCCACCGGGCGTACGCCACGGGCTGGCACCGAACCGGCGGCAGGGAGTGGGGTTCGCCGGTGACGGCCGAGCCGTAGAGCGCGGCCAGTTCCTTCAGCAGCAGGCTGACGGACCAGCCGTCGCAGGCGGAGTGGTGCAGGACGAGGAGCAGGATCCAGGTGCTGTCGCCGGTGCGCAGGAGGCGCAGTGTCATCGGCTGCCCGCCGGTGGGATCGATCGGTGTCTCGGCCGCCTCGGCACTGGCCCGTTCCAGGGCGGGCTGCCGCTCCTCGGGCGGCCGTACGGTGAGGTCCTCGACGGGCAGTTCCACCGGCCCGGGCCGCAGTACCTGCTGCTCCCAGCCGTCCCCGCTGCGGGCCAGGCGGGTCCGCAGGCCCTCGTGCCGCTCGACGAGCCGGGTCAGGGCGGTGCGCAGGGCCGCCACGTCCAGGTCACCGGTAAGGGTGATCCGCAGGGCGACGTTGAAGACCTGCGGGAGGAGGTGGTCGGCGTGCACGGTGGCGAAGCGGGCCTGCTGCGCGGTGGCGGGTGCGCGGCGTTCGACGGTGCCCGGACGGTCATCGGCGCCGGTGGGCCGACTTGACGTCGTTTCACCAGCTTCCGCCGCCAGATGTGCCGTCATGGCTCGCAGGGTCGGGGCCTGGTAGAAGCCCAGCATCGGATACTCGGTGTCGAACTCCTCGCGGACGCGGTTGACCAGCCGCATCGCGGTGATCGAGTGACCGCCCAGGTCGAAGAAGGAGGCATCGTCCGCGATGCCGTCGGCATCGATCCCGAACTCGGCCGCCCACAGCTGCCGCACCCGCCGCTCGACGTCGGTGCGCGGGCCTGCGTCCGGCTCCTCACCGCTCGGCCCGCGGCTCGGCCCCGTGGTGACGAGGTCCGGGGCGGGCAGCGCGGAGCGGTCCAGCTTGCCGTTGCCCGTCAGGGGAAGCGAGGGCAGGACGCGCCAGGCGCGCGGGACGAGGTACTCCGGCAGCCGGGCGGCGAGTTCCTCCGCCAGGAGGTCGGCGAGGGCCTGCCGGTCGTCGGGCGCCTGGGCGGCGGAAACGGCGTAGGCCGCGAGGTACGCCTCGCCGTGGTCGTTGCGCCGTGCCAGTACGACCGCCTCGGCCACGCCGTCGAGGGCGTTGAGCACCCGGGACACCTCCTCGGGCTCGACCCGGAAACCCCTGATCTTCACCTGGTCGTCGGCCCGGCCGCAGAACTCCAGCTTGCCGTCGGCGGTCCAGCGCACGATGTCGCCGGTACGGTACCGGCGGGCATCGGGATCGTCGCACGGGTCCGGCAGGAACCGTTCCGCCGTGAGTTCGGAGCGGTGCAGGTACCCGAGGGCCACGCCGGGGCCGCCGACGTACAACTCCCCCGCCGCGCCGACGGGAACCGGTTCACCCGACTCGTCGAGCACGCTCAGCCGTACGTTGTCGACCGGGCGCCCGATCGCGACCGGCGCAGCGGGGTCCTGGCCCTGCGGGGCGACATTCTCCGTCGTGCACAGCACGGTGATCTCGGTGGGCCCATACACGTTCACGGTCTCGTACGGCGCCTCGGGGCGCGGGCGGGCGCGCAGTGCGTCCCCGCCCAGCAGCAGATGACGCAGCGGCGGCTGGTCGCCCGCCGGCAGCCGCAGCAGTTGTTCGCCCAGCGCCGTGGGCAGGAACGAGAAGGTGACGCCCTGCTCGGCATACCACCGGGCCAGGGCGAGCGGATCCCTGCGAACCTCTTCGTCGCCGATGGTGATCGACGCGCCCGCGGTCAGCGCCGGCCAGATCTCCAGGAGCGAGGCGTCGAAACTCTGGCTGCACACGACGGCGGCGCGGTCGGCCGGGCTGAAGGAGAAGCGCCGGTGGTGCCACGCGCACAGGTCGACGACGCCGCGGTGCGCGAGGACGACGCCCTTGGGTGTGCCGGTGCTGCCGGAGGTGTAGAGGACGCAGCACGGTGAGTCGTGGCCGGTGTCCGACGCGGCGCGTGGTGAGTGGCGCGCGGTCGCGTCCGGTGCCACGACGGTCACGCCCGCCGGCAGCTTCAGCGCGGCCGCCTCCTCGCGGGTCGACACCAGGGTTCGGGCCCCGCACTCGGCGACGATCTGCTCGGCGCGTACCCGGCCGAGGGACGGATCCAGCGGCACATAGGCGCGGCCCGTCTTGAGCACGGCGAGCATGGCGACGACGAGGTCGGCGCAGCGCGGCAGCCAGAGGGCGACCACCTCCGCGTCGCCGTCCTGCGTGGGGTGCTGCTCCCGCAGGGCTGCGGCCAGCCGTTCGGCACGGTCGTCCAGTTCGCGGTAGGTCAGCCGGGTGTCTCCGCTGATCACGGCGGTGCTGTGCGGCAGGGCGGCCGCTTGCCGGGCGACGAGTTCGTGGACGGTGGTGTCCGCGGGCGGGCGGGACGGGCCGCGCTGCCAGGAGAGCGGTACGGGATCCCCGTCGGCGGCGGTGTCGACGGTCGCCGTGGCGAGCCGGGACAGCGGTGTCTCGGGGCTGTCGACCGCCGCCGCGAGCAGGTCCCGGAAGGTGGCGAAGAACCGGTCGACGGTCTCGTGGTCGAACAGGTCGGTGTTGTACTCCAGATGACAGCGAACGCCGTGCGGCTGGTCGGTGAAGTAGACGGTGAGATCCGTCAGCGACTTGTCCGGCCCCGCGTCCATCGGTGTGGCCTCGATGCCGGGCAGGTCGAAGCGGAACGGCTCGGCGCGCTGGTACTCGGCGAACGCCTGGAACACCGGCGTCCGGTCCACCGCCCTGGGCGGGGCGAGCTCGCGCACCACCGTCTCGAAGGGCACCCGCGCATGGTCGTAAGCGTCGAGGGCGACCGAGCGCACGCGGTCGAGCAGCGTGCCGAAGGCGGGATCACCGGACAGGTCGAGGCGCAGCGCGAGGGTGTTCACGAAGAATCCGAGCAGGTTCTCGGCCCGCTCGGGGCGGTCCGAGATCGGGGTGCCGACCACGAGGTCCGTCTGGCCGGTGACCCGGTGCAGCATCGCGGCGTACCCGGTGAGCAGGGTCATGAACAGCGTGCTGCGGCGGGCGCGGCTCAACTCGCGCAGCCGTCGGGAGAGTTCCGGGTCGAGGGTGTGGAAGACGGCCCGGCCGTTGGAGGTCATCGTCGACGGGCGGGGCCGGTCGGTGGGCAGGGCGAGGACGGGCAGGTCGCCGCCGAGGGTACGGCGCCAGTAGGCCAGGTCCTCGTCGGCCTCGGGGCTGTTCGCGGACGCCGCCCGTTCCCTGGCGTGGTCGGCGTAGCTCCAGGTGAGCTCGGGCAGTTCGGGTGGCGTGCCATCGCGTTCGCCGCGGTAGAGCGCGGAGAGGTCCCGGGCGAGGACGGTCGCGGAGGCCGCGTCGACCACGATGTGGTGCAGTGACAGCACGAGGACGTGCTCCGCCTCGGCGAGCCTCACCAGTCGCGTCACGAACAGCGGGCCGTCCGCCAGGTCGAAGCGGCGTGCGCTCTCGGCCGCGAGGACGTCCTGGAGCGTGGTGCCAGGGCGTGTGGCGAAAGTCGCGTCGTCCGCCCGGAGGGCGGGCCGGGCGGCGTCTGGTGCGTGCTCTCGGCGTGCCGGGCGGAAGCCCGCCCCAGGGCTGCCGGTGCCGTCGATCACCGCGAAGTCGGGCTCGGCGGCTGCCCGCACCACTTGGCGTGGCTCGCCTCCGATCTCCCGGAAGACGGTCCGCAGGCCCTCGTGCCGGGCGACGAGTCCGCGCAGCGCCGCGCGCAGGGCGGATACGTCCAGTGGACCGTCGAGGCGGATCGCCTTGATCTCGTTGTAGGCGGTACGGCCGGGCAGCAGGCGCTCCAGGAACCAGATCCGTTCCTGGCCGGGTGACAAGGGGGCGTCCGCGGGGGCCGGTTCGGCAGGTGCGGGGGCCGGCGCACGGCCCACGGCGGGTGCCGGTGCGGCGGCGGACCGCTGCCTGTGGTGGCGGCGCAGCGCGTCCAGGCGCGGCAGGCCCGCGCGCAGGTCGTCCGGTGCGACACCGAAGTCGACGAGGGCGACGATCTCGTCGGCACCCGCCGCCGTCACGGCGTCCACCACCGGGCTGACGCTGTCCACCGTCCCGATCAGGGCCCGCTGGTCGCAGTAGCGGCCGTAGGCACGCCGGAACACCGTCTCCAGGTCGTCCTCGCTCAGGGCGGCCAGGTCGATGCTGTGTCCGAGGCTGTTGGTGACGCCGCTGAACACGGACAGGGACGCGCGCATGTAGCGGGACAGCGGTGCGTACGCCTCGGTACGCGCGGTGTCGTGGTCGTCCGCGAGGTAGGTGTGCAGCAGGACGGCGACCCGTCCGGCGTCCGGGTCCAGGCCGTGCCGGGCCCGGGTACGCCGGTAGCGGGCGATGTTCTCGCCGAGCTGTTCGACGCTCTGGGTCATCAGGTTGGTGACGATGCCCAGGTCGTGGCGGGCGGCGAGTTCGTACGACGCGGGGTTGCCGACGACCGCGGTGTACATCGGCGGGGCGGCCTGCACCGGACGCGGGAAGAGCCGCACCTCGGCCTCGCCGTCACCACTGGCCCGGCGCATGCTGTCCCCGCGCCAGAACTTCCGCACCTCCTCCAGCTGTTCGTACATCAGCTCCTTGTGCCGGCCGAACCGGTCGGGGAAGAAGACGAAGTCGTTGGCGCTCCAGCCGCTGGCGACGCCGATACCGACGCGCCCGCCGGAGAGGTTGTCGACCATCGACCACTCCTCGGCGACCCGGATGGGGTCGTGCAGCGGCAGGACGACGGAGCCCGCGTTGAGGCGGATGCGCTCGGTCTCACGGGACAGCGCGGCGGCGAGCACCGCCGGGTTGGGGAAGAGGCCGCCGAAGGAGTGGAAGTGGCGCTCGGGCATCCAGAGCGCGTGAAAGTCGTGCCGGTCGGCGAAACGGGCGACATCCATGAGGAGTTCGTACGGGCCGTCGTGCCGAGGCGCCGCCGCGTCCTGGGGGTAGTCGCCGAAGAAGTAGACGCTGAAGTCGGGGGTGCGCGGGGCGGTTTCACCGGTGGGTGCCGTACGGGATCGCGTGACGGCCGCGGCGTTCCACGCCATGGAGGCCACCGGGGCGGGTGCGGGGGCGGGTGCGGCCGGAACCGGATTCGGGGGCGTGGCCGGCGCGGCCCTCGGCGCCACCGGCCGCCGGCCGGGGAAGAAGCCCGCCGTCCGCAGCTCGCGCAGCGAATCCCGTACGGCGTCCGCCACGAACTCGATGTCGCCGTCCGAGTGGGCGGTGGACAGGAAGAAGTTGCGCCACTCCCAGACGTGCACGCCGCGGAGCATCAGGTGGTGGTACAGGAGCTCCATGTCGGCGCGGTGCTCGAAGCGGAACTGGGAGCCGAAGTGGCTCATCCGCAGCGGGTACTCCTCGGCTTCGAAGAAGCCGTTGAGCGTGGCGGCCAGTTCGGCGGTGCGCGCGTTGAGCCGCTCCTGGAGGCGTGGGCTGTGTTCCTTGAGGTGGGTCAGTACGGCGCGCGCGGCGACCATCGACACCGGGTGCTGGATGTACGTACCGCCGAAGAACGTGGTGTCGGCGGGCGGATAGCTGTCGTCGCCGTACGACCAGTGACCGCCGTCCACGCCGTCCATGATGTCGGCGCGGCCGGCGATGGCCCCGATGGGGAAGCCGCCGCCGAGCAGCTTGCCGTAGGTGGCGAGGTCCGGTGTGACGCCGTACAGCTCCTGTGCGCCGCGCGGGGCGGGGCGGAAACCGGTCAGCATCTCGTCGAAGAGCAGCACGATGCCGTGGCGGCGGGTCAGCTCCCGCAGCCGGCGTACGAACTCGACCGGCTGGAGCTGGGGGTGCCTGCTCTGCACCGGCTCCACGACGACCGCGGCGATGTCGCCGGCGTGCCGGGCGATCGTCTCCAGGGCGGTGTCGCTGCCGTAGTCGAGCACCAGCAGATCGGAGACGGATGCCTGTGGGATGCCTCGGGAGACGGGCACGGTGAGCTGGTCGGCGCCGGTGCCGGAGCTGCGGCCGAGGACGTTGTCGGCGTGGCCGTGGTAGGCGCCCAGGAAGGTGACGATCTTGTCGCGGCCGGTGGCGGCGCGGGCGAGACGGATGGCCGCGGAGTTCGCCTCGGTACCGGAGTTGGCGAAGGCCACGCGCTCCAGGCCGGTCAGTTCGGCGAGGAGCTCGGCCGCCTCGCCGGTCTCGACGTTGCGCGGGCCGAGTTGGATGCCGCGGGAGAGGTGCTCGCGGACGGCCTCGGTGACGAAGTCGGGCTCATGGCCGAAGAGGAGGACGCCGAAGCCCATCGTGATGTCGACGTACTCGTTGCCGTCGACGTCCTGGAGTCGTGCCCCGCTCGCCCGGTGGCCCGCGATCGGGTACAGCATCTCCTTGGTGCCGCTGCGGAAGCCGACGACGGCTCGGCTGTCGGCCAGGACGCGGCGGTAGCGCTGGGCGATGCGTTTGGAAGTCGGCGTCCTGGCCGTGTAGCGGCGCACCAGGTCGGCCAGGTGGTCCTGCTGGGTGTGCGGTGAGGCGTCCCGCACCATGCCGGCGTTCCTCGCGACCGTCACCCGGGGGCCGTGGACGCGGGGCGGTTCCGGGGCCGGCGTTGCGGCTCCGCCCATCTGCTCGGTGATGTGCTGCGCGAGTTCGGTCATCGCCGCCAGGTCCTGGTCCAGTGCGGCGGATATGCCGTTCAGCCCGGTCACTTGGCCACCTTGCCGTTGAGCCGCTCCGTGACCGAGGCGGTCTGGAGCGCCAGCAACTGGGAGAGCTGGGACATCATCTGGAGCTGTATCTGGGACATCTGCTGGATCTTGTGGGCGAGATCCTCCAGCTCCTCACGGGTCGCGTACTCGGGAAGGGATGCGGATGCGGGGGCGGCGGGCGCGGGCTCGAAAACAGGCGCCGGTGCGGGTACCTGAGCCGGTGCCGGAGCCGGAGCCGGTGAGGTCGCGGGTGGTGTGAGGCGGGGCGCGGCCGGATCCGCCAACTCGTCCCGCTCGACCGGGACTTCGGCGGACGCCGACCCGCTCGGCGCGCCCGGCATGCGGGCGACGATGAACTCCGCGAGCCGCCGCGGCGTACCCGTCTCCTCGAACAGCTGCCGCATCGTGACGTTGACCTGGTGCTCCTGCTCCAGCTCCCGCAGCACGCTGATCATCAGCAGCGAGTCGGCGCCGAGGTCGAAGAAGGAAGCGTCTCCGGCGATCAACGACGGATCCTCGCCGAGGTGCCGAGCCGTCGCCTCGACGATGCTGTGGAGTACGCGCCCGACCGCTGCCTCTTGCTGAACCACTTCGGCTCCCTTGCTCGCTGGTGTTCCTGTGCTGAGGGCCGTCAACTCGGGCCCTGTCCAGTGGTGCTTGTGCTGGAATCGGTATCCGGGCAGGGGGATGCGCCGGCCCCCGGTGCCGGCCAGCAGCGCCGGCCAGCCGACGTCCGCCCCCGCGCAGTGCAGCCCCGCGGCCGCGCCCCAGAGGGAGCCGAGGCCGGTGCCGCGCCGCAGGGACGGCAGCGACGGCACGGCGGGCAGCGCACGGCGGGCCAGACCGCTGAGGGTGGTGTGCGGTCCGATCTCCAGCAGGACGTCGGGCTGTTGGGCGCCGATGCCGCGCAGGGCCTCGTCGAAGCGGACGGGCCGGCGGGTGTGCCGGAGGAAGTAGTCGGCGTCCGGGGTCCAGCCGGGCGGCCGGGTCACCCCGTCCACGGCGCTGACGAACGGGATCCGCACCGGCCGGAAGGCCACGTCGTCGAGGATCTTCCGGAACTCGTCCAGCATGGGTTCCATGAGGGCGGTGTGGAAGGCGCGGGTCACCGCCAGCCGCTGCCCCGGTGTGCCGCGCCGGTCCAGCAGGGCGCACGCCCGGTCCACGGCCTCGACCGTCCCGGCGAGCACCTGGGCGTGCTCCCCGTTGGTCACGGCGACTTCCAGGCCGGGCACCTCGTCGGCCAGGGCGAGGGCGCTCTCCCGGTCGAGCGTCGCCGCCACCATCGCGCCGCGCGCGCAGCGCTGCCGCATCAGCCGGCCGCGCTCGGTGGTGAGGCGGAGGCCGTCGTCGAGCGTCAGGGCCCCGGCCGCGTACAGCGCGGCGTACTCCCCGACGCTGTGCCCGGTCACGGCGTACGGTTCGATGCCCGCGTCGCGCCACAGCCGGACGAGGGCGCATTGCAGGGCGAACAGCGCGGGCTGTGCGGTGTCCGTGCCCCAGGGCGGCTCCTCCTCCGGCGGCCGCCCGCCCGCCGGCCCTGCCTCCGGTTCGTCGTCCACGCGCAGGGCGGCGAGCAGTGAGTCTCCGGTGAGTTCGCGGTAGTGGTGCTCGCAGGCGTCGAGCATCTCGCGCACGGCGGGAAAGCGCTCGTGGAGAGGGCCGGCCATCCCCGGGTACTGGCTGCCCTGCCCGGTGAACTGGAGGGCGATGCGGGCCGGGCCCTCCTGGGGTGCCGTTCCCGTGGTGACCGTCGCCCCCGCGGTTCCGACGAGCCAGGCGTCGAGGACGTCGGCGAGGGCGGCCGGGGTGGAGCCGCGGGCCGCGAGCCGGTGGCGGCCGTGGGCGCGGCCGAGGGCGGCGGTGGTGACGAGGTCCGCCAGGTGCGGTGCGGGCGGCTGCCGCAACCGGTCGCGGAAGGCGCGGGCGTTGTCCGCGAGCGCGCCCTCGCTGCTCGCGGAGACCAGGAGCACGTCCGCGGGAGCGACGGCGTCGGGCCGGGGCGCGGCGTCGGGAGCCTGTTCCAGGATCAGGTGGACGTTGGTGCCGCCGACGCCGAGTGAGGTCAGGCCCGCGCGGCGGGGTACGTCGCTCTCGGGCCAGGGCCGGGCGGTCCGGGGGATGTAGAACGGGCTGTTGTCAAGGTCGAGACGCGGGTTGGGCTCGCTGAAGTTCGCCATCGGCGGGATGACGCCGTGCTTGAGGACCAGCAGGGTCTTGACGAGTCCGGCGAGTCCGGAGGCCACATCGAGATGGCCGATGTTGGCCTTGGTCGAGCCGAGGGCGCAGTAGCCGGTGCGGTCGGTGTCCTCGCGGTAGGCGTCGGTGGCACCGTCGAACTCGATCGGATCGCCCTTGAGTGTGCCCGTGCCGTGGGTCTCCAGGTACCCGATGGTGTCCGCGCCGACGCCGGCGCGCCGCAGGGCCTGACGGATGGCCACGCGCTGGCCCTGTGCGCTGGGGGCGGTGAAGGCCGTCTTGTCGGCGCCGTCGTTGTTGATGCCCCAGCCGCGGACGACGCCGTGGATCGTGTCGCCGTCGGCGACCGCCCGGGCCAGCCGCTTCAGTACGACGGCCAGCACGCCGGTGCCACCCACGGTGCCGTCGGCTCGGGCGTCGAAGGCCCTCAGGCGGCCGGACTTGGAGAGGATCGAGCCCTTGACGTAGCGGTATCCGAGGACCTGGGGCACATGGACGGCGGTGGCGCCGACGAGGGCGATGTCGCAGTCGCCCATGAGCAGGGACTGTGCGGCGGCCTGCACACCGACCAGCGAACTGGAGCAGCCCGTCTGGAGGTTGACGGCGGGTCCGGTCAGGCCCAGCCGGTAGGCGACCCGGGTGGCCGTGAAGTCGGTGTGGTTGGCGACCGTGACCTGCATGCCCGCCATCCAGTCGGCGGGGGGCTCGTTGGGCAGGACGTTGTTGAGCAGGTAGTTCTGGAGCGTGTACAGGTGGTATCCGGTGCTGGCGTACACGCCGACGCGGGTGCCGTCCCGTTCGCCCGGATAGCCGGCGTTCTCCAGGGCGTGCTGGGCGCATTGCAGGAACATGCGGTGCTGGGGGTCGGTGAGACGGGCTTCGCGGGCGCTCATCGCGAAGTGCTGGGCGTCGAAGCCCGCGATGTCGTCGACAACCCCGGAGGCTCCGACGAAGTCGTCGGCCCGGTACTCCTCGGCGGGGACGCCTGCGGCGGACAGCTCCTCGTCCGTGAAGCGGGTGACGCAGTCCGTGCCCTCATGGATGACCCGCCAGAACTCCTCGGGCGTGTCGCCGCCGGGCAGCCGGAAGGCCATGCCGATGACGGCCATCCGCGGGTCGGGTTCGCTCGTGGTCATCAGCCGCGTCCCTCCGGCACCGTGGATGCGTCCCGGCCAATCGTTTCCTCGGCGTCGCGGTCACGTGGGCCGCGCCGGCTGAGGAGCAGCAGGAGCAGGGCCGTGCAGAGGACGATCGCCAGGCCGTGGAAGGAGGCCACCACCTGGATCGGCGAGAACGTCTCCAGCAGGGCGCCGCTCACGAGCATGCCGAGTCCGAAGCCGGTGTTCTCGGCCGAGGCGGAGAGCCCGAAGAGGCGGCCGCGCTGGTCGTCCGGGGCTGCCTGCAGCCTCGACACGTACACGATCTCGGTGAACCCGTCGGCGGCTCCGGCCACGAGCGCGGCGATGACCGCGGGAACGGTCGGCAGTCCGCTGAAGACCACGATGAACCCGGCCGACATCACACAGGCGCCGAGTGCGAAGGCCCGCTCCCCCGGGGTCCGCCCGGTCTTCTTGGTGACCCGGCCGATCACCTGCTGGGCGACGATGCTGCCGATGGCCCAGGTGGCCCAGAACTGGCTGATGAACGTGGCCGGATGGTCGGGGTCCAGGCTGCTGGAGTAGATGGGCAGGGCGACGTTGTGGGACGAGGAGCCCAGCCCGTCCACCGCCCGGATCGCGATCATCGCCATCAGCAGCGGGGCCGTACCCAGCATCACCCGGACCGTCCAGCGCGTGGCGCCGGAGGATTCCGCGGAGCCGCCGGGAGCGTCCTTGGCCGCCCTGGTGCGGACGGGCAGCAGGAACAGCACCGTCGCGGAGACCAGGAAGGTCGCGGCGTCCAGCGCGAACGCCGCGGAGTAGCCGAGCTCCGCCACCACCACGCCCGACGAGGCGAACCCGGCGATCATGGCGAGGGAACGCCCCGTCACCAGCAGCCCGTTGGCGCGCACGCGGTGCTCCGCGCCGACGATCTCCGGGATGCTGCTGCGCAGGGCCACCTGGGAGAGCGTCGAGCAGCCGCCGGTGACGACCGCGAGCACGTAGAGCAACCCGGTGCGTGTGCCGTCCGGAGCGAGCAGCAAGGTCAGCAGCGCCACGGCCTGGCACAGGTCGGCGCCGACCATCAGACGCTTGCGGTCGTAGACCGAGACGAGCCGGCCGCTCACCCAGCCCGACACGACGTTCGTCGCCAGGCGTACGGCCATGAAGAGGCCGGCGGCCAGCGCGCTGCCGGTGGCGTCGTAGACGAAGACGTTCAGCGCCACCATGTTCAGGTAACTGCCGTACGCCGAGATGCCGTTGCCCAGGACGAGCAGACGGAAGTACCTCATGCACCTTCCCCTGGTCTGCATGAAGGGTGTGAATGATGTGCGGCCGGCATCGCCTGGCCCGCCTGCCCGGTCAGTGGCGGCGCGGAGTCCAGCCGGAGGGCTCGCCGTCGCGGTACGGTCGCCGGTCGCGTCCACCGCACGCGAGGCGATGCCCCGATGTCCGGTCCCCCGTCATCGGCCCCGACCGCCCACGGCGCGTCGGAGCACACCGCTGTCGCAGGGCACGTTCGTTCCCCCGTTGCCGGCCCAGCACAAAAACCATTCCCCCTACAGGCCGCCGGACGGCGGCCATTGGTCCGTCACCCAAGCAGACCCGGACAGGCGGGTTCAAGACTTCTGAGAGGTCCAGACGACTTCCGGACCGGATTTGGCGAGTTCGGGACGCTTCTCGGACAAACGTGAGCGCCCGTGCGCCCCGGGCGTCCTGGCAGCATGCGAGAACGAGCCCACAGGCAACCGGGCGCCCGGCCGACGTGGCTACGGTCCGTGCAGGTCAGACGGCATCGCGGCGAGGCTCGTGGTCGGTGCCGACGACATCGGCGGGGCCGTCGCGGTCGCCGTCCACGGCACGCGTGGGAGGGCGGGGGCTACGGCGTGGCGGCTCCACGAGACCGTGCCGTGAAGGCGTCCGCATGCGCCCCGGCCCACTGGCCGAAGGTGCGGGCCGGGCGGCCGGTGACCTTCTCCACGGTGTCGACGACCGTACGGCCGACCTCCGGGGTGTTCCCGTACGCCTCCAGCAGGAAGCCGATCACGTCCTCCGGGTGGCCGCCCGCCCGCCACCGCGCGACGGCCTGCTCCTCTGTCAGCTCGACCAGGGTGATCTCCCGGCCACGGGCGGCGGCGATCGCGGCCACCTTGTCGGTCACGGTGAGCAGTTCGGGCCCGGTGATCACGTACTCCTGGCCCCCGTGCCCCTCCTCGGTGAGCGCGACCGCGGCGACGGCACCGATGTCGCCCTCGTGGACCATGGCGCTCAGCCGCGAGACGAACGGCTCGCGTACCTCACCCGAGGTCACGATGGAGTCCGCCCACTCCAGGGCGTTGGCCATGAACTCGACCGGCATGAGGACGGTCCAGGCCACACCCTCGTCCGCCCGCACGGCGTCCTCCAGGAGGGACGGCCCGCCGCCGTGCAGCACGGTGACGCGGCGCACGCCGGCCTCGCGGGCCAGCTCCAGGATGCGCGGTCCGGTCTCCAGCGGGGCGAAGTAGGCCCCGCCGAAGGTGATCAGATGGAGGCCGCTCACGCCGTCGAGGGCCGGGACCAGGCTGTCGGGCTCGGTCAGGTCGCCCTGGACGACCTCGACGCCGGCCGGGAAGTCGGCCCCCGTGGCATCGCGGGTGAGGGCGCGGACCGCGTGGCCGCGGGCGAGGAGTTCGGCGACGACCTGACGGCCGACGGTTCCGGTGGCGCCGGTGACAAGGATCTTCTGCGTCTGTGTCATGGAACGACCGTAGGGAGGCTTGCGGTCAGCTTCTGTCCGCAAGCCCGCGCCGACGCGACGGAACTCGACGGACTCAGACGCGGGTCACCTCCACCGACAGGTCGTTGTCCACCGTGTAGTAGGGACGCACGACGGCAGTGCCGACCACAGCCGTCGGATAGACGAAGATCTCCTTGCGGTCCGCCACGTCGTCCAACAGACGACCGAGCCGGATCGGGGCCGGTCCCCCGTCGGATCGGGTCCGTACGCTCACGTCCCATACGCCAGGGCGGGTGGCGTCGTCGGCGACCAGGTCCGGGTAGTCCACGACGAAGGAGAACGCCCGGCCATCGCTCCCGCCCCGCAACTCCGGGTTCCGTACGGTGCCGTCACCGCCCCGCAGCCGCAGCCGTACCGCGGCGCCCTCGGCGAGGGAGGCACCGTGCAGCCGGGCCCTGACCGTCATCGACCGGTCGGTGACGTCGATGCCCTCGACCTCCGCGTGAGCGGTGCGCAGCCAGGCCCGCACCGCGAGGTAGCCGTCCTTGGTGACGTACGGGACCCGCACGGCCACCGGCGAGGGCCGGTCGCGAAGGCGGCCGTCGACGAGGGCCCGCAGGTCACGCAGGCCGGGGCGCAGGCGTCGGCGCGGTGCGCCGGGCTCGGGGAGGAGGTACAGGTCCCACCGGCCCTCGGTGAGTGCGGGCTGCGGCTCCAGGACGGCGAGGAGGCGGCCGTCGTGCGCGGGTTCCAGGTCGAGGACGTGGACGGTCTTCTCCGGTTGGCCCTTCTTGGGGCGCAGCCGCAGCAGCAGCTGGGGCGACGGGGGGCCGTCGGTCGCCGTCGACGGAAGGTCGAAGACGATCCGGCCGTCCGCGTCGGCCGTGCAGTCGACCCGAAGGTGCGTACCCCTCGTCGTGTCGGGTTTCGTGTTCAACGCCGTCCCCTCCGTACGGTGCGCAGCGCGCCGGAGGCCACGGCGTACGCGGCGTCGCGTGCGGCGAAGCCCTGGCTGACCAGGGCGCGTTGTATTCGGCCGCCTTCGGGTGGCAGCGCTCGCCCGGTCCCGCGCGGCGACCTGGCCTCGTCGATCAGGCGCTCGGCCTGCTGCACGACGGGGGCCGGGGCGAACCGCCGGGCGTTCTCCATGGCCGTACGGCCCATCCGCCGGCGTCGTTCGTCGTCGCGGACGAGGTCGAGGAGCGCGGAGCCCAGCGCGTCAGGGTCCCCGACCGGGACCAGCCGGCCGTCGACGCCGTCCTCGATGATCTCGCCGGGCCCGTGGGGGCAGTCGGTGCTCACCACGGGCAGGCCGCAGCGCATGGCCTCGACGATGGTCATGCCGAACGGCTCGAAGTTGGACGCGCACGCGGCGATCGAGCCCTTGACCCACTCGGCCTCCATGGGGGCCGCCGCGCCCATCAGGAGAGCGTGCTCGGACAGGCCGAGGCGCTGGATGAGCTGCCGCAGCCGTGCCTGCTCCTCCCCCTTGCCGTAGATACGCAGCTGCCAGTCCGGGTGTGCGGCGGCGACCGGGGCGAACGCCTCGATGAGCAGGTCGTAGCGCTTGACCGGGACCAGCCGGCCGGCCGCGACCACCACCTTCGCGGTGCCGTCGGCCGCGGGCAGGACCGGATCGGGCACGCTGTTCGGGAGTGCTTCCACCCGGACACCGGGCAGCCGCATCTTGCGCCGGTAGGCGGCGGCGTCCGCCTCCGTGACCGTGGTGAGCACGTCGAGTCGGCGGTAGGCCCGGCGCAGCGTGGTGCGCAGCCGGGGCGGATGGTTGTCGAGGGTGAGGTGTTCCTGCCCGATGCGGACGACGTGTTCCGGCGCCTGGAGGGCGAGGTGCACATTGAGGCCCGGCCGGGTTCCGATGACGACGTCGGCGTCGGTCGCCGCCAGGCACTCGCCGATCCGTCGGTCGGTCAGCTCGCTGTACTGCCCGTAGCGGTATTCGGCGGTGGGGAACACCTTGGCCGGTCTGCGGTGCAGGGGGTGTTCCTTCTCGTGCCGCAGGTCCACCAGCGGTCTTAAGGCCACTCTCGGGTCCAGGGCGAAGTTCGGGTGTTCGCGGTGCCGCAGCACCGAGACGATCTCCACTTCGTGCCGCTCGGCGAGTGCCTGCGCCAGGTTGAAGGTGGTGGTGATCGTGCCTCCGATCCCGTAGGCGTTGTGCAGCAGGAAAGAGATCTTCATGGCGGACTAGACCGCGGCAAGCCCCCTTTAGTTGCCTGTTGTTATATCTCTGTTGCCTTGCAGGTCACGCCCGCTTGGCGCTCACGTACGGAGACGGACCAGCACAACGGCGGGCGTGCGCGGCAGCGACACCCGCAGCCCGTCCCCGTCCCAGACCGCCGAACCGGCCGCCGCACCCGGCGCGGGCGTCGGATGCAGGATCTCCGCGCGGACCTCCCGGCCCGCCAAGTGCCCCACTGGCAGCCGCAGTTCGGGCTCGCCGCCGCGCCGCCAGACCGTGAGATACGACGTATGGCCGTCGGACGACCGCATCCCCAGCGCCAGCCACTCGTCCGTCCACCCGGGCAGCCCCAGCGGCCAGAACGGCACGGCCCGCGCCAGGTCCGGGCGGATCGTCTTGTACGTGGTCACCGCGTCCCCCACGAGGGCGAGTTGACGCGGCGTCATCCGGTCCAGATGGCCCGACAGATGGATCCGCCCGAGCAGTGCGCCGCCCAGCGTGAAGGCGATCAGGTCGTCGTCGAAGCCGGGCTGCGGGTAGGCCCAGACGGCGCCCTGTTCCGGCGGTACGGCGGTCGGTGCGGCGGCGGCGATGGGCGGGTAGCGCAGGGGGTCCTGCTGGTCGCTGGTGGACTGGAGCTGGGCGACGGCCAGTGTGGCTCCGTCCATCCTCATCCCGCCCGAGGCGCAGTTCTCGATCACCAGGTGCGGGTGCCGGTCCAGTGCCTCGGAGAGCCAGTCCAGGTAGGCCTGGGCGTGGCCGAGCAGCCCGGCTCCGGGTCCGAGGTCGCCGGGAGCGAGGGTGCCGGGATCGATCACGATGTTGTAGTCGAGCTTGAGGTAGCCCACGCCCCAGTCGCCGACGATCCGGTCCACCGCCTTGTCGAGGTGGGCGCGGGCGGCCGGGTGGCGCAGGTCGAGCTGGTGGCGGCCCTGCTCGGTGAGGCGTACGCCGTCGCGCTGGAAGAAGGCGTCCGGCGGGAGCGCGGCGGCGACCGGGCTGCGCGCGCCGACGACCTCCGGCTCCAGCCACAGCCCGGGCACCATGCCGCGCTCCCGGATCCGCTCCAGGACCGTCCGGATGCCGCCGTCGGGGAAGCGGCGCGCCGAGGGCAGCCAGGCGCCGACGCTGTCCCACCAGCCACCGTCCGCCGAGTCGTCGTACCAGCCGGCGTCCACGCAGAAGTACTCCGCGCCCGCCCGGGCGGCCGCGTCGATCAGGGGCAGCAGCTTCTCGGTGGTCGGGTCGCCCATGAGTGTGTTCATGTAGTCGTTGAAGACGACCGGGAGCGCGGTGTGGTCCGGGTGCGGACGGCGTACGGCGCGGCGGTACGAGGTCAGCGCGTCCATGGCCGCGTCGAACCCGGCTCCGAGGGCCAGGACTCCCGCCACGGTGGTGAACTCCTCCCCCGGCGCGAGCCGGACCCGCCACTGGTGCTCCGCGTCCGTGGGGCCGTTCAGCGCCAGGTAGCTGCCGTGCGCGCGTTCGCCCAGGTCCCAGCGCCAGCCGGCCGGGGACTCGATCTGCCACAGCCAGGTCCGGCCGCTCCCCCGCTCCGTCAGCGCCCCCATCGGCAGGTGACCGTCGGTGGGCCAGCTGCCGCGCCCGGCGAGGACGAGCGCGGCCCGGCTGTCGTGCTGATGGGCGTCGACGTGGATGTCGGCGACCGTCTCGCGCAGCGGCTCGGTGTACCAACGGCACTCCGCGAGCCAGTCGTTGCGGGCCCGGAGCACGTCGAGGGCGTCCGGTGCGGGCAGGCCGCCGAGGAGCAGGCTGCTGACGGACTGGACGACGAGGGGCTCGGGGCCGTCGTTGCGGAGCCGGACGCGGGAGCTGAGGACCGGCAGTCCGCCGGGGGACGTCAGCTCGGCGAACGCGGTCAGCCCGGTGTCCGGGTCGTGGAGTTCGACGGTCAGCCACTCCTGGTCGCCCCGGCTGCCGGTGCGGTGGTCCCGGTACCTCAGGCGTGTACCGAGGGCCGTTCCGGTGAAGCGCGGGCCGGACCAGCCGCTGCCGTGCCCGAGGGCGGTGAGTTCGACGAGCGGGAGGGCGGATTCCGGGTGGACGGGTACGGCGGGCACAGCGCCGCTGTCACCGAGCCGGACCAGCCGCGGCGTCCCGTCGGGGCCGACGACGAACTCGGTCTCCAGGGCGCTATGCCCCCAAGTGAACGTGGACTGCGTGCCGTTGAGATCCGCGTCGGCCGTACCGGTCAAGGTGCTCCCCCTGGTGAATCCCTCGTTACGGTCTCTTGACGACCCCTATGTGACCGGTCACAATCCTGGCATGAATGTGACCGGTCACACAAGGCGCCCCGCGAGCATCAGAGACGTCGCGACCGCCGCCGGCGTCTCGTACCAGACCGTGTCCCGGGTGATCAACGGCCATCCCAGCGTGAAGCCGACCACCCGGGAGCGGGTGCTCGCCGCCATCGACGAGCTGGGCTTCCGGCGCAGCGCCACCGCGCTCGCCCTGGCCAGCGGGCGCAGCAGGGCCGTGACCGTGCTCACCGCGAACACCACGCACTACGGCTACGCCTCGATCCTCCAGGGCATCGAGGAGGCCGCCCGCGCCGAGTCCTACGCGGTCGGGATCGGCGTCCTGGAGTCGGCGGACGAGGCGGCCATCGCCGCCGAGGTGCGGCGGGCGGCGGACACGGGCGGCGGACTGATCGTGATCGCGTACGACCCGGCCGGGGTGAGGGCGCTCGGTGCCGTCCCCGCCGAACTCCCGGTCGTCGGCGTGGTCGAGACGCCGGCGAGCCCGCCCGACCCGGGCCACCCCTGGGTGTGGGCCGACGACCGCGAGGCCGCCTACCAGGCGACCCGCCATCTGCTCTCCCTGGGGCACGAGACCGTGCACTACGTCGCCATCCCGTCCAGCACCCGGCGCACCAGCGCCCGCACCAGCGGCTGGAGGCAGGCGCTGCGCGAGGCCGGCGCGCCCGAATCCCGGCCGGTGCAGGGCAGTTGGGGCCCGGCGGGCGGCCACGCGGCGGGCCGCAAGCTGGCCCGGGACCCGGCCGTCACGGCGATCCTGTGCGGCAACGACGACCTGGCGCTCGGCGTGCTGCGCGCCCTCCACGAGGCCGGGCGCTCCGTCCCCGGCGAGGTCAGCGTGGCCGGGTTCGACGACGCCCCGCACTCCGCCTATCTGACCCCGTCCCTCACGACCGTACGCCTGGACTTCACCGGACTCGGCCGGTCCGCGTTCGCCCTGCTGCACGGGGTCCTGGAGGAGTCCGCGCGGGTCGACCCGCATCCCGTGTCGGTGCCGGAGCTGGTGGTGCGGGAGAGCTCGGGGCCGCCGCCCGCCACCGTCTGAACGCGCGCACGTCCTCCTGGCGCGCCACACGGTCGCTCAACGCACCGCACGAGCATGCGCAGCACCGCACGAGCACCGCCGTTCTGATTCCTGCTTCCTGAACCACCCGTTCGCGAAAGGCACGTGATGAAGACAAAAGCTCTCCCCGCCCTGGCGCTGATATGTGCCATCGGCCTCGCCGCCACCGCGTGCAGTGACCCCACGGCAGGCGGTTCCGGCGGCTCCGGCACGGACGGGAAGCAGACCGCGGTCGATCCGACGGCCCGGCTGGACGGCGTGCGGCTGACGATGTGGACCGCCCAGAACACGGTCAACGCGCCCAAGCAGGTCATCGACGCCTTCGAGAAGGCCACCGGCGCGACGGTGGAGACCCAGGCGATCCCGGACCTGTACGAGCAGAACGTGCCGACGAAGCTGGCCTCCGGCGACCGTCCGGACCTGATGTTCTGGCAGCCGTCCATCTCCACCCTGCCGTTCATCCAGCCGCAGCAGAACCTCCTCACCCTCGACGGGGAGCCGTGGGAGGCCAGGCTCGGCGACACCGAGAAGTCGCTCGGCATGATCGACGGCAAGCGGTACGCGGCGATCGTCACCAGCCCCGCCATGCTCGGCGTCTATTACAACAAGGACGTCTTCAAGCAGGCCGGGCTGAGCGAGAAGGACTTCCCGAAGTCCTACGACGAGCTCCTGGCGCTCGGCCACAAGGTCGTCGACAAGTCGAACGCGGCCGCCTTCTACGAGGCCGGCGGCGACAAGTGGCCCCTGCAGTGGCAGATGCAGGTCCAGCTCACCGACCTCGACCAGCAGTGGTGGGACGGGCTCAACAAGAACCAGGAGAAATGGACCGACCCGGTCGTCGTCGGCGCGATCAAGAAGTACAAGGAGAAGCTGCTCGACGCCGGGCTCGCCCAGAGGAACTACCGCACCGGCACCTTCACCGGACAGGCCGACGCGCTGTGGAAGGGCGAGGCCGGCATGGTCCTCAACGTCACCTCCTTCCAGAGCCAGTTGCAGGCCAAGTACTCCACCGCCGAGATCGACAGGAAGATCGGCTGGTTCCCGATCGCCAACTCGGCCGCCACCGGCATGTACTCGCCCGACCAGACCAACGGTGTGGTCGCGTTCAAGACCGGTGACGAGAAGCGGCAGAACGCGGCCCGGCAGTTCCTGGCCTTCTGGCTCGGGCCGGACTACGCCGACTACATCAAGGCGATGAAGATCCCGTCCGTGCAGCCGTCCGTCCCCACTCCCGACGGGCTGCCGCAGACGTCCAAGGCACAGGTCGCCGCCCTGCCCACCGCCATCGGCGTCTTCCAGGCCAAGGCGATCGTCGCGCCGGACACCCACCTCTACCTGGCCGACATGATCTTCGACAAGAAGAACCCGCAGCAGGTCGCCCAGGCCATCCAGGACCAGTTCGCGCAGGTGGCCAAGGCCCAGGGCGCGTCCGGATTCTGACGATGACTCACACAGTCGTACGGACCGAGACCGCCACGGTGGCGGGCCCGCCGAGGAAGGCGGGGCGGCTGCCGCGCGCCGCCGTGCACCACCCGTGGTGGTTCGCGCTCCCCGCGATCGCCGTCTTCGCGGGCTTCTTCCTGGTGCCGAACCTGCTGAACTTCTACTACCCGTTCACCAACTGGTCCTCGTACCACGCGGACATCGCCTTCACCGGCCTGGACAACTTCAGGACGATCGCCGACGACGGTTCACTGCTCCGCGCGATCCGCACGACCCTGCTGTACGCACTGCTGGCGGCGCTGTTCCAGAACGGCTTCGGACTCGGGCTCGCGCTCCTCCTCGAGGCCGACAGCCGCTTCAACCGGTTCTTCCGCGCGGTGTTCTTCCTGCCGGTGCTGATCTCGGCGCTCGCCACGGGTTACGTCTTCCAGGCCCTGCTCGACCAGGACGGAGCCGTCAACTCCGTGCTCGGCACGGACATTCCGTGGCTGGGCTCGACGACCTGGACCCTGGTCGTCGTCACCCTCATCCACGGCTGGAAGTGGATGGGCCTTTCGATGCTGATCTATCTGGCCGGGCTCAAGGGCATCCCCGGCGACATGCTCGAAGCCGCCCGGATGGACGGCGCCGGACCGTGGCGGACCTTCTGGTCGGTGCGCTGGCCGATGCTCGCGCCGGCCGTCACCTTCAACGTCACCACCGCGCTGATCGGCTCGATGAACACCTTCGACATCGTGCAGGCCACCACCGGCGGCGGGCCGGCGGCCTCGACGGAGGTCTTCAACATCTACATGTTCCGGATCTTCGGACAGGGTCTGTACGCCCAGGCCTCCGCGATGAGCCTCGTCCTCTTTCTGGTCGTAGTCGCGGTCGCGATCCCGCTGGTCGTCGGGTTGCGGCGAAGGGAGCAGCTGCTGTGAACCCGTCCGTCGCCTGGCGGTTCGGCCGCCCCGCCCTCGTCCTGCTGCTCGCCGGCCTGTCCGTCGGTGTACCGCTGTGGCTGGTCGCCGTCACCTCCGCCAAGCCGCAGGCGGAGGCCATCAAACCCAACCTCGCCCTGCCGCACAGCTGGCAACCCGGCGACAACTACGCGGACGCGGTCAGCCAGGGTGAGATGCTGCGCGGCTTCTTCAACTCCCTGCTGGTCGTGCTGCCTTCGGTCGTCCTGGTCCTGCTCCTCGGGGCGGGCGCCGCCTGGGTCTTCGCCCGCCGCAAGTCGAAGCTGGTGTCGACGGCGTACGCGCTCTGCATCAGCGGTCTGCTCCTGCCGCCCGCGGTCATCACCATCGTGATGGAGCTGCGGCAGCTGGGCCTGTCGAACACCCGGCCCGGGATGATCGCCGTGTACACCGGCATGTACCTGTCCACGTCGATCTTCTTCATGACCGGCTTCATCCGCGCCATTCCGCTGGAGCTGGAGGAGGCGGCCCGGATGGACGGGGCGACGCCGTCGCGGATCTTCTGGCGGATCGTCCTGCCGCTGCTGCGCCCGGTGATCGCCACCGCGACGATCATGGTGATGCTCTACGCCTGGAGCGACGTCTTCTACGCCTTCTTCGTCCTGGGCGGTGGCGAGCGGGCCACCCTCCCGCTGAACCTCTACCAGGTCGCCAGCGCCCAGCTCTATCTCAACAACTGGCATCTCGTCTTCGCGTACGTCGTGGTGATGAGCCTGCCCATGGTCGCCGTGTTCCTCGTCGGCCAGCGAAAGATCGTGTCCGGAATCACCAGTGGAGCCGTCAAGTGACCGGAGGTCCAGCAGCGTGATCACCCCCACCCGCGCAAGATTCCGTTTCAGAACAGCCCTTGTCATCACCGCACTTGGAGCAGCCACCATGGCAGCCACTCTCCCCGCCGCGGGCCCCGCGGCCGCTGCCGACCCACAGCGCCTCACCGTCGACCTGTCAGCCTCCGAGGGGCCGGTGATGCTCGGCGCCAACGGCGCGCTGTACGGGCTCAGCGACGACGGGGTGCCCAGCGACGCCGCGCTGGCACCCCTGAAGGTCACCAGCATCTCGCAGAAGCCGGAGGGCGGCGCCCAGCATCCCAACGGCGACGCGCTCACCGTCTCGAAGTCGTTCTTCCGCAACGGCGGCGGCGAGATCAACGTGATGATGCAGGACATCTACGCCAAGTGGCCGTACGAGGATCTCGGCATCGACGACTACCTCCCCAAGGTCGACAAGATCGCCAAGGAGGTGGCGGCGGACCCGAACAGCGAGCGGTTCGTCTACATCCCGTTCAACGAGCCCGACCAGATCTGGTACAAGCTCGGGGTCACCGACCAGGCCCAGTACGAGGCCAACCGGGACCGGTTCTTCAAGGACTGGAAGACGGTGTACCAGCGCATCCGCTCGATCGACCCGGACGCGAGGATCGCGGGCCCGAACGAGGCCGCGTACCACTCCCGTCTGCTGAAGGACTTCCTGGCCTTCGCCAAGCGGGAGAACGTGCTGCCGCAGGTGATGACCTGGCACGAGCTGGGCTCCGGCTCACTGCGCGACTTCCAGGCGCACTACGACGACTATCGCAAGCTCGAACGCGAGGCGGGCATCGCCCCGCTGAAGATCAACATCGACGAGTACGCCAATCGCCGCGATCTCTCCGTTCCGGGCCAACTCGTGCAGTGGGTCTCGATGTTCGAGCGGAACAAGGTGTACGCGAACATGGCGTACTGGGACGCGGCCGGCAATCTCAGCGGCCATGTCGTGCGCTCCAACATCCCGAACGGCGGCTGGTGGTTCTTCCGCTGGTACGCCGGGATGACCGGTGACACGGTCAAGGTGAGTCCCGCGCAGCCGAACACCATCGACACCCTCCAGGGCCTGGCCTCCCTGGACACCTCCCGCCGCCAGGCCCAGGTCCTCCTCGGCGGCTCGGCGGGCGACTCCGACGTGGTGGTGCGAGGCGTCCCCCGTTCCGTTTTCGGCCGCACGGTCACCGCGACCGTCGCCGAGGCCGCCTGGTCCGGCTACGAAGGGCAGCACGCGACGCCGCAGGTCCTCGCCCGTACGAAGGTGAAGGTGGCGGACGACGGTTCGGTGACCGTCCCGCTGCGCGGCATGCGGAAGATGTCCGCTTACCGGATCGTCCTGACCCCCGGCGGTACGGGCACCCCCTCCCCCGCCTCCGTCCCCTGGTCGGCGTCGTACGAGGCCGAGGCCGCCGCCCTCACCGACGGCAAGGTCTACACCCAGGGCACGGTCGAGAACGCCAACGGCTACGCGGCCTCCGGCACGAAGGACGTCGGCTCGCTCAACCAGGCCACCAGCAAGGTCGACTTCACGGTGACGGTCCCGGCGGACGGCAGCTACGACCTGGCGATCCTGTACGGCAACCAGTCCGGCGGCCCGGCCACCCAGAAGCTGTCCATCGACGGCGCCGCGGCGGCCACGGTCACCTATCCCTCCACGGAGAACTGGACCTACCGCGCCAAGCAGGACGTCACCGTGCGGCTGTCCGCGGGCACCCATGTCCTGACGCTCGCGAAGGGCGACGCAGAGGTCACTCTCGACCGCGTCGACCTGACCGGCCGTACGGGCGCGGCCTCCGCGTCGTACGAGGCCACGCTGGCGGACATCAGCGGGAAGCCGTCGTACGACTACACGTCGTCGGACGGCGTGGGCACCGGTTCTCTCGTCCTGCGCTCGGGGGACAAAGCGGTGTTCGACGTCTACGCCCCGCGTGACGGCTTCTACACGGTGGTGCCGCGGGCCTCGGCGCCCGTGCGTCTCGCACTGCACGGCGAAACGGTGACGGCGGCGCCCGGACGCGCCCTGCGGCTCTACCTGGTGGCGGGCAACAACCGCGTCGCGGTGACGGCGGGACACGCCTCCGTCCGCTCCCTCGACGTCTCGGGCGACGGATCGACGTCCGGCACGCTCTCCTACGAGGCCGCCTCGGCCACCCTCTCCGGCGGGGCCGAACTCGTCGACTCGGCGTACGCCTCCAGCGGTTCCTACATCGGCAAGCTCGGCAACAGCCCGTCCAGCACCGCCGAGTTCACGGTGCGGGCGCCCAGCTCGGGCCGCTATCTGCTGGTCGTCCACTACGCGCACAACGACCGGCGGGACAACGGCCACGCCTACAACACGGACATCATGTCCCGTACGGCGGACATCACCGTAGGGAACGCGGCACCGGTGAAGGTCACCTTCAAGAACACCTGGAGCTCGGCCGACTACTGGACCCAGGGCGTCCCCGTCGAGCTGCGGAAGGGCTCGAACAAGGTGACGTTCGGCAACGCGACGGCGTGGGCGCCGGACATCGACCGGATCGAGCTGGGCCGCGTGGTCGACCGGTCGTAGCCCGGCTGTGGTCCAGGCGTAGTCCGGCTGTTCCCGCCCGTTCCACCAGAGCTCGCAGGTGGAACGGGCGGGAACAGCGCGTCAGGCGACCTGTCCGCTGTGCAGGGCCGTGTACGCCCCGTTGCGGCGCAGGAGTTCCTCGTGAGTGCCGATCTCCTCGATCCGGCCGTCCCCCATCACCACGATGCGGTCCGCGCCGCGCACGGTGGACAGCCGGTGGGCCACCACGAAGGTGGTACGGCCGTGCAGCAGGCGGGCCAACGCCTGCTGCACGAGCGCCTCCGACCGGGTGTCCAGGGCCGAGGTCGCCTCATCGAGGACCAGCACTTTCGGGTCCCGGATCAGGGCGCGCGCGATCGCCAGGCGCTGCCGCTGTCCGCCGGACAGCCGGGCCCCGCGCTCGCCGACCAGGGTGTCGAGGCCCTGCGGCAGCCGGTCGACGAACTCCAGCGCGTTGGCGTCACGCAGCGCCGCGCGCACCGTCTCCTCGTCGGCGTCGTCCATGCCGTAGGCCACGTTCTCGCGGATCGTGCCGTCGAAGAGGATCGACTCCTGCGGCACGACCGAGACGAAGCGGCGGTAGGTGCGCAGGTCGAGGGTGTTCATGTCGGTGCCGTCGAGGAGCAGTCGGCCGGAGTTCGGGCGGATGAAGCCGATGACGAGGTTCAGCACGGTGGACTTGCCCGCCCCGGAGGCGCCGACGAGGGCGACGGTCTCCCCCGGCGTGACGGAGAGACTGAAGTCCCGTACGGCGGGTCGGCCACCCTCCTCGTACGCGTACCCGACCTTGTCGAAGGCCACCGCACCGCGCAGCGAGGTGAGTTCGGCCTTGCCCTCGTTGTCCTCCAGCTCGGGCACCTGGAGCACCTCCCCGACGGAACGGACCGACTCCAGGCCCTTGGTGATGACCGGGGCCAGCCCTGCCAACGTTGTCGTGGAGTTGGTGAGGGTGGTCAGGAAGGCGCTCAGCATGACGACGTCACCGGCACTCACGCCCCAGACGCCGTAGTACGAGATCAGTGCCGCGCCGGCGAGGACGAGCACGCCGACGACGTTCAGCACGACCCAGGCGAGCGAGCCGAAGCGGCCGTTGACGAGGTCGAGGCGCATACCGGAGGCCAGCAGACGGTGCAGGGTGCCGTCCATGCGGCGCAGCGCCTTGCCCTCCAGGCCGTGGGCGCGGGTGACCGGGATCAGGCGGGTCATCTCCGTCACCCGGGAGGACAGAGTCTCCACCTCGTGGCGGAAGTGCTCGTTGTGGGTGCGCAGGCGAGCCCGAAGGCGCGCGACGACGAGTGCGGCGGCGGGCACGATCACGAGGAATACGGGCACGAACTCCGGTGTGCGGATGGCGATGATGACGAGGCCGCCGATGAGCACGGTGCCCGCGCCGAGCCCCGTCTCGGCGGTCTGCTGCACCATCTGCTCGACGGTCTCCACGTCCCGCACGACCTTGGCCTGGAGCACACCGGCGCTGACGCGCGAGTGGTAGCCGATGGAGAGCTGCTGCATGCGGGTGCACAGCGCGGAGCGCAGGCTGGTGCCCATCCGGCGCACGCTGCCGTACAGCAGGCGGACGTACAGCACGTGCAGGGGGTAGTTGACCAGCAGGATGAACATGATGACGCCGGTGCTCAGCCAGAGCCGGCTGATCGGCTGGTGCTGGACGACGGTGTCGATGATGGAAGCGGTGATCAGCGGCAGCAGCCAGACCGGGCTGTGCTTGACGGTGAACACGCCGACCGCCCCGGCGATGCGGTAGCGGTCGGCGCGGAACAGATAGGCGAGGGTGCGGACGGGGTGTTCGCCGCGGTAGCGGTGGTCGAGCGGTCTCTCGTGCGACGACGCCATCGGCGTTGTCCTTCCCAGGGTTCCGGATGAGTTGCGGCCACCTGCATGGCAAGCGCTTTCCTACCCCGTCCCGAGAGGGAGTACAAACGGGTTTCGGAACGGATCCCGGGAGTCGTTCAGACGGCGTCCAGCTCCGCGAGTTCCTCGGCGGTCAGCACGAGGTCGGCCGCGGCGAGCGAGTCCAGGATCGTCTCCGGGCGACTCGATCCGGGGATCGGTACGACGACCGGCGACTTGGCGAGCATCCAGGCCAGGCACACGCGCTGCGGGCTCACCCCGTGCGCCTCGGCGACCAGCGCGAACGGGGCGTAGGCGGAGCCCAGTTCACGGGCCCGGGAGATGCCGCCGAGCGGGCTCCAGGGCAGGAACGCGACGCCGAGTTCGTCGCACAGGCTCAGTTCGGGCTCGCTGGAGCGGAAGGCCGGGGAGAACTGGTTCTGCACGGAGACCAGCCGGCCGCCGAGGATGTCGTTCGCCTGCCGGATCTGGTCCGGGTTCGCGTTGGAGATCCCGGCCATCCGGATCTTGCCCTCGTCGAGCAGATCGCGTACGGCGCCGACCGACTCGGCGTACGGCACCCTCGGGTCGGGGCGGTGGAACTGGTAGAGCCCGATGGCCTCGACGCCGAGCCGGCGCAGGGATGCCTCGCAGGCGTCCTTGAGGTACCGAGGGCTGCCGTCCAGCGTCCAGCTTCCGTCGCCGGGGCGCAGATGGCCGCCCTTCGTGGCGACCAGGACGTCCTTGCCCAGGTCGTGGGAGGCGAGGGCCTTGGCGATCAGGGTCTCGTTGTGACCGACCTCGGCGGCGTCCCGGTGGTAGGCGTCCGCGGTGTCGATCAACGTGACGCCGGCGTCGAGCGCGGCGTGGATCGTGGCGAGGGATCGCGCCTCGTCCGGGCGTCCCTCGATGGACATGGGCATGGCGCCCAGGCCGATCGCGCTGACCTCGACGTTCCCGATGCGGCGGGTGTGCATGGGTGTGTGACCCCTTTTCTCGGCTGTCGTGCGGGAACCGGACCTGCACCAGCCTGGTCGTCCCGTCGCGCAAGGTCCAATAGAAGAAAGAGAACGCATTCAGCGACGACGCCGCTGAATCGCCGCCGCCGCTCCGCCGCGTTCCGGTCGCGTCTCTGCTGCTGAGATCGGCCGCCCGACCGCTTGCGCGGGCTCCTGGTCGGTGTGACACGCTCACCCTCGACCGGCCGACCACGTGCCGATCCGCCGGCCGGGCTCGGCGTCGGTCGCGGGTGTTTCGGCACAAGTAGGCCCAAGTGGGCACAGGTCAGCGCGGGTCGGCAGAGCTCGACACAGCTCGGCAGAGTGAGAGGCGGCAGCATGCGTATCGGACTGCTCGGCACCGGCCCGTGGGCCCGGATGGCCCACGCTCCCGCCCTGAGCCGGCACGGCGAACTGGACTTCGTGGGGGTCTGGGGCCGCCGTACAGCCCCCACCAAGGAGCTGGCCGACAGCTACGGCGTGCGCGCCTACGACGATGTCGACGCGCTGTTCGCCGACGTGGACGCGGTGGCCGTCGCCCTGCCGCCGACCGTTCAGGCCGACCTGGCGGTGCGTGCCGCACGGGCGGGCTGCCATCTGCTGCTGGACAAGCCGCTCGCGCCGACGGTGGAGCAGGCGCGGGCGGTCGCCGAGGCCGCCGAGGAGAGTGGCGTGGCCTCGGTCGTCTTCTTCACCACCCGTTTCCAGCCGGAGACCGCGGCGTGGATCACCGAACAGGCGGCCGTGGAGGGCTGGTTCACGGGGCGGGCGGAGTGGCTGGGCGCGGTGTTCAGCGGTGACGGCAACCCGTTCGCGGACTCGCCGTGGCGGCAGGAGAAGGGCGCGCTGTGGGACGTGGGGCCCCACGCCCTGTCCGTGCTGCTGCCGGTCCTGGGTGACGCACGGCGGGTGACGGCGGCGGCCCACGGGCCCGGTGACACCGTCCACTTGGTGCTCGACCATGTCGGCGGCGCGTCGAGCACCTTGGCCCTGAGCCTCACGGCACCGCCCGCGGCGGCGGGGGCCGCGGTGGAGTTGCGGGGCGCGGCCGGTGTGAGGCGGCTGCCGGAGAGCACCGAGAGCGCGGTGTCCGCCCTGATCCGGGCCGCGGACGCCCTGCTGGCCGCCTCCCGCACGGGACAGCCGCACGCGTGCGACGCCGCGTTCGGTCTCCGGGTCACCGAGATTCTGGCGGTGGCGGAAGGGCTGTTGGACGGCGAGGACCGCGAGAGCGGCGAGGCCTGACCCAGGATGCGGGGTGAAGGCGCGCTAGATGTGCTGTCCGGGGACGTTGGTGGCGGGCGCCACGCTTGAGCGGTCCTTGAACGGGGCGAGGGCCTCTGGGTTCGGTGTGGGTTGCGAGATCTGCAACCGGCTCCCAGAAGGCCCTCGTTGTTCCACCGTATTGCCCCGCTGACTGCAACCGGCAGGCTGCGTCTGGCCCGGTGTGTCGTCGACGACGGCTGGCCGCTGCGCAGGGCCGCGGGAACGCTTCCAGGTCAGCCACACCACCGCCGCCCGCTGGGCAGACCGCTACCGGCAGCTGGGAGCCGACCCGAGCGGGGTCTGGTGCGTGCAGCTGCAAGGCGGAGGAGGGAGTCGACGCGATGGGCGTGCCCCCGAGCGAGCCGGGCGAGGCCGGTTCGAGTGTGAGGAGCCGGCGAGTGACGACAACGCGGCTGGGGGCACCTCCCACGCCCTTAAGGCAGTGGGGGAGCGCGTGCCGGGGCCCGCGACGCCGACTGAATCAAACGACAGGCCCTAGCCCTCGTCCTCGAACTGCTCCTCGCTCCACCGGAACCAGGCCCGGTCGCCCTCGATGTGCAGCAGGAACTCCGCGACAGGGCCGTCCGGCGAGGACAGGGAGACGCGTCTTCGGATCTCGTCGTAGGCCGCCTCCCAGGCTTCCCACACCTCGTCGTAGTCCCGCTCCAGCAGGGCCAGTTCACGGGCGAACAGGTCGCGGACCGCGTCGTACCCCGGACCGGGCGTGAAGCGGCCCGACAGCCAGGGGAAGTCGGCCTCGTCGATCAGGATGTCCCCCACCGGCTCGTCGCCGCTGCGCACCTGCCAGACCCCGCCGTCGAATCCCATGCCGCCTCCGTCGCCCAACGCCTGGCCCGCCCGTCGATCACATCGCCGACCAGCATGCCACCCGCCACTGACAGGCGGCCCGGACCCGCGGTCGGACCGGGCCGCCTCTCGGCTGCCGCCTCTCAGCTACTGCTCGTCAGCCGCAGCGCTGCGGCTCCACACCTCGCTACGCCGACTGCGCCGCATGGAAGTTCATGCGCTCGCTGACGACGGGGAAGCCCGCCTTGGCGAAGTTCGCGGCCATGGGGAAGTTGCCCTGGTCCGTCGCTCCGCTGACGAACTCCGCGCCCTGCTCGACGAGGAAGTGGGTGCACTCCGCGAGGAGGTCGTACGCGTAGCCGTTCCCCCGCTGCTCCGGGACGACTCCGATGAAGCCGACGGTCGGCCCGGAGGGGTTGTGTGCCGGGATGTGGATGCCGGCCAGCTCGCCTTCCGGGGTGCGCGCGATCTGCCACCACTCCCGTGGGGACGGGCACCAGTGGAAGAAGTCGAGTTCCTCCTGGGCGGCTCGGTCGAGGCCGCCCTCCTCGATGGCCCGCAGCGAGTGCGCGTCCAGGGTGACGGAGTGGATGCGGCGCAGCGCGTCGAAGAAGACCGCGTCATCGGGTTCGGCGCTGAAGCGCAGCCGTCCGGGCCGTTCGGGCAGGCCGAGTTCCGGGGTCCAGCGGTACAGGAAGCGTTCGACCAGGAGTTCGTAGCCGGCCGCGCGTGCGGCGCCGAAGCGGGCCTCTGCGGCCGCTTTGAGGCCGGGCTCGTCCCGCCAGCCGCCGGGCAGGTTGATCTCGAGTTCGACCTGCCAGGGAGCGGAGCGCAGGAGTTCGGCGCCGGCCTCCTCCTGGCCCTCGGCCACGTCGAACCAGTTGATGTTGATGGGCTCCGAGTCGTCGGGGCCGCCCCACCAGGCACCGCGGGCGACGACCGTGCCGTCGCGCAGGGCGACTCGCTTCCACTCGGGGCGGAACCGGGTCCGCCGGTGTCCCTCACGGGCGCCCAGCGGGTCGGGGTGTGCGTCGAAGAGATGGGCGTCGCTCGCGGTGAGCGCGCGGATGACCAGATCGGTCACGGATTCCTCCGGGATAAAGGCTGCTTGGAGCGCTCCCGGTCAGATCTGACGCGACACGCCGGGGCAGCGGAAAAGGGAGCGCTGGAAAGGTGTGAACCGCACGGCACTCGCCTCCTTCCGTCCGTCTCAGGGCGTGGACCCACACCGTACGTGATCTCCATCGGCCCGTCCAAGGGTTTTTCGCGGGTCCGAGTGCGACTCCGTCAAGGATGAGAGAGCGCTCTCAGGAGTCTTGCGCGACTTAAGTGGGCCTTAGGAGAGGGTTAAGCAGTCGTGGGCATTCCGTGGTCTTTCAAGTTCCCGCAGCTGAGCGGAGTTTGGGACCGCCGCACACCCATTGGCCGATGCGGGGGTCGTGCGTAGCATCGGGGCCCATCGGCGGCTTCGGCGCCTGGTTCGAGAGCGCTCTCAAGACTTCCAGGAGACTCTCGGGCGGACGGTGCGCGGCGCCGCCGCGGCCCAAGTACCCCCACAAGTACCCCACAAGTACTCCGGGAGACCCCCCACATGACTTCCCGTCATCAGCGCCATGAGCGCCATCTCGGTCGACGCAGGCTCCTCCTCGCCCTCGGCGGCACGGCGGTGGCCGTCCCCACCGTCGCCACCGTGGCCCCCTACGCCCTCGCGGACACACCCGCGACCGGCGACGCGCGTGCCGCGGCGGCCACGCTGCCGCTGACGCTCGTCAACGACAGCGGTTCCTTCGGCAACGCGAACGTCCACGTCTACATCGTCGGCAACCAGGACGGCCGCCAGGTGCGCGTCACGCCCGACGGCACCCTCGCGCCGATCGCGCTGTCGGACAACGGCCCCGACGGCTTCACCGACTACGCGATCAGCCTGGCCGGCAGCGGCGAGACCCGGCTGTCACTCCCCCAGATGTCCGGCCGGATCTATGTGTCACTCGGCCAGAAGCTCAAGTTCAAGGCCGTCACGGACGGCAACGGCAACGCCGCGCTCCAGTACCCGGCGGGCTGGGTGACGTCGGACCCGAACTACCCGGTGCTGCACGATTGTGCCGAGTTCACGTACAACGCCGCCGGAATGTTCTGCAACACCACCATGGTCGACATGTTCAGCGTGCCGCTGAGCATCCGGCTCACCGGCGCAAAAGACCAGACGACGGGCAGACTGCGCGCCGGGGGACGCGCGGCCGCGTTCGCCGCGGTCGGCCAGGCCGAGGCGTTCGCGCGGCTCGTCGTGGACGACACGCGCGTCATCGCCCCGGGGCACGGCCTGGACGCGGGACTGTTCGCCAAGGACCACCTCGCGCCGTACATCGACGAGGTGTGGAGCACGTACACCGGGCGGGACCTCACCGTCACCACCAACGCGGGGACGTTCACCGGGCGGGTGCGGGGCGACCGGTTCACCTTCGACGGGCCCGCGCAGGTGTCCTTCGCCAAGCCGTCGACCCGGGACGTGCTGTTCTGCGACGGCGCTCTCGCCGCCCCCAACGACGGCACGACCGGCCCGGTCGCCGCCGTCCTCGGCGCCGGCTTCAACCGCTCGACGCTGCTCAGCCATCCCGCCCAGCCGACCACCGACGCCGCCACCTTCTACCGGACCGCCCTGACCAACCACTACGCCAAGGCGATGCACACGGCCACCGAGGACGGCAAGGCGTACGGCTTCGCCTTCGACGACGTGGCCGACTTCGCCTCGTACATCCAGGACACGGCGCCGACGGGGATACGGCTGACGCTCACACCCTTCGGCGACTGACTCCCCGCCCTTCGGGAACAGCCCCCGGCCCTTCGAGGGCTGACGCGGCCCGAGCGGGCGCTCAGTCCTCGGGGACGGGCGGTTTCGTCCCGGACGGAGGGGCGCTTTCGGCGCCTCCGGATGCAGGGTCCGCTCCGGCGTTGAATGGTGTTAACAGACCCGATGACCGCACCGGGCCCGAAGGAAGTCACCCGGATCCGAGGAGCAGAGATGATGCCGACGTCCCAGCCCGAAGCGTCCGGGCCGTCCGAGGAGCGCGTCACCCCGGACGACCTGCTCCACGCCCGCACCGGCACCGATGTGTCGCCCGAGGACATTGTGCTTGCCTCAGGCAAGGACCTCACCCCGCGCAATCTGGAATGGGCCAAGCGCAAGCTGGCGGCCGAGGGCCCCTCCGCCCTCGACAAGCTGCTGCCCTAGCCTCAACCTCACCGTCCAGGATGTGCACGAGTCGCCCCGGGGTGCGTGTCGGCACCCGGGGCGGCCGTGTGCGCGTCGGGACACAGCACCGGCACCCGCTGTACGAGGTTGTTGGCGAAGCCCCCGCGGTTCCAGGGCGGCTCCAGGGGCTGTGTGTGCCCCTCGGCGTCGGTGGCCCGGGCGCTCAGGACGTGCTCGCCGGGGAGCGCCGTCCAGCTGTGCCGCCAGCGGCGCCACGCCCACCGGTGCCCGTCGTCCGGCTCCAGCTCGGCCGCCTGCCAGCCGCGCCCCGCGTCCGTGCTGACCTCGACCCGCGTCACCGGTGCGTACCCGGACCAGGCGCGCCCCTCCAGGGTCACCGGCCCTGGCGGGACCAGTCGGGCCCGGGACATGAAGTCGGGGAAGCCCGGCGGCACGATCAGGGCGCGGGGGGCGATGCGGGTGACCGGCTCACCCTCGTCCTCGGGATTCCGGCGCAGCCGGTACGCCACGGCCTGCTGGAACCCCCGGAACGGCTCGTCGGCGACGGTGATCTCGCGCAGCCACTTCACGTGCGCCATGCCGTACCAGCCGGGCACGATCAGCCGTAGCGGCCGGCCGTGCTGCGGCGGCAGCGGGGTGCCGTTCATCGCGTACGCCACCAGCACCTCGGGGTCGCCGCCCGTGGCCACATCGACGGGCAGTGCGCGCCGGTAGTCCTGCTCGACGCCGCGCTCGACCCCGTGGTCGGCGCCGGTGAAGACCACGTCGACCGCGTCTGTGCCGACCCCGGCCTCGGCGAGCAGCAGGCGCAGCGGTACGCCCGTCCACTCGGCGGTGCCGACCGCCTCGACGAGCCAGGGCTGGCTCACCGGCCGGGGCGTCAGCAGAGCCCGGCCGTTGCCCGCGCACTCCAGCGTGACCCGGGTGGTGACCTGCGGGAACGCCCGGAGCTCGGCCAGGTTCAGGCGCAGCGGGCGGCGGACTCGGCCGCCGAGCGTCAGATGCCAGGGGGTGTCGTCGGGGACGTACGGGATGTCGTAGTGGGTCAGGACGTAGTGCAGGCCGGGTGGGGTGAGGTCGTAGCGCAGGGCTTCGAGCGGCAGGCCGTGGTTGCGGGTCGCGAGCGCCAGTTCGTCCCGGCCGATGCCCTCCTCGGGGGCGGCCAGCCGGGCCGGTGCGCTCGCGTCGACGAGTCGATGCCCCATACCGGCATTATCGACCCAAACGCACAGGTCCGCGCAGGCCCGCGCGGGTCGGCCGCGGCCTGTCCGGCAGACGGCACAACTTCCGCTCCCTCCGCGGCACTTCGGCCGCGCGATGGTTTCCGGCTCACCCTTTCGGAAGGGGGCTCACGACTGTCAGACTCCTGAAGGTGCCCGACTTCGACATGCTCGTCATCGGATCCGGCCCGGGTGGCCAGAAGGCCGCCATCGCCGCGGCCAAGCTGGGCCGCCGGGTCGCCGTCGTCGACCGCCCCGACATGGTGGGCGGCGTCTCCATCCACACCGGGACCATCCCCTCCAAGACCCTGCGCGAGGCGGTGCTGTATCTGACCGGCCTCACCCAGCGCGATCTGTACGGCCAGAGCTACCGGCTCAAGGAGGACATCACCGTCGCCGACCTGACCGCTCGCACCCAGCATGTGGTCGGCCGTGAGGTGGACGTCATCCGCAGCCAGCTGTCCCGCAACCACGTCGCCCTGTACGCCGGGACCGGCCGCTTCGTCGACCCCCACACGATCGCGCTGCGCGAGGTCACCGGCCATGAACGGCTGCTGACCGCCGACCACGTGGTCATCGCCACCGGCACCCGGCCGGCGCGGCCGGGGAGTGTGGAGTTCGACGGGCGGACGATCATGGACTCGGACAATGTCCTGGCGCTGGAGCGGGTGCCGCGCTCCATGGTCATCGTGGGTGCCGGTGTCATCGGCATGGAGTACGCCTCGATGTTCGCCGCGATCGGCAGCAAGATCACCGTGGTGGAGAAGCGCGCCGGGATGCTCGACATGTGCGACGTCGAGGTGATCGAGTCACTCAAGTACCACCTGCGGGACCTCGCCGTGACGTTCCGCTTCGGGGAGACGGTGGCCGCCGTCGAGCGGCATCCCCGGAGCACGCTGACCCTCCTGGAGAGCGGCAAGAAGATCCCCGCCGAGGCGGTGATGTACTCGGCGGGCCGGCAGGGGCTCACCGACGAGCTGGACCTGGACAGGGCCGGGCTCACGGCGGACGCACGCGGCCGGATCACGGTCGACGAGCACTACCGCACCGAGGTGCCGCACATCTACGCCGTCGGTGACGTCATCGGCTTCCCGGCGCTGGCCGCGACCTCGATGGAGCAGGGGCGGGCGGCGGCGTACCACGCCTTCGGGGAGCCCGTCGGCCGGATGCACAAGCTCCAGCCGATCGGCATCTACACCATCCCCGAGATCAGTTTCGTGGGCCGGACCGAGGACCAGCTCACCGAGGACCGGGTGCCGTTCGAGGTGGGCATCTCCCGCTACCGCGAGCTGGCCCGTGGGCAGATCATCGGTGACTCGCACGGCATGCTGAAGCTGCTGGTCTCTCCCGAGGACCGCACGCTGCTCGGTGTGCACTGCTTCGGTACGGGGGCGACGGAACTCATCCATATCGGTCAGTCGGTGATGGGCTGCGGTGGCACGGTCGACTATCTGGTCGACGCGGTGTTCAACTACCCGACGCTCGCGGAGTCGTACAAGGTCGCCGCGCTGGACGCCACGAACCGGCTGCGGCAGATCGACCACATCGGGGACTGAGCTTGTTCTTCATGGTCTGGCCTGGTCGCGTTCGATCAGTGTCTCGGGACGTTTGACGGTTTTGCCTACGTCGTAGCGGGGCGCCAGCCTGCGGTTCTTCGAGCCGAGTGGCCTGCCGGGGCAGGGCCGGTCGGGTTTCGGCGCACGGGCCGGGCAGGGCAAGTGCGCGCGGAGGTTCCGCAACCCCCGGCGGACGCGGGCCGGGGTAAGCCGGGTCGGCTCGGCGGGCTTCTCCCAGGGGCGACGAATGTCCTCGGCGAGCGTACTGGCGCGCCGCCGCGATTGAGCGCGTCGTACAGTGCGCCGTGACCACGGCGGTGCTCGGGCAGCGGTGTCAGGTCCACCGGCGTTGTCACAGCACCGTCAACACACAACAAGGCATCGGTGAGCTAGAACAGTTCGTCACGCCGGGCGGTCAGGCACGCGTAGAAGTCATCCCGGATTCCTAATGGTGTTTGTCAAGCCGCCAAAAGTGAACGGCTCCCGCCGGGCATCGTGATGCAGCAGATTCACCCCCACGGCCTTCGTGCTGGTCAGGTGTGTCCTTGGTCGGAGCACAGGATCAGCCGAAGGCCGCCTTCGTGTCCGGCGATTGCTCGTCCGGGCGATCATCTTCGGGACATCGTCCGGAGCATGAAGAACAAGCTGAGGCCCGCGGTGTCACGCCGCGCGCATCAGGTCGTCTCCTGGTCTCCGTCCGGCAGGCGGGAGTCGTCCTCGACCACGTGCATCGCGGCCTCCTCCGCGCCGGCCGCGCCGCCGTCGATGCCCTGGTCGAAGGCGATCTCCTCCTTCGTGGTGTCGGGGCCGGTTCCCTCGTCCGGGGCGACCAGGCGGCCGGCGCGCTCGGTGCCCGCCTCGGGGTCGACGGGTTCGCCGTCGCCGCCCGGCAGGTCACCGACGTCGTCGCCGACGGGCTCGGTCACGTCGGGGACTTCCTGGGCGAGCCGTTGGTCGAGGGTCTCGCCGTCGTGCTGTTCGGCGGCCGTGGTGCCGTGCCTGGTCACGCCGAGCGGCTTCTCCGGCGGGGAGTAGCCCTCGTCGAGGGTGTCGTCGTAGGTGCGCTCGTCCACGGCGTCCTGCAGGTCGAGCGGCGCGGCGTCCTGCTGTTCCTCGTTGCCTCCGGTGGGCTGGTACGCGTCGTCGGCCATCGGCTCTGCGGGCGTGTGTTCGGTGCCCATGGCTGCCTCCCTCGCTCGCGCGGTCGGCTGGTTCTCGCTGGTGCATGTCCCGAACCGCGTTTCCCGTTGCGCGCTCTCCAACCCCCGGAAGTTCGCAGGGCTCTTGAAGCATCAAGAATGTGGCTATCATCACTCGCACACACGGCGTGACCGCACGACAACGCAACGGCGTACAGTGTCCGCCACCCCGTTCCGCCGCCTCTGACCCGAGGTCATCCCTCCCCGGTTCGTGGCGTTGTTCCACCCCCCACCCCCCATACGCCGTCGGGGCCGGTCCGCCCTCTCGTCGTGCAAGACGGAAAGCAGCGCATCCATGAACAACAACAGGGGCAGAGGGCTGCAGGCCAACGCCCTCGGTACGTTCGACACGGTGGTGATGGCGGTCGCGGGCAGCGCCCCCGCGTACTCGATCGCCACGACCACGGCGGTGCTCGTCTCGGCGGTCGGGCTGGCCAGTCCGGCCGCGCTGCTCTACTGCGCGATACCGATGCTGGGCATCGCACTGGCCTTCAGCTATCTCAGCCGGATCGACGTGACCGCGGGCGCCAGTTACTCCTGGGTGGGGCGTACGCTGCACCCCTTTCTGGGGTTCATCAGCGGCTGGGCGCTGGTGATCTCGGCGACCATCTTCATGGTGGCGGGCTCCCTGCCGGCCGGATCGATGACGCTCGCTCTCTTCGACTCGGAACTCGCGGACGACACCGCGCTGTCCACGCTGGTCGGCGCCGGCTGGTTCCTGCTCATGCTGTGCGTGGTGCTGGGCGGCGCGCGGCTCACCGTCCGGGCGCAGCTGGTGATGTCCGGTGTCGAGCTGGCGATACTGGCCCTGTTCGCCGTACTCGCCCTGCTCCACTCGGACAAGGCCCGGGCCTTCGACTGGTCCTGGCTCGGTCTCGGGCACTTCGACGGGGTCACGGGGTTCGCGTCGGGGGCGCTGATCGCGGCGTTCTACTACTGGGGCTGGGACGTCACCAGCAACCTCAGTGAGGAGACCCGCGACAGCCGTCGTACGACCGGCCTCGCGGGGCTGATCGGGGTGGGCGTCGTCTTCCTGCTGTTCGAGGTGTTCACCATCGCGGTGAACGTCATCCTCTCCTCGCGGCAGATCCAGGACAACGACGCCAACGTGCTCGCCGTGCTCGGGGAGGAGGTCTGGCCGGGCTGGGGCGGCAAGTTGCTGATCGTGGCGGTGATGCTGTCCACCATCGCCACCCTGGAGACGACGCTCATCCAGGTCACGCGCTCGCTGTTCGCGATGGGCCGGGACCGTACGATGCCGTCCGCGCTGGGCCGGGTGCACCGCAGGTGGAACACGCCGTGGGTGGCGATCTCGGTCGTCGGCGTGGTGGCGCTGGCGATGTTCGTCGCCTCCAACTTCCTGGGCACGGTGGGCGAAATCCTTTCCGACGCCATCTCCGCGATGGGGCTGCAGATCGCCCTCTACTACGGGCTGACAGGGCTGGCGGCGGTGTTCGCCTACCGCAAGTTGCTGCTGAAGTCGGTGGGCAACCTGGTCTTCGGCGGCCTGTGGCCGTTGTTCGGGGCCCTGTTCATGTTCTGGATCTTCGTCGAGTCGCTGGGTGAGCTGAGCCGTTCCGCGATCGCGATCGGCATCGGCGGTCTCGCGGCCGGGCTGATCCCGATGCTCTGGTACTGGCGGCAGGGCAGCGACTACTACCGGCCGGCCAAGCTGGACGCCGCGCGGACCGTCGAGGCGGACTACGTCCCCGCCGGCGGTGGCGGCGACAACTCCCTTGTCCACGAGGGTCTTCCCACCGACTTCTGAGGGAGCCCTCGATGGCGAAAGACCGCTTCGCTCCCGACTTCGACCCCGACTGCGGGGACACCGCCCTCACCCGCGGCCGCCAGGACATCGTCATCGGCCGCTGGCAGGGACTGCGGGAGCTGCTGCGGGTCACCGGTCGCGACTGGCTGGTCCGCGGCCATCGGACCCGGCTGCTCGCCCAGGCCTGTGCGGGCAGTTCGACCGTGGAGTCATGGCTGGCCGCCGAGCCGCACAGCGCCGACGCGCTGGTGCTGCGGGCGGCGACGGACACGACCCGGGCGTTCAACCTGGCGATCGCCGCGGGCCGGGGCGTGCCGATCGACCGGCGGCGCATCGACAGCGCGGTGCTGTCGTGCCTCAGGGCCGCCGACGCCTACCCGGAGGATCCGACCCCGTGGGTCTCGCTGATGTCCGTCGCCCGGCTGTATCCGTCGGGCGTACGACGGCAGGAACTGGCCCGCTGGTGGGACGAGTTGCACCAACGCGACCCGTACAGCGTGGAGGGCCATCTCCAGGTGCTGCACTACTACTCCTCGCGCTGGCACGGCACCCACGGCCTGATGTACGACTTCGCCCGCGACGCGGCCGGCGTGGCGCCGTCCGGCTGTCCGCTGCCGGTGCTCGTGCAGTACGCGCGCGTCGAGGAGTTCCGCTACGCCCTGGACGCGGCCCGGGGGCAGCATGCCTCCATGGGGCTGGGGCAGCACTGGAGCAACGACGGCGCCGTCAGTGACGTGCGCCGCACCTGGGAGCGCTGGATCATGGGCCGCACCGGCAACGGCATCGCCCCCGGCGAGCTGCGCGACGTGAACTACCTGGCCCACGCGGCCTGTCACGCGGGGGCCCACGACATCGCCGCGGCCCTGTTCCGGATGCTGGAGCGCCGGGCCACGCGGGCTCCGTGGGCGTACACCGGCGATCCGGAGAAGCAGTTCGTCAAGTGGCGCAAGGAGGTGGGGGTTCGCGGGTGACCCGGACGGCTCGCGCCCGTCGCGCTCACAGCGCCCCGCGCCGGACGAGGACCCCGAGCACGACCAGCCCGGGAAGCAGCGGCAGCCACACCGTCAGCAGTCGGTAGCCGAGCACGGCGGAGGCGGCCGCGGTGGCCGGGGCGCCTGCCGCGGTGAGCGCGAGGGCGAGCACGGCGTCGAAGGAGCCGAGGCCGCCGGGGGTGGGCAGCAGGGCGGCCACGGTGCTCGCGGCGACGTAGAGCAGGGCGACCCGGGCCGGCGGGAGAGGCAGGGCGACCGCTCGGGTGACGGTGATCAGGACGAGGCAGTGCAGCGCCACGAAGGCCAGCGATCCGCCCCACAGGCCCGCCGCCCGCGCCGGGCGGGCGTGGACGACGCCGACGTACGCCCGTACCGCCACCAGGGCCCGTCGGCACCAGCGCCTCAACGGGCCGGCCGACACCACCATCGCGCCGCCCGCCAGCACGCAGACGGTGAGCAGGAGTTCCCCGCTGAAGTGCGGGAGGTTCGGGAGGTGCGGCCTGCCGGGGCAGGCCGCGAAGAGTACGGCGACCAGGGCGCCGCGCACGAGCGCACCGGCCGTGCCCTTGACCACGATCGCGGTGGCCGCGTCGGCGATCGGTATGCCGCAGCGCATGAGCAGCCGCAGGGTCACCGCGCACCCGCCCAGTCCGGCGGGCAGGAAGTGGTTGGCGGTGGAGGCGGCGAACTGCCCTGCCACGAGCCGCCCCGGGGGGAGCCTGCGGGGCACCGCGCCCTGCAGCGCGAGCGCCGCGCAGGGCGCGGTGGCCAGGGTGGCCAGTGCGGCGACGAGCAGCCAGCCCTGGTCGGCGACGGCGAGCCGCACCGCGCCGGTCTCCAGCACCGGCCAGTGGCGCCGGGCCAGGCAGACCACGGCTGTCAGGACGACGAGGGTGAGGGCGGCGTGCCAGTACGCCCGTCTCCGCCGGGGTGCGGAGAGGAGTCGCTCCGACGTCATGCCGGTCCGCCCGCGCCCGGCGCCGGGGCGATGCGGACCTCCAGGCCGTCGAGGCGGTGGAGTTCCCAGTCACGGGCGTACCGGGCCGGTTCGCCGCCGGGGTCGGTGAGGGCGCCGACCGGGATGTCGCGGGAGGTGCGCAGGATGTCGGCCGTGGTGGTGTTGGCGTTGTGGCCGCGGGTCGCCCCGGAGGCGCAGCCGGTGTAGTAGGCGACGGGGATGGCCTCGTGCCCGGTGAGCAGACAGGGCGGGCGGACGCCGAGCCGGTGGAGCGCGGCGGCGGAGCGCGCCCAGGCCGCGCGGTCGGCGGTGGTGCGGTCCACGGTGCGGTCCAGGACGACGTACTGCACGGCCAGATGTCCGGCCAGTCCGAGCGCGATCACGGCGGCGGCCGCCGGACGCCACCGGCCGTTCGGCTTGGTGGCCAGATGGAGCAGCGCGTCGGCGACCGGGAGCGCGAGCAGTGCGTAGGTGGGAAGGAGGAAGCGGGGGGCCGCGTATCCGATCATGAACAGGTACGGGAAGGCGGCCGTCGCGGCGCAGGCCAGCGGGACCAGGGTGCGGGTGGTGCGGCCGGCCAGGACCGCGACCGCCAGTCCGTAGGCGGCGAGGAGGGGCAGGACGAACCACCAGGCGTAGACGACCGGGGTGGGCATCTCGCCGTTGCAGGGCCGGCACAGGGTGCTGCCGACCAGGCTGCGCAACTGGTCGTCGACGGCGAGGTTCCAGCCGAGGTCGCCCTGGATGCGGGAGGCCTGGTTCAGCCGCTCGCGCAGGCCGCCGTAGCTGACGATCGCCTCGATCACCCACTGGGCGCCACCGGCCACCAGGCCCGCCGTGAGGGCGCCGCCGAGCCGCCAGTGCCGTCCCGCCACCGCGAGTACGAGCAGCGGCAGCGCGACCCAGACGGCGTCGGTGGGCCGCATCCAGGCCATCAGCGCGGCGCCCGCCAGGATGCCCCACAGGGCGCGTCGGTCGGTGCGGTCCGCGCGGGCCCGCAGGAAGCAGGCGACGCAGATCAGGGCGCCGAAGGCGACCCAGAGGTTGGGCATGGCCTGCGGGCCGTAGAAGAGGGTCACCCACAGGGTGGCGAAGAGGGCTGCCGCGCCGGCCAGTACGCGGGGCGGGAACAGTCCGCGCCAGGCGCGCAGCGCCAGGTACAGGCCGAGTCCGGACAGGACGGCGAGATAGCCGCGCAGCAGCGGCGTGGACGACGACCAGGAGGCGACGGGCCACACCAGCAGGGGGACGCCACGCGCGCGTGGTGCGCTGAAGAAGGCGGCCGGAGCGTCGGTGCCGACCTGGCTGACGTACACCACCTCGTCCCAGCCGAGGCCGATCGAGGGCCGCACGAGCAGGAGTTGGGCGAGAGTGAAGGCGGCGGCCACGACCGCGAGCAGGCCGTGGCCGCGCGTCTGCCAGGACCTGCCGGACATGAACGCCTCGTCGCGTCGTCCCATGCTCACGACCATGGGCTTCGTGCCGTGCGCCATCGTCCGCCCCTCCCCCTACGCGCCGTAGGGTTTCTGAGCCCCGTAGCCAGGCGAGTGGGACAACGGGGAGCCGGAGAAACACCAGAAACACGGACAAACTAACCCGCAATGGACAGGTGTGCAGGGTGATGTTCGGCCAGGCGCCTGACCGGCCGGGTGACACACTCTGCTGTGTGGCCCCGACTTTCGACGATCTCCTCGCCCGCGCCCGGTCCCTCCCCCGCGACGGCCGCCGCGCCGTCCTCGGCATCGCCGGGAGCCCCGGGGCGGGCAAGACGACGCTGGCCGAGCATCTGGTGCGGGAGCTGAACGGCTCCGGTGCCCCGTGGGTCGCGCACGTGCCCATGGACGGCTTCCATCTCGCCGACGTCGAGTTGGACCGGCTCGGGCGACGGGACCGCAAGGGGGCGCCGGACACCTTCGACGCGGCGGGGTACGCGGCGCTGCTGCGGCGTCTGCGCGAGGAGGCCGACGGTGGGACCGTGTACGCGCCCGGCTTCGAGCGGGTTCTGGAGCAGCCGATCGCGGGTGCCGTTCCGGTGGAGCCGTCGGCCCGGCTGGTGGTGACCGAGGGGAACTATCTCCTGCTGGACACGGGGGCGTGGGCCCGGGTGCGGCCGCAGCTTGACGAGGTGTGGTTCTGCGAGGCCGACGAACCGGAGCGGATCCGGCGGCTGATCGCCCGGCACGAGGAGTTCGGCAAGCCGCACGAGCGGGCGGTGGCCTGGGTGCTGGGCTCGGATCAGCGCAACGCCGAGCTGGTCGCCGCGACCCGGGACCGGGCCGACCTGGTGGTACCGGGCACGGCACTGCCCGTCCCGCGGGGGCCGCGGCCCGCCCGCGCCGAGGTCTGACCCGGTGGGCCTCTAGGACGCCTTGAGCGTGAGCTCCGGCTCTCCGTGGGCGTCGCCCGCCGCCTCGCCGATCAAGGCGGTGAAGGCGTCGGTGCGGACCTTCAGGCCCGAACCGTCGCGTTCGCAGGAGAGTGCGCCGAACGGGCCCGACGGACCGTAGCGCACGGCGAAGACGTGCAGCTCCTCCGGGGCGCCGGGGGCCGGTTCGGCCTCCAGGGCCGTCGAGCTGACCAGGTGCCGCCAGCCCTCGTCGGGGTTGCCGTAGCCGCGGGGGTCGGCCGCCAGCGCGAAGGCCGCCTCCTCCTGGGTCCGGTCCGCGCGGGCGTCGAAGTGGTCCACGCCGTCCGACTGGGGGTGCGTCAGGCGCAGCGCGCCGGCCGACGTGACATCGCCGTCCGCCGTCCTGCGCACCCGGTCACCGTCGTCGGTGGCGTACGGCAGGCCGGCGAGCAGATACGGCGTCCCGGGGAGCTGCTCCACCGCGACGGTCACCCACAGGCTCGTGCCGTCGGTGACGTACAGGGACCGCACATGGCGCAGGACGTGGTCGCGGCCGACGACCGGCTTGGTGACCAGCTTGGCCGTGAGGCCGCCGGCGCGGACGTCCCGGACGCGTACCTCGCCCATCGGGCGGCAGAACAGGAAGCCGTCCGTCACCGGGCCGAAGCCGTGCTGCCGGTTCACCGCCGCCGGGAGGTAGTACGTGCCCGCCGCCTCGACCAGCGACGGGGTCATACGGTCGTCGAAGGCCACCGAGACCGTGCCCGCACGCAGTTGGTGGCGGGCCGGGAGCGGCGACGGGCTCCGGTGCCAGCGCGTGGTGTCCTGGATCTGCCAGACGAGCATCCAGGCGAAGTGGCCGTCGACTCCGCCGTCCGCCTGGACCGCGTGCCGGCCCCACCGGGAGTCGCCCCGGTAGCGGCCGAGGTCGGAACCGATACGCCGGCTGAAGTAGCGCAGGCCGAGGACCGACTCGAAGGCGCTGTGCTGCTCGCTGTAGCGCGGGCCGCCGTTGTCGAAGCCACCGTTGGTGAGGCGGGCGTCGATGTAGCGGGCCAGCGCGTCGCCGTCCTCGGCGAAGACCCTCTCGCCGCTGACCCGATGGGCCTGGGCGAGGAAGGACAGGGAGATCGGGCCGTAGTTGTTGTCGTATGCCCCGCCGTGCTCGGGAGGCAGCAGCGCGCCCCGGTCGGCCACCCGGTGGTCGCGGATCTTGCTGACGTACAGGGCGATCGCCCGCGCACGCACCTGCTCGCCCTGGCCCGGCGGGAGATGGCGGGCCAGCATCAGCCCGCCGACGACGCAACCGATGGCCTGGTTGCCGGCCTCCTGCGGATTGAAGAAGGTCGCCTCGGTCAGCCAGCGCCAGTAGCCGTGCGCCACGTCGAGGAGTTCGGCGCGCTGCTCGCCCTCGACGAGGCCCTCCGCCAGCTCCAGCACGTTGACGGTCTGGAGGAGCGCCCACACCGTGCTCGGCCAGTCTCCGATGGGGTGGGCGCCGGAGGCCAGGGTGTAGCGGGCGTAGGGCAGGGCGGAGGCGCGGGCCTTCAGATTGGGGTAGCCGGGGTTGTCCTCGGTGTACACCCGCTCGCGCAGATGGAAGGCGAGGCTGCGGCGCACGGCCTCCGGCAGGCGTGGGTCCCTGCCGCGCTGCCAGGCGAGGGCGAGGAGTGAGGTGATGCCGAGGGACGTGTCGCCGATGTCGTCGACGCGGTCCGGGTGCTCCAGGCTGCCCTCCGGCGTCAGCCGGGCCAGTGCCTCCTCCACGACACCGGCGAGGACCGCGTCGTACGCCTCGGGGCTGTCCGGCAGGTCGTGCAGCGGGCCGAGCTGCCGCGGGAGGTGCACGGGAGGGGACGGGTGGTGCACGGGGATCAGCCCTTCATGCCTGAGACGGCCATGGCGTGGTTCGTCGGGGTCACGCGACGGGTGCGGACCGGCGGGCGCGCAGTGCGACGGTCAGGGTGTGCGAGCCGAGTCCACCGATGTACACGCGGTTCCCGGTCGTCGCGTCGGTGCCGCCCACCACGGTGTAGTCCTGCCCGGGGTCGTACCGCAGTACGTCGCTCCGGTCCGGCCCGGCAAGCGGTTCGCCCGCCTCGACGTCGGCCTCTACCCGGATCTCGTCGTCACCCACCCGGTAGGTCATCGGCCCGGTCGTCAGGCACCAACGTCCGTCGCCGATCGGAACGGCGCCCTCTGTCACGCCGCCCGGCCGGAAGGTCAGTTCGAGGGCCCAGGGCACCCGTGGTCCGCTGATGTCGAACCGCAGGTCGGCACCGTCCTCCCTCAGGTCCACGTCGACGCGGGTCGTGTGGGAGACCTCGTCCCGGGGCCGGTCCGGGAAGGCCATCGCGGCCGAGAAGCGTCCCTCGTCCACCAGCCGGTAGACGCCGTCGTCGCGCCGCTGGTCCGGTGGGAGCGGTTGGTAGTACGCGGCCGTGAGGGTTTCGGTGAGCCGGTACCGGTTGTCGGCGAGCTGTCGCATGTCGGCGGCGCGGAACGGCCCCAGGTCGAAGAACCCCCGCGTCAGACGGACCGCGTCGAGGACGGCGTGGCCTGCGAACAGGCGCAGGAAGGTGGGGTTGCAGGCGAGGCCCGAGCGGATGCGCCGGTGCTGGGGCACGTCCGAGCCGCCGTACACCACCGTGTGCGCGTCGGCCGAGGCGCGTGCGGCGAGGCGTGCGGTGGTGATGTACCGGGTGCGCGGAAGTGTCTCCGCGTCCGGGGTCGGCAGGGCGCGGCACAGGTCCGGGGTGAGGAGGGTCTGGGCGAGCAGGTCGGGGTCGTCGATGCCGCCGGCGGCCGCCAGCCGCGCCGCCCGGCCGAAGTCGCCCCGGCCGGTGCGGATCGCGAGCAGCCGGTAGTGCGGCAGGTAGGGCGCCAGGTGGAACGGGTGTTTCTGGTCCTGTCGTCGCGAGTGGACGGTCTCCACCGTGCCGTCCGGCCTGATCAGGTCCAGGGTCGTGGCGAGATTGCGTTCGACGGCGTCCAGCAGGTCGGCGCGGCCGAGCACATCGGCCAGGAGCAGCAGCGAAGGGTTGGACACGTGGGCCGCGTAGTTGGCGCTCCGTTCCGAGTACAGGCCCTCCGCGTCGATGTCGACGCCCTCGGAGAGCCACTCCTCGACGCGGTCGAGCAGCCGGTAGTCGGGGAACGACCGGTGCAGCCGGGCCAGCGCCGCGCACAGCTCCCAGCGGTGGTTCGGGGTGTGCACCCCACCGGTCAGGAGAGCGCCGGAGGCGGCGCCGGCGATCTCGGCGAGCGCGGCCGTGACGTCGTGCAGTTCCGGCCCCGCGCCGGCGGCGAGGACGTGCGCGTCGCACACGTCGTTGACGGTGAACGCGGAGTCCGGTGGTGACTGCACGTTGTCGCCGCCGGCGAAGAGGCCGGTGGTGGTCTGCGCGGCCCGCAGGGCGCGGAGTTGGGTCATCGCGGCGGCGACGGCCTGCTTGCCGCCGTGCAGTTCCGAGTCCGGGGAACGGTATGTCGCGACCAGAGTCTTCACCCGCCGCGCCAGGCCGCGGTGCGGCACACCGGCGGGTTCCTCTTCGGGGTCGGCCGCCAGCGGCGCGGCCAGCCGGTCGGCGGCGCGGGCCGCCGACCGGACGAACTCGTGGTCGAGCGGGGTGGGCAAGGTCAGTCCTTCAGTCCGGCATTGATGTCTGCGTTCATGACGTACTTCTGGAACACCAGGAAGACGACGATCAGCGGGACCATGGAGATGACCGATCCGCCGAGCAGCACCGACCAGTTGATGTTCTGCGCGCCGACGAGGCTCTGGATGCCGATCTGCACCGTGAACTTCTCGGGGTCGTTCAGCATCAGCAGCGGCCAGATGTAGTCGTTCCACCGCCACTGGAACGACAGGATGGCGAGCGTCAGCATGATGGGCCGGGAGAGCGGCACCATGATCCTCAGGAAAATCGACAGCTCCCGCGCGCCGTCGATGCGGGCGGCCTCGATGAGCTCGTCGGGGACCGTCAGGAAGAACTGGCGGAACATGAAGCACCCGGTCGCGGTGAGCAGAGCCGGGAGGATGATGCCGGCGAGCGAGTTGTAGAAGCCGAGGTCACGGACCACCAGGAACAGCGGGGCGAGCATGACCTCGGCCGGCAGCATCGTGGTGGCCAGGATGCAGACGAAGAAGGCCTTGAGCCATTTGTTGTCGTACTTGGCCAGCGCGTACCCGGTGCAGCAGCTGACTCCCACCGTGAGGATCGTCGCGATCACACACACGAGGGTCGTGTTGATGAAGTACTGGGAGAAGTTGGCGCTTGCCCACGCTTCCTTGTAACCCGACACGGTGGGGTCGTCCGGGAACAGCGTCAGCGGAAGGGCGAACAGGTCTCCCGCCCGCTTGAAGGAGCTGAGGACGAACCACAGCACCGGAATCCCGTAGAGGGCCGCCAGGACCCACAGCAGTGTCGTCGCGGGAATCGCGCGCCGAAGCCCGCCGGTTGCCGAGCCACGGGGCCTCTTCTTGGAGACGGCCCGTACGGAGTCGGCGTCGACCTTGCGCGGCATGTCTGTGGTTGTCATCGGTTCTCCACCCGCCGGTTGACCATCATCTGGATGATCGCGACGGCCATCAGGATGAGCATGAGCACGAACGACGCGGCGCTCGCGTAGCCGATCTGGCCTGCCTTGAACCCCGTCTGGTAGATGTACTGGACAAGCAGGTTGTTCGACGTTCCAGGTCCGCCGTTGTTGAGGGAGGCGAACACCGCGTATTCCTTCATCGCGTGGATCGTGTTGAGCAGGACGACGATGAAGGAGGTGGGCGCGATGCTCGGCAGTGTGATGCTGATGAACTGGCGCCACGGACCGGCGCCGTCGAGCGCGGCCGCCTCGTAGTACGACGTCGGTACGTTCTTGATCGCCGCGATGAACAGCAGCATGGAGAAGCCCGTCCAGGCCCAGGCCGCCGCCACCACGACCACGATCAGTGACAGGTCCGCGTTCGACTGCCAAGGAACGGCGCTTCCGCCGACCTTCTCGATGAGGTAGTTGACCAGTCCGAAGTTCTCACCGAACAGCCATCGCCACAGGACACCCACGATGATGGGCGACAGAAGCCACGGGATGAAGAAGAAGAGGCGGGCGACCGACGCGCCCTTGGCGTGCTTGCTCACCAGCACGTTGGCGATGAGCAGCGACAACACGAAGTTCAGCGGAACGAAGAGCACGGTGTACAGCAGCGTGCGGGTCGTCGCGGCGTAGAAGGTCGAGTCCCCGAGCAGCTTCTGGTAGTTGTCCAGTCCGACGAACTGGAACGCCCCCACGCCCGTGTAGTTCGTGAAGGAGTAGACGAGCCCGATCACCGCCGGCCAGACGAAGAACAGCGCGAAGAGCACGACATTGCCCGCGATGAGGACGAGCGGCGCGAGGGTGTACTTGCTTCGTCTCCTGGGCGGGCTCACGGACACGTCCGAAGCGTCCGAGGCGCGTTTTGTCATCTTCCTGACTCCGTGCTGGTGAAATGGGTTCCTGGGGCAGGTTCAGGCCATGAGCCGGCATCACGTGGAGTGGAGTCCGCGGGCCCGGGCGGCGGGGTCGAGACACCGCCGCCCGGGCCTGCCGGCCTACGCTCAGCCGCCGACCTGCTGGTTGTAGCCGGCCACGATGTTCTGCAGGGCCTTGTCGGCCGACTGCTCGCCGTTGATCGCCTTGCCGAGTTCCGCCTTGGTCGGGTCCTCGGTGAGGCTCTTGCCCTTCAGCACCCAGTTCGTCTGCGCGCTGTTGAAGTAGCCGGAGATCGGGTCGTAGAGCGGGATCGACTCGTTGTACAGCTTGAACGCCGCCTGCGCCGCCTCGGACTCGAAGGGGTACTTCGGGTTCAGACCGCTCTCGACCGGCAGGAACCCGGACGCCTCGCACAGCGCCTGGTAGTGGGCCGGCTCGTACAGCCAGGACAGGAACTTGCTCGCGGCCGTGGCCGCGTCGGCGTTGTTGTTGAAGCCCACCGTCATGCCGCCGCTGTTGACGTCGCTGGCCTGCACCGGCTGGGCGGGAGTCGGGACGCTCGCCCACTCGAACTTCTTGATGCTCTCCGCGAAGGCGGGAACCTGCCACACGCCGGACCAGTAGGCGACGACGTCACCGCTCTGGAACATGGCGGACGGGTCGGCGCCGCTGGTCCACACCGACTTCGGCATGGTCTTGTCGTCGTTCCATCCGACGAAGGTGTTCACGGCCTTCTTGGTCGCCGCGTCCACCGAGAACTTGCCGGAGTCGTCGGCGTGGACGTACTTCCCGCCCATCTCGTACACCATGGCGCGCAGCCGGGACGGCGACTGGTCGAAGGTCAGGGAGTACTTGGCGTCGGTCTTCTCCCGGACCTCGTTGGCCGCCTTGATGAACTCGGTCCAGGTCCAGGTCTTCTGGGGCGAGGTCGGGAAGGAGACGCCGGCCTTCTCGAAGAGCGACTTGTTGATGAACATGCCGGACGCGGTGACGTCCGAGGGGATGGACAGCACCTTCCCGGACGAGTCCTTGGCGACGAAGTTGCCGTTGATCTTGTTGGTCTTGTTGTTGGCGATGTCCTTGAGGTCGATCAGCTTGTTCGACCAGATCGGGTCCAGCTTCGGCACCGCCGCCACGTCGGGCAGGGAGTTCGCCTGCGCGGCGTTGCGCAGCTTGGCGTCGTAGCCGTCGTAGGGGATGTTGACGAGCTTGACCTTGACGCCGGTCTCCTTCTCGTACTGCGCCACCATCTTCTTCCAGCCCGCGTCCTGCCCCGGAACCGTGGAGATCCAGAACGTCAGCGACTTGGAGGTTCCGCCCGACTCGGATCCCCCGCCGCAGGCGGAGAGCAGCAGGGCACCTGCCGTGGCCACGGCAGCGAGGGGGACCAGGCGGCCTATGCCGCCGCGGCCGAGTCGGCGGGAGCGCCGCACACCCACAGTGGTCATCTTCGATCCCTTTTCGTCGTAGGGGACGGAGCACGGCGCCGACCGAGGCGGCACGGGTGCATTTTGCAGGAAAGTTCGCTTTCCGGGGGCGCGGCCTCGCCCGGCCGCGTCATCCACGCGGGGCGATGTCCCCGGCCGTCCTGGCCGTCACCGCACGGGCACGCCCTCGTGCGGTTGCCGTACGTCGAGTACGGGCGGGACGCTCGCCCCAAGTCGGCGTCCCGGCCGACTTAGAAAGCGCTTGTCCGGACATTGGCAGACCGAGTCCGAAACCGTCAATCCTTCATCCGTGCTCCCTCGGTCACGGTTTGGACTCCTCGGGCGACCGCGAGGCGGGCGGCGCCCACGACGGTGCCGAGATCACCGACCTGGCTGCTGACCACTTCGGTGGGCCAGCTCAGCCGCTCCAGCTCGGCCCGCACACCGGGCAGGAGCTGCGGAAACGAGCCGGTGCTGCCGCCCAGGACGAGCAGCCCGGGGTCCAGTACGGCGGTCACGGCGGCGGCCAGCCGGCCCACGTCCACGGCGTGCCGGTCGACGACCGCGCGGGCCGTGGCGCTGCCCTGTCCGGCCAGCGAGAACAGCCGTTCGGCGGTACGGGGGCACGAGCCGTCGGATTCCGGCCAGGCCTCGGCGGCCCGGCGCAGCAGGGAGCGGGCGCCGATGTACTCCTCCAGGGCCTCGTGGCGGGGCTGCAGGCCGTCGTCCCAGGGGTAGGGCAGCCGGGCAAGCTCTCCGGCCGCCCCGTTGGCCCCGGCCAGCACCTGGCCCCCTACGACGATGCCGAGACCGATACCGACGCCGATCCGCAGGTAGCCGAAGGTGTTCCGGCCGCGCGCCGCGCCCTCGTGCAGTTCGGCGAGCGCGGCGCAGTTGACGTTGTTCTCGAGGTGGACGGGCACCCCGGGCGGCAGTGCCACGGCCACCGCGTCGAAGACCGGGCCGGCCTTGGCGGTCGCCGGGCGCATGCCCTCCTCGGCCCGGGCGGTGACGTCACCGACGGCCACGACGATGCTGCGGAGCGGGGCGTCGGCGGGCAGCGCGGACAGCGCGTCGCGGACCACGTCGGCGGCCTCGGCGCGGGGCCCGGAGGCCTCGGCGAGCAGGGTGCCGTCCAGGGCGCAGGCGCGGACCCGGGTGACGGCGGGGCCGAGGTCGACGGCGAGCACGGCGCCCGCGGCCGGACCGAGACGGTATACGGCGGCGCTACGGCCCGTACCGCCCGAGGAGGTACCGGAGTGGGCCGCGAGGTGGACGCCCTCCAGTTCGGCGACGGCTGCGGAGACCGTCGGCTTGGACAACCGCGCAAGGCTCGCCAACTGCGGCCGCGTCGCGGCGCCGGCCTGGGCCAGCACGGTGAACACAGCGCTGGCGCTTTCGGTCAGTCGGGGGGCTCTTACCACGTCATCATCCACAGTTCCCCCAGGTCACAGGCCGCTCTCCCGGGCCGATCGGCTCGGCGGGAGGCGGCGATGGGTTGCTCCGGCGGCATGCGTTCCCGACCCGGACGGGGGGCCCGGGAAGTCGGGTGCGTGACGCCTATTGACACGCACTGTACTTCGTTAGTTAACTTCCTAACGAACGTCACGGTACTCGCCTGCCGTGGTCCGTCCAGAGGCCCGTCCCGGGGCTTCCCTAGTTCTCCAACCGGCTTGCCCTCCGGCACGGTTCGCCCGCCGTCGCAGCACACAGCGCATCGACGAAAGAGGATCCGTGCAGGACACCCCTTGGTCCGGCCCTCTGGTGGTCGGCATCGACGTGGGCGGCACCAAGACGCATCTCCGCGCGCTCACGGGCGACGCTCTCGTGGCCGATCACGTACGTCCCAGCAGCGGCTGGCGGCCCCGCGACCCCGTGGCCGCCGCCGGCTGGCTGGCCACGCTGCTCACCGAGGCCCTTCCCCGGGGCGTACGCCCGTCCGCTCTGGCTGTCGGCGCCCATGCCTGCGAGACCGCGCGCCAGTGCACGCAGATCCGCACCGCTCTCCAACTCCACTTCGACATTCCCGCCCTGATCGTGGGCGACGCCGAACTCCTCGTGCCCGCCGCGGGCCTGGACAAGGGGGTCGGCCTGGTCGCCGGCACCGGGTCCGTCGCGGTGGGCCGCCTCCCCGACGGCACGGCCGTCCAGGTCGGCGGCTGGGGCGCGCTCCTCGGCGACGAGGGCGGCGCCGCCGGTCTCGTCCGCGAGGCCGTGCGCGCCGTATGGGCGGCGCACGACCGCGGTGAACAGCCGGACGCGCTCGCGCTCGGCCTGCTCGCCGCCTTCGACGTCCCCGAAGTACCCGGGCTCGGCGCGGCCCTGGAGGCCGCCACCGCTCCCTCCGCCGAATGGGGCCGGCACGCCCCGGCCGTGTTCGCCGCCGCCGAGGCCGGTTCGGATCTCGCCCGCACGGTCGTGGCCGATGCCGGGCGCGCACTGGCCGCGCTGGTCGGACGGCTCGCCGCCCGCGGGGTGGCGGTCGACGACGTCGTCGTCGCGGGGGGCACGGTCCTCGCCCAGTCCTCGCTGTACGACGCCTTCACGTCGGCGCTCGCCGAAAGCGTTCCCACAGCACGCACACAGCCTCTGCGGGCGGCGCCCGTCGAGGGGGCCGTGGCCATGGCCCGTTCACTCGTGTGACATTCACCGGCCGTCGAGTCTCCCCCGTTCCGACATGACTCGCCCGTAGATCTTCGCTCGTACGACTCCCGGCCGCACGGCCGCAGAACTCGAGAGAGGCCCCACTCATGCCGTCATCCGCCGGGCAGCACACCGCCGTACCCACCATGAGACGACGGGGGTTCCTGAAAACCTCCCTCGGCGCCTCGGCCGGCGTCCTGGCCGCCCCCACGTTCGCCTCCTGGCTGGCCGCCGCGGACGCGAAGGCCGCGACCGCCCCCGCCGCGTTCGTGGACGACTACAAGTCGAACGTCCTGACCAACCTGACGCCCGAGACCAACGCCGTGGTGCGGGTCCTCGGCGGCATGGCCGAGGTGTGGAAGACCGGCGCCGCCTGGAACACCGGCACGCCGCTGCGGCCCGACGTCCTGCGCGCCAACATGCGCTACTGCGCCTGCGTCACCCAGGCGCGTACCGAGGCGCAGGCCAAGGATGCCTTCGTCTACGACCGTCAGCACCAGAGCTACGCCATGATCGGCGGCCTGGGCCCGCTGGCCGCCCCCTACCGCTCGGGCGCCAAGGCGGTCACCTCGATCACCAGCGCCCCGGACACCACCCCGGCCACCACGATCAGCGACGCCGTCCCGGCCGGCGCCCCCGCCGGTTCCGCGATCGGCGCGGGCTCGTACGACTCGGAGCTCGGCAAGGTGGCCAAGCTGGTCGACACCGTGCGCGGTCCGTTCGCCTCCGGCAACCCGGGCAAGTACGCCTTCCAGTACCCGCGTCCGTGGCGCATGAACGAGAACAGCGAGGTCGTCGACACCGGCAGGACCGACGCGCTCGGCTTCCCGGTGTACGACTCGGAGGTCGTGGTCGTCACCCAGTTGCTGCGGCAGCGGAACACCTCACCGACCGACGACGGCGGCTTCCCCAGCGGCCACACCAACGCCTTCCACCTGGCCGCGCTGGCCTTCGCCTACGCCGTGCCGGAGCGCTTCCAGGAGCTGGTGACCCGGGCCTTCGAGCTCAGCCACACCCGGATCATGTCGGGCATGCACTCCACGGTCGACGTCATCGGCGGCCGGATCATGGCGACCGCGCTGGCCGCCGCCACCCTGGCCGACCCGGCGAACGCGGACCTCAAGGCCGCCGCCCGCGCCCAGGCGCTGGCGTACTTCACCCAGCAGACCGGCACCACGCCCGACACCCTCTTCGCCTACGCCCACTCGGACGCCTCCGACGCCTACGCGGACCGGGACGCCAACGAGCGGGCCCTGACGCCCCGGCTGACCTACGTGCTCGAACGCGAGGGCCGCGGCAAGCCGTTCACCGTGCCGAAGGGCGCGGAGGTGCTGCTGGAGACGCGGCAGCCGTACCTGAGCGCCGACCAGCGCCGTGAGGTGCTGCGCACCACCGCGCTGCCCTCCGGGTACGTCCTCCTCGACGGCTTCGAGCAGTGGGGCCGGCTCAACCTCTTCGTCGCGGCGGACGGTTACGGCGCCTTCGACACCGACGTCACCGTGACGCTCGACGCGGCGGCCGGCGGCTTCGGCGCGGCGGACAGCTGGCGCAACGACATCCGCGGCGAGGGCGGTCTGACCAAGCGCGGCACCGGCACGCTCACGCTGACCGGGCACAACCGGTACCACGGCGGCACGGTCGTCGAGGCGGGTGTGCTGGTCGCGGGGTCCGCGAACGCCCTCGGGCAGGGCGACGTACAGGTCAAGGGCGGCACGCTCCGCGCGGACAAGGTGCTGCGGGTGCGCGGCTCCTACGTCCAGGACGGCGACACGACCCTGGAGTTGCCGCTCCGCAAGAACCACGGTCCGGCCCTCGAGGTGTCCCGGCGGGTCGTGCTGGGGCGGGGCAGCGTGCTGTCGCTGCGCCTCGACGCCGAGCGGCCGCCGGTCGCGGGGACCACGGTTCCCGTCATCGAGGCGTCGCAGCTGCGTGGCCAGTTCGACCGGATCGAGCTGAACTCCGACAAGCTGCGCGCCGTACCCGTCTACACGGCGGAAGGTCTGTCGGTACGACTTCTGAAGCGGTAACGCCGTCCCCGGCGGGGGCTGGTGCAGAGTGGGCCCATGGCCGGCTCCGGATCAGCTCCCGCAGCCGCGGGCCCGACGGTGCCGCGGAGCGGATGATGGCGCTCGAACAGCACTCGACCTCGGCGCCGGAGGCGCGCGCCGACCCGCCCGACGCGCTGTCCTCGCGGTCTCCTTGGCGGCGCCGGCTCGTCCCGCTCCTGGTGGTCCTGCTGCTGGGCCAGATGGCCGTCGCGATGGTGACGGCCGCCGTGCAGCAGACTCCGACGATCGACGAGCCCGTGTATGTGGGCACCGCGGCCGAGTATCTGCACGAGCGCCGACTGGTGCACAACCCCGAGCATCCGCCGCTGGGAAAGCTGGTCATCGGCGTCGGCGTCGCGCTGGCCGATCCGCAGGTCGACCGCTCCTTCACCGGCGACCAGGGCCGGTTGGGGCGGCATCTGCTGTACGAGTCCGGGAACGACCCCTGGCGGCTGATGCTGTTCGCCCGGCTCCCCGTGATCGTCCTGACCCTTTCGTTCGGGTTGATCGTTTTCGCCTTCGCCCGTGAACTGGCCGGTGCGGCGGGCGCTTTGACGGCCCTCGGCCTGTACACCTTCTCCCCCGACGTCATCGCCCACGGCTCGCTCGCCACCTTGGACGTCCCGGCGGCCGGGTTCGTGCTGGCGTCGGTCTGGCTGCTGTGGCGGGCCCGTCGCCGGCCGCGGTGGTACGTCCCGTTCGCCGGAGTGGCGCTCGGTGCGGCTCTGGCGACGAAGATGAGCGCGTTGGCGGTGGTCCCGGTGGTACTGGCGCTCACCGCCCTGTCGGTGTGGTGCGCGAGGCCGTCGGCCGAGCCCCGCCACAGGGCGCTGGTACGGGCGGTCGCGGGCGCCGGCGTCGTGGCCCTGGCCGCCGTCGCCGTCGTATGGGCGTCGTATCTGGTGGTCGATCCGCGCCTGCGCTGGGCGCCGCAGCAACATGTACCCGTCGTGCACGGGCTACGGGGACTCGTGGTGGATCTGCTGCCGTTCCCGGAGGCGTACCGGGACGGGATGCGCGTCCAGTTCGGCTTCGAGAACCACCCGTGGCAGGGCTTCCTGTTCGGCCGGCTCTACACGGGCTCCTTCTGGTACTACCTGCCGGCCGCGCTGCTGGTGAAGACGCCGCTCGGCATGCTCGCCCTGTGGGCGGCGGGTGCCGTCGCGCTGGTGGCCGTACGGCGGCTGCGGCCCGCGGCGCCGTATCTGCTGGTGCCGGCCGCCGTGCTGCTCGCCTCGGCCATGCTCGGATCGCGGGACTTCGGCACGCGGTACGCCGTCTTCGTGCCGATGTTCCTGGCGGTGGCGGCGGGCTGCGTGCTCACGGTGCGCCGGCGGGGGGCGCCGGTCGCGGTGGGGGCCCTGGTGCTGTTCGTCGCGGTCAGCTCGCTGCGGACGTACCCGTACTACCTGCCGTACTCCAACGAGGCGTTCGGCGGTCCGGCGAGGACGCATCTGCGGTTGCACGACTCGAACGTGGACTGGGGTCAGGACCTGGGCCGGCTCTCGGACCGGCTGCGCGAGCGGTACCCGGACGAGCGGATCTGGCTCGTGTACAAGGGCAGCGGAGTGCCGTCCTTCTACGGCATCCACGCCGCCGATCCGCGCGAGGTGCCCGCACGTGAGGTGCGTGGACTGCTCGTCGTGTCCGATTCCTCCGTGGCCAAGGCGACCGGACGGCTGGCCGAATTGATCGACAGCAGTCGTCCGATCGACACGGTCGGCCATTCGATCACCGTCTATCGGCGCTGATCACGGACCTCGCGGACCTCGCACCATCCCTGGTCGCCACGGTGTGTGAGCTATGTTGAAGCACTGTGGAAGACAAAGGAGGCGCCCTGCCATCGCCGCAGCAGGCACGCGCACAGGCATCCGCGATCACTTCGGGAAAGACGGCTCCGGAAGCGGAGGCATCCCCGACTTCCCAGCTCAGGACGCTCTTCGACCAGCCCCGTCTGTCCCCCGGACAGCGACGCATCGCCCAGTACCTGATCGAGCACATCACCGAAGCGGCGTTCCTTTCGATCACCGATCTCGCCGAGCGGGTCGGTGTCAGCCAGCCCTCGGTGACGCGTTTCGCCGGTGCGGTGGGGTTCAGCGGTTACCCCGCGCTACGGGAGAGGCTCCAGGCGATCGCCCTGGCCGGCCTCGCCGGGGGCCCCGCGGCGGCCGAGGAGAACGGCGCCAACGAACTCCAGTCCGCCGTGGACGCCGAGATCGAGAACCTGGAGAACCTGCGGCGTGACTTCGCCGACCCCGACCAGGTGATCGACATCGGCCGCAAACTGTCGCAGTCGACCCCGCTGACCATCCTCGGGCTGCGCATCTCGGCCTCCCTCGCCGAGTACTTCGCCTACGCGGCGCGCCGCGTCCACCCCGATGTGCGGCTGGTGACCCACGGCGGCAGCGTCGCGTACGACGCGCTGCTCCAGTCGCGTGAGGCCGGCGGCACCTGGGTGCTGGCGTTCTCCATGCCCCGGCACGCCCAGGAGACCCTGACCGCCGTACGGGTCGCGCGCAGCGCCGGTCTGAAGGTGGCCCTGATCACCGACCTGGCGCTCGGCCCGGTGGCCGACACCGCCGACATCGTCTTCGCCACCGGCACCGGCTCCCGGCTGGTCTTCGACTCCTACGCCGCGCCCGGTGTGATGGCCGCCGCGCTCCTCCAGGCCATGACCGACGCCGACCCGGAGCGGACGCAGGCGCGGCTGGAGGACTACGAGCACATCTCCGACCAGCACCAGTTCTTCCTGCGGGACTGATCACCCCGCGACCGGTCCTTCGGACCGCCTGCCCTCACGGGCGAGCACGGCGCACCCCACTCCAGCCGAACCACCACACCATGGGGCTATTCCTTTCAAATCACGCATGAATGTTTTCATGCGCCTTGAAAAGCGGACGGCATATATAAATACTTCACACGCACGCAACATCCGCCCGCCGAAAGCAGCCGGTCCGCTCATGCGCACGTCACCCCATCCGTCGTGCGACCGCCGTCCGCTTTCCGGGCTCCTCAACGAACACCCCGTTGCCGCCGTCTCCTACCCGCGTCGGCGCTCGGGACGTTCGGTCGGGCATCGCCTGCGCGAGCGCCCGTGGCGGCGGCCCCGGTCATCCCCTAGGCCGGGGCCGCCCCGACTCCGTCGGACACCCCAGACGACGCCGCACACCCGGAAGCGATGACCATGACCCTGACGACGACGCGCATCAGCTCGGACTGGCCGTGCCAGGTCAAGACCCCCGGTTCCTACGACTGGGAACGCTCGGCGGCCAAGTGGCTGCGTGAGCTGGTGCCGGCCCGCTACGCCAGCTACCCGGCGCTGATCCGCCACCCCGTGCTGCTCGCCCGCCATGCGCAGATCCAGGTCCAGAACGAGATCCGGGTCGCGCGCACCGCGCTCCAGACCGCACGCGCCGACCTGCCCGCCCTCGGCATGCCCGAGTCGGTCATCGAGCACACCATCAAGATGTACGCGGCGGAGGTCATGCAGCTCCAGCACATCGCCCGCAGCGTGCGCGCGGTGTCCCAGGCCCTGGTCGACCGCGGGCGCTGACCGGTCGTCACCGTTCGCCACCGGGCGGGCCGGTAGTCAGGACGCGCCGGCCGTCGCCGCACAGGTGACCTCCGCCGAGGGGGTACCGGACTCCGAGGTGTCGGCGATGAACCCGAACGTGACGCTCGCACCGGGCGCCAGCCTTCCGTTCCACGAGGCGTTGGCGACGGTTGCGGCGCCGTCCCCCGTCGTGGTGAGGGTGCCGTCCCAGACCTGGGTGAGGCGGGCGCCGTTGTCCGGTACGACGGTCGCGGTCCAGCCGGAGACGGGCGAGGCGGGCGCGTTGGTCACGGTCACCTCGCCCTGATAGCCGCCCTGCCAGCTGTTGACGGTCCGAAAGGACGCGGTGCAGGCGGAGGAGCCCCCGGGTCCGCCCGAGTCGCCGGCGCCGGGTGGGCCAGGTGCGCCCGGGGTGGGCTCGGCCGATGTGGAGGCGGTGACCGACGGGGCCGGATCCTGAGCCTCGGCCGCCGCGCCGTCGCCGCGGCCGGAGAGCAGCAGCGCCCCGCCGAAGCCGACGACGGCTGCCGCCGTCACGGTGACCGCCAGGGCGGCGCGCCGAAATCCGGGGCCGGACCCGGCCGGACCGGAGCCGACGCCGCCGCCTGAACCGCTGCCTCTGCCGCTGCGGCGCGGTGCGATCCTCGTCTCCTCGACGACGGGCGGGAGTTCCTGTGTCGCGTCCTCGGCGCCGGGCAGGGACCGGGGCACGGCCACACTCTCGTAGCCGTTGCTGTCCTGCTCCATCTCCTTGAACAGCTCCGCGAGGGCGTCGGTGCGGCGTGGGCGCAGGACACGGATCGGTTCCAGGGCCGAGCCTTCGTCGGGTTGCGCGGGGTCGGGCCTTGTGGACACGCCGATCTCCTTCCGTCCCGTCTTCACGGGCTTCACCATTCCCCGGGAAGGGATACGCGGTTGCCGTCCCGCCGGTTCAGCGAGAGCGCCCGGCGCCTCCCTGATCCGCCGCCCGCAAACGATCGATACGGTCAACTCGGTATCGCCCGTTCCGTACCGGCCGTCAGGCCCCCGTGGCGAGGAACCGGCGAAGAGACTCCTTCATCGCGGCCACGAAGGCGTCCCTTCGCGTGTCGTCCAGGGCGTCCAGGGACAGATAGGGGTTGAGGTCCTCCAGCTCGACCAGCAGCAGCTCGCCGCCCGGCGCGCGGCAGGCGTCGACGCGCTGGATGCCATGCCCGAGGCCGTTCCACTCGATGAAGCCCCGGGCGAACTCCACGTCACCGTCGGTGGGTTCGTACGGCTCCAGCTGCCAGCGCCGGTCGGTGTGCGGCGCGTACAGGGCGTACTGGAAGTCGTGGTCGACGAAGTAGAAGGAGACCTCGTACGTGAAGTCGACGCGGGGCTGGACCAGCACGTCCCCGTCGACCAGCTCGCGCACGCCCTCCGCGGAGACGATCCGCAGCCCGATCGAGTCGGCGCCCAGCTTGGGCTTGACCACATATCGCTCGGTGTCGGGCAGAAGGTGCAGGTCCTCGGCGCGGTCCACGGTGGGGATGACAGGGTGACCCGCGGCGGTCAGGTCGAGCAGGTACTGCTTGCCGGCCATGTCCGCCTTGCCGGACAGCGGGTTGTACACGCGTGTCCCGCCGGCGATCGCGCGGCGGCGGAAGTCGTCGTACACGTCCTGGTAGGCCAGCACCGGGCCGCTGTTGCGCACGACGACCACGTCGAAGGCGGCCATGAGCGCGGCCGCGTGCCGGGGGTGGCACAGGGCGACGTCGAAGTCGTCGCGCAGCCGGGAGGTGAGGAGGATGTCCTCGTCGCAGTAGCGGCGCCCGCGTGCCGGGTAGGCCAGGTCGGTGACGTACAGGACGCGAGATCGGGCGGGCGGCATGCGGGGCTCCTCGGCTGCGGCGGCAGCAGATCGTATGCAGACCGCAGCTCACCGAACAAACGTCGGATCAGTCGAGGTCACAGGCCCGCCGGCCACGAGCTCCCGCCCGCCGATTCCCTCCAGGCGGCGGTCACCTTGCCCATCCGCGCAACCCGCGGACAGCACTGAGTACCCTGCGAGCAGCGCACTGAGTGCCATGGGCCTCGCTCTGGTGCTACGTTCGCGTTCATGAGCTCCAGCAGTGCGGCGCCCGGTCGCGGTGAGAAGGCGGAGGCCGTGGCGGCGAAGCCCCCGATGCGGGAGGCGCTTGTCGCGGCTGCCTTCCAGCTGTTCCTGGAGCGTGGCTACGAGCAGACGACGGTCGACGACATCGTGGCGTTGGCCGGTGTCGGGCGGCGGTCGTTCTTCCGCTACTTCCCGTCCAAGGAGGACGTGGTCTTCCCGGACCACGAGCGGTGTCTGGCAGACATGACGGCGTTCCTCGGCGCGAGCGGCGAGGAGCACGAGCCGGTGCAGCGGGTGTGCGACGCGGCCCGGCTGGTGCTGCGCATGTACGCGGAGAATCCGACCTTCTCGGTGCAGCGCTATCGGCTCACCAAGCAGGTGCCGGGGCTGCGCGCCTACGAGCTGTCGGTGGTGTGGCGGTACGAGCGCGCCCTCGCCGAGTATCTGCGCCGGCGTTTCGCGGGCCGGCGCGACGGGACTCTGCGGGCCGATGTGATCGCCGCCGCCGTGGTCGCGGCGCACAACAACGCGCTGCGCTCCTGGCTGCGCTCGGACGGCCAGGGCGATGCGACCGCCGCGGTGGATCACGCCCTGGGGTATGCGCAGTCCTCCTTCGGCGTCGCCCCTGCCCCGCGTTCGGCCGACGAAGCCGCGGACGATCAGGCCGAGGACGTGGTGGTCGTGGTGTCCCGGCGCGGTGCGCCGCTGTGGCGGGTGGTGCAGGAGATCGAGACCACGCTCGGGCGCGACTGACCCGTATTCCCTCTCCACTCATATTCAGGGTACGCAGTGCCTTTACGAGTGGCACTGAGTGCCATACGCTGAGGCCGTGCACGGTTGCACGGTGAACCGGGCACGTGCGTGCTCGGGTGACCCGCGCACGTGGGATTCCGGCCCAGCGCAGGGAGTTGACCAGCGTGTACCACCCCTCAGGAAGCGTTGTTCGTCAGACGGTCGGCTCCGCGACCGGCGTGCTCGACGCCACGGCCGCCGACCGGGAGGCCATCCATTTCCAGCGCTGCACCTGGTGCGGCACCGCCATGTACCACCGGCTGCTCTGTCCGGTCTGCCAGGGCAGCGATCTGCGGACGGAGCGCAGCGAGGGCGTGGGTACCGTCCGGCACTCCACCGTCGTCCACCGCAACACCCCCGCCGCGCGCAATGTGTCCCTCATCGAGATGGCCGAGGGTTTCGTCGTGCGCGGCCGTGTCATGGGCCCGCCCATCGGCATCCACAGCGGGGACCGGGTCCGGCTGTCCACGGCGAAGGACCCGGTCCGCAGCGAGCCGGTGTTCCAGCTGGTCGACGAGCCCTACCGGGCCTGGACCTGAGTCCCCTGACCGCCCGGCCCCTCCCGGAGCGCGGGGATCAGCTCCCGTACGCCGACGGGCCGTCCCGTCTCGAAGCACCGGTTGGCGGCGAGCCCGACCGCCAGGGCCAGCGCGCCGTCGCGTTCGGTGGCCGTGGGGTGCGCCGCCGTGCGGGCTGCCGTCGCCGTGCCGGCCGGCCGCGCGGGCTCGACGGGGCCGAACAGGGCGTCGAGCATGCGCGGGTCTCCCCCGCCGTGCGCCTCGTGGGCGGTCACGAGCGGAATGTCCACCGGGGGCTGCCACAGCGCGCGCAGCGTGAGCCGTGCGCCGCCCGCGTGCTCCGCGGCCGTGTCCCCGTGCAGCGCGCCGCTGCCTGAGCCGATCCTCGTCCGGGGCCGCTGCCATCGGCTCTCCTCGACCTCGAGTTCGAGGCGTCCGGCGCTGCCGTTGAACATGACCCGGTATCCCTCCCAAGGTGAGTACGCGGTGAGGTGGTACGTCATCGTCGCGCCCCCGGCGTAGCGCACGAGGACGGCCATGTCGTCCTCGATGGTGACGGGGCCGCCGAAGACGTTGCGGTCGCGGAGGTAGCCGTTGTCCGGCTCGGCGTCGAGGTAGAGGGCGCGCAGGGTGTCGTTGGCCGCCAGGTCCAGGGCGAAGGGGTCGTCGGCGGCCTGGTCGGCGCCGTGGGCGCGGTCGTAGTCCCGGCGCAGTCCGTGGCGTTCGCCCGCCTCACGGCCGTAGAAGGCGAGCCGTCCGTAGCCGAAGACATCCCTCGGCTCGTCCGCGAGCCACCAGTTGACCAGGTCGAAGTGGTGGCTCGACTTGTGCACCATCAGGCCGCCGCTGTGCCGCTTCTCCCGGTGCCAGCGGCGGAAGTAGTCGGCGCCGTGGCGTACGTCGAGCAGCCACTCGAAGTGGACAGAGAGGATCTCGCCGATCGCGCCGTCGGCGAGCAGGGCGCGAACCGTCTCGTGGACGGGGTTGAAGCGGTAGTTGAAGGCGACGGTGAGGGAGTTCCCGGTGGCCCTGACCGTGTCGAGGATGCGGTCGCAGCGGTCCGCGTCGATGGTCATCGGTTTCTCCGTGACCACGCGGCAGCCCGCCTTGAGGGCGGGGACGATGTAGCGGTCGTGTTCGGCGTCGACGGTGGTGACGACGACCTCGTCGATGTCCTCCTGGGTGAGCATGTCGGTGAAGCGGTCCGGCTCCCACTGGGTGGCGGTGGGTGCGCCGCGGTCGGCCAGCAGCCGGTTGTGGAAGGCCATGCGGGTGGGGCTGGGGTCGCAGAGGGCGGCGACGTGGTGGCCGGGGCGTTCGGCGAGCGCCCGGGTGAACGTCTGGGCACGGTGGCCGGTGCCGACAACGGCGGCGCGGCGTTGGGGAGTTCGGCTCATCGTGGTGGCCTTTCCCGTCGGTCGCCCGCCCACTCCTCCACATCGCTCTTCCCTCGCCGCACAGGCAACGCACAGGCACCTCCTTCCGTCCTCCCCGGGTGAAGGGCCCGGGGCCGTCCCGGTGCGAACGGAAGGAGGGGCACGTGATCCGTGCCCGGCGAATATGGGGCACCGCTCTGGCGGTGCTCACGGTGGTGGGGGCGTCGCCAGGGTGGGCGCAGGCTCAACAGGCGTCCGACGTACGGCTGTTGGCGAACAGGGACGACGGTGGTGGCGGTCTGCCGGCCGACTGGAGCATCACCGGTGAGGGGGCCGCGCGCAAGCTGGTGTGGCGGTCCGACGAACGGGTCCCGATGGGGGACGCCCGGGTCGAGTTCTACGCCGGTGACCGGCTGCTCGGCCGTCCGGCGCCGGCGAAGGACGGGCGTACGTTCCGGCTGGGCCTCGACGGGGTCCCGCTGGACTCGGTGCGGGACCTTCAAGTCCGTTCCTCCGGGCGCCGGTTGGACGCGCCGGAGGCGACTTCCGGCGGTGGGCGCTCGGCGGTGACCGTTCCGCGGCGGCTGCCGGCGAACCAGGTCGACCCCGGCGAGCCGGGCGCGTACCGGACCGTCACGGGCGAGTACGACCTCGCCCCGGTACGGCTGCCCGGGTTCGCCGAGCCGGTCGAGATGAAGGCGGTGGTGGTGGCGCCCAAGGGTGCGCAGGGCCGCCGTCCGCTCGCCCTGTTCCTCCACGGGCGCCACTTCACCTGCTACACCCCGCAGGGCGAGATCGGCGGCGAGTGGCCCTGCCCCGCCGGCACCAAGCCGGTGCCGAGCCACCGGGGCTATCTGCGCGACCAGCGGCTCCTGGCCTCCCAGGGCTATGTGACGGTGTCGGTCTCCGCCAACGGCATCAACGGGCAGGACTGGAACGCCGAGGACGGCGGCGCGCAGGCCCGTTCCTCACTCGTACGGCAGCATCTCGCCCGCTGGGCCGGCTGGTCCGCCCACCCGGGCACGGCGCCGGCGGTCGTACGCGAGGCGCCCAGGGCCGATCTGTCCCGGGTGCTGCTGGTGGGCCACTCACGGGGCGGTGAGGGCGTCAACCGGGCGGCGATGGACAGCCTCTACCCGCCGCCCGCGCCGCAGGACGGCTATCGCGGCCCGGTGCGCTGGCACATTCGCGGCACCGTGCTCATCGGCCCGACGGTCTTCGGCCAGAACCCGGTGGCGGACGTGCCGTCCATGACGATCCTGCCGGGCTGCGACGGCGACGTCTCCGATCTCCAGGGCGAGGTGTACGTCGACGGCACCCGCGGGGTCAGCCGGGGTGCCGCGCTGCACAGCGCCGTGTACGTGGTGGGCGCCAACCACAACTACTTCAACAGCGAGTGGACGCCGGGGCAGGCCGTGTCGCCCGCCGACGACGACTTCTGGCACGACGAGGAGCAGCCCGACCCGGTCTGCTCCCCCGGCGCCCGCACCCGGCTGACCGCCGACCAGCAGCACAAGGCCGGCGCCACCTACATCGCGGCGGCGGCACGGCTGTTCGTCGCCGGCGACGACCGGGTCCGCCCGCTGCTCGACGGCTCGGGCTGGCGCGCGCCCTCGGCCGATCCCGCGCACGTCCTCACCCACGCGGTGGGCGCGCGGCGCGGCGCCGGGTTCCTGCCGGACGGCGAGGTCACCGTGAGCGGAGGCCGGCTGTGCTCGGCGGTGCATCCCTCTTCGGCCACCGCCTGTCTCGCGTCGGAGACGGCCGGTGCCTCACCGCACTTCGCGCGCTGGGAGACCGGCCGCGAGCCCGGCCGCCGCGCGGTAGCGCTGCGCTGGTCCGCGCCGGGTTCCGCCGTACGGGTACGTCCCGACCGGCCGCTGTCCCTGACCGGTGCCAAGGCACTGGCGCTGCGCGTCATCGTGCCCCCGAACAGCACCGGAACGCGGTTGGACGTCTCCGTCACCGACACCACCGGGCGGCAGCGCACCCTCGGCCGCGTCAAGGTCGACGGGCTGCCGGGGACGGGCCGGACCGCTTCGTACTGGGCGCGCGAGGTACGGGTCCCGATCGGCGCCGACGACGCGGCCGCGCTCGACCTGCGGCACGTCACGTCGCTGGAGCTGACGCCGCGCACGAGGTCCGGGCGGGCCTGGCTGATGGACGCCTGGGCCTGGCGGCCGGGCACGCCCGAGGTGCGGGAGGCTCCGCTGGCCCGCGTCGACGTCGGTCGGCTGACCGTCAAGGAGGGGGACTCGGGCGAGCGTACGTACCGGGTACCGGTCCTGGTGTCGGGGCGGGGCGCCGGGCAGGTGCGGCTGTTCGTCTCCGACCCGGTCACGGGCAGGGTCACGCACCGGGTCGTGACGGTGCGGCCCGGTGCGCATGACATCGACGTCCCGGTGAGGGTCACGGGCAACACCCGCTACGGCGACGACCTCGCGCACGACGTCTTCGTGAAGGCGGTCCGCGCCGCCGTGGTCGGCTCGCACCGGGGCGGGGTGAGCGCGGAGAACGACGACCCGCTGCCCACGATCGGGGTGACGCCGGTCACGGACCGGGTGGCCGAGGGGAAGCCGCTGAAGTGGCGGGTGACCTTGTCCGCGGCGGCCGATGCCGAGGTGAGCGGCATGTTCACCGTGGTTCCGGTCGACGGCGGCAAGGAGCTGTCCACCAAGGACGTCGATCCCGCCTGGCTCCAGGACTCCTCCGGCGCCTCGCCGGATCCGGAGCGCCCCCTGTCCAAGGTGGAGGGTCTGTCTCTGTGGGTGTCCGTCCCCGCGGGCGGGACGGGCACGGAGTTGTCCGTCCCGACCCGCACGGACGGGGTGGCCGAGCCGGCCGAGTCGGTGCGCCTGCGGTTGACCGACGACTCCGGCGAACCGGTGCCCGGCGGTGCGGAGGCCACGGGCACGGTGGTCGACGCCTCGTGAGACACGCCTCGCGGGCGGGTGCCGGACACCCGCCCGCGAGGGCCCGTTCGCGTACTCGTCCGGTCGTGTCAGTGCGGCCCGTGGTCCGGCGCAGGCGGGTCGTCCTCCATCAGGTCCAGGTCCGGCGGGACGAGTGTCGTGGACTCCACCAGACCCCGCAGCAGGTTGTGCAGCAGGCGGTTGTCGCCGGGGCGGCCCTGCGACTTGTCGTGCAGCAGGGGGTAGCGGAAGCCGGTGCGGTCCAGCCGGCGGCGTACGTCCTCGATCCGGTACTCGATCCTGCGCTCGTTCCAGCCCGCGTCGGGGCGCAGATGGGCGAGTTGGCGGGCGGCCACGGCGTAGCTCAGGGGGCGCGGGTCCTCCTCGTACAGCAGGTAGCGCTGGCCGAGGACGACCAGCAGCAGCCGTTCGTCGTCGTCCAGCGGCCACATCTCCGGCCGCACCGTCTCCGCCCTGCGCCGCGCGACCGGGCCCTGGTCGTCATGGCCCGCCACATACAACTCGACCAGATGTTCCCGGTAGCCGGAGCCCTTCACGAACAGCGGGGTGTAGCCGGTGGCGAGCGGCATCGGCTCGGTCGCCGTGTGCATCATCCGTCCGCGCGGCAGCCGGACGAGTTGCTGCCCGATGTTGCGCAGCCACCACTGCCCCTGCTGATACGTCAGCTCACCGTGCCGTCGGCTCACCCGCAGATCGTCCACGCCGACCCCGAGATCCACGTCCGGCCGCTCGCCCCGCCCGAAGCGCACCGTCAGGCCCGGCCGCGGCGGGGCCGTGAGATCCCCGGTCACCGTGCGGGCGTGGAGCGTTCCGGGCGCCGTGGGCGCGACACCGCGCGCGAGGCTGGACGACAGAGGCATCGCTGGTCTCCCTCGGTGGTTCGTGGGCTTCCCGGCACGTACGGGTGGGCTCACCAGGATCCCGCACCCACGGCGGGACCCCTCCCCACGCCGGTCAGCCGGCCGGCGTGAGGGTCACGCGGATGCCGACCGTGCCGTTCGCGCCTCGGCGCAGTCGGCTGCCAAGGAGGGTGAGGCGGCCGGTGATGCCGTACTTGCGGGCGATGAGCCTGCGGTAGTGGGCGCTGGTGGGCCGGTCGCAGACCTCGGCGGTGGCGGGGACCTGTTCGCCGGTCGGCTTCCCCCGCAGGTCACAGGGGCCGACGAGGACGTCGCCGCGGGCGCGGATGCGCTTGACCTTCCACGAGTCGGCGACCGTCCAGACACCCAGCGCGTCTCCGTCGCGGACCACCCAGACCGGGGTGGCGACGCCGGTGCCGTTCTTGCGGTAGCTGGTGACGAGCAGGTACTTGCCCGCGCCGAGCGACTCCAGCGTCTCCGCCACTTCCGGCTTCTGCGGCTTCTCCGGCTTCTCCGGCTTCTCCGGCTTCTCCTGCGACGAATCGTCCATGGCCGGAAGTGTAGGCAGCGGGGGTGGGGACGCCGAGGAGCGCCCCCACCCCACCCCGCTCCCGCCGCACGCCTCAGTCGAGGGCCGCCGCCATCCGCCGTACGCCTTCCGTGATCAGCTCCGGTGATGTCGCCAGGTTCAGCCGCACGTGTCCCGCTCCCCCGGTGCCGAACGGGATCCCGGAGTTGAGCGCGACCCGTCCGCGCCGCAGGAAGACGTCCGCGGGGTCGTCGCCGAGGCCGAGCGCGCGGCAGTCGAGCCAGGCGAGGTACGTGGCCTCGCCCGGGCGGTAGGTGATCGCGGGGAGGTGCTCGGCCAGGAGGTCCGCGCACAGGCGCCGGTTGTCGTCCAGGCCGGCCAGCAGGGCGTCGAGCCAGGCGGTGCCGTCGCGCAGGGCGGCACTGTGGGCGATGATGCCGAGGTGACTGGGCCCGTGACTGACCTCTTCGGGCAGCCGGGCCAGGTCGGCGGCGGCCGCGGGGCCCGCGACGGCCAGTGCCGCCTTGAGGCCGGCCAGGTTCCAGGCCTTCGACGCCGACATCAGCGACAGCCCGCTCTCACCGCCCGGGACGCTCAGATACGGCACGAAGTCGACGCCGCCGGCGGTGATCGGGGCGTGGATCTCGTCGGCGACGACCCGTACTCCGTGGCGGTCGGCGAGCGCGGCCACGGCGGCCAGCTCACCGGCGGTGTGCACGGTGCCGGTCGGGTTGTGCGGGCTGCACAGCAGGAAGGCGGCGCGCCGGCCGGCCGTGGTCGCCCGCCGGAAGGTCTCGTCCAGGGTGTCCAGGTCGATGCGCAGGTCGGCACCCAGCGGCGCCTCGATCACCCGGCGGTCCATGTGCTCGACGAACTGGTAGAACGGCGGATAGACCGGTGAGTTCACCACGACCGAATCGCCCGGTCCGGTGATCAGTTTGAGCATTTCGACCACACCGAGCATCACGTCGGGCACGATCGCCGTCCGTTCCACGGCGAGCCCGTCCCAGCCCCACCGCTTCTCCGCGAATCCGGCGAGCGCTTCGGCGTAGCCGGTGCCCGCCGGATAGCCGGTGTCGCCGAGCGCGAGGGCCTCGGTGAGCGCGTGCACGACGGGTTCGGCCAGCGGCACGTCCATCTCGGCCACCCACAGCGGCAGCACGTCGTCGGGGTAGGCGCGCCACTTCATGCTCGTACGACATCGGAGACGGTCGAGGGTGAGGGTGCGAAGGGGGTTCGGTTCACCGGACGTTTCGTGCGGGATCCTGGTCATGGGGCACAAGATAGGGGGCTGTGCGGGGACCGTGAACTGCTGACGCGGGTGCCGACGCGGGAACGATCACCCGGGCGGTGAACACGGACGGGCCCGGCCACGTATGGAGAGAGGGTGCTCAACTACGGGAGGGCCCCGCGGCGTTGCCGCCGCGCTGTACTGGTTCGGGAGCCCTGCATGAGGCACGCACGACGACGTCTCGTCCGGCGAGTGACACGGCTGGCGGCCGTCGGCGGACTCCTCCTCGGAGGAACGATGGTCACACGCGCCGTGGCGAGCGAACCTCCGGACGCGTCGGCCGTCCCGCGCACCTACGCCGCTTCGGTCGCCGGCACCGGCAGCGACCTGGTCGCACGGCTGGGCGCGTCCCGTACGGCGGGCAGTTGGATCGGTGCCGACGGGAAGCCGGTGGTCGCGGTCACCGACGAGGCTGCGGCGGCCGAGGTGCGCAGGGCGGGCGCCGAGGCGAAGATGGTCGACCACAGCATGGACGAGCTGAATTCGGCGACGTCGACGCTGCGTTCGGCACCCCGGGTGGCCGGTACGGCGTGGGTCATGGACTACCGGTCCAACGAGATCGTGGTACGGGGCGACAGCACCGTTTCGGCGGACGACTGGTCCCGGATGACGGATCTCGCGGGCGACATCGGCGGCTTCGTCCGCATGGAGCGCACCGAGGGCACGTTCACGACGCGGCTCAACGGCGCGCTGCCGCTGCTGTCGACCGCCGGGCGCTGTTCGGCCGGTTTCAACGTCACGGACGGGCAGCGTGACTTCATCCTCACGGCGGGGCACTGCGGGCCCGACGGTTCCGTGTGGTTCTCCGACACCCGGGGCACCCAGCAGATCGGCCAGACGATCAAGCAGAACTTTCCCGGCGGCGACTTCTCCCTGGTCCAGTACGCGAGCGGGGATGCCGGCGCCGGGGCGGACGTCGTGTCGATCGGTGAGGGCAAGGGCGTACGGATCACGGGTGCGGCCGATCCCGCCGTCGGGCAGCGGGTGTTCCGCAGCGGCAGCACGAGCGGGTTGCGTGACGGTGAGGTGACGGCGCTCAACGCCACGGTCAACTACCCGGAGGGCACGGTCACGGGGCTCATCGAGACGAACGTGTGCGCCGAACCCGGCGACAGCGGCGGTCCGATGTTCTCGGAGGGCGTCGCGCTGGGTGTGACCTCGGGGGGCAGCGGTGACTGCAACGCCGGTGGTACGACGTTCTTCCAGCCCGTGACCAAGGCGCTGGCCGCGCTCGACATGAAGCTGATCGTGGCGGCGCAGAACGGATCGGGTCAGCAGGGCGCCTCGCCCGCGCCGTCCGCGTCAGCGCCGCAGGGCGCGGTCTCGCCCGGTGACGCGTCGCCCGGGTCGTCGGCCCCGGTGACCGGCGCGGACGCCGCGACGCTGCTGTCCCGGCTGGCGGACCCGAAGAACGTCGGCCCGGGTCTGCTGGTCATCGCGGGCAGCCTGGTCGCCCTGGCGGCGACCCGGTTCATCCGCGCGGAGCAGGACCGCAAGGCGTACCGGCGTTACTACTCGGCGACCTGGGGGTGACGGGGCCGGGCCGTCGACCCCGGCGACGCCCGAGAGGGGTGTTCCGATGCGTGGGGAGGTACGTCGAGGAGGAGGGGGACGGGTCTCGGGTCTGCACCGAGGCGCGTGCTCAGGCCGCCTTCACCGGCTGCGGGGCCGCGGCGGCCCACTCCAGGACCAGACGCTGGTATTCCTCGCGCTGCTCGACGCTCAGTGTCCCGCCCGACCGGCGCCACAGCGCCCGGATCTCCTCGTTGACCTCGTCAGCCGATCGCTCGGAGGCGAATTCAACAGTGGTGGACATGCTGTGAAGCATACGGCTCCAGAGGTGAAGGCGACGTGAGTAAGCGAGGGCAATACGGACATACCGGACCGTGTTGCTGATCACGTCCATCTGTCCACGGAGATCGCGGAGTTCAGGCGTCCGCCGCCCCCAGGACCAGCACCTGGATCGCGAGAACGGCGGCGCCACGCGCCCAGTCGTGAAAGTCGGACACCTTGGTCTCAAGTTCGACCGGCGCGGCCAGCGGATGCCGAAGCGCGCGGATGGTGTCCGCCACAGTCTTGCCGGCGATGTCCATGAGGCCCACCCCCTCGCCGGCGAGCAGGATCTTCTGCGGCAGTACGAAGTTGGCGATCTGGGCGACCAGGGTGCCCAGCGCCCGGGCCGCCTCCTCGATCACGCGGGCGGGCATCGGCTCGCCCGCCGCGGCGAGCTCCAGGATCTCCTCGTACGTCCGGTCACGGCCGGTGGCGGCCTGGACCTGGTAGCGGATGTTGGGGATGGTCAGCAGCGAGACGGCGCTGCCGCGCGCCCCGTCGGGGGTGAGCGGCCCGTTGGGGTCGATGATCCAGTGACGGCCGAAGCCGCGGTCCTCTTCGGCGTAGGGCACCCGCTTGCCGCCCAGGACCAGCCCGTAGCCGATGCCGGCGCCGATGGTGAGGACGACGAAGCGGTCGAGGCCGCGCCCGGCGCCGAACCAGGTCTCCGCCTCGACGAGGGCGGCGACGTCGTTCTCCACGACGACCGGCAACCCCGTGCGCCCCTCGACCAGTTCGGCGAGCGGGACGTCACGCCAGCCCAGGAACGGTGACTCCCCCACCACGGCCCGGTCCTCGACGAGGCCGCCCACGCCGATGCCGATGCCCGCGAGGCGGGGGTGGTCGGCGGTGAGCGCGTCGGTCATCTCCCCCAGCACCTCCACCACTTCGGCGGGTTCGCGGCTGGTGAGCGGGCGGTCGTAGCGGGCGACGATCTCACTTCTGAGGGTGGTGACGACGCCGTAGACCATGTCCTCGGTGATCTTGAAGCCGATGAAGGAGCGGGATTCGGCGACGACGTCCAGCGGCTGCGACGGGCGGCCCTGCCGCACCTCCGCCGGGGCCCCCGCCTCGGGGACCTCGACGAGGAGGCCCGACTCGATCAGCGGTTTGGTCAGCCGGGTGAGGCTGCCCGCGGACAGGTCGAGCCGCCGGGCGAGTTCGGTGCGGGACAGGGGGCCACCGAGGAGCACCTCGATCGCCACCGAGCGCTCACCGGGGCTGAGCGGAAGCCAGCTTGCGGCTACTGGGGTCATGGTCGTCAGACTCCCACATGATTTTTTTCTCCATGAAATCAACACCTCCATTCTAGAGCCGTCAGACCGGCCTGCAGGAGATGCCCGCACAGCTCTTGACGGCTTGATTCTTCCGCGACGAAAGTAAGTGACGCCGAGGACGAGCCGCCGCAGACGAGGGAGTCTCCCGATGACCATCGCCTCCAGCAGCCCTCCGTCGCGTCTGCCCCTGGGCAGCGCGCAGGGGGCAGGGACCAAGTCGAGGACGCGGCGGGCACGCTCCCGCGAGAGTCAGGGGGACGGGCGGCTCGCCGCGGTGTTCATCGCTCCGGCGCTGCTGGGCTTCCTGGTCTTCCTGCTCTGGCCGACGCTGCGCGGCATCTACCTGAGCTTCACCCGGTTCAACCTGCTCACCCCGGCGGAGTGGGTGGGGTTCGACAACTACGTCCGCATGGTCAACGACCCGATCTTCTGGAGCTCGTTGACGGTCACCGTCGAGTACGTCTTCATCAACATCGGCGTCCAGACGGTGGCGGCGCTCGCCATCGCCGTCCTGCTCCAGCGGCTGACCCAGTCGGCGCTGCTGCGGGGCATCGTGCTCACCCCGTACCTGATGTCGAACGTCGTCGCCGGCCTGGTGTGGCTGTGGATCCTCGACACCCAGCTCGGCATCGGGAACGAGATCATCAGTGCCGTCGGCGTGGACCGCATACCGTTCCTCGCCGACGAGACCTGGGCGATCCCCACCATCGCGCTGATCAACGTCTGGCGGCACGTCGGATACACCGCCCTCCTGCTGTTCGCCGGTCTCCAGGCGATCCCGAACGACATGTACGAGGCCGCGAAGGTGGACGGCGCGAGCGAGTGGCGCATGTTCTGGCGGATCACGATGCCGCTGCTGCGTCCGGTCCTGGCGGTCGTTCTGATCATGACGGTGATCGGTTCGTTCCAGGTGTTCGACACGGTCGCCGTGACGACCGCGGGCGGTCCGGCGAACGCGACGAACGTGCTCCAGTACTACATCTACGGATCCGCGTTCGGCCGCTTCCAGTTCGGCTACGCCTCGGCGATGTCCGTCGCCCTCCTCGTCGTGCTCAGCGCGATCACCGTCCTCCAGTACCGGCTCACCCGGGCCGGCCGGACCGACCTCGGCTGACGGAAGGAGACCCCGACATGACTGCCGTGACAACGACCACGCCGACCGTACGGCCGGCCAAACGCAGGTTCTCCCTCGGCCGGGCCACCGCCTGGGCCGTGCTGGGCCTCGTCGTCCTGATCACCCTGCTGCCCTTCTACTGGATCCTGCGCACCGCGCTCTCCACCAACGCGGGCCTCAACGCCGACCCCACCAGTCCGCTCCCCGTCGACCTCACCGGCACCGGCTTCCAGCGGGCTCTCGGTCTGCAGTCGGCCGAGGAGGCGGTCGCGCAGGGCGGGGCGGGTGGCGGGCTCGACTTCTGGCGCTATCTGCTCAACTCGGTGATCGTCTCGACACTGATCACCGGCTGCCAGATCTTCTTCTCCGCGATGGCCGCGTACGCCTTCTCGCGGCTGCGCTGGCGCGGGAGGGACAAGGTGTTCGGGCTGTTCCTGGGCGGGCTGATGGTGCCGACCATCTTCACGCTGCTGCCCAACTTCGTGCTCATCAAGCAACTCCACCTGGTGGACACGCTCCTGGGCATCGCGCTGCCCAGCCTCTTCATGACCCCGTTCGCGGTGTTCTTCCTGCGGCAGTTCTTCATGAACATCCCCCGGGAGGTCGAGGAGGCCGCGCTGCTCGACGGCGCCGGGAAGGTCAAGGTCTTCTTCCGGGTCGTCCTGCCGATGGCGTCCACACCGGTCATCACGCTGGGCGTGCTGACGTACATCACCTCCTGGAACGACTACTTCTGGCCGCTGATGGTGTCCTACAGCGACAGCTCGCGCGTTCTGACGGTGGCGCTGGCGGTCTTCCGGGCGCAGACCCCGGCGACCGGCGTCGACTGGTCGGGGCTGATGGCGGCGACGCTGATCGCCGCGCTGCCGATGCTGGTGCTGTTCGCCTGCTTCGCCCGCCGCATCGTCAGCTCCATCGGCTTCACCGGGATCAAGTGAGGGAACGCGCATGCGCATTCGTAACCTGACCGCGCTCGCCGGAGCGCTGGCCCTGTCCCTGGTGGCCGGCTGCGCGAGCGGAGGCTCCGCCGGATCGTCCGCGAACACGGTGACGTACTGGCTGTGGGACGCCAACCAGCTGCCCGCCTACCAGGCCTGTGCCAAGGGGTTCGAGAAGGAGAACCCCGGACTAAAGGTCAAGATCACCCAGTTGGGCTGGAGCGACTACTGGACCAAGCTCACCGCCGGCTTCATCGCGGGCACCCAGCCGGACGTGTTCACCGACCACATCCAGTACTTCGGCCAGTTCGCCGACCTGAAGGTCCTCGAACCGCTCGACGACCTCGGCATGAAGGACTCCGACTACCAGCCGGGGCTCGCCGCCAACTGGATCGGCCAGGACGGCCACCGGTACGGCGCCCCCAAGGACTGGGATACGGTCGCGCTCTTCTACAACGAGAAGATGGCCAAGGACGCCGGACTGACCGCGGAGCAGCTGAACAACCTGGCCTGGAACCCCGAGGACGGCGGCACCTTCGAGAAGGCCGTCGCCCGTCTGACGATCGACAGGAACGGCAGGCGCGGCGACGAGCCGGGCTTCGACAAGGACAACGTCAAGGTGTACGGCCTGGCCACCAACGGCGGCGGCTTCGGCGACGGCCAGACGCAGTGGAGCAACTTCGCGGCCTCCGCCGGATGGGACTACCTGGACAAGCCGCGCTGGGGCAAGAAGTACCAGTACGGCAGCAAGACCTTCCAGTCCGTCATCAAGTGGTACTTCGGTCTCGCGAAGAAGGGCTACATGCCCCCGCTCTCCGACTACAACGTCCAGTCCAACCAGGCGAACACCCAGGTCGCCGCGGGGAAGGCCGCCGCCGCCTTCGACGGTGCGTGGATGATCTCCACCTACGCGGGCTTCAAGGGCATGGACATGAGGACCGCGCTCACACCGGTCGGCCCGACCGGCAAACGCGCCACCATGATGAACGGTCTCGCCGACTCGATCACCAAGGCCGCCAAGAACAAGGAAGGCGCCCGCAAGTGGGTGGCGTATCTGGCCTCCGACGAGTGCCAGACCGTCGTCGGCAGGTACGGCGTCGTCTTCCCCGCCACTCCGGCCGGGACCAGGGCCGCGATCGCCGCGTACGACAAGAAGGGCCTCGACGTCTCGGCCTTCACCGAGCCCGTGGCCGACAAGAAGCACTTCCGGACCTTCTCGTATCCGATCGCCAACTACTCCGCGGACATGACAGCCCTCATGACACCCGCGATGGAGGACATCTACGGCAACGGAAAGCCCGTGAGCAGCCTCGACGAGACCAACGACCAGATCAATCTCATCCTCGGCCAGTGAAAGGCACCCACTCCATGACGTTCTCCCTCGGCATCGTCGGCGCCGGCCAGTTCTCCGGCCAGTTCGCCACGCTGTTCCAGGCCCACCCCGGTGTCAGCGACGTGTACGTCACCGATCTGCTGCCCGAGCGGGCCGAGCAGCTCGCCGACGCTCAGGGACTGGCCGGCACCTTCCCGTCGTACGAGGCGATGCTGGAGTCGAAGGCCGTCGACGCCGTCGCGATCTTCACCCAGCGCTGGACCCACGGCCCGCTGGTGCTCCAGGGCCTGAACGCCGGCAAGCACGTGTACTCCGCGGTCCCCATGGCGATCACCACGGAGGAGATCGCGGCGATCATCGACGCCGTCAAGGCGACCGGTCTGACCTACATGATGGGCGAGACCAGCGAGTACAACCCGGCGACGGTGCACGCCCGCAACCAGATCGCGGAGGGCGCCTTCGGACGGCTCTTCTACGCCGAGGGCGACTACGTCCACGACATGGACCTGGGGTTCTACGAGGCGTACCAGTACAGCGGCGGCGAGAACTGGAAGGCGACCGCCTCCTATCCCCCGCTGCTGTACCCGACGCACGCGGTGGGCGGTGTGCTGGGGGCCTGGCGGACGCACGCGGTGAGCGTGTCGGCGATCGGGGTCGTGGACGACCGCGGCGACGGCGTCTTCGACAAGTCCGTCAGCCAGTTCGGCAACGACGTCTCCAACGCGACCGCGCTGTTCGAGGTCGCGGGCGGCGGCTCGTTCCGTACGAACGAGTTCCGGCGGGTCGGCTACCCCTCGCACATACGGGAGTCACGCTTCCGCTTCTTCGGCACCGAGGCGAGCATGGAGCAGCTCGCCACCGTGGCCTTCTGGCAGGACAAGAAGGGCGTCAAGGACATCAGTGAGCTGCTGGAGCCCAAGCCCACCATGGCTCCTGACGACCCGTCGCTCCAGCACATCGCGCCGGAGCTGCGGGCCGCCTTCACCTCGGGGTCGGCGCCGGTGCACGACCGGGCGCGGCTGCCCCGGGAGTTCGACAACCTGCACAACGGCCACGAAGGCAGCCACCACTTCCTGGTGGACGACTTCGTGACCGCGGTGAACGGCCGCACCCTGCCGTCCGTGAACGCGTGGGTGGCGGCCCGCTACACCCTGCCGGGCATCGTCGCGCACGAGTCGGCGCGGCAGGGCGGGGTCAGGCTGGAGATCCCGGACTTCGGGGACGCCCCGGAGGTGTGACGCTTCTCCGGGGGCCGTTAGCCGGGTGCCTGCGCGTGTCTTTCTGTGTGTCAGGTGCCCGGCTTGCGGCCGTACACGTAGACGTCGTCGCCGTTCTTCAACAGCGACCAGTACTTCTTCGCGTCGGTCTTGGTCATGTTGACGCAGCCGTGCGAGCCCGGCGGGTTCCACATGCTGACACCGACCGAGTGGAAGGCCTGGCCGCCGTCGAAGAACTGGGAGTACGGCATCGGCACGTTGTAGATGCTCGACACGTGGTCGATGTTGCGCCAGTAGATCTTCTTCAGGCCGGTGCGCGTCTCGTAGCCGTCGCGGCCGGTGCGGACCGGCACCGGGCCGTACACCAGCTTCCTGCCGTCCTGGATCCAGCTCAGCTGGAGCGTGAGGTTCACACAGGCGATGCGACCCTTGTTGACAGGGCACTTGCCGTCCTTGTTGGGGTTGTTGCCGACGGCCTTCTGCTTGTTCATGAGGTCCATCACGCCCCAGGTGACGGAACCCGCGTAGCCCGCGTTCGGGGTGATGCCGTGCTTGGTCTGGAAGGCCTGGATGGCCTTGCAGTCGGCGGTGGACTGCTTGCCGTCGACCGGCCGGCCGAGGAATTTCTCCACCTTCTTCTGATACGGCCCGGTCTGGGTCGTGCAGCTCGGGGCCGCCTGCGCCGGTGCGGCGGCGAGCGTCAGCGCGAGCGGTGCGACGAGTCCTCCGGTGATGCCGAGTGCGACGGCGCGCCGTCTGCGTATGTCCCCCATGGCCGGGCCTCTCCCTTGCGTGGTCCTGTGGACTTCTGCCTGGTAGACCCGTGTGCGGGGGTGTCGGTTGTGGCCCGGGACGGGCTGTGACCAAACGGTGAAACTACGCCGGCCGCCTCAGGCGTCGCCCGAGCGCCGCACCGCGGCACGGAAGCCGGTGCTGACCGCGGTGAGGCCGCCGTCGACGGTGAGGGTGGTGCCGGTGATCCAGGCGGCGTCGCGGGAGGCCAGGAAGGTGATCGCGGCCGCGATGTCCTCGGGTTCGCCGACCCGGCCCAGGGGGTAGAGCGGGCGGAGCGCGTCGAGTTCCGCGTCCCGCCCCTCCCACGCCGAGGTGCGTACCGTCCCCGGCGTCACCAGGTTCACGCGGACACCGCGGGCGGCGGCGTGCCCGGCGAGGGTGCGGGTGAGGGAGCCGAGGCCGGCCTTGGCGGCGCTGTAGGCGTGGTTGCCGAAGTCCTGGAGGGCGTTGACGGAGCCGATGTTCACGATGGCGCCGTGGCCGGTGGCCGCCAGGTGTGGGAGGGCGGCGCGGCAGCAGCGGTAGGTGCCGGTCAGCGTGATGTCGAGGTCACGGGCCCACGCGCCGTCGGGACCGTCCTCGAAGAGCGGGGTGTCGGGTGTGCAGCAGGCGGCGCCGTTGACGAGGACGTCGAGGGAGCCGAAGGTGTCGACGGCGTGGGCGACGGCCGCCTCGATGGAGGCACGGTCGGCTACGTCACACGCGAGCCCCTCCGCCGCGAGTCCCTGTCCGCGCAGCTCCGCGGCCGCCCGCTCGGCCTCGGGGCCGTCCCGGTCGGTCAGCAGGACACGCGCTCCCTCCTCGGCGAACCGGCGTGCGGTGGCCGCGCCGATGCCGCGGGCCGCGCCGGTGATCAGGACTCCGTACCCTGCGAAGCGCGTTGTGTCCGTCATGGACCGAACCGTAGTGCCGGGACGATCATCCGGGCAGATACCGTGCGTCCATGTCCGTGTTCATTCAGCAACTCCCCGCGCTCATCGGCGTCGTGATCGGCGCACTCGGTTCGTATGTGGCGGTCGTGCGGGGCGACCGGGTGAGGTTCCGGCGGGAGCAGGCGGCGCGTTGGGAGGAGCGGCGGCTGGCGGTGTACGCCGACTACGCGCAGTCGGTGAAGAAGACGGTCACGGTGACGTACCGGGTCGCCGCCAGGCTCGGCAACGACCCGCACCCGGACCCGCTGACCCTTGAGGACGCCAAGCCACTGCTGGCCGACGCGACCACCCGCCGGGATCCCTCGGGTGAAGCGCTGATCATGCTGGGCAGCACCGCCGTGGTGGACAAGGCGCGGGACTGGGTCCTGACGGCGTTGGAGATGGAGCGGTTCGTGCGCGAGGGCAGGCAGGATCCGGCAGCCTGGCAGGCGCTGCTGGAACGCCAGCGCGCGGGACGTGAGGGCTACTACACGGCCGTACGGGACGACCTGGGTCTGCCGCCGGGTCACTCCGCGCGCTGGCCGATCCGCTCGGTCGGCCCGGTGCCGCCTCAGCGGTAGCCGTCGGTGTCCGCCGGCTTCCCCGCGTCCTGGACCTCCACGAGGTAGCGCCAGGCGTCGGGGCGGCTGCCGTCGAGGTCGGTGAATCCGTAGATCGGCGCGAGCTGCCCGCTGGAGAGGGACTCGCCGTTCCAGCGCGCCACGTCGGGGTCGGCGGCGAGGGCGGCGACGGCGCGGCCCACATAGCGCGGGGTCTCGGAGATGGCGAAGTGCGGGACGCGTTCGAGGGCGTCGCGCCAGTTGTCCTCGCGTACCTCGTACGTGTCGAGCATCATCTCCGAGCGCAGCCAGCCGGGCGTCAGGGCGACGGCGGTGGCTCCGCGTGGTCCGAGTTCATGGCCGAGGGAGAAGGCCATGCGCAGGACGGATACCTTGGCGAGGTCATAGAAGAAGGAGCTCCGGTAGTTGTCGCGGTTGTAGTCCGCCGTGCCGTCGGTCATCTCCACCACCAGTCCGCCCGGCCGGCGCAGGAGCAGGGGCAGGGCGTAGTGGCTGGTGATCGCGTGGGTCTCGACGGCGAGGCGGAGCAGCCGCAGGCCCTTGTCGAGGTCGTGCTCCCAGATGGGGCTGTCCCAGGCGAAGAGCTTCTCGCCGCCCCAGACGTCGTTGACGAGGACGTCCAGGCGGCCTTGTTCGTCCGCGATGCGGTCGACGAGGGTGCGGACCTGGGCCGGGTCGAGATGGTCGGTGGGTACGGCGATGCCGTGGCCGCCCGCCTCGGTGACCAGGTCGGCGGTGTCCTCGATCGTCTCGGGGCGGTCGTACTCCGAGCGCTTGGCGCGTGTGCTGCGTCCCGTCACGTAGACGGTGGCGCCGGCCGCGCCGAGTTCCACGGCGATGCCGCGTCCGGCCCCCCGTGTCGCCCCGGCGACCAGTGCGACCTTGTCCTTGAGCGGCTGTGACATGTGCGGCCTCCCGACCCTTGCGAGCGCTGTCGCTTTTGAGGGTGCCGGGTAAGCCGGACATCTTCTGTCGTCTTTTACGGGCGAGTGTGGCCTGTCACGGGCGGGTCACCCGGCCGGGCGCAGTCGCGCGTCGAGGGCGTCGTGTGTCGGCAGGAACCAGATGTGGCCGCCGTTGTTGGTCTCGTGGACGAAGTCGCGCAGGGCCGTGCTCTCGGCGATGTGGTGGGAGACGTCGCCGACCACGGCCAGGCGCACCCGGTAGTTCACGAACTTCTGCATGACCGCGCCCGCGACGCCCGACCGCAGCCGGAAGAACTCGTCGGCGATCCGCTCGACGGGCACCGCGACCAGCTCGGCCTCCTGCCCGAAGGCGTCACCGAGGAGATCGAGCGCCGCGCTCTCGCCGTCCAGGAGTGGGCCGTCGGGAGCGCAGCGCAGGACGCGTACGTCATGCAGGGTCACGAGCGTGTTGGTGGTCATGGGGCGCGATCGTACGGTCGCTCCCTGCCTCTGACCACGGGTTTTCCGGTCGGACCGGTTCCGGCCTCAATGGCCGCGGTCGATCCACTCCGTCAGGTGGGGTGCCTCCGCGCCGATGGTGGTCGCGTCGCCGTGGCCGGTGAGGACCCTGGTTTCGGGCGGGAGGGCGAGCAGGCGGGTGCGGATCGAGTCGATGATCGTCGGGAAGTGGGAGTAGGAGCGGCCGGTGGCGCCGGGGCCGCCCTGGAAGAGGGTGTCGCCGGTGAAGACGACGCCCAGTCCGGGGTCGTACAGGCACACCGCGCCCGGCGCGTGTCCCGGGGTGTGCAGGACGGTCAGGTCGGCGCCCGCGGCCTCGATGATCTGCCCGTCCACGAGATGGGCGTCGGGGTCGCGGGCCGGGTGGGTCTGCTTCCACAGCGGCAGGTCGTCCGGGTGGAGCCAGATCGTGGCGCCGGTGCGGTCGGCCAGGGCGGGCGCGGCGTCGATGTGGTCGTTGTGGGCGTGAGTGCAGACGATCGCGGTGAGGCGCCGGTCGCCGACGGCCTCGGCGATGGCGTCGGCGTCATGGGCGGCGTCGATGACGACCACCTCGTGGTCGTCGCCGACGAGCCACACGTTGTTGTCGACGTCCCAGGTGCCGCCGTCGAGGCTGAACTGGCCGGAGGTGACGAGGCGTTCGATGCGGGGGGCCATCAGAGCACCACCACCGAGCGCAGGACGTCGCCGTGGTGCATGCGCTCGAACGCCTTCTCCACGTCGGTGAGTTCGATGGTCTCGGTGACGAACGCGCCCAGGTCCAGGCGGCCTTGCAGATGCAGGTCGATCAGCACCGGGAAGTCCCTGCTCGGCAGGCAGTCGCCGTACCAGGAGGACTTCAGCGAGCCGCCGCGGCCGAAGACGTCCAGCAGCGGCAGTTCGAGCTTCATCTCCGGGGTCGGTACGCCGACCAGGACGACGGTGCCGGCGAGGTCGCGGGCGTAGAACGCCTGCTTGTACGTCTCGGGGCGGCCGACCGCCTCGATCACGACGTCGGCGCCGTGGCCGCCGGTCAGCTCGCGGATCGCCTCGACCGGGTCGGTCTCACGCGAGTTGACCGTGTGCGTGGCGCCCATCGAGCGGGCCTTCTCCAGCTTCCGGTCGTCGATGTCCACGGCGATGATCTTCGCGGCGCCGGCCAGGTTCGCCCCGGCGACGGCCGCGTCACCGACCCCGCCGCAGCCGATGACGGCGACCGAGTCGCCGCGCCCCACGTTTCCGGTGTTGATGGCGGCGCCGATGCCCGCCATCACCCCGCAGCCCAGCAGTCCGGCCACCGCCGGTGCGACCGACGGGTCGACCTTGGTGCACTGTCCCGCCGCGACGAGCGTCTTCTCGGCGAAGGCGCCGATACCGAGCGCCGGGGAGAGCTCCTGGCCGGTGGCGGCGAGGGTCATCCTCTGCGCGGCGTTGTGCGTGTTGAAGCAGTACCAGGGGCGGCCGCGCAGACAGGCGCGACAGTTCCCGCACACCGCACGCCAGTTGAGGATGACGAAGTCACCGGGTTCGACGTCCGTGACGCCGGCACCGACCGCCTCCACCACACCGGCCGCCTCGTGCCCCAGCAGGAAGGGGAAGTCGTCGCTGATGCCGCCCTGCTTGTAGTGCAGGTCGGTGTGACAGACCCCGCAGGCCTGGATCCGTACGACGGCCTCGCCGGGCCCGGGATCGGGCACGACGATCGTCTCCACCCGCACCGGCTCGTCCTTGCCCGGTGCGATCACGCCGCGTACTTCCTGCGCCATGGTGCTTCACCCTTCCCTCGGCGGCTCTGCGTCCACCTCCGACCCTAGTTGTGACTGATCGGTAAAGGCACGCGGTGAAGTCCTTCACGCCGGCTTCCCGTCACGCGATCGTCGTGATCTGCCGGCACTCCCAGGCGAGCGCGCCGGTCGGCCGTGCCCGCCCTGGTCCACCTGCTGGGCTCCCGCCCGCCGCGGTCGGCGGCGCACTGTCCGGGCGGCTGCCTCCCGGGCTGCTCACCGGGGCGTTCGCGGGGAGCGCCGCGCTCGCCGCGCCGCGCATGCTCCGGCAGTCGGCCTCCGTACGGCACGACGACGTGCCGGTGCACCGGGGTCGGGGCGTCCGGGTCGGGGCCGGCCTCGGCGCCGTGACCGGGGTGCTGGGCGTGGGCGGCGGATTCCTCGCCGTACCGGCGCTGGTGAACGTGGTGGGCCCGCGTGTGCGGGCAGGCGCCGGTCACCTGAGGAAGTCCCGGACGGCCCGGGCGATGACGTCCTCGTCCAGGCCGTCCGCACCACCCAGCGGCAGCAACCGGTGCGGTACATGGACCAGGGTCTCGGCGACGTGCCGGGCCGACAGGCCGGGCTGCCCGGGCTCGACGAGCACGATGTCCGCGTGGTCGGCAGCCAGCACGGCGGTGCGCAGGCCGACCTCGTCGAAGGGCCGGACGGTGGCCGCGTAGAGCACGGCCACGTCCAGGCCGGCCGTGGCGCGCAGTACCGGGTCGAGGGTGGCGCCGACCGCGAGGACGACACCGTCGAGGCCCTCGCGGACGAGTTCGAAGCCTTCGGTCAGGCCGTGCGGTTCGGTGTTGGACTCGCCGGAGAGGTGCACGAACGCCCGTTCGCCGCGGCTCACGGCGGACCGGATCACGCGGCGCACCTCGTCCGGATGGCCGGGGACGTGGACGGTCCAGCGCGGGTCGGCGGCGAAGCGCGCCAGTTCCTCCTCGGCGCCGTAGCCGACGAGGACGGCGCCGCGCTCGGCGGGCCCGTCGACACGGTCGGCGGGCAGGGACTCGGTGACGGCCCGGAGCATGTCGGGGTGCATGGAAATTCTCCTCGGGACGGGTTCCCGCGACACGTCATGAATTCGTTAAGAATTAGTTCGACGGTCGCTCATATGGCCCTGGATTCCCAGGAATTACCTCTTCCAGCGGACTGTGCGCGAATCTTTAACAATCGCAAAGGAATGTAGCCTTCTCTTTGCCCGGTCCGGGCGTTCCGCAGGGTGTTCCCGCTCGCCGTGCTGCGTAACTTGGCAGTGGTCTTTCCCGTAGCCGAAGCGGAAGGGGACAACCCGCCATGGTCAAGAACGAAACGTCTCTCGCGGTCCGCCCGTTCGTCCATCTGATCGCGGGCCCGACGGGCGTCGGGAAGAGCGCGGCGGCGACCGAGCTGGCCCGGGCGACCGGCGCCCCGATCGTCGTCGCCGACCGCTTGCAATGCTTCACCGACCTCGCCACCACGAGCGCCCGTGCCGGGGCGGACGTGCCGGGGGTGCGCCGCCACTGGCTCGGTGACCGGACGTTCGCCGACGGCGACCTGTCCGCGGCCGAGGCGGCGGACGCGCTCGTGGAACTTGTCGAACAGCTCGCGGTCCAGCACGATTTGGTCATCATCGAGGGTGGCTCGATCTCGCTGCTGCGGGTGCTGTGCACCCGCTGGGAGCAACTCGACTGGCGGCTGACGGTCCGTCTTCTTCCGCTGCCCGCCTACGACACGTACCTCGCCGCCCTCACCGGCCGGGCCCGCGCGATGCTCACACCGGGTGCCTGCGGCCCGGGGCTGCTCCAGGAGCTGGCCGCGCTCTGGCGGGATCCGCGGCGGCGGCGGCTGGCCGCGTCCGTCAACGGTTTCGAGGCCGTGCTCGAATGCTGCGCGAAGTACTCGATTGATGCGGAGGTTATCGACCAGCAGGAAATTCCCGAACACGTCCTGCACCGGATCGCCGCTCTCATCGCCCTACGCCATGCCGAACACGGCATTCTCCAGCAGCGTGTGTTCACCGAGATTTTCGAGAGCGCAACGACGGCCCCCGCATTCGACTCCGGCATGCTGGCGGCCGTGGCATGACGGGCGTGTCGGGGGTCAGGGAAGCCTCCACGGATTTCGGCCATATCGTCGGGTCCTCCCCGCTCGGCGTGGTCACGGCCCGCTCCGCCGCCGACGTCCAGGAACTCGTCTCCTTCGCCGGGCCGCACGGGCTGCCGGTCTCCGCGCGCGGCGCCGGACAGGCCCTGTACGGGCAGGGGCAGGCGCACGGCGGCTACGTCGTCGACATGGCCGCCCTCGCCGACGTGCGCTGTGTACCGGGCGAGCGGACGCTGACCGCCGGGGCCGGCGCACTGTGGCGCGACGTCGTACGAGCCGCGCTCGCCGAGGGACTCACACCCCCGGTGCTGCCCGACCACCTGGGCGGCAGCGTCGGCGGGCTGCTGAGCACGGGTGGCTTCGGCGGCTCCAGTCATCGGTACGGCCTGGTGGCGGACTGGGTGAGGGAGTTGGAGGTCGTCACCGGCACCGGTGAACGGCTGGTCTGCGCCCCCGACCGGCGCCCCGACCTCTTTCACGCGGTCCTGGCAGGACTCGGCCAGTGCGCACTGATCGTCCGCGCCACCCTGGCCCTGGTGCCCGCGCCGAGCCACGTGCGCCGCTATCGCCTCTATCACGACGCCCCGGGCACGTATCTCACCGATCAGCGTCGCCTGGCCGGCGACAGCCGCTTCAGCCATGTCGCGGGCCAGGCGCGGCCGGCGCTCGGCGGGGGCTGGCGCTACATGATCGAGGCGGTCGTTCCGCACGAGGGCGGACCGCCCGCCGACGACGCGCTGTCGACCGGCGACCTGGACCACGACCGGGACACCGAGGAGATCGCGGATGTGTCGTTCGCCGAGTACACGCACCGCCTGGACCGCGACGAGCGTCTGCTGCGCGCCACGGGCGAATGGGACCGCCCCCACCCCTGGCTCACCCTGCTGCTGCCGGAGGAGGCCGCGGGCTCCTTCGTCCCGGCCGTGCTGGCCGACGGCGCTCAGCAGGGTCTGCGCTACTGCGGGACCGTCCAGCTCCGTCCGCTGACGGGCCGTACGCTGCACGCCCCGCTGCTGCGCAGGCCCGCGGGCGAACATCTCTGCCTGCTCGCCCTGATGCGCACGGCGCCGCCGACCGCGCCGGACGTCGTACGGCGCATGGTCGCCGCCAACCGGGCCCTGTACGAGCGGGCCAGGACCGCCGGCGGTGTCCTCCACCCGGTCGGCGCGCTGCCGATGGCGCCCGGCGACTGGGCCGCCCACTTCGGCCCCCTCTGGCCCGAACTGGTCCGCGCCAAGGACGAATACGACCCGCATCACGTCCTGACCAGGGGGTACGGCCTGTGGACCTGACCGGCGTGACCGCCGTGACCGTCTTCTGCGGTGCCTCCCCCGGCCGCGACCCCGCACATCTGCGCACCGCCGCCGACCTCGGCCGCGCAATGGCCGGAGCGGGCCTGCGGCTGGTCTACGGCGGTGCGCGCACCGGTCTCATGGGGGCCGTCGCGGACGGGGCGCTGGCCTCCGGCGGCGCGGTGACCGGAGTCGTGCCGCGCGGCATGCTGCCGTACGAGATCACCCACACGGGGCTCACCGATCTGGTCGTGGTCGGTGACATGCATGAGCGCAAGGCGCGGATGGCCGCGGCGGGCGATGCCTTCGTGGCGCTGCCGGGCGGTCGGCGCGCTGGCCCGGCTCGCGGACGCGCTGCCCAGGACGGGGTGCATGGCGGCCGTGGAGGCGTCCCCCGCAGAGCTGAGCCTCGGGCCGGGTGCGGTGATCGCGGCGGTCAACGGCCCACGGTCGGTGGTCGTGTCCGGAGACCGCGCGGCGGTGCGGCGGATCTGCGAGGAGTGGTCGGCCCGCGGTCGCCGTACCCATGTGCTCCGCCTGGACGTGGCACCCCACTCCCCCCATTTCGACGCCCTGCTGGACGACTACCGCCGTGCCCTGGAGCCGCTCGGCCTGCGTGCCCCGCGGCTGCCTCTCCTCTCCGACACGACCGGGGAACCGGTCGGCGCGGAGGCGGCCACGCCGGACTTCTGGGTGCGGGCGGTGCGCGCACCGGTCCTTTTCACGGACGCCGTCGGCCGGCTGCACCGCGACGGTGTGACGGTCTGTGTCGAGATCGGACCGGCCGACGTCCTGGCCTGCATGCTGGACGGCTGTCTGCCCGACGGCGCCGAACGGCCCCTGGTGCTCGCCGTGGCACGAAACTGGCAGGCCGCGCGGGCGGAGGCCGACATAGCCTGAAGCCTCCGCACCACTCCGGAGGAGCCCCGTGAGCATCGCAGCGACCGAACCCGCCCCGCCCACCTGGCGGCTACTCCTGGGCTATGTGCGCCCGCACCGGTGGACCCTGCTCATGGGCGCCGCGCTCTCGCTGGTCACGGGCGCCACGGGGTTGCTGCTGCCGCTGGTGGCACGGGAGTTGATCGACGACCTGTCCCACGACCGGGCCATCACCGGGGCGCTGCTGATCATGTCCGGGCTGGTCGTGGCCAACGCGGCGCTCGGCGCGCTGGGTTCGTACGTGCTGCGGCGCACCGCCGAGTCGGTGGTGCTCGGCGCGCGGCGCGCCCTGTCGTCGTACCTTCTGCGGCTGCGCATCACCGCCGTGGACCGCAGCGAGCCGGGCGATCTGATGGCCCGCATCACCTCGGACACGACGCTGCTGCGCGAGGTCACCACCGACTCGCTCGTGGGGCTCGGCACCGGAGGACTCACCCTCGTGGCGACGGTGGCCATGATGGGGCTGGTGGACCCGGTGCTGCTGCTGGTCACGCTCGGCGTGATCCTGGCCGCCGGCACGATCCTCGGCGTGATCGTGCCGCGCATCAACCGGGCCAGCCGGCAGGCGCAGGACGCGGTCGGGGTGATGGGGGCCTCGCTGGAGCGGATCCTCGGCGCGCTGCGCACCGTGAAGGCGTCGGGTGCCGAGCACCGGGAGGAACGGACGCTGCACGAGGCCGCGGAGGAGTCGTGGCGGCAGAGCGTACGGGCCGCCAAGTGGTCGGCCGCGGCGGGCAACACGGCCGGACTCGCCATGCAGATCGCGTTCATCACGGTGCTCGCGGTGGGCGGGGCGCGGGTGGCGACCGGGGCGATCGACGTCGGCACGCTGGTCGCGTTCCTGCTGTACGTCTTCTATCTGATGTCGCCGATCCAGCAGGTCGTCGGCGCGATCACGCAGTACCAGACCGGCTCCGCGGCGCTCGCGAGGATCCAGGAGGCACTGCGGCTGCCTGCCGAACCGGCCGCCGCGCCCGCGCCGTTGCCCGCCGCCGGGGCGGAGCCGGCGGCGCTGGCCTTCGAGGACGTGCGCTTCCGGTACGCCGACGATCTCCCGTACGTCCACCACGGGGTGACGTTCGCCGTGCCCGCGCAGGGCATGACCGCGTTCGTCGGCCCCTCGGGGGCGGGCAAGACCACCGTCTTCTCCCTCATCGAGCGGTTCTACGACCCGGAGGCCGGGTCCATCACCCTCGACGGGCGGGATCTGACGGACTGGGAGCTGCCGCGGCTGCGGTCCGCGATCGGCTATGTGGAGCAGGACGCCCCGGTCCTGTCGGGTTCGCTGCGGGACAACCTGCTGCTCGGCAACCCCGACGCGGACGACGCCGCCCTCACCCGTGTGCTGAAGACGACCCGCCTCGACGGTCTGGTCGCGCGGCTGCCCGGCGGTCTGGACACGCTCGTCGGGCATCGCGGCACCAAGCTGTCCGGCGGCGAACGTCAGCGTGTCGCGATCGCCCGCGCCCTGCTGCGCCGTCCCCGGCTGCTGCTCCTCGACGAGGCCACCTCGCAGCTGGACGCGGTGAACGAGGCGGCGCTGCGCGACACCGTCGCCGACGTCGCCCGTACGACGACGGTTCTGGTCGTCGCGCACCGGCTGTCGACGGTGACGATGGCCGACCGGATCGTGGTGATGGACGCGGGCCGGGTGCGCGCGGTGGGCACGCATCGCGAACTCGTGGCGTCCGACCCGCTGTACGCGGAGCTGGCGGCGACTCAGTTCCTGGCGACTGCCGAGTGATCCGTCGTCACCGGCGGTGCGGGGGCGCTCAGCCCTGGAGCCTGCGCAGCCGTTCCGCGTCGCAGGTGCGGGGGCAGGTGGAGCACGCCTCGGCCGGGCGGATCGTGTAGTACATGCAGCATCCGGCGCGGGTGCGGGTCGGGTGCCGGCGCCCGTCGTCGGTCGTCAGGTGCCGGAAGTCGGCGCCGCCCGGGTACTGGGTCACGGCGGTGGGCAGCAGCCGGGTGGCCGCCGCCACGGCGTCGTCCTCGCGGCCGAGCGTGCGGCCGAGGTACCAGATGCCGGAGACCAGGTCGTCGGAGACCATGCCCCACAGGGCACGTGAGCGGCGTCGCGTGAGGGGGCCGATCGCGTCCAGGAGGGGACCCATGTGATCGGCCACCGCGGCACGCAACTCCGCGCGCAGGGCCTCTTCGTGAGGGGCCGTCAGCACACCGGGGAGCGTGGCCGCCGGGTCGTCGGCCAGGCAGGTGAGGTCGCTCCCGGGCGTGAGGGTGAACTCGGCCGAGGCGAGGTCCAGTCGCAGGTCCTCGGGCCGGATCCGGGGCACGCGGCGTGCCAGGTACCAGGGTCCGCTCATGAGGAGCGCGACGGACCAGGCGTAGTCGTGCAGCGCGCGGGAGGCGGCGACGTCCCGGCGTGGAACGACCCCGTGGCGATCGTGAATCCGGGCCGCCTCCGCCGCCACGAAGGCGTCGAGCACGGCCTCGTCCTTCACCAGTTCCCCGGCCGACACTCCCGCCCGGGTCTCGTCGGCACCGGGAACGGCGATCCGCACGCTCAGGACTTCGCACAACTCGGTCAGCCGCGCGAAGTCCTGACGGAGCGTACGCGCGACGGCGCCGGACGGCGGGATCGTCGGGGCCACGGACATCGGCGCTCCAGTAGAGGGTTTACATGCAAGCCAACTAGGTAAGGCTTACCTTACACTCGCGATCATGCAGAAATGCCAGGTGGATCCGGTCCGGGTGATCGACTATCGCGCACATCACAGTGATCTCATAGCAGTTGAAACGTAAAGCAAGCCTAACCTAAGCTCACGGCTTGTGATTGCGACCCAACGGGGCGCACCGACCGGTGTACCCTTCCGTGCCTTCAGGCACATACCGCTCTTCCTCGCCGGCCTCGCCGCCCTGACCCTCTGCACCGCGCTGAGTCTCGCCCTCGGTGCCCGCTCCGTGCCCCTGGGCACGGTGGCCGACGCGCTGCTCGGGAATGTTCACGGTCGCGAGGCCCTGGTGGTGACCGGGCTGCGCCTGCCGCGGACCGTCATCGGGCTCGCGGTCGGCGCCGCACTCGGGGTCGCCGGGGCCGTCGCCCAGGGCATCACCCGCAATCCACTCGCCTCGCCGACCACCCTCGGCATCAACGCGGGCGCCGGTTTCGCGGTCGTCGTCGCCATCTTCGCGCTGGGGCTCAACAGCCCCGCCCAGTACGTGTGGTTCGCGTTCGCCGGCGCGGCCGGAGCCGCCCTGTTCGCGCAGGCGCTGGCCCGCCGCGCCGGGGACATCGACCCCGTACGGCTTGCGCTGGGCGGCACCGTGCTCCAACTCGTGCTGCTGTCCTGGACGTCGGCCGTCATGCTGATGAACCAGCGCACCCTGGACGAGGCCCGCTTCTGGCTGGCCGGATCACTGTCCGGGCGCACCCTCGACGTCCTGTGGCCGGTCCTGCCGACCCTGCTGCTCGGCCTGGTCCTCGCGCTGGCCGTCTCCCCCGCCCTCAACGCCCTTGCCCTGGGCGACGATTCCGCCCAGGCACTCGGCGTGCCGGTGGCCCGGATCCGGCTGGCGGGCGGCATCGCGGTCGTCCTGCTCGCCGGGTCGGCGGTCGCGGTGGCCGGTCCGGTCGCCTTCATCGGACTCGCCGCACCCCATCTCGTACGGCCCCTGCTCGGCGGCGACCACCGGGTGCTGGTCCCCGGCTGTCTGATCGCGGGTCCCCTGCTGCTGCTCTCGGCGGATGTACTCGGCCGGATGGTGATCCGGCCCTCGGAGCTGGAGGTCGGCATCGTCACCGCGTTCCTGGGCGCCCCGCTGCTGGCGCTGCTGGCCCGGAGGGTGGCCCGATGAGCGCGGCGGCACTGTCCGTACGGACGAAGTCCACGGCCCGGGCCCGGGTCCGGCGCCGCGTCCTGCTGTTCGCCGCGACCGGTGTGGCCCTGCTGTTCGTGCTGCTCACCGTGTCCCTGACGACCGGTGAGATGCCGATGCCCGCCTCGACGGCGCTGCGCGCGCTGGTCGGGCTCGGGGATCCGGGGGACGTCCTGGTCATCCAGCAGTTCCGGGCGCCGCGATCGGTGGCGGCGATCGTCGCCGGCGCCGGGCTCGGGGCGGCGGGATGCGTGCTGCAACGCCTGTTCCGCAATCCCCTGGCCTCCCCCGACGTCATGGGCGTGACCGGCGGGGCCTCGCTGGGCGCGGTCGCCCTCATCGCGGCCGGTGCCTCGCAGGCGCTGATCCCCGTCGGAGCACTGGGCGGCGGATTGCTCGCCGCCCTGCTGCTGGGCGTGTTCGCCTGGCGTTCGGGGCTCGCGGTCACCCGGCTCGTGCTCACCGGGCTCGCCGTCCAGGCGGGTCTGGCGGCCGCCGTGAACCTGATGATCGTGCGGTTTCCCGCGGAACTCGCCGGGTCGGCGTTGCAGTGGACCACGGGTTCCGTGTACGGGCGGACGTGGACCGAGGTGTGGGGTGCCGGCGGTGCCCTGGTGCTCGCGTTCACCGCCGCACTCGTCATGCATCGGCGGCTGGCTGTGCTCGACCTCGGGGACGACTCCGCCGGCGCGCTCGGCCTGCGCACCTCCGCCGCCCGGCTCCAACTGCTCTTCGTCGCCGTCGCGTTGGCCTCGCTGGCCGCCGCGCTCGCCGGTCCCGTGACCTTCGTGGCGCTCGCCGTGCCGCACATCGTGCGGTTCGTCACCGGCCCGCCGACCGCCGCCTCGCTGGCGCTGGCCGGGCTCACCGGTGCGGTGCTGTTGCTTGCCTCCGATCTGGTGGTGCAGCACCTGTTGCCGATCGAAGGGCTGCCGGTCGGGGCGGTCACGGCCACGCTCGGCGCGCCCTGGCTCCTGGTGCTGATGCTGCGGCAGAGCTCGCCTGTTCAGAGGAGCCGCGGATGACGACGCGCTCCGCCGGCGGTGCCGCGATGTGTCGTCCGGCGGGTGCGGCGCCGTCGTGGCTTGTCGCGCCCGCGCGGCGGAAGCCGCGTGTTCCACCCAGCCCCGCGCCCCTTGGCGGCGTTGCCCGACCGCCGCGGACTTCGCCCGGCCCGCCCAGCGCCCCGCACGAAAACTCCACCGGCCTTCAGGAGCCGCACATGCCCGCGACCGCCAACCAGCTCTCCACCCAGGGCCTCGACCTGCGCTACGGCGACCGTCTCGTGGTCGGTGGGCTCGATCTGACGTTGCCCGGCGGGGCCGTCACCGCGATCGTCGGGCCCAACGCCTGTGGAAAGTCGACCCTGTTGCGCGGGCTGAGCCGGCTGCTGGCGCCGGCTGCCGGCAGTGTGACCCTCGACGGTGCCGACGTCCACCGGATGTCCGCCCGAGGGCTCGCCCTGCGGATGGGGCTGCTGCCTCAGCAGCCCGTGACGCCGGAGGCGATCACCGTCGAGGCGCTGGTCCGGCTGGGCCGGTATCCGCACCAGCGGCTGCTGAGCCCCTGGTCGGCCGCCGACCAGAAGGCGGTCGACGAGGCCCTGGAGCGCACCGGCACCGCCGCGCTGCGCGACCAGCCCGTCGACCAGCTCTCCGGCGGTCAGCGGCAACGCGCCTGGATCGCGCTCGCGTTGGCGCAGGACACCGAGCTGCTGCTGCTCGACGAGCCCACCACCTTCCTCGATCTGCGGCACCAGCTCGACGTGCTCGACCTGGTCGCCGCCCTGCACGCCGAGGCGGGCCGCACCGTGGTGATGGTGCTGCACGACCTCGGACAGGCCGCCCGCTACGCGGACCACATGGTGGTCCTCAAGGACGGCCGCCTCGCCGCGGCCGGCGCCCCGGCCGACGTCCTCGACGCGGAGCTGGTCAAGTCCGTGTTCGACGTGGACTGCCGGGTGATCCCCGACCCGGAGACCGGCACCCCGCTGGTCGTCCCCAAGAGCAGCGCGGTCCGGCGGCCATCCGCCGCGACCGCCTGATCAGTCCCCTCTCACAGAAAGACCCCTCATGTTCAACCGATCTCCCCTGCGCGGAATCGGCCGGCTGATCGCCGTGCTGCTCGCCGTCGTCCTCGGTACGGCCGTCCTGGCCGCCTGCGGCGGCGCGGACTCCTCCTCCGACGCCGACGACACGGCCAAGGCCGCGGGCGACAGCTCCGCCTTCCCGCGCACCCTGAAGACCGTGATGGGCGACGTGAAGATCCCGTCCCAGCCGAAGCGGGTCGTCGTGCTCGACACCGGTGAGCTGGACGACGTCACCCTGCTCGGCCTCGACCCGGTCGGCGCGGTCGCCCCGCACTTCAAGACTTCCGGCGGCTTCCCGACGTACCTGGACGGCGAGTTGAAGAACACCGTCGACGTCGGCCCGCTCCTGGAGCCGAACCTGGAGAAGATCGCCTCCCTCAAGCCCGATCTGATCCTGTCCTCCAAGGTCCGGCACGAGAAGGTCTACGACAAGCTCAGCGCCATCGCCCCGACCGTCTTCACCGAGACCACCGGCGGTGTCTGGAAGGAGAACCTCAAGGTCCACGCCGAGGCGCTGGGTCTGGAGAAGGAGGCCGCGGCCAAGCTCAAGGAGTACGAGACGCAGGCCGCGGCGCTCGGTGCCGCCATCAAGAAGAAGGACGGCGGCACCATGCCGACCGCGTCCGTGGTCCGCTTCATCGCCGGTCCGACCCGCCTGTACCAGACCAACTCCTACAGCGGTGTCGTGCTGAACGACATCGGCTTCCAGCGGCCCAAGTCCCAGATCTCGAACGACCCCGAGGTCACCATGAAGGACGTCAGCCCGGAGGAGATCGACCAGGCCGACGCCGACCTCATCTTCGTCACCGCCGCCGACGCCGAGGACAAGACCCAGAAGAAGCAGGTCGTCTCCAACCCGGTGTGGAAGGACCTCCCGGCCGTGAAGGACGGCAAGGTCTTCGAGGTCCCGGACGAGACGTGGATGTCCGGCATCGGCGTCCAGGCCGCCGAGGAGATGCTCAAGGACGTGGCGAAGGCCACCGGCGTGGAGCTCCCGGCGAAGTGACCCGCCGCTGATCATCCGAGGGCGGGCCGGGCCCGACCAGCTCAGCCCGCCCCACAACCCCCCACCCGCTAGCGGAAGTTAGTGAACCGGCATGCGCCTGTACCTGCTCGCCCTCAACCCGACCGATGCCGTCAGCGAGGGCTTCCTGCCCGCCGCGGCCCGGCTGGGTCTGGACGTCACCGTCCTCACCGACCAGCCCGACGCCCACCGTCTCGCCCACCCGGACGTCGAGGTCCTGGAGTGCGACGTCCGTGACTTCCGGGCCGTGATCACCCGCGTCTCGAGCCACCACGCGCCCGACGCCGTCTTCACCAACAGCGACCACCTCCAGACCCAGGCCGCCCTGGCCGCCGCCTACTTCGGCCTCCCCGGCAAGGACTGGCGGGCCACCCTGCGCTGCAAGGACAAGGCCGAGATGCGCCGTCGGCTCGCCGCGGCCGGCGTGGACACCGTGTGGTCGGCCGAACTGACCGAACCGGTCGCGCCCGGCGACGCGCCGTACCCGTGTGTCGTCAAGCCGCGCGAGGGCGTGGCCAGCGAGGACGTCGTCCTCGTCCACGGCCCCGAAGAGCTGGTGACCCACACCAAGGAGATCCTGGACCGCCGCCCGGGCGCCGTCCTGGTCGTCGAGGAGTACCTCCCCGGCGACCTGTTCACCCTGGAGACCCTCGGCGACGGGCATGTCCGCCATGTCCTGGGCGGCTTCCACACCGAGCTGTCGCCGCCCCCGTACTTCATCGAGGAACGCCTCACCTTCGTCCCCGCCCACCCCGAGCCGGTCGTCGCGCAGGTCCTGGAGCAACTGGACGCGCTGGGTGTCGGGTTCGGCGCCTGCCACACCGAGTTCGTGGTGCACGAGGGGCGGGCCCGGATCATCGAGGTCAACTACCGCGCCATCGGCGACCAGTGCGACCTGCTGCTGGCCCGCCTCCTTGAGATCCCGCTCTTCGAGCACATCCTGCGCACCCACCTCGGCGAGCCGCTCCCGGCCGGCCTGGGCGCCCGCAAGGACGGCGCGGCCCGCCTGGAGTACCCGTGCGCCGAGCGCGCCGGCACTCTCGTGGGCGCCCCCGAGGCCACGGACCTCGACGTCGACGGCGTCCATCTGACGTACCGTCCGCTCCGCGCGGTGGGCGAGCGGCACGAGCTGTACCGCACCAACCGCGACTACCTCGGCGTCCTGCGGGCCACCGGCACCGACCAGCCGACCGTGGACCGCGTGGCGGCCGACTTCCTGGCCCAGCGGCACTGGGAGATCCAGCCGTGACCGCCACGGACATCTCCGAGGCGGAACTCCTCACCCGTGTGCTGAGCGCTCTCCTGCGCGAGGACGTGGTCGGCCTGCGCACCCAGAGCACGACGGTCCACGAGCAGGACGGCAGCTGGCTGCGACTCCCCACGGGAGGGGACGCCCTGCTGCTGCCGGTCACCGAGGACGGCTTCCAGTGCCTGTACGCCGCCCGGCGGCCCGTCCTGGTACGCGAGTCGGACGGCGCGGAGCTGACCGGGTACGAGAGCGTGCTCGGAGCACTGCGTGAGCTCGCCGATCCCGAGGACCGGGGCGGCTTCGACGCGTTCACCGAGGAGTGCCGTCAGACACTGGCGACCATGCGGCTGCACGCGGCGACCCGGGCGGAGGTCATGGCCCGGCTCACGGACGAGCCCGGCCTCGGCGGCAGCCTGGCGTACGACACACTCGCCGCCCGCCACGACCACCCCGTCTACCCGACGGCACGTGGCCGCTCGGGGCTTACGGAAGAGCAACTGCGCGCGTACGCCCCGGAGTTCCGCCCGCGCTTCGCACTGCGCTGGCTCGCCGTGCCCCGGGACGAGGTCGTCCTGGCGGGGAAGCTGCCCGAGTTCTGGCCGACACCCGACACGCTGGGCCTGCCCGGCCTGCGGGACACGCATGTGACGCTGCCCGTGCATCCGCTCACCGTCGACGCCCTGCCCGGCGGCACCGTACTGGCCGACCGCGCCTGCCTGGACGTCGTACCGACCCTGTCCATGCGGACCGTGGCCACGGTCGCCGACCCTTCCGTGCACCTCAAACTCCCGCTGGCCACCGCGACGCTGGGGCTGCGCAACAAGCGGACCATCAAGCCCGGCACGCTGGTCGACGGAGCGGTGGGCCAGCGACTGCTGGAAGCGGTCATCGCCCGCGAACCCCGCTTCCAGGAGACGGTCCTGCACGCCGACGAGACGACGTACGCCCACGCCGGGCACGAGCTGCTGGCCGTGCTGTGCCGCCGCTACCCGGCCGGGCTCGACGACTCCACGGTGGTGCCGCTGGCGGCGCTGCTGGCCGAGGCGCCGGACGGACGCCTGGTGATCGACGGGATCGCCGACCGCTACTACGACGGTGATCCGCTCGCCCTGCTGGACGCGGCCCTCACCCTGCTGTTCGACTGGCAGACCACGCTGTTCGGCTACGGCATCGCCCTGGAGTCGCACCAGCAGAACGTCTCGCTGGTGCTGCGGCCGGGCAGCCTGCGGCTGCTGTTCAAGGACAACGACGGGCCGCGCGTCAACGCCGAACGGCTGGACGCCGTACTGCCGGGGCCGTGGGACTTCGACGACGCGCGGATCCTCGGCACGGACGACGGTCCGGTCGCCGACGTGTTCGCCACGATCACCCTGCATCTGTGCGCGGCCTCGTACGCGTTCGGACTTCCCCGGTACCGCCGTGCCCTGCTGGACCTCGTCCGGGCCCGGCTGGCGGAGGCCGTCGACCGGCTCGGCGGCGATGCTGCGGACGTGCTGCGTGCCCGCCTGCTGGACGCGCCGGAGCTGCCGGTGAAGGCGATGGTGTCGGCCGGGACGCTGCTGTCCAAGGAACGGTCGGGTGCGGCCGACATCAACAAGCACTACACGACCGGGCCCAACTACCTGCGGCGTATGGAGGGTTCCGCATGAGCGCGGAGGTGCTACGGGTGCCGAGGCGGGAGTTCGGGCGCGGACATGTGCACGCGGTGGCGGGCTGCTACTTCGTGGCGTCGTTCGCCGCGCTGGGGCTGCCGCCGTATCTCACGGAGATCCTGCCGGAGTTGGGCGACCGTGGCGCACGCTGGGCCGGGGTGCTCTATATCGTGCCGACCGTGTTCGGCGCGCTCGGGGCGCCACTGTGGGGGCGACTCGCGGACCGCTTCGGCCGTAAACGACTGCTGCTGCGGGCCCAGTTGGGGCTCGCCGTGTCGTTCCTGCTCGCGGGCTGGGCGGATTCGCTGGCCACGTTCACGGTGGCGCTGGTGCTCCAGGGCATCCTGGGTGGCACGTTCGCCGCGTCCAACGGCTATCTCGGTACGGCCCTGGAGGGTCCGGCCCTGTCCAAGGCGCTCACCCTGATGCAGGGCAGCGCACGGGCCGCGCTGGTCGCCGCGCCGATCGTGGTCGGCTCCCTGTCGGGCTGGCTGTCCCCGCACCGGCAGTACGCCCTGCTCGCCGTACTGCCGCTGACGGCGGCCCTGCTGCTGGCGGCGCTGCCGGAACCGGTGCCGGCCGAGAAGCCGCCGCGCCGGGCCGAGGCCGAGGTGGCCGAGGCGCCCCCGTCGATGTCGCTCAGGACCCTGTTCGCCCTGGAGTTCGCCTTCGTGTTCTCCACCGTCATCTCCTTCCCCTATCTCATCGAACTCGTCGACGACCGGCTCCCCGGCACCTCGCCGGCGCTGACCGGCGTCCTCTTCGCCCTGCCTCACCTGTGCTACCTGGTGTCCGCGCTGGCGGTGCACGCCGCCTTCCGGGACCGTCCGCGGGCCGGGCTCGCGCTGGGCTTCGCCTGTATCGCGCTCGGACTCGCCGGACACGGCATCGCCGACTCGCTGCCCACGCTCGTCGCCGTACGACTGCTGCTGGGCGTGGGGCTCACCCTCGGTCTGGTCTGTCTGTCGGTGCTGGCCGCCGACTGCGCCAAGGGCCGGGCACCCGGCCGGATGTTCGGTTCGCTGGAGTTCTTCTCCAAGGCCGGCGCGGTCGCCGCCGGGGTGACCGCGGCCGCGGGCACCGCCCGCTACGGGCCGGCCGCCCCCGTGCTGATCGGCGGTGCGGCCGCCGCCGTCACAGCCGCCCTTCTCCCCACACTGCACCTGCGCACCCGCTGGAGCCACTGATGCCCTCCCTGACCGACTCGCTCCCCGAGCAGGGCCGTCTCCCCGTCGCCCGCGCCGACCTGCCCACCGCCGACGACGCGGTGGCCCACACCCTCCTCAACTGCCTGCTGCGCGAGGTGTCGGCACCCGAGCACCAGTCCGTCGTCGCGGACGGCCACCTGCTGCTGCGGCTACCCCGCCGCGGGGTCCTGCTGCGCGTCGCCCTGCGCCGCACGTCGCTGCTCGGCGCGCACCGCTTCACCGGGCCGGTGAGCGAGCAGCGGGGCGAGGCGTGGGCCGAGGTGGACTGGCGTCGCCTCGCCGAGTACACCCACGACGAGCTGGCGCTGCGGACGGGCGTGCGCAACGAGGAGTTCCTGGAGCAGATCGTCTCCAGCCACGAGGCCGTCGGGACGGCGCTCGCCGACACGCGTGCGGCCCGCCCCGCGGACGACCGGCTCTCCACCTACGTGCGGTCCGAGCAGTCCCTCCTCTTCGGCCACCGCTTCCACCCCACGCCGAAGGCCCGCACCGGCGACCCGCGCGCCTGGTCCGCGTACGCGCCCGAGGCCGGTGCCTCCTTCCCGCTGCGGCACCTCGCCGTCCGCGCCGGCCTGATCGCCGAGGAGCACGCCGATCCGGCGGCCGCCGCCACGCTGGACCGGCACCGCACGGACGTCCCGGACGGCTACCGCCTGCTCCCCACCCACCCCTGGCAGTACGAGACGCTGCGCGAGCACCCCCTGCTGCGCGCCGCCCTCGACCGCGGCGACATCCTGGACCTCGGCCCGGGCGGACAGCCGTTCGCCGCCACCGCGTCGGTGCGCACGCTGTACGACGGGGAGACGTTCCTGAAGTTCAGCCTGAACGTGCGGATCACCAACTGCCTGCGCAAGAACAGCAGTTACGAGCTGTCCGGCGCCGTCGCCCTCACCCGCGTCCTGGCCCCGGCACTCGCCGATCTGGCCGAGCGCTTCCCCGGCAGTGACGTGCTCCGCGAGCCCGCCTATCGCACGCTGGCCCTGCCCGGCCCCGACGGCACCCCGGACCGCGCGCTGTTCGAGGGCTTCGGCGTCATCGTCCGCGAGGGCCTGCCCCCGCGGCTGGCACCGGGCACCACTCCCCTGCTGGCGGCGGCCGTCGCCGACGAGTACCCGACCGGCCCCGCTCACATATCGCATCTCCTCGCCGGGGCGGACGAACAGACGGCCCTCGACTGGTGGTCGACGTACCTCGGCCTTCTCCTGCCGCCCGTCCTGGCCGCCTACTTCGACCACGGGCTGGTCCTGGAACCCCACCTCCAGAACGTCCTGATCTGCGTCGACGGTGACGGCCGGCCCGCCCAGGTCCTCTTCCGCGACCTGGAGGGCACCAAGCTGGTCCCCGACCACCACGAGGACACCCTCGCCGCGCTGCCGCCCGAGGTCGCGGGCCCCATGACGTACGACGCCCAGCGCGGCTGGGACCGCGTCGTGTACTGCCTGCTGGTCAACCATGTCGCCGAGCTGCTGGCCGCGCTCGCCGATCTGCACCCACGGGCGGAGGCCGCGCTGTGGGGACGGGTGCGCGACACGCTCCGGGCGTACTCCGACCGGTTCGGCTGCCCGCCCCGGCTGGCCGCCCTCCTCGCCGGGGTGCCGCTGCCGGCGAAGGCCAATCTCCTCACCCGCTGGGAGCGCAAGGCCGACCGGGAGGCAGGCTATGTCCGGCTGCCGTCGCCGCTCGCCGAGGACATCCTGCGTGACACGACCGGAGGTATCCGATGAGCCGGCCGACGCCCGCGGTCCGCGACCGGGCCCTGTCCCTCCTCTCCACCGAACTGCCTGCCTACATCTACGACTTGGCGGCCCTGCGCGGTCACGCGTCCGCCGTGCGGGACGCCCTGCCCGAACGGGTCGAGCTGTACTACGCCGCCAAGGCCAACCCGGAGCCGGAGATCCTCGCCGCCCTCGGCCCGTACGTCGACGGCTACGAGGTCTCCTCGGGCGGCGAACTCGCCCATGTGGCCAAGGCGGTGCCGGGACGCCCGCTCGCCTTCGGCGGTCCGGGCAAGACACCGGACGAGGTGACGGCCGCGCTGGAGGCGGGGGCCGAGCGCTTTCACGTCGAGAGCGCGTACGAGCTGAGGATGCTGGCCGAGCTGGCGCGGCGGGTGGCGCCGGGGCGGCCGGTGGCGGTGCTGCCGCGCGTCAACCTGCCGGTGGCCGATGGGTCGTTGGCGGGCAGCTCGCTCGCGATGGGCGGCCGGCCGACCCCGTTCGGTATGGATCCCGGGCAGGCCGAGGCGGTGGTCGGAGCGCTGGCCGACGGCACCTACCCGCAGCTCCAACTGCGCGGTGTGCACGCCCACTTGGCGAGCGGGCTGGAGGCCGCCGAGCAGCTGTCGGTGACGGAGACCATCGTGGCCTGGGCGACGGGCCTCGGGGTCCGGCTCGGCGAGGTGAACGTCGGCGGCGGCATGCACGTCGACTACGCCGATCCGGAGCGCCGCTTCGACTGGGCGGCCTACGGCGAGGGACTCGCCCGGCTCACCGAGAGGCACCCGGAGCTGACCCTGCGCATCGAGCCCGGCCGGGCGCTCACCGCGTACTGCGGCTGGTACGCCACCGAGGTGCTGGACGTGAAGCACAGCCACGGCGAGGAGTTCGCCGTCGTCCGGGGCGGCACCCACCATCTGCGGACCCCGGCGACCAAGGGGCACGACCAGCCGTGTTCCGTCCTGCCGGTGGACGCCTGGCCACACCCTTGGCCGCGGCCGGCCGCCGAAGGTGACCGTGTCACCCTGGCCGGACAGCTGTGCACCCCGAAGGACGTCCTGGCCCGCCGGGTGCCGGCGCCCGGACTGCGGGCCGGGGACCGGGTGGCGTTCGCGCTGGCGGGGGCGTACGCGTGGAACATCTCGCACCACGACTTCCTCATGCACCCCCGGCCCGGCTTCCACTTCCTGGACGACGCCGGGTAGCGGACGTGTCACTCCAGGCACACGGCAAGGGCCGTCGGATCGATCCGACGGCCCTTGCGGGAGGGTGACCCGACCGGTCGGCCTAACCGAGCCGGCTCAGGCCCTTGACCTGGTCGAGGTGGTTCAGGTGCTGGGAGACCGGGGGGACCCGGTGCTTGTGCCGCTCGGGAATGCCGGTCGCGGCGAGCGAGTCGAGCGTGGTGACCGGATCGATCCGGCCGGCGATCGGGGAATCCACGCCGGCCGCGTCCACCGTGGGCGCGGTGAGTGCGGTGAGGCCGGCCGCCAGGCCAACGGCCGCGACGATACGTCGTGTTGAGATCATGCCTTCAGCAACGCGGGCGTCCGCCGCGGGACACGGCTGTACGGCGGCGCTCACCCGGCAGGCCCAGCGCTCGGGCTGCGCTTGCCGGGTCCGGCGAGGCGGAGGACGCTCAGAGGTGAGGCACTCGCGGCCGCCCCTCTCCCTGCCGCGGGCCTCGGAGGAGGTCACCATGGGCACTGCCGCACGCCCCTCGTTCGACACCGACGTACTGCGCCGGGCCGTGGAAGGACGCACCCCGGAGACGCTTCTGTCGCTGTACACGGACGACGCGGAGATCCGCGTCGTGAACCGCAACGCCCAGCCCAGCCACCCGAAGGTGCTGCACGGCCGCGACGAGATCGCCGACATGCTCACCGATGTCTACAGCCGCGACATGACGCACAAGCTGGAGGGATGCGTGATCCAGGGTGACCGCGCGGCCTACAGCGAGTCCTGCCAGTACGCGGACGGGGTGCGGGTCATGTCGGAGTCGATGATCACGCTGCGCGACGGCAAGATCTCCCGGCAGATCATCATCGAGGCATGGGACGAGTAGGAAAGGACAAGCAGGCCAGGACGACGACCAGCACGGCGAGCAGCCGGGAGGTGCGGGCCGGCCGACGGCCGACCCGCACCTCCGGTCGTCAGGGGGTACGCAGCGTCGTGACGAGGTCGCGCGGCAGTCCGTGGGTGTCGTGGAGGTACCGGTAGTCCTCGTCGCTCAGCGGACCCTCGAACCGCGGCCTGCCCAGCACGCGCCGCCCCCGCTCCAGGAGCCGGCCGAACCGCCGTTCCTCGTCGACCAGCACCCCGCGCACCCGGCCTGTGTCACCGGGTTGCCGGAAATGGTCCAGGGTGTGCCCGAGGAGCTCGGTCGGCAGGTCGGACAGAGTGCGCGAGGGGTCGTCGCGCCACAGGGTGGTGAGAACGCGGCGGGTCAGCCGGCGCAGGACGTAGCCGCGTCCGGTGTTGGACGGCCGTACGCCGTCGCCGATCACGGCGATGCCGGAGCGCAGGTGGTCGCAGACCAGACGCGTCGACGGCTCGTCCAGGTCCCACAGCGGTGGCAGGAGCCTCGTCCAGGGTTCGAACAGGTCGCTGTCGTAGACGGAGTCGTGGCCCTGGAGGACCGTGGCCAGACGCTCGAGTCCCATGCCCGTGTCGACGTTGGGCTGTTGGAGGAGTTGGAGGCCGCCGTCCTCAAGGCGGCGGTAGCGCATGCTCACGTGGTTCCACACCTCCACCCACCGTGGATCGGTGGTCGGGCTGCCCTGGGGCGGGGTGCCGGGGTCGCCGGTCCAGACGAAGATCTCCGAATCGGGGCCGCACAGGCCGACGGGGCCGTGGGACCACCAGTTCTCGTCGCTGGTCAGCTCCACGGGCAGGCCCAACTCCCGCCAGGTGCCGAGCGACTCGTCGTCGGGGCCCACCTCGTCGTCGCCGCCGAAGACGGTGACGTGCATCCGCTCCGGCGGGACGCCGAATCCGTCGCGCAGCAGCTCGTGTCCCCAACGCAGGCTCTGTGAATGGCCGTAGTCGCCCAGGGACCAGGAGCCGAGCATCTCGAACACCGTCAGATGGGTGCGGTCGCCGACCTCGTCGAGGTCGGTCGTGCGCAGACAGCGCTGGACGCTGGTCAGGCGTCGTCCCTGTGGATGCGGGCGGCCTTCCAGATGGGGCGTGAGCGGGTGCATGCCGGAGGTGGTGAACAGGACGGGGTCGGACGGCGGTGGCAGGAGGGTGCCGCCGGTGACGAGCTCGTGTCCGTGCTCGCGGAAGTAGTCGGTGAAGGTGCTGACGATCCGGTCGGTGTTCATCGGGGTTCCTTCGGTCGTGGGGACCGGAAAGAGCCGCGGAACAGGGTGCGACCGGGAAGGGAGAAGGCGCACGTACACCGGCGGACCGTTTCCGGCCGCCGTAAGGGGTGGGATCAGGCGTGGGCAGCCGTCGAGCGGGGCGCTCGCGCGGCTGCGGTGTCGGTGTGCCTGATGACCTTCATGGGATCGACGGTAACAGTCCGCATCGGAACAGTCCCGGGATTTTCGCCGCCCCTGGCGGGGGCGTCGGTTCGGGCGTGCGAAGTGTGCTTGAGCTTCGCGGGGCCGGATACCCGGGGGCCATGACCCGACTACTCAGGTCCAGGCACAAGGATCACCGGGAGCGGCAGGATCCGTCCCCGAGCCCGGCGAGGGATGCACAGGTGGACCCGGGGCCGGATCCGCGGGTGGAGCGGCGGGCGCCCGACACGCCCACCGAACTGCCCCGGCGATCGTGGTGGGCGGCGCTGAAGGGCACCCTGCGGGAGTTCAAGGACGACGAGCTGACCGACCGCGCGGCGGCCCTGACCTACTACAGCGTGCTGTCGCTGTTCCCGGCCCTGCTGGTGCTGGTGTCCCTGCTCGGGCTGGTCGGCAGGTCGGCCACCGACAAGGTGCTGGAGAACATCAACGAGCTCGCGCCCGGCTCGGCCCGGGACATCCTCACCCGTGCGGTCGAACAGTTGCAGGGCAACGGCGGTCTCGGCTCCGTCATGGCCGTCGTCGGCCTCGTCCTCGCGGTGTGGTCGGCCTCCGGCTATGTCGCGGCCTTCATCCGCACCTCGAACGCGGTCTACGACATGCCCGAGGGGCGCCCGGTGTGGAAGATCCTCCCGATCCGGCTCGCGGTGACCGTCGTCCTCATGGTGATGGCCGTGCTCAGCGCCCTGATCGTCGTCTTCACCGGCTCCCTGGCCCGGCAGGTCGGCTCCACGCTGGGCGTCGGCGACACGGCCCTGACCGTCTGGTCCATCGCCAAGTGGCCCGTCCTGGCCGTCCTCGTGACCACCATGATCGCGATCCTGTACTGGGCGGCCCCCAACGCCAAGGTGCGCGGCTTCCGGTGGATCACCCCGGGCAGCTTCCTCGCCCTGGTGATCTGGCTGGTCGCCTCCGCCGGCTTCGCGTTCTACGTCGCCAACTTCGCCTCCTACAACAAGACCTACGGCACCATGGCGGGCGTGATCGTCTTCCTGATCTGGCTGTGGGTCGGCAACCTGGCCATACTGCTCGGCCTGGAATTCGACGCGGAGGCCGTACGACAGCGCGCGATCGCCGGCGGCCACCCACCCGACGAGGAGCCGTACACGGCGCCGCGCGACACCCGCACATGGGACGAACAGGACCGGCGACGCCTGCGCGGTCCCTGACGGCCCGCGCACGGACGCGCTGTCCGGTCCTTGTGCCGCCTCCGTTAGGGTGGGCCGTGGGCCGTGACTGGCGCTGAGGTGGAGCACCACCGGGGAGCGGCCCCTGGAGAAGTCGACGCGGAGTCGATGCCGTGCGCCTGGGCGAACCGGACCACCAGCCCAGGAGTGGATCATGTCTCAGGCCCGTCTCATGGACGGCACCTCGGTCGCCCGGCGGATCGTCGAGGAGACCGCGAAGAAGGCCGCCGACCTCACCGAACGCACCGGCACCGCGCCCTGCCTCGCGACCGTGCTGGTCGGCGAGGACCCCGCGTCCGTGACGTACGTCCGCATGAAGCAGAACCGCTGCCGCGAGGCCGGCATCACCTCGCGCCACGTGCCGCTGCCCGCCGACACCACCACGGAACGACTGGTCGGCACCCTGCGCGACCTGTCGACCGACCCCGCCGTACACGGCATCCTGCTCCAGCACCCGATGGGCCCGCACATCGACGAGCGGGCGGCGTTCGAGGCGATCGCGCCGGAGAAGGACGTCGACGGTGTCACCTTCGCCTCGTTCGCGACGATGAGCTTCGGGCTCCCGGGGTTCGTCTCGTGCACGCCCGGCGGGATCATGCGGCTGCTCGACGAGTACGGCGTCGAGCCGGCCGGCAGGCGTGCCGTGGTCGTCGGCCGCAGCGCGATCCTCGGCAAGCCCGCCGGCATGCTGCTCCTGGCCCGCGACGCGACGGTGACGTACTGCCACTCCCGTACGGCGGATCTGTCCGCGGCGGTGCGTGAGGCGGACATCGTCGTCGCCGCCGTGGGCCGCCCGCGGCTGATCCGGGGGCAGGACATCAAGCCCGGCGCCGTCGTGATCGACGCCGGCTACAACGCGGGGAACGTGGGCGACGTCGACTTCGACTCCGCCGTCGAGCGGGCCTCCCTCATCACCCCGGTGCCGGGCGGCGTCGGTCCGATGACCATCGCCACGCTGCTGGAGCAGACGGTGGACGCGGCCGCCCGGCAGCTCGGCGTCGCGTGATGCCCGGGTCCGGTGCCCGGCTTGATGCCCGGGTGTGATGCCCGGGGTCAGCGCATCCAGGCGCTGTACGACATCACGTCACCGGCCTTGACGCCGTACTCCGGTTCCGCCTTCGTGAAGGTGGTCTCCAGCCCGAGCACGGCACCGGTGACCGGGTCCATGATCAGCATTCGGCGGGCGCCGGGCCCGTCGTACACGTACGCCTGTCCGCGCCGTCCGAGCCGGTCCGTCACCTGCCCGAGCGGTCTGAGCCCCTCGGTGTCCGCGAGGAGCCGCGCGAGCGTCGCCGACTCGCGGGCGCCGAGGGTCCAGGTGTCGAGCAGCGAGGCGACGGCGTCGAGGAGTTCACCGATGTTCAGCGGGGTCTTGCTGTACCCGGCCTCCTGGAGGTACGCACGCAGGCGTGTGACGTCGGTCGGAGGCGGCGACTGCGGCGGTGCGTCGCTCCAACTGGGCGGATAGGTCTGCCTGCTGAGGACATGGCCGTCCTCGACGAGTTCCCCTTCGCCGCTGAGGACCGGCCGGCCGGGGTGGCGCGGGTCGGTGGCCACGACGATCTCCGTGTGGCTGTCGTCGGCGTGCCACCGCACGATGCGCTCCTCGGGAAGCGTGATCGGCGGCTTGTCGTCGCTCATGCCCATGCTCCACGCCTGCACATGCGTGCCCTTCCGGAGCTTCGGCGCACCGTCGGCCGCGGCCGCCCGTGCCCGCTCGGCCAGGGTTTCCAGGGATACGGGGGTGGAGTCGGCCCGCACCAGCAGCGGGCGGGGTGCCGCGATTGCCGGGGCCGTCGTCTGGCCGGTGAACAGCAGAGCCGACACGAGTGCGGCGACGACGGTCGTGGCCGCGAGGCCCCAGGCGAGCCGGGTACGGCGACGGACAGGGGACGGGCGTTCGTGCAGCAGCCGGTTGAGGTGCCGTTCGGCGTGGTGGTCCAGTGGCCCGTCGCCGAAGTGCGGACCGTCGACCGGTACCGGGTTGGCTCGGCGCAGCAGTTCGAGTTCGTCAGCCATGGCTTCGTTCCTTGGACACGGTCGGCGGGGACATACGGTCGATCTCGGCTCTGAGCCGGCGCCGGGCCCGGTGCAGCCGCATGGCCGCGGCCCGTCTGCCGCAGCCGAGGGCCACGGCGACCTCCTCGACCGCCAGTTCCTCCCACGCCGTCAGTCGCAGCACTTCCCGGTCGGCCGGGGACAGCCGGTTCAGTGCCTCGTGCACCCAGGCGCCCGGCGCCTCCGTGTCCGGGCTGTCCACGATCTGCCGGCCGTGCGCTGTCTCGTCGTTGCCGAGCCGGTCGACCAGTCGCCTGCGTCGCCCGTAGCCGCGTACCGCGTTCGCCAGGCAGTTGCGTGCCACGCCGTACAGCCAGGGCAGCGGGGCGGCCGGCAGGTCCGCCCGGCGTCGCCAGGCGACGGTGAACACCTCCGCCACCACTTCCTCGACCTCACTCGTACGCCCGTCCAGTCGCCGCGCGACATAGCGGCTGACCGCCCAGTAGTGCTCGCGATAGGCAGCGGCGAAGATCTCGTCGTTGCTCATGTTCCGTTCGTGTCCGGCACCCGCCGGATCGTCACACCCGTTTCCGTGATTCTTGTCGCGTCCGTCGAGTGTGACGTGCGGGTGGGGCGCGGACACAGGCGGGGCGTGAAGAGGATCAGAAACATCAAGAGCGTCCGAGCCGTGCGGTGGCTGACGACCACGGATCACAAGACGATCGGGACGCTCTATTTGGTCACGTCGTTCGCGTTCTTCTGCGTCGGCGGCGTGATGGCGCTGTTCATGCGCGCCGAGCTCGCCCGGCCCGGTCTGCAGATCATGTCGAACGAACAGTTCAACCAGGCGTTCACGATGCACGGCACGATCATGCTGCTGATGTTCGCGACACCGCTGTTCGCCGGCTTCGCGAACTGGATCATGCCGCTGCAGATCGGCGCGCCGGACGTGGCGTTCCCGCGGCTGAACATGTTCGCCTACTGGCTGTACCTGTTCGGCTCGCTCATCGCGGTGGGCGGCTTCCTCACCCCGCAGGGTGCGGCCGACTTCGGCTGGTTCGCCTACGCCCCGCTGTCCGATGCCGTGCGCAGCCCAGGTATCGGCGCCGACATGTGGATCATGGGCTTGGCGCTCTCCGGCTTCGGCACCATCCTCGGCTCGGTCAACTTCATCACCACGGTCATCTGCATGCGTGCGCCCGGCATGACCATGTTCCGGATGCCGATCTTCACCTGGAACGTGCTTCTGACGGGTGTGCTGGTGCTGCTGGCCTTCCCCGTGCTGGCGGCAGCACTGTTCGCCCTGGAGGCGGACCGCAAGTTCGGGGCGCACGTCTTCGACGCGGCCAACGGCGGAGCGCTGCTGTGGCAACACCTCTTCTGGTTCTTCGGCCACCCGGAGGTGTACATCATCGCGTTGCCGTTCTTCGGCATCATTTCCGAGGTCATCCCGGTCTTCTCCCGCAAGCCGATGTTCGGCTACCTGGGTCTGATCGCGGCGACCATCGCGATCGCGGGCCTGTCCGTGACGGTGTGGGCGCACCACATGTACGTCACGGGCGGTGTGCTGTTGCCGTTCTTCTCCTTCATGACGTTCCTCATCGCCGTACCGACCGGTGTGAAGTTCTTCAACTGGATCGGCACGATGTGGAACGGTTCGCTGAGCTTCGAGACGCCCATGCTCTGGGCGCTGGGATTCCTCGTCACGTTCGTCTTCGGCGGCCTCACGGGAGTCATGCTGGCCTCACCACCACTGGACTTCCCGACCTCCGACACCTATTTCGTGGTGGCCCACTTCCACTACGTCATCTTCGGCACGGTGGTGTTCGCGATGTTCTCCGGATTCCACTTCTGGTGGCCGAAGTTCACGGGCAGGATGCTCGACGAGCGCCTGGGCAAGATGACGTTCTGGACACTGTTCATCGGCTTCCACGGCACGTTCCTGGTCCAGCACTGGCTCGGTGTGAACGGAATGCAGCGCCGCATCCCCGACTATCTGGCGGTGGAGGGGCTGACGACGCTCAATTCCCTGTCGACCGTCTTCTCGTTCGTGCTCGGCGCGTCGCTGCTGCCGTTCTTCTACAACGTCTGGAAGACCGCTAAGTACGGCGAAAAGGTCGAGGCCGACGACCCGTGGGGATACGGCCGCTCGCTGGAATGGGCCACTTCCTGCCCTCCCCCGCGCCACAACTTCGTCACTCTGCCCCGGATCCGGTCCGAATCCCCGGCCTTCGACCTGCGGCACGCTCCCACGCCGGAGAAGGAGTTGACGTCTCGGTGAGCATCACGGACAGGTTCCTGAACGACGTCGAGGGGCATCTGCTGCTCGCCGCGACCCGCGAGGAAGGCCGTACGGCCGCCGCCCGGTTCAGCGCGCCCCTGCACTGGCTGACGGAGGGGCAGCGGGACGAGGTGGAGCGGCGGTTCGAGGCGGAGTACCTCGCACTCGCCCGGGCCTCCTGGCAGCACACGGCGGCGCGTGCCGGAGGACTGCGGGACGCGTACGAGGCGAGATACCGCGACCTGCGGCGCAGGCTGCTGGCAGGCTGGTTGCTGACCTGCGTCCTGGCTCTCGGTGTCCTTGTCGTGTGCCTCGCCTAGGAACGTGTCGACCTGTTTCACAGGCATAGTTGGCCCTGACGGCAGCCCTCACCGCCATACTGGGCGATGTGCGCGTAGCGATCATGACGGCGGGCTCCCGGGGCGATGTCGCCCCCTACACCGGACTCGGGCACGCCCTGTCCCGGGCGGGGCACGAGGTCACTCTGGTCACACACGGTTGCTTCGAGCGGCTGGTCGCGGGATCGGGCGTGCGCTTCCATCCGCTGCCGTTGGATCCCCGGGCGGAACTGGAGTCCGCGCGCGGCCGGAGTCTGCACCGCAGTGCGACCGGCCTGGGCAAGCTCGTGCGTGTGGTGGGGATGGCGCGGGCCCTGGCCGGGCAGATGACGGACGACATGCTGGCCGCGGCGCGCGACAGTGACGTCCTGCTCCTGGCCGGCTCCACCGCACCACTGGGGCACGCCATCGCCGAGGGCCTGTCGCTCCCGAGCATCGAGGTTCCGCTGCAACCCCTCGCCCCCACCCGGGAGTTCGGGCCGCCGATGCTCGGAGGCGGGTCCTGGGGAGCCGTCGGGAACCGGGTCGCCGGGCACGGCGTGAGCCTCGCCATCGACCGTGTCTTCTCGGCGGCCGTACCGGAGGTACGGACACGCCTGGGGCTGTCCCGCACCAAGCCCCGCACCACCCGCAGGGGCCGCGCACTGCACGGCTACAGCTCTCTGGTGGTGCCCCGGCCGAGCGACTGGCCACCGCACCTGGAGGTGACGGGCTACTGGTGGCCGTACGACGGTGCGGCCCAGCTCCCCGACGAGCTGCGGGAGTTCCTGGACGCGGGCCCGCCGCCGGTCTTCGTGGGTCTGGGCAGCGCGACCGTGCCCGATCCCGCGCGGCTGAGCGCCGAGGTCGTGCGCGCCCTGCGCCGGGCAGGGCAGCGCGCGGTGATCCAGCGGGGCTGGGGCGGTCTGGAGGCCGCCGGGGACGACGTACTGACCATCGGCGAGGTGCCGCACTCCGCGCTGTTCCCGCGGATGGCCGCCGTGATCCACCACTGCGGCGCCGGCACGACGGGGGCCGGGCTGCGCGCCGGGGTGCCCGCCGTGCCCGTGCCGGTCCAGTTCGACGAGGGCTTCTGGGCCGGCCGTCTGGTCGCGCTCGGCGTGGCGCCGCGAGCCGTGCCGCTGCGGAGGTTCACGGCCGAGGCGCTGGCGGACGCCGTGCGGCGGGCGACCTCCGAGCCGTCCTTCGGCCGGCGCGCCCGCGAACTCGCCGACGGGCTGCGGGGCGAGGACGGCTTCGCTCCCGTCCTCGACGCGGTGAACCGGATCGGCGGCTGAACCGGACGAGCCGGTGACATCACCGGCTCGTCGTCTCAGGACCCGGCGAGCCGGGCGTCCGTCGGCTGGAGGATGCCGAGAAGGATGCGGACCAGTTCGTCGACGACCTCGTCGAGGGTCGCGTCCACCCATCCCGCGCTCCAGTCGTGCAGCAGCCCGTTGACGCTGCCGATGAACGCGGTCACGGCGAGGCGGTAGTCGCGCGGCGCCGCCTCGCCGCGCGCGACGGCGGACGCCACCTCGGCGCAGACGAGCTCGACCCAGCGGGCGCGGCGCGCGAGGCGCTGTTCCTCCAGACGGGGGCTGACGCCGATGATCTCGACGAAGGTGATGCGGATACGGCGCGGGTCGGCGGTGACGTTCGCGGCGTACGCACGGAAGATCGCGGTGGCGCGTTCGGCGAGCGGGAGGTGTTCCGCGCCGGCCACCGCGGTCAGGGTGGCCTCCTCGGCCCACGCGTTGACCTGGAGGTGGAGGGCGGCCAGGACGTCCTCAAGGGTGCGGAACTCCTCGTAGAACTGACGGGTCGACAGGCCCGCCGCCTCGCTCAGTGCGGCGACGGTCGTGCCCCGGAAACCGGGGCTGCCGCCGAACAGCTGAAGCGCCGCGTCCAGGAAGCGTCGGCGCCGCTCGGCCTGTCGCTCCTCGGCCGACTTGCCGCCGTAGCGGCCGGTGGGCGCCTTGATCCTGCCCGTCACGCTGTCCTCCCGCGGCCTCGCCGACCCGACGGCCAATTTTGTCGTGTACGCAGTCTTGTGGAGAAGGGCACCCCCTCCTTACTTTTCAGTAAGTTGATTCTGAAAGCACGTGTGTTCAGATTCGCCCCTCCCACCTCAGAGGAAGAGAGCAGTCATGCCTGCCATCAGTCCCAGGCACCTGTGCTCCGTAGCCGCCGCCCTCGCCCTGACCGTCGCCGCCCCCGCGACCACCGCCACCGCCGCCGACTCCTCCGCCGCAGCCCTGCGTGAGGTGATGTTCGTCGGCAACAACTGGGACGGCACCGCCGATGTCATCAGGTCCGCCGGGGACTTCGGGAAGATCGGCCGGATCAACGTCATCCCCGACAAGGACGAACGGATGGCGGAGATCAACGCCGATCCGATCAAGTGGATCTATTTCATGGCGATCCGCAACAGCGTGGGTGAGGGCCACGACCAGTTCGTCGACGACATGTACTCGACGCCGGACGGCAGGTCCGTGGTCGTCTCGCGCCCGAGCTTCGCCGACGTGGTGTCCCTGGACCTGGCCACGGGGGACGTCAACTGGCGCTTCCCCGTGTCCGGTTACCGGGCCGACCACATGGCGGTCTCCCCCGACGGCAAGCGGGTGGCCGTGTCGGCGTCGACCTCCAACACCGTGCATGTGCTGGACATCGACTCGGGCCGGGAGCTGGGCAAGTTCGCCACCGGCGACAAGCCGCACGAGAACATCTTCACCCAGGACGGCAAGTACATCTACAACATGGCGATCGGCGACGTGAACACGCAGACCGACGCCCCCTGGCTGGACTGGACGAAGGGCGACCGGCGCATCACGGTCGTCGACGCGACCACGTACCAGCAGGTCAAGGTCATCGACATGCGCCCCAAGCTGGACGCGCTCGGTCTGACGGACTACTCCGACGCGGTCCGGCCCGCGGTGTTCTCGCCGGACGAGTCGAAGCTGTACTTCCAGGTGTCGTTCTTCAACGGCTTCTTCGAGTACGACCTGGGCACCGACAAGATCACCCGCACGAAGACCCTGCCGAAGAACCCGGCGACCAGCGACGACCGCACCACCTTCGTCAACGACTCACGCCACCACGGCATCTCGATGAGCCCCGACGGCAGCAAGCTCTGTGTCGCGGGCACGATGGACGACTACGCGGTCGTCGTCGACCGCGCCACCCTCCAGGAGGGTCCGCTCGTCACCGCCTCCAAGCCCTACTGGGCCACGGTCAGCGGTGACGGCAAGTCCTGTGTGGTCTCCGAGAGCGGCACCGACCAGGTCACCGCCATCGACTTCGCCACCGGCCGCAAGCAGGTGTCCGTCCCGGTCGGCGACCATCCGCAGCGGGTCCGGCTGGGCCATGTGGAGGCCGGCTGGACCGGCCCGACGGCCGACTGACCGGCCCAGCTCCTCGAGCACCACGCCCACCCCGTCCTCGTTCGCCATGTGGCGCGGCGACCGAGGACGGGGTGGGCGTATGTCTGCGAGGGCGGTTCCGCCCGGTCGCGGTTTCCCGTCCGGTTCTCGCCCGTCCTAGCCGACGGTCCGCGCGGCCCACGCGGAGAGCTCGGACCGTGCGGCGTTCAGCAGGGCGGCCGAGGGAGCGCTCGCCCCGTTCGTCACCAGCGCGTAGTGCAGCACGCCGGAGTCCGAGTCGGTCAGCAGCAGGCGACGGCTTCCCGTGCCGCCCGCTTCCGCGGCCACGCCGACGGGGGCGCCCGAGGTGTACGACGCAGGCGCGTACGCCATGCCCAGGTCGGAGACCACCGTGGTGGAGCCGGTCGGGAAGGACGCCGGAAGATGCAGTTCGGTGGGTGCCGTGCCGCTGTTCGAGCGCCACACCTGGAGCGCGTACTGTCCCGATCCCACGAGCTGCGCCACGTTCGGCAGCGAGCTGGGCACCGGGTTCCAGGTCAGGGTCGTGTCGCCGTCCCGCGAGCGGTCCTCGTAGGTGAAGGCGACGGTCGTACCGGACGTGGCGCTCGGGTAGATCCGGTCCAGCAGCCGGGCGTCCTGCCGCAGCACCGGCGTTCCCGAGTCGTCGAGGCGTACGGCGGACAGGTCCTCGTCGTTCCAGGCGTCACCGGCGGTGAGGACCTTGTCGGGGTTGTCGTTCATCAGCTCGCGGTGGCGTCCGTTGTAGATGTCCCACTGCCACTGCGAACCGGAGAGCACCGGGCCGGAGCCGGCCGGGTTCGACCACCAGCTCCTGCCCGGGACACGGGAGTCGAGGGCCTGGTACATCGCCTTGAGCACGGTCGGCGCCTTGTCGGAGACCGATCCGGCCAGCGGGTGGCCGAACTCGCTGATGATGGCGGGCGTGTTCGTGGCCGAGGCCCGGTCGCGGACCGTGCCGAAGTCGCCGACGTACTGGCCGTCCTGCGCCTTGCCCCACATGAAGACGCCCGAGATGGCCTTCTGGTCGTAGAAGTGGGTGTTGAAGACGTACCGCGGCCCGAGCGTGCCCGCGTCGAGCAGTCCGCCCTCCTGCTTCTGGAAGTCGATGTTGGCGTTCCAGAAGAGGTTCGGCTCGGCGAAAAGCGGTTTGCCCTGCCAGCCGGCCGCGTCCATGCGGGAGCGGAACTTCTCGTAGAAGGGCCACAGCACGTCACGTTCCCAGGTGCGGCTGGTCTGGCCGGAGTCGTAGGTACCGGCGTGCGGCTCGTTGTAGGGGTCGAAGCCGACGACGCCCGCGAACTCGGCGGCGGAGACGTTCTGTTTCACGTACGCCATGGTCTTCTGGGCGGTGGCCAGGAAGGCGTCCTGAAGGCCGTGCGCGTTGTGCCAGAAGTCGTACGACGCCTGCTTCACGGCCTCGTTCTGGGTGATGTTCTGGCCCCAGAAGAGGCAGATCCCGCAGGACTCGTCGGGGTAGTCCCCGGCGTCCACGGCCCACTTGGGGGCCCCGTCGCCCGTGTACCAGCTGTCGCTGTCGAACAGGTGCCGGGAGTACAGGTCCTGGTGGAAGTCGGGGTACACGCGGATGCCCGCGTCGAGGAAGGCGCGCATCTGGGCGGTGGCGGCGGCCAGATACGTGGTGTCGACCTGGCCCCGTACGGGTTCGGCGTAGGCCCAGGACAGCAGGAAGCGGATCGAGTTGCCGCCGCCGAGGGCGCGCAGCGCGGTCGCGGACTTCTTCGCGTCGGCGACCGAGGCGAAGGGCAGGCCGTGGTTCTCGGCCAGTTTGGTCTCGCCGGAGACGTTGTAGCCGCGCAGTACGACCTCGCGGCCGTTTCCGTCGGTGAAGCGGCCGTTGTGGACGGTGAGGGGCGTTTCGTCGAACCAGAGGGAGTCGGGGAGGGTGGCGGCGGCGGTGGCGGGAGAGGGGCCCGCCACCGTCAGGGATCCGAAGAGGACGACCAGGACAACGAGCAGACGCGTCCGGATGTTCGGCATTCCACTACAGTCCGGTGAGATCAGGGCACCGTCAACACCCCTGACTCATCAGTAAGTTCCTTCTCACTCAGCTCAGTTGCCCACTCTGCGCGTCAGGTTCAACAGGTACTCCTTCCGGTTCAGCGGGTTGAGGTCGGTGCGCCGGCGTTCCGGGGCCGTGCCGGGTGCGGCGGGCGCGTAGTGGTCGAAGGCGCTCTCCAGCTCGCCCTCGCCGCGCGTCAGCCCTGGCAGATGCTGCTCCAACTCGTGCACATGGGCCGCGGGCACCGCCCCCTCCAGCACACAGGAGGCGCCGCGGGTCTCCGTGGTCTGCGGCACCGCGCGCAGGCGGGCCAGCACCGGCAGCAGCGCGGCCAGGGTGTCGCTCGGGGCCTCGACGCGGAAACGGTGCATCGGCTCGTGCACCCGGGTTCCCGCCCGGCGCAGCGCCTCGACCAGGACCAGCGGGGTGAGACCGCGGAAGTCGTAACCGGTGCTGGACATGCTCTTGTCGAAGCCCTGGTGGGCGTGGCTCTGCCGGGGCGAGTAGCCGGAGTGGGTCATGGTGACGGTGCAGTCGGGTACCTGCCAGCCGCGCAGGCCCTGGCCGAGGGTCTCGCGGACGGTGTCCTCGACGGCCTTGAAGAAGGCGAACGGCATGGAGCCGAGCTCCACCTCCAGCCGGAAGGCCACGCCGGAACCGACCGGCGCCGGGTCCACACGCAGGCCGATCGTCGCGAGGAAGGGGTTGCCGTCCTTCTTGTTGAACTCGACCGCCGCACCCGAGCCGACCGGCCGCTCGACGCACAGCGGTGTCGTCTCACGGAAGGTGACGTCAAGGCCGAACTCGTCGGCGAGCGTGGCCTGGACGACCTCCTTCTGCACCTCGCCGTAGAGGGAGACGAAGGTCTCCTGCCGTACCTCGTCGTGGCGCAGGTCGATCAGCGGGTCCTGTTCGGCGAGCAGGGTGAGCGCCCGGTGCAGGTCCCGCCGGTCCGCGCCGTCGGCCGGGACGACGACCGTTTCCAGGGTGGGCGGGGCGAAGAAGTGCCCGGCCGCCTTGCGGGGTTCGCCGAAGGCGTCGCCGATCCTGATGTCGGCCAGGCCCCACAGCTTGGCGATCCGGCCCGCCGCCACCAGGTCGTCCCTGCGGTCCGCGCCCCGGTCGAAGACGCTGATCGCGGTGATCCGGCCCTCGGCGCGGGTGTCGTCGGGTTCGCCCGCGTCGCTCGATGCGCCGACCGCGCCGAAGCGGATCCGGTCGCGGATGCGCACGGTTCCGGAGAACATCCGCGCGTACGCGACCTTCTCCCCCGCCGGTCCCCGCTCGACCTTGAAGACCGAGCCCGAGACCGGCCCTTCCGGGTCGCCGTCGGCCGCAGGCAGCAGTTGCCCGATGCCCTCGGCGAGTGCGCCGACGCCGGCGCCCGTGATGGCGGAGCCGAAGTACACGGGGTGGACGAGGGCCTGCCGGGTCTGGTCGGCCAGGGCGGTGCGGAGGCGGTCGTAGGAGACCGTTTCCTCGATGTACGCCGTGAGCAGTTCGTCGTCGTGGTCGGCGAGGGCGTCGAGCGCCGACGAGGTGAGGCCGGGGCGGAAGCGCGCGGCACGCGTGCCCAGGCCGTCGGCCGTCCCCATCGGCACGACGGACGCGGTCAGCCGCTCGGAGAGGGCCCGCAGGACGGCGTCGTACCGTGCGCCGCGTCGGTCGATCTTGTTGACGAAGACGAGGGTGGGGATGCGCAACCGCTGCAGGGTGCGCATCAGGACGCGGGTCTGCGGCTGGACGCCCTCGACAGCCGATACGACCAGCACGGCGCCGTCGAGGACGCCGAGCACCCGTTCCACCTCGGCGATGAAGTCCGGGTGGCCGGGGGTGTCGATGAGGTTCACCGTCACGTCGTCGAGGGCGAAGGAGACGACGGCGGACTTGATGGTGATGCCGCGCTGCCGCTCCAGCGCGAGGGAATCGGTCTGTGTGTTCCCGGCGTCGACGCTGCCGATCTCGTCGATCACGCCCGCCGTGTGCAGCAGGCGTTCGGTCAGGCTGGTCTTACCGGCGTCGACATGGGCGAGGATCCCGAGGTTGAGCAGGTGCACGAAGCGTCATGTCCTTGAGTGAGGGGGTCATTCCTTCCGGGGTGGACATGAACGCAGTGCGCATCGCTGCTCCTCTTCGCGTGACGGCGGATCCTGTGCAGTGCAGCAGGACCGGACCCGCCGAGGCAATGGATTAATGCTCAACAAAACCTGCTGGAGGCGGCGCCCCGCCTCACTGGTCGCCCTTCGTCGTTCGTGCGTCGATCCAGGCGCGGATCGCCGACACGGTGGTCTCCGCGTGTTCCTGCATCATCGTCAGGTGGTCGCCGGGAACGTCCACCACGTCGTGATCCGTCGGCCAGGACGTCCGCCAGTCGTCGGCGTGCGCGGAGGCCGCCATGGCGGGCGTGGGCCGCAGCGCGCGCACGAGGAGCGTGGGCGTGGCGAGCGGCTCGGGGTCCCAGCCGAGGAAGATCCTGTTGTAGGCCCCCATCGCGGCCAGGACGGTGTCGTCGTCCCCGGTGAGGACGAGTTGCCCGGTGGGTGCGGTGGGCCGGGTGTCCCGCGGTGCCGGGGCGGCCAGGGACAGCAGCCAGTCCGTACCGCTGTTGTCCGGCGTGATGTGGTACGTGTCCAGCAGCACCAGGCCCTCGGGCGCCCGGCCCGTGCTTTCCAGCCGGTGGGTCACCAGATGCGCCACGTTGCCGCCCGCCGACCGTCCTACGACCACGAAGGGCCCGTCCCCGACGTGCCGCAGCACGCTCTCGGCCTGCGTACGCGCCAGCGCGGCGCGGTCCTCCGGTACGGCGGCACCGGCGCCGATACCCGGGTGCGGAAACTCCAGGACGTCCAGCTCGTCCTGGAAGGCGCGGTGGAAGCGAGGGAAGTCTCCGCCGTCCGACGGGAGCGAGGGACGGTAGGCCGGGAAGTAGACGATCGTCGGCCTGTCGCGACCCGAACCGGAGGCGGAGCCGGAACCGGAGCCCGAGCCGGAGCGGCCGTGGGAGCGGCGGACCGGGGGCAGAGCGTGCTCGCGGCCGTGGGCGGCCTCGAAGGTGGGCAGTGCCCAGGACGCGGTGACGAGCAGGTGCATCGCCGCCACCGGCTGCCCGGCGGCGCTGACTGTCCGGAACAGCGAGGAAAGGCTGTACGAGGGCCGCCCGGTCACACCGGCCTCGGGGGCGGCCCCGGCGGCCGGTTCGCCCTCCACCAGGCCGAGCAGATGGCGGGCCAGCTCCTGGGCCGTGCGGTGCTCGAACACGACCGCCGCCGACAGCCGGAGCCCCAGCACTGTGCTCAGCCGGTTGCGGATCTGCACGGCGGTCAGGGAGTCGAACCCCAGGTCGGCCATGGCCCTCCCGGCCGGGAGCGCGTCGCCGTCCGGATATCCGAGCACCGCGGCCACGTCGGCCCGCAGCAGCGCCACGAGCGCAGCCTCCCGCTCTCCCGAGGGTATGAGGGCCAGCCGCTTGCGCCAGGCTCCCGGCTCCGGCGACTGCCCGGGCGAACCGGCGGAACCGAAGGCGGAGGTCGCGGCGGCCGGCCGGCTCTGCCGGACGAGTCCGCGCAGCGGTGGAGGCAGGTGCCCCGCACCGGACCTGAGCGCCGCCCGGTCCAGCAGGATCGGCGCCAGGACCGGCTCCGTCGAGCGCACCGCGGCGTCGAACAGGGCCAGGCCCTGCTGCGTGGACAACGGCACGAGCACGTCGCGTGACGGTGGGCGCTGCCCGGGCTGTCCCGCCGCCATCCCGCCGGCATGCTCCCACGGGCCCCACGCCAGCGAGAGCGCCGGCAGTCCTTCGGCGGCGCGGCGGTGGGCGAGGGCGTCGAGGAACGCGTTCGCGGCCGCGTAGTTGCCCTGGCCCGCCCGGCCCAGCAGACCCGAGACGGAGGAGAACACGACGAACGCCGACAGCCCCATGTCCCGGGTCAGTTCGTGCAGATGCCAGGCCGCGTCGGCCTTCGGCCGCAGCACCGCCGCCATTCGCCCGGGGGTGAGCGAGTCCAGTACACCGTCGTCGAGAACCCCGGCGGCGTGCACCACTGCGGTCAGCGGCGGCTCGCAGCGCCGGACCACGTCGGCCAGCGCGGCACGGTCGGCCGCGTCACAGGCGACGACGGCGGCCTGCGCGCCCGACTCCGCCAGCTCGCGGCGCAGTTCCTCGGCGCCGGGCGCGTGCGGCCCACGGCGTCCGGTCAGCAGCAGATGCCGTACGCCGTGGTCGGCGACCAGGTGACGTGCCAGTTCCGCGCCCAGCGCGCCGGTGCCTCCGGTGATCAGTACGGTGCCTTCCGCGTCGAAGGCGGCCCCCGGGTCCGAGGCGACACCGGCCGCCGCAAGTCGCGGAACCGCCACCTGCCCCTCCCGCACCCGGAGTTGGGGCTCCCCGGTGGCGACCGCCGACGGCAGCATCCGCAGTGACTCGGGCCGCCCGTCCACATCCACCAGGACGACACGGCCGGGCAGCTCCGACTGCGCCGCACGCACCAGCCCCCAGACCGCGGCACCCGCCAGATCCGGCACCGGCCCGGTGGCGTCCCGCGTCACCACGACCAGCCTTGAGCCCGCCGTACCCGGATCGTCCTGCCAGTCCTGGAGCGTGGTGAGTACCCTGCCGGCCACCTCGTGCACGTCCGGCAGCGGATCGCAGCCGCTCGCAGCGCCGAGGGCCGTGACGGCGACGAAATCGGGGTTCGGGTTCGCCGGGCGGGGCACGAACGCGGCAAGGTCCAGCTCGTCCTGCCCGCGCACCGCCCAGGTGCCCTCATCGACGTCGCCGGGAAGGCCGAGGGCGACCCATTCGGGGCGCAGCAGAGCCCTTCGTACGATGTCGTCCATCGTGCTTTCCGTCGTCTGGTCCGTCATGTCGGCCTGGTCGGCCGGGAGTTCCCTCATGGCCAGTGACTCCACGCGCGCCACGAGCCGGCCCGACGGATCGGCGAGGGTCAGCGACACCGTGTCCGGGCCCGTCGACGTGACACCGACCCGCAACTCTGTTGCTCCCGAGGCGTGCAGACTCACCCCGCTCCACGCGAACGGCACCCGCACCCCGCCCGGGCCGGAGGCGGGCGCGGCCAGCAGCGGCGCGTGCGACGCGGCGTCGAACAGCGCCGGGTGGAGCCCGAAGCGACCCGCCTCCGAGGCGTGCGGGGCGGGCAGCCGGACCTCCGCGAAGATGTCGTCGCCGCGCCTCCAGAGCGCGCCGACCCCCTGGAAGGCCGGGCCGTAGGCGAGCCCGGCATCGGCGAGGGCGGCGTACGCGTCGGTGAGATCCAGCGCCTCGGCGTCCTGGGGCGGCCACGGAGCCGGCTCGCTCTCCGCCGCATGTGCGCGGCCCAGTTGACCGGTGACGTTCCGGGTCCACGGGGCGTCCTCGGTGGACTGCTCCGGCCGGGAGTAGATGTCGACCGGCCGCCGGCCCGCGCCGTCCCGCGCGCCCACCACGACCTGCACCCGCACGGCCGCGGAACCTGGCAGGGCGAGCGGCGACAGCATCACGAGGTCGTCGACGGCGTCGCAGCCGACCTCGTCGCCCGCCCGCACGGCCATCTCCACGAACACCGTCGCCGGCACGATCACCCTCCCGGCGACGACATGGTCCGCCAGCCACGGGTGGGCCGCGAGGGACAGCAGCCCGGTCAGCACCGTCCGTTCGGTGTCCGGGACCGGGAACGCCGGGCTCAGCAGCGGCTGCGCGTCGACCTCGGCGGGGCCCGGTGCGTCCAGCCAGTAGCGCTGCCGCTGGAAGGCGTACGTCGGCAGATCCACGCGCCGCGTGCCGGAACCCGCGTACACCGCCGTCCAGTCGACGGCGGCCCCGGCCACGTGCAGCCGCGCCACGGCCGCCAGGAGCGTCTCCGGTTCGTACGCGCCGCCTCGTGTGGCCACGGCGAGAACGGCGCCGGTCGTGGACGTCTCGGCCAGAGAGTCCGGGGCCGCCGCGGTGAGTGCGGGCCCGGGACCGAGTTCCAGGTAGGCCGAGACCCCGTCGTCCGCGAGGCGGCGCACGGCGTCGGCGAAGCGCACGGGCAGCCGGGCGTGCCGCGCCCAGTACTCGGGCGAGCACAGCTCCGCGGGCTCGGCGGGCCGGCCCGTCACAGTGGAGACGATCGGGATGCGCGGCGGCCGGAAGGTCAACTCCCTTGCGGTATCCAGAAATTCGTCGAGCATCGGCTCCATCAGGGGCGAGTGGAAGGCGTGACTCACCCGCAGCGGTACGGCCCTGCGGCCGCGCGCCTCGAAGCGGGCCGCGACCGCGCGCACCGCGTCCCGCTCGCCCGAGATCACCACCGAACGGGGCCCGTTGACGCAGGCGACGGCCGCCCGCGCCCCGGACTCCGCGAGCGCGGCGACGACTTCCTCCTCGGTCGCGTCCAGGGCCACCATCGTGCCGCCCTCGGGCAGCGCCCGCATCAACCGTCCGCGAGCGGCGACGAGTGCCGCCGCGTCGGGCAGGTCGAGCACGCCGGCGACATGCGCGGCGGACAGTTCGCCGACGGAGTGGCCCACCAGGCGGTCGGCTCGCACACCCCACGACGCGAGCAGCCGGAACAGCGCCACCTCGAAGGCGAACAGTCCGGCCTGCGCGAAGTCCGTACGGTCCACGAGGGCCGCTTGCGGTGACCCCGGCCCGGCGGACAGCACCGCGCTCAGGGGCTGTGGGAGACGGTCGTCCAGGTACCCGCAGACCTCGTCGAAGGCTTCGGCGAACGCGGGGAAGGCGGCGCGCAGTTCCGCGCCCATCCGGGGACGCTGGGCACCTTGGCCGGTGAACAGGAAGGCCGTACGGATCTCCGGGTCCGCCAGTCCTCGTACGACTCCGGGTGCGTCCCGGCCCTGCGCGAACGCGCTGAGCGCGTCCAGCATCCGCGCCCGCTCACCGACCGGCACGAGCGCCCGGTGGGTGAGGGCGGAGCGCGACACGGCGAGGGAGTAGCCGATGTCGGCGGACGCCAGGCCCGGCCGGGCCGCCGCTTCGGCCGCGAGCCGTCGGGCCTGGGCGCGCAGGGCGGTTTCGTCGGCGGCGGAGAGCAGCCAGGGAACGGGCGGCGACAGGACCGGGTCCGGAGAGTCCGCCGCCCCTTGAGCGTCAGCCGTCTCGCCCTGCGGCGCCTCCTCCAGGATCACGTGCGCGTTGGTCCCGCCGATCCCGAAGGCCGAGACCCCCGCCCGCCGCGGGCGGTCCGAGGCCGGCCAGGGCCGGGGCGCGGTCAGCAGTTCCACCCGGCCGGAGGCCCAGTCGACGTGCGGTGTGGGCGAGTCGGCGTACAGGGTGCGGGGCAGTTCGCCGTGCCGCATGGCCTGGACCATCTTGATGACGCCGGCGATTCCGGCCGCCGCCTGCGTGTGCCCGAGGTTGGACTTGACCGACCCGAGCCACAGCGGCTCCTCGCGGCCCTGTCCATAGGTGGCGAGGATGGCCTGCGCCTCGATGGGGTCGCCCAGCCGGGTGCCCGTACCGTGGGCCTCCACCGCGTCCACGTCGGCGCCGCGCAGCCCCGCGTCCGCCAGCGCCTGGGTGACCAGCCGCCGCTGGGCCGGGCCGTGGGGCGCGGTGAGCCCGTTGGACGCGCCGTCGGAGTTGACGGCGGAGCCGCGGAGTACGGCCAGGACCGGATGGCCGTTGCGCCGTGCGTCGGACAACCGCTCCAGCAGGACGAGTCCCACGCCCTCGCCCCAGGCCGTGCCGTCGGCCGACGCCGCGAACGACTTGCAGCGCCCGTCCGGCGACAGCCCGCGCTGCCGGCTGAAGACCAGGAACGGCTTGGGTGTCGCCATGACCGTGACCCCGCCCGCCAGCGCCATCGAGCACTCGCCCGAGCGCAGCGCCCGCGCCGCCCAGTGCAGCGCCGCGAGCGAGGACGAGCACGCGGTGTCGACCGTGATCGCGGGTCCGCGCAGACCGTAGACGTAGGAGATGCGTCCGGAGGCCACGCTGCCGGTCGAGCCCAGGCCCAGGTGCGCCTCCAGTTCGTGGGGGCGGGTGAGGCGGGTGGCGTAGTCGCCGTACATCACGCCGACGAAGACGCCGGTGTCGCTCTCGCGCAGCGACCCCGGGGCGATCCCGGCCCGCTCCCACACCTCCCAGGACGTCTCCAGGAGCAGCCGCTGCTGCGGATCCATCGCCAGCGCCTCGCGCGGCGAGATCCCGAACAGCCCGGCGTCGAACTCCCCGGCCCGGTGCAGGAATCCGCCATGTCGCGTGTACGACGTGCCGACCCGGTCGGGATCGGGGTCGTACAGGGCGTCCAGGTCCCAGCCGCGGTCGGTGGGGAACTCCGAGACGGCGTCCCGGCCCTGTGCCACCAACTCCCAGAGTTCTTCGGGCGAGGTGACGTCGCCGGGAAACCGGCAGCCCATGGCCACGATCGCGATGGGATCGTCCTCGGGCGACGGCCGGTTCTGTGCGTCGGACGCGTGCGGCTGCCCCACGGGCTCGTTCTCGAGGAGTGCGGCACGCAGGTACCGGGCCACCGCGGCCGGCGTCGGGCGGTCGAAGACGAGCGTCGGCGGCAGGCTCAGCCCGGTCAGCGCACCGAGCCGGTCCACCAGCTCGACCACGCCGACGGACGTCAGACCGAGATCGACGAACGGGCTGTCCGCGTCCGGCAGGTCGCCCGGCGCGCGCCGGCAGACCTCGGCCGTCTCGGTGAGCACCGTCTCGCGTAACGCGCGCTCCTGGTCGTCGCGGGAGAGGGGCAGGAGCCTCTCCCGCAGGGCGGTGGGGAGCGTTGGGGCAGCGTGCGGGATCTCGCCCGCGACCGAGGGGACCGCAGCGGGAACGACGAGCTCGTGCCGGGCGATCTTGCCGGACGCGGTGCGCGGGACGGCGGCGATCTCGCGGATCTCGGTCGGCACCTTGTAGTCGGCCAGCAGGGCGCGGCACTGGGCGAGCACCCGCCGTGTGTCGACACCGCCCGGACCCGGTACGACGAAGGCGACCGGCACCTCGCCGAGCACGTCGTGCGGCACTCCCACGACCACGGCGTCGGCCACTCCGGGACACTGTGCCAGGGCCTGTTCGATCTCCGTCGGGTGGATGTTCTCGCCGCCGCGGATGATCAGCTCGCTGACCCTGCCGGTGAGCCGGAGATGGCCGTGCTCGACGCGGCGGCCGAGATCTCCGGTGCGGTACCAGCCGTCCCACAGCGCGGCGGCCGTCGCCTCGGGCTGTTCGTGGTAGCCGGTCATCAGGCCCGGGCTGCGCACCCAGACCTCGCCCTCGGCCCCGTCCGGGACGTCCGCGCCGCTGCCCGGATCGACGAGGCGTACGTCAACGCCCGGCACCGGCAGCCCGCAGGAGCCGTCGACCCGGGGCCCTTCCGGCCGGTTCACCGTGATCATGCCGCAGGTCTCGGTGCTGCCGTAGGCGTCGAGCAGCGGCGTCCCCAGGGTGTCCGCCACGGCGGCGCGCAGCGCGGGACCGCTCGGCGCGCCGGCCACGACGCACATCCGCGGCGCCTGCGGGGCCTCGCCGGCCGAGTCGACCAGCCGGTGATACGTCGCGGGCACGCCGGCCAGCATGGTGAAGGGCCCGCCGAGCCCCTCGTACCCCGTGACCAGTTCCTGCCACAGCCCGCCGGGCGGCAGCAGCTCACCGGCGATCCGGGCGCTCGCGCCCACGGCCGTCACGCCCAGGATCGCCAGGGAGTGGCTGAAGCTGTGGAACAGCGGAAGCGGCCAGAGCAGTCGGTCGTCGGGCGAGAGGCCGAGGATCGGGGCGTAGCAGGCGGCCACGGTCCACAGCGCGGCCCGCTGCGTGGACAGTACGCCCTTGGGCCGGTGGGTGGTGCCGGACGTGTACAGCATCCAGGCCGGATCGTCGAGCCCGAGCATGTCGATCTCCGCGGCCCCGTCGCCCTCGGCCGCGCTCTCGAACGGCTGGGCGCCACCCGGTGCTACCGGTCCGCTCCCGGTGACCAGGGCGCCCAGGCCGTCGTACGGCGGCCCCAGGCGCCGCAGTTGGGCGAGGTGCGCGGCGTCGGTGATGACGAAGGCGGCGCCGCTGTCCCGGAGGAAGTGGGCCAGCTCGGCGTCGGAGGACCGTGGGTTGAGCGGGACGCCGACCATCCCGGCCCGCAGCACCGCCAGGCAACTCTCCACCGTCTCCACGCGGTTGCCGAGGCAGAGGGCGACGCGGTCGCCGCGCCGCAGCCCCGTCCGGGTGAGACAGGCCCCCAGCGCACGCGTGCGGCGCTCCAGCTCGGCGTAGGTGACGCTGCGCGAGGAGTCGGCGTAGGCGATCCGCAGCGGTGCCCGCGCGGCGTGCTCCTTCAACAGTTCCGGCACCGGCCTGATCAGGTCGTCACGCCTCATGTCCCCGCCCTTTCAAGTCCCTCGCGCTGCAACGATGTTGAGCCTACGTGGACGGGCGGCCGAGGCCGGAGCGACTCAGGACACCTCGGCGCGGGGCGCCTCCGGGTGCCTCTCGCGCAGCCGTTGGGCCTGCTGGAAGAGGTGGTCGGTGTGATCCGCGAGTACACCGCCGAGGAGTAGCTCCGGGGTGTAGAAGGACCGCGCGGCGGCGGCCACCTCCCGTGCGGACAGGGCGATCTGGATGACCCCGGTGCGGCGGATCTCGTCGATCGAGCTCGCCCAGACGACGCGCCGCAGATTCGCCCACGCCATCGCGCTCATGCACATCGAGCAGGGCTCACCCGTGGTGTAGAGGGTGGTGTCGGCCCAGCCCTGGTTGCCGTGCCGCCGCACGTAGTCGTTCATGGCGACCACCTCGCCGTGCAGCAACGGGCTGTCCGCCCCGGTGTTGACCCCGCTCCCCAGGACGTCGCCGGTGCGGGTGTGGACGATCACCGCGCCGAACGGCCACCGGGGGTTCCTTCGGGCCTGCTCGACGGCCAGCCGCATGAACCGCTCGTGACCGGTGCCGGTCCGCTGGTCCGTCGCGGTGCTCGCACCGGCACCGACGTCCGTGGCCGCGTGGCTTTCGGGGAGCGCCGGCCGGGGAAGGGCGAACGGCGCCGCGACTCCCGTCATCACGGCTGTGCACCTGCCGAGGAACCGACGCCTGCCCGAGTCCATGCGCTTGCCCTCACCTTTCGCCGACGACTCCGGAACGAAGTCGAATCGTCGCAGATCGTGTCCGGCGCGACCCTGACTCACGCGGCGCGTCGGCTTCCACGTCCGTCACCTCGGACCGGGCGCCCGCCCGGGAGCGTCGGCGCACATGACCTCCGCCGCCGCGAGGTCGATACTGCTGGAAGCGGCCATGCGCCCGTCGGCCGAGATCGCGAGGAGGTACCCACGGCCATGCGTGACATCCTCCCGGTGATCGGCCCCTGGTACACGGCCCGGGTGCCGTTCGGGCTCGCCACGGTGGTCGCCACCAGCCGCAGCGCGCCGCGCGACCCGGGGGCCGCGATGGCGGTGGGCCCGGACGACGAGGTCGTGGGCAGCGTGTCCGGCGGCTGTGTCGAGGGGGCCGTGTTCGAGCTCGCCCAGGAGGTCGTGGCGAGCGGCGAGGCGCGGCTGGAGACCTTCGGGTACAGCGACGAGGACGCGTTCGCAGTGGGGCTCACCTGCGGCGGCGAGATCACACTGCTGGTGCGTCCCGTCACGGCGGCCTCGGATCCCTCCTTCGGCGAGGTCGCGGAGTCGGTCGCGGCGGGTAGCCCGGCCACCGTGGCGACAGTCACCGACGGGCCCGCACCGCGCGGAGCGACGCTCGCCGTGTGGCCCGACCGGATCGCCGGCACGCTCGGCGCCCCCGGCCTGGACGCGGCGGTCACGGCCGACGCACGCGGCGAACTCGCCCTCGGCGCCACGGGTCTGCGGCACTACGGCCCGCACGGCGAACGCCGCGAGGACGCGGTCACCGTCTTCCTGCACTCCTTCGCGCCGCCGCCGCGCATGCTGGTGTTCGGCGCGATCGACTACGCGGCCGCGGTCGCCCGCATCGGCGACTTCCTCGGCTACCGGGTCACGGTGTGCGACGCCCGCCCGGTCTTCGCCACCCCGAAACGCTTCCCGGCGGGCGTCGAGGTGATCGTGGACTGGCCGCACCGCTACCTGAGCGGTACCGAAACCGACGAACGCACCGTGATCTGCGTGCTCACCCACGACCCGAAGTTCGACGTACCGCTCCTCGATGAGGCACTGCGCCGCCCGGCGGCGTACATCGGGGCGATGGGCAGCCGCCGTACGCACGACGACCGGATGCGGCGGCTGGCCGAAGCCGGGCTCGGCGAGCGCGAGTTGGCCCGGCTGCGCTCCCCGGTCGGGCTCGACCTCGGCGCCCGTACGCCCGAGGAGGTCGCCGTGTCCGTCGCCGCCGAGATCGTCGCCCTGCGCTGGGGCGGCAGCGGTGCCCCGCTGACGGCGACCGCCGGCGCGATCCATCCGCGTTGACGCCGGCCGTCAGCGTGGCGGCAACCGGTGCAGTTCCACGTCCGTGAGGCGCCCCTCGGTCACGGTCGCGGTCAGGTAGGTGCAGTGGGGCTGGCGGCGGCGGTCGGTCGGGGAACCGGGGTTGAGCAGACGCAGGCCGGTGGGGGCCGTGGTGTCCCAGGGGATGTGGCTGTGGCCGAACACCAGCACGTCGACGTCGGGGAAACGGGCCGCGCAGCGCGCCTCACGCCCCTGGGCCGGCCCGGTCTCGTGGACCACGCCGAAGCGCAGGCCACCGAGCTCGACGTACGCCACCTCGGGGAGCCGGGCGCGCAGCTCCGGTCCGTCGTTGTTGCCGTAGACCGCGACCAGTCGGGCGCTTCGGCTCTCCAGCAGGTCGAGCGTGGCCGCGTCGACCCAGTCCCCGGCGTGGAACACCACGTCGGCGCGCGGGAGTTCGGCGAGCAGCTCCTCGGGCAACGCCTTGGCGCGCTTGGGCAGGTGGGTGTCGGACATCAGCAGCAGGCGCACGCCGTCAGGCTACCGGCGTGGACGATCTTCCGGCCGGTTCCCCACGCCCGGGCATCGGTTGTTGAGCGGTGGACAAAAGGCGTGACAGGGTTAGGATTTGGCCACGAACGCCGGAATCCGCCGTAAACACCCGGCGCAAACGCCCAGCGACCCCTAGGGGGCTCGGAGACCGATGCCGGTCAAGGTCAGCGTGGTCGTCCCCGTGTACAACCCCGGGGCCTATGTCGAGGACTGCATCGCGTCGCTGCTCCGGCAGTCGCTGCCCCCGGACGAGTACGAAGTGATCTTCGTCGACGACGGTTCCACCGACGGCACGCCCGCCCGGCTCGACGCGCTCGCCGCCGCGGAACCCCGGGTGACCGTCATCCACCAGGAGAACTCGGGCTGGTCGGGCAAGCCCCGCAACGTCGGCATCGCCGCCGCCCGGGGCGAGTACGTGATGTTCGTGGACAACGACGACCACCTCGGTGACGAGGCCCTTCAGCGGATGTACGACTACGGCGTGGCCAACGGCGCCGACGTCGTGGTCGGCAAGATGGCCGGCAAGGGCCGCGGCGTGCCGGTGGAGCTGTTCCGCCGCAACCACCCCCGCGCCACCGTCGCCGACACACCACTGATCGACAGCCTCACCCCGCACAAGATGTTCCGCCGCGCCTTCCTCGACGACATCGGTCTGCGTTTCCCCGAGGGCAGACGGCGGCTGGAGGACCACGTCTTCGTCACGGAGGCGTATCTGCGTGCGAGCAACGTCTCGGTACTCAGCGACTACGTCTGCTACTTCCACGTCCGCCGGGACGACGCCTCGAACGCCGGATTCCAGCGCTTCGACCCCGGCGGCTATTTCAAGAACCTCCGGGAGGCCCTGGACGTCGTCGAGCGGTACACCGAGCCGGGCGCGCTGCGTGACCGGCTCTTCCGGCGCTGGCTGCGGGTGGAGATGGTCGAGCGGATGCGCGGTCGGCGGCTTCTCGCCCTGCCGGCGGACTACCGCCGGGAACTGTTCGAGGAGATCCACCAGGTCGTCGTCGAGCGCTTCGGGCCCGGCGTCGCGGCCGGGCTCCAGCCGACACAGCAGGTCGTCGCCGCGCTGGTCGCCGCCGACCGGTACGACGACGTCGTGGGCTTCGCCGAGTGGGAGGCCGGTATCGCCCCCACGGCCGTCCCCGAGCGCGTGGTGTGGGAGGACGGCACGCTGCGGGTCGGTTTCACCGCCGAGTACTCCGCCGCCGGTGAGCCGATGACCTTCGCCGCAGGCACGGCCCGTACGCCACTCGACGGCCCGCCCGAGGACCTGGCCGCGGCCGTCGCCTGGGTGGCCGCCGACACCGTGGCCCGGTTCGGCCGGGCCACCGCGGACCTGCTGGTGCGCGAGCGCGCCAGTGGCGCCTCGTACTTCCAGCCGGTGGAGTTCACCCGGGAGGAGGTGCCGGCCGGCGACGACGGCCGGGTCCGGCTGGTGCTGCGCGCGACCGCCACCGTCGACCCCGCCGCCCTCACCCGTGCCGGCCTGTGGGACGCCTTCGTCCGCGTCAAGCTGGGCGGCTGGACCAAGGAGTGCCGCCTGGGCCCCGCCCCGCGGGCGAACCGCCCCGCACCGTACGCCGCCGTGTCCGGCGGCCACGTCGTCCTGCCGTACTGGACCTCACCGCAGGCCCATCTCGCCCTGGACGTCGACCGCGCGACCCACCGCGTCGGGCTGGGCGCCCTCGCGCCGGACGACATCACGGTCTCGGGCGACCGGCTGCGGGCGCCGCTCCCCCTGCACGTCCCCGACGAGGGCACCGAGGGGTCGCTCCGTCTCATCTCGTCCGGCACCACCCATGACGTGCCGGCCGCCCTGTCCCCGCACGGGTCCGGGGCGCTGCTGGAGGCCGTGCTGCCCCTCGGTGAACTGCGGGGAGCGGCCTGGCGGGCGGCGCTCGGCACGCCGGGGCCGCGCTACCTCGCCCTGCCGTTCACCCTGCGCGCGGGCGCGGGCGGAGTGCGCGTGGGACGGACTCCCCGCCCCGGTGCGCTGCGACGGCTGGTCCGCGGGGCGCGGCGCAGGCTCGCTACGGCCCTGGGGCGAACAGCGGCCCGGCTGCGGGGCCGGGCCCGGAGGGGGTGACGGCATGCGGGCGCTCCGTATCGAGGGAGCCTGGGCGCTGGAGCCCAGGGTCTTCCCGGACGACCGGGGCAGTTTCCACGAGTGGTACCGCGGTGCGGAGTTCCGCGAGGCCACCGGCTACGACCTGTCCCTGGCACAGGCCAACTGCTCGGTCTCCCGCCGGGGCGTGCTGCGTGGCGTGCACTTCTCGGACGTGCCGCCCGGGCAGGCCAAGTACGTGACCTGTCTGCGCGGCGCCGTCCTCGACGTGGTGGTCGACCTTCGCGTCGGCTCCCCCGCCTTCGCCCACTGGGAGGCGCTGCGCCTCGACGCCGACAACCGGCACGCGGTGTTCCTCGCGGAGGGCCTCGGCCACGCCTTCATGGCCCTCACCGACGACGCCACCGTGGCCTACCTGTGCTCGACGGGCTACGCCCCGGAGCGCGAGCACGGCATCCACCCGCTCGACCCCGACCTGGCCATCGCCTGGCCCGAGGACCTCCCACCGGTCCTGTCCCCCAAGGACGCGCAGGCACCGACGCTGGCAGAGGCGCAGAGGGCGGGGCTGCTGCCGTCGTACGCGGCTTGCAACGCCCACTACGAGCAGGTGCGAAACGGTCACGTCTGACGCTCGACAACCCCTTCGACCGCGGCACGCAACGGCTCCCATCCCCGAGACCGTCCCAACCCCATGGCCCGAGCCCGCCGCAGCGCCCGCCAGAACCCCGCCCCGACCAGCACCTCGGGCGCCACCGCCCCCGCCCGGTCCAGGATCGTCTCAGGGACCTTCTGCGGATCGGGAACGTCGTACTCGGCGACGATCTCGTCATACCGGTCACGCAACACCCTGTTACGAGGATCCGCCCCGAAGACGACCAACTGCCCCGTGGGCTGGGTGTCGACGAGTACGGTCACCAGGTCAGGGCGGTAACGGCCCAGGATCTCGGCAATCTTGTACACGTCACCGGTCCACGCACCCGTGTGCCGGTCGCGGGCCGCCTCGTCGACGTTGCGCGGCAGCATGTCGTCGAAGACGATCACGCTGGTCCAGTCGGAGTGCCGCTCGATGTTCATGAAGTCCCGCAGCGCGTACTCGAACAGGTGCATGCCGTCGATGAACGACAGGTCGAGCACGGCACGCCGCCAGTACCCGAGCGGGCTGCGGCCCCGGCGCAGATTGCGCAGCGGGTGACGGCCGCCCTTGAGATGGATGAGCGGGTTGTCGCGGGCGAAGAAGTCGTCGCTGGTGGCCTTGACCAGATGAACGTCGCAGCGGATCTCCGTGACGACCTTGAACGCGGGGTCGACGGCGATGGTGGGGACGCGGGAGAGCTTGAGGCTGCGGCCGTCGTTGACGCCGATCTCCAGGTAGTTGCGGTTCCCGCCGACCTTGTGCAGTTCCCGCAGGAACTCATGGCGTTTCACGCAGGGCCTCCTTGCGGATCCGGGGCAGTGCTTCGTGCAGAACGGTGCGCCAGTCCCGTGGCCGCGCGAGTCCCAGCCGCTGCCGACGGCTGTGCGCGAGGACGCTGTACGCGGGGCGCGGGGCGGGCCGGGGGAAGGCCTCGCTGGTGACGGGGCGCACCCGGTCGGGGTCGGCGCCGAGGTGCGTGAACACCTCGCGGGCCAGGTCGTACCAGCTCGCCTCGCCGGCGTTGGTGGCGTGGAAGACGCCGGTCGCGTCGCGGCCGACGCGCGGGCCGAGGTCGGCGATCGTCGCGGCGACGTCGGCGCTCCAGGTGGGCTGGCCGCGCTGGTCGTCGACGACGTCGACGGTGTCCCGGCGGGCCTCCAGTTCGATCATCGTCCGGACGAAGCTGCGGCCGTGGACGCCGTAGAGCCAGGCGGTGCGCACGACGGCACTCGTGGCCGGGAGTTCGTCCAGCACGGCCCGCTCGCCGGCGAGTTTGGTGCGGCCGTAGGCGGTGCGCGGGGCGGTGGGGTGGTTCTCGGGGTAGGGGGCTTTGGCGTCGCCGGCGAAGACGTAGTCGGTGGAGACCTGGATCAGGCGGGCCCCGTACGCGGCGCAGACGTGGGCCAGGAGGCCCGGGCCGTCGCCGTTGACGCGCAGGGCCCGGCCCTCGTCCTTCTCGGCGTCGTCGACGGCCGTGTACGCGGCGCAGTTGACGACCACGTCGGGGTGGTACGCGGCGAGGGCGCGGTCGACGGACTCGGGGCTGGTGACGTCGAGGGCGGCGTGGTCGAGGCCGGCCACCTGCTCGCCGCGCGCGCGGAGTTCCCCGACCACGTCGTGGCCGAGCATGCCGCCCGCGCCGGTGACCAGCCACCTCATCCGTGCTCCCCGTCGAGGCGCCGCTTGAGGGGTTCCCACCAGGACCGTCGGTCGCGGTACCAGGCGACGGTGGCGGCGAGGCCGGAGGCGAAGTCGTGGCGGGGCCGGTAGCCGAGTTCGGTGCGGGCCTTGGTCCAGTCGACGGAGTAGCGCAGGTCGTGGCCCTTGCGGTCCTCGACGTGCCGGACCTTGTCCCAGTCGGCGCCGCACGCGTGCAGCAGCAGCGCGGTGAGGTCCCTGTTGCTCAACTCGGTGCCGCCGCCGATGTTGTAGACCTCGCCGGGGCGGCCCTTGGTGCGGACGAGTTCGACGCCGTGGCAGTGGTCGTCGACGTGCAGCCAGTCGCGGACGTTGAGACCCTCGCCGTAGAGGGGCACCTGCTCCCCGTCGAGGAGGTTGGTGATGAACAACGGGACGACCTTCTCGGGGAACTGGTGGGGGCCGTAGTTGTTGGAGCAGCGGGTGACGCGGACGTCCAGGCCGTGGGTGCGGTGGTAGGCGAGGGCGAGCAGGTCGGAGGATGCCTTGGAGGCGGAGTAGGGCGAACTGGGGCGCAGGGGGTCCTCCTCGGTGGCCGAGCCGGTCTCGACGGAGCCGTAGACCTCGTCCGTCGAGATGTGCACGAAGGGGGCGACGCGGTAGCGCAGGGCGGCGTCAAGCAGGGTCTGGGTGCCGAGCACGTTGGTGAGGACGAAGTCGGCGGCGCCGGTGATCGAACGGTCCACATGGGACTCGGCGGCGAAGTGCACCACCTGGTCGGCCTCGGCCATCAGCTTGTCGACCAGTTCGGCGTCCCGGATGTCGCCGTGCACGAACTCCAGCCGGGGGTGGTCGAGTTCGAGGTTGTCCAGGGTGGCGGCGTAGGTGAGCTTGTCCAGCACCGTGACGCGCGGCGCCTCGGGTGCGTCGGGTGCGTCGCGGGCGAGCAGTGTGCGGACGTAGGCCGAGCCGATGAAGCCGGCGGCGCCGGTGACGAGAAGGTTCATGTGTGGATCTGCACCTTGCTGTGGTCTCCGAGGACGAGGCGGTGGGCGCTGGGGACACTGGGCGCGGGCGTGACCTCGACGTGCCGGCCGATGAGCGAGGACTCGATCCGGCCCACCCCGTCGATCGAGGAGTCCCGCAGCACGATGGAGAACTCCAACTCGCTGTCGGTGATACGGCAGTTCTCCGCAATGGAGGTGAAGGGGCCCACGTAGGAGTCCTCGACGACGGTGCCGGTGCCGACGACGGCGGGGCCGACGATGCGCGAGTTGACGATGCGCGCCCCCTCCTCGACGATGACGCGTCCGACGGTCTCCGACGCCTCGTCGACGTCGCCGTCGATGCGGCGCGTAAGGCCCTCCAGGACGGTCCGGTTGACCTCCAGCATGTCGGCGACGTTCCCGGTGTCCTTCCAGTAGCCCTTGATGACCGTGCAGCGCACGTCGGCGCGGGCGTCGATCAGGTGCTGGATGGCGTGGGTGATCTCCAACTCACCGCGCCAGGACGGTGTGACGGCGCGGACCGCGTCGTGGATCACCGGCGTGAACAGATAGACGCCGACCAGGGCGAGGTCGCTCTTGGGGTGCTCGGGCTTCTCCTCCAGGCCGATGACCTGGCCCGCGTCGTCGAGTTCGGCGACGCCGAAGGAGCGCGGGTCCTGAACGCGGGTGAGCAGGATCTGGGCGTCGGGGCGGTTGCGGCGGAACTCCTCGACGAGGCCGGTGATTCCGCCGACGATGAAGTTGTCGCCGAGGTACATCACGAAGTCGTCGTCGCCCAGGTAGTCACGCGCGACGAGCACGGCGTGGGCCAGGCCCAGGGGGCGTTCCTGAGGTATGTAGGTGATCCGCAGACCGAACTTGGCACCGTCACCGACGGCGTCCTGGATCTCCGCGGCGGTGTCCCCGACGATCACACCGACCTCGGTGATGCCGGCCGCGGCGATGGATTCCAGCCCGTAGAAGAGCACGGCCTTGTTGGCCACCGGGACGAGCTGTTTGGCCGAAGTGTGCGTGATCGGCCTCAAGCGCGTACCGGCGCCGCCGGACAGCACGAGAGCCTTCATCGGTTCACCTTAGCCCCGATTCCGCCGATTTGACGGTCCCGGGACGGGCTCGTTCGTGACGGCCGTGGCTGCGGTCGTCGATCGGGATCCGCCTTCAGCCGCCGAGCGCGATCTCGCACCACACCTGTTTTCCGCCACTGACCGGCACCGTTCCCCACTCCGCCGCCATGGCCTCGACGAGGAGGATGCCGCGGCCGCCGGTGGCCTCCCAGCTGATGCTGGCCGGCTTGACCGGCGTGCGGGGCGAGAAGTCGGCGACCGCCACGCGCAACCGGTGGTTGACGAGGATGAGGTCGAGGCGGACCCTGCCGTCGGTGTGCACCAGGGCGTTGGTGACGAGTTCGGAGACGACGAGCAGTACGGCGTCCAGGCCCGGCGGCGGCACGCCCCAGGTGCGCAGGGTGCGCCGGGTGAAGCGGCGGGCGTGGCCGACGGCCTCGGGAACACGCCACACCGTCCAGCTCTCCCGGAGCGGGCGTACGGCCATGCCGTCGTAGCGCATCAGGAGCAGGGCGATGTCGTCGCTGCGGCGCGCGTCCACGAGCAGGGCGTCGGCGACGAGGCCGAGGTGGGCGGGGTCGGAGCGGGCGAGGTCGCGGGCGAGCCGGTCCATGCCGGTGTCGATGTCGGCGTCGGCGGACTCGACGAGGCCGTCGGTGGTGAGGGTGACCACGGTGCCGGGGCGGAGCCCGATCGGGCTCATCGGGAAGTCGGCCTCGCGCAGCACGCCGAGCGGTGGGCCGCCCTCGGCCTCGGCGATCTCGGTGGTTCCGTCCGGGTGCCGCAGCACCGGCGGGAGATGACCGGCGCGCACGCACCAGGCGGTGCCCTCCTCCAGGTCGACGTCGACGTAGCAGCAGGTGGCGAAGAGGTCGGTCTCCATGTCCATGAGGAGGCGGTTGGCGTGGTGGACCACCACGTCCGGCGGGTGCCCCTCGGCGGCGTAGGCGCGCAGCGCGGTGCGCATCTGGCCCATGAGGGTGGCGGCGGCCGCGCTGTGCCCCTGGACGTCGCCGATGACGAGGGCCACGTGGTTGTCGGGCAGCGGGATCACGTCGTACCAGTCGCCGCCGACCTCCAGCCCCGCCGTGGTGGGCAGATAGCGGGCGACGGCCTCCGCGCCGGGCAGCCGGGGCAGGCGGCGCGGCAGCAGCTGGCGCTGGAGCATGCCGACGAGTTCGTGCTCGGCGTCGAAGGCGTGGGCGCGGGAGAGGGCCTGGCCGGCGAGGCCGGCGGAGGCGGTGAGCAGGGCGCGCTCGTCGGGGCCGAACTCGTGCGGGGCGTCCCAGCCGATCAGACAGGCGCCGGCCATACGGCCCCCGGCGGGCAGCGGCAGGACGGCCAGGCCGCCGGGGCCGACGTCGGCGAGGGCCGGTTCCAGCGGGGTGCCGGCGGGCCAGATCTGGGCGCGGCCCTCGCGCAGGGCGGCGGCGAGGGTGGGCATGGCGCGCACGGGCGCGTCGGGCCATTCCGTACGCCACTCCAGGCGCCACAGCTCCGGCCAGGACTCGGGTTCGGGCGGGTCGAGGACGGTGACGACGAGACGGTCGTTCTCCAGCTCGGCGAGGGCGATGCGGTCGGCGCGCAGCGGCTTGCGCAGGGCGGTGACGACGGCGTGGCTGACGTCGCGGACGGTGCCGGCGACGGCGAGGGCGGCGGCGAGCCGCTGCACACGGGCCACGTCGGTGACCTCGGCGCGCAGCGTGGAGGCGTCGGCGACGGTGCCGACGAGACGGGCCGGGAGGCCCTCGCCGCCGGGCAGGAGGCGGCCGCGCAGCCGGAGCCACCTGGGCGGGCCGGCCGGCTGGAGGACCCGGAACTCCAGCTCGCGGTCGCCGAGCGAGGTGTGGCCGGCCTCGACGACGGACATCAGCGACGGCAGGTCCTCCGGGACGGTCAGGCCGAGCAGGGTCTCGACCTTGCCGTCGAAGGCGTTCGGGCCGAGGCCGAACAGCGCCAGGATGTCGTCGCCGACCTCGACCCGGCCGGTGTCCATGGCGAGGCTGAACGCGTTGGCCGGCAGCTCGCCCCGTTCGGCCGCGGCGGGCCGGACGGGGACGGCGACGGCCTCGGCGACCAGTGCCAGGCAGGCGCGGTCGTCGGCGTCGAAGCCGCCGGGGCGCTCGCTCACGGCCAGCAGGCAGCCGCCGTCCTCGGCGCCGGGGGTGGGCAGGGCCGCCACGAAGAAGTCCCGGGCGGGTGCGCGGCGGGACTCCGCGCCGGCGGCCAGTTCCGCCGGGCCGAGCCACACCGGGTGTCCGGTGCGCAGGGCGTCGGCCGTCGCGGAGCGGCCGGAGCGCGGGTAGCTGTCGCGCAGCCCGTAGAGCGTCCTCGGCACACCGGCGGACTCGACCAGGCAGAGCAGGTCCTCGTCCTCGCCGGGCGCGTACACGGCGGCGAGTGTCGCCGCGCTGAAGACGAGCGCCTGCTCCAGCACCCGGCGCAGTCGCTGCGGCGCCTCCGGGTCGGCGACGACCGTCTTGAGGGCAACTTCTGCACGCAGCCTTCTCGTTCCGCGCTCCACAGCGCCCTCACCGACCACGTCCGCCATTACAGCGCTTATGAGACACCTGCGCAGCCCCTGTGAGCGTTCCGTGGAGCAATGAGCAGCCCGATGCTCGAAAGGCACCGAACATGACTTGACGCATGCGTTCCGCACGGTGATCTCGTGACAGTCGTGACTGTCCGTAGCCGTCGCATCGCTGGAAGTCTCGGTGCCGGGCCAGCGGAGGGGGACGAATGGACAAGCGCTACGAGGTGTACGCGCTCGCCGACCCGCACTTCTACGAGACGCCGGACCGGCTGTCCGCCGACCGGCAGGGAACCGGGCGTCTGTACGAGACGGCACGGCGCGAGGTCCCCGAGGGCTGGACGGCGGCGCGGATCGGCGACTGGCTGACGCTGACGCCGGTCGGCCCGGACGGCGTTCCGCTGCCGGGCCCGGCCCAGGGCTGGAAGATCCATGTCTCGGCCACCCTGGCGAACGCGGGGAAGATCGCGCGGATCGTGTGGGACTACTGCGTGCCGCGGGGCATCGCGTTCAAGTTCGTTCCCGGCCCGCACCTGCTGCACCTGCGCAACGCCAAGTACGCGGGCCGCGACTCCAGCGGCAAGTTCGTCACCGTCTACCCGGCCGACGAGGAGCAGCTCCACCTGGTGCTGCGCGAGCTGGGACGGCTGCTGGAAGGGTTCGAGGGGCCGTACATCCTCACCGATCTGCGCTGGGAGGACGGTCCGCTGTACGTCCGCTACGGCGCTTTCGCCCGCCTCTTCGTCGTCGACGACCGCGGTTCTCTGGTGCCGGCGGTGCGGGACGGCGCCGGGCAGCTGGTGCCGGACCTGCGGACGCCGTCCTTCCAGGTGCCGGAGTGGGTGACGCTGCCCGCGTTCCTCGCGCCGCAGCTGGCGGCCCGCAACGCCACGACGGTCGGCGAACTGCCGTACCGCATCGAGAAGGCGCTGCACTTCTCCAACGGCGGCGGGGTGTACGCGGGCACCGACACCCGGGACGGACGCAAGGTCGTCCTGAAGGAGGGCCGGCCGCACGCGGGGCTCGCAGCCGACGGCGCGGACGCCGTGGCCCGCCTGGAGCGGGAGCGGCACGCGCTGGAGCGGCTGGCGGGGACCGGCGTGGTGCCCGAGGTGCGCGACCGGTTCCAGCTGGGCGACCACACCTTCCTGGTCATGGACTTCGTGGAAGGGCGCCCCCTCAACTCCTTCTTCGCCGAACGGCATCCGCTGATCGGCCCGGACCCCGATCCGTGCGCCGTGGCCGACTACACGGCCTGGGCGCTGCGCATCCATCGGGCGGTCGAGCGTGCGGTGGAGGCGGTGCACGAGCGCGGGATCGTCTTCAACGACCTGCACGTCTTCAACATCATGGTCGCCCCCGACGACGAGTCGGTGTTCCTGATCGACTTCGAGGCGGCGGCCCCGGTCGGGGAGAACGGCCGCCAGGTCGTCGCCCACCCCGGCTTCCTGGCCCCGGCCGACCGCAGGGGCGCGGACGTCGACCGCTATGCGCTGGCCTGTCTGCGGCTGGCGATGTTCCTTCCCATCACCTCGCTGTTCGTGGTGGACCGCGACAAGGCGGCGCACCTGGCGGACGTGATCGCGGGTCAGTTCCCGGACGTGCCTAGGGAATTCCTGGACGAGGCGGTCGCCGAGATCGGCCGGGACTTGTCCGGCCCCCGGAGGGGTGGGGCCGGGCAGGGTGGCACCACCGCGCCCCCGCCGTCCACCGCGCGCTCGGTCGCCGCGTCCTTCGTCGAGCCCGGCGACTGGCCCTACAGCCGCGACTCGATGGTCAAGGCGCTGCTCGCCTCGGCCACTCCGGAGCGCGAGGACCGGCTCTTTCCCGGCGACGTCGCCCAGTTCTCCGACGGCGGCGGACTGGGCCTGGCGCACGGCGCGGCCGGCGTGCTGTGCGCCCTGGCCGCGACCGGCGCCGAGCGCTACGACGAGGGTGAGCGCTGGCTGCTCGACCGCACCGACCCACCGCCGATCGGCGCCGCGCTGGGCCTGTACGACGGACTCGCGGGCGTGGCCCACGTCCTGGACCTGCTCGGTCACCGGCAGCGCGCCCTGGATCTGGTCGACACGATCCTGAACGAGCGGTGGCGGCGTCTCTCCTCCGACCTGCGCGGCGGGCTCGCCGGGCTGGGCCTGGTCCTCGGCGGCCTGGCGGACGCCACGGGCGAGCCGGAGCTGCGCGAGCGGGCGGCGGAGGCCGCGGACATCCTCGTACGGCGCCTCGCGGCACCGCCCCCGTCCGGGCCCCGGCCACGCGCCGGACTGATGAGGGGGGCGAGCGGACCCGCGCTGTTCCTGCTGCGGCAGTACGAACGGACCGGCGACGGCCGGCTGCTGGACGCGGCCGGTGAGGCGCTGCGCCAGGACCTGGCGTGCTGCGTCGAGCAGAAGGGCGGCTCGCTGGAGGTCGACGAGGGCTGGCGGACCATGCCCTATCTGGGGGACGGAAGTGTCGGGGTGGGGATGGTCCTCGACGACTACCTCGCTCACGCGGGTGCCGGCACCGACGCCCTCGAACGAGCCCGCTCCGGCATCCTCACCGCCGCCACCTCCCGCTTCTACGCTCAGCCCGGCCTCTTCCAGGGACGTGCCGGGATGATCCTCCACCTCAGCCGCACGACGGCACCGGGCGCGGACACGGACCGGCTGGCCGGGCAGATCGCCGGGCTCGGCTGGTACGCGATGTCCTACCAGGGCCAACTGGCTTTCCCCGGGCACCAGATGATGCGGCTCTCCATGGACCTGGGCACCGGAACGGCCGGGTGCCTGCTCGCGCTCGGAGCGGCCCTCGCCGCCGACTCGGGCGGCGCGGCCCCGGCCCACCTGCCCTTCCTCCCGCCGCCACCGCGGCCCCCAGAACGCGGCTCCGCATCCTGACGGAGTCGTGACACAACCCCGTCCCCACGGAATGAGAGGACAACGAGATGGCACTGCTCGACCTGCAGACGATGGAGACCGAGGAGTACACCGGCGGCGGGAGCGTCGCGAGCCTGCTGCTGTGCGCCAGCCAGGCCAGCATCACGCTCTGTCTCTGACGGATCTGGTGTGCTCGAGGCCCCGGCCGGCCCTCCTCCCGCACGGGAGGGGCCGCCCGGGGCCCTTGCCCGGACGAGGGAGCGAGGCCGCGGCCGTATGACGACTCCGACTCCTGGCGTCGCCCCGTCCCGGGCGCTGCTGCGCGCGGCCACCCGGCACAGCGGGACCCGTACGGCCGCTCTGTGCCTGGTGAGCACGGCCGCGACCGGGGCCGGGCTGCTGCTGCCCGCCGCGCTCGGCCGCACCCTGGACCTCCTGCTGGCACGGGCCCCGGCGACGGGCTGGGTGCTGTGCTGCGCCGGGCTCGTGCTGTCGCTCGCCCTGCTCGACGGCTGCCAGAGCGTCCTCGTCGGCACCGTCGACGCCCGGACGACGGCCTGGCTGCGGCACCGGCTGACCCGGCACGTCCTGGCGGTGGGCCCGGCGGTCACGGCCCGCTTCGGCGCCGGTGACCTGGTCGCGCGGCTCGTCGGCAACGCCGCGCAGGCCGGCACGGCACCGGCCGCCCGTGCCGCGTTGCTCGCCGCGTTCGCCGGACCGGTCGGGGGCATCGTCGCCCTGGGCTTGATCGACGTATGGCTCGCGGCCGTGTTCCTCGCCGGGGCGCCGGTACTGGCCGCCCTGCTGCGGGCCTTCGCCCGCGACACCTCCCGGTGCGAGACGCGCTACCAGCAAGAACAAGGCAGGATCGCGGCCGCGCTCGCCGAGGCCGTCGACGGCCACCGCACCATCCGGGCGGCCGGTACGGCGGACCGGGAGACGGCACGGATCCTGCGCCCCCTGCCGGAACTGTCCCGCGCGGGGCACCGTATGTGGCAGGTGCAGGGCCGGGCCTCCGCCCGGGCGGTCGCCGTGGCCCCGCTGCTCCAGCTGGGCGTCGTCGCCGTCGCGGGTGTCCTGCTCGCCCGGCACCGGCTGTCCGTCGGCGAGGTGCTCGCCGCGTCCCGTTACGCGGTACTGGCGACCGGGGTCGGCATGCTGGTCGCCCACCTCGCGAGCGTGGCCCGGGCCCGGGCGGCGGCCGGGCGCCTCGGCGAGATCGCCGCCGAGCCCGCCCCCGCCCATGGCAGCCGCCGGCTGCCGCCCGGCCCCGGCCGGCTGGAGCTGCGCGGCGTGACCGCCCGGCGCGACGGGCACACCGTGCTGGCCGGGATCGACCTGGTCGTCCCCGGCGGGACCACCCTCGCCGTGGTCGGCCGCTCCGGCGCGGGCAAGTCACTGCTCGCAGCGATCGCCGGGCGGCTGACCGACCCGGACGACGGCGAGGTCCTCCTCGACGGCGTCCCGCTGAGCGAGCTGACCCACGACGACCTGCGCCGGGCGATCTCCTACGCCTTCGGACGCCCCGCCCTGCTGGGCAGCACCGTCGAGGACGCGATCGGCCTCGGCCTGCCGTCCCTCTCCCCCACGCACCTCCGGGAGGCGGCCCGCACCGCCGACGCGGACGACTTCGTACGCCGCCTGCCACACGGTTACGCCACCCCCTTGGCAGACGCCCCGCGCTCCGGCGGCGAGTCCCAACGGCTCGGACTCGCCCGGGCGTTCGCCCGGCGCGGCCGTCTGCTGATCCTCGACGACGCGCTGTCCAGCCTCGACACGGTGACCGAGGCCCGCATCACCGAAGCCCTGGCCGGCGATGGCTCCCCGGCCACCCGCCTCCTGGTCGCCCACCGGGCGGCCACGGCGGCCCGCGCCGACGCGGTGGCCTGGCTGGACGGCGGGCGGGTGCGGGCGGTGGGACGACACGAGGAACTGTGGGGGATGGCGGCGTACAGAGAGGCGTTCACGGGAACGGCCTCGACGGCTCCGGCAGCTTCGGCGGAAGAGGCGGGCCCATGAGCGGCGGAACCGGCGGGCTCTACCCGCGCGGGCTGCGCTTCCTGCGCTCCCGGTGGCGGGTTCTCGTACGGCTCGGCGTCTGGTCCGTGCTGGAGACGGGGCAGAGCTTCCTCATCGGATACGCCCCGGCCCGCGCCCTGGACGACGGGTTCCTGCGAGGCCGTACGGAGGCCGGGCTCGGATGGCTGGGCGTGGCCGGGCTCGGGGTCGTCCTCGGCGCGTACGGCACGGCTCGGGTGTACGCGGCCGTCGCGGCGCTGGTCGAACCGCTCCGGGACCGGCTCGTGACGCGGGTGGTCGAGCGGGGGGTGCGGGAGGCGGACCGGGGGACGATCTCCGGGCTCACCCAACAGGTGGAGATCGCGCGGGACACGTTCGCCGGGCTGGTGATGGTGTCGCGGTCGTTCGTGTTCACCGCGGCCGGCGCGCTGGTCGGCCTGTTCTCGCTCGCCCCGCTGCTGCTGCTCGTCGTCCTGCCTCCACTGGCCGCGGGTGTGGCCCTGTTCGCGGCGACGCTGCGTCCGCTGGCCCGCCGGCAGGAGGTGTTCCTCGCGGCCGACGAGGCCCTGGCCGACCGCCTCGGCGCGGTCTGCCCGGGGCTGCGGGACATCACGGCGTCCGGCGCCGAGGCCCGCACGGCCGCCGACACCGGGGACCTGGTGGACGCCGAACTGCGGGCCGCCCGCTCCCTGGCCCGCTTCGGCGTGCTGCGCGTGGCCGCCCTCGCCCTGGGCGGCCAGCTCCCGATCGTGCTGCTCCTCGCCACGGCACCCTGGCTCCTGCGCCAGGGCGTCACCACCGGCGCCCTCCTCGGCGCCCTCGCCTACGTCACCCAGTCCCTCCTCCCCGCCCTGCACAACCTGGTCCACGGCCTGGGCACGAGCGGCTCCCGGCTGGCGGTGGTGCTTCGACGGCTGGCGCCGGAGGGAGCCCCCGGGGCTGATCTCGACTCCGGTTCGGCAACGCCCTCAAGGGGCGCGGGGCTGCGATCGAATACGCGGCTCCGCCGCGCGGGCGCGACCAGCCACGACGTACCCGCAGACGATCGACAGCATACCGCGGAGCGCGACGCCCTCACCCTCTCCTCCGTCACCTTCGCCTACGGCCCCACCGCGGCCCCCGTGATCGAAGACCTCGACCTCGCCCTTCCGTCGGGCTCCCACCTGGCCGTCGTAGGACCGAGCGGCATCGGCAAGTCCACACTCACCGCACTCATCGCCGGGCTGCTGGAGCCCCGCCGCGGCACGATCCGGGTACACGCAGACCCCGCGCCCTCGCCGGAGGCGCGTTCGCGGCGGGTCCTCATTCCGCAGGAGGCGTACGTGTTCACCGGCAGCCTCGCCGAGAACCTCGCCCATCTGCGCCCGGGCCCCGTCCCCGAGGCGGAGCTGCTCTCGGCCGCCGCGGCGGTGGGACTGACGCCGCTGCTCGACGCGTTGGGCGGGCCGCAGGGCCGGGTGGACCCCGCGGCGCTGTCCGCAGGCGAGCGGCAGCTCATCGCGCTGGCCCGGGCCCATCTGTCGCACGCTCCGCTCGCGCTGCTCGACGAGGCGACCTGTCACCTCGATCCGCAGGCCGAGGCGCGCGCGGAGCACGCCTTCGCGGCCCGCCCCGGCGGCACCCTGGTCGTCGTCGCCCACCGCATCAGCTCGGCCCGCCGCGCCGAGAGGGTGCTGATGCTGGACGGCAGCGCCACGGCGTACGGAACCCATGACGAGCTCGTCCGGTGCTCGGCTCGCTATCGCGAACTCGTCGGTGGCTGGGCTCCCCCGCCGAGGAGGCCGTCAGAGCCAGCCCTCGCCCTGGGAGATCCGGATCGCGTCGATGCGGTTGCGGGCCCCGGTCTTGCGGGTGATGGCCGCCATGTAGTTGCGCACGGTCCCGTGGGACAGGTGCAGGCTCCCCGCGATCTCCGCGACGGACGCTCCCTCCGCCGCGAGGGATAACACGCTGAGCTCCCGCCGGGTCAGCGGCATCTCGGCGGCCTTGAGGAAGGCGAAGCCCAGCGAGTCGTCGACGAAACGTTCCCCCTCCGCGACGCGCCGGATGCCGCGTACCAGACGGTCCGGCGAGCCCTCCTTGTCGACGTAGCCGAGCGCCCCCGCCTCCAGTGCGCGTTTCAGCAGCCCCGGCCGGTTCACGCTGGCCAGCACCAACAGGTGCGGCGGAGTCCGGCCCGCGTCCCGTACGCGCAGCTCGGCGAGCGGCGGGATGCCATACGCGTCCGAGCACTCCAGATCCACCGCGCACACGTCCGGTCTCACGGAACGCACGCGGGCGGACGCGCTGCGCCAGGGGGCGTCGTACACCTCCAGTTCGGGTGCTCGGCGCAGCCACTCCGCCAGCACCGATCGCACCAGACACGCGTCGTGCACCACAAGGACCCGGATCACTGCTGCCCCTCCAGCCCGCCGTTCGTCACTTTCATGGTGTTGAGCGCGTGCCCCATTGTTGGCGTCTGTGACGGTCTGCGGGCGCGAAGAACCGGCCATCAGGGTGCGCGGGGGCGCACGCGAGGCGCTTGTACGCCGGGGTCGCGCATCGACTGCGGGGGAATGGGCTCGCGGTCAGGGGGTACGGGCGCCCCCTCGCGGCGCGGGCGTGAGCGGTCGATCCCGGTACCGCTCGCCGTGCGCGCCAAGCCCCGAGGAGGGAGATTTGAGCCCTGGGACCTGTCGCGCGGCCCCGCGGAGGAGGTGGTCGGCGTGTCCGACGGGCAGACGTCCGCCCAGGCGCAGGCCGCGGCGCGTACGCGGGTCGGCCGGCCGCTGCTGTCGCTGGCGCTGGCCTCGATGATGGACGAGGTGCACGCGCACTCCGGGGCCGTGTATCTGCTGGCCGCCGACGAACCCGTGCTGGAGATGGCGGTCATGGCGGGGCTGCCCCGGGCGTTCGCGGCGCCGTGGGAGCGGGTCGGGCTGAGCGCGCCGATCCCGGTCGCGGAGGCGGTGCGTGAGCGGCGGCTCGTCTGGGTCGGGGGCGAGGAGGACATGGCGGCCCGGTATCCGCGGATCGCCGTCGTCCTGCCCTACCCGTTCGCGCTGGCCGCGCTGCCCGTGGCCACCGAGTCCCACGCCTACGGCGCGATCTTCGTGACCTGGCCCGGCACACACCCCCCGGAGCTGTCGGACCGGGAGCGGGACCATCTGAGCGCCGCCTGCCGACGGCTCGCGGTACGGCTGGAACGTGCCGTGGAGCAGAGCCTCCCACCCCTCCCGGAGCCCGATCTCATCGCCGGGCCGGCGTTCAGCGGCGCCGCCGGCACGCTCGGCACGGTGGAGGCGGCGCGGATGGTGTCGCGGCTTCCGTACGGGCTGTGCTCGCTCGATCTGCACGGCCGGATCTGTTTCGCCAACCCCGCGGCGGCCGAGCTGATCGGCGTCCCGGTCACCCGGCTGCTCGGCAACCAGCTGTGGGCGTCGGTGCCCTGGCTCAACGACCCCGTGTACGAGGACCGCTACCGGGCCGCGCTGATGAGCCAGCACACCACCTCCTTCGTGGCGCTGCGCCCGCCCGGGGACTGGCTGTCGTTCCGGATGTATCCGAGCACGACCGGTCTGAGTGTGCGGATCAGCAGGGCCCGAGCGGTGGCGGAGATGGGGCGCCGCGGGCCACGGCCGGACGACCCGCCGGGCCGGCTGGTGACCATCTCCCAGGTGCTCAGCCTGGCCGGCGCGCTGACCGAGGCGGCGGGTGTGCAGGACGTGGTGCAGCTGGTCGCGGACGAGATCGTCCCGGCCGTCGGCAGCCAGGCACTGGTCGTCCTGGGATCGCGGGCGGGCCGGCTGCACGTGCTCGGGCACCGCGGATACCCGGATCCGCGGATCGTGGAGCGGTTCGACGGGCTGCCGCTGGCCGAGCGGACCCCCGGCGCGCATGTCCTGAGCACGGGGGTGCCCGCGTTCTTCGACTCCCGGCAGCAGCTGGAGCGCGTGTATCCGGCGCGGGGCGCGACTGCCGACGGCTTCGCGGCCTGGGCGTATCTGCCGCTGATCGCCTCCGGCCGGCCGGTCGGCACCTGCGTCCTCGCCTACGCCGAACCGCATCCGTTCCCGGCGGACGAACGAGCGGTCCTGACCAGCCTCGGCGGGCTGATCGCGCAGGCCCTGGAGCGGGCCCAACTCTACGACGCCAAGCACCAGTTGGCGCACGGCCTGCAGGCCGCCCTGCTCCCCCACTCGCTGCCGCCGCTGGCCGGCGTCGAGGCGGCCGCGCGCTATCTGCCCGCCACCCAGGGGATGGACATCGGCGGTGACTTCTACGACCTGGTGCCGACGGAGCAGGGCCTGACGGCGGCGGTGATCGGGGACGTACAGGGACACAACGTCACCGCGGCCGGCCTGATGGGCCAGCTCCGCACCGCGGTACGGGCGTTCACGACCGTGGGTCAGGCCCCCGAGGAGGTCATGCGCAGCACCAACCGGCTGCTGCTCGACCTCGGCTCCGACCTGTTCGCCAGCTGTCTGTATCTACGGCTCGATCCGGCGCACGGGCGGGCGGTGATGGCCCGTGCCGGGCATCCGCCGCCGTTGCTGAGACGGCCGGACGGCCGCGTGCGGGTGCTCGATCTCGCCGGTGGCCCGCTGCTGGGCATCGACGGATCGCCCTCCTATCCGACGACGGAGGTCGACCTCACGCCCGGCTGTGTACTCGTCCTCTACACCGACGGGCTGATCGAGTCCCCCGGCGTCGACATCGAGGACGCGCTCGCCGAACTCGGGCAGCTGCTCAGCGAGGCCGGGGAACGGCCCCTGGACGAACTGGCCGATCTGCTCGTCCAGCACAGCGCGGCGCGGCGGGAACGGGTCGACGACGTGGCGCTGTTGCTATTGCGGGCGCGGGACTGACGCCCGGAAACGGAGCGGTCCGGCCCTCCCGCCGGAGGGCCGGACCACGTTCTCGTCCGTCCGGATCACCCGGATCCGTGGGTCGGTGTCAGGGCGTCAGTTCCCGACGCCGTTGCCGACGATCTCACCGAGGCCGTTGCCCGTGCCGTCGGCGTTGCCGTTGCCGACCTCTTCACCGGCCCCGGCTTCCTGACCGGCCCCGGCTTCCTCACCGGCACCCGCCTCTTCGCCCGCACCGGCTTCTTCGCCCGCACCGGCCTCTTCACCGGCACCGGCCTCTTCACCGGCGCCCGCTTCCTCACCGGCACCCGCGCCACCGGCGGCGTCGCCGCCGAGGGTCGCGCCGACCGCCTCCAGGGCGGTGGTCACGGGCTGGAAGAAGGTCTCGCCGCCGACCGTGCAGTCACCGCTGCCGCCGGAGGTGAGGCCGATGGCCAGGCCGTCCTGGGTGAACAGGGAACCGCCGCTGTCGCCGGGCTCGGCGCAGACGTCGGTCTGGATGAGTCCGGTGACCGTGCCCTCGGGGTAGTTCACGGTGGCGTCGAGGCCGAGGACCTGACCGTCACTGAGCCCGGTGGTGCTGCCCATCCGGAAGACCTGGAGGCCGACCTCGGCGTCCGCGGCCTGGCTGATCGCGAGGGTCTGGTCGCCGAGGTTCACCTCGCTCGGTGCCTCGGTCGCCGGGTCGTCGTACTTGACCAGCGCGAAGTCGCCGTCACCGGGGAAGGTGGACTGGTCGACGGTGGCGATCGGCTGACCGCCCTCGGCGTCCGACCACTCGTTGCCTGCGAGCGTGCAGTGACCGGCGGTCAGGAAGGCGGGGGAGCCGTCGCCCGCGGTGACGTTGAAGCCCGTGGAACAGCGTGAGCCGCCGGCGAAGATGGCGTCGCCGCCGGAGAGGAAGGTCTTGAAGGTGCCGGCCGACTTCTTGATGGTCGCCATGCCGGAGCCGAGGCTCTGGACGGTCGACTCCAGCTGGTCCCAGTTGTCGCCGGTGACGGTGGAGTCGGCGGTGACGAGGATCTTGTTCGTTCTGGGGTCGACGGCCCACGCGGTGCCCGGGATGGTCGCCTCGGACTTCAGGGTCTGCGCACCGGACGCGAGCTCGCTCAGGCTGTTCTCGACCTCGCGGACCTTCGCGCCCGCCTTCTTCGCCTGGACGATCACGTTGTTGTTGTCGCCGGGGACGACGTTGACCACGAGCTGCTGGCTCTTGGAGTCGTAGTAGGAACCGGCGAAGGCGTCGCCGAGCAGGCCCGAGAGCTGCGAGGCGAGATCCGACGCGTCCGCCGACTTCAGGGTCTTGGGGGCGGCGGCGTCGTCCGACGTGCCGTCCTGCGACGCGTTGGCGTTCGGCAGCAGGATCGCGGCCGCTCCGAGCGCCACCACGCTGCCCGCTGCTATCGCGGCCTTGCGCTTCGGAATTCGCTTGTGACTCAAACTTCTCGACCTCCTGGGGGACGGGGTCTGTGCCGCCGTTCGTCCGGCGGCTTTTCGGGGCGCCTGGTTGGCAGTTGGTACGCACGGGTCGCACGGGGCGTTCAATTCCGTTTTCGCGCGCCCCACTCGAAACACCGAATCGGCCAAGGACCGCGTCGGACGTCCCGGCGGCGGGAACAATCCCCCATATGACGATGACCACCGCCGAAGCCGACAAGATCCTCTCCGCCAACTTCGCCCCCTGGGTCCTCGCCCTGGGCCTGTCCGTCGAGGCGGTGGAGGAGCGGCGCGCGATCCTGCGCATGCCCTGGTCGGAACAGCTGGCCCGGGAGGGCGGCGCTCTGTCGGGGCAGGCCCTGATGGCGGCCGCCGACACCGCCACCGTGATCGCCGTGTCGGCGGCGCGCGGGGCCTACGGGCCGATGACGACGGTGCAGCAGTCGACGTCGTTCCAGCGCGCGGTGATCGGTTCGGATGTCCTGATCGAAGCGGTTGTCACCAAGCTGGGCCGCCGGATGGCGTTCGCCGACATCGTGATGACCGATGAGGGGTCGGGCGAGATCGCCGCCCGAGCGAGCACGGTGTACGCACTTCTGGGCTGACACGATCCGCTACCGATCAGTAACGGTCGGTTGAGAATCCCGAGCGGAATCTCGACTCCAGGGAATCTGCACATTCAATACTCAACGAAGTCACCGTGCGCCGGGCTTCTGCACAAGCGAGCTACCGACGGTCACCCCCTTGAGGCGGGAGTGTCGCTTTCGCCACCGCATCGCCCGAAGGCCCGCCGGGCGGATGCAACAGGACGTCCGAGCCGATGCTGTGACGCATGTGAAGAAGTCGCCGACAAGACGTGCCCGCGTCTGCACGGATCGGTGCGGCCTGGACCAAAGTGCCCTGGTGAGCACGGAGTTTGATTGGAAGCCCGTACCCGCAGCGTGCTTTGATCCATCGCACCGCAGGGGCCGTCCACGGCTTCCGGAAACGGGCGCCGGGTGCCTGCGGTCGCGGCCGTCATCTGTCCCCAGAGGGGGCCGCTCCCCCTTGTGAAATACCCATTAGGAAGGGAAGTTCCATCATGAACTCCACCCCCCAGGTTGCGACCGTCGAGATCTCCGACGCCGAGCTCGACAACGTCTCCGGCGGCCTGCAGGTCAACGCCGTGAACGGTGCCCTCGACGCTGTCAACGGCATCGCCCCGGTTTCCGGCCTGGTCGACACGGTCGTCGGCACCGTGGAGGGTGTCACCGGCCTGAACACCGCCCCGGTCTCGGGTCTGGTCGCCGGTCTCTGATCGCGCCTTTTTGCACCGCTGAGTCCCGGAGCCGTTCCCCGGTTCCGGGGCTCTTCGGGTGCCGGAAAACAATCCGGCACCGCCCCGCATCACGGCCGGCCCACGCGCGCCGGTCTCCACTCATCCTCAGGTGAGGGAAAGTTCCGTGCAGTTCCGCCAACAGGCCCTCGCCAAGCTCCAGTCACCGGAGGAGCTCGACCTTCCGGTGCGTTTCGCCCGCCCCCAGGGCTGGCTGGTGCTCTCCGTGACGGTGGTCGTCATGGCCGCCGCCTCCGTGTGGGCGGTGACCGGTTCGGTCGCCTCCACGGTCGGCGCGCCCGCCATCCTCACCCACGGGCAGGGCAGCTACATCCTGCAGAGCCCGGTCGCCGGCCAGGTCACCGCGGTCCTCGCCGAGCAGGGCCAGCGGCTCCCGGCGAACTCGCCCGTACTGAAGGTCCGTACGGCCAAGGGCGAAACGGTCGTCCGTACGGTCGCCGCGGGCCGGGTCACCGCGCTCGCCGCCACCATCGGGCAGATCATCTCCACCGGCGCGAACGTCGCCGCCGTGGAGAAGGTCGCCCACACCAAGGACGCGCTGTACGCGACGGTGTACGTGCCCGCCGGGAACGCGGCCTCCATCCCCGACAAGGCGGCAGTGGACCTCACGGTCTCCTCCGTGCCCACCCAGGAGTACGGCGTCCTGCGCGGCCATGTGAAGTCGGTGGACCGCTCGGCGCAGTCGGCGCAGCAGATCGCCGCGTTCCTCGGGGACAACCAGCTGGGCGAGCAGTTCACCAAGGACGGCAGGCCGGTCGCCGTGCTGGTCCAGCTGGACCGGAAGGCGAGCACGAAGAGCGGCTACAAGTGGTCGTCCACGGACGGGCCGCCGTTCTCCCTCACCTCCATGACCATGGCCGAAGCCTCGATCGAGCTGGCCGACGAGCGTCCCGTCGATTGGCTGCTGCCGTGAGCACCGCACAGGAGACCCGCGGCAGCAGGCGCCGCGCCGCCCCGCCGAAGCGCCCGGTGCCCAAGGGCAGGTCGAAGACCGTCCGCACGCCCACCGTGCTCCAGATGGAGGCCGTGGAGTGCGGCGCCGCCTCCCTCGCGATGGTGCTCGGCCACTACGGCCGCCATGTCCCGCTGGAGGAGCTGCGCATCGCGTGCGGCGTCTCCCGCGACGGCTCGCGCGCCAGCAATCTGCTGAAGGCGGCCCGCAGCTACGGGCTGACGGCCAAGGGCATGCAGATGGACACGGCCGCCCTCGCCGAGGTGAAGACCCCGGCCGTCCTGTTCTGGGAGTTCAACCACTACGTCGTCTACGACGGCATGGGTCGCCGCTTCGGCCGCCGCGGCGTCTACATCAACGACCCCGCCAAGGGCCGCCGTTTCGTGCCCATGGAGGACTTCGACGGCAGCTTCACCGGCGTCGTCCTGGTGATGGAGCCCGGCGAGGACTTCAGCAAGGGCGGGCGCAAGCCGGGCGTGCTCGGCGCGATGCCGGCCCGGCTGCGCGGGACCGCGGGCACGATGCCCGCCGCCGTCCTGGCGAGCCTGCTCCTGGTGGTGGTCGGCGCGGCGGTGCCCGCACTGAGCCGCACCTACATCGACATGTTCCTCATCGGCGGCCAGACCTCCCTGCTGGGCGTGCTGTTCGCGTCCATGGGAACCTGCGTCGCGCTCACCCTCGTGCTGACCTGGCTCCAGCAGGCGAACCTGCTGCGCGGCCGCATCATCTCCTCCACCCTCTCCAGCGCCCGCTTCCTGCGGCATCTGCTGCGGCTGCCGGTGACCTTCTTCTCCCAGCGCAGCCCGGCCGACCTGGTGCAACGCCTCCAGTCGAACGACGCGGTGTCCGAGACCCTGGCCCGCGACCTCGCGGCGGCGGGCGTGGACGCGGTGGTGGTCGTCCTCTACGCGATCCTCCTCTACACCTACGACCCGCAGCTCACGTTCGTCGGCATCGGCGTCGCGCTGCTGAACATCGTCGCCATGCGCGTCGTCATCCGCCTGCGCGCGACCCGTACGGCGAAACTGCGCGCGGACAGCGCCCGGCTCACCAACACCGCGTACACCGGCCTCCAGCTGATCGAGACGATGAAGGCGACCGGCGGCGAGGACGGCTACTTCCGCAAGTGGGCGGGACAGCACGCCACCACGCTGGAGGAGCAGCAGCGCCTCGGCGTGCCGAGCGCCTGGCTGGGCGTGGTCGCGCCGACGCTCGCCACGCTCAACAGCGCGCTCATCCTCTGGATCGGCGGCATGCGCGCGGTCGAGGGCGGCATATCCGTCGGCCTGCTGGTCGCCTTCCAGGCCCTGGTCACCCGCTTCACCGCCCCGATCACCCGACTGAACGGCGTCGCCGGCCGCATCCAGGACTTCGCCGCGGACGTGGCCCGCCTGAAGGACGTCGAGAACTTCGAGGCGGACCCGCTCTACGGCCGTGCAGGTACCGGCGAGTCGACGCGCCGCCTGCACGGGCACGTCGAACTCCAGAACATCACCTTCGGCTACAGCCCCCTCGACAAGCCGCTGCTGACCGGCTTCGACCTGACGGTGGGCCCCGGCCAGCAGGTGGCCCTGGTCGGCGGCTCCGGCAGCGGCAAGTCGACGGTCTCCCGGCTGATCTCGGGCCTGTACGCCCCCTGGGAGGGCGTCATCCGCATCGACGACCAGCGCATCGAGGACATCCCGCGCGGCGCGCTCGCCGCCTCCGTCTCCTTCGTCGACCAGGAGGTGTTCCTCTTCGAGGGCACGATCCGCGACAACGTGGCGCTGTGGGACCCGTCCATCCCGGACGACGCGGTGGTGGACGCCCTGCGTGACGCGGCGCTGTACGACGTGGTCATGCGCCGCCCGGGCGGCATCCAGAGCAAGGTGGAGCAGGACGGCCGCAACTTCTCCGGCGGGCAGCGCCAGCGTCTGGAGATCGCGCGGGCGCTGGTGCGCCGCCCCAGCATCCTGGTCCTCGACGAGGTGACGAGCGCGCTGGACGCCGAGACCGAGCAGGTCGTGATGGACAACCTGCGCAAGCGCGGCTGTGCCTGTGTGGTGATCGCGCACCGGCTCAGCACCGTGCGCGACAGCGACGAGATCGTCGTACTCCAGCACGGCACGATCGTCGAGCGCGGGCGGCACGAGGAGCTGGTGGCGCGCGGTGGCGCGTACGCGGCGCTGGTCAAGGAGCGGTGAGATGACCTCCGTCCACGAGGGCGACCTCGTTCTCAACGCGCTGGGTCAGATGGGCACGCGCATCGACTGCGCGGGCTTCAACCGGCTCGACCTCGAAGGCCCGCAGGTGCTGTGGCTGGTCGCGTCCGGTGCCGTGGACCTGTTCGCGGTCGACGCCGGACAGCAGGGCCACTGGCACCACCTCGGCCGGCTGGAGGCGGGCTCGCTGCTGCTGGGCCCGGTCGCCGGACCGCAGCACACGCTGGTGGCCCGACCGCTGCGGGACTGCGTCGTACACCGCATCGGGCTGCGCGAGCTGTACCAGCCCGCGAACACCCAGACCTGGTCCTACGACGAGTACGGCAACCCGCAGTACGTCCCGCCGCAGACCAGCCCGCTGGAGTACGCCCTCGCGCTCGGCGTCGGCCGCAGTCTCTCCATCCTCTTCCAGGCACCGATGGCCACCGAGCGCGCCGCGGAGGTGACCGACGACGACGTCTTCTGGATGCAGGTCCCGCCCGGCAGTGTGCAGTACGGCTCGCTGTACGGCGCGGAGGCGGCCGCCGACCTCCTGATGGACCCGGCGGTCTGGCAGTCCATGGTGGACCAGCAGTACCGCCTGCTGACCACGCTGGACCGGTGGATCGAGCAGCTGGAACGCACCCACGAGACGCGCACCGCGGCGGGCATCAAGGCCGGCGAGGCGGTGCGCGCGCAGGCCGACCAGACGCTGCTGGCGTCCATCGGCAAGCGCGGCGACAAGCGGACGACGGCCGCCGACGCGGACGCCACCCACGCCGCCTGCAAGCTGGTCGCCCAGGCGGCCGGGATCACGCTGGCCGAGCCCGCGCAGAGCGGCACCGAGAGCGACCGGCTCGACCCGGTCGAGCGGGTGGCCATCGCGTCGCGCGTGCGCACCCGGGCCGTACGGCTGGACGGGCGGTGGTGGCGGGACAACGTAGGGCCGCTGGTGGGCCATCGGGCCCTGTCGGGTGCGCCGGTGGCGTTGCTGTGGCGGCGCGGCGGCTATGTCGCCGTCCATCCGGCGACCGGTCGTGAGACGCCGATCGAGAAGGCCAACGCGGAGGAGTTCGAGCCGCGTGCGGTGATGTTCTACCGGCCGCTGCCCGACCGCGCGCCCAGCCCGCTGAGGCTGCTGCGGTTCAGCATGCGGGGCACGGGCGGTGATCTGACGAACCTCCTGGTCAGCGGACTGGTCACGGTGGCCATCGGGGCGCTGGTGCCGATCGCGACCGGCAAGGTGCTGGGCGAGTTCGTGCCGAAGGCCCAGACCGGGCTGATCGTGCAGTTCTGTCTGGCCGTGATGATCAGCAGTGTCGTGGCCGCGGCGTTCATGCTGCTGCAGAACCTGACGATCCTGCGCCTTGAGGGCCGTATCGAGGCGACGCTCCAACCGGCCCTGTGGGACCGGCTGCTGCGGCTGCCCACGAAGTTCTTCACCGAGCGCTCGACCGGCGAACTGGCCAGTCAGGCCATGGGGATCAGCGCGATCCGCCGCCTGATGGCCGGAGTGGGTCCGGTCGTCGCGTCGTCGGTGACGGTCGGCGCGATGAACCTGGCGCTGCTGTTCTGGTACAGCGTGCCGATGGCGCTGGCTGCGATCGGCATGCTCGTCGTCATCGCGGGCGTGTTCCTCGGGCTCGGGCTGTGGCAGGTGCGCTGGCAGCGGCGGCTGGTGGTGCTCAGCAACAAGCTGAACAACCAGGCGTTCCAGACGCTGCGCGGCCTGCCGAAGCTGCGGGTCGCGGCGGCCGAGAACTACGCGTACGCGGCCTGGGCTGCACAGTTCGCGCGCAGCCGTGAGCTCCAGCAGAAGGTGGGGCGCATCAAGAACCTCACCACAGTGATGGGCGCCGTGTACCTGCCCGTGTGCACGCTGCTGATGTTCATGCTGCTGGCTGGTCCGGCTCGCGGAACGATGTCGGCGGCCGCGTTCCTCACCTTCAACACCTCGGTGACGATGCTGCTGACCTCGGTCACCCAGCTGACGGGCTCGTTCGTGTCGGCGGTGGCCGCGCTGCCGCTGTTCGAGGAGATCAAGCCGGTGCTGGAGGCCACGCCGGAGGTGCGCACGGCGAGCACCCGGCCGGGTCCGCTGACCGGTTCGATCGAGGCGCGCCGGCTGTCCTTCCGGTACTCCGACGACGGCCCGCTGGTCCTCGACGACGTGTCCTTCGACGTCCGGCCGGGCGAGTTCGTGGCGATCGTCGGCCCCAGTGGCTGCGGCAAGTCGACGCTGCTCAGGCTGCTGATCGGCTTCGACAAGCCGGTCTCGGGCAGTGTCCTGTACGACGGTCAGGATCTGTCGGCGCTGGACCAGTCGGCCGTGCGGCGGCAGTGCGGGGTGGTGCTGCAGCACGCCCAGCCGTTCACCGGCTCGATCCTCGACGTCATCTGCGGCACCGAGCCGTACACGCCGGAGGAGGCGATGGCGGCGGCCGAGATGGCCGGGCTCGCCGAGGACATCAAGCGGATGCCGATGGGGCTGCACACCATCGTCTCCGGCAGCGGCGCGATCTCCGGCGGCCAGCGGCAGCGGCTGATGATCGCCCAGGCGCTGATCCGCCGGCCGCGCATCCTCTTCTTCGACGAGGCGACCAGCGCCCTCGACAACGAGACGCAGCGCACGGTCATCGAGTCGACCAAGGCGCTCAACGCCACCCGCATCGTCATCGCGCACCGTCTGTCCACGGTGCTGGACGCCGACCGCGTGATCGTGATGGAGGACGGCAAGGTCGCCCAGCAGGGCCCGCCCGCACAGCTGCTCGCGGACACGAACGGTCGGCTGCACGAGCTGGTGCGCCGCCAGATGGCCTGAACCGCCAGGCTGATCTTCAGGCCCATCCGTCAGACCGATCAGTCGGACCGATCCGTCAGGCGTCCACGCCCGGGATCGGGGCGCCCGAGGGGAAACCGGCGGCGACATAGCCGTCGTAGAGGCCCTTCCAGGGCGCCTCGGCCCCGGCGTGCGGCCCCTCGAATCGCTCCCCGCGCGCGTGTGCGTCGAGGGCGGTCAGGCACACCTCCCAGCCGGCGCCGTTGCGCGCGGCGGTGTTCTCGGCGACGAGGACGTTGGTGAGGGTGAAACGGGTGCGCCCGTCGCCCAGGGACTCCAGGTCGAAGTGGAGCTCGTCGCCGCCCCACTCGAAGGACAGGTGGCGGGGCTCGTCGACGGCGATGACGCGGCCCGTGGAGTCCTCCGTGTTCGGGTCGCCGCCGAACCTGATCGTGCCGCCGGGGCGCAGCTCGATCTCGGCGCGGGACGGGAACCAGTGGGCGAGTTCGTCGACGTCGGTCACGAACCGCCAGACCCGCTCGACGGGGTGGTCGTAGGTGCGGCTGAAGCGGACGGCCGGGCGACCGTCGTCCAGGGTCAGATAGGTGCCGGTGAGGTCGGCGGTCATGGGGATCAGTCCTTCGTGACGGGTTCCTCGGGATCGTCCGGCGCCTCGTCGAGCCGACGGCCCAGCTTGTCCAGGCTCGTGTTCCAGAGCCTGCGGTACGGGGCCAGCCAGGCGTCGAGCTCGGCGATGGGCGCGGGTGCCAGGGCGTAGACGCGGCGCTGCGCGTCCTGCCGGACCCGCACCAGGCCCGCCTCCCTCAGCACCTTGAGGTGCTTGGAGGTGCTCGGCTGGCTCAGCCCGCATGCCTCCACGATCTCCCCGACGGGCCGGGGCCGCTCCAGGAGCAGCGCGATGATGGCCCGTCGGTGCGGATCGGCGAGGGCGGTCCAGAGCGAGGCGTCGGCCATAGCAGCCAATATGCATCACCAGTTATATGCCCGTCAAGGAATTCGAGCCGAATACGTTTCGAAACGTTGCCGTTTCGCTCGCGGAGGGTCTAGTCTCCTCGAAGTGAACGAAACAGTTTCGTTTACCTCCGCATTACCTTCGCCCGACTTTCCCTGGAGTTGAATCCCGATGCCCCAGAAGACACTGACGGACAGCGCCCGTGAGGGCGCCGTCGAGGCGCCGTCGGCGGCGGCCTCGACGAAGCGGTGGTGGATCCTCGCGATCATCGCCGTCGCACAGCTGATGGTGGTGCTGGACGCCACGATCGTGAACATCGCCCTGCCCTCGGCCCAGGCCGACCTCGGCTTCTCCGACGGCAGCCGGCAGTGGATCGTCACCGCCTACGCGCTGGCGTTCGCGTCCCTGCTGCTGCTCGGCGGCCGGATAGCGGACCTCTTCGGCCGCAAGCCCGCCTTCCTGGTCGGCGTCGTCGGCTTCGCGGGCGCGTCCGTACTGGGCGGCGCCGCGACCGGCTTCGAGATGCTGGTCATCGCGCGTGCTCTCCAGGGTGCCTTCGGCGCGCTGCTCGCACCCGCCGCGCTCTCGCTGCTCAACACGACGTTCACCGACGCCCGGGAGCGGGCCCGCGCGTTCAGCGTCTACGGTGCCATCGCCGGTGCCGGTGGCGCGGTGGGCCTGCTGCTCGGCGGTGTGCTGACCGACGCCCTCGACTGGCGCTGGACGCTGTACGTCAACGTGCCCATCGCGGCCCTCGCCTTCGTGGGCGGCTGGCTGCTGCTGAGCAACCACCGCGACGCCGTCGACTCCAAGCTGGACGTGCCGGGCACGATCCTGGTCGCCACCGGACTGTTCGCCGTGGTCTACGGCTTCTCCAACGCCGAGACGCATGACTGGGGTTCGCCCGAGACCTGGGGCTTCCTGCTGGCCGGCGGCGTACTGCTGGCGGCGTTCGCCTGGTGGCAGACCCGGGCCGCGCACCCGCTGCTGCCGCTGCGGATCCTGCTCGACCGGGACCGCGCCGCCTCGTTCCTGACCGTGCTGATCACCGGCGCCGGAATGTTCGGCGTGTTCCTCTTCCTGACCTACTACCTCCAGATCAACCTGGGTTTCAGCCCGACGAAGACAGGGGTCGCGTTCCTGCCGATGGTCGCGGCGCTGATGGTGATGGCGCAGATCGGCACCACAGTCCTGGTGCCGCGACTCGGCCCCAAGGTCGTCCTGCCGCTGGGCTTCGCGATCGCCACCGCCGGTATGGCCTGGCTGACCGGAATCGGCATCGGCTCGGACTACACGACCGCGGTACTGCCGCAGCTGATCATCGTCGGCGTCGGCCTCGGCATGGTCATGCCGCCCGCCATGCAGCTGGCCACCGGCGGGGTGGCGGCCGAGGACGCGGGTGTCGCCTCCGCCACGGTCAACGCGATGCAGCAGGTGGGCGGTTCGATCGGTACCGCGCTGCTCAACACGCTCGCCGCGAGCGCCGCGACGGACTACCTCGCCGGTCGTGACGCCACCAGCAAGCTGGTGCAAGCCCAGGCGACGATCGAGAGCTACACCACCGCCTTCTGGTGGTCGGCGGGCTTCTTCGCCGCCGGCGCCCTGATCGCCTTCGTGCTCTTCCGTCGCGGGGTGCCGCAGCAGGACGCGTCCGCCGCACCGGTCGTCCACATGTGACCGTCCGCACCGACCGACCGACCGCCCGACCCACCCGCGAAGAGGGGCCGCCGTCCACAGGGAGACGGCGGCCCCTCTTCGCGGGTTCGGGTACGGCGCTCGCGTCGTGACGGCGGCGCACAGGAGCTGTTTCCGTTGCCCCGACCGGGAATCGGGTACCGGGGTCGTATGCGAATCAGCGTCGTGGATGTGGGGTCGAACACGGTCCGGTTGGTCGTGGCTGATGCGGAGGGCGGAGCTCCACTGCCGGTCCATACCGCCAAGTGGCGACTGAGGCTGTCGGAGCAGGTCAGACCCGGGGAGGCCGTTCCCGAGGAAGCCGTCGAGCGGCTGGTGCACGCGGTCGCGGCGGCGGACCGGACCGCGCTGCGGTGGGGCGCGACCGCTCCCCTGGCCTTCGCGACCGCCGTGGTGCGCGCCGCCCCGAACCGCCGGGACGTGCTGCGCGCCGTGCGGACGCGGACGGGGGTGCCGCTGTGCACCTTGCCGGGCGAGGTGGAGGCCGAGCTGACGTTTCTCGGAGCGCGACGGTGGATGGGCTGGCGGTCGGGGCCGCTCGCACTGCTGGACATCGGCGGCGGCTCGCTCGAAGTGGCCTTCGGGCGCGGCCGGTTACCCGACTTCGTGGCGTCGCTGCCGCTCGGCGCGGCACGGCTGACCCATGAGTTCCTCGACGGCGAGGACCCGCCGACGACCGCGGGGGTACGCGCCCTGCGCCGCAAGGTCCGCCACCAACTGCGGGACGTGGCGGCCCGGATCCGCTGGGAGGGACCACGCACGGCGGCGGCCACCTCACGTACGTTCCAGCAGCTGGGCCGGTTGTGCGGGGCCGCGGCCGGGCGTCACGGGCCGTTCGTGGAACGGCAGTTGGCGCGCTCGGACCTGCGCGAGGCCGTCGACCGCCTCTCCGCGCTGACCGCCTCCGAACGCGCCCTGCTCCCCGGCATCTCCGCGCCGCGCGCCGCACAGAGCCTGGCCGGCGCGGTGGTGGCACACACCTCGATGAAGCTGACCGGGCTCCGCGCGGTCACGATCTGCCCGTGGGCGATCCGCGAAGGGATCATGCTGCGGCACATAGAGGACGGCGCCGGCTGGTGGGCGGAGGTGTCGCGCCCTGAGGAGGAGAGCACTCCACCCGAGCCGGTGCCGCTGAGGATCGCGCAGGCGAACAACTGAGCACCACCGACGGCACCGCGGAGTCCGCCGAGCGAAGGAGGAGTTCGAGGGCGAGTGACGTGGCCTGACCAGGCCTGACCGGGCTGGGCCTGCCTGACCGTCCCCCACGGGCCTCCGCCCGAGGCACCGGCCAGGTACTGCCGGCCCGGCCATGGCCCAGCCGGTCCGGTACGAGCGCAACACACGCGCGCGGGTGCACAGGCGCCCCACGGGTACTCGGCAGCCATGGCACACGACGCCCCGGGGGCACACGACGGCGAAGGACCGCGGCTGCCGTCCGCGCGCGGCCCCGTGTCCGCTTCCGTCGCGGAGTACCTGCGGGGCACGGGCGCACCGCCCGGCAGCCAGGACGTCGCGGGCGCGCCCGTCTACGGCGACGATCTCCAGCTGGCCCTCTATCTCTGCTACGAACTGCACTACCGCGGATTCGCGGGGGTGCCCGAGGCCCTTGAGTGGGACCCGGACCTGCTGCGCGTCCGCGCGGCGCTGGAGCACCGCTTTCTCACCGCCCTGCGCGCGGACGTGCCCGTCCACGACAGCGTCGACGACGCGCTGGCCGACCTCCTCGTCGAACCCGTCGACGGCACCGGCGTCAGCCACCATCTCTCCGCCGAGGGCGAGTTGTGGCAGGTGCGCGAGTACGCGGCCCAGCGCTCCCTGTACCACCTCAAGGAGGCGGACCCGCACGCCTGGGTACTGCCCCGGCTGTGGGGCAGGGCCAAGTCCGGCATGGCGGCGGTGGAGTTCGACGAGTACGGCGGCGGCCGCACCGACCGCATCCACGCACGCCTCTTCGCCGACCTGATGGCGGACCTGGGCCTGGACACGACGTACGGGCACTATCTCGACGAGGGGGCCGCGGAAGCCCTGGCCACGGTCAACCTGATGTCCCTGCTCGGACTGCACCGGGCGCTGCGCGGAGCGCTCGTCGGCCATTTCGCGGCGGTGGAGATCACCTCGTCGCCGGCCTCCCGACGGCTGGCCGAGGCGATGCGCCGCACGGGCGCCGGGCCCGCCGCCGAGCACTTCTACGACGAGCATGTCGAGGCGGACGCGGTGCACGAGCAGGTCGTACGGCACGACGTCATCGGGGGTCTGCTCGCCGAGGAACCGCATCTCGCTCCCGACGTCGCCTTCGGAATCGACGTCACCGGATATCTGGAGGACCGCTTCGCCGACCGGCTGCTGGGCGCCTGGCGCGCGGGACGGACGTCGCTCCACACGCCCCCGCGATCCGAAATACCCCTTAGTTCCTGAATGCCCGGGTACCCGGGGCTGGTGAAAACACTGGTACCACCGGGCGTGTACACCCCTCAGGAGGACACCGACCTGCTGGTCGGGGCCCTGCGTGACGAACCGCTGCCGGACGGCGCGGACGTCCTCGACGTGGGGACCGGCTCGGGCGCGCTGGCCATCGAGGCCGCCCGGCGCGGCACGCGGGTGACCGCGGTGGACGTGTCCTGGCGCGCGGTGTGCACGGCACGGCTGAACGCCCGGCTGGCCCGGCTCCCGGTCCGCATCCGGCACGGCAACCTCTTCGCCCCGGTGCGGGGGCAGTCCTTCGACCTCATCCTGGCCAATCCGCCGTATGTGCCCACGCCGGGCACGGACCACGTGCCGCGCGGTGCCGCCCGGTCCTGGGACGCGGGCCGGGACGGCCGGCTCGTCCTCGACCGGATCTGCCGGGAGGCTCCCGCCCTGCTGCGTCCCGGCGGTGTCCTCCTGGTCGTGCACTCGTCGCTCAGCTGCCCCGACCGGACGCTGGCGCATCTGCGCGGGTCGGGCTTGAAGGCATCCGTGACGCGGCGCCGCGTGATCCCGTTCGGGCCCGTGCTGCGGTCGCGGGAGGGGTGGCTGCGGGAGCGCAGTCTGGTGGCGGGCCGGGATCAGAAGGAAGAGCTGGTGGTCGTTCGTGCCGAAGTCCCCGTCTGACGAACCGCGCCGGATCAAGGTCCAGCGCCAGGGCCCTGTCCTGGTGGAGGGGCCGGTCGAGGTGGAGCTGGAGGACGGCACGATCGTCGTCTCCGACCGCTTCCGCGTCGCCCTGTGCACCTGCCGTCGCAGCCGTCGCTATCCCTGGTGCGACACCAGCCATCGCGACCGGACCAAGGATCGGTGAGGCGGCCGGACGAAGAGTCAGACGACAAGTCAACCGTTACCGGCGGAATTCACCAGGTCGAGTGAACCAGATCTTGCACGCGGCACCGCAGGGATGCTCACGCCCGCCTCCGGGTAACAACCCTGATCAAATGCGCCCCCTGCCGAGGTGGAGCGGACATGACGCCGGACGCCGACGACCGCGCCCCCCATCCGACGGAGAGTATGGCCGCGGACTCTTCCCGGCCCGTGCCGCCGCCGGCGAACGCCCATGCCCGCACCCGGAGATGCGGCCCGTTCACGGTGGTGGAGGTCCTGGGTGAGGTCGATCTGGCGACGGCGGCGCTGGTCGCCGAGCATCTGGACGCGGCGACGGGGCGGCCGGAGCCGGATGTGCTGGTCGATCTGCGAGGGGTCGACTTCTTCGACTGCTCGGGGCTGCGCGTCCTGTGCCGGGCCGAGACCCGCGCCCGGGACCGCGGCGGGCGCCTGCGGGTCGTGTCCGACGCCCAGCGGTTGCGGCGGCTGTTGCGCGGGGCGGGCCTGCTGGGTCGCTTCCCGCCCTTGCCCGGAGTCCCCGGGGAAGACGAATGATCCCGCCGGAATCGTCCGAGGCGGGATCATTGCCGTGACAATCCGGGATCCGAAGGATCCCGGAGCGTTACGAGGTGTCGGCCGGGCGGCCCCACTCCGCCCGGCCGACCCCCGGTGCGAGATCGCAAGAGGCCCCTCGGCACGGCTCGCACTCCCCATCCGCGAGCCTCTGCCGAACTGCACGGGGACCGCGCGATCCCGGTCCTAGAACGCGAAGAGGCTTGTCCCGTAGGAGCCCTTCACGCACTCGTTGCTGAAGGTGCGCTCATAGGAGACGCGTTGGCCCTGCCAGACCCCTTCGACCGTGACGATCACGGGGTCGTACTGCTTGGTGCACAGCACGCCGTCTCTACTCCTCAGGGCATCGAAGTTCCCGGCCACACTGCGCAGTTCGACGCACGCGGAGGCGGCGTCGGGATGGGTACCGGAGGGCGTCGGAGCGCAGCTCAGGGTGACGGCGCGCACCGGGGTCGTGAGGGTGGCGCTGTCGCCGTGGGCCAGGGTGAGCACCAGCGCCGAGGGGGCGTAGAGAGAGGCGAGGGCGGCGTCCGGGGCGGCGAGGGCGGATCCGGTCAGGGGTCCGCAGACGGCGGTGGCCGTGAGAGCGAGGGTCGCTGCCCAGCGCGCGGTGTTCCGCATTGTGTGCATCCTTCCGCTTGATTCGGGGGTGTGTCGGCTCCGACGCGATCGGTGCCGGAGCGACGAGCGGGAGTCTGCCGAGTCCGCCGCCGAAACTCACATCGACACCACGTGTTTCAGTAACCTTGCGTGTTGAATCAGTGGCGTGAAGTAACGGAGTTCGAACGTTCCAACGCCGGAAGTTGGCGGTTCTTGATCGTTCCAAGACGCCGAGTGGCCGGATTGCGCACGCTCATTAATAGGCCTGAAACATTCCGGTTGGGCCGTCGGTCGACCCGCCCGGACCCCCTTGTGTTCATGGAAGAACGGAGTAATCGTCATTACATGATTACCAGCGAGCAACGAGAGAAGCTGCGCGGCTGGTTCGCCGGCCGCCTGCCCGACGACCTCTTCGAGGAGCTGACCGAGGTGACGGTCGACCGCGAGGAGATCACCGTGATCGGCCGCATCCCCGCACCCCACCTGGCCGAGGGCGCCCCGGCCGCCGAGCGAGAAGCGGCCGTGGAGGGCCGGATCCAGGAGTTCCGGGAGCGCACCCGGGACACCCGGATCGGAGTGGCCCGCGACGCCGAACACCGGTTCCGCCGCAAGGTCTCCTGGGGTGTGGAGTGCGGTGCGGAGCGTGCCCTGTTCACACATGTGGCCGCGCCTGTGATGACCCGGCTGCGCCAGCCCGAGCGTCAGGTCCTCGACACCCTGATCGCCGGCGGGGTCGCCCGCAGCCGCAGTGAGGCCCTGGCCTGGTGCGTACGACTGGTCCAGCGGCACACCGACGACTGGCTCACCGAGCTGCGCGAGTCCCTGGAGAACGTGCAGCGGGTGCGGGCGCAAGGGCCGGACGCGGAGCCGGAGGAGGCTCCCCAGGACAACGAGTGATGGAGGTTTCGTCCACTCACGGCACCGAAGATGGATGAACCGTCCTCTGGTGCGGATCTTGTGCGACGCCGTACCGTCTGCTGATCCCTGAGAGGACGGCATCCGCACTGCCCGCACACCCCAGCGGCAGACACCGCCGTCGGCCCCGCCGCGCCACAACGCGCTCCATCGCCCCGCCCACGCTGGAGCCTTCCTGTGCCCCCACAGTCACCACAGCCTCCTCAGCCACCACAGTCCCCACAGCCCGAACTCCCCTCCCCCGCTCCCTCCTTGACCGAGGTCGAGAGCCACGGCGTCGACCGCATCCCCGACGCCGAGCGCAGCGCGACCCCGCTGGACCTGTTCCGCCTGGCCTTCGGCGGCGCCAACACCTTCTCCACCTGCCTCCTGGGCGCCTTCCCGATCCTGTTCGGCCTCTCCTTCTGGCAGGGCCTCGCGGCCACGCTCCTCGGGGTCGTCGCGGGCGCGCTGATCCTGTGCCCCATGGCGGTGTTCGGACCGGTCTACGGCACCAACAACGCCGTCTCGTCCTCCGCGCACCTCGGTGTGCACGGCCGCGTGGTCGGCTCGTTCCTGTCCCTGCTGACGGCCGTCGCGTTCTTCTCCATCTCGGTGTGGAGCTCCGGCGACGCCCTGGTCGGCGGCGCGCACCGGCTCTTCGGCCTGACCCGCGGCACCCTGTCCTACGTCGTCGCGTACGCCCTGTTCGCCGGCCTGGTCCTCGCGGTGTGCGTGTACGGCTTCCGTTTCATGCTGTTCGTCAACAAGATCGCCGTGCCCTCGGCGAGCGTGCTCTTCCTGATCGGCGTGATCGCCTTCGCCGGCGACTTCGACCCGTCGTACGCGGGCGTCTTCACGGACTCCGCGGACGCGGCGACCCGGTCGCTGTTCTGGCCGTCTTTCATCGGCGCGGCCCTGATCGTGCTCTCCAACCCCGTCTCGTTCGGGGCGTTCCTCGGCGACTGGTCGCGCTACATCCCGGCGGGCACGCCGCGCCGCAGGGTGATCGGCGCCGCGTTCCTGTCGCAGCTCGCGACGCTGCTGCCGTTCGTCCTCGGCCTGGCGACGGCGAGCATCATCGCCACGAAGGTTCCGGAGTACGTCGATCCGGCGGCACCCGACTTCGTGGGCGGGCTGCTGGCGATCTCACCGGGCTGGTACTTCCTGCCGGTGTGTCTGCTGGCGCTGATCGGCGGCATGGCGACGGGGACGACCGCGTTGTACGGGACCGGGCTCGACTTCTCCTCGGTGTTCCCGCGGCTGTCGCGGGTGCAGGCGACGCTGCTGGTCGGCGCGTTGTCGATCGCGTTCATCTTCGTCGGACGGTTCGGCCTCGACCTCGTGCGGTCGATCTCGACCTTCGCGACCATGATCATCACCTGCACCACGCCGTGGATGGTCGTGATGATGCTGGGCTACTGGACCCGACGCGGCTGGTACGACCCCGACGCCCTGCAGGTCTTCAACCGCCGTCAGCGCGGCGGCCGTTACTGGTTCGCGCACGGCTGGAACTGGCGGGGCATGACCGCCTGGTGGGTGGCGGCGCTGATCGGCGTGCTGTTCACCAACATCCCGGGCCAGTTCGTCGGCCCGCTGGGCGGTCTCGCGAACGGGGTGGACATCAGCCTGCCGTTGTCGCTGGCCGTCGCCGCCGTCCTGTTCCTGACGCTGCTACGGCTGTTCCCCGAGCCTCGGGCGGTGTACGGGCCGCAGGGTGCGCGGCTGGTCCGTACCGTAGACGTACCGGTGCCGGCGATCACCGGCCCCGGTGCGAAGGCCGACGGCGAGGCGTTGCCAGACCCGTCCGCCACGTTGCGGTCCTGACCGACTTCGTACTGATGGCAGGGGCGTAGGCGTGGGACGAGGTGCGGGCGGCGGTCAAGGAGAACAGCGGCGTCCGGCCGCCGCTCACCACGGCGACGAGCCCTGGGGGGACATGCGTCCCGCACAAAGGCGGTGGCCGCCCCCTGATCCACTCGCCCGCCTACCGGTCGGTATGGTCGGCGTACTGCGCGTTCTCAGCGACGAGAGGCGGGATGTACGACATGGCGAAGCACTGGGCGGACTTCCAGTACGAGATCTATCTGAACGGACTGTCGGGGGCCGTGCCCCGGCTGCCCACTGATCTGACCCGGCTGGAGGATCTGACCGAGCAGCGCCTGGGTCCCGGTCCCGTCGGCTATGTCGCGGGCAGCGCGGGCGACGGCAGCACCGCCCGCGCCAACCGGGCGGCGCTGCGGCGCCGCCGGATCGTGCCGCGCATGCTGCGGGACGTGCACGAACGGGATCTGTCCGTCGAGGTGTTGGGCCGCGCCCTGCCCGCCCCGCTGGCTCTCGCACCCGTCGGCGTGCTGTCGATCATGCACCCGGACGCCGAGTGCGCGGCCGCCCGGGCCGCGGCGGCGCAGGGTGTGCCGTTCATCCTGTCCTCGGCGTCCAGCACGCCCATGGAACAGGTGGCGCAGGCGATGGGCGACGCCGAGCGCTGGTTCCAGCTGTACTGGCCCAAGGATCCCGAGGTGGCCCGGAGTTTCCTGGACCGGGCGAAGGCAGCCGGGTTCACCGCGCTCGTCGTCACCCTGGACACGCCGATGCTGGCCTGGCGGCCGCGCGATCTCGACCAGGCGTATCTGCCGTTCCTGCACGGCGTGGGCACCGCCAACTACTTCTCCGACCCGGCCTTCCAGGCGGGCCTGGCCAAGCCCGTGCTGGAGGATCCCAACGCGGCCGTCATGCACTTCGTCGGGATGTTCTCGGACCCCGCCAAGACCTGGCCCGACCTGGCATTCCTGCGGGAGAACTGGGACGGCCCGATCGTCCTCAAGGGCATCCTGCACCCGGACGACGCCCGCGCGGCCGCCGACGCCGCGATGGACGGGGTCGTCGTCTCCAACCACGGCGGCCGTCAGGTGGCCGGGTCCATCGGGGCGGCCGACGCCCTGCCCCGGGTCGTGGCGGCGGTCGGCGACCGGCTGACGGTGCTGTTCGACAGCGGCGTGCGCACCGGCGACGACATCTTCAAGGCCCTCGCGCTCGGCGCGCGGGCGGTGCTGGTCGGACGGCCCTACGCCTACGGGCTCGGCCTCGACGGACAGGCCGGCGTCGAGCACGTCATCCGCTGCCTGCTCGCCGAACTCGACCTCACCCTCGCCCTGTCCGGGCACGCCACCCCCGCCACGATCGGCCCCGCCGACCTCATCGAGGAATCCGCATGACCGTCGCCAAGGCCACCACGGCAACCACGGCCACCAAGAACGTCCTCGCCGTCATCTCCCCGCACGTGGGCGGCCGTGACATCGGAGCCGGCCTCGCCACGCTCTTCCCCGAGGGTGCGCGGGTCACCGTCGTCGAGGCGGCCGACGAGGACCTGGCCGCCCTGCGCGCCGCGCACGTCGTCATCACCGGGCTCGCCCCGGTCACCGCCGAACACCTCGCCGCCGCACCGGAGTTGGAGCTGGTGCAGTGCGCGAGCCACGGCTTCGACTACGTCGACGTGGGCGTGGCGCGCGAGCGCGGAGTGCGGGTGTGCAACATCGGCTCCAGCGGCGCCGAGGCGCAGAACGTGGCCGAGCAGACCTTCGCTCTCATGCTCGCGCTGGCCAAGCAGATCGTCCCCGCCCACACCGCGCTCGTCGACGCCGACTGGGCGCTCCCCCGTCTCCAGCAGTCGCTGACCGAACTGTCCGGCAAGACGATCGGCATCGTGGGCCCGGGCCAGATCGGGCAGCAAGTCGCCCGTCGCGCGGTGGCGTTCGACATGAACGTGGTCTACGCCGGACGACGCCGACTCCCGCCGGAGACGGAGGCCGAGCTCGGCGATGCCCGCCACGTCCCGCTCGACGAACTCCTGCGCACCGCCGACTACATCTCCCTGCACACCCCGCTCACCGACGAGACCCGGAACATGCTGAACGCCGAGCGGCTGGCGCTCCTCAAGCCGACGGCGTTCGTGATCAACACCGCGCGAGGCGCCCTGATCGACCAGGACGCCCTCGCGGGCGCACTGGAGAAGGGCACCGTCGCCGGGGCGGGCATCGACGTCTTCGACCCCGAACCCCCCACCCCCGCCCTGCGCCTCCTCCGCGCCCCGAACGTGGTGCTCTCCCCCCACATCGGCGGCGTCACCCGCGAGACCCTCGTCCGCATCGCCCTCGCCGCCGTCCAGAACGTGACGGACTTCCTGGCGGGCGGGACACCTCGGGACGTCGTGAACTAGGCGGTTCGACAACACCGTGCGGGGGCGCGGGCGCGACCAGCCACAACGGCGCCGCAGACGACCGGCGCCCCCCCCTCGCGGCGCTACTCCCACGCCCCTCCAGCCGGCGGAGCGCCCCGCACCGCCTGTGCCCCCGGCGTCTCCGCCTCCGCACTCGACAGCGACCCGGGGTTCGCCGATGTCGCCGGATCGGTCAGCCAGCGCTGTGTTTCGGAGCCGTCTCGGACCTTGACGACGATGTCGGCGCCCTCGGCCGCAGCGGTGGGGGCGAGGGCGAGCCGCTCGTCCCAGCGGGGCAGCAACTCGCCCCGCACGGTGAGGTCGTAGCGCACGTCGTCGGCCCGCTCGGAGTCGTCGTCGGCACACTTGCCGAGGATCACCACACCGGCGTCCACATGGGAGTCCAGGCACAGGTCGGGGTCCGCCACGCTGCGCAGCAGGCCGTCCTTCTTGTACGACCACTGCTGGGTGTCGTCGTCCGAGCAGTCGGCCAGTTCGGTCCCGGCCCCTGCCTTCGGCTCGCCGCGGATGTCGAGGCACAGGTCGACCTCGGCGTTGCGGAACCTGGTCTGGCGTGGTGCGTTGGGGAGTTGGGCCGTGCCGGGCGGCGAGGCGGACGCCGCTGGGGACGACTGGGTTCCCGTGTTGCCGCCGGTGGCGGAGGCGGCCGGGTCGACCCCGTCGTCGTCCGACAGCAGACCCGCGCCGAGCATGATCGCGATCAGTCCGGCCGAGGCGACGCCGACCCCCGTGAGCAGCGTCCGGGACGAGCGCGGGCCGCCGGGCGACCGGCGGATCTGCGCGGGGATCCGTGCCAGCAGGTGACGCCGTCCGGCGCCGTGCCGGGCGGAGCCGCGTTCGCGGGATCCGGTGGACTGCGTACGGCCGGGTCTGGTGTCCAGATAGCGGCGCGCACCCCAGCCGAGCACCGCCTCGGCGATGAGGACGCCCAACCCGCCCTCGAAATGACTCAGTTGCTCGGCGGCGTTACGGCAGTAGCGGCACTGCGTCAGATGCTGCTGGACATCCGGCAGCAGGGCCCCGCCCCGGCGTATCGGAACGTCGAGGAGGCGGTTGTAGAACCGGCAATCCTTCGTCGGCGCGAGTTCCCGATGGGCATGTACACAACCTTCGCGGAATTTATCACGCGCCTGTTCGAGGGCGGCCGAGGCGGTGACGGTATCCATGCCCAACAGACCGGCGGGCACGCTTAACGGCTCGGCCTCGACCTCCGTATGCCAGAGCAGACAGCGGGCAAGTCCCGGAAGTGCCTGGAATGACCGATCGGCGAGCCTGCGATTTTCGGGCGTCATGGACCTCGCGGTACGTATACCGCGGCCGCCCGCGGGTTTCCCCAACTCCGGCAGAACGCCGGCTATCCGGTCGTCGGCAGCCCACTGCCGGACCGCGTCCCGGACGGCCACGAGCAGCCGGGGACGCAGCGCGGCGGCCGGTTCGCCCAGCGCCAGGCGGTCGAGGACGTGGTGGAAGGCGGCGGCGGTGACCATGTCGGCAGCGGTAGCCGAGGAGGCGAGGCAGATCTCCGCGTACGCGTGGGCCGGCTGCCAGTGCCGCGCCATGAGCAGCGCGACGGACGGAGCGGCCTCACCGTCCGGACGGCCCCGCAGCCGGGCGGCGAGAGCTTCGTCGGATTCCTCGGGAACCCCGCCTGGCGGGGGGTGAGGAGGACGAGGGGGGTGGG
>NZ_LGUR01000003.1 GCF_001270495.1 Streptomyces viridochromogenes
CGTGCCGTTTGCCACTGGGCCTCGCCGGGATACGCCGGCGCAGTTGACCCCCTGTTTTACCCCCCCGCCCCCCCTACCCGCCCCATCCTCCTGGGGCTCCGCCCCAGACCCCGCTCCTCAAACGCCGGAGGGGCTGGATTTGCCCACCCGGCATCCGAAGACGAAGGCACCGCCACCCCGAACCCCCACCCACCCGCAGGGGGCTTCGCCTCACGGGCACCAGGGGTCACTATTCGGCGCCGGCCCAGGCATCTTCAGCCCGTCCGGCGTTTGAGGACGAGGCCCGCAGGGCCGACAGCGGGGGTGGGGTCTGGGGGCGGCAGCCCCCAGGGATGGGACGGGTAGGGGCGGCGGGGGCGAGGAAGGTCAGTTGGTCGACGCGCTCGGGGCCGGCTTCAGGCCCTTCTTCAGGAAGCCCATGTCCTCGTACACCGGCGTACCGAACCCGAAGGCACCGGCATTGGCGACGTTCGTCCTCGCCGCCGTGAGCTGGGGCCGCTGGAAGAGGGGAATCGACCCGGCCGCCGCCCAGATCCGGGAGTCGGCCTTACGGATCAGAGAGCGCGACTCGGACTCGTCAAGCGTGCCGATCGCCTGGTCGAAGAGCTGGTCCACCTGGTCGGTCCCCACCCGCGTGTAGTTCTGCTCGACGTTCAGCGAGCCGTCGGCGGCCGGCACCGGCTTGGCGTAGATGGGGCGGGCGTCGGTGGCGGGGAACGCGGAGGCGGGCCAGGAGTAGAGCGCGAGATCGTACTGACCGGACGCGATGTGGTCCTTGAAGTAGCTCTCGTCCGCGACCTTGATGATCTCGGTACGGATACCCACCCGCTCCAACATCAGCCCGATCCGGTCCGCCACCGTCCGCAACGTCTGCGATCCCGTCCCCTCCGGCACCACGAACCGCAAGGTCAGTGCCTTGCCGTCCTTGGCCAGCGGCCGCGCCGCCACCCCCGCCGGCGCCGGGGTGCCCTGCGGGGCGTACGCGCCGGGCGCCCCGCCCTGCTGCACCTGCTTGCTGCCGTACTGCTTGCCGTCCTGGGCGAGATGCCGCCCGCCCTCCTTGTCGGCGTCCGCCCCCTTGTTGTCCTCCCCGACGATGTACGTCCCGTCGTCCTTGGACTCGGACTCGGACTCGGAGTCTGAGTCGGTCTCGGAACCGGACTTGGACTTGGCCTTGGCCTCGGATTCCGACTTGGACTCGGATTCCTTCTCGGCCTTGTGCCCCTTGTCGCCCTTCTCGGCCTTCTCGGCCTTGTCGCCCTTCTCGCCCTTCTCGCCCTTCTCGGCCTTCTCCGCTCCCTCCCCCTTCTCCGCCCTCTTCCCCTCACTCCCCGCCGCCTTCTCCCCCTTCTCCTTCTCCTTCTCCTTGACCGGCCCACCCGGCACCCACCCCGCGTCCGCGAGCAGCGCCTGCGCCTCCGCCCTGTCCTCGCCGCCGATCGCCCCGCTGTTGTCGGCGTACGCGGCCTGGCCGGACAGTGCGAGATGGCTGCCGACCGGCTTGGCGGGGAGGCCGAGCGGGGACAGGACCAGCTTGGCCAGTTCCTCTCGGTCGAGCGCGCGTGCCACGCCCCGTCGGACCCTCTCGTCGGCGAGCGGGCCGTCGGCGCCGTTGAGGGCGAGCTGGGTGTACGCCGGTTCCAGGGACTTCCGTACCTCGAAGCCCCGGAACTTCGCCTTGTCCCGCCGCTGGGCCGCGGTGAGGGTACGCCGGTCGGGCCCCATCAGCGGCGTCGCGCTGGCACTGCCCGACGGTGCCACCGGACGCGGCGCGGCGATCGCGATGCGCCGGGCGGCAGCGGGGTCGATCTCGGCCAGGTCGAGATCCCCGGCGGCCAGCGCGGCGGCCCGCTCGTCGCGCGGCACGGTCCGCAGGACGATCTCGTTCAGCTTGGCCGGCTCCCCCCACCAGCGGGGGTTCCGGGTGAGGGTGACCTCGTCGGCCTTACGGTCGATCTGCTGCACGGTGAACGGCCCGGCAGTGACCTTGAGCTTGCGCCGCGCCCCGTCGTTGAACGAGTCCGGCGTGCCCATGACCTCCTTCGGGTACAGCGGCGAGAACAGCGACCGCCAGTCGGAGTACTTCCGCCCGAAGGTGACCCGGACCTCCAGGTCGTTGTCGCCGCGCTCGATCTTCTCGATGCGGTCGTAGCCGGCGTTGCGGGCGGTCCAGTAGGCGCTGTCCTTGCCGGACAGGGCCCGCCACTGGGCGGCGAAGTCGGCGGCGCCGATCTCCCGGCCGTCGCTCCAGACGGCCTGCTGGTTGAGCTTGTACAGGACGACCTGCTTGGGCTCGGTCTCGACGATCTTGGCGGATTCGAGGTAGCTCTCGTTGCGCTCCGGGCGCCCGGTCGCGTCCAGCCGGAACATCGACGGCAGCGTGGCCTGCGCGATCCGGGTCGTGGTGGTGTCGGCGTCCGACTGGAAGGTGTTCAGCGTCTCCGGTACGGCGTCCACGGCCCACCGCAAGGTGCCGCCGTCGGCGATCTGAGCCCGGCCGGCCGGTGCGATGTCCTGCCCGGCCAGCGGCTTGCCGGCCGGGTCCGGGTCGCTGCACCCGGCGAGCGCGGGCATCGCGAGCGCGCCCGCGATGAGGAAGGTGGCCGAGCGCATGACGGCGCTGCGGCCGGGCCTGGGTCCGACGCTGGGTCCGACGCCGACGTGGGACATCTCAGGTACCTCCGGGGAGCGGCTCCCGCCGGTGACAATAAGTGCGTTTTGATCACGTTTGGCGGTATTTTGGAGCTGATCTGATCTAAGGCACCCACTGAAGAGGAAAGGGTTCGCCAGGCGGAGACGACACGGCGGCGAGGGCGTACAAGGACACCCGTGCGGAGCAACGCGCTCCACACGACGCACTCCTCGCAACCTTTCGGCTCCCCCGGCGTACACAGAGCGCGTGCGGGCGTGCAATGGAGGCGCGCAATCCGCCAATCGCTGCACATCCCTTCACAGCGGTAGGTGTGACGCGCAACACTCGCAGGCGCATGAACGTTGCCACCCAGGGCCGTAGGGGCCCACGGAAGTGAGGTCACGTCATGTCCGTACAAGACGACCTGACAGCTGTCCAGCGCTGCCTCGACGACCTGGCCCGGTCCGTGGGCCGGCTGGAGAAGCAGCTGGGCACCGGCGGAATCGAGATGCGCCGCGTCCGCACCGACGCCAACCATCTCCGCGAGAGCGTCGCGCTGCTGCGGGACGCCGCCGCGGCCCCCGCCGCCGCCCAGCGCAAACCGGAGCTCGTCACCATCCCCGACACGCCGTACGACGACTCTCTGTGGATCGACACGGATGACGAGGGTCTCGGCGCCCGGGACCGCCGCGCACCCTGATCCCTCCACCTGACCCGACCGGAGTCATGCATTGGCCACTGGTACGGAACCCCATCTGAACAGCGGCGGCGTACACACCGGTACGCGCGCCGCGATCTCCGCCCCGCACCTGCGGACCGACCGCTGGTGGCTGGCCCCCGCCGCCACCGCGGCCGGTCTGCTCGCGTTCATCGTGTACTCCACGTGGCGGGCCTTCGCCAACGCGGACTACTACGCGGCGCCGTACGTCTCCCCGTTCTACTCGCCCTGTCTGGCGGAGAACTGCGAGCCCATGCGCGCCGGGCCGAACTGGGACCTGTTCGGGAGCTGGTGGGGCATCTCGCCCGCGATCATCATCCTGATCTTCCCGCTCGGCTTCCGCCTGACCTGCTACTACTACCGCAAGGCCTACTACCGCGGCTTCTGGATGTCGCCCCCGGCCTGCGCGGTGGCGGAGCCGCACAAGAAGTACTCCGGTGAGACCCGCTTCCCGCTGATCCTGCAGAACATCCACCGGTACTTCTTCTACGCCGCCCTCCTGGTCGCCGGGATCCTGACGTACGACACGGTGCTCGCGTTCCGCGACGAGAACTACGAGTGGGGCCACATGGGCCTCGGCACCCTCGTCTTCCTGCTCAACATCGTGCTGATCTGGGCGTACACCCTGTCCTGCCACTCCTGCCGGCACATCGTCGGCGGCAAGCTCAAGCACTTCTCCAAACACCCGGTGCGCTACCGGATGTGGCAGTGGATCGGGAAGCTCAACGCCCGTCACATGCTGCTCGCCTGGGCGTCGCTGGTGAGCGTGGCGCTCGCCGACTTCTACGTCTATCTCGTCGCGTCCGGGGTCTTCGACGATCCGCGCTTCTTCTAGATTGAGTGGGGACTGAACACATGTCCGTGGTCGAACGGCAGGAGTGGGACGTCGTCGTGGTCGGCGCCGGGGGCGCGGGCCTCCGTGCGGCGATCGAGGCGCGTGAGCGGGGTGCCCGTACGGCCGTGATCTGCAAGTCGCTGTTCGGCAAGGCACACACCGTGATGGCCGAGGGCGGCATCGCGGCGGCCATGGCCAACGCCAACGAGCACGACAACTGGCAGGTCCACTTCCGCGACACCATGCGTGGCGGCAAGTTCCTCAACCAGTGGCGGATGGCCGAGCTGCACGCGCGGGAGGCCCCGGACCGGGTGTGGGAGCTGGAGACCTGGGGCGCGCTCTTCGACCGCACGAAGGACGGCCGTATCTCCCAGCGCAACTTCGGCGGCCACGAGTACCCGCGCCTCGCACACGTCGGCGACCGCACCGGCCTGGAGCTGATCCGCACGCTGCAACAGAAGATCGTGTCGTTGCAGCAGGAGGACAAGAAGGAGACCGGGGACTACGAGTCCCGGCTGAAGATCTACCAGGAGTGCACGGTCACCCGGATCCTGAAGGACGGCAGCCGGGTGTCCGGGGTCTTCGCCTACGAGCGCGAGACCGGACGCTTCTTCGTCCTGGAAGCCCCCGCCGTGGTGATCGCGACGGGCGGGATCGGCAAGTCCTTCAAGGTGACCTCGAACTCGTGGGAGTACACGGGCGACGGCCACGCGCTCGCGCTGCTCGCCGGGGCGCCCCTGCTGAACATGGAGTTCGTGCAGTTCCATCCGACGGGCATGGTCTGGCCGCCGTCGGTGAAGGGGATCCTGGTCACGGAGTCGGTGCGCGGCGACGGAGGGGTGCTGCGCAACTCCGAGGGCAAGCGGTTCATGTTCGACTACATCCCCGACGTCTTCAAGGAGAAGTACGCCCAGTCGGAGGAGGAGGGCGACCGCTGGTACGAGGACCCGGACAACAACCGGCGTCCTCCGGAGCTGTTGCCGAGGGACGAGGTGGCCAGGGCCATCAACGCCGAGGTGAAGGCGGGCCGCGGCTCCCCGCACGGCGGCGTGTTCCTGGACGTGTCGACGCGTATGCCCGCCGAGGTCATCCGCCGCCGTCTGCCCTCCATGTACCACCAGTTCAAGGAGCTGGCGGACGTGGACATCACGGCGGAGGCGATGGAGGTCGGGCCGACCTGCCACTACGTCATGGGCGGTATCGCGGTCGAGTCGGACACGGCGGCGGCGCGCGGGGTGCCGGGCCTGTACGCGGCTGGGGAGGTCGCGGGCGGCATGCACGGCTCGAACCGGCTCGGCGGGAACTCCCTGTCCGACCTGCTGGTCTTCGGCCGCCGTGCGGGCTGGCACGCCGCCGAGTACGCGGCCGCGCGGGCCTTCGAACGCCCCGAGGTCAGCGATATGCAGGTCGACACGGCGGCGGCGGAGGCGCTGCGGCCCTTCTCGGCGGAGGGTCCGGGCGGGGGCGAGGACGACGGGCGTCCGCCGGAGAACCCGTACACCCTCCATCAGGAACTCCAGCAGGCCATGAACGACCTCGTCGGCATCATCCGCCGCGAGGCCGAGATGGAACAGGCGCTGGAGAAGCTGGCGGATCTGCGCGTACGCGCCCGCCGGGCCGGCGTCGAGGGCCACCGCCAGTTCAACCCCGGCTGGCACCTCGCGCTCGACCTGCGCAACATGCTGCTGGTCAGCGAGTGCGTGGCGCGGGCGGCGCTGGAGCGCACGGAGTCGCGCGGCGGGCACACCCGCGAGGACCATCCGACGATGGACCGGACATGGCGCAACATCAACCTGCTGTGCCAACTGGCCGACCCGACGGGCGGCTTGGCCGCCATGGACCCCGAACGCGGCCAGATCACGCTGAAGCGCGAGACCACCGACCCCGTCCGTCAGGACCTGCTGGCCCTCTTCGACAAGGAAGAGCTGGTCAAGTACCTCGCCGAAGAGGAGCTCTACCAGTGAGCAGCTATGAGGCCCGCTTCAAGGTGTGGCGGGGCGATGTGCAGGGCGGCGGCCTGGAGGACTTCGAGGTCGAGGTGAACGACGGCGAGGTGGTGCTGGACATCATCCACCGCCTCCAGGCCACGCAGGCCCCCGACCTGGCCGTCCGCTGGAACTGCAAGGCGGGCAAGTGCGGTTCGTGCTCCGCGGAGATCAACGGCCGGCCGCGGCTGATGTGCATGACGCGGATGTCGGTGTTCACCCGGGAGGAGACGATCACGGTGACGCCACTGCGGGCGTTCCCGGTGGTCCGGGACCTCGTCACGGACGTGAACTTCAACTACACGAAGGCACGGGAGGTCCCGTCCTTCGTACCACCGGAGGGTGTGGGCCCCGGCGAGTACCGCATGATGCAGGAGGACGTGGACCGCTCCCAGGAGTTCCGCAAGTGCATCGAGTGCTTCCTGTGCCAGGACACCTGCCATGTCGTCCGCGACCATGAGGAGAACAAACCGGCGTTCGCGGGCCCGCGCTTCCTGATGCGGGTCGCGGAACTGGACATGCATCCGCTGGACGCCGCCGCCGAGACGGGCCTGGACCGCAAGGCCACGGCCCAGGACGAACACGGCCTCGGCTACTGCAACATCACCAAGTGCTGCACGGAGGTCTGCCCCGAGGGCATCAAGATCACGGACAATGCGCTGATCCCCTTGAAGGAACGGGCGGTCGACCGCAAGTACGACCCGCTCGTGTGGCTGGGGAACAAGATCATGCGACGGACGTCGTCGGGCTGAGTCCGTCTCGGCGGGGCCCGCGCCGGGTCGTATCCCGGTCGCGCCAGGGCATTCCTGCTCATACGCTCCGAAATGTGACATCCTCCTCGATACGGCGCCGCCCGCGGCGTGGCACCTCGCACCTGTCGGTGCGGGTACTGCTTGCGCTGGCGGGCGGGCTGGTCGGGGTGGTGTGGCTGGTGTTGCCCGCGACGACCGTCGGGGGTGCGGCCGCGGGCGGGGCGGACCGGCCCGTCGCCGGTGCGGTGGCGCAGCAGGACGACGAGGGGACCTCGGACGTCGATCTGGTGATGCCGGCGCTGGCCGTTGTCGCGGCGGCGGTGCTCGCGGGATACGGGTTCATACGGCGCAGGCGGCGGGCACGGGGGCGCACGACACCTGGTGGGGCGCCCGTTCAGGCCGCCGAGCCGCCGGCCGGGGAACTCGATGAGCGGGCTCGGGCTCTGCTGGTCGAGGCGGACGACTGGGTCCGGGTCAGTGCCGAGGAGCTCGGCTTTGCCCAGGGCAGGTTCGAGGGGGAGGACCTCGCCCACATCGAGAAGGCCGCGGGGGTCGAGTACGGCGCAGCGGTCGAGCCCTTCGCGCGGGCCCTGCGGGACGCCGCGGCCGAGTTGGCGGTCGCCTTTCGGATGCGGTGGCAGTACGAGGGCGGGGTGCCGCAGGAGGGCGCGGCCCGGCGGCATGCGCTCGCCGGGATCGTCGGGCGGTGCCAGGAGGCGGGGCGGCTGCTGGATGCCCAGGCCGCCGCGTTCGATCAGCTGCGGGGGCTGGAGCAGGGCCTGGGCGAAGGGCTGGGCCATGCCCTGGTCGTCGCCGAGGGCCGGTTCCGGGAGCTGGCGGGGCGGACGGGGGGTGCCGACGCGGCTCTCCGCGAGCTCGGCGAGCGGTACGGCCCCTCCGCCACCGCCGCCGTCGCGGGCCATGTCGAGCAGGCCAAGGACCGGCTGGTGTTCGCCACCACACGCCTCAACCACGCCCGCCAGTCCGCCGACTCGGGCGACAACGAGCGGGCGGCGGCCCGGTTGCGCGCCGCCGAGGGAGCCATCGCCCAGGCCGCCGTCTTCATCGAGGGAGTCGAGAGGCTTTCCGGCGACCTCGCCACGGCCTCGGCGCTGGTGCCGGCCGCGCTGACCGGGGGCGAGGCGGAGATCGCCGGGGCGCGGGAGTCGCTGACGGGGGTGGGAGCCCCGTACCCGGACGTACCCCCCGGCGAGCTGCGCGCCCGCGTCACCCACGCCGACCTCGCGCTGGCCAGCGTACGGGAAGAGCTGACCGCGGGGCGGCCGTACGACCCCCTCGGCCTGCTGCGGCGGATCGTGCGGGCCGTCGGGCCCGTCGCCGCGGGGCGGACCGGGGTGATTCCGGCCGCCGCGCTGCTCTGCGCCCGCGGTGCGGTCGATGGTGGGGACGACGTCGTCGCGACGCACCGGGCAGCGGTGGGGAGCGAGGCACGCACCCGTCTGGCGGAAGCCCGGCGCCTGCTCACTCCCCCGGCGTCCCTCGCCGACCTCCTGGCGGCCGACACCCTGGCCCGCCAGGCCCACGACCTGGCCGAACAGGACATCCGCGTGCACGGCCACCCCGCCGACGGCCCCACCGAGGACATCAACGGCCTCGCCGGGGCCCTCCTCGGCGGCATCCTGACGGGCGGGGACCCGGCGTCCGGCCCACCGGGCAGCTTCGGCGGACCCCGCACCCGCGGCCGACACACCGGCGGCCCGACGGGCGCGTGAGCGCGTTCGGGAACAGGCTCACCGAGTCGCCGCGACCGTCTTCACTGGCGGGCCCCTTGGCGAGCGCCCCCGCCCGAACGGGCCCGCAGACGCCGACGGCGAGACGGCACCACGGGGGCCACCCGCACCCGGCGACGAAAGCCGCACGGGTGGTGCGGGTGGCAAACACCCCTGCCGAAGGCGAAGCCGAGGCCGGATCACCCGCTTCCGCCCGGCAGGGCAGCAGCTCAGAACAGGCTCAGCAACGCCTCCGCCGGGTCCGCCAGCCCGTTCTCACCGTCCGGCAGCGGCAGTTCGAACCACACCGTCTTCCCGCGCGGCGTCCGGCGGGAGCCCCACGCGGCGCTGAGCAGGCCGACCAGTTGCAGTCCACGCCCGCCCTCGTCCGTGTCCCGGGCGCGCCGCCGGCGCGGCTGGACCAGGCCGGAGTCCCAGACCTCGCACACCAGCGTGCTGTCCAGCAGCAGCCTCAGTCTGATCTCGCCCTCGCCGTAGCGCAGGGCGTTCGTGACCAGCTCGCTGACCAACAGCTCCGTGGTGTCGACCAAGGGCTCCAGGTCCCACGACAGGAGCTGCCCGCGGGCGTACTCCCGGGCACGGCCCACACTGCGCGGCTCCCGCGGCAGCGTCCAGTCGCCGACCGACTCGGCGGGCAGCCCCTGGACACGTGCCATCAGCAGCGCGATGTCGTCCTCGCCGTGGTGGCTGTCGAGAGTGTTGAGGACGTGGTCGCAGACGTCCTCCAGCGGGCGGGTCGGGTCGGTGAGCGCGCCGACGAACGCCTGGAGGCCCTCGTCCAGGGGGTGGTCGCGGGACTCGACCAGGCCGTCCGTGTAGAGGGCCAGCAGCGCGCCTTCCGGGAGTTCGACCTCCACCTCCTCGAACGGCTCCCCGCCCACCCCCAGCGGCATCCCCGGCGGCACGTCGAGCATCAGCGCGGCCTCGCCGGGTTCGACGAGGACCGGCGGCAGATGACCGGCGTTCGCGAAGGTGCAGCGGCGCGTGACGGAGTCGTAGACCGCGTACACGCAGGTCGCGAGGTACACCTCGGACAGGTCCGCCTCGCGGGGCCGGCGGGCCGCGCGGGTGGCCTGCTGGACGCCGCCGGGGGCGCCGAGGCCGCGCGCGATCTCGTCCAGCGCCGAGAGGACCTCGGCCGGTTCGAGGTCCAGCAACGCCAACGTTCGAACGGCCGAACGGAGTTCGCCCATCGCCACGGCCGCACGGAGCCCTCGGCCCATGACGTCCCCGACGACCAACGCCGTGCGGTGACCGGGGAGTTCGATGACGTCGAACCAGTCACCGCCCACCTCGCTGGGCCGGTCGGAGGAGGAGTTGCCCGGCAGATAGCGGCAGGCGATGTCCAGGCCGGACGCGACCGGGTCCCCCGGCGGCAGCAGGGACCGTTGCAGTATCAGCGCGCGCTCGTGCTCGCGCCGGTACAGGCGGGCGTTGTCGATGCACACCGCCGCCCGCGCCGCCAGCTCCACCGCGAGGTCGCGGTCCCGGTCGCCGAACGGCTCGCTGCCCTTCGTGCGGGCGAACTGCGCCAGTCCTACGACCGTGTCGTGGGCGACCATCGGCACCGCGAGCGTGGACTGGACGAGGCCGCCCTCCTCGCCGGGCACATACTGCGGCCGGGCGGTACGCAGGGCGTCCGCGCAGGGCGAGTTGAACGGGTAGTGGTGGACGGCGCCGACCGCGACGGGCACGCCACCGCCGACGAAGGGCGCGTCGGAGACGGCGCTGGAGAAGGCGACACGGCGCAGTTCCGCGCTGCCGTCGGCGAGGCCGGGCGGGGTCTCGTCGCCCGCCAGCAGCCCCTGGTAGAGGTCGACCGTGGCCAGGTCGCAGAAGCCGGGGACCACGATGTCGAGGAGTTCGCGGGCCGTGGTCTCCAGGTCGAGGGAGTTGCCGATGCGGGCACCGGCCTCGTTCAGCAGGGCGAGATTGCGCCGGGCGGCGGCGGCCTCGCGGGCGGCGGCGCGGCGCGCGGTGATGTCGATTCCGAGCCAGGCGATGCCGATGGGGCGGCCGCTGCCGCTGTGCACCCGGTAGAGGTTGACGGACCAGTGGCGGCGCTCGTCGGAGCCGGGCAGAAAGCCGCTGACGTGCATGTCCGTGATGGAGTCGCCGCTCTCCAGGACGCGGCGCAGGGTCGCCGCGACGCGATCGGCCTCGGCGCGCGACAGATAGTCGTGCACGCCTTTGCCACGGTGGTCGTCGGGGGTGCCGCCGAAGAGGGAGGCGAACCGGTGGTTGACGCGGCGCACCCGCAGGTCGGGGTCGATCAGCAGGAAGCCGAACGGAGATTGACCGAATATCGACTGCGAGGCGGCGAGGTCGGTCTCCATCCGGCGGAGCGTGCGGACGTCGACGACGATGCAGACGGCGGCCTTCTCCCCGCCCTCGGTCCGCGTCGGCATGACGTACACCTCGGCGAGGCCGTCCTGACCGCGCCGCCCGTCCGGGCCGTCCTGCGCCCGGAACGGGACGACTCCGGTCCACTCCCGTCCGTCCAGGATCTCGGCCATCTTGCGCTGGCCCTGCTCGCGCAGGTCCGGGTCGACGAACGCCTCGATGGGGTCCATGCCGACGGCACGCTGGGCCGGGATGCCGAAGATCTGCTCGGCACGCAGGCTCCACTGGTCGACCAGGCCGTCGGGGCCGATCGAGAAGGCCGCGACCTTGATGTAGTCGTAGATCGAGCCGGGCGGACTGCTCTGCCACATGGGGTCGCCGGGGCGAGGCTCGTCGACGGCGAAGCCGGGATCGCGGGGGGCGGGGGCGACGGCGGGGGCGGGGGTGTCCGAGGCGTACGGCCCCGGGGAGTCGCTTGCGCCGGTGCCACCGGAGTCCGACGTACCGCTGCGGGATTCGCCCGTCCCCTGTGTGTCATGAGAGGCGCGTGTGGCCCGTGTGCCGTGGGAATCGCCGCGGGAGGCCTGTGTGTCGTAGGCCCGCTCTCCCGCGGCCTTCGCCCTCGCGCCGTCCGACGGGTCCTCGGACTCCGTCGCCTTCGCTGGTATCTCGCTCACGCGAACCGTCCCCTCCAGCTCACCGCGTCCGGCACCGGTCACCGGCGGCGGCTGCCCGCAGTATCCAGCACTACGGCCCCGCACAACACGGTGTTCACGATCACAGCACGTTCCCGATGGTTTTCGGTCCCGGCCGCGGAAACACTTCCAGTCTTCTAACCAGCTGACACGCAGTCGAATCACGCGGTTCGACAACCGCCACTGGCCTGAACCAGTCACTCGACAGGGCGGGGGCGGGCGTACACCGTCACGGTCGCTCCGGCACCGCGAGCTCGAACCACACGGTCTTCCCCGTGTTCCGGCCCGGCCGGGTACCCCACCGGCGGGACGAGTGCGCCACGAGCTGGAGTCCGCGGCCGCTCTCGTCCTCGGGGTGCGCGACGCGTTCGCGAGGGGGGTCCGGGAGGGGGTCGGAGACCTCGACCAGGAGGACGCCGTCGAGGTCGGCGGGGCGGACCAGGCGTACGCCGATGGGCCCCGTGGCGTGCCTCAGGGAGTTGGTGACCAGCTCGCTGACCAGCAGCGCCGCGAGATCGGCGAGGCTGTCGAGGCCCCAGTCACGCAGTCGGCCACGCACAGCGGTACGTGCCGCGCGCACCGCACCCGCCTCGGCGGGAAAGGTCCACTCGGCGCAGCCGCCATCGGTGTCGATCACGCCGATCACTTCCCAGGCCAGCGAGCTCACCCATGTCCGGTTTCATAGGGTTAATGAGCACATACCCTATATTCGATGGGCAGTACCGCAGGTTTCAGCCCGTCCGGGGGTCGCCCGCACCGCCGGCCCACCCCGCACCGCCGAGCCGCCCCGCGACCTCCCGAACCGCCGGCACGTCCTGGTCCAGCCAGTCCACGTCCCAGAGCTCCCCAGCTCCCAGCCAGCGCAGCGCATCATGGTCCTGAAGGGGCTTGGGCTCCCCGGAACCGGCAAGGAGTCGGACCGTCCACACATGCAGGACGTAGGGGGGCCTCAGGGGCCACGCCCCCGGCACCCGCTCGATCACCTCGGCGTCCACGCCGAGTTCCTCCCGCAACTCCCGCACGAGCGCCGCCTCGGGCGCCTCGCCGGGCTCGACCTTGCCCCCGGGCAACTCCCAGCGTCCGGCCAGTTCCTCGGGCGCACTGCGGCGCGCCGCGAGCAGGCGGCCCCCGTCCAGCAGCGCGGCGCCGACCACGATCCGTTCCGTCATACGCCGGAGCCTAGGTCCTGCGGGGAGCACGCCGACCGTCAGTGGTCCGCGCTGTCCCCGTTCTGCGCGAGCCGCTCGACCCAGTACAGCTGCTTGTGTCCGCGACCGTCGAGGCTGTCCGCGATCTTCTGGGCCTCCGCCCGCGTCGCGTACCGGCCCACGCGGTAGCGATTGCCGTTGTCGTCCTGCCGAATCACGAGCCAAGGAAGAGTGATCGTGCTGTCGTTCATCGCGTCCCACCGCTCCTTCCCGCCCACGACCGCCCGAGTCCCTCCCCCAGCCTTCGGCCGGGGGGACCCCCATCTCGCTTCGCTCGCGGCCTGTGCCGTGCCCCGCCCGCTAAGGAAACCGCAATCCGCATATGCCCGAGCGTACGCCTAACCTTTACGCTGCGAATACGGCTTTTCACAAAGAGGTATGCAACCGGCCAAGTCACAGGGGGCGCACGGCATCGAATGCGCCGTGCGAAGACGTCGATGCATCCGGTCACGGGCATACCGCGGACGCACGGGGCGACCTGCGAAAACGGCCAGATTCGAACGGCGCCTGAAGGGGCGGGAGTTGAGGCTCTGCCGGAGGCAACTGCCGTGAAGGTGTGCGCTACTTCACGAACGAGTGCGCTACTTCACCGGGAGGTGGTACGCGACCCGGTAGCGGTCCGCCGGAATCACCACGTCCGCGGTCTCCACCGGACGGCCGGACGCGTAGTAGGTGCGCTGGATGACCACGACCACATGACCGGGAACGCCACCCAGCGTCAGCAGTTCCTCCGCGAGGCCGGGGCGCGCGCCCACTTCCTCGGTCACGTTGTCCACGACGACGTCGATGGCCGCCATGCGCTCGACGACGCCCATGCCGCCGAGCGGGCCCTCCTCGGGCAGCATCACGGGCGTACGGCCGGTGACGGCGAGCGGCTCCCAGGAGGTGGAGAGCATCATCGCCTCTCCCGCGTCCCGGAACAGGTACCTCGTGCACATGACGCGGTCTCCGGGCCGGATGCCGAGTCGCTCGGCGACCGCGACGCTCGCCTCGGCCTGCGCGCTGTTGGACTCCCAGGTGCCGCGGGTCTCGCCGTCGGCCTGCTCCTGGCGGAAGGGCGTGGCGCCGGTCGGCGGGCGGAAGCCGGAGCGGGAGATCCGGCGGGGCACGGGCCGCTCACGGACGTACGTCCCGGAACCGGAGCGGCCCTCGACCAGCCCCTCGGCCATCAGCACCTTGCGGGCCTCCAGCGCGACGGTGTCCGAGACGCCGTACTCCTCGCGGATCCTGGCCTGGGACGGGAGGCGGGTGTGCGGTGGCAGCGAACCGTCGACGATCTTCTTGCGGAGATCACCCGCGACGCGCAGGTACGCCGGCTGCTCACCGAAAGTCACTGGCCGCTCCCATCAGCTTGTACAGACAGCAACAGCGTGGCAACCGTGGGTTGTCCCGTGCAAGCAAAGGCCAGAGAATCACTCGATGTGATGACTTGTGCCCGCGGAGGGCTTTACGCAGGCACTTTCTCCCCGCTATAGCCGCGCTCACACATCCGCTCACGCATCGAGGACGCCCGCGATCCCGCTCCCGCCGCCCTCGGAGTCGTCCTCGTAGGGCTCCGGCACCGTGGTGTCCAGGCCCAGAGCCTTGCGGGCGGTGACCGTCGTCGGGCCGTCGACGTAGTCGTACCCGCTTTCGTAGTGCGTGTAGAACGTGTCCGCGTCCCTCGCCACGGCCGCCCGGGACCACTCCTTGCGGGCGTCCTCCATGTCCTCGATCAGATCGGCGACCGGCTTCTTCGCCTCGGCCCGCCAGCTGTGTCCGCGCAGCGCCGCGATCTGCTCGCCGAGTTCGGCGTGCACGTCCTTCGCCCAGTCCTGGTTGGCCGACAGGTCGTCCTCGGGGTACTCCTCGGGCTCCTCGTACAGGGCCGCGTCGATGGCGTTGGTCGCGGAGAGGAAGGCGGTCTGGTCGGCGTCGAGCGTCGTCGGGTCGGCGCGCAGCGAGCCGGTCAGCCTGCCGTCCTCGGCCGTGCTGCCGAGCAGGCAGGTGATCTCGCGGTCGCCGAGACGCCAGCTCTGCCGGGACGGGACGAGGTAGTAGACGTCCACGTCGTCCGGTACGGCCCAGGTGTCCATGGCGTAGCCGTCCTGGAGCGCATAGCACTTGTCGTCCGCGGTCAGCTCGATCTCGTCGTCGCCCGGGAAGGCGCCGCCCGGCAGCGTGACCACGGCGAACACCTCGCCGTCGTGCTCGCCGGCACAGGAGACCTCGTCGATGTCGTAGGCGTCGCCCTCCAGATCGCCGGTCGGGGTGTCGAAGCAGTCGCCCTTGGCGAGCGCGTAGGCGGTGCCGTCGCCCCGCGCGGCGCCCTTGAAGCCGTCCCAGAAGTCGGAGGCGGAGCCCGTGGACAGCGCCAGCACCCACAGTGCGAGCCCGACGGAGGACAGCACGGAACCGGCGATCGCCATGCCCTTGCCGCGCTCGCCCCTCTTCTTGATCTGCGCCAGCGCGATCAGCCCCAGCACCAGCCCCACGGCCGGCACGAAGCAGAGGATGCCGAGGACGAGGGAACCGATGGCGACGCCGTTGACGGGCACGGGGCGGCCGTACGGACCGTAGGGGTGGTACGGGTACGCGTACGGCACCTGCGCGTACGGCCCTTGGGGCTGCTCCGGGGACCCTGGTGGCTGGTGGGGTCCGGGCGGCGGAGGTATGGACACGAGTACCGTGCTCCTGGTTTCGGGCGGCGGCGCCGGGAGGGGAACGGGCGTACGACTGGGCGAATCGTAAGCGGGGGACGAGGGGGGATGTCAGGCCACCTCCGACCGCCGCTTCGGTTTCCTCGCCCCGCACCGCCACACGCGGCTCGCCCCCGCACCGCCACACGCGGCTCGCCCCCGCACCGCCACACGCGGCTCGCCCCCGCGGCCCGGCCGGGTCATGGACCCGAGCCGTACCGCGAGGACGAGGAGTACTACCGCCCCTGACTCAGGGCTGGAACTGACTCAGGGCTAGAACTGGAGCGCCCAGGCGTCGATCCGCCCGGTGTCGTAGTTCGCGTTGTCGCTCACCCGCAGCTTCCACGTGCCGTTGGCGGCCTCCGAGGAGGCGTTCACCGAGTACGTGGTGTTGATGTTGTCCGAACTGCCGCCCGTGCCGTACGCCTTCAGCGTGTACGCGGTGCCGTCGGGGGCGATCAGCTGGACCTGGAGGTCGCCGATGTACGTGTGCACGATGTGGACCTCGACGGCCAGGTTGGAGGGCGCGTTGCCCGAGACGCCGGAGACCGTCACCGGGGACTCGGCCGTGGAGTTGTCGGCGATCGCGTAGTCACCGGTGTTCTCGAAGCGCGGGCCGGGCGGGGTGGTCGTACCGCCGCCGACGTAGAGCAGCCGGTTGGGCGAGCCCGTGCCGGGGCTGGTGACGACGCCGGAGGTGGCGGCGGCCGTCAGGGCCGAGGCGACCTGGGCCGGGGTGGCCGAGGGGTTGTCGGCGAGGTGGAGCGCGGCCGCGCCCGCCACGTGCGGGCTCGCCATCGACGTACCGGAGATGGTGTTGGTGGCCGAGTCGCCGGAGTTCCAGGCCGAGGTGATCGACGAGCCCGGCGCGAAGAGGTCCAGGACCGAACCGTAGTTGGAGTAGCTCGCGCGGGCGTCGCCGCTGGTGGTCGCGCCGACCGTGATGGCCTCGGTGACGCGTGCGGGCGACTTGGTGGAGGCGTTGGTGGACTCGTTGCCCGCCGCGACGGCGAAGGTGATGCCGGAGGCGATGGCGTTGCGCACGGCCGTGTCGAGGGCGGTGTCGGCGCCGCCGCCCAGGGACATGTTGGCGACGGCCGGCTTGACCGCGTTGCGGGCGACCCAGTCGATGCCGGCGACGACCTGGGCGGTGGTGCCCTGACCGGAGTTGTTCAGCACCCGGACGCCGACGATCTTCGCCTTCTTGGCCACACCGTGGGAACCGCCGGCGACCGTGCCCGCGACGTGCGTGCCGTGGCCGTGGCCGTCCTGGGCGGTGTTGTCGTTGTCGATGGCGTCGTAGCCGTAGGAGGCCCGCCCGCCGAAGTCGCTGTGGGTGATGCGGACACCGGTGTCGATCACGTACGCCGTCACACCCTGCCCGGCCGAGTCCGGGTACGTGTACGAGCTGTTCAGCGGCAGGTTCTTCTGGTCGATGCGGTCCAGGCCCCAGGAGGGCGGGTTGGCCTGGGTCGCTTCGATGCCGAAGGTGCGGTTCTGGACGACGGAGGCGACGGCCGGGTCGGCGGCGAGCCGCTTCGCCTCGGCCTCGGACGCCTCGATCGCGTAGCCGTTGAGGGCCTTCCTGTACGTCCGCTCGATGCCGGCGCCGTACTTCTCGACGAGGGTGCGCCCCGCGGTGGAGCCCGAACGGGCGTGGTCCGCCTTGAGGGTCACGATGTAGCTGTCGGCGACGGCGTCGGCCGCGCCCGCGTACTGGATACGGCCCTCGGGAGCGGCCGCGGCGGGGAGAGCGGAGACGAGGCCCGCGGTGAGCGCCGCGGTGGCCGCCACGCTGAGCGCGGCCAGTCTTCGCCGGGTGTCTCTTCGGGAGTTACGCATCACTGCCATCTGAGGGGTCCTCCTCGATTGGTGGCGCGCTGGTGGGGGGTGATGCAGGCACACCAGGACCCATCGAATAGACGTGATCATGACAACTTTGCCGACTTCGTCCATCCCGGACCCTGTGCGAGAGCTGTGCGCCCGCCGAAAGATTGAGGCCTGCACAGGAATTGCACAAGGGCCGTGCACGGACGTAACGGAGCTGCGGGGCAACGGTCATGACCGGTGATCAGCCGGTCGTGGCGACAGGCGTGGCGAAGACCGTACCGATGGACGGCATCGATGGCCCCGCCTCCCCCGCGGCCGCCGGGGAGCGGGCCGAGCCCGCAGTACGGCGGTGAGGCGGGGACGGCGGGGCAGCCCGGCGCTGCTCGTACACCGCTTCACCCCCGCCCTGCGGACCGTCGCCCCGCACCTCAGCCGGCGTCTACGGGCCGGCGACGAGTCGGGCGCCGCCTCGCCGGACGCCCGCGGCGCAGCCGCCCGCCCCAAGGGCCGCCGCCCGGACGGCAACCCCCCGTCAGTCGTCGAACCCCGTCGCCCGCGTGCTCTTCTCCCACGCCGCGACGTCCTCACGGACCTGGTCCAGATGGCCGAGTACGGCCGTGACCCCGTCGTCGCCCAGGGGCAGCCGCAGCGGGGTCCGGTCGGCCTCCAGTGCGGTCAGGATCAGGACCGCCGCCTTCGCCGGGTCACCCGGCTGGGTGCCGTCGCCGCCCGCGACGAAGCCACGGGTGTCGCTCACCTTGGCGTACAGGCCGCTGTCCGCGCTGGCCCCCGCCCGGCCGGTCTCGAACAGCGCCGTGCGGAAGGAGCCCGGCTCGACGATCAGCACCTTGATGCCGTACTCGGCGACCTCGTCCGCGAGGCCCTCGGACAGGCCCTCCAGGGCGAACTTCGTTCCGCTGTACGCCGAGAAGCCCGCGAAGGACATCTGCCCGCCCATGCTGCTCATCTGCACGATCGCCCCGGAGCGCCGCTCGCGCATGTGCGGCAGCACGGCCCGGGTGAGCGCGGCCGGCCCGAAGACATGCACGTCGAACAGCTCGCGCAGCTCTTGCTCCGTCGTCTCCTCGAAGGCTCCGACGTGGGTGCGGCCCGCGTTGTTGACCAGGACGTCGATCCGTCCGTGCCGTGCCACCACATCCCGTACGGCGGCTTCGGCGGCCCCCGTCTCCGTGACGTCCAGGCGCAGCGCCTCCACCTGGTCGGGGTGCGCCGCCACCAGGTCGTCCAGCCCCTCGGGCCGGCGTGCCGCACCGACCACCACATCGCCCTCCGCGAGCGCCGCCTCCGCGATCGCCCGCCCGAAACCGCTGGTCGCGCCGGTGATCAGCCACACCTTGTTCATGACAGCTCCTCGTGGTCGTCTCGCTTGCAGCCCAGAGTGCGGCCGTGACCGGTTGCCCGTCCAAGACCCACGCTGATAACCGATGGTTATGACCATGGACGTTCATGTGCGCGACCTGCGCTACTTCGTGACGGTGGCCGAGGAGCTGCACTTCACCCGCGGCCCGACACTCACGCCTGGCCGCTCACGCCGGTCCGCTCACGCCTCTTCCGTCGCCGTCGCCGTCGCCGTCGGCTCGGCGGTCGTCGTGCTCAGGCTCAGCCGCGCCTGCTCCTCCTCGACGATGCGGCGGGCCAGGGCGAGGTCCGAGATGTCGACGGCGTCCGGCGTCGACTCGGCGACCGCGCTGCGGCGGGCGTAGGCGTCGAACAGGCGGGACTTGTTCTCCAGCAGCCGCACCAGCCGTTCGTCCACCCCGCCCGCGCAGAGCAGCCGGTGCACATGGACCGAGCGGACCTGGCCCATACGGTGGGCGCGGGCGACCGCCTGGTGTTCGACGGTCGGCTTGAGCTGCGGCTCGCAGAGGATGACGACGGAGGCGGCCTGCATGTTGAGGCCCACTCCGCCCGCCTCGATCTGCGCGAGCAGCACGGCGTGACCGGACGCGGCGGCGAAGTCGTCGACGAGCTGCTGCCGGCGGGCGGGCGGCACGCTGCCCGAAATCGGCCCGAAGACCCGCCCGTTCGCCGGGCCCATGCCTTCCTCCGGACCCACGCCCGTCCCCGGACCCACGCCCGTCCGCGGACCCGGGCCCTCCCCCGCTTCCACCGCTGCCGCTCCCGGCGTGTGTGCGCGGACCAGTGCCTCCCGCACTGCCGCCAGTACGTCCCGGAACCCGGAGAACACGACGACCTTCAGCCCGTTCTCGGCGGCCTCGGCGGCGATCTCGCGCAGTCGGTCCAGCTTCGCCGACCGGTCCGGGCGGGCGTAGGCCGCTCTGCGCATCGCCATGAAGTTGCCGGCCCGCACGGCCTCGCGGTAGGCCTCCTCGTCCGCTGCGCTGGGCTCCTCCCACTCGTCCGTGTGCTGGAGCGCGGGGAGTTCGGTGAGGACGTCCTGCTGGTTACGGCGCAGATAGACCGGCGCGACCGCCTTCCGGAACGCCTTGGAACCGGCGACTGAGTCATGCTCGTCGACGGTCTCGGCCAGGCCCGGTCGCAGGATCCGCACCAGGCTGCGGAACTCCTCGACACGGTTCTCCATGGGCGTGCCGGTCAGGAACAGCACGCGGTCGCAGTGCTCGGCCCACGCGGAGACGGTCCTGGCGCGGAGGGTCTCGGGGTTCTTCACGAAGTGCGCCTCGTCGACGACGAGCATGCCCAGCTCGCCACCGCCGGGCACCGGGAAGCCGCGCAGGGCGTCGAAGGTGGTGACCGCGACGCCGCCCCGCCCCTTCCAGTCGGCGAACGCCTCCCGCCGGTCGGGGCCGTGCAGCGGGGTCACGTGCAGCGCGCTGCGCTTCTCGATCTCCCGGGCCCAGTTGATGAGCACGCTGGCCGGGCAGACGACCAGGAAGTGGCTCTTTCCCTCGCCGGCGAGGTGGGCGAGCGCGGCGATGGCCTGGATGGTCTTGCCGAGCCCCATCTCATCGCCGAGGATCGTCCGGCGCTGGGCGAGCGCGAAGCGGGTGCCGAAGGCCTGGTAGCCGCGCAGCGAGACCCGGCGGTGCGTGTCGTCGAGCGTCTGGGCCCTGACCCGCTCGGCCACCTCGTCCGGCAGGAACCCTTCGGCCGCCGCGGGGTCGGGGGCACGGCCGGAGAGTTCGGCGAGCAGGCCGTAGTACTCGGCGGAGCGCAGCTCGAAGTCGACCAGGGCGGCCAGGTCGGACTCCGGACGGCGCAGCAGGTCGACCGATGCCTGGGCGAGCAGTTCGGGCACCCCGTCCCGGTCGGCCTGCTCGGTCAGGGCGCGGATCTCGGCGGCGGCCGCCAGCGCCCGTTCCCGTTTGGCCTGCCCGGCCAGCAGCATGCGCAGCCGCCCGGCCACCGGACCGGCCTCGGCGAGCAGCGGGCCGAGCCGCTCGTTCAGCGCCGCGGCCGCGTCGACGGCCCGGCGCGCCTCGGGGCCCGCCTCCACCAGCACACCCAGCGCCATGACCAGGGCGGTGGTCCGGGGCTCCGGCCGGTCCACGTCGATGTGTACGGCGATGGTGTCCCGTACGGCGTCGGCGATCCGCCGGGCGGCGGCCACGGTCTGGTCGGCGGTCTGCTGTCCGACCCCGGGCAGCTGCCGCAACCGGTACGGGCCGGCGTCGAGCACCTGCCCGACCGTCCGGAACCCGCCCTTTTCCACCTCGCCCAGCCGCAGCCTGCCCTCGGTGACGTCCTTGAGCCGGGCCACCGGGATGACGTCCAGCTCGCGCCGGGCCAGGTCGTCATGGATCGGCGCCAGGGCCTCCCGTACGGCCTCGACGGCTCGCGCGTGATCACCGGCCACCGCCGTCGCCGCCTCGTGCAGCCGCCCGCCCCGGGCCACCGCCTCCCGCTCACTCCGCCCCATCGCGCCCCGGCCCCTTCCCGCCCCTCCCGCCGCGTCCTCGCATCCTGCCATCCGGGGCGGGGACGGGTCCTACCAGCGGTCCGCGTTCCCCTGTCGTCCGACCCGGCGCACCCTCTGGAAGTGGTCCCCGCAGACGGAGGCGGCGGGCATCGTACGCTTGCCGGGCCGGCGCGGGTCGGCGAACACCTGGCGAGCACCTTGGTACGGCGAGTGATGTGCACGGCATGGACCGGCCGCACCTGCGCTGACGCGACGGATCTGGCGGAGGCCCTGTATAAGACTGGTCCGCGACAGACTCCCCCTAGTTCCCGCTACCGGTTCCCGCGACAAGAAGAAGCGAGCCTCCCGTGCCTCCCCGCCAGAAGAAGCAAGCCAAGCCGGAGGACATGAAGTCCATCCTCTGGAAGTCCGCCGACAAACTGCGCGGCAGCCTGGATGCAGCCGAGTACAAGCACTTCGTCCTCGGCCTGGTCTTCCTGAAGTACGTCTCCGACGCGATGGAGGAGAAGCGGGAGCGGCTGGAGGAGGAGCTGCGGGGTGGCAGCATGCTCGCCGAGATGGGGCTGGAAGGCGCGGCCTCGGAGGAACTGATCCTCAAGACAGTGGAGGATCCACTCCAGTACACCGGGGCCGGGATCTTCTACGTGCCGCCGACGGCGCGGTGGAACGAGGTGCTGAAGCGCGCCAAGGTCAGCACCACCGGGCCGAGCGTCGGTGAGGTCATCGACAGTGCGATGGCGACCGTCGAGTCGTTCAACCGGCCGCTGAAGGACACCCTCCCGAAGATCTACAACAGCGGGCGGGTCGACGAGCCCACCCTGGCGGAACTGGTGCGGCTTCTCGACCAGTTGACCTTCCAGTCGCAGATCTCGCTGGACGGGAAGCGGGTCGGCGCACGGGACCTGATGGGCGAGGTGTACGAGTACTTCCTCGCGCAGTTCGCGCTCGCCGAGGGGCGCAAGGGGGGTGAGTACTTCACGCCGCCGTCGGTGGTGCGGCTGCTCGTGGAGATGCTGGAGCCGAGGGAGCGTGAGCGGGTGCTCGACCCCGCGTGCGGATCGGGCGGCATGTTCGTGCAGGCCGAGAAGTTCGTGGAGACGCACGGCGGCAATCGCTTCAACGTCTCGGTCTACGGCCAGGAGCGAAACCAGACGACCTGGCGGCTCGCCAAGATGAACCTCGCCATCCACGGTATCGAGGTGGACCTGGGAGAGGAGCCCGCGGACTCGTTCCGCAACGATCAGCACGGTGACGTCAAGGCTGATGTGGTCCTCGCCAACCCGCCTTTCAACATCTCCGACTGGGGCGGCGAGCTGCTCGACGGCGACGAGCGCTGGAAGTACGGTCGCCCGCCGGTCGGCAACGCCAACTTCGCCTGGATCCAGCACATGGTCAGCAAGCTCGCGGCCGGCGGGCGGGCCGGAATCGTCCTGGCCAACGGCTCGATGAGCAGCAAGTCGGGCGGCGAGGGCGACATCCGACGCGCGATGATCGAGGACGACCTGGTCGCCTGCATGGTGGCACTGCCGGGGCAGCTGTTCCGGTCGACGCAGATCCCGGCCTGTCTGTGGTTCCTGACGGAGGGGAAGGGCAAGCGGCCCGCACGGTCGCCGTGGGTGTCGGCGGAGCGGACCGGTCAGGTCCTTTTCATCGACGGGCGAGAGCTCGGCTTCATGGCCACGCGGACAATGCGGGAGCTCAGCGAGGCTGAACTGGGGCGGATCGCGGGGACATTCCGCTCCTGGCGGGGCGTGGAGGGCGAACCCGCGTACGAGGATGTCCCGGGCTTCTGCCGCAGCGTTCCGCTGGACGAACTGGGCGAACACGACTTCGTGCTGACGCCGGGGCGGTACGTAGGTGCCGTGGAAGTCGCGGACGATCCGGACGCGGAGCCGGTGGAGGCGAAGATCGCGCGGCTCACGGCGCTACTGCGCGAGCAGTTCGCGGAGTCGGAGCGCCTCGCCAAGGTCGTGGACGAGCAGTTGGGGAGGCTCTGATGGACGCATGGTCTTTCCGGACACTCAATGAGCTCTGCGCCACCATCACCGTCGGCCACGTCAGCTCCATGGCCGGCGAATACCTACCCAGCGGAATCCCGTTTCTCCGCTCAAAGAATGTCCGCCCAGGGCGGCTCGACCTGACTGATCTCGCCTATGTGGGAAGCGACTTCCACCACCGGCTCAAGAAGTCCCGGCTCCTCGCGAACGACATCGTCATCGTCCGCACCGGAACTCCCGGCGCTGCCGCGTTGATCCCTGACGGATTCGGTGAAGCCAACTGCTCCGACATCATCATCGCGCGCCCGACCAAGCAGGTTTCTCCTCGATTCCTGTGCTATGCGATCAACGCGACGGCCGGATCCTTCGTATCCGCCCATACCGTGGGTGCGGTGCAGCAGCACTTCAACATCGGATCTGCGCGCAAGCTGCAAATTCACACGCCTCCGCTGCACGAACAGCAGGCCATCGCCGAAGTCCTCGGCTCGTTGGACGACAAGATCGCTCTGAACTCCTCTCTCGTGGTCAATGCCCGATCTCTGGGACTTGCCCAACTCCGTCGGGCACTGGCCACGCTCCCCGTCCGCCGGCACAAGATCTCGGACATCACGTCGTGCCTGACGCGAGGAGGAGCCCCCAAATACACCGGTCCCGAAGCAGGGATTCCGGTCGTCAATCAGAAGTGCGTCCGCGACGGACACGTAGACCTCACAAAGGCCCGATTCACCACTCCGCCGAAATCACGGGCAGACCGTTTTCTCCAGACGGGCGACGTCCTCGTGAATTCCACCGGCGTCGGCACACTCGGCCGCGTCGCGCGCTGGTCCCTCGATGAGCAGGTGACGGTCGACTCCCACGTCACCATCGTCCGCTTCGACCCGGAGCGCGTAGACCCGATGGTCGGCGCGTACGCAATGCTGCTGTCCCAGCCTCTGATCGAGAACATGGGGGAAGGGAGCACAGGCCAGACCGAGTTGAGCAGAGCCAAGCTGGCGTCGTTCCCCCTCGCCGTTCCCGCGGAAGCGGTCGCAACGCTCCGTCTACGCGGAATCCTCCAGTCCCTGGAGGATTCGATTTTCGCAGCCCGCGCGGAGAACCACACCCTCACCGCCCTCCGCGACACTCTGCTCCCCCAACTCGTCACCGGAAAGATCCGCGTCAAGGACGCCGAACAGATCGTGGAGGACGCAGCGTGACCATCGACGGGGGAACGGGCGCCATGGAGACGGAGACGCAGACGGACATGGAGATCGGCACGGCCGCCGGCCGTGCCATGTCGGAGCAGGAGTGGGAGCGCCACGCACTCGGTCAACTCGCCGAGCGCGGCTGGCAGCACATCCGGGGCAAGGACCTCCGCCCTCGGGACGGGCACCGGAAGGGGTGGGAGGACCTTGTTCTCTACCCTCGGCTGCGCGCGGCCATCACCTCACGCCACCCCGAGCTGCCCTCGTCCGCCGTAGAGGACGCGATCGAGACACTGCTCAACACGTTCCCGGCGAACGAGGTCCGTCTGAGCTGGTCCTTCTACCAGCACCTGAAGGCCGGCGTGAAGGTGTCCTACACGAACCCCGCCACTCAGCAGGTGCGACTCGTCACTGTCCGCCCCATCGACTTCGCCAACCCCCACGGCAACGATCTCGTCGCCGCGAACCAGGTCCGCGTCCAGGGCGCCCGGGGACGCGTCTTCATCTTCGACATCGTCCTGTACGTCAACGGGCTCCCGGTCGCCGTCATCGAGTTGAAGAAGGCAGGCGGCACGGACGACTCCCGTTCCGCGTACAACCAGATCCAGAACTACCGCCGTGAACTCAAACTCGACCGTGTCTTCCGTACGTTGCTCCTCGCGATCGCGAGCGACGGGATAACCGCCCGCCTCGGCACTCCGTACACCCCCTGGCAGCACATGGCCCCCTGGCACGCGGAGGAGGACGGCACCCTCCTGCGCAAGCACGAGCGGAACGACGACCTCGCCCTCGACCGCATGATCCACGGCGCGCTCGAGCCCGATCGCCTCCTCGACCTGATCGCGAACTTCCTCTCGTACTCCGCCGAGGAAACGGGCGGCGAGGTCGACACGGTAAAGCTCGCCAAGGCACACCAGTACGTCGCCGTGAGGGAGGCGATCGCCGCCACCGCCTCGGCCGTCGCCACCGACGGTCGGGCCGGTGTCGTCTGGCACACCCAAGGCGCGGGCAAGAGCGAGGAGATGCTCTTCTACACCGGGCTCGCCGCCACCATCCCCGACCTCCCGAACCCCACCGTCCTGCTGCTCACCGATCGCATCGACCTCGACTCACAGCTCTTCGACACCTTCGCACAGAGCAAGAGCCTGGGGATGGTCGGCGGCAGCCCGCGGAAGGCGACCACGGCCGTGCAGTTGCGCGAGCTGCTGACCCGCCGCGTGCACGGCGGCGGCATCGTCTTCTCCACGCTCCAGAAGTTCCGGGTGAGCGAGGAGGAGCGGCTGACGGGCGCCCGGCACCCCGTGATCACGGACCGGCGCGACGTCATCGTCGTCGTCGACGAGGCCCACCGCAGCCACTACGACCTGGAGGACGGCTTCGCCCGCAACCTCCGGGACGCCCTCCCGAACGCCACCTTCATCGCCTTCACCGGCACCCCCATCGACAACCGGACCGGCTCCACCCGCCAGGTCTTCGGACCGACCATCCACACGTACGACCTCACACAGGCCGTCGATGACGGGGCGACCGTGCCCGTCTTCTACGAGCCGATCCTGCACAAGGTCAATCTCCCCAAGGGCATAGACCTGGATGAGCTCAACGCCAAGGCGGAAGGGCTCGTCGAGGGGCTCAGCGCGGACGAGCAAGCCCGGGCACGCAGCGACTTCGCCCGCTTCGAGGACATCATCGGTGCGCACGAACGCATCGGCTCCATCGCCGACACGATCCTCTCTCACTGGGACACTCGCCGCCAGGAGATGACCAAGCTGACGGGCAGCCCCGGCAAGGCCATGATCGTCTGCTCCTCACGCCGCAACGCCGCCCGCCTCTTCCGGGCCCTGGCCGAACGCCGCCGGGAGTGGGCCGGTACTCCCGACCCCGAGAGCGAGCTCTACCCGGACGGCTCCGGGAAGATCCGGGTGGTCTTCACCGGCAACCCCGGCAAGGATCCGTCCGACATCGCGGACTACGTCCGCACCCCCGCCCAGTTGAAGAAGATCCAGGCGCGGGTCGGCAAGCCGGAGGACGAACTGGAACTGATCATCGTCCAGTCCCTGTGGCTGACCGGTTTCGACGCCCCTCCCCTGCACACCATGTACCTGGACCGCCGGATGCGCGGCGCCGCCCTCATGCAGGCCATCGCCCGTATCAACCGCACCTGGGACGAGAAGCCCTCCGGCCTGGTCGTGGACTTCCTGGGCGTGGCCACAGAACTCAAGTACGCGCTGGCCACGTACTCGGAGGCCGATCAGGAACAGGAGACCATCGGCGCGCACATCGGCGAGGCGGTCAAGTCCGTACGCCGTATGCACGGCAAGGTCGCCGCCGTACTGCGGGACTGCCCCTGGCGCGCGACCCTGCTGACCGCCGGATACCGCGAGGCGCTCCGTGAGGTGCTCGACCTCCTGGAGGCCGCCGAACCCGCCCGCCAACCCGGCGAGCCCACCCGTGCCCAGCGCTTCCTGCACTTCGGTCGCCTGCTGTCCCAGGCGTTCTCGCTCTGCCCCACCCACCCCGACGTACAGGACCTGCTGCCCGACATCAACTTCTTCGCGACCGTACGTACCACGTACCGGAAGCTGGCCGCGGAGCACCGGCAGCAGCTGGGTCTGGCCACCGAGGCCGATGTCCGCCGCATGATCGAGCAGCTGAACGCGGAGATGGTGGCCGCCGACGGCGTCGTCGACATCTACGACGCCGCCGGCCTCACCAAGCCCGACCTGTCCCACCTCGACGCGGGCTTCGTACAGCAGCTCAGGGACAGCCGGCACCCGAACCTGGCGCTCAAGGCCCTGCGTGACGCGATCGCCCGCGAGATCCAGGAAGCGCACCCGAGCAACCTCACGCGGCGGAAGGAGTACTCCGAGGCGATGAAGGCGGTGATGAACCGGTATCACAACGGCCTCATCGGCTCCGCCGAGGCGGCGAAACTCCTCGTCGAGGTGGCCCAGGCGGTGTCCACGTCCCGCACTCTCGCCGCCGAACTCGGCTTGTCCGAACACGAGATGGCCTTCTATGACGCCATCGCGGCCAACCCGAAGGCCCTGGAGATGGGACAGGACACCCTGTCAAAGATCGCCCGCAAGCTGTACGAGCAGGTCGCGGGCGACGTCACCATCGACTGGCGCATCAAGAGCCAGGCCCAGGACCGCATCCGCGCCAAGGTCAAGCTGCTGCTCAACTTCTTCGGCTACCCGCCGGACGAGGAGCCGGGCGCGGTCGATCGTGTCCTGAAGCAGACCGAGGTCATCGCGGACGAACTTGCCTAGGCCGTGTCAGCACCCCGTGAGAGGCTGACCTCGCCGTCCCCGGTCGGGGAACAGACGGTCGACAAGGAGGGCTGGGTGTACGTCACAGAGTTCGGCCTCTCCAATGTCCGGGGCTTTCACGGGTCCCGTGCAGTGGACACGCTCACCCTGCCCCAGCCCGGTGATGACGGCAGTTGGACGGTCATCGCGGGACGCAACGGCTCCGGAAAGTCCACGCTCCTGCGCGCCTTGGCCCTCGCGCTCGCGGGCCCACAGGTGGCTCGTGCCCTCGCCCGGGATTTCAGCGGCTGGATCACCACCGGTGAGACGGCAGGGTGGTGCCGGGCCGCCGTCTCACCCGACTACTCGGTCGACCAACTCACCGGCCGGGGCCGGGGACCGGACGGGCGCATGATGCTCGGCCTGGAATGGACGCTGCCGAGCGCCGACGGCCTCCGGCACGGCACCTTCGGCGGCTCCGTGCAGCCCTCGCTGTCCCGGTACGGCGGCGTCACTCACAGCGCTCCCGCATCCGACCGCGGCCCCTGGTCCGACAATCCGCAAGGCTGGTTCTGTGCCGCGTACGGCCCGTTCCGGCGCCTCGTGGGTGGCAGCGGGGAAGCTCAACGACTGATGCTCTCGCCGGGGCCCGCCGGACGGATGGCCTCGCTCTTCCACGAGGACGCCTCGCTCGCCGAGGGCGTCAGCTGGCTCAAGGAGTTGCGGCTGCGCAGCCTGGAGGGCAGCGAGGAAGCCACCGAGCTCCTGGACACCGTCAAGGAACTGCTCTCCGACGGCCTGCTACCGGACAGATATCGGGCACTGCGGGTCTCGTCCGAAGGACTGTGGGTGGCACCGGCCGACGCCCCGGAGCGGGCCTATCCGCTACGGGAGATGAGCGACGGCTTCCGAACCGTCGTGGCCCTGGTCCTCGATCTGGTCCGGCAGCTCCAAACCGCGTACGGAACCCTTGACCTCGGAACGGACGAGGACGGTCATCCGGTCGTACGGATGCCGGGTGTGGTCATCATCGACGAGGTGGACGCCCATCTGCACGTCACCTGGCAACGGGAGATCGGCGACTGGCTGAAGAGCCACTTCCCGAGGATCCAGTTCATCGTGACCAGCCACAGCCCGTACATCTGCCAGGCCGCGGACCCGGGGGGACTGATCCGGCTGCCGGGGCCCGAGGAGCAGCGAGCGCCCGAGGCAGTGGCACCGGACCTGTACCAGCGGATCGTGTACGGCAGCGGCGAGGATGCCGTGCTCTCCGAGCTCTTCGGCCTGGAGACCCCGTACTCCGAGCGCGCGGACAGGCTGCGAAGGCTGCTCGTGCGCCTGGAAGAGAAGGTCTTCGACGGTGAGGCGAGCGCCGACGAAGTCGCGGAGTACAAGGAGCTGGCGGCCAAGCTGACGAGTTCCCGCACCGCACGGGTCTACGAGATGGCGGCGCACCTCGCAGGTGACGAGTGATCCCCGTCCAGCGGCTGCCCGCCACTCACGCGATGACCAGGCTGTGCGACTTTCGCACGGAGAAGATCCGGGAAGCGGGAGCCGCCGGCAAGGCCGCCCATGAGCAGTGGAAGGCCGCGAAATCTGCCCGCAGGCACATCAAAGGTCTACTCGAGCAGATGGCACCCGGCCGCATCCGCTGCATGTACTGCCTGGACAGCCAGGGCACCGACATCGACCACTTCGAGCCGAAGGCTCGTACCCCGCTGCGCACCTTTTGCTGGGACAACCACCTGCTGGCCTGCTCTCACTGCAACAGCAACGAGAAGCGCGACCTCTTCCCCTGTGACCCCGAAACGGGCACCTGCCTGCTCATCGACCCAACCGTGGACGACCCGGCGGACCATCTCAAGCTGCTGCCGAGAACGGGTGAGCTGAAATGCCGCACCCGCAAGGGGTGGCAGAGCATCGAGGTCTTCGGGCTGAACCGCGACGAGTTACGGAAGGGCCGCGCGGACGCGTGCGAGATGTTCATCTCCGGACTCATCCGCTGGCACGATCAGGTGCGGCTCGGGAAGACCGAGGCTGCCGCGCGCACAGCCGTACGACTACGCCGGGCGGATTTTCCGGAGGTGCTCCGTACGCTCGAAGGTCTGGCCGGAACGCCTCTCGCCTCCGTCCTGGAAGACCGGCACTTCCCCGAGGCCCTGTCCACCTGGGTCGCCGACCGCGATCACCGGGGAGCGATCCCTGTCATTCGCCTCTCCGGTCCGGTGCCGTGGACCAGCCGATGAGGGCGCCGCGCAGTGCGGCCACCAAGCGGGAGGCGGCCTCGTCCTCGGTGCGGCCGCTCTTGATGAGGTCGAGGATGTCGCGGGGGTCGAACAGGGCGTTCCACAGGTGCAGGGCCTCAATCTCGGGCAAGGTGCTCCTCGCCTTCCGAGACGCGGCCGACTCCCGGTAAGCGGATCCCGGCACGGAAAAGACCAGGGGCCCGACCCCAAAGAGTCGGACCCCTTCTGACCTGCATGTTTGCCAGATCAGAGACGTGGCGATAGGTCAGCCGCTACACATTGAAGCGGAACGTCCACCACAACGCTCCCACCTGCGGAAACATGCCCTCTGAAGATCCGATCCAGCACAGATCCAGCACGGTAGAGACTCACCCAGCACATCCAGCACATCCAGCACATCCAGCACATCCAGCACATCAGGCTGCGGGGCCATACCCGGAGGGCTCGTCCGGGGCCTCGCTCGGAACCTCGACAGGCACCGGGCCCATGGCCTTCTGCATGATCGCCCGGCAGCGGTCCCACGCCTCGGGAACGAGGTGGCCATAGATGTCGACCGTGGTCTTGATGCTCTTGTGGCCGAGCCAGCGCGAGACCTCGTGAATCGGGATGCCAGCCGCCAGGGCCGTCGAGGCGAAGAAGTGGCGAAGCGAGTGCGGGTGGTACTTCGGCTTGCCCTCGGCGTCCACCAGCCCGGCCGCCACGCAAGCCTTCCTGAAGTGGTAGCTGTACGTGTTGGCGGTGGGCATGATGCCCTTCCCTCGCTCGCGAGGCGCGAAGAACACCTCGACCTGTCGCGTCTTCCCCGCCGCGTTCTGGAAGGTGAGCGGGATCGGCTCCCACAGCTCCACGTGGGCGGCGATCTCGTCGCATACGAAGGGCGCCGCCGGCACGTCGCGGTACTCGCCCTCTTCGCGGTGCTTGAGGGGGACAAGGCGCGTCTTGCAGTCCTCGCGGTGGGCCTTCGAGCTGATCTGCCAGCGCACACGGATCACGTCGTTGCGGAGGCAGCCGGTGTGGAAGGCGAGTGCTTCACTGACACGCAACCCGACCCCCGCCTGTAGCCAAACGGTGAGCTTGTACTGAGGAGACATGTGCTGGTGCAGGAGGCGGACCTCGGGCAGGGTGGGGATCTCGTCCTCGTCGACCGCGTTGTTGCCCGGCGCGGTCTTTACGTCCTTGGTCGGGTCCTCCTGGATGACCTTTTCTTCCTTGGCGGACCAGAAGATGTGCTTCACCATCTTCATTCGGTCGTACACCGTGCTGGCAGCGAGTTCCTTACTAATTGCCGCCTTGAAGTGCTCGATGTCCCGCTTCGCTACTCCGGCCATGGTCTTCCGCCCGAGCCGGGGTATCAGGTGCTTGTCAATGAATCCTCGATAGTTCGAATACGTCGAGTCCCCAATGACACGACGCGCCAGCCAGTCTTCCACGTACGTCCGTACGGTGACCTTCCCCGCGTTGGGGTCGATGAACGTTCCCTGGTCCTTGTCGTTCTCGACCTTGTTGGCGAAGGCGTCCGCCACCGTCTTCTTCGCGAAGCTGGTTTCCCGTTGCCTCGCCGTCCGACCACCCGGCTCCCTGTATCTGACGGTCCAGTCATGGCCGCAGCGGACTTTCTCGCACGGGTAAAGCGGGCTTCTCTCGTCGGTCTTGCATCTCTGAAAAACGGTGGCCATGCGGCCCCCTTTCTCTGAAAATTGGGCAGACTTCACCCGTCGTTGAAATTTGGAGGAACGGGAGTTATCCGTAGTTTTCGTTCAGGTAAGTCACGATGTCGCGCTCACGGAAACGCAGAAGGCGTCCGACTTTCTGGGGAGTTAGACCCCAGGCGCGATACTTATTCCGAACCGTGGTCTCGCTGACCTTCAGCCATTCGGCTACTTCTTCCGGCGTCAGCAGCCGGTTACTCCCGCCTGCCGTCAAGCCGCCACCCGCTCACTAGCGCGGGCACCCAGCGCCCCATCTGAGGTGGTGTGCTTGGCGAGATGGGCTGTCATGTCGTCGCGGTACGCGATAGCGATCCCCTTTCGGTCCAATGTTTACAGTCAGGCCGCGCAGTTGGAGGCGTGCTCCTCGTAGGAGCGGCGGGACTGCCTCGTCAGGTGCCACATGCCGAACTCGCACTCGTAGGCACGGTTCTCTCGGTTGATCGGACCGCGCCCTCGGATCGTCTGGGCCTGGCGGTCGCGCTTGGCCTGCGCGCGGCCGAGAGCCTTCTCGGCGGAGCGCTTGTCAGGGAAGGCTCGTTTGTCGGAGCAGTCGCAGGTGTAGAAGTCGACGGTCTTCACGGAGTACTCCTTCGGCTGATCAGGAACGGTTCTTCGGGGCGAGGCCATTCCGCCGAGCCATCCGCATGTAGGTGAGGACGGTCTGACGCTGGACTCCGAGGTAGTCGGCGAAGTGGCGGGCGGGGTTCAGCACTCCTTCGGCCTCGGCTTTCAGGTAGTGCTCGGCGAGACGGGCAAGGAAGGCTTTGGTCACGCGCTGGCCCTCTCGGAGGGAGCGCAGTTCGGCGACCTGGGCCGTGGTGATTCTGGGGGCGCGGAGTTCGGTCATGGCGGGTCCGTTCTGGGGGTCACTTCGCCCGGAACTTGTCGCACGGGCAGGTGGGGAGCTGACAAGCGCCTCTGCCAGCGCCTGCTGCGGAGTGGGTGAAGGGTGCGTGTCCGCATTCGGGGTGGAAGCAGTAGCCCTTCCAGCCCTTCTTGCCGTCCACGTTGGCCAGCATCACGCCGGGGCTGTGGAGTTGAACTAGGCGGCCGGTGCCTCCGAACGCCATCTTCGAGGCGAAGGTCTTGATCTCTGCCTCGCTGCCGAAGGGGCCGAAGTTCAGGCCGCGGTGGCCGTCCGCCCAGGTGTGGACGAGGGCCAGGGTGTTACGCATCTGGATGAGGTCGGCGGCTTCCTTGAAGACGGCCTTGGCCATCTGGTCGGCGCTCTCGAAGGTGGGGTCCTCCAAAAGCGCCTTCAACGCCTCGACCTCTTCCTTCCTGGGGGTCAGTCGCATGGACCAACCTTAACACTGTGGTCTCATGTTTACAGTGTGAGCGGAATGAGCTGCATCACACGGTCGCGGAGCTGGGCCATGGTGCTGTCGTTGGGGATCACGTCGTCGTACAGGTACCCGGCGAGGGCGTTCTCGCTGACGTGGCCTGCCTCGCGAATCAGCTCCTGGCCCGGCCGCTCGATCCGCACGACCAGCCCCCCGCGCTCCCGGATCGCGTTCGCCTCGTTGGGGAATCGCACATCCGTGATGACGGTCGGGCCCCACGACTCGAAGTCGCGGAACAGAGCGTCGACCCACACGTCCTGACCGAGGACTCCCCGGCCGCCTTCCGTACCGAGCCGCTGGTAGTAGCCGCGCACCACCGGATACATCTCCTTCACGTCGGCCCAGCCGTACGAGTCGACCTCGTACCGCAGGGAGGTGACCCCTTCGGGATAGTGGGGCTCGATCAACACCGGGTCGAGGGCGTACAGCACCTCGCGAACCTTGTCCGCGAAGGCCCGGCGGGTCCAACCCATGTCGAGAAGCGCCTGAGCTGCGGTGTCCTTGCCCGAGCGCGCGGCGCCGGCAAGACCTATCAGGGGTGCGGGCATCTGTCTGTCTCCTTCGTTGCGGGGGTCAGTGGCTGCGAGGACGGCGGAGCTGACTCCGTACGGCCATGTGCTCGGCGCGCTCGTCGACCCGGCGCACAATCAGGTCTCGCGAGGTGATCCCGAGGCGGTCCTTGTCGAGCGCGTCCGGCTCGTACAGCTCGGCCTCGGCCGGGATCGACTCCGAGCGACGGAGCCCGTCGAACCAGTCCAGGGCCTCGGCCTTGGTCGCGAACTCCATCGGCAGGTGCAGGCGGAACACAGTGGGTCTTCCTTTCGGGTTGGTCAGCCTTCGCGGCTGTCTACGAGTCGGCACAGGCCGGGGGCGGTGACTCGGCCCTCGCATACGTCGCAGTCGCAGTCGTGCAGGCAGGTACCGCAGGTGGACTCGTCGCAGTAGGGGTCGGGGCCGTGCCAGTTGTGGGAGGGGTCCGGGTCGGGGCAGCCCCACGCGTCACAGCTCCGGTCCTTGGCCCACGTTGGATAGAGGATGTGCTCGCGGCGGCCGAGGAGTCCGTGAACGAGCGGGCGGCCAGGGCAGGTGAAGCGGGAGCGGTCGGCGGCGTCCTGGCCGGTGAAACTAGCTCGGCATCGGGTGCACTGAAGGCGGCCTTCTGGGCGCTTGCGTAGGTGGTGCCTCACTTGTCGGCAGCCGGGGCGCCGAACGCGGGGACGGGGGCGCCGAGAGTCCACGTCGGCCCGGACTTCGGGGCGGCCTCATCGATGGCGGCCTCGAAAGACCAGGCGCCTTCCATCAGGCTCTTGCGCATTTGCAGCTCGGCGTGACGGCCCTGGAGTTCGCGGAGCATCCGGTCGACCTCGCGGTACTCCTCGCGCAGGGCAGCCGTGCGCTTGGCGCGCTTCTCGCGGGCGACCGCGACGGCCTTCGTGTAGACGTGCGTGGCGTCCTCCTGGTGGAGCCCGACCAGGGCCCGGATCAGCTCGCGCGTCTTGTCGCGGGTGCCCCTCGGCGCCGGGTAGTCGTCGATGCCGCCTTCCCTGCGGCGCACGGAGAAGTTCCAGTCCATGTCGCGCTTCGTGTAGACGTGCACCCCTTCGGCCAGGGTCGACCCCCACACTTCGAGGTCGCCTTCGCAGTCGGCGTAGTGGGCTCGGCCGTACCCGACGTAGAAGCCGGTCGGGAGGAACTCCCAGGCGTTCTCGTTGGGGCCGTTGGTGTGCCAGGTGACGAGCGGCTCGTCGTACTTCGGCATGATCCGGACCGTCCCGCGGATTCGGGGGCCGGTCACTCGGTAGGCGGTTACCCACGGCCGGTCGGTGGTGGCCCACGGCTTGTCGTTGGGCTCCTCGGCCAAGCGCTCGAAGTAGACGGTGCCGAAGGACAGGCCGACGTGCCCGGCGTACTCGAACTCGGTCGCGCTCATGTTGGTCTCTGCTTTCCGTGTGGGGCCGCCCCCGCCCTCTCTCTTTGCGGGAAGAGGCGGCCGGTTCAATGTTTACACCTGGGTCTGGGCTGCGACGGTGCCAGCGGATCGGGCGGCGTAGAAGCGGAGGGCGTCGCGAGCCTGTGCTCGGGCATCCGGGCGGCCGTAGAAGCCGAAGCAGGAGTCGACGTGCTCCCAGGTGTCCATGGACGCGTCAGGGTCGTCGTCGCGGGTCCAGCCGACGCGCTCCTCGACCACGAAGCCCCACACCTCTCCCTCGGCCCATGCCTCGTACTCCTGCATTTCGGCCTCGACGTACCCCTCGGTCATGAGGCCGCCGTCGATAGCGCGGGCCTCCTCGCCGGTCACGTACCAGAGGGATCGCGGCCCCCGCTCCGGGCTGGACTCCAGCACGATCCCGCCGTGGTAGATCGAGACGTAGCGCGTGAAGATGTCCACGCCGGTCCAGCGGTTCCACTTCAAGCGCTCCCATGCCTCGGCAAGCGGGCCGCCGTCCTTGTCGACGGGGTGGTACTGCCCGGCGTGGGTGTCGATCGTGATGACGTGGACGAGCGTCTCGTCGTCGTTGCGGGGATTCTCGGGGTGCTCGTCGCGGACCAGGCGGACGCGGAAACGGCCGTCGTCGGTGGTGGCGAGAACGTCGTCAGACATGTTGGCTTCCTTCGGATGCGTCAGGCGGCGAGGCGGGCGGCATGGGCGTCGGCGTCCCAGGCTGGGAGGACAAGGCCGAGTTCGGCGTACCGGGCGGCGCGGGCCGTGGCGCGGGTCGGGCCGCTGAACTTGCAGCCCTTGTGACGGCGCGGCGGTGCCGGGTTGGCGCCCTTGCGCTCCCGCATGTGGCTGTAGAAGACCTCGATGTCGACGGCGCACAGGAGGCAGTGCAGGGCCCATCGGTGTTCGCTGCCGGGGTAGCCCTCGTGGACCCCGGCGCATCGGGTGCGGGTGCACCCCTCGGGCTCGTCGACCGGCTCGGTGCGGGTGGTGTAGCCGAGTTCGAGCATGCGGGCCCAGGCCGCTTGGAGGCTCTCCAGGTTGCGCGGGTTAGGGCGCAGGAAGGAGGAGAGGAACGGGGCGGTGGTCATGTGTCCTGCCTTTCATGGGAGTTGGAGAGATCAGTTGCCGTTGGCGCGGTCGAGGGCCTCGTCGGCGTACGCGGTGAGGATTCGGCGGGCGATCTCGTGCTGCCGGTACTCGCTCGCCATGCGGTCGAGCCTCTGGCCATAGGCGCCGAGGTAACCGAGGTACGGGCCGAACTCCAAGGTCACGGCGTACTGCATGTCGGCGTCGATCTGCGCCTTCTCCTCAGTCAGCTCGATGTGGTCGCGGAGGTTCTTCACGGCGGAGTCCTTCGGGTCAGTTGGGGGCGGGGAGGTAGCCGAGGGTGCCGGCGGAGTCGATGACCCAGACCTCGCCCTCGTCGAAGACCAGGTCTCGGGCGGTGATCTCGGAGCCGCAGCGGTCGCAGCGGAAGAGTCCGGAGGGCTGGACGCCGAAGGGGGCCTTGCCGCACTCGGCGCAGATGATCGTGGTCATTGGTAGCCTTTCGGGGTGGCCCCTCCTCGCTCCCTGTGAGGAGGGGCCACGTGCGTGGGAGGGGTTACGCCTGCCGTTCGGCTTCGGTGTCGGCGAGGATCGCGAGCAGCTCGTCGCAGGCCGCGTATTCGGCAGGGCTGACGTGGCGCCATTCCTCGTCGGGGAGCATCTCGACCGGCAGCGCGAGGGCCAGGCTCTCGGCGGTCTCCGCGAGGTTGCACAGCGTGTACCACTCTTGCGTGCCGGGGTCGTAGTCGTTGCGCCACGCGTCGACCTCTCGCGTGGTCTTGAGCACGTCGGCTACGAGCTTCTTGATCCTTTCGAACGGGATCGACTCGGCGTTCTCAACGGACGGCATCATGTCCGGCTCTTCCTGTGTTCGAAGGGGGCCGCTCTCTGCTCTCCCTGTATGCAGGGAGCGGCCGTGGAGAGGGGCGGTCAGGAGGTGAGGGCGCGGCGCCGCTGACCGACGCGGGTCTGTCCCAGGTCAGCGCGGTTCGCTGCCGCCCGCCCTGCGTCGAGGCCGGTTCCACGTCGGCGCGAGGAGCCGCTCGGCGTTCGGGCGTCGGGGTAGGCCGCCGCGAAGCGGGCCGCGATCACGGACTTTCGGTCTGCCAAGACCAGCTCGGCCGAGCGGCCCGAGGCGGCGGCCGGAGCTTCCTGCTGGGCGCGGGCTTCGATCTCCTGGAGGCGTTCGTGAATGCGGAGGATGAACCCCGCCATCCATGCCTTCCGGTAGGTGATCAGCTTCTCGCCCGGCGCGGGGCGCCCCTGGCGGACGCCGTTGAACATCTGAAGGAGGAGCGACGTGAACAGCATCTCTACGCGGTCGAGGTCGGACTCGTATCCGAAGAGATGAACCTCGGTCCTCCCCCGCGTCACGCTCTTCTTCAAGCTCTCGCAGTGCAGCGCGTGAGCGAGATGGCCAAGGAGGTGTAGCTGATCGCTCGCGTACGTGCCCTCGACGACGATCATGCGGTCACCCGGCCGGTCGGCGTTCGGGTCGGATTCGGCGAGCATCGCTCTTTCGATCCCGTACTTCGCCATCAGCTCGGCGGCCTTCGCGAAGTACACCTGGGCCTCGTCGGGACTGGCGGCCGGATCTTCAGCCTTCGCAAGAAGGGCACGAATCTTCGCGAGCTTACCGTTCTCTGGTTCCATGTTTACACCTTGGGTAGTGGTTACCGACGCGCGGGTTGGCATCGTCAGGGGGTAGGGACCGCCTACCGCCGACCTCCTTTCGGAGGTTTCGCCTTTGCGCTGAAGGGGGGTGGATCAGACGGCGATCAGGTCCCAGCCGTCGAGGATGTGAGCAATGGCCATGTCGTCGATGTGGGCCTTGGCCGCCCTCTCGCGGTCCGCGTACGTCGGCAGGTCGAAGTTCTTGACGGCCTGGGCCGACGGGTCGGCCGCGCCGGGCTCGAAGAATCCTGCGACCACCACGTCTCCGATCCGGACGAGGAGGGACAGTGCGCCGCACTCGGGGGCGATGAAGGCGATCGAGTCGTCAATCTTGATCATGTCTGGATGCGCTTTCGTGAGGGGGCCTCCCCGCTCTCCCTGTGTGCAGAGAGGCCCGAAGGGGAAGGGTCAGGGGGTCGCGGCGCGGACGGCATCGCGCACGGCCGTGAGCTTGGACTTCAGCTCTGCGAGGGTGGCGGCGTTCCTGTCCGCGCGGTCGCGTTCCCACGTCCAGATGTCGCGGTACACCTCGTCGTCCGGGTTGTCGGCAAGGAGCTTCCGGGCGCGGTCGGCCTCGACCAGCTCGTACGCCTCGCGGCGGACGACGGCGGCCAAGAGCGGTTCCCAGTGGGTCACCATCAGCTCGTTGTCCTCGACGATCCGCCACGAGACCGCGTGTTGCAGTGCGGCGGCGAAGTCAGCGCGATGGTGGTACTCCTTCGCCCGGTGTGAAAGCTCCTTGTCCTCTGCCTTGCGGGCCATGAGCCGGAACTCTTCGCGGTCGTATCCCAGGGCCAGGCAGTAGATCGCGCCGTGAGGCAGCAAGGTGCCGGCGGCAGCCTTCACCGCGGATTGGACATGGGTGTTCATGGGGCCTCGCATTCGAGTGATGGGGATGGACTGACGCGGGCTGGCATCGTCAGAGGGCAGGAACCGCCTGCCGCTGACACCCCAAGTGGGGTGTTTCGCCTTTGCGTTGGGGGATCGGGGGCCGTCCCCGCCCACTCCCTGTTTAGGAAGGGACGGCCGAGCTATGCGGGGTGAGGGATCACCGGCGGTACACGGGGATCGGAGTGTCGGAGTCGCCCTCCCACGTGATCCACTCGCCGTAGAACCCGATGCGGATCTGCGTCCGGCCCTCGCTGTTCTCCCTGATCAGGACCCGGCCAACTCGCCAACCGTCCCGCCGGTAACGCGAGGGGTTGGCGGCCAGGCCGATTACCTCGTCCCCGCCCCTGACTTCGCGAGCGGGTACCGGCTCGGACATGACGGCGCACTGTTCACTGGCCGAGCGGTGGACCTCGAAGTCGCGGTACTGCCTGCGAGGCACCTTGCGCATCTCGGGAATCGCGATGTCCTCACGCACCGGCCACCGCCAAGGCGAGCTGACCCGGGATCTCGTTGCGCATGACCGCGCGACCGAGGTCAAGGAAGTGTTCGTCTCGGGCGTCGTTGTACGCCTCCCGCACGTCGTCCCAGTCCGCGCAACCGTCCTCGTCGCGGTAACCCAGATCCCAGAGAGCCTCGGACCCGTGCTTGACGATGGACTTGTGGTCGGCCTCGGAGTCGTACGGGAAGTGCAGCTTCACGTCTTCGAGGACCTCTTCGAGGTTCTCCTCAAACACCCCGCGACGCTGGTCGTCGTAGTCGTCCTCGTCGAGGAACGGATACTCGTACTTGACGAACTCGACCAGGGCGACGGCCGTGCGGAACGCTGCGGTGAACGCCTGGGTGCCGTGGCAGTCTCCGGTGCAGTCGGACCCATAGCAGATGTCCACAAGCGGGTCACAGCTCGGGGCACACTCCTGCCCGTGAACGCCGGCACAGTCCTCGGGGCATCCCCCCTCGTAGACCTGGACGTAGAGTTCCGCTACGTCCCAGGCCGACGACCCACCACCGCACTCGTAGAGCTGCTCGTCCGACACTTCGGTGTCGGTTCGCCCCTCGTCGGCGGCGCAGCGGATCAGGTCACGAGCGACCTCAAAGTTCGACTTGTCCCCGATCCAACCCGTCCGGTCGTCGTGCCACGTGAACATCTCGACATGCGTCGGGGTGTCCTCCGTGCCGTACGTTCCCGTGCGCCAGGACGGCCAGGATCGGTAGGCGTCCTCCAGACGGGCCGCGTACTTGGCGAGCACCTCATCAGAGGGCGTGCCGTAGTCGGAGTGCATGTGTCCTCACAGTCAGGAGAGGGGGCCGCCCCTGCCCTCTCCCTGTGTGGGAAGGGGCGGCCTGGTTACAGGTTTACACTCAGGGCTAGGCGTCGACTGTCTCGACGAAACCGGCGCCCTCACGGTCGGCGAGCTGGTCCTCCAGCTCCGCGATCCGCTGGCGAGCCTTGTCGTAGGCGTACGACACCTCGTCCAGGCGGGTCCGCAGGTTGTAAGCGATGGTCAGCAGGTCGAACCGCTGGACCTCACGCTTGGCAAGGTCGACCGGCCGGACCGGCTTACCGGCCTCCACCTGGGCGATCACGTCGGGGGCGATGAAGACGAACCCGCCGCAGTAGGCGCACCGCTCCTCGGCATCCTGCTCGGAGAGGTTCCGCTCGTAGAAGCTGAAGTCGACGCATTGGTAGCACCGGAAGTCGCCGTCCGACTTCTTCACTCCGACCGCCTTGCCGTTCTCACGGTCGGCGTCGCTGAACACGTACTCGGTCAAGTGACCTTGCCTTTCGCGTCGAGCTGGTCTCAAGTTTACACCAGCCTATTTGATTCGCCGGACCCGACCGGTTCGGCTTGGTCTCAACTTTACCACATTCACCGTTCGGAGTTTCGCGTTTGACCTGGTCAGCGGTAGGCACTCCCATTGTCCTACCGCCCGGACCGTGTGGCCGGTTGCGCTACCCCTCTCTAACCTTGCGGCTCGTTCGGTGCGGTCACACCTTAACACGCTTTCCGGTCCGTCCCGCAACCCCTTTGCGTGAACTGCGGTTTCCCGTTCCTGCGTGCCTTACGTCCGCCCCGTTGCCGGGCCGTTCGTCGTGGTGTGGTCACACCTTAACACGGCCGACGGACCGCACCGCAACCCCGGCCGTGACCGGCCTGCCTGCCCTCTCGCGCGCGTACGCGTAGGACCTGGCCTGTCTGTCCTGCTGTGCGTTGCGTTGCCCTCATGTGCCCGCTCATGGACTGTGTGGCGTTGTGTGCCCTGCCCATGCGCTCACGTACAGCTATGCAGTGAGATGCGCGGGATGCGACCGCATGAGCGCGTATGTCACTTTTCAACGCCGAACGGCTGGCCTGGTGGCTCAATGTCCGTTTCGCCATGCTCGGGCGCAGGGGTGGGGGTATGACCCCTCGCAGGTGACTTTCCCGGCCGCCGGGTCTTAGCAGCTCGGATTCTGCCACGGTTCCAAGGTCGAACAGGCTGCCGAATGGCGTCAACTTCCCTGGAGATGCGGGAAGATGCCCCATCGTCCTGTGTACGATTTGGGAATCTATCAGGCACCGCCCGCGATGCCTGGTTGGAGAGCAAGGGCGTCGGTCAGGAGATACGCCATACCTCACTGCGGCGCTCTGCTCTGCAACCAGATTCTCCAACGTCATCGCGGGCCGCCCGGAGTGCAGGACCGCGCAGTTACCGCGTGTGCCTCGCCGGGCCCGGGCGCAGGGGCAAATACATGCCTGCGCCAGCGCTAGGTGCAACCGGAAGAGCCTTGCCAGGGCTCTGGAAGGAAAGGATCATGTGCTAATGGCGAGCACATTTGACCCGTGAGCCGCGGGCTGCCGATCACGCTGAGCGTTGAAGTCGTTTCTGTGTCGATCGCAGTCCACCCATGGGTAGGAGTCGCTCTTCTGGGTGTCGCTCTCGTTGTACTCGGAGGAATTTTCCTGCCGGCCGGTTGGTCGCGCAGCCCCGAGAGACGACGGGACTTCAGACGCCTCGCTCAACTCATCCTCCGCTTCCTGCTGCGGAGGGATTGATGAAGAGCGAGATGACCCGAGCCCCTCCAACAGCGGCCGTGTAGATGAAGGGTGGCGCTCAACGGCGCCGCCCTTTGTCGTTCGCAAGCGCCTTCGCTCTCACGCCCAGGCGCAAGCCTGTAAGGCGTCTTCACGAAGGGGCGGCCTACCGGCCGCCACAGCCGCTTGCGGTCTTCATGCTGTCCGCCCTTCGGGCGGCACCACTCCTTCGCCGTCGCCCTTCGGGCGCCGTCGGACTATGAGCGAGGTCACAGGCTTCCCCGTTTCCGGAAGCAAGATCGTTTAGCGACTTGTAAGTGTAAGTACGTAAGTCGCGAGGCTCGCGAGGCTTGAGCCCCTGTCGGGGCTCGCCTGCATGAAGACGCCGTACGTACATCGCAGGTTGCAGGCTTGGCCCCCGAAGGGGGCCTCCTGATCGAAGACGAAGGACGCGAGTACGTACGTACGTCTCTCGCGCGAGGGGGTCCGCTTGGAGATCCTCGAACTCTGCGCTGGGTACGGCGGCCTGGGTGCGGCGGTGGCCCCGCTCGTGAACGGTCGCCTCGCATACGTCGCAGAGAGCGCGCCCGGACCGAGTGCAGTCCTGGCCGAGAGGTACCCAGACGCACCCAACCTCGGCGACATCCGCGACATCGACTGGGTTCAACTCGTGGGCCTGATCGACGTGATCACCGCAGGGTTCCCCTGCCAGGACATCAGCATTGCGGGGAACCGGGTTGGAATTCGAGGCGCTCGCTCTGGAGTTTGGGTCCACGTCGCTGAAGCAGTTCGCATCGTTCGCCCCCGCTTCGTCTTCCTGGAAAACGTCTCGAACCTCCGGACGCGCGGCCTCGAAGTCGTCGTCTCCGACCTGGCCGAGATCGGGTATAGCGCGCGGTGGGTGTGCGTACGAGCTTCCGAAGCTGGTGCTCCCCACCTGCGAGACCGTTGGTTCTGCATCGCGACCCCTGAAGACGCCGACAGCGAACCTCGGATCTAACGGCGGCCCCCGCCACCCTGACGAACGCCGAGCTGGTGGTCACGGCCCCACGCTCGACGACGAGGCGAGCTTCGTTCTCCCCTACTCCTGCGCGATCCGCGAAGGCCGCGAGCCCGAGCCCGAGATCGACGGTCCCCACTCCCCCGCTTCCTGGTGGGGCGAGTACCTCCCCGGCATTCGTCGGTGGGAGGACGTGACCGGCCGGGCCGCTCCTCCGCCAACCGAGATCGGCCTTCAAGGCAGTCCGCGCGTCAGCGCGCGTTGGGTCGAGTGGCTCATGGGCCTTCCCCGCGGATACGTCACCGACGTGCCCGGCCTGACGCGCGGACAACAGCTTCAGATCCTCGGCAACGGCGTCGTCCCTCAACAGGCGTCGGCCGCGTTCGCGGCCCTCCTCGACCTGGAGGTGTGATGCCGAACTGGTCCTCGTCGGACAGGCGCGAGCGTCTGCCGGCGGACTGGCCGAAGATCCGACTCCGCGTCCTGCGACGAGACGGTCACCGCTGCACCGCCCGCGATCAGTACGGGGAGCGCTGCGAGGAACTCGCAACGGACGTAGACCACATCGTGCCTGGTGATGACCATCGAGAGACCAACCTAAGAGCACTCTGCGGGTTTCATCACCAGGCCAAATCCTCCCGCGAGGGAGCCCTCGCCCTGGCTGCCCAACGGCGCCGGATCGGCAAGCGATTCAAGCGGACCGAGGCCCATCCGGGCCTCCTCTGAGGGGGTGCCCGTGTTCACCGTTGCCTGGGTCGCTTGGATCGGCCTCTTCGTCGTGATCGAGGGCGCCGCTCTCTACCTGAAAGAGCCCGGCGACACCCTGTCCGAGCACATCTGGAAGTGGTTCCACACCGCGAAGGGCACCGTGCCGGACCGGACAACCCGGCTACGCCGCTTCGTCCTGGTCGCGTTCATAGCCTGGCTGTCAGCTCACTTCCTCTCGGGCGGGACCTTCTAGCTTCCTGAGCAATCCGGTAGGTCTTCGTACTTCCGCGGGCCATTCACCATGTTGGTCCAGGACATCAACAGCTTTGTGTCCTTCCGCAGCTCTTCGCGATAGTTGGAGTCCACCCATACGAGCCCCTCATCAGCTTGCATGGACCAGTACCTCCCCTCCCAATCCTGGTAGGAGAGGTTCGCAAAATCGAGCTTGGCGAGGATTGGCTTTCCATCCTTCTGCTTCAGGTTGAACGTGTAGGTGACAGCCGTGCAAGGCGCAACGTTCGGGACCCTGAACCAAAGCTGATTCTTGCTGTCGTACGCAGGACTAAAGAAGACGTCTACACCGCGCACGGTGTGATGCGAGTAGTTGCGCAGGTAGAGACGTCCGTCCTGGGTCCTTACGTCAAATAGCGCTGCCTGCTGCTTTCTTTCGCGGGCTCGCGCCTCGCCACTCTGTTGCAGCTGGTCTTTCGTTGCCATCCATTGCAGGAATGAGCCCACGCCAGCGAACAGCAGGCTGAAAACTGCGACCGCAGCAACAATGTAGTTGGTGGTGACTTCGACCAAGGCGACCTGCTCTTGAGCATCCGCCTCACTGCTCACTGCCTGCCGCCTTGACTGAAACCGCACGAGATGGCGATGGCGACGATTCATCTACTCCCCCGGAACCGGTTAGGTGGTGAGCGCTTGTGCCTGGACCCGTACCGCAACGCGAAGCCGACCTAGCACGCCCTCGCCACCGCAAGGGAGGCGACGTCAGCACGGTGACCAAGGGGATCGCTCGGCCGACGAAGATACCGAACAGCGACCGCTCCTGGCATCCGATCGCCAAGCGCCTATGGGACTCCCTGAAGGAGTCCGGCCAGGCCGACTTCTACCAGGCGAGCGACTGGGCCCTCGCCTACTCCCTCTGCGAAGACCTCTCCTTCTACAAGAAGTCGGGGAAGCGGTCGGGTCAGATGCTCCAGACCATCTACAGCGCCTTCGAGCGGCTGCTCGTCGCCGAGGGCGACCGGCGCCGTGTGCGCATCGAACTGCATGAGCCCGAGCCCGAGGAGCAGTCTGCGGCTGTCCTCGCCATCGCTGACTACAAGAAGGATCTCGGACTCGCCGAGTAGCTCCGGGGGGTGAGCCCGCATGATGAAGGCTCCCCCGAAGCTCACCGACGAGGAGATCGACGCTCTCGAACCGTCCTTCCTCGGCCCGACCTGGCTACGTGAGCCGGACGGTTCGTGGAAGCTCCCCGAGCACACGCTCGGCTGGCAGATCGCCGGATGGTGTGCCGAGTACCTGAAGGCCGAGGACGGCGGCCCCTGGCGCTTCACGCGCGAGCAGCTCCGCTTCGTGCTCTGGTGGTACGCGGTCGATGAGACCGGCCGGTTCACCTACCGCAAGGGCGTCTTGCAGAGGCTCAAGGGGTGGGGGAAAGACCCGCTCCTGGCCGTGATCTCGCTCGTCGAGTTCGTCGGCCCCTCTCGCTTCTCCCACTGGGAAGAGGGGCAGCCGGTCGGCGTGCCGCACCCCCAGGCGTGGGTGCAGATCGCGGCAGTCTCGCGGGATCAGACCCGCAACACCATGACCCTGATGCCGAGCCTCATGAGCGACAAGCTCATCGAGACGTACGGCATCAAGGCGGGCGCCGAGCTGATCCGTGCGAACGGTGGCCGGCAGAGACTCGAAGCGGTCACCAGCTCGTTCCGCGCCCTCGAAGGCGGGCGAGTGACATTCACGGTGCTCAACGAGACGCACCACTGGGTCACCGGCAACAACGGCGACCGCATGTACGAGACAATCGACGGCAACGCGACGAAGAAGGACTCGCGGTATCTGGCGATCACGAACGCGTTCCTCCCCGGTGAGGACAGCGTGGCCGAGCGAATGCGCGAAGCCTTCGAGAAGATCCTCGAAGGCCGAGCGGCGGACATCGGCTTCATGTACGACTCGATCGAGGCGCATCCGGCTACGCCGCTGACGCCCGAGGCGATTCGCATCGTCCTGCCGAAGATCCGCGGTGACGCGGTCTGGCTGCGGGTCGAGACGATCCTTCAGTCGATCCTCGACACGACGATCGCGCCGAGCCGCTCTCGGCGCATGTGGCTGAACCAGATCGTTGCGAGTGAGGACGCTCTCTTCGGCCCGGCCGAGTGGGACGTTCTTCGGGACGACGACAAGCAGCTCCAGCCCGGTGACGAGATCACGCTCGGGTTTGACGGTGGCCTTCGAGACGACAGCACGGCTTTGGTGGCCCTGCGCGTCAAGGACATGTGCGCCTTCGTGCTCGGCCTGTGGGAGAAGCCGGACGGACCGCAGGGCCAGGACTGGGAAGTTCCCCGCGCCCAGGTCGACTCGGCCGTGCACGAAGCCTTCGGCACCTTCGAGGTGCGAGGCATGTACGCCGACGTGGCGCTCTGGGAGTCATACATCTCCGAGTGGTCGGAGACGTACGGCGAGGGCCTGGCCGTGAAGGCGCCCGGCAAGGACGCGATCGGCTGGGACATGCGCACCAGCCTGAAGGCGTCGACCCTCGCGAACGAGCGCCTGATGCGCTCGATCTTCGATCGCAAGGTCGCCCACGACGGCGACCGCAAGCTCCGCCGGCACGTCCTGAACGCGCGGCGGCGCACCAACAACTACGGCGTGAGCTTCGGCAAGGAAAGCCGAGAAAGCCCGAAGAAGGTCGATGCCTACGCCGCGTTGATGCTCGCGCACGAGGCCCTGGTCGACCTTCGAGCCCGTGGCCGGAAGGTCCGTAAGCGGACCGGCCGGGGCTTCTTCCTGTAGCAGTGTAAACATGTAACCAAGGGCGGTGAACCATGGCCGACCCCACACCCACTCCCCTGGCGGTGCAGCTCCTTGCCATCCTCGGCCGGGACAAAGAGCGACTGACCCGGATCGACGACTACCTTCACGGCCATCACGACGACCCATACATGCCCGCGATGGCAGACGACGAGTACCGGCTCCTCGCGAAGCGGTCCGTCTCAAACTGGACGCCTCTCCTCGTCAACACCCCGGCGCAGGCCCTCTATGTGGACGGCTACCGGGCGGGCGACGAGGACGGCAAGGGCTCGGCAACGGACCTGACCTCCCCCCAGTGGGAACACTGGCAGCGCTCCCGCCTCGACGCCCGTCAATCGGCCGTCTACAAGGGCGCGTTGACGTACGGCCACTCGTTCACCCTTACCGAGCGGGTGAAGGGCTCGGTCCTGACGAAGGGCCTGTCCGCGCTGCGGACGGCCGCGCTGTACGAAGACCCGGCGAACGACGACACCCCATACTGCGCGTTGACCGTAACGGCCTGGCCCTCAGGCGAGACCGCCGGCACTGCCCGTATGTGGGACGGCCGCTCCGAGTACGCGGTGTCCTTCAAGTCGCTGGACGACGCGGACGGCGTTCGCGTGGGGAAGGGCAAGCGGCACGGCGCGAGCGAGTGTCCCGTGACCCGCTTCGCGGCGTCGGTCGACCTCGAAGGCCGGACGGTCGGCGTGATCGAGCCGATGATCCCGCTCCAGAACCGCATCAATCAAACGATCTTCGATCTCCTCGTCGCGCAGACGTACGCCTCGGTGAAGGTGCGGACCGTCACGGGCATGGCCCCGCCGGTCCAGCGTGATCCGGAGACGGGCGAGGTCGTCTACGACGAGCAGGGCAACCCGATCCCCCTGCCGATCAACCACAACGCCAAGCGGTTCCTTTTTGCGGAGGACCCGGACGTTCGCTTCGGATCGCTCGACGAGACTCCGCTCGGCGGGTTCATCGAGTCGATCGACATGAGCATCCGGCACCTGAGTGCCGTCGCCCAAGTCCCGCCTCACCATTTGTTGGGGCAGATAGCCAACCTGTCGGCGGAAGCCCTTCAGGCTGCGGAGACGGCGCTCTCCCGCAAGATTCAGGAGTTCCGTACGGCATTCGGTGAAGCGTGGGAACGGGTCTTCCGATTGGCCGCCGAGCTGGAAGGCGCGGACGGCTCCGAGGACTTCAAGGGCGAGGTCATCTGGCGCGACATGGAGCAGCGCTCGTTGGCGCAGGCCGCTGACGCGCTGGGCAAGTTGCGTGAGCAGCTCGGCATCCCGGCCAAGGGCTTGTGGAAGCGCGTCCCGAACGTCACTCAAACCGAGCTGGACGAGTGGGACGAACTCGCCGAGGACGAAGACTCGGTGGGGCAGCTCGCTTCCGCACTGACGCGGGCGACCGCTGAACCTGCCTCGGTCACCACGGACTCTGTCGCGGTGGCTGCATGAGCAAGGCGACGAGGCAGGCCGAGACCGACGAAGTCTCGGCCGCCTTCCACGTCGCGCTGACGCAGATCGGCGCACAGACCACGGCCGAGGCCCTCGCCCTTTGGGCGGATGTCCCGGTCGAACGGCGAGCGGCCACGGCTGGCGCCTGGCTGCGCAAGGCGATCACGCTCGTCATGAGCCGTCGCCGCCAGTCCCGGGATCTCGCGCGGGCCTACTACCGGCTCGCCCGAGCGCTCCAGACCGGCCGCACGGTTGCTGACCCCTATCACCCCGAACCGTCGTACGTGACCCTGGCGGATCTGCGCAGGGAGTTCGCCGAACTCGCGGGCAACTACCAACCGCCCACCGAACAGGGGGGCGAGGCCACGACCGTCGCTGACGGGGAAGCCTCGTCCGCCCGGCAAGCCGAGAACGACATCCCGCAGGACGCTCCGGGCCAGGCGCCCGGCAGCGCCTCGGGGCAGACCCTCGACAGCGAGGGCGGAGAGATTCTCGAAGCCGCCCGCGCCGACGCCGAGGACCAGGACGACGAGGACGACCCGGACTGGGAACGCATTCTCGTCGAGGAGCTGGAAGGGCTCCGCGAGGAAGAGGAGCGCGTCGAGCGCCAGGCCGAAGAGGAACTTCGGATCGCGTTGGAGGCCCTCGGCACCGCGAACCTCGACCGGCGCATGACCCTCGAAGACGCCGACCCCGACGAGGCCCACCGCCAGGCGGGCGCACAGCAGGCCGCAGCCGCCTCGCGCGTCGCGATGAACGGCGGCCGGTCGGCGAACTGGACGCACATGTCGCGCGACCGGCGGGCCCTCGGGTACGTACGTCTGTCCCGCACGGGCACCCCGTGCGGATGGTGCGCCATGTTGATCAGCCGGGGCCCGGTCTACAAGAGCCGCGAGTCCGCCACGTTCAACGACGGCGACCGCTACCACGACAACTGCCACTGCTACGCGATGCCGGTCTGGAGCCGGGATCAGTACCAGTCGAGCGAGCTGACCGCCTTGTCGCGGCAGTACGAGGCCCTGTGGCCGGAGGTCACGAAGGGCCATAGCGGAAAGGCCGCGGTGACCGTCTGGCGCCGCTTCATCCGCAACAAGCAGCGAGCCGCAGCCCAGGAGGCGCGGCAGTCCACTGACACAGCCCCGGAGGCGTGAAGTGCCCGAAGAGAAGCCTGACGAGACGCCGACCGAGGAGAAGCCCGGCGAGACTCCGCCCGGCCAGAAGCCGGACGGGGAGCAGAAGCCGGACGACAAGGCTGGTGCCGCCGGGCCGTCCACGAGTTCCGAGGACGAGTTGCCCGACTGGGCGCGCAAGGAACTGGCGAAGGTCCGTGGCGAGGCAGCTGGTTACCGCACGCGGCTGCGCGACGCCGAGACGAAGCTCTCCGAGGCGAAGACGCCCGAGGAGGTCGAGGCCGCTCTCGCGGACGTGAAGTCGAAGAACGCCGAGCTGGAGCGCTCGCTCCTGGTCGCCACCGTGGCCCGGAAGTACGACCTGCCCGCCGAACTGGCCGGGCGCCTTCAGGGCGGCACGCCCGAGGAACTCGACACCGACGCCAAGGCCCTTCAGGCGCTTCTCACCCCTGCGGCCCCGCCTTCCCTCGGCGGCGGCCTCAACCCGTCCGACGAGGACGACGGAGAGATGGACCCGCGCAAACTCGCGCGGCGGTCCCGGCGCTTCTAGCTAAACTGTGCAGATCGCTTTCGTGAGTTCGCCACCGGTGGGGGTCTTGTGGAACTTCGCGCGTTTGAAAATCAATCCGAAAAGCGAACGCACAGGATTCTAGAGATTGCAACCAAGGATACGCTCTATTGGGTCAACGCTAAGACCCGTCTAGAGGATGTATTCAGCCCTGGCGCTGGCGACCCAAGGGATGAGCGGAACTTCCTCCGGGATGCACACTTTGACTACACTCTACACAGGAAGAGTTCGAACGAAGTTATCTGGGCCTTCGAGTTTGATGGCCCTGGCCACGTATCAGACCCAGACGCCATCCGGCGGGATATCCTAAAGAATCGGATCTGCTCCAAGGCCAACCTCCCCCTCCTTCGCATAGAAGACGATCTTCTAGAGGCGATCGATGGAATCTCTCTCCTGGAGTGGCTCATTCGACGCTGGATGAGGTACGAGAAAATCATTCCGCGGATGATCTCCGATCGCGACAGAGCCGCTGCCTCAATGTCCGAGAAAGACTGGGATGAGTTCCGGATCTCAGAGGATGTCTTCATTGTCCCGCCAGAGCTGGATGTGAACTCTTTGTTCGATCTGGCCAATCCGTACCCACCCCTCCCGAAGACCTCGACTCGCCTCCTGAAGACCTACGGGATCAGAGAAGGGCTGTCGCTGGAGCTGAACCCCGAGTCGCGAGAAATCACCACAGAGGCGGCGTGGGAGCTTTCAACATGCGGCGGACCTCTTCCCGACTTGAAAGACTACGGACTTTACAGTCGGAGCTTTTGCGAAGTGCAGCTGCGGCGAGTTGGGGAGGATTGGCTTAACGCACCTGCGTTCGCGGCAACCGGCGAGTATATGGCTCGGGTCGCTTACCCTACGTTTCCGAACCAGAGTGGGCTTCTTTCTCCAAACCCAACAACCGGCGAACTTGGATTGTGCGGCCCTCCCTACGGCGGCTCACTTTGGGCCGCTGGTCCGCTGATTGCATGGCACCGAGCCCTGAGGGAAGTCGAGAAGTGGGCGGCCAAGAACTTGCCTACGATCTCCTAGATATACAACAAGACGACACTTTCCCCTGTGCCATTCCGGCCAGGGGATTTTTCATGCCCGGAGGTAACACTACTTGCCCACCATTCAGCACCAGGTCGTCAAGCCCCAGAAGCTCGTCAACACCGCAGTCGGGATGCTCGAACAGGAGCTACTCATCCCGAACCTGTTCCAGAAGCAGGGCGTCGACCAGTTCAAGGGCGCCGAGAACGACACCATCTCCATGAAGGTCGAAGGCATCCTGCCGTTCCACGACTACGCGTGGCGCAACGACCGCTCCAACCCGATCGTCTTCGACGAGTACGCGGAGCGGACCATCGCCGTGACCTTCGGCGGCAACGTGTACTCGGCCGTCAAGCTCACCGACGAGCAGAACGACTTCGACATCGACAACTGGTCGAAGCTCCTGCGCCCGCAGTCCAAGGCCGTCGCGCGCGGCCTCCAGCGTCGGGCGGTCAAGACGCTGACCAACCAGACGTACAACGCCGTCATCGGTAACTCGGCCGCGAACCTGCGCGGTGCCATGATCGAGGCCCGGCGCATCCTGAACGCGTTCCACGCACCGAAGGAAGGCCGTTACCTCCTCGTCGGCACCGAGTTCGAGTCGGCGCTTCTGAACGACGACAAGCTCAATCTCGCGCAGAACGTCGGCGACGCCGAGGCCGAGTCCGCCCTTCGCCTCGCGAGCATCGGCGACCGCATGGGCTTCCGCATCGTGGTCGACCAGACCATCCCGGCCGACGCCGCGTACGCCTTCGCGTCCAGCGCGTTCATCTTCCTGTCCGGCGCCCCGAGCGTCCCGCAGTCCGTTCCGTACGGCGCGACCACCTCGTTCGAGAACATCGCGCTGCGCTGGGTCCGCGACTACGACCCGCTCTACATGCAGGATCGTTCCGTCGTGAACACGTACGCGGGCTTCCGCTCCGTGACTGACGTCCTGGTCGGCTGGGACGCGGTCAACGAGAAGGAGATCGTCTCCACTCAGGAGCACTTCGTTCGCGGCATCAGGCTGACCCTCGACGGTTCCTCGAACTACCCGGCCGCCGCGTCCGAACTGGCCACCATCACGGGCATCTCCGACGCGAAGGTTTGGACCCCGACTGGCTACAAGGCGGAGACCGACCCGGCCAACGCCTGATCGAGGCTGGAGAGCGGGTTTTAGTTCTCGTCGTCCAGCCCGCGCACCTCGCCACGCCGCAGTAGCGCCCTGCCGGCGGCCATCGTCGCGTGAATCGACGGGGCGGTTATGGGGATTGATGCTTCTCCGCGCCTGCGGACGATGCTGATGAAGGCCCCCTCAACCGACCCGTCGACGATGGCCCCGTGGACAAGGAACGGCTTCAATTCTTCCGGCTGTGGCGGCAGACTGAGCACGACAAGCATGCCTTGACCGTGTGGTACCAGCTCGATATTCAAGTAATCGGGGGGCGGATACAGGTGCTGCTCAATCGCGATCTCATATTTCCTCTGCATACGAGCGTCCATGGGAACCGGCTGCACAGCCTTGATGATCTCGCCGCTCGGAACCTTCTTCGCTTTCATTCCGACCACGATGACACCGCCGTGCTCGGCGTTCGCGAATCTAGCCACGGCCTGAGCGAGGGAAATTTTTCCTGTGCGCCCCGACAGGTCGTAGTGGTCGACCTTTACATCCAGCCATGGTCCCTCTGGCTGGCCTATTAGCAGGTCGCCCTTCTCCGCTCTGAGCAAGCTGACAGCGGTCTCCCTGGTGAGTACACCCCCTTGCAGAGCATCAATGAAGGCGAGTACGTCCTGACCGATCGCATGCATGTCGGCCAAGCTCTTGCCGCGAATCGGCGTGCGGATGTGGATCTCAGTGAAGTATGGGGGTGCAGAGCCGACATTCGGATGAGCCCCCACATGGAGAAGCTCGCACCCCAGCCTCTCCAGCATGAGGGTTAGAGACTCTTTGTAGGCTTCTGCCTCTCCGTCGTCATAGCCCTCATCAAGGTAGTCATCCAGCCAAACCGTCAAAGACAGGCGAAGCTGTCCCTTGTTCAGAGAAAACGCGATCCCGCTCGGCGGCGCCTCGTCATCCAAATACTCCTCAGGCACGTCCGCCACCGCAAGGTCTACCTCGCCTCCGCAAGGATCCCCCCACATGTATTTGCAGTAGGCCCGGAGAGCCGCCTGCAAGTCGGTGGCTGTTACGTCACCCAAGTCACTTTCATGGGCGATAAAGCCATCTGCCGTGTCCCTCATCGGCCAGCCTCTTTTGCTCGTGATGAGCGACTCGCCTCCGCGCTCCATCTTTACGGTTCGCATCACACCCCCTCACCGAAAACGATAACGGAGGTTCCCAGTTCCGTACGCAAATTTGGATGAACTGAAGGGCCGCCTCGACTGGGAGTTGGACGAAGACGAGCTGCGCATCGCAGCCGGCGCGCTGGACGATGCCTCCGAGCTGGCAGCCACCTATGGCCGCGAGTGGCCTGAGGAGACCGTTCCGCGCCTGGTGCGCACGCTGGTCCTGAAGGCTGCCGCAAGGTACCTGCGCAACCCGAACGGCTACACACAGAGCCGGGCCGGGGACGAGACCCTCGCGTGGTCCGACGCGCACGGCCGTGACGCTGGGACCGTCTACTTCACGCGCGAGGAGATCCGGCTCCTGGAAGACCTTGCCGGGCGCAAGCGCGGCATCTCCAGCGTGGTCGTCTCCGCGTGGGGCACGAAGCCCAAGCAGGGTGCCGGCGGATGCGTACCGGTGGACTACGGCGGCGACGGCTTCCCCCTCTTCGGTGACGCGGCGAGCCCCTGGTGAGCGTGCAGCGAAGGCGCGGCCAGACGGCCCGCGTGTGGCGGACGAAGGAAGTCGTCGACAACCGGGGCAACACTGTGATCACCGTGGACGAGGACCACCCCGTCACGGTGAAGGCGGCCTTCATCCCGCAGCGAAGCGGCAAGGCCGAAGTCCCCGGTCAGCAGCAGATCAACGTGACGCGGATGATCGTGGACGCCCATGTCGAGGGTGTCACCCTCTGGTCCCGCGTCGAGTACCAGGGCCGCATGTGGGACATCGTCACGCCGCCCGCCTACCACCACGGCGAGCGCCGCACCCGGCACTGGTCGATCGATATTCGGGAGCGACCCTGATGGCAGAGATCTACGAGCGCAAGGGGAGGCGTCAGCTCGAAAAGCTGGTCGCGCTCCTGCCCGTCGTTCAGGACGCCCTCGACGAGGCCCGCTTCGAAGTCGCCGCGCGAGCCGAGGCCCTGCTTCTCCTGCACCGCCAGGAGGGCCATGCCTCGATCGACGTGGAGGACGGCGAGGTCGACAAGTACGTGGTCCTCGACGACGAGCGCGGCAAGAAGGCCGCCCTGTCGATCGAGTACGGCCGCGCCGAGTCGGTCGTCGTCAAGGAGCGCAAGGACGGCACGACGTACCTCGACGTGATCCCGGCCTCTGACGGCCTGTTCATCCTCGCCCGCGCCGCGAACCTCCCGAAGAAGCGGAAGGGGAAGGTGCACCTCGACTGATGGCAGGACTCCCCGACCACATCAAGGCCATGGCGGAGCTGTCCCCCGTCGAGGATCTCCTTCTCGCGGTACTGCGCGAGGGGCTGCCCGGAGTGCGGGTGAAATCCCTTGTCGACGCGCACGAGACGTTCCCGCTGGTTCTGGTCCGCCGCGACCCGACATGGGGTGAATGGCAGGGCGATACCCGTTTCACGGACGCGGCCCGCATCGTCATCAACACGTTCGCGCCGGACCCGAACGGGGACGAGGACGCGGCGATTCTCGGCGAGGCCGTCCGCGTCGTCATGCGGAACGCCTGGCTGAACCAGAAGGTCTATCCCCGCCTCGGCCACATCATCCGCGTGGACCTGAACTCCGCGCCGAGACGCGCAACGGACTGGGCGACCGCGACGGGCCCGGTCCAGTACGCCGACCTCCCCACGGGGATCTGGCGCTACGAGTCGATCTACGACGTGCAGATCCGCAAGCCGCGGACTCGCCCCTACACCCCCCAATAAGCGCAGCAGAGGCAAGGCCCGGCCCCTTCGGAGGTGCGGGCCTTTTTTCATGCCCGAACGAAGGAACGTTTCTCTTTGGCGATCAACGACAACGCAACCCTTGTCGTCGGGTCCGGCAACTACCTGACCGCCCCGGTCGGTACGGCGATGCCGGCGGACCTTCTGACCCCGGTCAGTCCGTGGCAGAACGTCGGCCACACCTCCCTGGAAGACATCTTCGGCATCACGTCCGAGGGCGGCGAGGCGACCACCATCGGGTCGCTTCAGAACAAGTCGCTCCGCACGAAGTACAGCGCGCGGACCGAGACCATGACGTTCACGCTCCAGCAGTTCGACACGACTGCGCTGAAGCTGTACTTCGGTGCCAACGCGCCCCTTCTGCCTGATGGTTCGGTTGGCGTCCCGACTGACCCGGAGCCGACCCAGGCGGCGTTCCTGGCGGTCTTCATCGACGGAGACAACCACTTCGCCTTCTACGCCCCGCGCGCCGAGATCTACCGCGCGGACGACATGGCGATCTCCGACACGGAGTCGCTCGCGGGCCTGCCGCTCGGCGTGAAGCCGATGGCCTTCGGCTCCAACGTCTGGACGTACGCGATCACGCCTCTGGGCGGAACCCTCGCGACTGGCGCTTCCGCCGGCACCCCCGGCTCCTTCAGTCCGGACGGCTCCGTGGCCCCGGCGAACCTGGCCGGTCTGGCTGGTGTCATCGCCACCCCGTCGAGCGCGTGGACCACCGGTCAGCACGTCGTTCTCGGCGACGCCTCGAAGGCGTACTGGAACGGAACCGCCTGGGTCGCTGGCCAGGCCGCCTGATGACTCCCGGCGCGGGTGTGATGCGGACCCGCCCGCGCCGGGCTTCCCCCTCTTCTCAGGTCCGCCGCTCTCCCCCCTTGTTTCTTCTCTCTGGAGGTCCGCAAACCCCATGGCTTCTTTCTCCCTCGACGACATCCGCGCCGCTGCCGAGCGCAAGTACGGCTCGACCGACATCACCTTCGGCGAGGACACCGCGCGACTCGTCAACCCGCTCCGCCTGTCGAAGACGCGGCGTGACGCGCTCCTGGCCGTTCAGGAGAAGATGGGCGCCGAGGACGCCGACCAGGCCGAGCTTCTGGCCGACGCGATCCGGACCATTGCCGAGTCCGAGAAGGCTGCCGAGAAGCTCCTCGACACCGTGGGCGGTGACCTCGCGGTCCTCGCCGAGATCTTCGCCCATTACGGCGAGAGCACTCAGGCGGGGGAAGCCTCGGCCTCGCAGGACTGATCGACGAATACGCAGAGGGCCTTTACCCGGACCTGCTCTTTCACTACGGCGTTGACCTCGCCGAGGTGATAGCGGGCCGGGGCCCTTGCCCTGCGCTCGTCCTCCTCCTGATTCAGAGGCTCCCCGATACCTCCCTCACGATCGCCCTCGCGTCTGGCGGCCGTGAGCATTTCGGCTGGGGTCAGGACCGACATATTTCGGCTGACCTCTTTGATGCGATTAACCAAAACACGCGCGCGACCGGCCAGTGGGGCAAGGGCAAAGCCCCGAAGATTCCCGCCTATCCGAGGCCGCAGGCGAAGAAGGCCGAGAAGAAGAAGGCCAAGAAGCCGCGCTCGGTCGCTGAGATCTACAAGCACTTTCAGCGGAGGTAACTGGGTGTCGGACGCGAACATAGTCGGCCGGATCGCGGTCAAGGTCATGCCGGATACTTCCGAGTTCAAGGAAGACCTTAAGAAGAAGCTCGAAAAGATCGAAAACGATCTCGCGCTTACGATCCGCACGAAGGCCGACGCGTCCGGCGCCCGCGCGGACGTTCTCGAAATTGTCCGCGCGATCAACGCGGACAACAAGAAGACCGATTCCCGCAAGATTCGCTTCTACACGAAGCTCGATTTGACCGGCATGGCCACCGAGGTCAAGAAGGCCGCGCAGGCATACCAGCAGCGGGCGAACAGCCACAAGATCGTGTTCAACGCGAGTGGCCGGCAACTGGTACAGGCTGCCCGCCAGGCCGGTCAGGATGCACAGTCTGAGCTAGGGGACCTGCACGTCGGCGTGAACCTCGACTCGCAGGGCTCCGTCATGGCGGCCGTTGCCAAGGTGCGTGCCGCGATCGAGGCCCTCGGCGAGACCGATGTCGAGATCGGCATCAACACCGACGACCTGAACGCGGCCGTCGACATGTTCGAGGAGCGCCTCGACGAGATCCGGAGCATCACGCTTCGGGTCGACAAGGACTCGCAGTCCTCCATTCAGGCGGCTATCAATCAGATCGACCGCGAGCTTTCCGACCTTCGCGCCGTCGACATCAAGGTCAGGCTCGATCAGGAATCCCTCGAAGCCGAGCGCAAGAAGCTGGAACAGCTTCTCCGCCTGGAGCTGAAGTTCGACCCGCGTTCCTCGAACTCCGTAAAGACCGCTATCGCGCGGATCGACGCGGAACTCGCGAAGTTCAAGGAGATCGATCTCTCGGTCAAGATGGACGAGAAGTCTCTCCAGAAGGCGCGGGCCCGCCTTGAGAAGCACCTGACCCTTGACCTTCAGGTCGACAAGAAGTCGATGTCCTCAGTCGAGGGCGCGCTGAAGCAGATCGAAGACCAGCTCGCCGAAATGGGCCGGGAAGAGATCAAGGTCAAGATGGACAAGCGGTCTCTCCTGACCGCCCAAGCCGACTTGAAGGCCATTCTCAACGCCGAGATCACGGCGAAGGTCACCGCGGATCGCGAAGCCGCGCAGAACGCGCGCGAGGAGATTCAGGCTCAGATGGACTCGATCAGGGTCCGGCCGAAGCTCGACAAGCAGATGGTCGCGCAGACGAAGCGGCAACTCGAAGCCTCCTTCGAGCAGATGCGGGAGCTGAAGGCGAAGATCACGCCCGAGCTGGACGCGATCGAGAAGCGCAAGGTTGAGCGGGACGTCGAAGACCTTCAGGAGAAGATCGACGGCCTCAAGGCGAAGATCGAGCCCGAGGTCTCCCGCGCGGGCATCCTCGCGACGATCGCGCACATGGCGACCCTCTCGCGGGACCGGATCGTCGAGTTGGTCCCGCGCGTGAAGCTCTCGGCCGCCGCGTCGGCTACGGCCATGCTGCAAGCCCTGTCGGGCTCCCGGGTCCTGGGCGACATGTTCGAACGCCTCGGCAACTCAATCAAGAACCTCGACCGGTCGGCGCCGATCATCGGCACCCTGGCGACCGCGGTAGCGGGCCTGTCGGGGTGGGGCATCAGCGCTGCCTCGAACCTCTTCACGCTGTCCGCCTCGCTGGCGCAGATCGGGGCAACTTCCCTCGCCCTGCCGGGAATTCTCGGCGGAATGGCAATCGGCCTTGGCGTTACGGTTGCCGCCTTCAAGGACTTCAACAAGGTTCTGCCCGAAGTAAAGGGCAAGTTCTCCGAACTTCAGAATCTGATCAGCGAAAACTTCTGGGCCAAGGCCAAGGCGCCGATCCGGGAGCTGATCGACACCCTCATACCCGAGCTTGAAGCCGGGTTCGGAAAGACCTCTACGCAACTCGGCCAGTTCTTCGGCGGATTCGCCACCGCGATTCAGTCCACTGTCACCCCTGCATTGGGCGGCATGTTCGACGACCTCTCGAAGTCGATCGACATCGCCACAGGTGGCACTGCCACCTGGGCGAACATGATCAAGATTCTGGGAGAGGTCGGCGCGGGCTATCTCCCCCAGCTCGCGCAGTGGTTCGTCAACGTCTCTGAGAAGGCGAACGCCTGGCTCAACAAGAAGGGCGAGTCGGGTCTTCGCGAGGAGATCGACCAGGGTATCCAGGCCCTGAAGGATCTCGGCGGGATCTTGTACGAGGTGGGCGGCATCTTCGCCGGCATCTCCCGCGCAGCCAATGAGGCTGGCGGCTCCACGCTCGGAATGGTCCGCCAGACCCTCGCCGGGGTCCATGAGGCCGTCGACAGCAGTGGCGTACAGGCCAAGCTCGTCGGCCTCTTCTCCGCAGCCCACGAGGCGATGTCGAACATGGCCTCGGCCGGCGGGGCTGAAGTGAAGGCGTTCTTCAGCGAGTTCGCCACACAGCTGACCGTGCTTCTGCCGCAGGTCGGCACGATCCTCGGCACCGCAGTGGGCGGCATCGCTGCCGCGCTGAACCAGCCCGAGGTGTTTGTCGGCCTCTACGCCCTCTTCGACGGCATTCAGGCCGCGGTGGAGGCCCTCGCCCCGGCGCTGGCTCCGCTCGGCCAGGCGCTCGGCGCGGCCCTCTCTCTGGTCGGCTCGTTCCTGACGATGCTCGGCCCGCTGGTCGCTGCCGTCCTGACGCCCCTCTCTGAGGCGTTCACGATGCTGGCCCCGGCGATCGAGCCCTTGATCGGTCTCCTGGGCGAGGCCCTGGGCGGCGTCGTCGCCGCGCTGGCCCCGCTCATCATGACCGTGGTCGAGGCCGTCGTCCCTCTGGTCGACGCGCTCGTTGCGGGCCTCGCTCCCATCATCCCGATCATCGTCGAGACGCTGGCAGCAATGTCGGCCGCGCTTCAGCCGGTCATAGAGATCCTGTTGCAGATCCTCACGGCCGCGATTCTGCCGCTGATCCCAGTGGTTCAGTCGCTCGCCGCCGAGTTCCTGCCGCTGATCGCGGAAGCGTTCGGCAGGGTCATGGAGGCCGTTCAGCCTCTCCTCGAAGGGCTGCTCGCGCTCGTCAATTTCCTGATGCCGATCCTGGCACCAGCGATCGAGTTCGTCGCGGGCCTGTTTCTCGACACGCTCGTCATGGCGATCGACGGGGTGGCCAATGTCCTTACCGGACTTAAGGACATCTTCGTCGGCGTCTGGGACTACATCGTCGGCTACTTCACGACGATCGTCGGCATCTTCGTCGGCCTGATAACGGGCGACTGGGGAATGGCCCTCGACGGTCTGAAGCAGATGTGGAGCGGCGTCAAGACGTTTCTCTCCGGCCTCTGGGACACCATCAAGGGCCTGTTCCAAATCTTCCTGAGTGTCGGAATTCTCGGGGCCGGAAAGAAGCTCCTGACCGCGATCAAGAGCCTGTGGGATAACTCCTGGACCGCCGTGAAGACGGCCGCAGTCAACGCCTGGAATGCGACGAAGACCAACTTCGCCAATTTCATGACGGCCCTGAAGAACGCTCCGGGCGCGGCGTTGCAGGCGATCATCAAATTCTTCGGCGAAACCTGGGCGAAGATCAAGTCCGAGGCGGGTACCGCCTGGGAAGCGGTCAAGAAGATCTTCTCTGAGAAGGTCGCTGGCTGCGTGAAGTTCGTCAAGGATCTCCCGCAGAACATCAAGCAGATCTTCTCCGATGCGAAGTCCCTGCTTGTCGACGCCGGTAAGAAGATCATCACCGGCCTGATCGACGGTCTGAAGTCGATGTTCAGCTCGGTCAAGTCGACCTTGGGCGACCTGACGAGCAAGCTCACGGACTGGAAGGGCCCGGCGCCCAAGGACGCCAAGCTCCTCTACAACGCGGGTCAGCTCATCATCAAGGGTCTGATCAAGGGCCTTGAGTCGCAGTACGGCAGCGTCAAGAAGTCGCTCAACGAGCTGACGGCGAAGATCCCGAAGAACGCCTCGAAGGGCCTCAAGGACCGGATCAACAAGGATCGGACTCAGCTTCTCAAGCTGGCCGCTCAGTGGGAGGCCGGGGCCAAGAAGCTCGAAGCGGCGCGGGACAAGCTCGACAAGCTCCGCGAGCAGATGGCCGATTACGCGAAGCAGGTTGCGGACCGGGTCATCGACACGGGCGACGTGACGAAGGTCGATGACGCCACCTTCACCGGGATCTCGAACTCGCTGAAGAACGCGGTCGAGGAAGCCAAGCGGTTCGCGGCCGTGCTCAAGAAGCTCAAGTCGCTCGGGCTGAATCAGACGACGTTCGACCAGATCGCCATGGCCGGACCGGAAGCCGGACTCGCCGCAGCCGAGGCCATCGCCAACGCGGGCGCATCTGGCGTGTCCGAGATCAACGCTCTCCAATCGGAGCTGGAGAAGTACGCCACGAAGGCCGGGTCCACCGCCTCGCACTACATGTACGACGCGGGGATTCAGGCGGCCGAGGGCCTCGTCCGGGGCCTGGAAGCCCAGCAAGACGCGATCGAGAAGCAGATGCTCAAGATCGCGGACGCCATGGTCGACGCGATCAAGAAGGCGCTGGACATCCACAGCCCGAGCCGCCTCTTCCGCAAGCTCGGCAACTTCGTCGGCAAGGGCTTCGGCCTCGGCGTCATGGACGAGCGCGGGCGAGTCGAGCGGGCGACCAACGCCCTTGCTGAGAGCGCCACTTCGGGGGCGTCGCGCGAGGTCACAGCCGCTGTCTCTGGCGGCCTCTCGGTGGCTGGCTCGGGCCAGGCCGTGACAAAGGTTCTCAACTACTACGCAGGTTCCGGAAGCTCCCTCTCGTCCGAGGAGGAGCTGTTCGCGGCTGCCTCGCGGGCAAGGATGGTCGGCTGGTGAAGCTGGAACTGAGTTCGTCCTCGGACAGGCTCAGCCTGGACGGGTTCGAAGCGGGGGGACTTGGGTTTCAGGCACTCGCCGGGGCAACCGGCCTGGGCCTGCCCCAGCTCTCCGTTCAGTGGCTCGAAGGTGCAGGGGACGGCGCCGCCTACCGTGGGCGGCGCGTCCTCCCCCGCGACATCGACATCCCCCTCGACATCGTGGGGCGGGACCGGGAGCACCTGTCCGAACTGGTGACCCGCCTCGCGCGGGTCCTCGCGGACGAGAGCGGCCTCACCCTGACGTACGTCGACAGCAAGGGGGCGCGCTGGTCCACGCCGGTTGCGTGGACCGGGGGCGGCGAGATGGACGCGGGCGCGGGCGCGCGTGACGTTCAGACCGTCATCACCCTGCGGGCGCCGAGCCCGTACTTCCTCGCCGAGTCCCCGCAGACGGTCGCGATCGGCGGGGCGACGGCAGGCGCGTTCCTGTCGTCCATGTCGTCCATGCCGCTCGCCTCGTCACAGGCGATGGGTTCCGTGCAGCTCTCGAACGAAGGCGACGTGAGCGCCTTCCCCGTGTGGGAGGTGACTGGGCCGGGCGACAACTTCAAGGCGGTCAGCCCCGCCGGCAAGACCCTGCACTGGCTGGGGACGCTCACGGCCGGACAGAAGCTGATCGTCGACATGGGGGCGGGCACGGTCAAGGACAGCACCGGAGCGAACCGGTACGCGTCCCTGGCTGCCGCCCCTCAGTTCTGGTCGGTCCTGCCCGGCGTCTCGACGGCGACGGCCTCGCTACTCAACACCACGTCCGCATCAAAGATCGTGTGCTCGTGGCGGCCTCGTAAGTGGGTGGTGATCTAGTGCGGCAAGAGGATCTCCTCGTCGAGGTGCGCGACAAGACGCTGACCCGCGTCGGTGCCATCCCCGCGGATCTCCTGACGATGGACGCGGAGGACGTACACAACAACGTCGGCACATGGAAGTTGTCGCTGAACGCCGAGCATCCGCTCGCCGCCGTTCTGTCCACACCCGGCGCCGGCATCATCGTGACTGGCCCTACGGACGTTCTCTTCTCGGGGCCGGTGACGAAGACGGAGAACGCCGTCACCGCGACGGACCCTCTCGGCACGCTGACCGTCGAAGGCGTTGACGACACGATCATCCTGGCGGACATGCTCGCCTGGCCCGAACCGGCGAACGGGGACGCTGCCACACAGAGTCGCGCCTACGACGACCGGACCGACACGGCCGAGTCGCTCATGCACTACTACGTCAACGCGAACTGCGGTCCGGGAGCCCCGGCCACCCGGCGCCGGGCCGGACTCACCATGGGCACGAACGGCGCGAGGGGCTCGATTCTCAGCAAGTCCGCCCGCTTCCAGCAGCTCGGCGAGCTGTGCAAGGAGCTGGCCGAGCCTGCGGGCCTCGGCTTCCGCATCGTCCAGCGGGGCTCGAACCTCGTCTTCGAGACGTACGCGGTCGCCGACCGCACGGCGGAAGCCCGCCTCGGCGTCGTGAACAACACCCTCGCGGGACAGCGGGTTTCAGTGTCAACACCGGCCAAGACCCGAGTAATCGTGGGCGGCGACGGAGACGGGTCGAACCGTCTGTTCGTCGGCGTCGACAGCGCAGACTCGATCGCGGCCGAGGCGGACTGGGGCCGCCGCATTGAGGAGTTCATCGACGAGCGATCTTCGACGGACACGGCCGAGCTGACGCAGAAGGGCACCGAAGCCCTGGCTGATGGCGGCATGACCATCAAGGCCGCGCAGGCCGTACCGATGGAGGACAGCGCGCTCGACTTCGGACGCGACTGGTTCCTCGGCGACCGGGTGTCCGTGATCGTCGGGGGCGCGGAGATGGCGGCCGTGGTCACGGGCATGGTGCTCAAGGTCGACTCGGACGGCTACCGGCTCGGCGCCACCCTGGGCGACCCGGCCCCGCTCTCCAGCGAAGCGGCTGCCGCCTCCGCGCAGAAGGACTTGGAATCGCGAGTCTCTTCACTGGAGCGCACAGCGGAGGCCACCCCTCCCGGCCCTCGACTGATCGACCCTGGCGGCATCACGCAGGCGACGCCGCCCACCGGTTATCCGGAGAACGAGGCCGTCGAGTTCTACCTGAGTGCCAGCGCCGCCACGTCGGGTGGCTGGGACTTCGGCGGCAAGTGGGGATACGTCACCACCCGCACATGGTCCGGAGGCGACGCCACGCAAACGTGGCGCCGAGTGCACCAGAACACCACCGCCCACGAGATGTGGGTTCGAGGTGGAAACGCGAGCGGCTGGTCCCCCTGGCGGCAGGTCGGCTTCGACCACCAGCTGACGGCCTCCGCCGTCACCCAGTCGACCGCGGTGGCCTCCTACCCGGAGGGGACCTCGACCCTCTACCTGACCGACACGGAGGCCACGTCCGGCGGCTGGGACTTCGGAGGCAAGTGGGGAATCCTCGTCACGCGGCGGCTACGCGGCGACGCCAGTCAGACGTGGCACCGCGTTTCCGGCGCCACCACACCCGAGACGTGGATGCGCGCGGGCAGCGGGGCGGGCTGGTCCCCCTGGCGTCAGACCGGTTTCGACCACCAGCTCGTTCCCGCGAACTACACGCAAAGCTCTCTGCCCAGCGCGTACCCGTACGGCGTCTCCACGCTGACGATGAACGAGACGGAAGCCGCTGCCGGCGGATGGGCCTTCGGTATCGGAGGCAAGTACGGCACGCTCCGAACCGTCCACCCCGTCGGCAGTACCTACGCCCATCAGACGTGGCTACGGCTCAGCCCGACCACGGTCGAGGAGTGGACGCGCACGGGCAACGACGCAGCGGGCTGGACCGCTTGGCGCACCTCGGCGCACAACGAGAAGGCTGCCAAGGGCGTCGTCGCCATGCAGGCACTCTCCACCACGTCGTACGTCGGCGACACAGCCACCATGGTCTATACGCAGCAGTTCACGGCCGAGGCGGGCCGCTGCTACAAGGTCGTCCTTCGAGTCGCGGCCGTCGACACGGACGGCACAGGCGACAGCACCACCCTCCGCTACGCCAAGCAAGGCGCGTACACCACCGTCCGTTGGGCGGCCGGAACGACAGTCACCACCTCGAACACGCTCGTCGGCGACGCCTTCAGCACGACCTTCGACGACGACTCGAACACGGCCACCGGCCTCGACATCAACTGCTACATCAACAACCCCCCGGCCGGACCGATCACGGTCGGCGTCGCGCTCAACACCCGCCGGGCCGCAGCGACATACGGCATGGTCCGCTACCTGCCGGGCTCCCTGTCAATGCTGGTCGTCGAGGATGCGGGCGCGGCCCTCTAAGGAGTCCCCTCTTTGGCAATCACCTCCTACCCCTTTGACGCCCAGGTCGTCACCGAGACGCAGTACAGCCAGATGTTCCGCGAGTTCCAGGACTCGGGTGTCGTCGCGAGCTTCGGCGGGTCGGGCTTCGCGGTCACCGCGTCGTCCGGCATGAACCTCAACGTCTCGGCGGGACTCGCGATCGTGCGTGGGCACGTGGTGCAGTCCACCGCGACCGAGGTCGTGACGATTTCGGCCGCCGGCACTTCGGTCCGGGTCGACCGTGTGGTCCTGCGCCTGGACCCGTCGCTGAACAGCATCGTCCTCGCGGTGAAGGCGGGCACCGCTGGCTCGACGACCCCTCCCGCCCTGACCCAGACGGACACGGGCATTTACGAACTGGCCCTGGCGCAGGTCACGGTGAACGCGAGCGTCACCTCGATCACGTCGGCCGACATCACCAGGACTCGCCCCTTCGTCGGGTCCCGCATCCTGGTGTGGAACACCACCACGCGCCCCTCCTCTCCGCGCCTGGGCCAGATCGGCTACAACGCCGACACGAGCGCCTTCGAGTTCTGGAACGACACGGCCTGGGCCCCGCTCATCTCCAACGTGAGCTGGTCCACCCTCTCGGGCAAGCCCACAACGTTCGCCCCGTCCGCGCACACGCACTTGTGGGCGGACATCACCGACCGGCCGTCCTCCCTGCCGCCTTCCGCGCACACGCACGACTGGTCGCAGGTCACCGGCAAGCCGACGAGTTTCGCCCCGAGCGCGCACGGCCACGCCTGGTCGGATCTGACCGGCGTCCCGGCGACATTCGCCCCCTCGTCCCACTCCCACTCGTGGTCGAGCATCACGTCGAAGCCGTCGACCTTCACTCCGGCGTCCCACTCCCACTCGTCCTACTTGGAGGCCGGGGACACCATCTCGTGGGCCAACGGGACGAAGCGTGTGCACAACGACAGCGTCTCTGGCTCCGGGACGTACTACGCGGTGTGGGTGCAGGGCGACGGGACCTTCGCGCGGAACACCTCGTCCCGCCGTTTCAAGCAGAACATCAGGGACATCGACATCGACCCCGATGCAGTTCTGTCCCTACGTCCCCGCGTCTACGACCGGCGCCCGAAGGAAGAGGGCGGCGGCTACCTGCGGGACGAGTTCGGCCTGATTGCCGAAGAGGTCGCGGAGACACTTCCCGAGATCGTCACCTACGACGAAGAGGGACGCATCGACGCCCTGCGCTACGACCTTCTCGGGGTCGCTCTCCTGCCCGTTGTGCAGGACCAGGCCGACCGGATCGAGCGTCTGGAGCGCCTCGTCGAGGAGCTGTCCCGTTGAGTATTGACCCCTCTGTCCAAGCCGCGGTCGTCACTGCCGGCGGAGCGGTCACAGTGGCCCTGGTCGGCGTCCTCGTCGAGCTGGTGAGGCGGCAGGGGACGGCCCTTGCCGAAGTGCGCGAGCACGCGCAAGAGGCCCGCGACCAAGTCTCCAACACCCACACGACGAACCTGCGAGACGACCTTGACCGGGTCATCGCGGGCCTCGATCGGGTCCTCGAAGGCCAGGCCGAACACAGCCGGGACATCCGCGAGTTGCGCGCCGAACTGTCCCACGAACGCATCGAGCGCCTGGCCGTCGCCGAGCGCCTCGACTCACACATCTCTGTCTCTGTCCCCCGGGACAGCTGACCCCCCTTTCCGTCCCTGCGGCCCCGTCGAGTGCGGGGCCTTTGTCATGCCCGGAGGTATGTCCCCTGTCTGTCTCGATCGTCTCCCGTAAGAGCTGGGGCGCGAAGCCGTGGAACGGTGTCCCGGACTCCGTCCCGCTGTCCCGGCGAACCGAGTTCTTCGTCCACTACCACGGCGGTGTCCCCGCCAACTCGACCGGCGTTGCTGTCCCGCGCGAGGTCGAGAAGATCCACGTCGGTCAGGGTTGGGCCGGTACTGGCTACAACTTCATGGTCGACCAGGCCGGGACCATCTACGAGGGGCGGGGCTGGAACCTTCAGGGCGCCCACTGTCCCAACCACAACGTCTCCGGGTTTGGCGTGTACGTCGCGATCGGCGGCGACCAGAAGCCGAGCGACAAGGCCCTCGCGAGCGTCCGCGCGCTGTACGACGAGGCGTGCAAGCGGACCGGCCGGACCCTCGCCAAGCGTGGCCACAAGGACGGCTTCGCGACCGCCTGCCCCGGCGTCCACCTGTACGCATGGGTGCGGGACGGGATGCCCGCCCCGAAGGGTGCGGAGAAGCCCTCGACCTCGAAGCCGGCGGCGCCCAAGCCCGCCTCGAAGATCGTGGCCCTGTCCCCGGAGGTGAATCCGGGCGCCCGGCACGCTCAGGTCAAGGAGCTTCAGCAGCTTCTCGTGAAGGCCGGTTACGGCCCGATCAAGGGGGCGTACACCAACCTGTACGGCCCGGAGACTCAGCGTGCCGTGGCTCGCTTCCACGACCGCAACCCGAAGTACCGCAGCGGCCTGCACGACCCGAAGATCGGGCCGCAGGGCTTCATCGCGCTCCAGAAGCAGGCGGGGCGCCGGTGAGTAAGCACCGCCGCCTGGCGCCCCTGCTCGTGTCCGTCCTGCCCGTTCGCTACCGCTCGCGCGTTGCGGCCGTCCTCTCGGCCGTGGGCGTGATCGTGAGCGTCGCGGCCGTCGTCTACGCCGATAAGCCCGAGGTCGCGCTGATCGTCCAGATCGCCACCTCGCTCGGCCTGGTCGACCGCCCGGACTCCGGCGAGGCCGGGTAACAATGCGCCCCCCTGTTGGCCGTCACCGGCTTGCAGGGGGGCGCCTTTCTGCGCGTCAGGACTTCGCGGCGGCGGCCTTCTTCGATGCCTCGATCTCCGCGAGGGTCTTGACCGGGGTCCGGCCTCGCCTGCGAGGCTTCGCGGCGGCCTCCTCGGCAGCCGCCCCCTCAGTGGTCGTCTTCTTCGCGGTCGTCTTCTTGGCGGTCGTCTTCTTGGCTGACGCCGCCCTCTGTGCCGGGGGCCTCGCCTCCGTCGCAACAGGCTCGGGCTCGCTGTCCTCGCTGACGACCAGGTCGAAGACGGCTAGCACTGGGGCCGCGTCCTCGTCGCACAGGTCGCGGGTCACGGCCTCGCCCCCATCGGGCTTGAGGCTGTAGCGAGTAGCGGGCTTGCCCCTGTCCTTGCATCTGTCGCACACGCGCACGGTGATCGTTACGTCCATTCCTCCGCTACCTCGCACATGGGGGACTCTCGCTGTTGAGATTGTCCCCCATGCGCGGGCACGCGGGTTGAAGTTGTCAGGCGGTGGTCTGGTTGAGCTTGGCGAGGTAGCGGCTACCGGTGCGGCGGTCGCGCCCCATGACTTCGGCCAGGGCAGGCCCGTTGACCTCGCGGCCCTGCTCGGTAAGGGTCTTCGCGGCCTCCTTGATCTCGTCGAGGCTGGGGGACGGACGGCCGGGACGGCGGCGGGCGCGGCGCTTGGCCACCTCGTCGACCGGCGGCTCGGTGCCGTCGAGGGTCCGCTGAACCGGCTTGGCATCCTGGTCCTGGTGCTCGTCGTGCTCCTGATCCTCGGCGGCCATCACGGCTTCCGCCGGCACCGGCTTGACGGCTCGGATGACCATGTGGGCGACGTGACCGGCGACGATCGCGGGGACGGCGGAGACTGCGGCGACCAGCTCCTTCGAGGAGGTCATGTATCCAGCCGAGATCCAGTGGGCGACGACCTGCCCGGCGAGGGTCATTCCCAGTGCGCCCACGGCGCCCGCTATGGCGCTCCCCCGGCCCTTCTCACCCTTGGCCCGGCTCTCCGTGAACCAGACCGCGACGACGGCGTACACGGACATGCAGACCGGCATTCCGGCGGCGACCCACTCGTTCCAGCCTGCGGTGCGGGCGAGCTGGTACTCGCCGGGGGCGGACATCGCCAGGGCGACGGCGAGGACGAGTCCACCTACGACGTAGGCGTACCGGGGCATGCGGGCAGACGAAGACATGGCTGTGCCTTTCAGGGGTGTGCGCAGTGAAGGGGAGGGGGGTTACTTGGCCATGGCCGCGCGGGCGGCGCGGAAGGCGGCGAGGCCCTCGGGGGCCAGCGGGCCGCGCTCGGCCTCGTTCAGAAGCTCGCGGGCGAAGTCGGTCGGCACGACTCCCGCGCAGACGCCGCAGATGCCGGAGTCCTGGCCAGCGGGAAGCACACGGCCGCAGCCGTCCTCGCAGTCGGCGTACTGCTTCCACTGCCGCTTGCGCTCCGGGCGCTTGCGGTCGAGGCGGTCAGCAATCAGGCGGGCGGCGCTGTAGACCTTCGCGGGAAGGCCCTGCGTCACGGCGTCCGTGATCTCACCGATGGTGGCGCCACGGTCGAGCCAGTCAGCGACGGACGGGGCGAGCTTGGCGACCTGCCGCTCGGACAGCTTCAGGCGGCCGTCGAACGTGGCGAAGCGGCGCACGATGCGGGCGGCCTCGGCGAGCTGCGGGGACTGGTCCTCCTGCTTTTCGCTGGAGCCCTCCCCTTCTTCGGCGGGTGCGGCCGGTGCGGTCTCCTCGGCGGGAGGGAAGGGAGGGTTCTTTCCCCCGTCCTTAGAGAAGTCCTTTTCCCCGGAAGGGGACGTTCCCGCATCCCTGGCCCCCGCTGCACCGGTTCCCGGCGAGGCGGGAAGCGGAGAGAAGTCGTCCTGCGGCGTGTCGAAGACGTATGTCTCGGTGCGGATGCGGCCTTGGTCGTCACGGTTGGTGACGCGGAAGTAGTAGCGCTCGCGGATCAGCTCGTCGAGGGCGTCCGAGATGCCCTTGCGGCCTACGCCGGGGTTGTCGTCGGCGAGAGTGCGGGCGTCTTCCTTCGTCCCGTTCGGGAGGCTGATCAGGTACTCAAGGAGGCCGCGGGCCGTGAACGACAGCTTGCGGTTCTGGGCGATGCCGTTCGGCACCACCGTGAAGTTCCCGGCGTGCCGGGTACGATGGATCTGCATTGGGAGTGAGGCTCCTGATGCCGGACCCCGGGGCGTTGGTAGCGCCGCCGGGGTCGTCTGTTTACTTGTGTTTACTTGAGAGGACAGCGTCGCCGTCCGGTCACAGCTTGACATGTTAGTCGCTGTGGGTCAACCTTTACGTCGTCAGCTACAGGGTTGTACTCGTCTGCCTAATTGAGGCGACCGTCACAGATGGGGGATGCATGGGTGCCCGGAAGATCCAGGATGAAGAAGAAGTTAAGCGCTGGTTCGAAGAAGGCCGGACCTACGAGTGGATGCAGCAGTACTACCTGGAGCACTACAACATCGAGACCACGATCCCGATGTGGGCCGCCTTCCGCCGGCGGAAGGGCCTTGACCGGCGCAATCTCCGCGACGACGCCCTGATCCCCTGGAAGGTGAACGAGGAGCATCGACACCTATATCCAGTGATGATGCTTCGCGCCGAGGCTCGACTACGAGCCGGGCGCACACTCAGCCCCGACGACGCGAGGAAGCTGACGAACTGGAAGCAGTCGCTCACGGAGGACAACCTCGTCGTGCACTACGACGCGGAGACCCCGGAGGGCTTCTTCTACGTCCCGCGCGAGGAGAAGGATGCCGACCTGATCCGCGAGCCCGAGAAGAAGACCGGCAACCAGGCGCGTGACTAGCTTGCCCTTGTTCGATTCCCGTTCGAATCAACCCCCCGTCTGACTTCAGCGGGGGGTTTTCTCATCCTGAAGTCGCATAGGTCCCTGACCTGCGGCTAGATAGTGTGAACGTCCAGTGGAGGGAGCCGATCCACTTGGGTGTCCGAGGGGTGAGCACGCGGACACAATCGGTTGACACGTGTGAGGGGCCCACGTAAAAAGGTCCTCGTAAGTGCAATGTTTACACCTGGGGGGCCCACTATGCCGATGATGGGGATGATGCGGGCTGAGGGTGTGAAGCCGCTGCCTGGCTGCGGCACGAAGTGCCTGCACGTCCGCGACAAGGAGGACGTTCCGCACGAATATGGACTGCCCGACCTGTACGCGCTCAGCAAGTGCGGCATCACCGAACACATACTGGCAGGTAGCAAGATTGCCCTACCGGCTGGTATGGAACTCGTGGGAGACCCCGCCGACTGGGATTGCGCCCTGATCGTCCGGCCCGACACCCCGCCTTCCTGCATGCGCAGAGCCCTGGCCGCGCTCCGGCTCTTCGGGCTTGAGCCGCTGGACGAGGACGAAGCCGAACCCGAGCTTCTCTACGACGAATCGGTCCGCTTCTGGCTGGTGCCGATCGACCCTGAAGACCCCTTCGAGACTGACGACGACGTGGAGACCATCGCTTGAACATTGTCGACCTGACGCCCGAACCGACCGTCCCCCGCGACGGGTGGGACCGCCCCCTCGTCGTTCCGAAGCAGGGTGGCAAGCCCGTTCCCCTGACCCGTACGACGACCTTCATCGACTGCATCGAAGACAAGACCGCGCTGTCCGACTGGAAGTCGCGCATGACCCTGGTGGGGGCCGCGAAGCGGCCGTCCCTGCTCGATGTGGTGAGACAGCTCGACCCGGAGAACCCGGACGACAAGCGCAGACTGAACGCCCTTGCGGAACAGGCCACGGACATCGCCGGAGCCAACGTGAAGCGAGAGAAGGGCACCTACCTCCACAAGCTCTCCGAGTATGTCGATGCGGGCCAGCCGCTCCCCGCCGGCACATCCGCGGTGGACCAACGTGACATGACCGCGTACCTGATGGAGACGATCGACTTCGAGGTCAGGGCCGTCGAGAAGTTCGTCGCCGTGCCCGAGCTGCGGACGGGCGGCACCTTCGACCGGCTCCTCGAATACAGCGGACCCGACCCGGACGGGGAGCACGTCGAGGGCCTGTTCATCGGGGACCTAAAGACGGGCACCGTGGAGTACGGGAAGCTCAAGATGGCCATGCAGTTGGCCGTCTACTCGCGCGGCGAGTTCTACGACTACAGCCGCTTCCCCGTCGACACGACGGACAAGAAGGCGTTCGCGGCCTGGAAGAAGTGCGAGATCCCGGCGGCCGAGGCCGCGCAGGCGTACACGCCCCTGGTGGGGGTGTCCCAGAAGTGGGGCATCGTCATCAACCTCCCGGCCGGGTCGGGCGAGTGCACTCTTCACTGGGTCGACCTGGAGATCGGTTGGGCTGCGGCATGCCTGGCTCTCGACGTACGTACGACCCGCAGCGTGAAGGGCGCGATGCGCCCGTGGGTGAGGGGCGTCACAAGATCCGATGCTGCATAACCTCGACCCAAGTGTTAAGTTTGAACCAAGAGAGAGGGAGAGAGAGTGAAGGCAGACCAGGCGGAACTCGTGACGTCCTACCCGGACGGCGCGATCGGCGTCACCATCAAGTACGGCAAGGGCTACGAGGACACCTGGGTGGTCTTCCGTGGCTCCGTGAGGCAGGTCCGCGAACTGATCTGTGATTACTTCGGGTTCGAGTGTAAAGATGAGACCGACCTCTCGCTGAGCGCCCTCGTCGTGAACGCGACGAACCTCGCGCACGGCAAGGGCAATGTCGCTTCGATCCTCGACGCCCGAGTCGTCTCCGAGACTCCCGCCCAGGCTTCAGCGGACGACCCATGGGCGACCGCATCGGCCTCAAAGCCCGAGCAGCCCACCGGCAACGCGTCCGCCTGGATTCTCGGCGAGATCGAGAAGCAGACCAGCATCGCCGACCTGCAAAAGCTGTGGGCGGCAAACCAGGCGATGTTCTCCGACCCCGCAGTCATGACCGCCTACAAGGCTCGCGGCCGGGCCCTGAAGAACGGGTGACGCCGTGCCCGCCGTGATCCTCGCCCTCGTCCTGGTCGTCTCCGCGCTGGGCTCCGTCATCACCCCGCGCCTCTCCGAGCCGACCCCCTACTACCGCAATGACACCCGAACCGAAGGAGAAACCGAGTGACCCTGAACTTCGTCGAGATCCCCACCGCTGGCGGCGGCTGGTTCAAGCCCGCTGATGTAAAGGACGCGGTGGCGTTCCTGATCGAGGTCAACTCCTACGAGGCACAGCGCCCCACCCCGAACGGCCCGAAGGATTCCGCGCTCTGCGACGTGACGGTCTTCAAGAGCGCCGAGGCCCTGGCCGCCCACTCCCCCGAGATCAACAGGGGGATGCGGATCGAACAGACCCTTCTCGCCCGCGACCTGGAGAAGGTCGTCGGCAACGCCACGATCGTCAAGCTGGACCAGGTTCCGCCGAAGCGGCCGGGGGCCCACCCCGCCTGGGTCTGGCGTCCGGTGAACGACGCCAGTGTCCGCCAGGCCGTCATCGAGTACGCGAAGGCTCGTGAGGCCGCCGTTCAGGCCGCCGTCGCCGACGCCCCGTCCTTCGACGACTGACCGTACGCGAGGAGCTGGGGGCCGGTCGCTCGGCTGGCCCCCGCCTCGCGGGTCTGGAGGACCCGTGCCCCTGCACAACCCCGATCCGCGCTGCGGGAATCCGCGGTGCCGTCTACAGAGAGGAGCCCGTACGTGCTGACCCCCGCTAGGTCTCTCGCGCTTCACGCCGAGTCCGGCAAGGAGCTGCCGAGGATCGAGGCGTTCGACGCCCTGTACGGCATGGGGTGCCGACCGCGTCACGGCGAGGTCATCATGATCGCGGGCAGAAGTGGGACGCAGAAGTCGGGCTTCGCCTTGTTCTGGGTGGCCTCCATGAATCTGCCGACCCTGTACTTCTCGGCGGACATGTCGGCCTTCACTGCCTCGTCTCGGCTCGCATCCATGCAGACCGGCGACACGACGGAGATGGTCGAGGCCGGTATGGGTGCCGGCGGACGGCATCGCGAGGAGTACCTCGCCGCCCTGGCCCCCTTGAACGTCACCTTCTCCTTCGGTTCGCCGATCAACTGGAAGACCGTTGACGAGGAGCTGGAGGCGTACGTCGAACTCTGGGACGCCTATCCGGCCGTGATGGTGTTCGACAACCTCATGGACTTCGAGGGCGCCGAGTCCGACTACACCGAGCAAATGGCGGTGATGAGCGGCCTCACGGAGCTTGCCCGCGCGACCGGCGCGACCGTGATCGTTCTTCACCACGCGAGCGATAAGAGCTGGGAAGCGAAGTCGGACCCGTGGGCGCCGCCGTCCCGCGACCAGGTGAAGGGCGGCTTGTCAGAGAAGCCGGAGCTGTCCTTGTCGGTCGCGCTCGATCCGACCTCGCACGAGTACCGGGTCGCCGTGATCAAACAGCGCATGGGGCCCTGCGACCCCACGGCCAGGCGGTACGCGTCGATGCGTTGCCATCCCGAGGTGACGCGCTTCTCGAAGCTCGAACGCCCGGTGCCGGCGGCCACGCCCGCAAAGCCCTGGTCCCCGACCGATGCCCTGATGAAGTAGAGGTAGGTGTAAAGTTTGGACCCGATCGCCAAGCGCAACAAGGCCAACAAGCGCCGAGGCGCCGACTGGGAGATCGAACTCATGGCAGGGCTGCGCTCGGCTGGTGAGGATGTCGAGCGGCTACGGCTGACCGGCCCAGAGGACGAGGGCGATCTCGCGGTGCGCGAGGACGGCGGCCTCTTCACCATCATCGAGGCGAAGAACGCGAAGTTCGAGCCGGGCCCGTTCCTCGACGAGGCCGAACGCGAGCGGATCAACTTCGCCAAGCATCGCGGCATCGAGCCGGACCGCGTGGAGTCGATCGCCATCGTCAAGCGCCGGGGGAAGAACTGGCGGAAGGCGTTCGTCCTGACCACGGTCGAGGCGTACTTCGGGCTGGAGACGGCCGAGTGAGCGCCCTCACCTACGAAGAGGCCGCCGAGTACGAGCGCTTGGTCGAGGAGCTGGGCCGCTTCGATCACGAGACGGCCGGTGCCGCAGGGCTGGAGTCCCTCGGCTACGACGACCACAAGGGTTGGTTCGTCGGGAGCCGCGTTCCGTGAGGTTCCGCCGGATTGACAACGACCATCAGGACGACGACGAGAAGCCCACCCTCGAAGCCGTCTTCGAGCACTACGACATCGGCTTCAACTCACAGCGTGCAACCGGCATGACGCACTGCCCGCTGCACGAGGACGACACCCCGTCCTTCTCGTGGAACACCGACCGCCAGGTGTGGAAGTGCCACTCGTGCCAAGAGGCCGGGGATTCGTACACGTTGATCATGAAGAAGGAGAAGACCGACTTTGTCGGAGCCAAGCGTTTTGCAGCCTCTCTCGCCCTCCCAACGCGAGATGTTGGAAGAGGCGGTGAGCGCGTATCAGGCAGCTCTTACGCCGGGCGTCGCACGGTATCTCCTCGACCGGGGAATCGGTCGAGAGGAGGCGGCTACACACCGGCTTGGCGTCGTCGGTGACCACCCGTTCCCCGGCCATGAACGCTTCCGCGGAATGCTCGCGATCCCGTACCTCGATCGCAACGACGCTCCGCTGACGGTTCGCTTCCGCTGCCTGGAAGATCACGACCACCGGGCCAACTTCCACGGCAAGTACAACACCATCAAGGATGACCCGCCCCGCATGTACGGCGTCGGCGATGTGCACCAGGCCGGGGACACGATCGACGTGACCGAGGGCGAACTCGACCGGATCATCCTGCGAAAGCTCGGCCTCCACACGGTCGCCATCCCCGGCGCCGCCCTCTGGCAGGGCAGACACAGGCGGATGCTCGCCGGGTTCAACCGAGTGCGCGTCTGGGGTGACCCAGACGACGCGGGCGCAGAGTTCACCGCCCGAATCTGCCGGGCCCTGCGGTCGGCCAAGGGCGTGCGGCTGCGCGACGGAGACGTGACGGACACCTACATGCAGGGAGGCGCTCAGCCGCTTCTCAACCTGATCAAGGAGGACAGCCAGTGACCGAGACGACCGCCAAGAGGACCGCCCCACGAAAGGCGCCGGCACGGAAGACCGACCCCTTTTCGGCCGTCCTCGCCGAGGTGGGCGCGGAGGCCCGCGAGGTCGGCGACCTTCCCTCCGCCTTGGTCGGCGGCCACCTCCCCTCGCGCGGGGCGGAGATCTACCGCAGGCGGGCCGAGGATTGGGACTCGATCAACGAAGCCCGCCAGGACGCCGGGACGTTCGGCGTTGACGGCCTGGCCGTGCAGGTCGCCTTCTCCGCCTTCGGCGGGCGCACGGTCGAGGACATCCGCAAGGGCCTCGTCCGCCTGGCGTCGCTCACGGTCGCGGCCGTCGAGCAGATCGACCGGAGGCGGCCGTGAGCGAGGCTCTGCCAGGCAGCCCCGGCCCGACCCTGAAGCGCATCTACGAGGAGCTGGAACCAGACGTACGGGAGACGGTCGTCCTGCGTCTCCTCGACGGTTCCTCGGCCGAGCGCCTGGCCCTCGTCCTCCGCAAGCACGGACACAGCGTGTCCGCCTCCACGATCCGTACGTACCGCCGGTCTCTTCGTGATGGAGTGTAAAGTTTGACCCAGTCTGAATTGCTGAACGACCTTCTCCAGACGCCGACCGCCCCGACCGTTCCCGGCCGCCAGGCCGACCCCGAGCGGGACTTCACCCGCCAGATCGAGGTCTCGGGTGACGCGGCCGAGGTAACCGTGCGCGGCCCCGAGAGCATCGACCCCGAGTCGTCTGCGGCCGACGTACTCCGCGCCCACCAGCTCGACCCCGCCGAGTGGGAGGTGACCGGCTTCCGGTCCTCCGAGTGGACCATGCCGAACGGCGAACCGGGCGTCTCGGCCCGCTTCTCCTTCGGCCGCCGCAAGGTGCCGGCGGATTTCGAGCGGCCGAGTGTCGACGAGCTGCTCCGGGTCTTCGACGAGCACGCCCCCGCGCCCCGCCAGGCCGAGCCCGCTGACGGCGAGTGGACCTACGTAATCGCCCTGGGCGACATGCAGTTCGGCAAGGTCGATGGCGACGGCTACGAAGGCACTCTGCGGCGGGCGATGGCCTGCATCGACAAGTCCGCCGAGCTGCTGTCCCAGTACCGGTGGCGGTACAAGATCGAGCACGTCCACCTCGCGTGGCTCGGCGATCACATCGAAGGCTACGTCTCACAGGGCGGTTCGAACGTGGCCCGGACCCAGCTCACGCTTACCGAGCAGATCCGTTTGACCCGGCGCCTGATGGCGTACGCGATCCTCCGCCTGGCCCCGCTGGTGGCCCGGCTGACGGTCGTGGCCGTACCCGGCAACCACGGCGAGGCCGTCCGCGTGAACGGCAAGGGTGTGACGCGCTACGACGACAGCCACGACACGGACGCCCTGATCTCGGTCGGCGAGGCCCTGGCCCTGGCGGGTGAGGAGTACGAGCACGTCGAGGTGTACGTCCCCGACACGGACGAACTGACGGTCGTCGTCGAGTGCTCCGGAACGGTCGTCGCTCATGCCCACGGGCACCAGTGGCGGCCGGGCAGGCACTTCGAATGGTGGCGGGGCCAGGCGTTCGACAAGACGAGCGCCATGCACACGGCGGACCTGCTTCTCGCCGGTCACCTGCACCACGAGTTCATCGACACGGACGGCCCGCGCACCTTCATACAGGTGCCGGCGATGGAGTCCGAGTCGACGTGGTGGCGCCACCTGAAGGGCACGCGCGGGGCGCCCGGCCTGATGGTCATGGTCACGAAGGGCGGCGAAGTACCGGTCAAGGAAGTGGTCCGGTGACAACCCTTGCCGATTGGCGGGTCCTCGACCTGCCCGAGGTGGTGGCCCTCGCGGGCCGCGCTGCCCGCCGCATCGCGGACGGGTACGAGGACACGCTGACGATGGAGTACGAGGACGCCCGGCAAGAGGCGTTGATCATCCTGGCGACGAAGCCCGCGATGGTGAACGAGTGCCTGGCCGACCCGAACCTCGGACTCGGCGTCCTCTATCACCGCCTCGTCCTCGACCTGATCGACCGAGTGAAGACCGAGGCCAAGCACCGCATCCGTCACACGTCCTACGAGGCGGCCTGCGACGCGGCCGAGAAGGGGCGTGTGTGACCGGGTACGACCGGCGCCTCGTCGAGCACCTGCTTCCGGCCGTGTGGGACGTGGAAGCCGCCTATGGCATCCGCAACCCCACGGCCCCGGACGCGGACATGCCGAAGGGGACCGTCGACAAGAAGTCCGCGGGGACCCTGTTCGCCCACCTCGCCGACATCCGGCGGTGCTGGAAGACGGCCCCGCTCTCCCTGGCCGAACGGCGGACTCTGTTCATGCACTTCGCCCTCGACTGGGAGGACCGGCGAATCGCGGCCCGCGAAGCGGTCACCGACCGGGCCATCCGCTACCGCCTTGAGCGCGGAGTCGGCAAGCTCGCCGCCCACCTCAACGGCACTGATTACATCGACAGTTACGACGAATTGGAGACCGCAGCGTGAGCGAACCCCTGCCCGAGGAGCCCACGCCCGTCGTGGAGGCCCCCGGCGGCATGGGCCCCGAGGACTACGAGTTCTGGGACGACGCGACCCTGACCTTCTACGAGCGCCGAGCGGACGGGGCGGTCACTGCCCGCCCGTTCAGCGAGGCCGAAGTCGCCCAGCATCAGGATGAGTTGGCGCTCGACAGCCTGCATGCGGAGGCCACGCTCGCGATCGGCTACCTCGACCAGCGAATCGACCTGAGCCTCGCTTACCTGGCGCTGCCCGCGCCGACCGGCGAGGAGACGGCGGCACAGATCAAGGTTCTGTCCGACCTCGCGGCGTACAGTGCCGGAACCCTGAAGCGGGTGATCAAAGTCCTGTCCGTCCTGGTGAACAAGCCGGTGTGACCTCGGCGCGTGTGTAAAGTTGGGCCCCTTTTCGGAGGGGTCCTTCGCATGTTCGGGCGTTAAGCTGAGACCATGACGTTCAAGATGACGTGGGCGCTGGTCGCCGAGCATGCAGACGAGTGGACCGGCAGTGACTTCGGCCAGGCGGCTACCGTCCTGGACGAGAAGGTCGGAGCGATCGTCTCCGCCAGCCCCATGAACGCAGACGCCCAGTCGCACTTCCTTACGACCTTCCTGGAGCCACTCCGCGACAGCCTCGCCAGTGACGGGCGCAAGGCAGTGGAATCCGGCCAGCGGTGGAGCGCTGCGGCGGGTCCCCTGCTCGTGGCCGTGGCCCCGGCCGCGTAGGGTCACAGTCCGAAGTCCTGGCAAGTTTCGGCAAGTTCCTCGCCTCACAGCAGAACCGTGGGCAAGCTCTGGCACAGAAAGCATTCCCGGTACCCGAGGAGGTCATCATGGCCCTGCGTAAGCTCGGTAAGGACCCGGAGAGTCCCAGTGGCGGCTCCCCCACCGTCTACCTCGACGAGGAGAAGGACACCTACGTCGTGCAGGGGTGGAAGGTAGAGGACGAGGACCGGCTCGGACAGATGGACATCCCCGGACATGAGACGGTGGTGGAGATCCCTCGGCGCATGGTGCAGTTCTTCTTGGAGGTGAAGCGTGACGGGGACCCCGACGTTTGAGGAGCTGTTCCACGACTGCCAGAGGACCGCTGTGCACCTGGAGATGCGTGACGCCTACATGAAGTCGGACCCGGCCTTCATCGACTGGCAGGCCGGAGTGGTTCTAGACCCGGCCGAACGCTGGGCGGACTGGCACGCGATCGTCACGGAAGCGGCCTCGCGAGGTGTCGAGGTACGCCGAGCACGCGTCGTCTCCACTCCCGTCAGCGAGTACATCCGCTTCGAGTACGACGTGACGGATGGCCTGAACATCGCAGCCGGCGAAGACGTGCGCTGGCTCTCGCGGCGGAGCGCCACCGACATTGCGCTCCCTGGGAACGACTTCTGGCTCTTCGACTCCAGCCTCGTCCTCGTCAACCACTTCGACGGCGACGGTGAGAACATGGAGGTCGAACTCACCGATGCCCCAGAAGTGGTGAAGCTCTGCGAGTCGGCCTTCGAGGCCGTGTGGAGGCGTGGAACGCCGCACGCAGAGTTCCAGACGGCCTGACAGCTCGACCAGACAATTCGCATCGCCATGACATCCCCATCTTCGAGTGTCCAGGAGGCCCGAAAGGCCCTTGGCCAACGCCTTGCCGAAATCCGGACCGAAGCCGGTCTCACCAAAAGGGCGTTGGCAGCCGCGCTTGGCTGGCACGAGTCGAAATGTTCGCGCTTCGAGAGCGGCACTCGTCCGCCCTCGGAGCGCGATCTTCGTGAATGGGCGGCTGCCTGCGGAGCGCAGGATTCAGCCGAGGACCTCGTCACGACGGCGCGCGGCATCGAAGGCATGTACGTCGAGTGGCAACGGATGGAACGGGATGGGCTCAAGCTGGCCCAAGAGTCCGTCGTTCCCCTATGGGAACGCACTCAGCGTTTCCGTATCTACTCGCCGTGGTTGATTCCCGGCCCCGTGCAAACGGCCTCATACATTACGGCCCTGCTCACCTCAATTCGCGACCGCCGCGGCCTCATTGATGATGTGCCGGCGGCCGTCAAGGTCAGGGTCGAGAAGCAGCAGGTCGTGTACGGCAATCACACGTTCGCCATCCTCCTCGAAGAGAGCGTGCTCCGGTACCGCATCGGCGGAGTAGATGTGATGGCCGGGCAGCTCGGCTATCTCCTCAGTGCTATGGCTCTGCCCTCTGTGAGCATCGGCATCATCCCCCAGGACACGGACCGTTCGAAGCTCTGGCCCGTCGAGGGGTTCTTCCTCTATGACGACGAAATCGTGAACGTTGAACTCGTGTCCGCACACCTGACGGTGGTTCAGCGTCACGAACTTGCCATGTATGCCAAGACGTTCAGCGACCTGGCCGAACTCGCGGTCTACGGCCCGGCTGCGCGCGAACTCATCACGGCTGCCATCGAATCTCTCGGGTGAACGCCTGGCAAGTTCCGGCAAGCTCGTGGAACCTCAACTGCCGCCCTTCTTAGCTTTGTTAGCACGGCTGAAAACGTGCTCGGAAGGGGCGAAGCGGTGATGGCTTTGGCAAGTACCGGCAAGGAACTGGAGGCAGCCGAAGACTCCTCGGCTGAGCCCATCCCCATCGACGTGGACGCGATCTCCATCCGGACCGAATCCATTCTCGGCATGAGAATGGGCACGACCACACGGAAGGAAATGGACAACGCCTTGGCGGGCGTCACGCGGAACCTGGACCAACTGCTCTGCCAGGACTTGGGGGCCGACGGCGACGAGGACGTACGGACGCTGTTCCGGAAGGGATACGCGCTGTTCGCCCGCGAGACCCGGCCGACCGCCGAGACCCCCGCGTTCGGCGTCTTCACCCACCTCCGGGACACCGCGCTTCTTACTCGACAGCTCCTGTGGATCTACACCCAGCGCAATGGGCTGGAGTCCCCGTGAGCGTCCGCGAGGATCAGATCGTCCGAGAACTTCTGAGCTACATCCACGCGTTCCCCGCCGAGCAGATGGCGCTCATGCCCGTGTACGACTCTGCCCACGACCACGTACGACGTGGAGAGTGCACGCATGAACACCGCTGCCCTCTCGTCATGACGGGCGCGGTCGTCGTCGACGAACACCATCGCGTCCTGTGCCTGCGCCACGAAGGCGGCTACGCCCTCGCCGAGGCGGAGCCGGAAGCCAAGGACGACTCTCTTCAAGAAGCCGCACTGCGGCTTCTCGCGGAGGAGGCCGGTGTCCACGACGTGTGGACGGACGAAGTCAGCAGTCTCCCGTTCCTGATCGACGTGACCCGGCCAGGGCTGCACAGGTACGGCCCCCGGCTCCGCGTCGGCGTCCGGTACCTCTTCCGGGCCCACTCGGGCGCCGTCTTCCCCGAGAGCATCGCGACGGGCGCGGCGGCCTGGCTGCCGCTCTCGGAGATCAACATTCCGCAACTCCGCGATCGCCTGCAAAGCCACCTGATCGGCGTTCCATGAGTCCACGAACTCAGCAACTCGCCTACGTCGCCTGCGTCGTAGCCCTCGGCGGCTCCCTCCTTCTGGGCATCTGGAGGAGCTGAATGTACGAACGAAAGCACAAGGAGCCTGACGCTCCTCCGCCCCCGCCTGTGGGCACGATCGGCTCCAACCGGCCTCCGGGAGACGTCCGTATAGGGGACTTCCTCTTGATCGACGGTGCCTACCTCCGCATCCGGGACATGAGGGCCGCCGGAACTGCGGCTCACCGAGTCCTCCACTTCGCCGGTTACCACCCCCCATTGGTCATGAAGGAGCCGGTGACCACATACCGGCCGATCAACTTCCTTTGACCGCACCCCCGTTCAGGCGTCGACCAAAGCTGTCATCCATGACGCGAGGAGCTTTGCCATGCGCTTCCGCAAGATCCACGGAGCCGGGAACGACTTCGTCCTCCTCTCCAATCTCGAACCAGGCAGCACCAAGGAGTGGCCGAAGGAAGCGGAACGCCTCTGCGCCAGGAGAACCGGCGTCGGAGCGGATGGGCTGGTGATCAGCACCGTCTTAAGCGTCAGCCCAGCCGTCCTCGAAGTCTCCTGCTTCAACGCTGACGGCTCCACGGCAACCATGTGCGGGAACGCCCTGCGCTGTAGCGCCTGGGCCGCCCACCACGACCACGGCTTCGCGGAGATGAGCCTCCTCATGGAGGGCGTGAAACACGAAGCAGTCGTAGGCGACGACTCCGTGTGGGTCACGGCCGAGGTTGGTGCAGTCCACCCCCGCCGTGTCCAGACCGTCATCAACGGCAGGCCGACGTGGTTCGACAGCGCCCACACCGGGACGGAGCACGTCGTCGCCATCGTGGACGACGTAGACGCGATCGACGCGATAACGGTCGGCCGCCTCATTCGCCACCATGCCGACCTCGCTCCGCTGGGGACGAACGTCAACTTCGTCCAGGCCGCCGGAACTCAGGCTCTGAAGATCCGCACCTACGAGCGCGGCGTCGAGGCCGAGACCCTCTCGTGCGGGAGCGGAGCCGTTGCGGCCGTCGTCATCGCCACCATGCGCGGGCTCGTCGCAGCCCGCGCCGTCACCGTCCACAACCGTGCCGGGGAACCGCTCACGGTCCGGCCGCACGCCGACCGGCCCAAGCGAACCCACTGGGTCGGCGGACCTGTCACCAACACCTTCGAAGGAGTGCTCGCGTGACCATCTTCCTCAGCTCCGAGTCCCAAGCAGCCGTCCGGGAGGCTGCTGAGCGCCTCCGCGCCTGGCGGCGGGAGGGACTCAACGTCGCACTGGTGTACGGCCCGGTGTCAGCCGAAGACCGGCTCTACCACTCGCTGTGCCCGCCGGACCAACTGTCCGCCACGGCCCTCTCCGAGGCCCTGGACGACATCGGCGTCCGTTGGAACATCCTTGACCCTTGCGAGCCGGACTTCATCGCAAGGTTGTCGACGTACGATGTCGCGCTCTCCAACCTCCATGGCGAGTTCGGGGAAGACGGACGCCTTCAGGGACTGCTCGACTACATGCGCATCCCGTACTGCGGCAGCGGGGTCGGGGCATCCGCGGTGGCAACCGACAAGATCCTTTGCAAGCGGATGATGGTGAGCCTCGGTATCCCCACGCCCGGCTGGCAGGTCTGGTCGGAAGGCCCGGCGCCCTGGAACGGCCGCCCTGTGATGGTCAAGCCGCCCCTAGGCGGGTCCAGCGTGAACATGAGCCTCGTCCGTGAACGTGACGACCTCCTCAAGGCCCTGACGAAAGCCGCCGGCACCGAAGGCGGCCCCGTCCTCGTCGAAGACTTCCTGCCGGGTGTACCCGTAACCGTGGGGCTCCTGGAGCTGCCCGGAGACTCTGTGGTCATGTTCCCCCCGCTGGCGACCGAAGCCACGGAAGCGGAGTTCTACGACGCCGACACCAAGCTCGACGCGGACTCCCAGGGCAGGGTGAACGTCCAGGTCGCAGAGATGACGAGCGAGGTACGCGAGCGAGTCGCCGAATACGCGCGAACCTTGTGGATCGGCCTCGGGCTGCGGGGCTCGGCGCGGATCGACTTCATCCTCGGCAAGGACGAGCAGGTGTTGGAGGTCAACACCACTCCGGGCATGTCCCGCGAGAGCAACTTCGCGGTGGGGGCGGCGATGGTCGGGCTCACACACTCGGATGTCGTACTGGCGATGCTTTACGAGGCGCTGGCCCGTCCGCCGTACGATGTCCCCCTGCCCACTCCCGCACTCTCCAGCCCCATCGTGACGCGGGAGGCCGCCGTCTCCCCGTAGGAGCCTGCCGCTGTGCCGCGCGTCCACGAAGTCCCCATGTGCCGTCAGCTCATCGACCCCGCCGAATGGGATCTACACGGAGGGTGGGCACTCGGGGACAGGATCGAATGGTCCAACCGGGCGTGCGGCCTGGCCTCGCTGAGAATGGTCCTCCTCGCCTACGGGCGCGAGGCTCCCACGGTTACGGAACTGCTGAAACTCGCGGTGAAGAACGAGGTTCTGACGCCCCGTGGGGCGCTCCATGCAGGGATCGCGAGTCTGTCGGCCGATCTCGGGGTTCCATCGGCCGCTGAGCCTGTGGCGGCCGATGACCTCCTCGGCCGTCTCGACGAGGCCCCGCTGATCGTCTCTGTGACCGAGCAGTTCCCCAACGACGGCCGCTCTGGCGGCCACCTCGTCATCCTTCGCGGCTACGAGGATGGCCCCGAACCGACGATCTTCATCCGAGACCCGTCGGCTTGGGGCCAGACTCACGACCGGGTCACTCTCAGCCGCTTGTCCCCCTCGTACACCGGCCGCGCGATCACCTTCGCACCCTTGAAACTCACTGGAGAGTCTTAATGACCGAGGCAGACGGCGACACGACCCAGGCCGCAGGTGGCCGCAAGATCGCCGTACTCGGAGAGATGCTGGAGCTGGGCGACCAAGCCGTTGAAGCCCACCACGAGGTCGGCCGCATGGCGGCGGAGTACGGCATTGACCTCGTGGTCGCGGTTGGCGGTGACCTCGCAAAGCAACTCGCCCTCGTTGCGGGCGCGGCAGGCGTGCCGGACATCGCAATGGTGGGCGACAACCAGACGGCTGCCGCCTACCTCCATTCCATCCTTCAGCCCGGCGATACGGTGCTCGTGAAGGCGTCGAGAGGCGGTCAGCTCTGGCAGATCGCCCAGGCCCTCACCGGACAGCCGATCACCGGCCTGTAAGCCGCTAGGACGCCTGGTCGGCCCCTACCAAGGCATCCTCCTCCCGGGCCGCCGACGCGGGGGTCTCGCTGCTTTCAGGCTGCGGCTGCTCTACCGAGGCTTGGTCCTGGGCGTCCTCCTGGGCCTCAGTCACTGTTGCCACTTCCTCGCTCTCGTCCCCGGGGAGCGACTCGGCTTGTGGCTGCGCGACTTCCACAACCGTGTTCACGACTTCGCCGATCGCAGCCTGCGATACCGACTGAGGGTCGTCTACGACGATCGGTTCGGGTGCCGCAAGAACTTCGTTCGTGGCCGGGTCGGTCACCGTCACCGCGACGATGCGCGGGTGGGCGTCGGGCGACTCCTCAATGGGCGTGACGACCTCCGCCATAACGACCATGGAGTCCGAGACCTGGGCCGTGGCTGCGACGTAGACGGCATCTGCGGCTTCGTCGCCGTTAGTGTCGAGCTGCTGGACATCGAACGTCGTGCTCATGCCCGGCTGGCTGATGTCGGCCATGAAGGTGCGGAACGGGGTCAGCTCGTCAGGGAGGGACTCGACCACATCCTCGATCGGGTCCGGCACAACGTCCTTCACGGTGTCGCCGAGCACGTCGACAAGCCCCTTGTCCGCCTCGTCGTCGGCCTTCCCCGTGGCCTTGCCGTCCCCCTTGTCCTCCTTCGCGGCGGGCTTGTTGCCCTTCTCCTTGCTGGCCTTGCCGTTGTCGCTCGGAGCCTTGCGGCTACCAGCCTCCTGGGCGTCCGCCTTGCCGCTCTCGCTGGAAGCTTCGTCGTACGAAACCTCCTCCGCTGGCGCCACCTGCCGGTACACGTCGCCCCCCGCAACTACGTACGTCCGCGCGTCGTCCTTACCTTGCTCCTCGCCGTAGGCGAGTTCACGGGCCTCTTTGAGGGTCAGCCCTCGACTCAGTGCCTCGCGGATGATGGCCTCACGCTGCGCGGCGGTGAACTCCACCCCAGCGATGCCGCCCCGGCCGTCGAAGAAGGTCGGCACATAGTCGTCCGGAGCCGTTTCGGCCTGGCTCGCCTCACTCTCCCCGGCCCCCGCGTCGGGGGCGCTGCGGCCCGCCTCCGCGCGCTGCGCGGCCCCTGTGTCGCCGCCTGACTGCACCACCGCGAGCGACCCGCCATAGACGAGAGCGGTTGCGAGCATGCCCCAGCTCGCGAGGGCCGTTCTTCTCTGCGGCTCCCCCTTCGCCGGCAGCGCGAGGACACGGGAAACGGACAGACGACGTGCAGCCACAGAAGAACCCCCCGGTTCGGAACAAGTGCTTCCAGTTATCCAAAACGGACGTGAGTTCGAAAGCAAGCGCATTCCGCACCCGTGAGGCTCACACTTTGTACTGCCGAGTAGCGGGCAACCCTGGCGGCGCCTCGTGCGTCTGAGGCCCACCCAGAAGACCCAGCACCAATCCAGCACGGTAGGGATGAAGAGGGGTGATGATAGGTGACGATGTGTCAGATTATCCAGCACCGATCCAGCACGGGAAAAACTAAGGGGCCGAACCCCGGAAGGTTCGACCCCTTCTGACCTGCGCATTTGTCAGATCAGCAACGTGGTGGTATGTCGCCCGCTACACATTGAACCGGAACTCCACCACGTCCCCGTCCTGCATCACATAGTCCTTGCCCTCCATCCGCGCCTTCCCCTTGGCGCGGGCCTCGGCCACCGAACCGGTTTCCACCAGGTCGGCGAAGGAGATGACCTCGGCCTTGATGAAGCCCTTCTGGAAGTCGGTGTGGATGACGCCGGCGGCCTCCGGGGCGGTGGCGCCCTTCTTGATGGTCCAGGCGCGGGATTCCTTGGGGCCGGCCGTGAGGTAGGTCTGGAGGCCCAGGGTGTTGAAGCCGACGCGGGCCAGGGTCGCCAGGCCGGGCTCCTCCGCGCCGACCGACTCCAGCAGCTCCATCGCGTCCTCCTCGTCGAGCTCGGCGAGGTCCGCCTCCAGCTTGGCGTTGAGGAAGATCGCTTCGGCGGGGGCGACCAGGGCGCGCTGCTCGTCCTTGAAGGTCTCGTCCACCAGCTCGTCCTCGTCCACGTTGAAGACGTAGAGGAAGGGCTTGGTCGTCAGGAGGTGCAGGTCGTGCAGGAGCTCCTCGTTGCCCGAACCCTGGACGATGCCCGCGGAGAACAGCGTGTCGCCCTTCTCCAGGATCTCCTTCGCCGCCTCGACCGCCGCCACCTTCGGAGCCACGTCCTTCTTGATCCGCGATTCCTTCTGGAGGCGCGGCAGGACCTTCTCGATGGTCTGGAGGTCGGCGAGGATCAGCTCGGTGTTGATCGTCTCGATGTCGTCCTTGGGCGAGACCTTGCCGTCGACGTGGACGACGTTCTCGTCCTTGAAGGCGCGGATGACCTGGCAGATCGCGTCGGACTCACGGATGTTCGCGAGGAACTTGTTGCCCAGGCCCTCGCCCTCGGAGGCGCCGCGCACGATGCCGGCGATGTCCACGAAGTCGACAGTGGCCGGGAGGATGCGCTGGGAGGAGAAGATCTCGGCCAGCTTGGTGAGGCGGGAGTCGGGGACGCCGACCACGCCGACGTTCGGCTCGATCGTGGCGAACGGGTAGTTGGCCGCCAGCACGTCGTTCTTGGTCAGGGCGTTGAACAGGGTCGACTTGCCGACATTCGGCAGACCGACGATTCCGATCGTGAGCGACACGTTGCGACTTCCCGTACGTGAGAGGACTTCAGGGGCTGGGCTGGGGCCCGGTCCTTCTTTGATCTTCGATGCAGATGACGCAGATGCACGGGCCGATCCACCAGTCTACGGCGTACCGAACCCGGCCCCGGCGCCCTGTCGAACACCTGGCCAAGGTCCGCCCCAAGGTGTGTCTCAGGGCCGATTCGCCACATAAACCGACCTAGGTTGGTCGTGTGGAGCAAGACAGGGCGCGATCCGCCGGGTACGGAGCGCGAAGCGGTGCGCCGCCGCCGTTGCCGCCGCAGACCGTGCGGGGCAGGGGTGGTGCGGGACGGGGTGAGCGCGGGCTCGCGCCGGACGGGGACAGTGGCGGGGAGCGTGTGGAGCGGGGCGAAGGTCGTACGGGGCGCGGCGCGGGCGAGTGGGCGCCGGAGGTGAGCGGCGCGAGCCGTGCGAGGGGGATGCGGGGTGTGAGCGGGGTGCGGGGTTCGGGCCAGTCCGTCTGGGCCTCACGGTCATCCGAGTCATCCGGCCCGTCCGGGGCGCCCAGGCCGACCAGGTCATCCGGGTCATCCGAGTCGTCCGGGACGTCCGGCTCCGGGGCGGCTGCACGGGGCGCCCGCGCTTCCCGCGCCGCCCGGGCGTTCCGAGCCACCGCGTCCGCCCAGCCCGCCCGCTCCACCCGGCCCGTGTCCCAGCGCCGCCCGGGTACGGCCCCGGCGGCAGCGGCGGTACGGCGCCCGGGGTCGACGCCCGCGCCGCAGGCCGTACGCCGGTTTCCCAACCCCCGGCTCACCGGCCTGGGCTGCGGTCTGTTCTGCGGTGCCGTGATGTTCCTGCTCGGCCACCTCGACGCACTGCTCTTCGGGTCGTCGCTCACCGTGTACAGCGTGCTGTTCCTGCCGGTGTGTGCGCTGACCGCGGTCTGGGTGCGCCGGGGTGATCTGATGACCGCGCCGGTGGTCGTACCGATCGCGTTCGCCGTGGGGCTGGTTCCCGTGGCCGACCACGGCGGGGACCTCGGCGATCATCTGATGGGGCTGTTCAGTGCCCTCGCCACACAGGCCGGGTGGCTGTACGGGGGGACGCTGGTAGCCGGTCTCCTCGTGCTCGTCCGAAGGGTCCGCCTGCTGGCGCGCAGGGCGGCGGCCCGGCGCCGACAGGCGTGACCGTCACCGTCGGCCGACGGTCCCTCGCCGGCCGTCGGCCGCCCCTCGCCGGGTCAGCCGGTCTTCTCCGCCGCGTGCATCGCCGCGCCCACGATCCCCGCGTTGTTCTGCAACTGCGCCGGGACGATCTCCGCCTTGATGCCCTCGATGTGGTGCAGGAACTTGTGGGACTTGCGGCTCACCCCGCCGCCGATGATGAACAGCTCCGGGGAGAACAGCATCTCGACATGGGCCAGGTACTTCTGGACGCGGTGGGCCCAGTGCTCCCAGGTCAGCTCCTCGTCCTCCTTGGCCTTGCTGGAGGCGCGCTTCTCGGCGTCGTGGCCGTGGAGTTCCAGGTGGCCCAGCTCGGTGTTGGGGACGAGGACGCCGTCCATGAAGAGCGCGCTGCCGATGCCCGTGCCGAAGGTGAGGAGGATCACGGTGCCTCTGCGGTCGCGGCCCGCGCCGAAGTGCATCTCGGCGACGCCGGCCGCGTCCGCGTCGTTGACCACCGTCACCGGGTGGCCGCCGAGGCGGTCGCTGAACAACGCGCGCGCGTCCGTGTCGATCCAGCCCTTGTCGACGTTCGCCGCCGTACGGATGGTGGATCCGTCGGTGACCACGCCGGGGAAGGTGAGCCCGACCGGCCCGGTCCAGCCGTAGTGCTCGACGACCTGCTTCACACCGTCGGCCACCCCGTCGGGCGTGGCCGGGTGCGGAGTGAGCACCTTGAAGCGCTCCTGAGCGAGATCGCCCCTGTCGAGGTCCACCGGGGCACCCTTGATTCCGGATCCGCCGATGTCCAAGCCGAAGATCTGCATGGCCCTACGTTACGACGCAGGACCGACAGTCACTCCGCGGAGTCGCCGGAGCCACCGGACCCCGTGCGCTCGGCGATCAGCGACGCCGCCTCCTCGCGCAGGTCACGGCGTAGTTCCTTCGGCAGCGAGAAGGTGATGGACTCCTCGGCCGCCTTGACGAGTTCGACGTCCCCGTAGCCGCGCTGCGACAGCCACTCCAGGACCTCCTCGACCAGCACCTCCGGGACGGAGGCGCCGGAGGTGACGCCGACGGTGGTGACGCCCTCCAGCCAGGCTTCGTCGATCTCGCTCGCGAAGTCCACGAGGTATGCCTCGCGCGAGCCCGCGAGCTTGGCGACCTCTACGAGCCGCTTGGAGTTGGAGGAGTTGCGGGAGCCGACCACGATGACCAGCTCGGCCTCGGCGCCCATCTGCTTCACCGCGAGCTGGCGGTTCTGCGTGGCGTAGCAGATGTCGTCGCTGGGCGGGGAGATGAGCTGCGGGAACTTCTCCTTCAGCGCGTCGACGGTCTCCATCGTCTCGTCGACGGAGAGGGTGGTCTGCGACAGCCACACGATCTTCGACGGGTCGCGGACCTCGACCTTGGCGACGTCCTGCGGACCGTCGACGAGCTGGATGTGGTCGGGGGCCTCGCCGGACGTGCCGATGACCTCCTCGTGGCCCTCGTGTCCGATCAGGAGGATGTCGTAGTCCTCGTTCGCGAAGCGGACGGCTTCCTTGTGGACCTTGGTGACCAGGGGGCAGGTGGCGTCGATGGTGGCGAGTTGGCCGCGCTTGGCCTCTTCGTGGACGACGGGGGCGACGCCGTGCGCCGAGAACATCACGATGTTGCCCGGCGGGACCTCCTCCGTCCGCTCGACGAAGATGGCGCCCTTCTTCTCCAGGGTCTGTACGACGTACTTGTTGTGGACGATCTCGTGCCGGACGTACACCGGAGCGCCGTACTGCTCCAGGGCTTTCTCGACGGCGATCACGGCGCGGTCCACACCCGCGCAGTAGCCACGGGGGGCGGCGAGCAGGACACGGCGGCCAGGCGAAGCAGTCATGCGTCCCATCGTAAGGGTGCGTTCGGCGGGTCGAAGATCGCGTGGGTGACGGGTTGGTGGACAGACTGACCGTGGGCTGTGAGGGGTGGGGAACAACGCGACGGGCGAGGTGGTGGCGGAGGCGTGATGTCCGGAACCGGCACGGCGGAGCGTACGACCGACGAAGGACACGGGCTACGCCGGAGCCTCGGCTTCCGTGACCTGGTCGTCTACGGGCTGCTGTTCATCGCGCCGATGGCACCGGTCGGGGTGTTCGGCACGCTGGACGCCCGCTCGCAGGGGGCGGTCGCGCTGGTGTACGGGGGTGGGGGCGGGCGGAGGACGTTCGGGGGTAACGGTTCTTCGCCCCCGCCGCCCCTACCCGTCCCATCCTTCTGGGGCTCCGCCCCAGACCCCGCTCCTCAACGCCGGAGGGGCTGGGTTTTTCAGCCCGTCCGGCGTTTGAGGACGAGGCCCCTTCAGGGCCGAAGCGGGGGTCTGGGGGCGGCAGCCCCCAGGGACGGGACGGGTAGGGGCGGCGGGGGGCGAAGAACCCCCCGGCGGGTGGGCCGGGTTGTCGGTGGTGGCCGTTACGCTCGGCGCATGGCTGTGAACACGTCTCCCGAATCGCCCCTGCCCGTCGGCGAGGTGTCGCGGCTCATCGGGGGGTGGATCGACCGTCTCGGGGCGGTGTGGGTCGAGGGGCAGATCACACAGCTGTCGCGGCGGCCCGGCGCCGGCGTCGTGTTTCTGACGTTGCGGGACCCGTCGTACGACATCTCCGTGAGCGTGACGGCGTACCGGCAGGTGTTCGACTCCGTCGCCGACGTGGTGAGCGAGGGCGCCCGCGTCGTCGTCCTCGCCAAGCCCGAGTGGTACGCCCCGCGCGGCCAGCTCTCCCTGCGCGCCACCGAGATAAAGCCCGTCGGCGTCGGCGAGCTCCTCGCCCGGCTGGAGATGCTGAAGAAGTCCCTCGCCGCCGAGGGGCTCTTCGCACCGGAGCGGAAGAAGCCGCTGCCCTTCCTGCCGCAGCTCATCGGCCTGGTCTGCGGACGCGCCTCCGCCGCCGAGCGGGACGTCCTGGAGAACGCCCGCCACCGCTGGCCCGCCGTCCGCTTCGAGGTCCGCAACGTCCCTGTACAGGGCGTGCACGCCGTACCGCAGGTCGTGCAGGCGGTGAAGGAACTCGACGAGATCGACGACGTGGACGTGATCATCGTCGCCCGTGGGGGCGGGAGCGTCGAGGATCTGCTGCCCTTCTCCGACGAACAGCTCGTCCGGGCCGTCGCCTCGTGTCGGACCCCGGTCGTGTCCGCGATCGGGCACGAGCCCGACAACCCCCTCCTGGACCACGTCGCCGACCTGCGCGCCTCCACCCCCACCGACGCCGCCAAGAAGGTCGTGCCGGACGTGGGCGAGGAGTACGAGCGGGTGCGGATGCTGCGTGACCGGGCCCGGCGGTGTGTCGAGGCGTTCGTCGAGCGCGAGGAGCGAGGGCTCGCGCATGCCCTCGCGCGGCCCTCGATAGAGGATCCGCATCGGATGATCGACGAGCGCGCCGATCACGTGGCCTCGCTCCTCGACCGCAGCCGCCGCTGTGTCGGCCACCTCCTCGACCGCGCCCAGTCCGAGCTGACGCACACGCACGCACGCGTGGTGGCCCTCTCCCCCGCGGCGACCCTGAAGCGGGGCTACGCGGTGCTGCAGCGGGCCGACGGGCATGTGGTCCGTGACCCGGATGAGGTGACGGCGGACGAGGCGCTGCGGGCGCGGGTCGCCGAGGGCGAGTTCTCCGTACGGGTCGACGCCGCGCGAAGCGACGCGGCAAGTGACGCACGAAGCGATGCATAGGGTGGGCGAATGACCAGCAAGGTGGAAGAGGCACTCGGGTACGAGCAGGCCCGGGACGAGCTGATCGACGTCGTACGGCGGCTGGAGGCGGGCGGTACGACGCTGGAGGAGTCTCTCGCGCTCTGGGAGCGGGGCGAGGAGCTGGCCAAGGTGTGCCGACGGTGGCTGGACGGGGCGCGGGCGCGGCTGGACGCGGCCCTTGCCGAGGAGGCCGAGGAGTCTCAGGGGGCCCAGGAGGCCGCGGCGGAGCGGGAAGACGGCCGGGACGGTTCGTAACGCATCGCACCACCGCGTTTCCCCCGCGCGGCACCGTGCTGTGAAGCGGATCACCACACCCGACTCTTTGTTGAAGCTTGAACTTGTTTCGCGTACCGTCGGACGCGACAACCGGTCCCCGGTCCGTTTACGCGGACGACGCACATCCCGAGAAGGTTCACACATGTCTCTCGTTCTTGACCCCGCCGCCCAGGACCTGCTGTTCCGCGAGGCTCGCACCGCGAACACCTTCACCGACGAGCCGGTGTCCGAGGAGCAGGTCCAGGCGATCTACGACCTGGTCAAGTACGGCCCCACCGCCTTCAACCAGACCCCGCTGCGCATCACCCTGGTCCGCTCGGCCGAGGCCCGTGAGCGTCTGGTGCAGCACATGGCCGAGGGCAACCAGGCCAAGACCGCCGCCGCCCCGCTGGTCGCGATCCTGTCCGCGGACAACGAGTTCCACGAGGAGCTGCCGACCCTGTTCCCGGCGTTCCCGCAGGCCAAGGACCTCTTCTTCAGCGAGCGCGCGGCCCGCGAGAACGCCGCCGGGCTGAACGCCGCGCTTCAGGCCGCGTACTTCATCGTCGGCGTCCGTGCCGCCGGGCTGGCCGCCGGACCGATGACCGGCTTCGACTTCGAGGGCGTCCGCAAGGAGTTCCTGGACGACGACCACACCCCGCTGATGGTCGTCAACATCGGCAAGCCCGGCGCCGACGCCTGGTACCCGCGCTCCCCGCGCCTGGAGTACGACCAGGTCATCACCACGGTCTGAACCGACCGCGGACGCGGACAACGGCAACGACGAACGCGTATGACGAAAGGCCCCCAGCCGTACGCCGGGGGCCTTTCGTCATGCCCGGAGGGTCACTCCGCCTTCAGCGCCTTCGCCATCTGCCTCAGCTGCTCGAACGACCCCGTGCCCGCCACCACCGTGGTCGCGCCCTTGTCCTGGTGGACGAGCGCGTCGTAGCGGCCGCCCGTGTACCGCGTCCACGTCCGGTCGCCGATCTTCTCGGTGTCCTCGGTCGCCCGGCCGCCCTGGGTGGCCTCCTCCAGGAACGTCGCCGGCTTCTCGGTCGACTGCTCGACCTGGACGTAGTCCCCGCCCGAGATGTGGAAGCCGAGATGCCAGGCGTCGGAGTCGTCGCCCTTGAAGCGGACGGATGTCGCCTTCCAGGTGTCGGGCAGCCCCTGCGGCGCGACCACCGGGTAGGACGCCGCGCGCCGGGCCGTGAGCAGCTCGACGCGGTAGTCGACCCGCGGGAGGTCGGGGGTGCCGTCCTCGTGGGGCACGAAGAGATAGATGACCCCCGCCGCGAGCACGGTCACTCCCAGGGAGAGGACCATGTTGCGGACCGACTTCTGCTTGCCGTTCGTACCTGCCACGCCCCCTATCGTCGCAGGTGCCCTGGCCTGCTCATCCGTGGGGCCCCCTGCTCATTCTGTCCGCCCGAGGATAGAGTCAGGGCCGTCACCCTCATCCGGCCGTCGTCGTATCAGAAAGGTGCGCTCCGATGACCGAGAATCATCATCATTTGCCGTCCGAGCTCGAAGTACCCAGTGAAGCCCCCGACCGCAACCTCGCCCTGGAACTGGTCCGTGTGACCGAAGCAGCGGCGATGGCCGCCGGCCGCTGGGTCGGGCGCGGCGACAAGAACGGCGCCGACGGTGCCGCGGTGCGCGCCATGCGGACCCTCGTCCACACCGTGTCGATGAACGGCGTCGTCGTCATCGGTGAGGGCGAGAAGGACGAAGCACCGATGCTCTTCAACGGAGAGCGGGTCGGCGACGGAACCGGGGCCGAGGTCGACATCGCCGTCGACCCGATCGACGGGACCACGCTGACCGCGAAGGGCATGCCCAACGCGATCTCCGTGCTCGCCGCGGCGGACCGTGGGGCCATGTTCGACCCGTCCGCCGTCTTCTACATGGACAAACTGGTCACCGGCCCCGAGGCCGCCGACTTCGTCGACATCGACGCGCCGGTGTCCGTGAACATCCGCCGCGTCGCCAAGGCCAAGCGGTCCACGCCCGAGGACGTCACCGTCGTCATCCTCGACCGGCCCCGCCACGAGGGCATCATCAAGGAGATCCGGGACGCCGGTGCGCGCATCAAGCTGATCTCCGACGGTGACGTCGCGGGATCGATCTACGCGCTGCGCGAGGGCACCGGCGTCGACATGCTGCTCGGCATCGGCGGTACGCCCGAGGGCATCATCTCGGCCTGTGCGGTGAAGTGCCTGGGCGGCACGATCCAGGGCAAGCTGTGGCCCAAGGACGACGAGGAGCGGCAGCGGGCCATCGACGCGGGGCACGACCTCGACCGGGTGCTGCTGACGGACGACCTGGTCGCCGGGGACAACGTGTTCTTCGTCGCCACGGGAATCACCGACGGTGAGCTGCTGCGTGGTGTGCGGTACCGGTCGGAGAACGCCACGACCGACTCCATCGTGATGCGGTCGAAGTCGGGCACGGTGCGGAGGATCGACTCCGAGCACCGGCTGAGCAAGCTGCGGGCCTACAGCGCGATCGACTTCGACAGGGCGAAGTGAGATTTCGGCAGGACGAAACGCGCGCAGCGCGCTAGCGAGTAGCACCTGAAGGAAATGCGCAGCCAATTGGGCGCCCCCGGTGCGGAGGGGGCGCCCAATTTCCTGCTTCTCAGCCTGCTTGCGCTATGGGGTTCGCCGTCCTTGCCGCCTTCTTCAATTCCATCTCGCGGCGGCGGCGCCTTGCCAGCACCACTCGGCGTTCTGCCGCGGTGAGGCCGCCCCAGACGCCGTACGGCTCGGGTTGGAGAAGGGCGTGTTCGCGGCACTCGACCATGACCGGGCAGCGTGCGCAGACCCGCTTGGCCGCCTCCTCACGGGAGAGACGGGCCGCGGTCGGCTCCTTGGAGGGGGCGAAGAACAGGCCGGCCTCATCGCGCCGGCACACGGCCTCCGTATGCCATGGGGCGTCTTGGTCCCTGTCTCGCACTGGCACCCGCTGGGCCGGAACGGCAGCGACCTGCAGGGACGAATGCGGCGGTTGCAGCACGGTCTACTCCTGACGACGGCTTCGCGAGCGAGAGACGATGCAGCAAGGTCTACCCGCTGTACGCGCGCCTATGCAGTCAGTTCCGAACCGCTGGATTTCGAGGGGTCGTGCGCAGTGCTGTGCGGCTCCCGATTCGCTTCGAAACCGGGTCGGAAGCGGTCCGATTCACAACCGTCAACGATCCAGATGCTTGCGCAAACCCTTGTCGACCTTGCGCTGAACCCGGTCGAGAATGTCGGCGACGACCTTCCCCCGTTTCGGCCTGCCCTCGATATTGCCGAGCACGGCCCAGCCGTCGACATGGACGACCGGCGCCTCGGGATCCTCCGCGTCGAGGTGGTCCACCTCGAAGTTGCCGAGCACGCCGCCGCCGGTGCCGCGCAGCGAGACGTTCTCCGGGACGCGGACCTCGACGTTGCCGAAGACCGAGATCGCCCGGATCACGACGTGCTGGTACTCGAAGAGCGCCTCGGTGAGGTCTATCTCCACACTGCCGAAGATCGCGTACGCGTGGATACGGCGGCCCGCGCGCCAGCGGCCCTTGCGGACGGCGCTGCTGAAGACCGCGACCACGTTCTCGTCGGGCTCGGCCGGTACCGCGCCGGCGGCGGGCCGGCCGGGGGCGGGGATGTGGGGCGCGCGGCGCACATGGGCGGCGGGCAGGTCCCGTATGAAGACATCCAGTTCACCGACCGTCTTGGCCGCCAGCACGCCCTCTACGCGCTCGGCGTGCTCGTCGGCGGTGAGGCGGCCCTCGGCCAGGGCGTCGCGCAGGATGTCGGCGATCCGGTCGCGGTCGGCGTCGGAGGCACGAAGCTCGGAGGCACGGAGCTCGGCAACGCGGGGCTCGGTGGCGGCAGCGGGTGCGGTCTGCTTCTGAAGGTCCACGGCAGCAGAGTACCGAAACACGATAGATCGCGATAGCCCCCTGCCTGAACCCGCCCTGACCCCCACTCCGACCCATCCCGGCCCGCCTCGACCCGCCCTGGCCCCCGCGTTCGGGCATCGAACTGAGCCTTACCTCACAAGCTCGTCGTCAGTGGCAGGTTCTACGCTGGTGGACGCTGCCAATGGAGGCCAGCCGCGCTGTCTGTTTAGTGAGGAATGGGCGACATGCCTGAGTTCGCGTACACCGATCTGCTCCCCATGGGAGAGGACACCACCCCGTACCGGCTGGTGACCGCCGAGGGTGTCTCCACCTTCGAGGCCGACGGGCGGACGTTCCTCAAGGTGGAGCCCGAGGCGCTGCGCAAGCTGGCCGAGGAGGCCATCCACGACATCCAGCACTACCTCCGCCCCGCCCACCTGGCGCAGCTGCGCCGGATCATCGACGACCCCGAGGCGTCGAGCAACGACAAGTTCGTGGCACTGGACCTGCTGAAGAACGCGAACATCGCGGCGGCGGGAGTCCTGCCCATGTGCCAGGACACCGGTACGGCCATCGTGATGGGCAAGCGCGGGCAGAACGTGCTGACCGAGGGCGGGGACGAGGCGGCACTGAGCCGCGGCATCTATGACGCGTACCTCAATCTGAACCTGCGCTACTCGCAGATGGCTCCGCTCACCATGTGGGAGGAGAAGAACACCGGGTCGAACCTGCCGGCCCAGATCGAGCTGTACGCCACCGACGGCGGCGCGTACAAGTTCCTGTTCATGGCAAAGGGCGGTGGCTCCGCCAACAAGTCCTTCCTCTACCAGGAGACCAAGGCCGTCCTGAACGAGGCCTCCATGATGAAGTTCCTGGAGGAGAAGATCCGTTCGCTGGGTACGGCCGCCTGCCCGCCGTACCACCTGGCGATCGTGGTCGGCGGCACGTCCGCCGAGTACGCGCTGAAGACCGCGAAGTACGCCTCCGCGCACTACCTGGACGAGATCCCGGCCGAGGGCTCGCCGCTCGGGCACGGGTTCCGGGACAAGGAGCTGGAGGAGAAGGTCTTCGAGCTGACGCAGAAGATCGGGATCGGGGCGCAGTTCGGCGGCAAGTACTTCTGCCACGACGTGCGGGTGGTGCGGCTGCCGCGGCACGGTGCCTCGTGCCCCGTCGCCATCGCCGTCTCCTGCTCCGCCGACCGTCAGGCCGTCGCGAAGATCACCGCCGAGGGTGTCTTCCTGGAGCAGTTGGAGACGGACCCGGCGCGGTTCCTGCCGGAGACGACGGACGAGCACTTGGAGCAGGACGGCGACGTCGTCAAGATCGACCTGAACCAGCCGATGGACGACATCCTCGCCGAGCTGACCAAGTACCCGGTGAAGACCCGTCTGTCCCTCACCGGTCCGCTGGTCGTGGCCCGCGACATCGCGCACGCCAAGATCAAGGAGCGGCTGGACGCGGGGGAGGACATGCCGCAGTACCTGAAGGACCACCCGGTGTACTACGCCGGGCCGGCGAAGACCCCCGAGGGCTACGCGTCCGGCTCCTTCGGGCCGACGACGGCCGGGCGCATGGACAGCTACGTCGAGCAGTTCCAGGCGGCCGGCGGCTCCAAGGTCATGCTGGCCAAGGGGAACCGCAGCAAGCAGGTCACCGACGCGTGCGGCAGCCACGGCGGTTTCTACCTGGGCTCCATCGGCGGCCCGGCCGCGCGCCTCGCCCAGGACTGCATCAAGAAGGTCGAGGTCGTCGAGTACGAGGAGCTCGGCATGGAGGCCGTGTGGAAGATCGAGGTCGAGGACTTCCCGGCGTTCATCGTGGTCGACGACAAGGGCAACGACTTCTTCCAGGACCCGGCGCCGGCGCCGACGTTCACGTCGATTCCGGTGCGGGGCCCGGGCCTGGCGTAGCCCCTCGGGGCGCGGCGGGGGACTGAACTCGCTCCCGCCGCCCCTACCCGTCCCATCCCTGAGGGCTGCGCCCCCAGACCCCCGCTGTCGGCCCTGCGGGCCTCGTCCTCAAACGCCGGACAGGCTGGATGATGCCGGCCGGCACTGACAATCCAGCCCCTCCGGCGTTTGAGGAACGGGGTCTGGGGCGGAGCCCTCAGGGATGGGACAGGTAGGGGCGGCGGGGGCGACCAACCTGTGGGGCGAAGTCCCGTGTGCAGAACGCCCGCCCCACATGCCCCACATGGCCCAACCCCGGAACATCTCCGCCCGCCCGATCGCTGTAGCCGGTATGAGCGACTACCGCATCGAGCACGACTCCATGGGCGAGGTCCGCGTCCCGGCGGACGCCAAGTGGCGGGCGCAGACGCAGCGTGCCGTCGAGAACTTCCCCATCTCCGGCCAACGCATCGAGCGCGCCCACATCGAGGCGCTCGCGCGGATCAAAGGCGCCGCCGCCAAGGTGAACGCGCGGCTCGGGGTGCTCGACAAGGACATCGCCGAGGCCATCCAGGAAGCGGCCGGCGAGGTCGCCGAGGGGCGGTGGGACGAGCACTTCCCGATCGACGTGTTCCAGACCGGGTCCGGGACCTCGTCCAACATGAACACCAACGAGGTCATCGCCACCCTCGCGACCGAGCGGCTCGGGCGGGACGTCCACCCCAACGACCATGTGAACGCCTCGCAGTCCTCCAACGACGTCTTCCCCTCCTCCATCCACATCGCCGCCACCGCCGCCGTCACCCGTGATCTGGTGCCGGCGCTGGAGCATCTCGCCGCGGCCCTGGAGCGGAAGGCCGAGGAGTTCGCCGACGTCGTGAAGTCGGGGCGGACCCATCTCATGGACGCCACTCCGGTGACGCTGGGGCAGGAGTTCGGCGGGTACGCCGCTCAGGTGCGGTACGGCGTCGAGCGGCTCCACGCCTCCCTGCCCCGCCTCGCCGAACTCCCCCTCGGTGGAACGGCCGTGGGGACCGGCATCAACACGCCACCCGGGTTCTCCGCCGCCGTCATCGAGGAGGTGGCCCGCGCCACCGGGCTGCCGCTCACCGAGGCCCGCGACCACTTCGAGGCGCAGGGTGCCCGGGACGGGATCGTGGAGACCAGCGGACAGCTGCGGACCATCGCGGTCGGGCTGACGAAGATCTCGAACGACCTGCGGTGGATGGCGTCCGGGCCCCGCACCGGGCTCGCCGAGATCAGCCTGCCCGACCTCCAGCCGGGGTCCTCGATCATGCCCGGCAAGGTCAACCCGGTCATCCCGGAGGCCGTCCTCATGGTCGCCGCGCAGGTCGTCGGCAACGACGCGACCGTGGCCACCGCCGGCGCCGCCGGCAACTTCGAGCTGAACGTGATGCTCCCGGTCATCGCGAAGAACGTCCTGGAGTCGGTCCGGCTGCTCGCCAACGCCTCCCGGCTGCTGGCCGACCGCACCGTCGACGGCATCGTCGCCCATCGCGAACGGGCCCTGGAGTACGCCGAGTCGTCCCCCTCCGTCGTCACGCCGCTCAACAAGTACATCGGGTACGAGGAGGCCGCCAAGGTCGCCAAGAAGGCCCTGGCGGAGCGGAAGACCATCCGCCAAGTCGTGTTGGAGGGCGGCTATGTGGAGCGTGGTGACCTGACCGTCGAGCAGTTGGACGAGGCCCTCGATGTCCTGCGGATGACACGGCCGTAACGAGTCGTCGCGTGATCGTCGCGGTGCGGTGAACCGTGACGGTCGCCGCAGCGTCGTATGCCTGTGGCACCTAATATCTGTACATGGCAGACGGTGGAGCGGTGACGACGGAAATGGAAGCGGGCGGATCTACGGGATTCTGGGCCCCCGGGACACAGATCCTGTGGCGGTACCGGGAGAACGCCGGCCGTCGCTTCCATATCGCGCGTCCCGTCACCGTCGTACGCGACGACCACGAGATCCTCGCCGTGTGGCTCGCTCCGGGGACGGAGTGTGTGAAGCCCGTGCTCGCCGACGGAACGTCCGTGCACGGGGAGCCGCTTGAGACGCGGTACACCAAGCCGCGTACCGTCCAGCGCGACCGGTGGTTCGGGACCGGGGTGCTGAAGCTCGCGCGGCCCGGTGAGCCGTGGTCGGTGTGGCTGTTCTGGGAGCCCGGGTGGCAGTTCAAGAACTGGTACGTGAACCTTGAGGAACCGCTGGCCCGTTGGGCGGGCGGGGTGGACTCCGAGGACCATTTTCTCGACATCTCCGTGCACCCGGACCGCAGTTGGCACTGGCGGGACGAGGACGAGTTCGCGCAGGCCCAGCGGGACGGGCTGGTGGACGACCGGCTCGCCGCGCGGGTGCGGGCGGCGGGGCAGAACGCGGTGGAGGTGATCCGCGCCTGGGGGCCGCCGTTCGCCGACGGCTGGCAGCACTGGCGCCCGGATCCCGCCTGGGCTGTACCTTCTTTGCCTGAGGACTGGGATCGCACGCCCGCGCACATGTCCTCATGAGACCCTTGATGCGCCCCCGGGCAACAAACGTAGGATCGTCCTCCGCAAGGGCGCGCATCGGCAGCAACTACCGGAGTGCGCGCCGGGCTTGACCGATCGTCACCGAGGGGCGGCAGGACGTGAGCGAGGGTTACCAGGGCAACGTCGGCAGGGGCAGACGGTCCACCGGCTGCACAGGAACTGCCTCTTGCCACGCGGGAATTCCGTTCCTGGGGCACGTATTCCGGGTATCGGAGTTTCGGCGGGACGAACCGCACGCGCGGCGTGCAGCCCCGGACGGATGGATTCGAAAGGCGTGACGGAGCAGCCGACCTCCTTCGAACGCCCCGAGACGGGCGTCGACCCCGCGGAGTCCCGCGGGGCGCCCGTGCGTACCTCGACACCGCCGACGACCCACTCCACGCCGCCGCACTCCACGCCGTCGCACTCCCCTGGCGGCGACGCCTTCGGGGGCACCTCCCTCCCCGCGCAGGCGCGCACCGGAGAGACCCCCTCCACGCCGGGCATCACCGAACCGTCCGGCCCGAGCAAGGAGCCCTCAGACATCGCCGGCAACGGCCCCGAGCACTCGCAGCCCTCCGTCGCCGCCGAGCCCGGCTCGCACCGGCCGCGGCCCGTTCCGGAGGCCGTCCCGCCGCAGCCCGGCGCCGAGCCGCCGCAGTCCTCCGCCGAGCGGCGTACCGGACAGGGGCTGCCGCCCGGGCGGCCCACGCCGATGCGGCGGGACGGGGACCGGCTGCGCTTCGTGGGCGCCGCCACCCGGCGGATCGCCCGCGGCATAGACCTGGACGAGATCGTGATGGGGCTGTGCCGGGCGACCGTGCCGACCTTCTCCGACGCGATCCTCGTCTATCTGCGCGACCCGCTGCCGGTCGGCGACGAGCGACCCACCGGCCCCGTCGTGCTGCGGTTGCGCCGCACCGACCGCATCCCCGAGGAGCGGGACACCGAGGGCGGCTTCCTGCCCGCCCAGGCGCAGCCGGAGCCGACCGAGCTGACCGAACTGTCCACCGTCACCGCCGAACTGTGCGAGGTACGGCCCGGCGGCGCGCTCGCCGAGGTACTGCGAGGCGTACGTCCCGTCTTCGCCGACGCGCCCGCCGCCCGCGCCGCCCTGCCCGAACTACTGGGCGAGGAAGGCGAGTTGATCATCCCGGACGGGCAGCGCGCGATCCTCGCCCCGCTGCGCGGCCGGCGCCGTGTCATCGGCGCCGCCGTCTTCCTGCGCCGCCCGGATCGCCTGGCCTTCGAGCCCGACGACCTCCTCGTCGCCGCCCAGCTCGCCACGCACAGCGCGCTCGGCATCGACAAGGCGGTGCTGTACGGCCGTGAGGCGTACATCGCCGACGAGCTCCAGCGCACCATGCTGCCGGAGACGCTGCCCCGCCCGACCGGCGTGCGGCTGGCGTCCCGCTACCTCCCTGCGGCCGAGACGGCCCGGGTGGGCGGCGACTGGTACGACGCGATCCCGCTGCCGGGCAGCCGGGTGGCGCTGGTCGTCGGTGACGTCATGGGCCACTCCATGACCTCGGCCGCGATCATGGGCCAGCTGCGGACGACGGCCCAGACCCTCGCCGGGCTCGACCTGCCCCCGCAGGAGGTCCTGCACCACCTCGACGAGCAGGCGCAGCGCCTGGGCACCGACCGCATGGCGACCTGCCTCTACGCCGTCTACGACCCGGTCTCGCACCGCATCACCATCGCCAACGCCGGCCATCCGCCGCCCGTCCTGCTGCACCTGGGCGGTCGCGCGGAGGTGCTGCGGGTTCCGGCGGGCGCGCCGATCGGCGTCGGGGGCGTCGACTTCGAGGCCGTAGAGCTGGACGCGCCGGCCGGAGCGACGCTGCTGCTCTACACGGACGGTCTGGTCGAGTCGCGCCTGCGTGACGTGTGGACCGGCATAGAGCAGCTGCGTGAGAAGCTCGCCGCCGTCGCCCAGCTCACCGGGCCCGACCATCCGCCGCCGCTGGAAGCTCTTTGCGACGAGGTCCTCGACATGCTCGGGCCGGGCGACCGGGACGACGACATCGCGCTGCTCGCCGCCCGCTTCGACGGGATCGCGCCCAGCGACGTGGCGTACTGGTTCCTGGAGCCGGAGGACGCGGCGCCGGGCCGGGCCCGGCGGCTGGCGCGGCGGGCGCTCGCCCGCTGGGGCCTGGAGGAACTGACGGATTCCGTGGAGCTGTTGGTCAGCGAGGTCGTGACCAACGCGGTGCGGTACGCCTCGCGGCCGGTGACGTTGCGGTTGCTGCGGACCGATGTGCTGCGGTGCGAGGTCGGGGACGATGTGCCGCAGTTGCCGCGGCTGCGGCAGGCTCGGGCCACGGACGAGGGTGGGCGGGGCTTGTATCTCGTGAACCGGCTGGCTCGGCGGTGGGGGGCGACTCGGTTGAGTACCGGGAAAGTCGTCTGGTTCGAGTTGAATCGCGGCTGAGCGTCGTAGGGGACCTGCGCGACCAGCCACGACTGCAGGTTCGTCGTGGCTGGTCGGCCCACGCGGCGGAGCCGCACATCGATACTCCCCGCGCCCCCTTCGGAGCGCGCTGTCCTACTGGTCGTCGTCAGGTCTGACCGGGTCCAGGGTGATGGGGTCCGTCGGCTCGTCCGTCGGGGCCGTCGGGACCGGTTCGGTCGTCGGCTCCTCCGTCGGCGGCTCGGTCGTCGGGGTCTCCGTCGGCGGCTCGGTCGTCGGGGTCTCCGTCGGCTTCTGAGTCGTCGGTTCCTCCGTGGGCTCCTGGGTCGTCGGCTCCTGGGTCGGAGTCGGCGTCCAGGTCGGCTGGACGGCCGCGCCCTGGTCGGTGTCCAGGTCGAACCTGGCGTCCGGGTCCGTCACGCCGAACATGTACGCCGCCCAGATCTCCGCCGGGAAGCCACCGCCGTTGACGCGCTCCTCGCCGCCCGCGCCGTACATCTTGGTCTGGGCGTGGGTCTTCTCGTCCTCACCGAACAGGCCCACCGAGGTGACCAGGTCGGGCGTGTAGCCGGTGAACCAGGCCGACTTGTTGTCGTCGGACGTACCCGTCTTGCCGGCGACCTTCTGGCCCTCGTGCTTGGGGTTGTTCGCCACGGCCCGCTGCGCCGTACCGTCGTCGACCACGCCCGTCAGCACCGAGGTCACCGTGTCGGCGGCCTCACGGCTGATGACCTGCTCGCCGATCGGGTTCGGGATGTCGACGGCACGGCTGTTGTGCTCGGCCTTCTTGAGGATGCTCGGGGTGACCTTCTCGCCGTGGTTGTCGAGGGTCGCGTACACGCCGGCCATCTGCAGCGGGCTGGCGCCCATGGTGCCGAGCGTCTGCGCGGGGACGGCCTCCTCCTTGGAGGTGTCCATGCCGAGCTTGCCGGCCACGTCCATGACGTTCGTCATGCCGACGTCGACGCCCATCTGCGCGAAGACGGAGTTGACCGACTTGTTCATCGCCGTCTGGACGGTGATGGGGCCGTAGTTCCCGTCGTCCTCGTTCTCCGGGGCGAAGCCGACCTTGTCGCCGTCGGCGTTCAGGACCTGGCGCTTGCTGGTGCCGTCGTAGATCGTGTTCGCGGTGATCGGCTTGCCGGACCGTGTCCGGGCGCTCTCCTCCAGGGCTGCGGCCAGGATCACCGGCTTGAAGGTCGACGCGGGCTGGTAGTCGGTGCGCGTGGCGTTGCTCGTGTAGTGCTTGAAGTAGTCCACGCCGCCGTACAGCGCGACGACCTTGCCCGTCTTGGGATCGACGGAGACGGCGCCGGCCTGGACGTCCGCGTCGACCGGCCGCTTCTTCTTGTCGAGCTTGCTGGTGAGCTGCGCCTTGACGGCCTTCTCCAGCTGCGCCTGCTTCTTCTTGTCGATGTTCAGGGTGATGGTCCAGCCCTGGTCGACGACCTCGGCCTCCGCCTGGGAGCGCGGGATGCCCTCCTGCTTCATCAGCTGGCCGATGAGCTGCTCGTTGGCGAGCTCGATCAGATAGCCCTTCTGGCCTTCCCGGCCGGCGGTGGGCTTCGGCTCCTCGGGCTTCGGGAACTTCATGTCCTGACGTTCGGCCTTGTCGAGCCAGCCCTCCTCGACCATGTTGTCCAGGACGTAGTTCCAGCGGGCCGTGACCAGCTTCCTGCCGGTGTCGGACGCGGAATGCCAGTCGTACTGGCTCGGCGCCTGGAGCAGCGCGGCGAGATACGCGCCCTGTTCGACGCTGAGCTTTTCGGCGTCGACGCGGTAGTAGGCCTGGGCGGCGGCCTGGATGCCGTAGGCGCCACGGCCGTAGTAGCTGGTGTTGATGTAGCCGGCGAGGATGTCGTCCTTGGACATCTGGCGGTCGACCTTCAGGGAGATGACGATCTCCCTGAGCTTGCGGCTGACCGTCTGTTCCTGGCTGAGGTAGTAGTTCTTGACGTACTGCTGGGTGATGGTCGAACCACCCTGCGCGCCCTTGCCCATCAGCGTGTTGAGCACACCGCGGGCCGTGCCCTTCAGGTCGATGCCGTTGTCGTTGTAGAACGACTTGTTCTCGGCCGCGACGAAGGTGTCCCGGACTTCCTTCGGCACCTTGGACAGGTCCACGATCTCGCGGTTGACCTTGCCGTCGCGGGCCAGGGTGGTGCCGTCGCTGTACTTGTAGACGTTGCTCTGGCGCTGGGCGGCCTGGGCGGCGGCGTTGTCGTCGGGCACGTCCACGTACAGGTACAGCCCGATGAACGCGGCGATGGCGAGCAGGCACGTACCGAGGAACGTGCCGAGGATCTTCTTCCAGGTGAAGAGCCGGCGTATTCGGCCCTTGCCGTTCCCGCTCCTGCCTCCCGACCTGGCCGCCCGGCGGGCCGCGGCCCGGCCTCCCACGGCGTCCGACGGTGTCCCGATGACGGTGGCCGACGCGTCTCCCCCGGCGACCGACGGCGACCCGGACGAACGCCGGGGCGCCGCGCGGCGGCCGCCGCGCTGCCGCGCTCGTCTGTCTTCCGCTCGTCCCATGGGTCCGTTCCGCTCCGCTTCGCTCTTGTGTGCGCTACCGCCACACAGGTTCGCCGCTCAGGTCAGCTCAGAAAGCTAACACCGGAAGTTGTGACAAAGCCCTGTCGATCCGGGCTTTTGGGGACGTGACAATCAGCACCTGTCCCACCGGAACCGACGACTGAGGCGTGCATAGGGTTGCCCGGACGGGGTAAAGTGATATCACTTAGATAGACCCGAGATAGGGGCGAAGCCGCTCGCGGCTTCGTGAGGGAAACGAAGCACTGAAGAAAACGGGGGAACCACCACCATGTCGCACGACAAGAACGACAAGACCGACGCCACATCCCGCACCGCCGCCGCACCTGCCGCATCAGACGCACCTGACGTGCCCCAGATGCCGGCACCGCGCGTGCGCGAGTTCACCGCGCACAGCATCGGCGGCGGGCTCGCCCTGCTGCTCGGCCTGGTCGGGCTGCTGGTAGGCGCGGGGCTGATCGTCACCGGCTCGACGGTCTCCGGGGCCGGCGGCCAGGCCACGCTGATCGTCGCCGGCATCCTGGTCGCCATCGCCGCGACCCTGGCCATGTGCGGGCTGAACATGGTCGCGCCGGGCGAGGCGCGGGTCGTCCAGCTCTTCGGGCGGTACCGGGGCACGATCCGGGAGGACGGGCTGCGCTGGGTGAACCCCTTCACGTCCCGTACGAAGATCTCGACCCGGGTCCGCAACCACGAGACGGCCGTCCTCAAGGTCAACGACGCCTACGGAAACCCGATCGAGCTCGCCGCGGTCGTGGTGTGGAAGGTGGAGGACACCGCGCAGGCCACGTTCGAGGTGGACGACTTCCTGGAGTTCGTCTCCACCCAGACCGAGGCGGCGGTGCGGCACATCGCCATCGAGTACCCGTACGACGCCCATGACGAGGCCGGCCTCTCCCTGCGCGGCAACGCCGAGGAGATCACCGAGAAGCTCGCCGCCGAACTGCACGCGCGCGTGGAGGCGGCCGGGGTGCAGATCATCGAGTCACGCTTCACGCATCTCGCGTACGCTCCCGAGATCGCCTCCGCGATGCTCCAGCGGCAGCAGGCCGGGGCGGTCGTCGCGGCCCGGCGTCAGATCGTCGACGGGGCGGTGGGCATGGTCGAGGCGGCGCTCGCGCGGATCTCCGAGCGGGACATCGTGGAGCTGGACGAGGAGCGGAAGGCGGCGATGGTGTCGAACCTGATGGTGGTGCTGTGCGGTGACAGGGCGCCGCAGCCGGTCCTCAACACCGGGACGCTCTACCAGTGACGGGTCCCTCCGGGGGTTCGGCCCCTCAAGGTCGGCCGCAGCGCAAGCAGGTGCTGCTGCGGCTCGACCCGTCGGTGTACGAGGCGCTCGCGCGGTGGGCGGGTGACGAGCTGCGCTCGGCCAACGCGCAGATCGAGTTTCTGCTGCGGAAGGCTCTGGCTGACGCGGGTCGCCTGCCGAAGGACACCGGGCCGATCGCCCGGCGTGGGCGACCGCCGGGGGGCTCCGCCCCCAGACCCCCCTCGGCCTGAACGGCCTCGTCCTCAACCGCCGGACGGGCTGAATGGACTGAGCCGGCCCCACCCCCCGCGCGCCGGCCTGGGGGAAGGGGCCGCGCCCGCCTCATCCGTACACCGACCCGCCTGAACGGGGTTCGCGCCCGCCTCATCCGTACGCCGACCGGCCTGGACGAGGCTCGCACCCGCCCCACCCCGGCACGCCGAACCGGCCCCTGCGCCCCGCCTCCCGCCCCAGCCGTCACCGTGTAGCAGAACCGTGACAATGGCCCGCCACCTGGCCCGACACACCCACCGCCGTGATCTCCACACTCGGCGTATACATACGGCGTATACACCACGTGTAGAGTCCAGCTCATGTCCATCGGTCACACCCTTCTAGGGCTCCTGGAATCGGGCCCCCGCCACGGCTACGACCTGAAGCGGGCCTTCGACGAGAAGTTCGGTCACGACCGGCCGCTGCACTACGGCCAGGTCTACTCGACGATGTCCCGGCTGCTGAAGCACGGGCTCGTCGAGGTCGACGGGATCGAGCCCGGCGGCGGGCCGGAGCGGAAGCGGTACGCGATCACCGACGCCGGGATCACCGACGTACAGCGGTGGCTCGCGACCCCGGAGAAGCCGGAGCCGTACCTCCAGTCGACCCTCTACACCAAGGTCGTCCTCGCGCTGCTCACCCGGCGCGACGCGGCCGACATCCTCGACACCCAGCGCGCCGAGCATCTGCGCATGATGCGGATCCTCACCGACCGGAAGCGGAAGGGGGACCTGGCCGACCAGCTCATCTGCGACCACGCCCTCTTCCATCTGGAGGCCGACCTGCGGTGGCTGGAACTGACCGCCGCGCGCCTCGACAAGCTGGCCGAGGTGGTGGTCAAGTGACTCCTCCGCCCGGTTCCCTGCTCGCGGCCCAGGAGCTGCGCAAGGCCTACGGTCCGACCCTCGCGCTCGACGGGGCCGAGTTCTCCATACATCCCGGTGAGGTCGTCGCCGTGATGGGGCCGTCCGGCTCCGGCAAGTCGACGTTGCTGCACTGCCTCGCCGGGATCGTGCCGCCGGACTCGGGGTCCATCACCTACAACGGGCGCGAGCTGGCCACCATGAGCGACGCCCAGCGCAGCGCCCTGCGGCGCTCCGAGTTCGGGTTCGTCTTCCAGTTCGGGCAGCTCGTGCCGGAACTCACCTGCGTCGAGAACGTCGCCCTCCCGCTGCGGCTGAACGGGACCTCCCGCAAGGAGGCCGAGCAGACCGCCCTGACCTGGATGGAGCGGCTGGAGGTCGACGACCTGCGCAAGAAGCGGCCCGGTGAGGTCTCCGGCGGTCAGGGGCAGCGCGTCGCCGTCGCCCGTGCGCTGGTCACCAACCCGCGGGTGCTGTTCGCCGACGAGCCGACCGGCGCGCTCGACTCCCTCAACGGCGAGCGCGTGATGGAGCTGCTGACGGACGCCGCCCGGTCGACCAACGCCGCCGTCGTCCTCGTCACGCACGAGGCGCGGGTGGCCGCCTACTCCGACCGCGAGATCGTCGTACGGGACGGTAAGTCCCGGGACATGGAGCGGGTCGTATGAGCGTGGGCCAGTGGGCCAAGGATCTGGCCATGGGGGTGCGGTTCGCCTTCGCCGGCGGACGTGAGGGCTGGGTCCGGGCCCTGCTGACGGCCGTCGGGGTCGGGCTGGGTGTGGCGTTGCTGCTGCTGACGACCGCCGTCCCGAACATGCAGTCGGTCCGGCACGAGCGGGAGAGTGCCCGCGCCGACATCGACTACAGCTACACGGAGACGAAGAAGTCCGACGCCACCCTGCTCGTCGCGGACGTCGACACGGACTTCCACGACAAGGACATCCGCGGCCGGGCGCTGGAGCCCGAGGGAGCGCGGGCTCCGCTGCCGCCGGGGCTGGAGAAGTTCCCGGCGGTGGGCGAGATGGTCGTCTCCCCCGCGCTGAAGCGGCTGCTGGAGTCGGACGACGCGAAGCTGCTGCGCGAACGGCTGCCCGAGCGGATCGTCGGGACCATCGGGGAGAGCGGGCTGATCGGCTCGCACGAACTCGCCTTCTTCCGGGGCGGCGACGACCTCGCGCCGCACATCGACGGCGTCCGGGTCGCCCGTATCGAGCGGTTCGGGGACACGAGCCCGACCGAGACGCAGACCGACCCCGTGCTGCTCCTGCTCGTCCTCGTCGTCTTCGTGGCGCTGCTGATGCCGGTCGGCGTGTTCATCGCCGCGGCCGTGCGCTTCGGTGGCGAGCGGCGCGACCGCCGGCTGGCGGCGCTGCGGCTGGTCGGCTCCGACAGCCGGATGACCCGGCGGATCGCGGCCGGCGAGGCACTGGCGGGCGCCGTGCTCGGACTCGTCTTCGGTACGGTCTTCTTCCTGATCGGCCGCCAGATCGCGGGCTCGGTCGAGGTGTTCGGCGTCAGCGTGTTCCCGAGCTACCTCAACCCCTCCCCCACGCTGGCCCTGCTGGTCGGCCTCGCGGTTCCGGCAGCCGCCGTCCTGGTCACGCTGTTCGCGATGCGCGGGGTGGTGATCGAGCCGCTCGGCGTGGTGCGTACGGCGAAGCCCTCGCGGCGCCGGCTGTGGTGGCGGCTGCTGCTGCCGCTGGGCGGCCTCGCGATGCTCTATCCGATGATCGGCCAGGGCAGGGACGACGGCACCTTCAACGAGTACCTGGTGACCGGCGGCGTACTCCTGCTGCTCATCGGCGTGACCACGCTGCTGCCATGGGTCGTCGAGGCGGTCGTCGCCCGGCTCGGCTCAGGCGGTGTCGCCTGGCAACTCGCCGTCCGCAGGCTCCAGTTGAGCAGCGGCACGGCGGCTCGCATGGTGAACGGCGTCGCGGTGGCGGTCGCCGGGGCGATCGCGCTCCAGATGCTGTTCGCCGGGGTGGAGAGCGACTACACGAAGCAGTCCCAGTACGACATCGAGCGGGCGCAGATGCAGGTGGCCCTGTCCCGCAACGCCCCGCTCGACCCGGCGGTCGCGGAGTTCCGGGACACCAAGGGCGTCCAGCAGGTCTACGCGTACGCCGAGGGCTATCTGGGCGAGCGGCGCAAGGACCCGGACATGGGTGTCGAGATGACCGTCGGCGACTGCGCGTCGCTGCGCCAGACAGCCGAGCTTCCCGCGTGCCGGGACGGCGACGTCTTCTACGTGGCGAACTCCGAGTACGACGAGGACACCCCGAAGCTGGCGAAGCAGCCGGGCCGGACGGTCTATCTGGACCCGTCGTACGAGAGTGGCCCGCCGCGGCAGGAGATCGCCTGGACCGTGCCGAAGGGCCTGAAGACGGCGCGGACGCACGAGGACTTCATGGGCCGGCAGCGCGGCGGCTTCCTGCTCACCCCGAAGGCGCTGCCCGCGGCGGCCGCGCCGGGGCTGCGGGGGCAGGTGTACCTCAAGCTCGACCGCTCCGTGTCCGACGTGGACGACCTCGTACGGAACGCGGCGACGGCCGCGGACCCGCTGTCCTACCCCATGACCTGGTACGCCACCCAGACGTCCAACCGCTACAGCACCATCCGCACCGGCCTGTTCGTCGGCGCTGTCTGCGTCCTGATGCTGATCGGCGCGAGCCTGCTGGTCTCCCAGCTGGAGCAGCTGCGCGACCGCAAGAAGCTGCTGTCGTCCCTGGTCGCCTTCGGCACCCGCCGCCGCACGCTGAGCCTGTCGGTCCTGTGGCAGACCGCGATCCCGATCACCCTGGGCCTGCTGCTGTCCTCGGTGGTGGGGCTGACCCTGGGCGCGGTCCTCCTCCGTATGACGGACACCCCGATCGTCGTGGACTGGCCGAGCATGCTCTCCATGACGGGCGTCGCCGCCGGCGTCGTCCTCGGGGTGACGCTCCTCAGCCTGCCCCCGCTGCTGCGCATGATGCGGCCGGACGGTCTGCGCACGGAGTAGTCCCGGTACGGACGGGCGCCGTCCCGCCCTTGGCCGCAGGCCGTCCCCGACCACACCGGTCCGGATGGGATGGCCTGCGGCCGACAGCCGTACCCGGCGGCCGTGCGCGCGCCGGCTCACGCATCCGCGTTCAGCACCCGCACCGGCAGTGGGCGCAGGGCCTCGCGGAGGGCGGAGGCCAGTTCCTCGTACTCCGCGCCGCGCGCCGCTCCCGCCCGCATGGCGAGGGCGACGCGGCGGGTGGGGGCCGGGTCCGCGAAGCAGCCGGTGAGGAGCTGGCTGCTGCGGCTGGTCTCGACCTTGAGGGCGGTCCGGGGCAGCAGGGTCACCCCCAGCCCGCCGGCGACGAGTTGCACCAGCGTGGACAGTCCGGCGGCCGTCGTGGTCACCGGAACGTCGTCGCGACCGGCCTCCCGGCAGATGTCGAGGGCCTGGTCGCGCAGGCAGTGCCCCTCGTCGAGCAGCAGCAGGTTCAGCTCGCGCAGCGCCTCCCGCGGAATGCCCTCGCGGCCGCCGAGCCCGTGGTCGAGCGGCGTGACGAGTACGAAGTCCTCGTCGAAGAGCGGGAGTTCGGCGACCCCGGGCACGCCGAGGGGAACCGCGAGCAACAGCAGGTCCAGGCGGCCGGTGGTGAGGCCGTCGACCAGGCTCGCGGTCTGCTCCTCGTGCACCTGGAGGTCGAGGTGCGGATACCGGTCGTGGACCAGCCTCAGCACGGTCGGCAGAAGGTACGGCGCCACCGTGGGGATGACGCCGAGGCGCAACGCCCCCGTGAACGGCGCCCGGACCGCCTCGGCCTCCTCCATCAGCGCCCCGACCTCCGCCAGCACCGCCTTCGCCCGTACGGCCAGCCGCTCCCCCGCCGGCGACAGCAGCACCTTGCGCGTGGTGCGCTCCAGCAGCGTCACTCCGAGTGACTCCTCCAGCGCCGAGACGGCACCGGACAGGGCGGGCTGGCTCATGCCGATCGCGGCGGCGGCGTCCCGGAAGTGGAGCTGCTCGGCGACAGCCGCGAAGGCACGCAGCTGGGCGAGGCTGGGCTGCCTCCTCTTACTCACGGTCACTGATAGATTCTTCCGATCAACCGGAGCGAGTGTAGCCATTTCCCGTATCAGTGCGAGATCAAGCGCCGCGGCGGGGCCATCGTCCATGGCGCCGGAAGTCCACCGAAGCGGCCCACCCGTCTATGGGAAGCCCTGGAACGCGTCCGCGACCGGCTCGACGCGGAAGGCTCGTTGCCACTACTCGGTGCGAGAAAACGCCTGGCGCGGCGACACTCCCCCGTTCAGCCGCGCCGGACCCATGGCACTCCCGCTGTGGACCGAGACCAATCACCGGTTCGTCACGCTCCGATGGCGCCCAGCCCAAAAGGCCGACGGCGCCGCAGGCGGACTGCACGCCGAGCACCGCCGGACCACACGTGGACCGTAATTGTCATTTTGGTTGCATTTGTAGTCTTCCATCAGGAGTCATACGGTTTGGGTATCGGGCAGCGCGGAGGTCTGCCATGGTGGAAGGCAGCGGAGCCAAGCGCCTTGTAGCGGGGCGGTATCGGCTGGTGCGCAGGCTCGGAGCCGGGGGGATGGGCCGGGTATGGCTCGCCCACGATCAGATCCTCGACTGTGATGTCGCCCTCAAGGAGCTTGCCCTCACGGGGGTGCGCGAAGACCACCTGGGCGCGCGAATCGCCCGCGCCAGAGGCGAGGCGCGGCATGCAGCCCGGCTGCGCGGCCATCCGCACGTCGCCACCGTGTACGACGTCCTGGAGGAAGACGGCCTGCCCTGGATCGTGATGGAATTCGTGCCCGGTGCGAAGGATCTCGCCGAGATGGTGAGTGAACACGGACCGCTGTCACCCACAGAGACTGCGCGTATCGGCGTGGCGGTGCTCGATGCGCTGGCGGCGGGCCATCGGGCGGGGATCCTGCACCGGGACGTCAAACCGGCCAACATCTTGCTGACCGGGCCTGGTGCACACGGCCCAGGCGGGCAGGTCTTGTTGACCGACTACGGCATCTCGCTACAGCCGGACTCGGGCGAGACACGGCTGACCACAACGTCGGGATTCGTCGGAACCCCAGGTTTCCTGGCCCCAGAGCGCGCCCGCGGTGTAGCACCAAGCCCGGCTTCCGACCTCTTCTCACTTGGTGCCACCTTGTATTACGCCGTGGAGGGGACCGGACCTTTCGACCGGCCGACGCCCTACGAGACCCTGTCGGCATTGCTCTTCGAGGACCACCCGCCACCGAGCCGGGCCGGCGACCTGGGACCGGTGCTCGCCGGCTTGATGGCCAAGGATCCCGAACAGCGGATGGGCGGCGACGAGGCCATGCGCAAGCTCGCCGGACTCACCACCGCACCGGGTACGGAACCGGGGGTGCACAGGCCGGCCGTCCCGGAGAAGGAGACGACGCCGCTGCCGGAAGAGCCACTGGCCTCGCTGCCGGCTCCTGGCACACCGCCGGCAGAAGAAGGCATGTCGCACGCGGAGGCTCCGCGCCGACCGGGGCGGCACGGGAGCACCAAGGTCCCTTCGGGCCGGGTTTGGGGCGTCATCGCTGCTGTACTGGTGCTCGTCGGCGGCGGCACATGGGCGGCGGTCGCACTGCTCGACAGCCCGGACGCCACGGCCCCGACGACTGATCTGGTCCCACCGTATGGCGACCGGGTCGGACTGCCCCGCGAACTGAAGCCCGGCAACTGCGTCTCGGCTTCCTGGCCGGCAGAGCGGTTCAAAGACCCACCCAACCTGAAGGTCGTCGACTGCAAGACCTACCCGGACGGTCAGGTCCTGGACATCAACGCAACCACTTCCTTGGAGGACGCGAAAACCAACGGTCAGGGCGTTTGCAGGGGACTGCTGCGCGACACGACGAGCAAGATGGCCGACGTCGAGTCCTACGCGCTGACACCCAGTGAGGCCGGCTGGGACAACGGCGCGCGAAACACCGCCTGCCTGCTCTTCGGCAAGACCGTCGGCCTCTACGGCCCAGTGGCTGACTACCGGAAGCACGGCGAACAGATCTTCGTTGAGAACAGCTCTGTCGGGGACTGCTACAACCTCAAGAAGCTGGAGGAACACAACTACGCCCACCTGCTTGTCGATTGCAAGCAGCCACACGAATTGCAGGGACTGGGCTACGTCAAGGCGCCGGCGAGCATGAAGTTCGACTCCTGGGACGCGTTGTACGATCTGTGCGTAAAGCGTTATGGGTCCTACAAGAGTTCCACGCGCGACCTGTACGCGTGGAACCACGCGGAGAACACCTGGAATCAAGGGTTCCGATTCGCGATGTGCCTGCTCGCGATGCCCGAAGAGGGCCAGAAGCTTCCGCCCGGCTCAGTCGTACCCACACCAGGTGACTGAACCGATCCGCATCGATGGGGCTCGATCTGAGAAGGGCGGAATTATTTGCTCCTGCTAGGCAGATGTCAAGCCCCGAATATTCGTGGATTTCTCCTCGCCCACCCCAGAGTAAATGGTGGTCCCAGGTGCCCCCGGAGGGGGTCATCACCGAAGGGAGATCGCCATGATTACTCCAGTTCGGCGGAGAATTCCCCGGTTCATCTGCGCATCCTGCATTGCCACTGGGCTCCTCGCGTCCGCGGGAGCCGGCACCGCTCTGGCGGCTCCTCAACCGCCTTCAGGAGTAGCGACCGTAGGGCCGGAGCCACCTGCTCCAGCTGACCCAGCCTCCCCGGCTGAGCCCGCAGACCCCGCCGAGCCGGCCTCCCCGGCTGAACCCGGCGAATCGGCGGAGCCCGCCTCCCCAGCTGAGCCCGCAGTCCCGGCTGAACCCGCTGACCCCGCTGACCCCGCTGACCCCGCTGACCCCGCTGACCCTGCTGAGCCTGCTGAGCCCGCCGACCCCGCTGAGCCCGCTGAGTCGGCCGACCCTGCAGACCCCGCCGAGCCCGCAGACCCCAACGACCCGGCTGACGCCGCTGACCCCGCTGACCCGGCCGACCCCGCCGAGCCCGCCGAGCCCGCAGGCCCAGCAGACCCCACTGACCCGGCCGACCCCGCAGACCCGGCTTCCCCGGCAGACCCGGCAGACCCGGCTGACCCCGCAGAGCAACGGGAGCAGCTGGAAGAACTCACGCCGGACCTGAACAAGGAAGTAGACGAGCTGACGGAACAGCAGGAGATCCCTGACGAGGTGCAGGGGACCGTAGCGCAGCTGAATACCACCCTGGCGGTAGTCGACGATCCGAAAACGCCGCTGGAGGAACGCGTCACGCTCGCGCAGTCCGTTCAGCAGCTGACCCCCATGGTGGAGGCAATCGCAGACACCAAAGCGCCGCCGGGGGTGCGGAAATATCTTACGAAAGTGTTGGAGCCGATAGGTTGCACGCTGAAGGTGATCAACCACCCGGAGACGCCTTCCGGGGTACGACAGAAGCTCATTGGAATTCTGGAGCCGTTGACCGAAACGGCCTCAAAGGTTAACGACCCGAAAGCGTCGAAGCCGGATCGGGATCAACTCATCGGAATTCTGAAGCCACTGATCGACACGGTATCGAAGGTTAACGACCCGAAGACACCGAAGCACGAACGGGATCAACTCATCGGAACCATGGAGCCGCTGATCGAAACGGTCTCGATGGTTCACGACCCGAAGACACCGAAGCACGAGCGAGATCAGCTCATCGGAACTCTGGAATCGCTTCTGATCGACACCGGCGAGACCGATCCGAAGCCCAACGACAACCAGCCAAGTGACACCATCAAGGAAAAGCGCGAATGCGAAAACGCGGGTCAGCCTTGGGTGGAGACTCCGGATGGCGGCTTCTGCGGCAAGTTCGGCATCCTTTCCGTACTGAAGCCGGAGGAGTCGGAAGGCGCCGTGAAGGAGAAGGAACTTGCGGAGGGAACGCTAGCCGTAACCGAATGCATCCAAGATGTCGCTACGACTGTCACCATCGCAGCCCTCCCGAATAGGATCGCCAAGGGCGCCAAGATTGTCAAAAATGCGTTCCACGGCATCATCGCGATCCAGCACGTGGACACAGGAAGAGTCGAGGATGCAGCCTGGGAAGTCGCGAGCATATGGGTCGACGGCGCCCCGTGCTATAAGGCCATCCTCGAAATCGCAGATACCGAAAGCTCGGACACTGAATAATTCAGCTTCGCGAGAACCCCTTCGGTACCCCGGCAGGGGCTCTCGTCGTATCCGCGGTCCACCCCCTGCGCACTGATCGGCATTACTGATCACTTTGACCAGATTGATCGATTTAACTTACGACAGGAGCGTCTGACAGGGTTACACCTGTCCAACCCGAGCAAGACCTGAAGGGCCTGTACGTGCTTACTGTCGGTGACCAGTTCCCTGACTTCGACCTCATGGCGTGTGTCTCCCTGGAGAAGGGCAAGGAGTTCGAGCGGATCGACGCCGAATGGCTGAAGCTCAACCGGGAAGAGAAGGGTTGGTTGGTGGTCTTCGCCTGGCCGAAGGACTTCACCTTCGTCTGCCCGACCGAGATCGCGGCCTTCGGTAAACTGAACGAGGAGTTCGCCGACCGTGACGCCCAGGTCCTCGGCTTCTCCGGTGACTCGGAGTTCGTGCACCACGCCTGGCGCAAGGACCACGACGACCTGCGCGACCTGCCGTTCCCGATGATGGCCGACTCCAGGCACGAGCTGATGCGCGACCTGGGCATCGAGGGCGAGGACGGCTTTGCCAAGCGTGCCGTCTTCATCGTCGACCAGAACAACGAGATCCAGTTCTCCATGGTGACCGCCGGCTCCGTCGGCCGTAACCCCAAGGAGGTCCTGCGGGTCCTGGACGCCCTCCAGACGGACGAGCTGTGCCCGTGCAACTGGAGCAAGGGCGAGGACACCCTGGACCCGGTCAAGCTCCTCGCGGGAGAGTGACCGGCATGTCCCTCGACTCACTCAAGTCCCGCATTCCGGACTACGCCAAGGACCTGAAGCTCAACCTGGGCTCGGTCATCGGCAATTCGGACCTCCCGGCGCAGCAGCTGTGGGGCACGGTGCTCGCGACCGCGATCGCCGCGCGCTCCCCGATCGTGCTGCGCGAGCTGGCGCCGGAGGCGAAGGCGAACCTCTCGCCGGAGGCGTACAACGCGGCCAGGTCCGCGGCCGCGGTGATGGCGATGAACAACGTCTTCTACCGGACCCGGCATCTACTGTCGGACCACGAGTACGGCAACCTGCGCGCGGGGCTCCGTATGAACGTCATCGGCAACCCCGGTGTCGACAAGGTCGACTTCGAGCTGTGGTCGTTCGCCGTGTCCGCCATCAACGGCTGCGGCATGTGCCTCGACTCGCACGAGCAGGTGCTGCGCAAGGCGGGCGTGGACCGCGAGACGGTTCAGGAGGCGTTCAAGATCGCGTCCGTCATCCAGGCGGTGGGCTCCACCCTGGAGGCCGAGGCTGTGCTGGCCGACGTCGCCGACATCGAGTAGACGCCGTCGTTCCGCGGACCCCGCTCACCCTTCGTGGGCGGGGTTCTCGGCGTCGTGCGCGCCGTCAGCCGGGGGCTTGGCCCCCAGGCCCAGACCCTCATCGCCCTCAACTGCCTCGTCCGCACGCGCCGGACGGGCCGGGGGTCGCGGTGCCGTCTCCTGCGAGTACGCCCGTAGGTAGCCCACGATCGTGTTCGCCACCGCCACCAGCGGTACGGCCACCACCGCGCCGCCGATCCCCGCCACCATGCCCCCGGCCGCCACCGACAGCACCACCGCCAGCGGGTGGACGCGGACCGCGCGGCCCAGGATGAACGGCTGGAGGACGTGGCCTTCGATCTGCTGCACCGCGAGGACGACCCCGAGGGTCATGACCGCGGTGAAGACACCCTGCGTCACCAGGGCCACGACCACGGCCAGGGCGCCGGAGGCCACCGCGCCGACGAGCGGGATGAAGGAGAACAGGAAGATGAAGACGGCCAGGGGGACGGCCATCGGGACGTCGAGGAAGTAGATGCCGATGCCGATGAAGACGGCGTCGATGAGCGCGACGAGGACCGTGCCGCGTACGTACGCCGTGAGCGTCGCCCACGCGCGCGGGCCGGCACCGGCGACGCCCGGCCGGGCCGCGGCGGGCACCAGCTTCAGCGTCCACTCCCAGATGCGCTTGCCGTCGTAGAGCAGGAAGAGCGTCGAGAAGGCGGCCAGCAGAATGCCGGTGAGGGCCTCGACGACGACCGTGACGCCTTCCAGTCCGGCCGAGGTGATCGCGTCGGTGTTGGCGCCGATCGCCTCCCGGAGGTTCTCGGCGATCTCGTTGATCTGCTTGTCGGTGACGTGAAACGGGCTGTTGAGCAGCCAGTTGCGCAGCTCGTCGATGCCGTCCTGGACCTGGTCGGAGAGGTTGTCGATGTTCTCCATGACCTGCCAGGTCACGAACCAGCCCATCAGGCCGATGATGACGAACCCGAGGATCGCGGTCAGGGCGGTGGCGAGCCCGTGCGGCACCCCACGCCGCGTCAGCCAGGCCACCGAGGGCTGCATCAGCGCGGTGAGGAGCAGCGCGATGACGAAGGCGAACACGACGAGTTGTACGGCACTGATGATCCGCATCAGCACCCAGACGGTGCCGGCCAGCACCAGCAACCGCCAGCCGGCCTCCGCCGCGACCCGTACGCCCCAGGGCACGACCTGTGTGGGGTCGGGCCGGGGCGGCGGGGCCATGGGCGCGTAGTCGGGGGGCCGCGGGACGTGGTCGGCGGCCGACGGCGGGGCGTCGGCGGCGGACTCGGCCACGGCGTGGGCAGCGGACCGCCGCACCGGCTGGAGCTCGTCGCTCTCCCGTTCCACGGCGGCCCGGCGCTCGTTCAACCGCTCGCTCATCTCGGTCAGTCCGGCGCCGAGCCGACCGAGCCACCCTGGCACTCGCGACATGATCCGCCCTCTTCCCCCGTCTCTCCCCACCACTCCCCCCTGGAGTCGTTGCGTCCGACCGTACATGCGTCGCCGGAGAACAGCGAAAGCCCCTCACCCAAGGACGGTGAGGGGCAACGCTAGGTTGAGAGGCGCGCGTATCGCGGGCGGACCAGCGGAGCGCTCAGTACCAGCGGTTGGCCTGCCAGAAGGACCACGCACCGCACGGGCTGTCGTAGCGGTCGTTCATGTAGTTCAGGCCCCACTTGATCTGGGTGGCCGGGTTCGTCTGCCAGTCCGAGCCGACGGACGACATCTTGGAACCGGGCAGGGCCTGGAAGAGGCCGTAGGCACCCGACGAGGGGTTGACCGCCTGGTAGTTCCAGCTGGACTCGTGGTCCACGATGTTGCTGAAGCACTGGAACTGGTCGCTCGGCACCATCGACCGCGCCATCGCCTGGATCTGCGAGATGCTGTACGAGCTCTGAACGGGGAAGTCGGCGGAGGAGGACCGGGAGGCCTTCGCCTCGGCCTCTTCGCGCTCCTTGGCTTCCTGCGCGGCCTTCTCGGCCTGTTCCTTCTTCTCGATGGCGGACTGAGCGGCTGCCTTGCGGGCCGCCTCCTCCGCGTCCTTCTTGGCGCTCGCGTCCGCGGCGATGGCCTGGACGCTGGCCTGCGCCGTCAGGGACTCGGTCTGCACCTGGGCCTGCTGGCCCGCGGGTATGTCCGCGAGAAGCGTCGAATCGGCAGCCGTCGCCTCGGCGTCGTTGTTCTGCGCGGTGCTGCCCGAGGCAACGCCGACGACGCTTCCGACAGCGGTGACCGCGGTGGCAGAGGCCACTGCGAATCCCCTGACCGAAATCGGACTCACACGGTTTCCTTCCAGCATCGTCCGCTTCGGTGACCCTGGCGGACGCAATCGTGCCCCTGGCGCTGGCCTCCCAACTGCGGGGTCACGGGAGGCTCGGACCCGGTGGGCAACTCCCGCGAGGAGAGCGCCGCGTGGTGAACTCGGGCGGCATACGACGACGCTATGTAGTTGGCTGTGGTGTTGCTGTGGTGCCGTACCGCTGGGGGTACAGGTGTGTCGTATGCGGGGCCTGACAGGAGTGAGACTCTGCCGTACCCCGACGCCGCAAGGCAATTCTGTGTTGCGTGTGAAAGCTCACACCTCGTTTGTCCCAGGGGTTTTACGGAAAGTCGCACACGCCGAGGCGCCGCCCGGATAGGCTCACTGCCTTTCCGAACGGCGCCAACCAGCCAGTAGCTACCGCAAGTTGAACACTTGGGTCAGATCTGCCCGTCCTCCAGCATTTCGGTCACAAGGGCGGCGATCTGGGACCTCTCGGACCGCGTCAGCGTGACGTGGGCGAAGAGCGGATGTCCCTTCAGCTTCTCCACGACGGCGACGACACCGTCGTAGCGCCCGACCCTGAGGTTGTCCCGCTGGGCCACGTCATGGGTGAGAACCACCCGCGAGTTAGCACCAATTCGGGACAGAACAGTCAGCAGGACATTCCTTTCCAGTGACTGCGCCTCGTCCACGATCACGAACGCGTCGTGCAGCGAGCGTCCGCGGATGTGGGTGAGCGGAAGCACCTCCAGCATTCCCCGCGCGGTGACCTCTTCGATGACCTCGCGACTGGTGACCGCGGACAGCGTGTCGAAGACCGCCTGCGCCCAGGGGCTCATCTTCTCGGCCTCGGAGCCGGGCAGATAGCCGAGCTCCTGCCCGCCCACCGCGTACAGCGGCCGGAAGACCATCACCTTCTGGTGCTGACGGCGTTCGAGCACCGCCTCCAGGCCGGCGCACAGCGCGAGCGCCGACTTGCCGGTGCCGGCCCGGCCGCCCATGGACACGATCCCGACGTCCGGGTCGAGCAGCAGGTCGAGCGCGATCCGTTGCTCGGCGCTGCGCCCCTTGATGCCGAACGCCTCCCGATCGCCGCGCACCAGACGGACGTTGCCCTCGGGCGTGATCCGGCCCAGCGCCTTGCCGCGCTCGGAGTGGATCGTCAGTCCGGTGTGCACGGGCATGTCGGAGGCTTCGGGGACGTAGATGTGACCTTCCTCGAAGAGGATGTCCACCTGTTCGCCCGGCAGGGTCAGTTCGGACATTCCGGTCCAGCCGGACGCGTCCGTGATGGCGAGCTCGGCGCGGTACTCCTCGGCGAGGAGCCCGACGGACGAGGCCTTGATCCTGAGCGGGAGGTCCTTCGACACGACGGTGACGTCGAACCCCTCGGCCTGCAGATTGCGGGCGACCGCGAGGATGCGGGAGTCGTTGTCCCCCAGGCGGTAGCCGGTCGGCAGAACGCTGGGGTCCGAGTGGTTGAGCTCGACACGGACGGTCCCGCCGAGGTCCCCGATCGGGATGGGGGCGTCGAGACGGCCGAACCTCACCCGGAACTCGTCCAGCAGCCGCAGTGCCTGCCGGGCGAAGTAGCCGAGTTCGGGATGGTGCCGCTTGGCCTCCAGTTCCGTCACCACGACGATGGGGAGCACGACCTCGTGCTCGTCGAAGCGGTTCAGGGCGTTCGGGTCGGCCAGCAGGACGCTGGTGTCGAGAACGTAGGTGCGCCGGTCAGGCATGCGGCGCTTTGTGCTGGTCACCACGGAAGGACGTACCCCCTCGGATGAGGTCGGGGAGCGACGGAGTGGAGCTGGACCGGTCGTCGGCCGCCCTGCACGGGCCGAAAACCGGCCCCCCGCGTCTTCTTCCGTGCCGTGACCGCACGGTGGGGCTGGTGCAAAGGGCCTCCCGGGCGGACGGCCCCGTGCCGTCCGCTGAGATACGACACCCGTGGTTCGGGTGTCGACCTGCTTGGCTTATGCCCTCGAACATGCGCCGCCATGCTTACGCATATGACGGCGCCCCGGTGAACTCCTCGTTACTTCCGCCCCAAATGCGGTACTCACGTCCCCGCTCGGCAAGCGGTGTTTCAGCCGCCGTAACGCCGGTGGCGCGCCGCGTAGTCACGCAGGGCGCGCAGGAAGTCCACCTTGCGGAAGGCCGGCCAGAAGACCTCGCAGAAGTAGTACTCGGAGTGGGCCGTCTGCCACAGCATGAATCCGGACAGCCGCTGCTCGCCGCTGGTGCGGATGACGAGATCGGGGTCGGGCTGGTCGCCGGTGTAGAGGTGGCGGCCGATCAGGTCGACGCTGACGGACTCGGCGAGGTCCTCCATCGAGGTGCCCTTGTCGTGGGCGTCGACGATCATCGAGCGCACGGCGTCGGCGATCTCCTGGCGACCGCCGTAGCCGATGGCGACGTTGACCAGTATCCCGTCGACGTGCGCGGTGGCTTCCTCGGCCTCCTTGAGGGTGGTCTGCATTCCGGACGGCAACAGGTCCGGCGTGCCGACGTGGTGCACGCGCCAGCGGCCGTCGGCGGCGAGGGTGCGGACGACGTCCTCGATGATCCCGAGGAGCGGGCCGAGCTCGTCCTGCGGCCGGTCGAAGTTGTCCGTCGACAGCAGCCAGAGGGTGACGACCTCGACGTCCGTCTCGGAGCACCAGCCGAGGAACTCCTCGATCTTCTCTGCCCCTGCGCGGTGACCGTGGACGGTGGTGGAGCCGGCGGCCTTCGCCCAGCGCCGGTTGCCGTCCATGATCACGCCGATGTGCTTGGGCACCTGAGCGTGGTCCAGGTGACCTTCCACCCGGCGTGCGTACAGCCTGACCAGCAGGCCGCGCAGCTTGTCGCGCAGGTTCACGTGATTGTCAGCCCCTCCGTACGGATGCGGTCCCCGCGCATGGAGCGTACCGGGGAATGCGGTGGGCGCGTCTTTGGGGGTGCGGGTGAGCCGTTGGCGCCTTGGGCGCGGCCCTCAGGGGGCTTGCGGGCCCCGGCGGTCGGATGCGCCCTGGTCCGGGACAAAAAACGGGCCGGTCCGTGGGGGGGAGACGGACCGGCCCGAGGGGGGGTTTCCACCATAACCCTTCGTAAGTGATGCTGCGTGCATCGGCGTGCCACAACTACTCTCCGAAATCGCTCGGCGACGGGACGGTGGCCGCGAGAGGGCCACTTTGTGGCTGATTCACGGCCGGAGCGGGGCGGATTCCCAGGGGAAACGGGCGGGAAGCGGCTGGATGCGGAGGGTTTGCCGCATCTTGGTCCTCGCTCGGCGACTTGTCCGCGCTTCCCTCCCCCGGGTGACCCCGACCGCGAACGTCGGCTTGACGGGGCACATGACGTCGTGGAGCGAACGCGATTTCGATGCGACGCGCGTCCAGCAGGGGCACGCGTGAGGACGCGGCACCGCGCAGCCCCCTCCGCCGCGCGGTGCCGCCGCGCAGCTTTGCTTACGCGAATTACCTTGGTCTGAACTTACGTGAGTAGTGAGGGGAAATCGAGTCGGCCTCCATAACGATGTGGAAAAGGTGAGGGCTCCTTGGATGCGCAGGGCCCTGGAGGGCTTCACGCATGGATGCACGGTTTGCACCAGACAGTGCCCAGCGGACAGTCGATGACCTATATGCGGCCTACCGTCGTCCTATGACCGCACACGCGAGCAGGACGATCACGTGGGACCAGGCGAGTGCACGGCGGATGGAGCGGCAGTTCCTGGCGCGTCCTGCCGAGCGCGGCACACCCGTGGCCGATGTGGTCGGGGCGATGCTGGGCGCGCATGCCCAGGTGTTGTCGGCGGCCGAGGTGTCGGTGGGGGTGAGGTCCGCCGGGGTGACACGGGCGGACGTACGGGCCGCGCTCTGGGACGACCGCTCCCTGGTGAAGACGTTCGGCCCCCGCGGAACCGTGCATCTGCTCCCCGCCGCCGAACTGCCCCTGTGGTGCGGTGCGCTCACCTCGATTCCGACCGGACCGAGCGCGTTCTCGCCGGATGTCCGGGTGACGGAGGAACAGGCGGAGCAGATCGTCGCGGCGATCGGGGATGCCCTCGACGGGGTGTGCCTGACCGTGGAGGAGCTGGGCGAGGAGGTGGTGGCGCGCACCGGTCCATGGGCCGGGGACCGGGTGATGCCCGCCTTCCAGGACCTGTGGCCGCGCTGGCGGCAGGTGATGCACCGGGCCGGCCAGTCCGGCGCGCTGTGCTTCGGCCCGAACCGAGGTCGAAAGGTGACGTACACGCGACCGCCGGAGTCCGGTCCGGGACCGGTGTCGGGAACGGTACCGGCGCCGGGGAAGGCAGCCCTGTGGGAAGTCGTACGGCGGTACCTGCGCGCGTACGGCCCGGCGACGCCTCGGCACTTCGCCAAGTGGTTGGCTGCGCCCGCGGGGTGGGCGGTCTCCCTGTTCGGGGAGATGGCGGAGGCCGGTGAGGTCGAGGAGGTCGCGTTCGAGGGCGTCGCGTCCGAGGGGGCGGCGGCCTGGGTGGTGGCGGGTGACACCGAGTTTCCGGACGGGCGGGTGCGGGGCGTGCGGTTGCTGCCGTACTTCGACGCGTACGCCATCGCCGCGCAGCCCCGGGAGGCGCTGTTCCCCGGGGAGGCGTATCGACGGGCCCTGGCGGGCGGCCAGGCGGGGAACTTTCCGGTGCTGTTGGTGGAGGGGGTGGTGGCGGGCGTATGGCATCAGCGGCGCCAGGGACGGCGTACGACGGTGACGGTGGAGCTGATCGGGCGGGGCCTGACGGCGCGGCAGGAGCGGGAGTTGGGTGAGCAGGCGGAGCGGGTGGGGGAGGTGCTGGAGGCGAAGACGGAGTTGGTGGTCGGGAAGGTGACGGTCGGTCCGCACGCGTAGGGGCGGGGAACTCTGGCTCAGGCGTCGGCGTCGGGCTTGCGGGCCTCGAAGAGGTGGCGGGTGCTGTGCGCGACGAAGGGGCCTTCGGACTCGATCTGCTCGTGCAGGGCACGGAGCCGGGGCCGGTACGCCTCGACGGTGAAGCCGGGAACCATCCAGACGACCTTCCGCAGAAAATGAACCACGGCGGCGATGTCGTGGAACTCCATGGGCAGCCGCTCGGCCCGTACGTCGACGATCTCCAGCCCGGCCGCCTCGGCGCCGGCGCGCTCGCGGTCGGGGTGGCGGGCGCTGCTCTGCTCCTCGGGGAGCGGCCCGAGGAAGTACTCGACGAGTTCGAAGACGCTGCGCGGCCCGACATGCTGGGCGAAGTAGCTGCCGCCGGGCCGCAGGACACGGGCGATCTCGGCCCAGTGCGCGGTGACCGGGTGGCGGCTGCTGACGAGGTCGAAGGCCGCATCGGCGAAGGGCAGCGGGGCGTCCTCGGGGACGGCGACGACGGCGACGCCGTGCGGGCTCAGGAGAGCGGTGGCCTTGGCGACGTTCGGCGGCCAGCCCTCGGTGGCGACGGTGAGGGTGGGCGCCTCGGGCGCGGCGCTACGCAGGGCGAAGTCGAGTACCTCTCCTCCCCCGGTCTGGAGGTCGAGGGCGGCGGTCGCGCGGGCGAGCCGCCCGGCGAGGGAGGTGGCGTATCCCCAGGACGGCCGGGCCTCGGTGGCGCGCCCCTCGAACCAGGAGAAGTCCCAGCCGTCGGTGGGCACGGCGGCGCCTTCCGCGACCAGGTCTTCGAAGGTACGGATGGGCTGCGGCTTCTTCATACGGTGATCGTCTCAGGGCGCCGTCGGTGGGCGCCGCTGGTTTTCCGCGGCGGTGGCGGAGTCGGGGAGGACGAGCAGCACGTGCTCGTCGTCGCCGTGGCGGACCGTACCGGCGTGCTGGAAGCCGTGCCGTTCGAGGGCCCGTACGGAAGCGGTGTTGCCGTGGAAGGGGTCGGCGTACAGGGGGCGGGTCCTGTCGAGTTCGAGGAAGAGGGTGAGGGCCCTGGTGCCGATGCCGCGGCCCCAGTACGGCCGCCCGAGCCAGTAGCCGAGGAAGCGGCGGTCGCCGTCCCACCAGGAGGCGACGTTGCCGGCCACGTCGTCCCCGACCAGGACCGTCTGCACGAGGCAGGTCTCGTCGCCGAGCACGCTCGTCCGCCAGTGCTTCATGAAGGCGTCGCGCGGCCGGGGCGTGAATCTCGACCGGCGGACGGCCTCCGGGTCGTGCTCGTAGGCGAGGAACGCCTCCAGGTCGGCGTCCAGCACGTCTCGCAGGCGTACGGCGGCGTGGTCGTCGCTCAGCTCATCGCTCGTGTCCCTCATGTCCAGGAGTGTGGCAGGAGCCACTGACAACGCCGCGTCTCGTGGACCGACGGGGCCCTACGGCACCAGCGGCCGCACTTCCTCCGCCGTGAACCGGATGAAGCCCTCCGGGTCGGGCTCGTCCCCCGTCGGCTGGAGGACCACGGTGTCCGCGCCGGCGTCCGCGAGCCGCCGCACGGCCCGCGCGACGGTGCGCGCGTCACCGGCGACGCCGAGGCCGGGCACGGATCCGAGCCCCTCGGCTTCGAGCTCGGCCCTGAGCCGGGCAGGACCGTCGGCCCCGGTGGCGGTCAGGAGGTAGACGACGAGCTGGTGGGCCGCGTCCCGGGTACGCCCTGCCGACTCCCGCCCCTCGTCGATGAGTTGCCGGGCCCGCCGTACGCCGTCGGGCGGGGTCGAGGCGGTGAGCAACGTCCCGTCGGCCGCCGCACCGGCGAGCCGCAGCGAACGGGGCCCGGTGGCCCCGGCGATGACGGGCACCGGCTCGGTGGGCGGCCAGTCCAGGGCGATGTCGTCGAGCTTCACATACCGCCCCTCGACGGTCACCCGCTCCCCGCGCAACAGGGCCCGCAGTACTTCGAGGTGCTCCCGCAACAGGGTCACCGGTGACTCGACGCGCGCTCCGACCGACCCCATCCAGTCCTGCACACCATGCCCGACCGCGAGGATCGGCCGCCCCGGGAACATCCGGTGCAGGGTCGCGGCCTCCATCGCGGTGACGGCGACGTTCCGCAACGGCACGGGCAGCAGTCCGACCCCGATCCTGATCCGCTCGGTCCAGGCGAGGGCGGCCGCCGCGGTGGAGATCCCTCCCTCCCGGAAGCAGTCCTCCCACAGCCAGAGCTCTTCGAGACCCGCGCTGTCGGCGAGCCGGGCGACCGGCCGGAGTCGTTCGGGGGCCAGCTGGGGACGGAATACCGCGCCGAGTCCGGTCATGCGATCTTTCCTACCCGGGTAGCACTCGCCGGACAACCCGAGTTCGGCACGGAGCCCAGGAGGTGGCTGCGGATGGGACGGCAGTGGCGTGACGGCCGCGGGGGGCTGGTTGTCCACGGGGAGCGGGGTGACATCTCGGTCCCCCTGGAGATCGCCTCGTCCTACCGTGCCCGCACGAGGGGGCTCCTGCGGCGTGACTCCGTCGACGGGGCGATGCTGCTCACGCCCGCCGGCGGCGTGCACACCTTCCGCATGCGCATCCCCATCGACGTCGCCTACCTCGACCGCGAGCTGAACGTCATCGCCGTACGCACCATGAAGCCGGGCCGGCTGGGCCGACCCCGGCTCCGGTCGCGGCACGTGCTGGAGGCGGAGGCGGGGGTGATGGCGGGGTGGGGGCTGGTGACCGGCGCGCGGGTGACGGTGATCAGCGCTGCTCGTCCGCCGGCGTGAGCCCTGCGCGCCAGCGGGCTCTCCCGCCTCCGTACGACTTCGGCCGGCGGATCCCCGCTCAGCCGCGGGACACGGTGCCGTCGTCCGTCCCCGGCGACCCGTGGCTCCCGGCGTCCTCCCGGCTCACTTCGTGATGACGCCCGTCAGGCAGCGGCAGCGGCTTGAGGTCGACCTGGATGCGGTGGGTGGCGTCGCGGCTCACCGAGCCGCCGAGCCGTGCCTCGACCACGCCCAGGCGTAGGCCCGCACCGCCCTCCCCGGCCCGATGGAACTGGACCGAGAACTCCAGGCTGACCTGCTCCACGCTGAACCGCCAGTCGCTCGCCACGCCCTCGGCCTGGGCCCGTGCCAGCTCCGCGCGGACCGTGCCGATGGCCTCCGCGAGCCCGACCGGTTTCGGGTCCCTCATGCCGTCCCCCACACCATCCCCCACGCCGTCCGCCACGCCAACTCACCGCCGGCTTGCCTTGATTGGCCGATCCAACCTGGTCATGAGTCTAGGGACGCACCATGCTCCACGCGTAGTGTGAAGCGTTATGGGGGAGTTACGCGCAGACTGGAGGCTCAGGTTGCGGCGCGGGGGCGCGCGCGGTCCCATCGCCGGCGCCGGCGTGCTCGTCGACCAGTACACCGCGCTGACCTGCGCGCACGTGGTGCGTCATCCGGATGCCGTGATGTGGGTGGAGTTCGCGGAGAACCGCGAACTCGAACCGGTGGCCGCACGTGTCCTGCCCGGCGGGTGGCTGCCGGAGGCCGAGGGCGGTGAGGACATCGCGGTGCTGCGCCTGGACCGCCCGCGCCCGCAGGCGCGCCCCGCCCCGCTGGAACCGAGGCTGCGGGGCGGCATGGAGGTGTCGGCGACCGGCTACGCGGAGGGCTTCGACGACGGCATGACCCTGTGGGGTCGTGTCAGCGGGGCCAGCGGCGAACGGGTGCAGCTCGACGCCGTCACCAAGGCGGAAGTGGTGCGCGCGGGCTTCAGCGGCGCGGCCGTGTGCACGCGGCCGGGCGAAGGGCGGCCCGCGCGCGTCGTCGGCCTCGTCGTCAGCTGGCGCGGCGACATGGGCGAGCTGCTCCCCGAGAACAACCGGCTCGCGTTCTCGTATCTGATCCCCGTCGACCGTATCGCCGAACTCTCCCCACTGATCAAGGAGTTGAGCAGCCCCTACGCCTGGGATCACGGCTTCGAGGAGCGGCTGACCCGGTGGTTCGAGGACCCGGACGAGGAGCCGGTGAAGATCACCGTGGTGCCTCCCGGCAGTGGCAAGGACCGCTCGCTGCGCCATCTGCGGCACCGGGCCCACATCGTGTACCGGGGCGGCGGCTCCAGCAGACCGGACCTCGCCGACCACGCCCTGGAGCACATCGCCTTCCCGCCCGGCCAGTACCTGGCGTACTGGGACTGGCTGCTCGGCACCAGGCGCCGCCCCGCGCGGGCGCCCGCCCTCGCCGCCGACCGCCCGCCCCCCACGGTCCTCGTCGAGGGTCTCGACGAGGAGCCCGAGCCCGGCCCTCTGATCGAACTCCTCGCCCGGCTGCGGGAGTGCGGCTGCCGACTGCTGATCGTCTTCCGTCACGCGGGCGGCACCGGCTGGACCGCGGCCTACGACGGCCTCCTGCGGCCCGCGCTCCTCGGCCACGCGGACACACTGCTCGACAGGGTTCGGCGGGCGGAGTTCAACCGCGCCGTCCAGTTCGGCGTCGTGGACGAGAACTCGCTCGCCTCCGCGACCGAGACGGCCGACCGGCGCCAGGTCGAACGCCGGCTGATCGGCGAACTGACGGACCCGCAGCGGCAGCTCACCGCGCTGCGCGAGCTGATCGGCACGCTCCGCGCCGACCTGCGGCGCCACGGAGGCCGGGCATGAGGTACCCCGCGCGCCCGGCGCCACGGCCTGTCCGGCGGATCGGGCCGGCCGCGGGCAACGGCGTCTCAGCACCGCCGACGGGGGTGCCCGGCCCCGCGGCGCCGGCATGAGCCGCCGGACCGAAGGCCCCGAGGGCGAGGACGACGAGGGAGGAGGACGAAGAGACGATGACGCACTGCCCGCACCGGCGCTTCACGGGAGCCTCCTGCGGCGGCTCCGTGCTGCCCACCGGCCACTGCGCCGAGTGCGGCCGCCACGAGAGCGGCCCCGGGCTGCCCCCGCTGCCCGCGGACCCGCGGAACCTCGGCCCCCGGGAACTCCTCGCGCTGCCCGAGCGCGAACCGCGCTCCGAGCAGGCCCGCCTCATCGATCCCGAGGCGCCTCTGCGCATCCACATGGCCTGCTCGGCCCCCGAGTGCGGCGTCGTCTTCGCCCCTCCGTACACCGAGGGCCCGGTGCCGGTCGAGGGGTACTGCCCGGCCTGCGGCGAGCCCTACTCGTACCGGCCCGAACTCGCCGAGGGCGATGTGCTGCGCGACCAGTACCGGATCATGGGGCCCATCGCGCACGGCGGCCAGGGCTGGGTCTATCTCGCCGAGGACACCCACCTCGGTGAGGTGGTCGCCGTCAAGGGGCTGCTCAACCGCTACGAGCGGGACGGCGCCCGGCTCGCCGACGTCGAACGCCGCAACCTCGTCGCCATCCGCCACCCCCGGATCGTCCAGATCCGCGACTTCGTCGCCCGGCGCGCCGACACCGGCGAGGTGACCGGCGGCTATGTCGTCATGGACGACGTCGGCGACGGCACCCTGGAGAAGGTCGTCGAGGAGACCCGGCGCGGGGAGCGGGTCCTCGACATCGAGGACGTCGCGGCGTACGGCTGCCAGATCCTCGAAGCCCTCGGCCATCTGCACGCCGGTGGCGAACCGGTCTTCGTGTACGGCGACCTGAAGCCCTCGAACGTCGTGCACCACCGGGACGGCGTCAAGGTCATCGACCTCGGCGGCATGCGCGAAGAGGGCCAGAGCGAGCCGCCCGCCCATGTCACACCCGGCTACATGGCACCCGAGACCGAGTCCTCCGGACTGCCCACCGTCGCCCACGACCTGCACACCGTCGGTGCCACCCTGCGCCGCCTCGCCGGCTGGGCCGTCGACGAGGTGCCCGGCCTCGGCGCCGCCTCCTTCTGGTGGGTCGTCGAGCGCGCCACCCGGCCCGACCCGGACCTGCGCTTCGCCGGCGCGCAGGACATGGCGGGCCAGCTGCGCGGCGCCCTGCGGGAGATCCGTGCCCTGCGCGGCAAGAGCGATCCGCCCGAGCCCTCCCAGTACTTCCGGCCGTCCCCGCGGCTGCTCGGCGCCCGGCTCGGTACGGTGCCGGGCATCGAGCACTGGCTCGACCGCCCACGCCGCGACCGGTACGAGCCGCCCGTCGCGCCCGCCCTCGACCTCGGCGCGCCCACGCCCACGGAGATCGCCCGCTGTCTGCCGGTCCCGGTGCACTATCCGGGCGATCCGCAGACCGCGCGGTTCGAGGTGAGCAGTGGCTACGATCCGAACCGGCTCCTCGGCCAGGACGGCGAGCAGCCCACCTCGGTGGAGATCTGCCTGCACAACGTGCGCGTCCTGCTGAGCCGGAACACGCGGGAGGACCTGGAGCGCGCCCAGGACGAGCTCGACACCGCCGACTCCATTCCCGGGCCGCGTGCCGTGCGCCGGTGGCGGCTCGAGTGGCACCGCGCCCTGGTCGCGTTGCGCCGCGCCGACCTCGACGCCGACCTGCGCCAAGCCGCCGAGGCCAAGGGCCACTTCACCCTGGTCCACCTCGACCTGCCCGGCGAGTACGCCCCCAAACTGGCCCTCGCCTACTGCGGGGAACTGCTCGGCGACGACACGGCCGGGCCCACCGTCAAGGAGTTGTACGAGGCCGTGTTCGCCCGCAACGCCTCGCACGGCGGGGCCGCCCTCGGTCTGGCCCGGCTCGCGCTGCGTGAGGGCGACCGCGACGCGGCCCTCGACGTTCTCGGCCGGGTCCGCGCCGGGTCGCTGGACCACACCGTCGCCCGGATCGCCTCCTTACGCATCCGTACGGCCCGACTGCCCGGCGGCGGCGATCCGCTGCCCGCGCCCACCGAGGTCGACGCGGCGCTGACCGAGCTGCGCTCTCTCATGCGCCGCAACCCTGGCTTCGGCGAGCCGCGTCTGTCCGAGGACGAGGCGCTGCGCCTGGGCACCGAACTCCTCGAGTGGAAGCTGGACGCACTCCGCAGCCGCGACGACGGGCCCGGACGGATGGGCTCCGGACGGATCGGCGCCCGCGCCCTGAGACGCCTGAGCCCCCAGGAGCGCGACGTGCGGGCGCAGATGGAGCGGCACTACCGGCAACTGGCCGCCCACCACCGGGAGTCGGCCGCCGCCCACGACCTCCTGGTGGACCTCTCCCACGCGGTCCGGCCACAGACCGCGATCTGAGCGCACGGCACGCCACCCGCACGGCGACGGACTGGAACAGCACCACCCCTGGAACAGCACCACCCCCGGTACGAACGGCGACGAAGGCGAAGGAGCGGTGACGTACGACATGAACAGCCCCACCCGGCCGCCGCATCTGGGCATTCAGCTGTACGTCGACCTCGACCGCCACCTGCACCCGCACCGCAGCGCCAAGATCGAGGCGCATCTGCGGGTCGACGTGACCGCCACCGGTGGCGCCGCCGAACTGCCGGCCGTCGAACTCGCCGTGATCATCGCGGTGGACGTCGCCGAGACCCGTCGGGCGGCCGTGAAGCGCGCCCTGCCCGCCGCACTGCGCGCCCTGCCCGACGACATCTCCTTCACCGTGCTCGGCGGCGGCCCCGAGCCCGCCCCGTGCTATCCGCTGGGCGGTGCCGAGTGGGCGGTCGCCGACCAGAAACACAGACGCCGGGCCGCGTTCGCCGCGGGTGCGGTCCCGCTGCACCGGGACGGTCCGCGCCCCGCCGGGTACGCCGTCTGGGCGGCACGGGCCCGCGCCCTGCTCGCCGCCCGCCCGCTGTCCGTACGGCATCTGCTCCTGGTCACCGACGGCAGCAGCGCCAAGGGCGAGACCCGTCTGCACGAGGAACTGGACCTCTGCGCCGGGCAGTTCACCTGCGATGTGCTCGCCGTGGGCACCGACTGGCCCCCCGACCCCCTGCTGGCCCTCGCCGAGCGGCTGCACGGCACCGCCGAGTTCGTGGACGACGGCCTCAGCCCGGCGATCACCGGCGCCATCCGGCGGCTGCGCCGGGTGCACACCCCCCAGCTGCCCATCGAGGTGACCGTGCGGCCCGCCGTCCGCCAGGTCGCCCTGAACGAGAAGGCGCCCCGGCCGCACCGGCTGGGCGGGCTGCCCCAGCCCGGCCGGCCGCATCTCTGGCGCTTTCCCACGTACCAGTGGGAGCCCGGCTCGCGCGACTACCTGCTCACCCTCGTCGCCGACGCCGACGCCGACCCGCTGGAGACCGACCTCCAGTTCGCCATGGTCTCCGTCGGCGATGTCCATGTACCCGTCACCGCCCGCTGGCACCGGCCCGAGCGGCCACCCCACGGCGCGAAGGGCGGCGGCGTGCCGTCCATGAAGACCACCACCCTGATGCGGTCCGCCCTGCGCAAGGGCCTCGTCGCCTTCGGGGAGTCCCGACGGGAGGACGCCGAACGCCTCCTGGGGGAGGCCGCACGCCTGGCGGTGCGGCTGGGCGGCCAGGACTGGGTGCTGGACGAGATCCGCACGGTGGCCGTCGTCGTGGACGCGTCCGCGGGCCAGGTCCGGCTGCGCCCCGCCGTGGACGTGGACGCCGACACGCTCGCCCCGATGATCCTGCGCGCCGGGTCCCGGCCGGGCGGCCCCCTCACCGACAACGCCGACCCGCGGCCCGGCCCGCGCTGCGGGCACTGCGACACCCCGGCCGGGAGCGAGGCCCGTTACTGCGTCCACTGCGGGGAGAAGCTGCTGTGACAACCGGACGCGCCGCCTCCTGGCGCACGCACTCCCCTGCCGCGGTGTGGCGGCGGCGCCTGCGCCCCTGGCGGACCCGCCGGCTGCTGGAGGTACACCTGCTGGTCCTGACGGTGTGCGCCGGCGTCGCGGTGAGTGCCCTGCTCGTCTCCTACCGCCAGACCCCGCAAGCCGCCCAGGCGGTCGCGTCCCGGGAGGCACCCGCCGTGCAGGGCCTCGCCGCCACCCGGCTCTCGGTGCTGCGCGCCGACTGGGAGGCCCGCGTGCTGGTGAACCAGGGACTCGCCGACGTCGCCGGCTCCGGCGAGACGTACCGGGCCCAGCTCTCCGCGGCCGACCAGGGCCTGTCCCGGATCGCGGACCGCACGGACCAGGACCTCGGCACCGTCAACGGGCTGCTCGCCTCCTACAGCAACTCGATCACCCTCGGCACGGCGATGTACCGCGACCAGTCACTGATGCGGAAGCAGAAACTGGCCGAGGCGCAGTCGCTGCTCACCCGCTCACGGGTCGGCCTCGTGCCCCGGCTGGACCAGCTTCAGCAGGGCCAGATGCGGCGCGCCGCGACCACCGCCACCATGGGGTGGTGGCAGCGCGGCGGCTGGTGGCTCGCCGAACTCGCCCTGGCGGCCCTGGCGCTGGCCCTGCTCTCGGCGCAGTTCGTGCTGCGCGACCGCTGCGGCCGGGACTGGAATCCGTACCTCCTCGCCGCCTTCGCTCTGACCGTGCTGCTCGCGGTGGTCCCGCTGCTGACGGCGTTCTCCGCCCAGGACGACCTCGACAGCGTGCGCGCGGATCTGCAGTGGATCACCGAGATCTCCCGGCAGCACTCCGGCGGCGCGGACCCGGCCGAGGCACAGCGGACGGTCACGGAGCGGTCCGAGGAGGTCCGGCGGGCGCTGGCCGACGACACCTGGACCGGCAGGGTCTACCAGGGCGCCCTGATCGGCGGCCTGCTGGTCGTCGTCCTGCCCGCGGTGGGGCTCGGACTTCGGCTCGACAACGACTTCTGGAGGCGACGGTGACCCGGCCGTTCAAGGTCCTGGTGTTCCTCGTGGTGCTGCTGCTGGTGTCGGGCGGCGGCCTGGTGACGGTCTGGGCGCAGCGCGACCGCGAGGAACCGGTGACCATCCTCGGGCCGTGGACCGACACCCAGGGAGAGCAGTTCGAGCAGGTGCTGCGGAGCTTCGGCATCCCCTTCGACTACCAGGGCACCGCGGCCCAGCGGGAGGTGCTGCTCTCCAAGGTGCAATCGGGGGAACCCCCGGACATCGCGATCATGCCGGGCGTCGGCGAACTCGCCGAGTACGCCGACCAGAACCTCCTCAAACAGCTGGGCGGCCTCTACGACGAGGACGAGTACGGCGCGCCCTGGAAGTCGGCGGGCAGGACTCCCAGGGGCGTGTACTGGGTCCCGGTCAAGGCGGACCTGAAGAGCGTCGTCTGGTATCGCGAGGGCGAAAAGCCGGCAAGTTCACCGGCACCGTTGGAGAGCTGGTGCATCGGCATGGGTGACGACGGCGCCTCCGGCTGGCCCGGCAGCGACTGGATCGAGGACCTCGTGCTGCAACGGGAGGGCCCGGACGTCTACGGGAAGTGGGCGCTGGGCGACGACGACGCGAAGTGGACCGGGAAGGCGGTGCGCACGGCCTGGGAGGCGTGGGCCGGCCTGCTCCAGCAGAACGGTGAGGCGGCCCGGCGCGCCCTGCTCACCGATCACCGGGGCGCCCCCGGCAGACACGGGCTGCTGTTCTCGGACCGGGGCGGGTGCGCCCTCGAGCACCAGGGCTCGTTCGCCCGCTCCTTCTACGAACGCAACCCCGCGGGCCTGACCGACTCCGCTCCGCTGCTGCCCGAAGGCCCCTACCCGGTCCGGGCGCACGAGGTGACCGGCGACTTCGCCGCGCTGTTCAGCGACCGCCCCGAGGCCCGGAACCTGATCGAGAAGCTCGCCTCCCGGGAGGGCCAGCGGGCGTGGGCCAGCTTCCCGAACGTCTTCTCGGCCAATCAACAGGTGCCGCCGAAGGGCGGCCCCGTCGGGCGCGCGATCGCCGACCGGCTCACCGGCAAGCGCCCCCGCTGCCTGGACGCCTCGGACGTCATGGCGCCCGCCGTGCGGGACACCTTCTACGAGGCCGCCCTGCTGACCATCGCCCGGGCCGAGGCGGGGACAGACCTCGACATAACGGGTCTCCTCACCGATCTGCAGAAGGTGCAGGACGCGCAACCCGACAGAGACGCGGCCCTGGAGACGGTGTGCAGTAAGCCGTGAACGGGCGGGGCCCCTGGCTCGCCGCCCCGGTCACCCCTCCGTACGCGGGAACGAGACCTCCACCCGCCGGTTCTTCTTACGGCCGGCCTCCGTCGCGTTCGAGGAAATCGGGTACTGCTCGCCGTAGCCCCGCACCTCGTACGTGACCGTCGAGTCGTTCAACTCGGCTTCCAGGACTCCCTGTACGGCGTTCGCGCGCTTCCTGGACAGGACGTCACCGTGGGCCGAGGAGCCCAGGTTGTCGGTGAAGCCGAAGACACGGATCCGGGTGGCGTTCTGGGTGTTGATCTCCTCGGCGATCTCCGAGATACGGGCCTTCGCCTCACCGGTCAGCTTCGCGCTGTCCTTGGGGAAGAGAACCTCCGCCTGGAGCGCGAACTTCACGTCCGCGTTGGTGTCCTCGCGGCGTTCCTCACCGGCCTCGTCCTCGACCACCTGCTTGATGTCCAGAACCTTGGCCTGGGCGAGCGTCGCCCCCTCGGGGAGCTTGAGGTCGGGGTCGTTGGCGTCCACCTCGACCGGAGCGGTGGCCGTCGCCTCCGTACCGGGCGGAACGCTGGGGTCGTCGGCGGCGTCGGCCGTCGTGGCGCCGAGGATGTTCGCCGCGACCACGACTGTGGCGGCGGTGAGGGTCAGGGGGAGGCGGGGGGTGCGGGTGCGGGTGCGGGTCATGGTGGGCCTCACCCGGAGATCTGGATGGTGGCGGCGGCGAAGGTCGGGAGCTGGAAGGTGACTTCGGTGGTGTCCGTGGGCGGAGACGGGAACTGCATGAACACCGCCAGGCTTTCGCCGGCCTTGAGACTCGAGAAGCCCGTGGTCGTCAGCGGACGGCCGTCCGTATCCCGTAGGACGTAGTACCGCTTCTTGCTTTTCGAGTCGACGAGCGTGGCGCCGCCGAGCGACCTGCCGTTCCTGATGATCTCGGTCTCGTTGCCGCTCAGCGCGGACGGGACCGACGTGCTCTTGTCCCCGTCGTTCTTCAGGTTGCCGTTCACGGTGACGAAACCACCGGAGTCACGCTGGGCAGAGGTGATCTGAAGGAGAAGTCCGTCCGAACCCTTCAACTCCGCCAAGATCTCGTCCGCCTGCCCCTCCTGAGCGCTCGGGTCGGATCCACGATCCGTGGTGGCGGACGCCGAAGCCTCCGGCTTGTTGTCGCCGTCCCCGCCACTGCCGCAGCCGGCCACGCCGAGGGCCAGTCCAGCCGCAACGGTCAGCGCGACCATCCCCCTGTGGGCCTTCGCCGTGAACCCCATGCTCATGCCTCTGCTTCCTTAGTCACTCGTCGTTCGCTGGTGAGTCGGCCAGATGGACGTCGAAGAGGTCCTCGGGGTCCGGAAGGGTGGTCGGATCCTCCGGGTCCGGGTCCCAGTTCGTGTCCCCACAGGTGAGTCGCGGGAGCGGCAGTACGTCGTTTCCGTCGCCCGGATCGGCCTCGTCCCCGCCGGGGAGTTCGAACTCGCAGCGGGACTCGATCACGGCGGTGGCGGATGCCGTCGACTTCATGTCCTCCGTGCCGGGGACGATCGAGTCGCCGACGGGTTTCGTGGAGGTGACGGTAACCGTGTAGCCCAGGGGCTCCGTCGGATCACAGCCGTCGACAGCGGCGTCGTTCTGCGCCGCCAGCTCGTGCGCCCGCCAGCAACCGCCGTCGGGCTCCACCCCGATTCCGTCGAAGATGTCCTGCCACTTCGTCGGGTCGAGCAGGTCTTCCACCCACCTGCCGGCGAGTTGGTCCCGGGTGTCCTGCGCCGCCGCCAGAGCCGCCGCGTCGGCCGCGGTCTGGGCGCCGTTCCGGTTTGCCGCGGCCTGGCCGACCGCGAGGTACGCGAACGCGAGAAAGAGCAGGCCCGCCACCACCGTGATGTAGATGGGGAAAGCCTGCCCTGCGTCGTCGCCGTACCGGGTTGCCCGCATCAACCGCCGGTCACTTCGGTGATCTTGTCCGTGATGGCGTCGAAGATGGTCTGCCCGATGTCCGTCCCCGTAATGGCCAACACAATCGCCACCACCACCGCGATGATCCCCAGATACTCCACCGCCGTCTGCCCCCTGTCGTCGCGAGCGGCACGGGAGCGCAGGTACTCGACGGTGGTGTTGATCCAGTTGCTCATGGTGTTCCCCTCCGGTGTCCGGCGATCGCAGAGCGCTTGGCTCATGCTCGTGCACAGGAGAAACGTAAGGGTGAAAAGCCGGAACACCAGAGGGTCCCTGGGCCCAATTCCGGGCCTCGGCCGAAAACCGTCGTCGGGTCATCGTCGGTCAGCTCCGTCCTGGACGTGAACCCGGGGAACCCGGAGCCGTGCCGAGCCACTTGGCGGCGGCCTCCACGCGGCTGGTGCTGTGGAGTTTGGCGAAGATCCGGTTGATGTGGTTCTTGACCGTCTTCTCGCTGATGAAGCAGGTGGCGGCGATCTGCTGGTTGTTCATGCCCGATGCGATGAGGTCCATGATCTCCGCCTCCCTCCTGCTCAGCCGGAACCCTGACCGATACGACGACGACTGTCCCACATTCGGTTGCACTTGCGAAAGCGGTTCCGCAGAATTCCCGACAGGAGTTGGGAGTTGAACGTTTGCTTGCGCGAGTGACGTCGCTGCCGCTGCCGCCGCCGTAGGTGTGAAGCGAGATCTGCCCCGCTCGATGTCCCGTACCGCCTCCACCAGTTCGTCCGTCGTGAACTCACCGTGGACCAGGTAGCCGGCCGCACCTCGCCGCAGCGCCTCCCGGACCGTCTCCGACTCCGCGCTGTACGTCAGCATCATCACCGGGGCGATGCGGACGAGGTGCGGGAGTGCCGTGATGCCGTCCATGCCCGGCATCCGTACGTCCAGGAGGATCACGTCGGGGCGGTGACGGCGGGCCGCCTCCTGCGCCTCGTGGCCGTTCGTCGCCTCGGCTACGACCCTTATGTCCGCGTGGGTGGAGAGAAGGGCCGTCAGGCCCGCTCGGACCACCGGGTTGTCGTCTGCCACCACCAGCCGGAGAGGAGTGTTCACGTGGTCGCCTCTGTCGTCGTCAGGGCCGCCAGCGGGAGTTCCAGGCGGACCTCCGTGCCGTGCGCCCGGCCGCCCTTGCCGATGTGGATGCGGGCGCCGGTCGAAGCCGCTCGCTCCGCCATGCCCAGCAGGCCGAAATGGCCTGATCGGCGCAGGTGTTCCAACGTGGTGTCGGGAGGCAGGCCCCGGCCGTCGTCCTGAACGGTCAGGCACAGCACCTCGCCCTCGACACCTGCCTGGACCTCTACCCGGGTCGCGTTCGCGTGGCGGTGGGCGTTTTCCATGGCCTCCTCCGTGATGGTGAGGAGCTGCCGGGCGACGGCGGGTGGGACCGGGGGCGCGGGGGCCTCACCCAGGGGGGCGTACGTGGCGCGCATGCCGGTGCGGGTCGTGAAGTCCGCGGCCCGGGCGGCCAGTTCGGATGCGAGGTTCACGGCGTGGTCCGGGTCGGACTCGCGGCGCAGGTCCGCCAGGAGCTCTCTCGACTCGGCTGCGGCTCGGCGGGCCGAACGGGCCACCAGTTCCGCCTGTTGCCTGATGCGGGCCGGGTCCATCGGCGCCGACCCCGCGGAGGCCGCCGCGGAGGACACCGCGGAAGCCGCCAACCCGTCCGCCGCCAGCGCCACGCCGTGCAGCGTCTTCGCCACCGAGTCGTGCATCTCGCGGGCCAGGCGCGCCCGTTCCGCGCCGACGGCTTCCGTGACGGCCAGGCGGGCCTGGATCGTCGTCAGGGCCTGCGTGGCCGTGCCGAAGCGGAGCATGAGGTTGCGCAGGGAGGAGCCGAGGGCGCCCGTTATGACGCAGAAGCCCGGGAGGAGGAGCTTCTCCGCAAGGCCGCTGCCCGCCTGCGCCTCCCTGTTGATCGCGTACGCCAGCAGCAGGATCAGGGACTGCACGCTCGCGAACACCGCCGCGCCCCGGTGGCCGTAGACGATGCCGGCCAGCAAGGGCGTGCAGACGCTGACGTAGGCCAGGGTGGTGTCCGGGCCCGCCGAGATGAGCAGGAGGGAGGTGAAGAGGGTGTCCGCCGCCAGGAGGGTGGGGTGGCGCAGGAGAAGAGGGCCGAAGCGCTCCCAGTCACGGAACAGGGCGTAGGAACCCATGAAGGTGACCACTGCCGCCGCGCCCATCAGCCGGGTGCCGAGGCCGGGGGTCGCGTTGAGCAGGGCGGAGGGCGCCGCGAGGGCGATCATGGCGAGGCGGAAGCCGAAGACCTGGCGGCACATCGCCTGAAGGGCGTTGACCTGGAGCGGGATCGTCGCGGACCGGTCCGGCTCCGCGTGCTGCCGCGCCTTGGCCCACCCCGTCCTCAACCTCACCGGCATACCGGCCACGTCCCCTCCCCCCTGCTCCCGTTACTTCCCCTACTCCCCCGTCAGCGACCCGAAGTCCGTCCCCGACCCCAGCAGCAACCCCGCCCCCAGCAGAATCATCGTCGCCGGAACCATGAACGTCGTGATCATCAGCGTGGCCCTCGGCACCGCGCGGGCCGCCTTCCGGCGGGCGTTCTGGGCGTCGGTGCGGCGCATGTCCTTGGCCAGGGCGACCAGCGTCTCGACGATCGGGGCGCCCAGTTCCTCGCCCTGCTGGAGGGCCGTGACGAACATCGCCACCTGCTCGGAGTCGTTCCTCCGGCGCAGCTCCGCGAAGGCCTGGCGGCGGCTCATGCCGAGGTCCATCTGGCGCAGGGTGATGCGGAGTTCGTCCGCCCAGGGGCCCTCGTACCTGGAGGCGACCCGGTCGAGTGCCTGGCGGAAGCCCAGGCCCGCGCTCACCACGACGGCCAGGACGTCCAGGAAGTCCGGCAGGGTGCGTTCGATCTCGTCCTTCCTGATCCGGATGGCCGACCAGATGCCGACCTCCGTCCAGAAGGCGCCGAAGGCCAGCAACAGCAGCGCCACCAGCACCTGGCCCCGGAGCAGGAACACCAGGAAGCCGACCGCGCCCAGGAAGCCGTAGACCGCCCGCCTGGCCGCGTAGCGGTCGATGGTCAGGCCGCCGGGGTTGCCCGCGAGGTCGATCTTGCGGCGGTACCTGGCGACCAGCTTCGGGCCCATCAGGCGCAGTACGGCGGGGGCGTAGCGCATGCCCATGCGGTCGATGAGCGAGTCGACGGCGCCCGTGCGGGTCGCGCCGACCTCCAGGGCCAGCGCCAGATCGCTCGGCAGCCTGACGTCCGCGCGGTACATGCGGATACCGGCGAAGATCCCCCACACGGCGAGGCCCGTCACCAGCGCCAGAATCAGCCCCAGTTGCCCCACGCCGAGTCCCGGCCCCAGTCCCAGTTCCATGATCGTCGTCCTCCTTTCCGCCCGCGCCTCAGACGTCGATCCGCGACATCCGCCGGATGAGCACGAACCCCACCGCATACAGCCCGAACGCGATCAGGACCGCCGCCTGCCCCACCGGCGAACCCGTCATACGGTCCAGGGCTCCGTCCTGCACGCCGTTCATCAGGAACAGCGAGCCGATGCCCAACGCGGGGACCGCGTACGACGTCATGCTCACCTGCGAGAGCTGCGTACGCACCTCGCGCCGGGTCTCCTTGCGCTCCTCCAGCGTCTCGGTCAGGTTCCGCAGCGCGCTCACCACCTGGCCGCCGGCCCGGTTGGACAGCACCAGCGTGGTGACCAGGACGACCAGTTCGCGGGACGGGAGGCGTTCCGCCAGCTCGCCCAGGGCATCGTCCATCGAGGCGCCGAGGGCCAACTGGTGGGAGACCTTGGCCAGTTCCTCGCCCGCCGGGGCCTCCAGCTCCTCCGCCGCCATGCCGATGGCGGTACGGAGGGCGAGGCCGGCGTGGGCGGCGTTGGCCAGGATGCGGGCCAGTTCGGGGAGCTGGTTGATGAACCGCTCGATGCGCTTCTGGCGTTGCCAGTTCAGGAACTGGACCGCGGCCCCCACGCCCAGCAGGCCCGCGATCGGGCCGAAGAAGGGGGCCAGCGCCGCCTGGCCGACCAGCCACAGGCCGGCCACCGTCGCCAGCATGTAGACGAAGAACTCACCGGGGGTGACGTCCAGGCCCGTGGCCACCAGGCGCAGTTCCAGCCGCTTGCCCGGTTTCGTACGGCGCAGTCGGCGGTCCAGGTCGACGAAGCGGCGTCGGCGGCCACCGGGTCCGGTGATCTGGCCGGCGGACGTCAGACGGTCGACCAGGGCCTGGCGCTGGGCCCGGCCGGAGGCGTAGGCGTGGACGCCCACGACGGCCAGCGCGCAGGTCAGCAGCGCGATGCCGGTGGTGAGCGTGATGCGGGTCTGGAGGTCCATGGGGTTTCTACCTGTCCTGCCTGGCTTCTTGTCCTACCTGGCTTCTCGGGTCGCGAGTTCGAGCGGGGACTGGGCGACGCCGAAGGCCTGGGGGATCGGCTGGCTCGCCATGTAGAGGCGGTCCGCGGTGCGGCGCGGGAGGGGGAAGTACGCGAAGGCGCCGTGGACGCGGCCGTCCGGCGTCATGGGCTGGGCGTTGAAGCGGGCCACCGTCGCCACCCGGTACGGCTCCGCCCCGTGGCTGTCCAGGAGCGCGATCTCGGTGATCCTGCGGGCGCCGTCCGGGAAGCGGGTCAGCTGGATGATCACGTCCACGGCACTGTTGATCTGGTCGTGCAGCGCCTCGAAGGGGACCGTCACGTCGGACATGGACGCGAGGGTCTTCAGCCGCATCAGGGCGTCCTCCGTGCTGTTGGCGTGCACGGTGGCGAGGGAGCCGTCGTGGCCGGTCGACATCGCCTGGAGCATGTCCAGGGACTCACCGCCGCGGACCTCACCGACGACGATGCGGTCGGGGCGCATGCGCAGGGAGTTGCGGACCAGGTCGCGGATCGTCACCTGGCCCTTGCCCTCGACGTTGGGGGGCCTGGACTCCAGGCGGATCACATGGGACTGCTGGAGCTGGAGTTCGGCCGAGTCCTCGATGGTGATGATGCGCTCGTGCTCGGGGATCAGCCCCGACAGCGCGTTGAGCAGCGTGGTCTTCCCCGTGCCCGTCGCGCCCGAGACGATGATGTTGAACTTCGCCTGCACCAGCCCGGCCAGCAGATACACCATGGGCTCGTCGAGCGAGCCGAGGCCGGTCATCTCGTGCAGGGTGAAGGAGCGCGGGAAGCGGCGGATGGTGAGGGTCGCGCCGGTGAGGGACAGCGGCGGGATGATGACGTTCACGCGCTCGCCGGACGGCAGGCGGGCGTCGACCATCGGGTTGGACTCGTCCACGCGCCGGTTCACCGTCGAGACGATGCGCTCGATGGTCTGCATCAGCTGGTCGTGGGAGGGGAAGCGGAGCGGCAACTGCTCGACGCGGCCCCCTCGTTCCACGAAGATCGCGTCCGGTCCGTTCACCATGATCTCGGTGATCGAGGCGTCCTCCAGCAGCGGCTCAAGGATGCCCAGGCCGAGGGCCTCGTCGACGACCCGGCGGATCAGCTGTGAGCGCTCGACCGTCGACAGCACCGGGCCCTCGCGGCTGATGATGTGCCCGAGCACCCGCTCGAGCCGGGCCCGGCGCTCGGCCGCGGCCAGCGAGCTCATCTCCGCGAGGTCGATCTCCTCCAGGAGCTTGGCCCGGTAGGAGGCGACCAGGTGGCCGTCCTCGCCCCGGCCGGGGTTCTCCTCGGGGGTGTTGATGCGTGCGCGCAGGCTCATCGTCGGTGCTCCTCGTTCCTGCGTCAGTCGGTGGTCGCGTCGAAGTCGAGCGGCATGGTCGCGCTCTTCCGGGCGGGGTCGAAGTCCCAGCCGGGGACGATGGACGGGATCTGGACGGTGGCGGTGACCGTGACCACGTCGCCGCCGGGCGCCTCCGCGCAGTCGGTCCCGTCGGCCAGCCAGCTGCTGACCGCGGCCTGGCACCCCTCCTCGGCGGTACCGGGTTCGAGCGAGGCGGCGCGCGCCCCGGCCCGGGCCGCCGTTCCGGCCTGCTGTGCGGTGTAGGCGATGAGCCCGACCTGTACGCCCGCCATGGCGACGAGGATCAGGATCGGGAGGAACCCGAGGTACTCGATGGCGACCTGACCGCGGTCGCGGGCCCTCTTACGGGCGCCCTCACCGGCGTACGACATCTCAGTCCTTCTCCTCCAGCACGGCCCCCGCATGGCCCTCGACCGTGAAGGGGAAGCCGATCGAACCGGGGAAGAGGACGGGCACCTCCAGGCGCACATCGGCCGTGACATAGTCACCGGCGACACCGCAGTCGACGCTCGCTCCGCCCTCCCACGCGCCCGGCAGATGCTCAAGCCCGGCCTCCTGGCAGGCCGCCTGCCCCTCCGACGCGGTCGCCGCCCGTGCGGCCTCGTCCGCAGCATTCCCCGCGAGCGTGAACGTGTACCCCAGCAGCACGAACTGCCACAGCAGCACCAGCGTCAGGATGATGAGCGGGGTCATGCCGAGGAACTCGATGGTCACCTGACCCCGGTCGTCCCTGAGCCGGCGCCGCCTCACCCGCCGGTTCACCGCCCTATCTCCTTGCGCCGCCGGAACGTCAGCGCCGCCCGGTCCCCGCCCCGCGCCGCCCTGCCGTTGCGGCGCGGTACGGCTCCCTCGGTGCCCTTGACCAGGCCCAGCTCCCCCGCGAGGGCCCAAAGGGCCTGCTTGACGGTCCCCTTGGCGTCCAGCTCGTGCACCCGGCCGGCGTCGACGGCGCCCTGGAGTTCCTTGAAGTTGGCCGGGATCGCGGTGGCGGCGACCGCCGTGCCGGTGATCCGCTGGATCAGGGCGGGCTGGATCTCCGTACCGCGCGAGTGGCGGTTGACGACGATCGTGGTCTCCTCCGCCTTGCGGATCTGGAGGCGGTCCCACATCCGGACCGTGCGCTTGGCGCCCCGCACGGCGACCACGTCCGGGGTGGTGACGAGGAGTGCCGTGTCGGCCATCTCCACGGCGGCCGCGCTCGCGCCGCTCAGCTGGGAGCCGCAGTCGATCACGACGACCTCGTAGCGGGAACGCAGGGCGCTGACGATGTGGCGGGCGGCGCGGTCGGTGACCTCCTCGCCGCGTTCGCCGTCGCCGGGGGCGAGGAGCAGCGCGACCCCCGTGTCGTGCCGGAAGACCGCGTCCGCCAGCACGCGCGGCGAGATGTCGCTGATGGCGGCGAGGTCGACGACCGAACGGCGGAACTGGATGTCCAGGTAGGAGGAGATGTCCCCGGTCTGGAGGTCCATGTCGAGCAGTGCGGTGGCGCGGCCGGACGCCTGGGCGGCGAGGGCGAGCTGGATGGCGGTGAGGGTCGCGCCCACGCCTCCCTTCGCGCCGCTCACCGTGACGACCGTGCCGCCGACGCCGCTGAACACGTCGCCGCCGGCGCCCAGGTGACGCCGTACGCCGACCGACCACTGGGCCACCGCGTTGACGCGGCTGGCCAGCTCCTCGTAGTGCAGGGGCAGGGTGACCAGGCCGCGTGCGCCGTAGTCCATGGCGGCCTGGAAGAGGCCGGGGCCGGCGTCGGAGGTCACGAGGATGACGCCCACCGCGGGGAAGCGCAGGGCGACTTCGCGGATGAGTTCCAGGGCCGGGACGGGGCCGATGCGCTCATGGACGACGACGACCTCGGGCAGTTCGTCGATGGACTCGGCGGCCAGGCGGGCGAGGGTGTCGACGAGCTGCGTGGAGTCGGTGACCGGGGCGACCGGCTCGGCGTCGGGCAGCTGGCTGAGCAGCGTCGTGAGGGAACGGACCGCGTCCGCGTCGCCGACGGCCGGGAGGATCCTCGTGGGCATAGGGGCCTCTCACTTGTCCTTGGCGAGTTCGTACGTGCGGTCCGTCGCGTCGACGTCGGAGGCGGCGCCGGGTGCCACCAGGGCGAGCCGGACCTCCTCGGCGAACGACTCCGCGTACGTGATGCGCTGGGCGTCGACGGTCTTCAGGGCGAAGGTGATCGGGACGGCGTCGGTGGGCTGCCGGTCGCGGTCGTCGGCGTCGGGCTTGAGCGCGGTCAGCTCACCCACGTCGATGACCCTGGCGTTCTCCACGATGAGCTTGGACTGGTCGGGGTCGCCGTCGCGCTGCCCCTCGAAGGTGGCGTAGACGTTGACCGTGGAGCCCGGGGTGATCTTGCCGGCCACTCCGGTCGCCGCGTCGATCATGATGGCGACCTCCTGCTCCCCCGTCCGGAGGGCGGGCTGGTCGACGATCATGTCGCTCTGGAGCAGGGAGCCCGCGCGCAGGGTCGTGACGGCGATCTTGCCCTGGATCTCACGGATGTTGGTGACCGCGTTGTCCGACAGCCACCGGTCGGGCATCTGGACCTGCTTGAACTGGCCCGCGTTCAGGGGCGTGTAGGGCGCCACGTCCGTCTTGAGTTCGTAGGCGACGACCTTGGGACCGACCTGGGACTTCACGTCGCTGATGACGGACAGGACGCCGGCGAAGGCGCCGAGGGCGCAGACGATCGACAGGATCAGGAGTATCACGCCGCGGCGCTGACGGGAGTTCATGAACCGTGCAACCTCATTGGGGGAATCGGTCGGGAGCGGTCGGATGGGGTCGGACCGGCCTGGAGAGCTGCCGGGTCCCGGTCAGCCTGCGCGGGCCGGCTGCTCGTGGGTGGGTGGGACGGCGGAGCAGAAGACGCAGCGATCGCCGATGACGTCGATGCCGCACCAGTGACAGGAGTTCTGCCGTACGGAGGTGACGAGCTGGTAGAGCACCGACAGGTCGGGCAGATAGGCGCAGAACTCGATCAGCTTCGCCGTCCCCCACCAGGCCGTCGACTCGGCGGGCAGGACCACTTCTCTCAGGCCCTGCGCGTTCCAGGACTTGGCCAGGGTGGCGGTGACCCAGTCGGACTGGAGCTGTCCCTGGGCGACCAGCATCGACGTGCTGAACTCGGGGCCGGGGAGGGTGACTCCGGGGGCGATCCGGACCAGCTGCGGGGCCGGGTGGGCGAGCACACCGAACTGGCTGCCGGGCACCCAGGACTTGGCGTGCGACTTCAGGCCGACGGGGACCCGGTCGAGCTTGGCGACGGAGCCGAGGAGGGCCCCGGCGTGGATGTAGTGGGTGAGCAGCCGGCCGGCCGAGGCGAGGACGCCGGGGCTGAGGTCGCAGGAGGCCAGCTGCCGCAGCTGGCGGGCCAGGACCGCGAGGCCGAGCGGGGGCAGCTCGGGGCGGAACACGGCGATACGGTCGCTCTCCAGCAGGGACCGTACGGTGTGCAGCCGCTGCTGGACGCCACGGGGAACGGCCTGCGAGCAGACGACGACCACATGTCCGTGCTGCTCGACCAGCGTCTGTATGACCGCCAACGACCGCTCCAGCGGCTCCCGGTCGAGGTCCTGGAGCACGACGGCGGGCACGGTTCGCTCGTCCTGCGCCGGCAGCGCCATGTCGGCGCTGGTCACGGCAATGGCAGTTGGCACGCGCAGCTCCCCGATGACTTCATTGCGTGACTACCTCAGCACTGTATCCACGGCTCTGCGGCCGGAGAACAGCTTCTCTCCAGCCGAGAAGCAACTCCCCTCACACAAGTCACGTCAAAACGGGGCAGGTTACGCACACGGTTTCTCCACTACCGGGACCTCTTGACAGGTGAATTGGTCTGGACCAAGTTGTTGAGCATGCCTCTTGTCATGTCCATACGCAGCAGATTCCGGGTGGGCGCGGTCATCACGGCCCTCGCCTTCGCCGTCCTCCCCGCGGGCCCCGCGTCCGCCGCGGACGTCAACAACGCCAAGAACGCCGGCTTCGAGTCCGGCCTGAGCGACTGGACGTGTTCCGCGAACAGCGGGACGACCGTCTCCACACCGGTGCACGGCGGGGCCACGGCCCTGAAGGCGACCCCGGCCGGGCAGGACAACGCCCGGTGCACCCAGACGGTCGCCGTCCGACCGAACTCCACGTACACGCTGAGCGCCTGGGTGCGGGGCGGCTACAGCTATCTGGGCGTGACGGGCACGGGCACCACGGACGTGTCGGCCTGGACGCCGGACTCGGCGAGCTGGAAGCAGCTCTCGACCACGTTCAGCACCGGCGCCTCGACGACCTCCGTGACGGTCTACACGCACGGCTGGTACGGGCAGGCCGCCTACTACGCGGACGACATGTCGGTGTACGGCCCCGACGGCGGCGGGGGCACCGGCCCCTCCCCCACGGTCCCCGGGGCCCCGAGCGGGCTCTCGGTGTCGGGCACGACCTCGTCCTCGGTCTCCCTGGCCTGGACCGCCGTCTCCGGCGCGACCGGCTACAACGTCTACCGGAACGGCACCAAGGTCACCGCGGTGACCGGCACCTCCGCGACCGTGACCGGGCTCACCGCCTCGACGTCGTACACCTTCCAGACCACGGCCACCAACGCGGCCGGTGAGTCGCCGAAGTCGACGGCGGTGACGGGCACGACGAACAACCCGACCGGCCCCGGCCCCGCCCTCCCCAAGCACGCGGTGACCGGCTACTGGCAGAACTTCAACAACGGGGCCACGGTCCAGAGGCTCGCCGACGTCCAGTCCGCGTACGACATCATCGCCGTCGCCTTCGCGGACGCGACCTCGACGCCGGGCGCGGTGACCTTCAACCTGGACTCGGCCGGGCTGGGCGGCTACACCGTCGACCAGTTCAAGGCCGACATCAGGGCGAAGCAGGCCGCCGGGAAGAAGGTCATCGTCTCGGTGGGCGGCGAGCGCGGCACGGTGGCGGTGAACGACGCCGCGTCGGCGACGAACTTCGCGAACTCCGTCCACTCCCTGATGCAGACGTACGGCTTCGACGGTGTCGACATCGACCTGGAGAACGGCCTCAACGCCACCTACATGACACAGGCCCTGCGGTCGCTCTCGGCGAAGGCGGGCTCGTCGCTGATCATCACGATGGCGCCGCAGACCATCGACATGCAGTCGACGTCGAACGCCTACTTCCAGACCGCCCTGAACATCAAGGACATCCTCACGGTCGTCAACATGCAGTACTACAACAGCGGTTCGATGCTGGGCTGCGACGGCAAGGTCTACAGCCAGGGCTCGGTGGACTTCCTGACCGCCCTGGCCTGCATCCAGCTGGAGGGCGGCCTGGCCCCGTCCCAGGTCGGGCTGGGCCTGCCGGCCTCGACCCGGGGCGCGGGGAGCGGGTACGTGGCGCCCTCCGTCGTGAACAACGCCCTGGACTGTCTGGCCAAGGGCACGGGGTGCGGTTCCTTCAAGCCCTCGCGGACCTATCCCGACCTGCGGGGCGCGATGACCTGGTCGACGAACTGGGACGCGACGGCGGGCAACGCCTGGTCCAACGCGGTGGGACCGCACGTGCACGCGCTGCCGTAGGCCCCGCCGGCCTCATCCCGTCGGACGGTAGTGGCCAAGCACCCAGGCCAGCTGCGGGAACCACTCCTGAAGCCGCGCCCGGGGCTTGGCCTCCACCCCGCACTCGTAGAACCGGCCGTCCATATGGACCACGGCGACCATCAGGGCCTTGCCGTCGGGGCTCGCCTTGTAGTGGACGCTGCGGATCTCGGGCCAGCGGAACTCGATCGTGAGACCGGACATCTCGAACACGACGCCGGACACGTCGACGACGACGGCGTTGCGTTTGCCCACCGCCAGGAACTCCGGGCCGTTCGGAGCCGGCGCGGGCGCGGGCTGCGGCGCGTACTGAGGTGCCGGCTGCGGCGCGTACTGGGGTGGGGGCGGGCCGAAGCCCGGACCGGGTGGTGATGGTGGCTGGTCGGTCATCCGTGGGGTCCTGGGTCCTCGCTCGCGGAAACTGCTCGGTGCTGTGGTGAAACATTCTCCCTGCCTCGCCGCATCAATGAAGTGAGGGCCTCATCTACAGCCGGCGCACAGCAGCCAGGGGGAGCGCATGAGACAGTCGGCCGCGGACGACTACGCGCAGTTCGCGGTGGCCAGAGCCGGGCACCTGTACCGCTCGGCCTGTCTGCTGACCGCCGGAGACACCCATCTCGCCGAGGACCTGGTGCAGGAGACGCTGGGACGGGTGTACGTCCGCTGGGGGCGGGTCTCGCGGGCCGAGAACCCCGCCGGTTACGCGCAGACCGTCCTCACCCGGACCTTCCTCGCCCATCAGCGCCGGCGCAGCAGCACCGAGCGGGCCACGGACGTGGTGCCGGACCGGGTGGCCGAGGGCGGTGACGTGTCGCTGCGGCTGACCCTGCTCCAGGCGCTCGCCCGGCTGCCCGCCAAGGACCGGGCCGTGGTCGTCCTGCGGTACTGGGAGGACCGGTCCGTCGAGGAGACCGCGGCCGCGCTGAACGCCAGTTCCGCGGCGGTGCGCACCCGCTGCACCCGGGCGCTCGGGCGGCTGCGCGGGCTGCTGGGCGAGGACCTCGGCGAGTACGCGGCGCACTGAACCCCCGGCCCATCCCTGACGACCCCAACCTTGACGAACGGTGGTTTTGCCATGCCCGTGGAACACGACGAGGACCACTTCGAGGGGCGGCTCGGCCACGCCCTGCACGACGCCGGTGACCGCTTCGACACCGACCGGACCGCCCTTGCCGCCGCCGGTCAGCAGCGGGGACGGCGGCTGCGGCTGAGGCGGCGGGCCACGGTGCTGGGGGGCGCGGCCGGGATCGTCCTGGTCGGCGTGGGCGGAGCACTGCTGGTGCCCTGGGGCGGCACACCCGCCCCACGGACGTCCCCCTCCAGCGTGGCCGGGCAGCCGTCCGGCACACCGTCGCCGTCCGGCACCCCCGTGACCGGCCGCCAACTCATCGAGACGCTCGAAGGGCTGCTGCCCGAGGGCAAGGTGAGCGAGCAGCGGGCGCGGGGCGCCGAGAACCCGCTGCTGCCGCCGTACGTCCATGTCGTGCACGACGACGGCGAGGGCCCCGGCGCCGTCGGCGTCAGCCTGGACCGGGTCGAGCCCGGCAGCGACCGGGCCCGTGCGGCGGTCGACTGCCCGGACCAGGCGCTGGTCCCGCACGACAGTTGTGTCTCGACCCGGCTGCCCGACGGCTCGCTGCTCAAGCTGTTCCAGGGCTACGAGTATCCCGACCGGCGGGTCGACACCAAGATGTGGTCGGCCGACCTGGTCACCCCGACCGGACAGCATGTCTCGGCGAGCGAGTGGAACGCCGCCGCCGAGAAGGACGCGCCGGTCAGCAGGAGCGAACCCCCGCTGACCACGGCCCAGTTGAAGGAGCTGGTGACGGCGCGGGCGTGGCGCGGCTACGTCGACTCCCTGCCCGAGGACCCCGGGAAGCCGACGCCGACGGCCACGCCGAGCACCCCCGAGGAGCCGACCGTCGAGGCGGTCCTGGCCACGCTCGTGCCGCTGCTCCCCAAGGACGCCGAGGTCGTCGAGAAGGGCGGCGACTACACGTACGTCGTGGTCGACGACGGCAAGGGCAGGAGCCTGGTCCAGATCAACGTCCAGCACGGCATGGGCGACATCGCCGGGGAACTGTTCGGCCCCGACTCCGAGACCCTGGAGGACGGCACCAGGGTCACGGAGCGGAAGAGCGGGGGCGACAAGGGCGTCGCGGGAGCCGCGATGTGGACGGTGGACACCCTGCGCCCGGATGGCTTCCGGATCCTCGTCAGCGCCTTCAACTCGGGCACCCAGCACGACGCCCCGACCCGCGGGACACCCGCCCTGACCATGCGGCAGCTCCGGGAGATCGCCCTCAGCCCGCAGTGGGACCAGTACCGCTAGGCCGTCAGAAGAACTCCGCCCACGGCTGGTCCCAGATCTGCTTCACGCACAGCACCAGGAACAGCAGGCCCGCGATCGCCAGCATCGCGTTGCTCAGCGGGCCGTTGCGCCACTGGCTCGGTGTGCGGGAGGAGTTGAGGAGCCAGAGCAGGGTTCCGGCGAGGAACGGGAGGAAGGCCGCGCCCAGGACGCCGTAGAGGATGATCAGGCGGAAGGGCTCGCCCTGGAAGAGCAGGACGATGGGCGGGAAGGTCAGCCAGAGCAGGTAGGCGCGGAAGGGCCAGGAGCGCTCCCGCTCGCCCGAGGCGACCTCCTCGCCCTTCAGCTCCTGGCGGGTGCGGTAGCGGGTCACGAAGTCCGCGAACATCAGGCTCACGCCGTGCCAGACGCCGATGAGGGAGGTGAAGGAGGTGGCGAAGAAGCCGATCAGGAAGAACTTGGCCGTCGCCGCGCCGTATTCGTCCTCCAGGATGTCGCCGAGCTGGATCAGGCCCTTGTCGCCACTGGCGATGGCCACGTTGGCCGAGTGCAGCAGTTCGGCGCCGACGAAGAGCATCGAGACGACGAAGACGCCGGTGGTGGCGTAGGCGACGCGGTTGTCGAGCCGCATGACCTTCATCCAGCCGGTGTTCGTCCAGCCCTTGGCGTTGACCCAGTAGCCGTACGCGGCGAGCGTGATGGTGCCGCCGACGCCGCCGATCAGGCCGAGGGTGTTGAGGATCGAGTCCTTCTCGTCGGGCAGGACGGGCAGCAGACCGGCGAAGGCGTCCGCGAGGTTGGGCGTGACGCGGATCGCCAGGTACACCGTCACCACGAACATGACGCCGACCAGGACCGTCATGACCTTCTCGAAGACGGCGTACTTGTTGAACCAGACGAAGACCAGGCCGACCAGCCCGCAGGCGACGGCCCACCATTCGAGGTCCATCACGTTCGGGAACAGCGCCTGGAGCGGGAGCGCGCTCGACGACATCGCGGCCGCGCCGTAGACGAAGCCCCAGACCACGACGTAGACCGCGAAGAAGTACGTGGTCCAGCGGCCCAGGCTGGCCCAGCCGTCGAAGAGGGTGCGGCCGGTGGACAGATGCCAGCGGCCCGCGGCCTCGGCGAGGGAGATCTTCACCAGGCAGCCGATGATCGCCGCCCAGAGCAGGGTGTAGCCGAAGTTGCTGCCCGCGATGAGGGTGGCGACCAGGTCACCGGCCCCGACACCGGTCGCGGCGACGACGATGCCGGGGCCGATGTACCGCCAACTGGACTTACGGGGGCGGGAGTCCGCCTCGCCGACCGGTGATGCCGCTGTGTTTCCCGTGGTGTCCGCCATGAAGGTCAAGAAAGCCCAAAGGCGTCGGCACGACAAGAGGGCGTGCGCGATCTCCACCCAATGTGCTCACGGGGGTTTGGGACGCCGGACAGCGGGTCCCGGCGACTGGGCACGCCGCCGGGACCCGGGCTGTCGTTCCGGCGAGGCCACGGGTGACCTCCGGAACACGCGGGCCGCGCTACGACTGTCGCCGACCACAGTCGTCCGACCCGCACGTACCGAGCTCGAACCACACGGTCTTGCCCGGCCCGTCCTGGTGGCAGCCCCAGCGCCGGGAGAGCGCATCCACCAGGAACATCCCTCGGCCGCTGTCCGAGGCCCCCGCGTCCAGCACCCTCGGGACGCGGTTGCCGTAGTCCCGGACCTCGCAGCGCAGGATCCCGTGCGCGGCGAACAGGGTGAGCCGGAAGCGGCTCGCCGAGTGCACGAGGGCGTTGGTGGCCAGCTCGCTCACCAGCAGTTCAGCCACGTCCGCGAGATCGTCCAGGTCCGCGAGCCCCCACCCCTCCAGCTGCCGCCGGACCTCGGCGCGGGCCTCACTGACCGCGGAGGGACGGGGGTCGTACTCGACGCTCAGATGGCCGGCCCCCATGGGCGGTTGGGGATACGAACCGTACTGAGGACCGGGATCAGGGAAGCGCGCCCCGTAGAGGTGCAGCATGAGTCCAGGGTGACGGGCACGGGGGTACGGGCACACGGGGAGGAATACCCGATTCCATACCTGCACCGGGACCTCACCACCCGTACTGCAGCCGTACGCTCGTCCCCTCCCGATCGTCACGGACATCGACGTAGGCACACACCTGCCGGGCGAACCACAGCCCCTGCCCGGGTTCCAGTTCCGTGGTCGGCGGCGGTACGAAGCCGGCCAGCGGGTCGTCGACGCGGCGCGGGGCGCGCAGCTCGCAGACGCAGGCCGGGGCATCGCCCCACAGCAGGGCGCCGTCGAGCGGCCCGAGGACGGCGGCCGCCTCGGTGACGGCCGTCGCGAACAACTCGGCGTCCGCGGCGGGCAGTCCCTGGACGGTCGCCCAGGTGCGCACGGCATCGGCGGCCGGCGCCGGGCCGGGAATCCGCTCGGCGTCTGCGGGAAGCGGGGGCAGCGGTACGGCGTCGAGTTCGGCGGCGAGCCGGAACGGGTCCTCGTACACCTCGGTGTCGGGGTGGGCACGGCGGGCGGCGGCCACGACGGCCGGGCCCGCGACGCGGGAGTCGTAGGCGCACAGCGCGGTCGTCGCGAGCGGCGCGAAGAGCAGGTTGGCGAGAGCCTCGTACCGGATCCACTCGGCGGCCTCCCGCGGCGAGCGCCCCGCCCGGCCGCCCCAGACGGGTTCCATGAGCAGGTGAATACGGCCACCGGGACCGGCGTTCGCCGCGAGATACCCGGCCCCCCGGGCAACGGCGTTGGCGGCGGACCCCGTGTACCACTCGGCATGCGGCACGAGGCCCACCCCCTTGGCGTCACTGCCGAGAGCGTCCCGCAGAAGGTCCAGGTTCCCGGGCGCGGCGATGGCGACGGGCGGGGGTTCGCCGGGGGCGGCGAGGGCTTCGGTGAGGAAGGGGAGGGCGGCGGCGAGGAATTCCTCGTCCCCGGCGAAGACGGCGATGCGGTGGTCGAAGGG
>NZ_LGUR01000004.1 GCF_001270495.1 Streptomyces viridochromogenes
CGAGGACATCAGGGGCGGGGCCAACCTGCTCCCCCGGACCTGCCCCCCCCTAACCTGCCCCCCCCCCCCTTTGCCCCCCCCGCCCCGCCCGCCCCGCCCGGCCCCGTCCGGGCTAGGCCACCCACTGCTCGTACGCCAGCTTCGCCACCAGTGCGAACACCACCGTCAGCAGCACCACCCGGACGAATCCGCTGCCCTTCTTCAGCGCCGTACGCGCCCCCAGCATGCCGCCCGCCAGGTTGAACACGGCCATCACCGCGGCCAGCTGCCACAGGACCGTGCCCTGCCAGGCGAAGGTGGCCAGCGCCCCGGCGTTCGTGCAGCAGTTGACGATCTTGGCGGTGGCGGAGGCGGTGACGAGGTCGAGGTGGAGGACGGCGGTGAGGGCGAGGACCAGGAAGGTGCCGGTGCCGGGGCCGATCAGCCCGTCGTAGAAGCCGATGCCCAGGCCGGCCAGGCCGATCGCGGCGAGGACGCGGCGGGGGGAGGCCGGGCCGGTCGCCGGTGCGGTGCCGAAGGCGGGGCGCAGGATCACGAAGGCGGCCACCGCCAGCAGCACCACCATGATCACCGGCTTCAGCACCTCGGTGCTCATGCCGGCCGCGAAGAAGGCGCCGCCGGAGGAGCCCGCGAGCGCCGCGAGGCCGATGCGTACGGAGAGACGCACGTCCACAGGTGCCTTGCGGGCGTACGTCACGGCGGCGCCGGACGTGCCTACGATCGCGACCGCCTTGTTGGTGCCGAGCGCGTACGCGGCCGACGTGTTCGCCGGGAGGCCGAGCAGCAGGGCCGGGAGCAGCAGAAGGCCGCCGCCGCCGACCACGGCGTCGATCCAGCCGGCCACGAGGGCCGCGAGGCACAGGACGACGACCATGGTCAGCGATATGTCGGGCATGATCGCGACCCTAAGCAGCGGATTCGTGTGCCGTCCATGCACATGAGGATCATCTGAGGTTCGTCCGCCCCCGACCTCACAGCCCGCCCGCACCGTGCCCGCCGAACCCTCACACCCGCCTCTCGCGCTCGCTGAGGGCAGCGTTCCTCACGGGAAACAGATGCGATGCGGTCGGGAAACACCGGCACCGCACGCTCGATGCCATGACCTCGAATACGCGTGTGGTGGTGATCGGCGCCGGCCTCGCGGGCGTACGACTCGCCCGGCGGCTCGGCGAGCTCGGCACGTCCGTGACGCTCGTCGGCGACGAGGAGCACCGCCCGTACAACCGGGTGCTGCTCGCCGAGGTGCTGGCCGGCCGGTACAGCCCCGAGGTGATCGCCCTCCCGGCGCCCGCGGAGCTGACCCGCGGCCGGGTCGCCGGCATCGACCGCGAGGTGCGAGCCGTACACCTCGCGGACGGGTCGGAGATCGCATACGACACGCTGGTGCTGGCCACCGGCTCGAACCCGGTGCTGCCGCCGCTGCGCGGACTGTTCACGCCCGACCATGTGCTGCCGGAGGGCGTCCACGCCTTCCGGACGATGGACGACTGCCTGGGCCTGTCCAAGGCGGTCCGGCCGGGAGTGAAGGCGGTCGTCATCGGCGGCGGGCTCCTCGGAGTCTCCGCGGCGCGTGCGCTCGCGATGCGCGGCGCGCAGGTCGTGCTCGCCCAGCAGTCCGAGCGGCTGATGGAGCGCCAGCTCGACCCGGCCGCCTCGAAGCTGGTCCGGCGCCATCTCGTCGACCTCGGTGTCGAGGTCCACACCGACCTGCGTGTGCGGGACGTGCGCTGCGTCGGCGGTGCGGTCCGCTCGGTGGAGATGGCCGACGGATACGCGCTCGACGCCGACCTCGTGGTCCTGGCCTGCGGGGTCCACCCGCGTGCGGGCCTCGCGAAGGCCGCCGGCCTGGACGTACGCAAGGGGATCGTCGTCGACGACGAGCTCCGTACGTCCGACCCGCACATCCGGGCCATCGGCGACTGCGCGCAGCACGACGGGACGGTGTACGGACTGGCCGCGCCCGCGCTCGAACAGGCCGACATCCTGGCCGAGCTGCTGGCGGGGAACGCCACCGCCCGTTACACCGGCACCCGCGCCCTGACCCGACTGACGCTGGCCGGTGAGGGCTTCTTCGACCTCGCCGTGTTCGGCGAGACGGAGGCCCGGCCCGGCGACGACGTCGTTCAGCTCGCCGACGCCACCCGCGGCACCTACCGCAAGGTCGTCGTCCGCGACGACCGCCTGGTCGGCGGGGTTCTCGTCGGCGAACTCGGCACCGTCGGCGCGCTCGCCCGCGCCTGGGAGGGAGCAGAGCCGCTCCCCGACGACGGCCCGCTGCTCCACCTGCTCACCAACGATGGAGGCTCCTGATGACCGCCACCCCGGAGGCCACGGAGGCCACCCCCACGATCGTGCTCGTCGGCCACGGCATGGTCGGCCAGCGCTTCCTCGAGGCGCTCGCCGCGCGCGGCATGACCGCCACGCACCGCGTGGTCGTGCTGTGCGAGGAGCCGCGTCCGGCGTACGACCGCGTCGCCCTCACCTCGTACTTCTCGGGCAAGACGCCCGAGGACCTCTCGATGACGGACATGGAGTTCATCGAGACGCACGGCATCGAGCTGTACGTCGGTGACCCGGCCGTCTCCGTCGACCGCGAGGCGAAGAAGGTCACCGCCAGGTCCGGCCAGGTCTTCGAGTACGAGACCCTCGTCCTCGCCACCGGCTCGTACCCGTTCGTGCCGCCGGTCCCCAACAAGGACGCGCAGGGCTGCTTCGTCTACCGCACGATCGAGGACCTCCTCGCCATCGAGGAGTACGCGAAGACCCGCACGACCGGTGCCGTGGTCGGCGGCGGTCTGCTCGGTCTGGAGGCGGCCGGTGCGCTGAAGGGGCTCGGACTCACCTCCCACATCGTGGAGTTCGCGCCGCGCCTGATGCCGGTGCAGGTCGACGAGGGCGGCGGTGCGGCCCTCCTGCGCACCATCGAGGACATGGGCCTGAGCGTCCACACCGGCGTCGGCACCCAGGAGATCGTGGTCGACGAGGCCGGCGCCGTCACCGGCATGAAGCTGTCCGACGGCTCCGAACTCGCCACCGACATGGTGGTGTTCAGCGCTGGTGTCCGCCCCCGCGACCAGCTGGCCCGCGACTGCGGTCTGACGGTCGGCGAGCGCGGCGGCATCACGGTCGACGAGCAGTGCCGTACCGTCTCCGACCCGCATGTGTTCGCGATCGGCGAGTGCGCGCTGGCCTCGGACGGCCGGGTGTACGGCCTGGTCGCCCCGGGTTACGAGCAGGCCGAGACGGCCGCCGCGACGATCGCCGCCGACGAGGCCGAGGAGCTGACGTTCACCGGCGCCGACCTGTCCACCAAGCTGAAGCTGCTCGGCGTGGACGTGGCGTCCTTCGGTGACGCGCACGGCACCGCCGAGGACTGCCTGGACGTCGTCTACTCCGACTCCCGCGCGGGCCTGTACAAGAAGCTGGTCATCGGCCGGGACGGCACGCTGCTCGGCGGCATCCTGGTCGGCGACGCGGAGGCGTACGGCACGCTGAAGGCGTTCACCGGCTCGGTCCCGCCGGTCTCGCCCGAGTCGCTGGTGCTGCCGGCCGGCGCCGGAGCGCCCGTCCAGCTGGGCCCGTCCGCGCTGCCGGACGAGGCGATCATCTGCTCCTGCAACAACGTCACCAAGGGCACCATCCGCGGCGCGGTCACCGACCACCAGTGCACGACCGTGCCCGAGGTGAAGAAGTGCACCAAGGCCGGTACGACCTGCGGCAGTTGCGTCAAGGTCCTCGGCCAGCTGGTCACCGCCGAGCTGGAGGCGTCCGGCGTCGAGATCGACAAGGGCCTGTGCGGCTGCTTCTCGCAGACCCGCGAGGAGCTGTACGAGATCGTCCTCGCCCTGCGGATCAACACCTACCAGGACCTGCTGGACCGCTACGGCCGTGACGGCGCCAAGGGCGGCGACGGCTGCGAGATCTGCAAGCCGGCGGTCGCGTCGATCATCGCGTCCCTCGCCCCGACCATCGGCGCGAGCGGCTACGTCCTGGAGGGCGAGCAGGCCGCCCTCCAGGACTCCAACGACCACTTCCTGGCCAACCTCCAGAAGAACGGCTCGTACTCGGTCGTCCCGCGCATCCCCGGCGGTGAGATCACCCCCGAGGGCCTCATCGTGATCGGTGAGATCGCCCGCGACTTCGGCCTCTACACGAAGATCACCGGCGGTCAGCGGATCGACATGTTCGGCGCGAGGGTCGAGCAACTCCCCCTCATCTGGACCCGGTTGGTGGACGCCGGCTTCGAGTCCGGCCACGCCTACGGCAAGTCCCTGCGCACGGTGAAGTCCTGCGTCGGCCAGACCTGGTGCCGCTACGGCGTCCAGGACTCCGTCCGCATGGCGATCGACCTGGAGCTGCGCTACCGGGGCCTGCGCTCCCCGCACAAGCTCAAGTCGGCGGTGTCGGGCTGCGCCCGCGAGTGCGCCGAGGCCCAGTCGAAGGACTTCGGCGTCATCGCCACCTCGGCCGGCTGGAACCTGTACGTCGGCGGCAACGGCGGCGCGACCCCGCGCCACGCGGACCTCCTGGCCCAGGACCTGTCGGACGCCGAACTGATCAAGCTGATCGACCGGTTCCTGATGTTCTACATCCGCACCGCCGACCGCCTGGAGCGCACCTCGACCTGGCTGGAGCGGATCCCGGGCGGCCTGGACCACGTCCGTGACGTGGTCGTGGAGGACTCCCTCGGCATCTGCGAGGAACTGGAGTCCCTGATGACGGCCCACGTGGCGCACTACGCCGACGAGTGGGCGACGACCATCAACGACCCCGAGAAGCTCGCCCGGTTCGTGTCCTTCGTGAACGCGCCGGACACCCCCGACCCGGTCGTCGGCTTCGTCCCCGAGCGCGACCAGATCAAGCCCGACCTGCCGCTGCTGACCATCGGCCACCGCCCCCTGGAAGGAAGCGCCCAGCGATGACCCTGGCACCCGAGACGACCGACCTGAAGATCGAGCTCCAGCTGGAGAACGGCTGGTTCACGGTCTGCGAGCTGGCCCGGCTGCTCCCCGGCCGGGGCGTGGCGGCCCTGCTGCCCGACGGCCGCCAGGCCGCCCTCTTCCGCGACCGCTCCGGCAAGCTGTACGCCATCGACAACCGCGACCCCTTCGGCGGCGCGGCGGTCCTCTCCCGCGGCCTGACCGGCACCCACCAGGGACGCCCGTTCGTCGCCTCGCCGCTGCTGAAGCAGCGGTTCGACCTGGAGTCCGGGGTGTGCCTGGACGACGAGTCGGTGCGGGTGGCTACGTACGAGGTGCGTGCCTCGTAGTAAGGCGGCGAGGCCACAGCCTGAGGGGGGGGCGGTACCCGTGTACACGGGTACCGCCCCCCCCCCTCGAAATGGCCGCCCCACCCGCTTGGGCCGGTCCGGCGATCAGCCGACCTGGCCGGCGATGGTCCGCGCGCACACCACGGACTCGGTGTACGTGGTGTCGACCTCCAGGTCGTAGAGCACGCCCTCGTGCACCATGTCCGCCTGCAACGCGGCCATCCCCGCGGCCCGGTCCCCCCGCGCGATCTCACGTCCCGCGGCGACCTCGCTCTCGCACCTGACGCCGACCCACAGCACGTCCAGGTCGCCGAGATGCTTTCGCCACCGCTGCTGGGACTCCGCTCCGCCGAGGAAGACGTCGTCGATGATGACCCTGGCGCCCGCGCGCGCCATCGCCACGACGCCCTCCATCCAGGCCGCCTGCAATGCCATGAAGTCCGCCCCGACGCTCACCCCGCCGTCCGCGGCGAACGTGATCCCCGCGTCCGAGGCCAGCATCCTCGCGGGCAGCGCCTCGACGAACGAGTCACACCCGAACGTCAGCCACGGATCCGGCAGCACGGCCTGGAGACACCGTACGAGCCCCGACTTCCCCGAGCTGGAACCGCCGTTGAGGATGATCACCCGAGTCGTCATCGCGTCACAGTAGGGCGCTGCCCGCGCGGCGTGAAGCGAATATCGGCACCGCTCAGCCCACCAGGGGCGGGCGCTCCGCGTAGTCGTCGGCGCCGTTGGGCAGCGGCCGGGTGTCCAGGTAGAACCACTCGGCGTCCGGGCCGGGAGCCGGCGGAGGGGTCGAGGGCGGGGCCGGTGCCGGTGCCGGTGCCGGCCGGGTTGCCGCAGGAGCCGGGTTCGCCGGGCCCGGCATCAGCAGTTCCACGCGCAGCCCCAACCCCCGCTGCTGTGCCGTGAACTCCTCCACCTGGTTCCGGCAGGCGTGGTCCAGATGGGTGACGCCGGTCAGGTCGAGGCGGATGCGGGGCTTGCCCGAGGCAGCGGCGGACTCCAGGGCCTCGATGACCTGCGGCAGTCGTAGGAACGTCGCGTTGCCGGCCATGACGACCTTCGCGGTGTCGTCCTCGACGTGCTGCCGGATCACCGTCTGCGACATGCGCAGGGCGGCCAGCACGATCCCGGCGGCCAGTCCGATGAGGACGCCCTCCAGCAGTGCCGTCGCCACGATGACCAGCGTCGTCACCGTCATCACCACGAACTCGCCCCGGTCCTGCCGCCACATCTTCGGGAACTCCTCCGGCGCGAACAGCTTCCAGCCGCTGTGCACGAGGACGCCCGCGAGCACCGAGATCGGGATCAGGGCGAGGACCTGCGGCAGCAGCAGCGCGAAGGCCAGCAGCCACAGGCCGTGCAGGGTGCGGGAGAGCCGGGTCTTCGCGCCGGCCTGGACGTTCGCCGAACTGCGGGCCACGACCGCCGTGATCGGGAGGGCGCCGAGGACGCCCGCGACCGTGTTTCCGGCGCCCTGGGCGATGAGCTCGGTGTTGTAGCGGGTGCGGGGGCCGCTGTGCATACGGTCCACGGCGGCCGCGGTGAACAGGCTCTCCGCCGAGGCGATCACCGTGAAGGTGAGGATGGAGGTGAGGATCGCGGGCTCCGCGAGACCCGCGAACTGCTCGGCCCCCGGCACTTGCACCGACGCCAGCAGATTCCCGACCTGGAGGGTCTTCACGTCCACGCCGGGCAGCGCGGCGACCGCGATGCCGATGCCGACCGCGACCAGCGCGGCCGGGAACTTCTTCGCCGGGCCCGGCACCTTCTTCCACACGAAGCTCAGCACGATCGTGGCGACGCCGAGCAGCGTGGCGATCATCGCCTGAGGGTTGGTCAGGATGTCGGCGAACAGGCCCGGGATGCCCGCCATGTTCTCGATCGGGGTGCCGGGAGCCTTGGCGTCGGCCACCGGATAGGCCTGGCTGAACATCAGCGGCAGGCCGATGCCGGCCAGCATCCCCTGGACCACCGCCAGGGAGATCGCCTGGAACAGCCGGCCGAGGCGTACGACGCCGAGGACGATCTGGAGGATGCCCGAGAACAGGACGATCACGCCGAGCATCGCCACCCCGTGCTCCAGCACCGTCTCCGCGACCAGCGCGGCGAGCCCGGCGGCCGGCCCGCTGACCTGAAGCGTGCTGCCCCGCACCGCGCCGACGACCAGGCCGCCGATCACCCCGGAGATGATCCCCAGCTCGGCGGGGACACCGGAGGCGACGGCCACGCCGATGCACAGGGGCAGGGCGACGAGGAAGACCACGAGGGAGGCGGTGATCTCGTTGGCGAGATCGGGCTTCGCTCCCCCGGCCGTCCCGTTCGCCGGAGCCTTCGCGGGGCCGCCGGCCTTCGGTGAGCTCACCTTCGTACGCCCCGCCCCGCGCCCGCGCGCATGCGCCCCGCTCATCCGGTATGCACCCGGAACAGCCCGTCGCCCTCCAGCTCGTGCACCTGCCCGGTGTCGACCTCGTAGTACCAGCCGTGCAGCCGCAGCCGCCCCTCGTCCAGCCGTTGCCGCACCACCGGGTAAGTCCGCAGTACGGCCAGCTGGTTGACGACATTGCCCTGGGCCACGTCGGGCAGCGACGGGTCGTCGGAGGCCGTCGTGAGGACCGGCGCCAGTTCGGGGCGGGCCAGTTGCAGCCAGGCGTCCACGCCGGGCAGCGCGGACAGGTCGTCGCCCGACTTCAGCGCGCCCATCGCCCCGCAGTGTGAGTGACCGCACACGATGACGTCCTGAACCCCGAGCACCTCCAGTGCGTACTCGATGGTGGCGGCCTCCCCGGACACGCCGGGGCTGCCGTACGGCGGCACGATATTTCCCGCGTTGCGCAGCTCGAATATCTCTCCGGGCCGCGCTCCGGTAATCAGGGCGGGTATGACCCGTGAGTCCGAGCAGGTAATGAAGAGCGCCTCGGGATATTGCCCCTCGGCCAGTTTGCTGTATTCGCCGCTCTCGAAATCGACCCGCCGCTTGAACGTACGGGCACGGTTCAGTAACGCCTTCAACTTTGGCTCCTCTGTGGGAAGTTCGACCAGTTCACAGCACCGTAGGGGAGCCCACGCCAGAGGAAGGTTAAGTAAGGGCCAGAACGCGTCCAGTAATTGGACATTCTTTGTCGCAATGCCCTGCAAGCGCTTGTTTCTTGTAGCGTGTTGACGTCAGGGCAGAGAATGCAAATTCACGGAGAGACAGGACGCATGGGCATACGAGTGCTGCTCATCGAGGACGACGAGACGATCGCCGAACCGCTCGCCGAGGGCCTGGGGCACTTCGGACTGACGGTGGACCACGTGACCACCGGAGCCGAGGGGCTGAGACGGCCGTACGGCGATGTCGTCCTGCTCGACCTCGGGTTGCCGGACATGGACGGCATCGACGTGTGCCGGGGCATCCGTCAGGTCTCGGACGTGCCGGTCATCATCCTGAGTGCGCGGGGTGAGGAGGCCGACCGGGTGCTGGGCCTCGAACTGGGCGCGGACGACTATCTGGCGAAGCCGTTCAGCGTACGGGAGTTGGTGGCACGGGTACGGGCGGTGACCCGGCGGACCCAGCGCACGGAGGCGGTGCCGGAACCGGCGGGCGCGGCGCCGATCCCGCCGTACGAGGCCACGACGCCACCCCCTTCGTACGCGGCCACGCCACCCCCTTCGTACGAGGCCACACCCCCCTCGTCGTACGAGGAACCCGCACCCCGGCCCGCGCACGCCGCCGCCCCCGGCCCCCTCGTCGTCGACCGCCGTACCCGTCAGGTCTGGGTCGGAGAGATCCCCGTCACCCTCACCCCGAAGGAGTTCGAACTGCTGGCGCTGCTCACCGAGGACCCCGGTGCGGTCTACTCACGGCAGCAGATCCTGGACCGGGTGTGGGACCCGCACTACGAGGGCCCGACCAAGACGCTGGACGTCCATGTGGCCTCACTGCGGCGGAAGTTGGGCCACGCCGGGTGGATCCAGACGTTGCGCGGGGTCGGCTTCCGGCTGGCGGTGCAGACCGAGCCCGGCGGGCAGCAGGTGTCATCGCCGTGACCCGCCGGCTGCTGCTGAGCTACCTCTCGCTCGCCGCGCTGGTGCTGCTCTGCCTGGAGGTCCCGCTGGGCTTCGTCTACTCGCGCAGCGAGCGGGAGCGGGTGGTGAACGCGGCGAAGGACGAGGCCGAATCGGTCTCGGCGTACGCCTCGCTGTCCCTCAGTACGGGCCGTGCCGAGCGGGACCTGCCGCGCCGGGTGGCGCACTGTGCCGAGCGCATCGGCGGGAAGGTGGTCGTCGTGGACGCCTCGGGCACCCTGCTCGCCGCCTCGCATCCGCTGGCCGCCATCATGTCGGCAGACCTGGCCTCCCGCCCCGGCATCGCGGCCGCCCTGCGGGGCACCTCCACGGTGGACGTCCGTACGTCGACCATCGGCGGCGTCGAGTACCTGTCGGTCGCCGGCCCGGTCCAGCGGGACGGGCGGCTCCAGGGTGCCGTATGGCTGACGCTGCCGACGCAGACGGTGCACGAACGCGTCCATCATGTCTGGCTGCTGCTGGCCGTCGGCGGGCTCGGGGTTCTCACGGCGGTCGCCCTGGTCGGGTTCGCCATCGCCTACTGGGCCGGCCGGCCGATCCGTGAACTGGAGCACGCCACCCATGAGTTGGCGGAGGGCGGCCGGGCGACGCCCGTGACGATGACGAAGGGACCGCCCGAGGTCCGCCGGCTGGCCGCCGCGTTCAACCGCACGGCCGCCCGGCTCGCCCATCTCCTCGACGCCCAGCGTGCGTTCGCGGGAGAGGCATCCCACCAGCTGAAGACGCCGCTCGCGGCGTTGCGGCTGAGGCTGGAGAACCTGGAGCCGAACGTCTCCGACCGCGGCCTGGGCAGCCTCACCGCCGCCGTGACCGAGACGGACCGGCTCGCGCGGATGGTCGAGGGGCTGTTGGCGATGGCCCGGCTGGAGGAGGACTCCGCGACGCCCGCGCCCGTCGACGTGGGCGCGATCTGCGCGGAACGGCACCGCACCTGGCTGCCGCTCTTCGCGCAGCGGCGGGTCTCCCTGGTGCTGTTCGCGGGGAGCGTGGGGCCGGTTCTCGCGGTGCCGGGCGGAGTCGAGCAGATCGTGGACAACCTGCTGTCCAACGCCCTGCGCGCCTCCCCGCCCGACAGCACCGTGACCATCGAACTACGGCTCCACGTACCGGCGCGCCGCGCCCTGCGCGACGCGCGCCCCGCCTGGGTCGACCTGCACATCGCCGACGAGGGCCCGGGCATGACCGCGGACCAGCGCGCCCGGGCCTTCGACCGCTTCTGGCGCGCGCCGGGTGCCCCCAAGGGCGGTACGGGGCTGGGCCTGTCGCTGGTCCAGCGCCTCGCGCACGCGAGCGGCGGCGAGGCGAGCCTGCACGCCTCGGCGGCGGGCGGCCTGGACGTGGTGATCCGGCTGCCGTCGGCGGAGCCGCCCCGCGAGGTGCACGGTCCGGGCGCCGACCGGCCGGCACAGCGAAAGCGAGTGGTGCCGGTGTTGCGTGTGTGAGTGCCGAGTGGTCAGCTTCAGATAGGCCCATGGGCACGTGCCCACGTGGGCGCATGGTCACGTGGGCGCATGGTCACAGGGGCGCATGGTCACAGGGGTACTCACCGCACATATGTACGCGGGCACATGGGCACCCACAGGCAGCTCTCAGGTGCGCCGTCCAGCAGTCACCAACTGGCCACGGTGCGTCCACCCGGCTCCCCTAGGTTCCATGCCGCCCCCCACGCACGACCCCGTCGTCGACCGGCGACGGGGCGGTACGGCACCTCTTGGAGTGAGAGTGGAACGTCGTAACCTCCTGCGTGCGGCCGTCCTCGGCGGCTCGGCCGCCGTTTTCGGCGGAACCCTCTGGCGCGGCGCCGCATACGCGGCCCCCGCCCAGCCCGGCACCGGCCCCTACGGGGCGCTGGGCTCCCCCGACGCCAACGGCATCAGACTCCCCAGCGGCTTCACCAGCCGCGTCATCGCCCGCTCCGGCCAGACGGTCTCCGGCACGTCGTACACCTGGCACAACGCCCCTGACGGCGGCGCCTGTTACGCCGACGGCAGCGGCTGGATCTACGTCTCCAACTCCGAGATCAACCCCTCCGGCGGCGCGAGCGCGGTGAAGTTCTCGTCGACGGGCGCGATCACGGCCGCGTACCGCATCCTCTCCTCCACCCGGCAGAACTGCGCGGGCGGCAAGACCCCGTGGAACACCTGGCTGTCCTGCGAGGAGGTGTCGCTCGGCTACGTCTACGAGACCGACCCCTGGGGCACGAACGCGGCGATCCGCCGGGACGCGATGGGCCGCTTCAAGCACGAGGCGGCGGCCGCCGACCCGGTGCGCAAGGTGATCTACCTGACCGAGGACGAGACGAACGGCCGCTTCTACCGCTTCGTGCCGAACACCTGGGGCAACCTCTCCTCCGGCACCCTCCAGGTCATGGTCGCCGGCAGTGCCGCGTCGGGCTCCTTCACCTGGGCGAACGTCCCCGACCCGGACGGCTCCCCGACGGCCACCCGCTCCCAGGTCTCGGGCTCCAAGTCCTTCAACGGCGGCGAGGGCTGCCACTACGCCGACGACACGGTGTGGTTCACGACCAAGGGCGACAACCGGGTCTGGCAGCTCAACCTGACCTCCAACACCTACGAGTTGGCCTACGACGACTCCCTCGTCAACGGCACCGCTCCCCTCACCGGCGTCGACAACATCACCGGCGCCTCCTCCGGCGACCTGTTCGTCGCCGAGGACGGCGGCAACATGGAGATCTGCGTGATCACCCCGGACGACGTCGTCGCCTCCTTCCTGCGCGTCGACGGCCAGTCGGGCTCGGAGATCACGGGCCCGGCGTTCTCACCGGACGGCTCCCGCCTGTACTTCTCCAGCCAGCGGGGCACCAGCGGGAGTTCGTCGGGCGGGATCACATACGAGGTGACGGGCCCCTTCCGCGCATAGCGGTCACGAAACAGACACACCTCCTCCACAACTGGCCTCCGGGCATTACGGTCATCCCCTCACGCACCACCAGTGGGGGGATGACATGACCAGCCCGTACACCACGGCACCGATGCCGCAGCCGCCGTTCCGCCCGGCCCCGAAGTGGGCCCGCAAACGGTACGTACTGCCCGCGCTCGCCCTGGCCTTCTTCCTGGGCATCGGCGCGGGCGGCGCGTCCGGCGAGGGCACGAAGAACACCGCGGCGACACCGAAGGCGGCCTCGCCGCAGCCCACGGTCACCGTCACCATGACGGCCCAGGCACCGGAACCGGAACCGGCACCGACGGTGACGGCCACCAAGACGGTCAAGGTCACCAAGACGGTCACCGCCACCCCCGCCGCGGACACCGGCACCGGCTCCGCCGACGACTCGTCCAGCGGCGACGTCTACTACGCCAACTGCACCGAGGCCCGCGCGGCCGGCGCGGCCCCGGTCCACCGAGGCGAGCCCGGCTACGCCTCCCACCTCGACCGGGACAACGACGGGGTGGGCTGCGACAGCTGACGCAGACGGCACGCGTAGGAGCAGGAGAGGGCGGCACCCGAACAGGGTGGATGGCTGGCTTCCCGACCTGGGAAGTCAGCCCTTCAAGGACATTGCCGACGACGTGATGCACCGTCCCATCGACCTCAACGTGCCCGTCATCAGCATGGACGACATCCCGGCACCCGTCCGCCTCAACGCAATCCTCCACGAGCTGCTGAGGCTCCTGCGGAAGGAGGCTGCGGCCAACCCTTGACGTAAGGCGGGTCACGCGGGCTCGCTTCCCTCCCGGGGGGCGCGACGGTTCACGCCCTCGGCGGCTGCCACGGCGCGTGACGCACCTGGAGGGCACAACGAGGGCACCACAGCTTCATGCGGATTCAACGGCAGCCAACGCCAACAAACACCATTTAGCCTGGTCAGCGACGTATCTTGACAGTCTCCGCAGACGATTCAGGAGAGGGCGGCACCCCCGCACAGGGTGCCGCCCTCTTTCGTGCACCGGAGTCGCCGCCCATCGGTCTTGAGGGTCGGGGACAGGCGACGACTCCGGAGTTTTCGCCGGCCCGTAGGGCCTGTCAGCGGCCGTACGGTCTATGGGTGGCCGTAGGACCTACCGGTGGTCGCTCCCCACCGACTGGGAGGCCGCGCGGCCGGCCTCCAGGCGGGCGACGGGGATCCGGAACGGCGAGCAGGAGACGTAGTCCAGCCCCACCTCGTGGAAGAAGTGCACCGACTCGGGGTCACCACCGTGCTCGCCGCAGACGCCGAGCTTCAGGTCGGGACGGGTCTCGCGGCCCGCCTTCGCCGCCAGCTGTACCAGCGAACCCACACCGTCCTTGTCGATCGTCTCGAACGGGGAGACACCGAAGATGCCCTTCTCCAGGTACGCCGTGAAGAACGAGGCCTCCACGTCGTCCCGGCTGAAGCCCCACACCGTCTGGGTGAGGTCGTTCGTGCCGAAGGAGAAGAACTCCGCCGCCTCCGCGATCTGACCGGCCGTGAGGGCAGCGCGCGGCAGCTCGATCATCGTGCCGATCGACAGCTTCAGCCGCACACCCGTCGCCGCCTCGACCTCCGCGACGACCTGGTCGGCCTCCTCGCGGACGATCTCCAGCTCCTGGACCGTGCCGACGAGCGGGATCATGATCTCGGCGCGCGGGTCGCCCTTGGCGTTCTTGCGCTCGGCGGCGGCCTCGGCGATCGCGCGGACCTGCATCGTGAACAGGCCGGGGATGACCAGGCCGAGGCGTACGCCGCGCAGGCCCAGCATCGGGTTCTGCTCGTGCAGGCGGTGCACCGCCTGGAGGAGGCGCAGATCGTTCTCGTGCGGCTCCTGGCGGGACTCGGCGAGCGCCACGCGGACCGACAGCTCGGTGATGTCGGGCAGGAACTCGTGCAGCGGCGGGTCGAGGAGACGGATCGTCACCGGCAGGCCGTCCATCGCCGAGAACAGCTCCACGAAGTCCTGCTTCTGGAGCGGGAGCAGCTCCTTCAGGGACTCCTCTCGCTCGGCCTCCGTGTCGGCCAGGATGAGGCGCTCGACCAGCTCACGGCGGTCGCCGAGGAACATGTGCTCCGTACGGCAGAGGCCGATGCCCTGCGCTCCGAACCTGCGCGCGCGCAGCGCGTCCTCGGCGTTGTCCGCGTTGGCGCGCACCCGCAGGCGCCGCTTGCGATCGGCGAACGCCATGATCCGGTGCACGGCCTCGACCAGCTCGTCGGCGTCCTGAGCACCGGCGTGCATGCGGCCCTCGAAGTACTCCACGACGGGAGACGGAACCACCGGGACCTCGCCCAGGTAGACCTTGCCGGAGGAGCCGTCGATGGAGATCACGTCGCCTTCCTCGACCACGTGACCACCCGGCACCGTCATCCGGCGCCGCTTGGTGTCGACCTCCAGCTCCTCGGCACCGCACACACAGGTCTTGCCCATGCCGCGCGCGACCACGGCCGCGTGGGACGTCTTGCCGCCACGGCTGGTCAGGATGCCCTCGGCGGCGATCATGCCGTCCAGGTCGTCGGGGTTCGTCTCCCGGCGGACCAGGATGACCTTCTCCCCCGACCGCGACCACTTCACCGCGGTGTACGAGTCGAAGACCGCCTTGCCGACCGCCGCACCCGGCGACGCCGCGATGCCCCGGCCGACCTGCTCGACCTTCGCCTCCTCGTCGAACTTCGGGAACATCAGCTGGGCGAGCTGGGCGCCGTTGACCCGCTGGAGCGCCTCGGCCTCGTCGATGAGGCCCTGGTCCACCAGCTGGGTCGCGATACGGAAGGCGGCGCCCGCCGTCCGCTTGCCGACGCGCGTCTGGAGCATCCACAGCTGACCGCGCTCGATGGTGAACTCGATGTCGCAGAGGTCCTTGTAGTGGTTCTCCAGCGTCTCCATGATCTGCATCAGCTGGTCGTACGACTTCTTGTCGATCGACTCCAGCTCCGCCAGCGGGACGGTGTTGCGGATGCCCGCCACCACGTCCTCGCCCTGGGCGTTCTGGAGGTAGTCGCCGTAGACGCCCTGGTGGCCGGAGGCGGGGTCGCGGGTGAAGGCGACGCCCGTGCCCGAGTCCGGGCCCAGGTTGCCGAAGACCATCGAGCAGACGTTGACCGCGGTGCCCAGGTCGCCGGGGATGCGCTCCTGACGGCGGTACAGCTTGGCGCGGTCGGTGTTCCAGGAGTTGAAGACCGCCTCGATGGCGAGGTCCATCTGCTCGCGCGGGTCCTGCGGGAAGTCCCGGCCGGCCTCCTTCTTGACGATCTTCTTGAAGGCGGTGACCAGCTTCTTCAGGTCGGCGGCCTCCAGGTCGGTGTCGACCGTGACCTTCTTGGCCTCCTTGGCCTTGTCGAGGGCTTCCTCGAAGAGCTCACCGTCGACGCCGAGGACGGTCTTGCCGAACATCTGGATGAGACGACGGTAGGAGTCCCAGGCGAACCGCTCGTCGCCGGCCTGGTCGGCGAGGCCCTTCACGGACTTGTCGGAGAGCCCGATGTTGAGGACCGTGTCCATCATGCCGGGCATGGAGAACTTCGCGCCGGAACGGACGGAGACCAGCAGGGGGTTGTCGGCCTGGCCGAGCTTCTTGCCCATCTTCGACTCAAGGGCGTCGAGGTGCGCACTCACCTCGTCACGCAGTGCCGCCGGCTCCTCGCCGCTGTCGAGGTAGACCTTGCAGGCTTCGGTCGTGATCGTGAACCCGGGGGGAACGGGAAGGCCCAGGTTGGTCATCTCGGCGAGGTTGGCGCCCTTGCCACCCAGGAGGTCCTTGAGGTCCTTGTTTCCCTCGGTGAAGTCGTAAACGAACTTCGCTACGTGGGGTTCTTTGTTTTCCGACACGGTCTCGACTCCCTCGAGGACGCGGTGGCTGCCCTGACGGCGAGGAACATACCCAGATCGAAGGCGCCTGGGTACGTCTACTCACGCGTCATACGCCCGTAACCACCCGTCCGCCAGTGGATCGAAAGTCAAGGCTTAGCAAGCGGAGACGGGTGGATGTTTTCACTTCTTGAACGCAAGAGTGTCCATGAGTGCGGTTTCTCGCTCATCTGAGCAGCCATCCTGCACGTCTGATTTCGATCGATGAACGATCAAGGGGTGGCACCGAGTGCCACCCCTTGGAGAAGTGCAGCCGCTCAAGATCCGCTCATCTGAGCGCAACCCTTATCAAGGGTGGCGAGAATCACGCTGCCACAGAGCCCCGGATTTCACCATGCGGACGTGCGCCCGGGACGGAAACGCGCCCGTCACACACCCTCCCCGGACGGCTGCCGCTCACCCATCCGGGCGGCTGTCACACACCCGCCCCGGACAGCTGTCGCACCCCACCCCGGACCGCTGTCACCCACCCACCCCCGCGTCTGGCGCTCACCCACCCCGCGTCTGTCACACACCCAGCGCGACCAGCCGTTCCTCCACCCGCTCCGGTGCGTACAGATGCTCCACGACCAGCGCCCCGGCCCCCACCAACCCGGCCCGCTCCCCGAGCCGTGAGGTGACGACGTCCAGATGAGCGGTGGAGCGCGGCAGCGCCCGCTGATACAGCAGCTCCCGCACACCGGTGACGAAGGGCGTCCCCGCCAGATCCCCGGCGATCATCAGCACCCCGGGGTTGAGCAGCGTCACCACGGTCACCAGCACGTCCCCGACCTGCCGCCCGGCCTCCCGCGCCAGCGCGGCCGCCCCCGGATCCCCGGCCGCCAGCAGATCCCGCACATCCGAGCCGGAGGCCGCGGGCACCCCGGTCTCGGCCAGCCGCCGGGCCACGGCACCACCGCTGGCGACGGCGGCCAGACAGCCGTACGAGCCGCACCGGCACAGCGCGTCGGCTCCCACCCGGATGTGCCCGATGTCGCCCGCGCCCCCGTCGATACCCCGGTACACGGAGCCGTCCACGACGACCCCGGCGCCGATGCCGGTCGACACCTTCACCAGCACGAACGCCGAGCACTCCGGATACCCGGTGCGCTGTTCGCCGTACGCCATGAGGTTGGCGTCGTTGTCGACGAGGACCGGGACCGGCGCGGCCCCCGTCCGCTCGGCGAAGGCCCTGCCCAGCCGCCCTCTTATGTCGTAGCCGTCCCAGCCCGGCATGATCGGCGGCTGGACCACCCGGCCGGTCTCGCTGTCCACCGGTCCCGGCACCGCGAGCCCGATGCCGCCCACCTCGCCGGCCCTGCGCCCGGCCTTCTCCAGCAGCTCGGCGAACCAGCGCCCCAGCTCGCCCAGCACCACGTCCGGCCCGTCCTCGACGACCAGCGTGCCGCTGTGCTCGGCGAGGATCTCGCCGGTCAGGGTCAGTACGGCGGCACGCGCGTGCCGGGTGTCCAGGTCGGCGGCGAGGACGACGGCATGCTCGCCGTCGAACTCCAGGGTGATGGCAGGCCGTCCGCCCAGCGGCGAGTCCACCGGCCCCCCGGCCCCCTCGCGCAGCCACCCCGCACGGAAGAGCCGGTCGAGGCGCTGACCGACAGTGGCGCGGGAGAGGCCGGTGGCCTGCTGGAGGGCGCCGCGTGTGACGGCCCGCCCACTGCGCACGAGTTCGAGCAGATCACCGGCGCCGGCGGAGCCGACCCCCCTGGTCGTCCTGGTCGTCCTGGCCGTCCTGGCCGCCCCGGTCGTCCCGGTCGTTCGGCCCGTCCTGCTCGTCCGCCCCTGCCCTTGCCGCCCGTTCATGCGCACCCCCTTGTGTTCCTCAACCCTGCATTACATATTGGGTTTTGCGTGTTAAATAGACGTAACCCTACGGTAGCCATGACCGAACCGGTCGGCCGAACGTCTTTCGGGGAGCCCCGAGTGGATCGCATCGCCCAGCTCACAGCCCGTCCCACGGCGCGTGACATCGCATACGATCCGCCCTCTGTGGCGGATTCGCTGCACGTCAGGGCCGCCCGAGTGCTGGAGGCCAACTGGACCGGCGCGTCCACCGTCCCCTCCCGCAGCCTGTATCCGCACCAGTGGTCCTGGGACTCGGCGTTCATCGCGATCGGCCTGAGGCACGTCTCGCCGTTACGGGCACAGACGGAGCTGGAGACCCTGCTCGCCGCCCAGTGGGGCGACGGCCGTGTCCCGCACATCGTCTTCAACCCCTCGGTCCCCCTCGACGCCTACTTCCCGAGCCCCGACTTCTGGCGCTCCTCGACCGCGGGCCGCGCCGCGGGCGCCCCGCGCACCGTACAGACCTCCGGCATCGTGCAGCCACCGGTGCACGCGCTGGCGGCCTGGCTGGTGCACCTCGCCGACCCGGTACTGTCCCGGGCGCGCGGCTTCCTCCCCCGGATGTATCCCCGCCTGGCCGCCTGGCACCGCTATCTGCTGCACCGCCGGGACCTGGGCGGCGGCGGCCTCGCGTCGGTCGTGCACCCCTGGGAACAGGGCATGGACAACAGCCCCTGCTGGGACGCCCCGCTCGCCCGCGTCACCCCGGCCCCGGCCCGCTCCTTCCGCCGCGCCGACCTCGACCACGGGGCCCCCGAGGACCGCCCGACGGACCTGGACTACGGCCGATACGTACGACTGGCGACGGACTACCGGGACGGCGGCTACACCGACGGCGGAAACAGCGGAATCAAGGGGGCACCCCGCAGGGCCTCGGCCTCGGCCGAGGGCGGCGGCGGGACACGGGCGGGCGAGGGCGACTTCGCGGTCGAGGACCCTGCCTTCAACGCCCTGCTCATCGCCTCCGAGCACGCGCTCGCCCGGATCGCCGACGAACTGGGCGCCACCGGCACGGCCCGCCGCGCACGCGCGGAACGGCTGACGGCGGCGCTGGTCGAGCGGCTGTGGGACCCGGCGGAGGGCATGTTCTTCTGCCGCGACGTACGGGGCGCAGGACTCGTGCCCGAGCGCAGCGTCTCGGGCCTGCTCCCCCTCCTCCTGCCCGGCCTGCCGCGGGACATCGCCACAGACCTGGTCCGGACGACGACGTCCGAGCACTTCGGCCTCGGCACCTCGACCCGGCTCGTGCCGAGTTACGACCTCCTCGGCGAGGCCTTCGACCCGCACCGCTACTGGCGCGGCCCGGCCTGGTTCAACACCAACTGGCTGCTGGAGCGGGGCCTGCGGACGCAAGGGGAGCACCGACGAGCCGACGCCCTGCGCGAGGCGGTCCTGGACATCGCACAGAGCTCGGACTTCGCCGAGTACGTGGACCCGTACACCGGCGAGGCATGCGGGGCGACCGGCTTCAGCTGGACCGCCGCGCTCACGCTCGACCTGCTGCACAGCCCGCCGCTCAGTCCGCTGCACAGCCCGACCGAAACCACTGCGGTCAACGAACTCAAGGGAGGTATCCGGGGATGACGGACCGGCATCATCTGCTCGTGTACGGGGGCACGTTCGCCGCCGTGGGTGACGGCGGGGACATCAGCGGCGTACGGGCCGCCGGCTCCCCGGAGGGATTATTCGTACGCGACGCCCGCCACCTGAGCCGCTGGCAGCTCACCGTGGACGGAGCGGTACCCGAGACCCTGACCCCGGTCGCCGACGGAGACACGGCCCGCTGCGTGCTGGTCCCCCGCGGCGGTCGCAACGAACCCCCGGCCTACACCCTCTTCCGCGAACAGGCGGTTGGCGACGGCTCGTTCATCGAGTCTCTCCGAGTGACCAGCAACCGCCCGACCCCGACGACGATCCGCATCGCCGTCACCGCCGACGCCGACTTCACCGACCAGTTCGAACTCCGCTCGGACCACCGCACCTACGCCAAGGCGGGCGCCACCCGCTCCCGTCAAGTCCTCGACCACGGAGTGGAGTTCGCGTACCGGCGGGGCGAATGGCGCTCCCTGACGACCGTGACGGCCGACCCCGCCCCGGACGCCGTGGAGGAAACGGGCACAGGCGCCCGCCGCCTGATCTGGACCCTGGACCTGCCCCCCCACGGCACAACGGAACTGACCCTCCGAGTGATGGCCCGCCCCCACGGCGACAAACGCGCCCTGCGCGTCCCACGCTCGCCCTCGGCCCTCACCGACCAACTCATCGCTCTGGAGGGCGAGTTCGTAGAAGGGGTGGCCTTCCCGACCGGCTGGCCCGAACTGGCCGCCGCCTGCGCCCGCGGCCTCGCCGACCTGGCCGCGCTCCAGGTCCCGGCGACCGGCCCCGACGGCGAGGAACTGCGCGTCCCGGCGGCCGGCGCCCCGTGGTTCCTGACCCTTCTCGGCCGAGACGCCCTCCTCACCTCCCTCTTCGCCCTCCCCTACCGCCCCCAACTGGCCGCCGCCACCCTCCCGGCCCTGGCCGCGACCCAGGCCACGGAGTCCGGCGTCGACGCGGTCTCCCAGCCCGGCAAGATCGTTCACGAGGTACGGCACGGCGAACTGGCGCACTTCGGGCAGGTGCCGTACGCCCGCTACTACGGCTCGGTGGACGCGACGCCGCTCTTCCTGATCCTCCTGGGCGCATACGTGGACCAGACGGGCGACGCGGCCCTGGCCCGCCGCCTCGAACCCCACGCCCGCGCGGCGATCGGCTGGATGCTCGACCACGGCGGCCTGACCTCCCGCGGCTATCTGGTCTACCGGGCCGACCAGGGCGGCCTGGCCAACCAGAACTGGAAGGACTCCCCCGGCGCGATCTGCTCGGCCGACGGCACCCGCCCCGCGGGCGCGGTGACGGCGGCGGGCGCCCAGGGCTACGCGTACGACGCCCTGCGCCGCACGGCATGGCTGGCCCGCACGGCTTGGCAGGACGAGACCTACGCGGCCCTCCTGGAGCAGGCGGCAGCCGACCTCCGGGACCGCTTCCAGCAGGACTTCTGGATGCCGGAGCACTCCTTCCCCGCCCTGGCGCTGGACGGGGAGGGCCGCCAGGTGGACGCGCTGGCGTCGGACGCGGGGCATCTGCTGTGGTCGGGGCTGCTCGACAAGGAGTACGGCGAGTCGGTGGGCCGCCGCCTCCTCGAACCGGACTTCTTCTCCGGCTGGGGCGTACGAACCCTGGCCGCCGGCCAACCGGCCTACCACCCCCTCTCCTACCACCGGGGCTCGGTCTGGCCGCACGACAACGCCCTGATCACCCTGGGCCTGGCCCGCTACGGCCTGCACGACGAGGCCCGCACCGTCGCCCACGCCCTGGTGGACGCGGCGACGACAACCGGCCACCGCCTCCCCGAGGTCCTCGCCGGGTACGGCCGCGACACCCACGCGGAACCGGTGCCGTACCCGCACGCGTGCGTACGCGAATCCCGCTCGGCGGCAGCGCCGTTGGCCCTGCTGACGGCGGTGGGCGGGGCGTGAGACGGGCCCCCGCGGGCCGGTTGGCCTGGCGTTTGCCGGGTGTTTGCCGAGCGCTGGGGCGCGCCGGCTGAACACCTGCCGACGGCGGACCGTACGAGGGTGTGGCGGGCCCGGGCGGGTCCGCCGCACCACTCCACCAGGGGCCTCGCACGGAAGGACCTTCGGGTGCCTGTCTTCACGCGCCTACGTCAACTGCCGGGCAAGAACGCCGCCGTGCCCGCCGAGACACCTGCCGACGAGGCAACGGCTGAAACACCACCGCCGGACGGGCCGACGCCGGCACCGACACCGGCGACAGAGGACTCCGCCCCGGCGACGGAGGAGTCCGCCCCGGTGGCCGACGGGTCCGCCCCGGCGACCGAAGGGGCCGCCCCGGTGGCCGAGGGGCCCGTCCCGGCGACGGAGGGGTCCGCCCCGGCGACGGAGGAGTCCATCCCGGTGGCCGAAGGGTCCGCCCCGGCGACGGAGGAGTCCATCCCGGTGGCCGAAGGGCCCGTCCCGGCGACGGAGGAGTCCATCCCGGTGGCCGAGGGGCCCGTCCCGGCGACGGAGGAGTCCATCCCGGTGGCCGAAGGGCCCGTCCCGGCGACGCAGGAGTCCATCCCGGCCGCCGAGGAGTCCGTCCCGGCGACTGACGAGTCCGCCCCTGCGACCGACGGCTCCGCACCGCCGCCAACCGACCAGCCCTTCCCAGCGGCCGAAGAACCCGCACCCACCACCAACGAACCCGCGGCCGCCGACGGCGAGGAGGCCCCACAGGGGCCACCCGCACCCGACGACGAAAGCCGCACGGGTGGTGCGGGTGGGAACAACTCGGCCGAAGGCGAAGCCGAGGCCAGACCCCCCACCCCCTACCTCCGCTGGACCCTCACGGCCCTGGCCGCCGCCCTCATCCACATCTGCCTACAGATGCCGAACACCCCGGACAACCTCAAGGCCGCGGAGTTCATACGCCTCCCCGCAGAGGCCATCATCGGAGCCGCCCTCCTCCTCGCCCTCCCCCGCCGCCCCCGCCTGATCGTCGCCGCGCTCTCCGGCGCCTTCCTGGGCGCTCTGACCACCCTCAACATCCTCGACATCGGCTACAACGAATACCTGGGCCGCGGCTTCAACGTCGTCCTGGACTGGGAACTCCTGGACGACGCCCAGTCGTACCTGAAGGACTCCCTCGGCGGCACGACCACCACCCTCCTCACCATCGGCGTCATCCTCCTGGTCGTACTCCTCATAACCCTCGTCGCCCTGGCCACCATCCGCATCGCCAACGTCCTGGCCCACCACAGAACAACCGCGTCCAAGGGCGCTCTCATCGCCGGCACCGTCTGGATCACCTGCACGGCCTTCGGGCTCCAGGTCGCCGGCATTCCGATCGCCGCGGAGCACACCGCAGCCGTCCTCAAGCTCCAGGCACACCGCGCGATGAACACCCTCCGCGACGAGGCGGAGTTCGCGAAGGACACCAAGTCGGACACGTTCGGCAACACGCCCCCCGCCCAACTGGTCCCGGACCTACGCGGCAAGGACGTCCTGTTCACCTTCATCGAGAGCTACGGCCGCAGCGCACTCGAGGACCCGCAGATCGCCCCCGGTGTCACAAGCACCGTCGACACCGGCACCAAGGCCCTCGCGGACGCCGGCTTCCACGCCAAGAGCGGCTGGCTCACCTCGGCGACGTTCGGCGGCAGCAGCTGGCTGGGCCACTCCACCACCCTCTCCGGCCTGTGGATCGACAACCAGCAGCGCTACCGCACCGTCATGGCCAGCGACCACCTCAGCCTCACCAAGGCATTCCAGAAGACCGGCGACTGGGACACGGTCGGCCTGATGCCCGGCGTGCAGAAGGGCTGGCCGGAACAGAAGTACTTCGGTCTGGACAAGGTCTACAACGCCTTCCGACTCGGCTACAAGGGACCGAAGTTCAGCTGGTCGACCATGCCCGACCAGTACGCCCTCGAAGCCTTCCAGCGTCAGGTCCACGGCAAGAAGCGCGACAAGCCCCTGATGGCGGAGATCATCCTGACCTCCAGTCACCAACCCTGGGCCCCCATCCCCGAGATGGTCGGCTGGAACGACCTCGGCGACGGCTCGATCTTCAAGCCCATCCAGAAGTCCGGCACGAAACCGTCGGACATCATCTCCGACTCCACCCGCTCCAAGCAGGAGTACGGCAAGTCGATCTCGTACTCCGTCGCCAGCCTCACGCAATGGCTGGAGCGCTACGGCACCGACGACACGGTGCTCGTCTTCCTCGGCGACCACCAGCCGATGTCCCGCGTCAGCGGCGCCAAGGCGAGCCGGGACGTCCCGATCTCGATCGTCGCGAAGGACCCGAAGGTGCTGGACAAGATCGCCGACTGGAACTGGACGGACGGCCTCCGGCCCGCCCCCAAGGCCCCCGTCTGGAAGATGAGCTCCTTCCGAGACCGCTTCCTCACGGCGTACGGCTCAACCCCCCACCCGTCAAACTGACCCCGACTCCTTCGCCCCCGCCGCCCCTACCCATCCCATCCCCAGGAGCTCCGCCCCCTCACCCCCGCCAGGGGGCTCCCCCCCCTGG
>NZ_LGUR01000005.1 GCF_001270495.1 Streptomyces viridochromogenes
CCCCCGGCGAGGTCTTCCCCCGGCGCAAACCGACACCCCCACCCGGGAACCCGCCCCAGCAGCTGGCCGCAGGCTGAGACCCGGGCGGTACCGCACCCCGCCCCCTGGCTACCCTGGACGCATGGACTACGTCTCCGCACTCCTCCCCCCGGCCGTCATGGCCGTGTTCTTCATCGGTGTGATCAGGGTGATCGTGAAGACCCAGGGCGGAGCCAACAAGGCCAAGGAGGACGCGGCCGTGGACGCCGCCCTCGCGCGCGTGGAGGCCGCTCGCCCGGCCTCCACGAATCCGGACGCCTAGCCCCGGACGCCCAGGCCCGGCGGCCTGAACCCGGCGTACGACTCCAAGCCGCAACGCTTTCCGAGTCGTACGCCCTTTTTCTTCCCGTTTTCTGGAGAAAGTGCACGTCCGGCACGCCAACGACCAGATCTCCCACTATTGTGCTGAGTTGTGCCTCGCCCATTGGGAGAACTCGAAGACGCGGTCATGACGCGGGTGTGGAAGTGGAACCGCCCGGTGACCGTTCGAGAAGTCCTGGAAGATCTTCAGCAGGAACGGTCCATCGCGTACACCACGGTGATGACCGTTTTGGACAATCTCCATCAGAAGGGTTGGGTACGCCGCGAAGCGGAAGGCCGGGCCTATCGATATGAGGCGGTCTCCACACGAGCCGCCTACGCCGCCGCCCTGATGAACGACGCCTGGTCCCAGAGTGACAACCCCGCCGCCGCGCTCGTCGCCTTCTTCGGCATGATGAGCGACGAACAGCGCCACGCCCTGCGGGACGCCGTACGCATCGTCCAGGGCCCGGAAACACCCGAACCCACGGAACCGCCCGATACGCGCCGCGTTACGAGCACCGATACCGATACCGACGCCGATACAGCCCCTCATACCAGCGCCGATACCGGACCGGATACCCGCCCTGATACCGCCCGTGAGAACCCCGGCTCGGCGCAGGAGCCCGGCGGGCGATAGCGTCCGCACATGTCAGCAGAGAGTCACTCGGCCGAGAGCCCCGCGGCGGAGAGCCCGGAAGTCACCGCTAAAGCCATCACCGTCCGGCGGGCCCGTACCGGCGATGTCCCGGCGGTGCGTCGTCTCCTTGACGAGTACGTCCGGCGTCGCATCCTGCTCGACAAAGCGACAGTGACGCTTTACGAGGACATCCAGGAGTTCTGGGTCGCGGAACGGGACGACAACGGCGAGCTCGTCGGCTGCGGTGCCCTGCACGTGATGTGGGAAGACCTGGCGGAAGTCCGCACTCTCGCGGTGAAGCCCGGCCTGAAGGGTGTCGGTGTCGGTCATCAGTTGCTGGAGAAGTTGCTGCACACCGCGCGCTGGCTCGGCGTTCGCAAGGTTTTCTGTCTGACCTTCGAAGTGGACTTCTTCGGCAAGCACGGCTTCGTCGAGATCGGTGAGACACCGGTGGACACCGATGTCTACGCGGAGCTGCTGCGTTCCTATGACGAGGGTGTGGCGGAGTTCCTCGGTCTCGAACGGGTGAAACCGAACACCTTGGGCAACAGCCGGATGCTTCTGCATCTGTGATCGCCGAGGATCGGCTTCCGGGCGGCGTATTCCGTCGGGCAGTCCATGCCCAGGTGCCCTATGTCCGAAACGCGCACGTTTCCGGACCACAGTCGGCCAGTGGTCTCTCCCGAGGGTTTGTGTTTTTCCGGCAAAAGCGGTTTGCTTTCCGACGTACTGCTGTACTGCATATAACAGGGGGCGGCGAAACGGCGGATGCCGCAGACCCCCGACCCTCAAGTTATCGATGAAAGGAAATCCGGTGGCACAGAAGGTTCAGGTCCTTCTTGTCGACGACCTCGACGGTGGCGAGGCGGACGAGACCGTGACGTTCGCGCTGGACGGCAAGACGTACGAGATCGATCTCACGACTGGCAATGCGGACAAGCTCCGTGGCCTTCTCGAGCCTTACGTGAAGGGTGGCCGTCGTACCGGAGGTCGCGCTTCGGGTGGGCGTGGAAAGGCACGCGCCGCTTCCGGTGGCAGCCAGGACACCGCGCAGATCCGCGCGTGGGCCAAGGAGAACGGTTACGAGGTCAACGACCGCGGCCGCGTCCCGGCGAGCATTCGCGAGGCATACGAGAAGGCCAACGCCTGATCTACGGACAGGCAGCCGACGACTGGGCGCACACGCGTCGCAGCCACAGTCGGTGGCAGTGCGTTGCCACCGTGTCCAGAACCCGCACGAGATCGGGGGCGCCCCCACCGCCCCCCAAAGCCGACAGCGTCGGCAGCGAGGCCTCGACCTCGCCCCCGGGCTCGGGGGGTCGCAGCCACACGGCGGCCCCCTGTACTGAAGCGGAGCGGTCCAGGGGGAGCGGCCGCATTCCGCGGGGCCCCTGCGGGCCAGGACGCCGTACGGCCCCCCTCGGCATCGGATCGACAGGGCGCCGTACGGCCGTGACCGACCCCGGACCGGGTGGCAGGGGAGCCTCCATGAGGTCGCCCTCGCCGAGCGCCGTCAGGTCCAGGGGCAGTGCGCCCCACTCCAGCCAGTCCAGCACCCCCGGCACCTCCTCCGCGCTGCCCGCGGCCACGAGCAGCCGCATCCGGTCGCCCTGGACGGCCACCGGCGAGACCGGCGTCAGATGGCGCAGGGCCGCGCGGCCCGCCTCGGCCGGGACGTCCAGGACGTCGAAGCGCGGACCGACACGCAGCCACAGCGGGGATCCGGGTGTCCCGGGCACCGCCGGCCAGCCCAGTTCGTTCTCGTACCACCGGCGGACCTGATCGCTCGGATCGAGCGGCCGACGGGGGAAGGGGATCGTGGCGGAGTCCGTGACGAACGCGGGGCGTGTGCCAGCCATGCCAAGTGAAACCACCGAAAAGGCGTACTGGTTACGCTGGGTGTTCCCTTGGCTGCTCAGAGTGTCGAAAAAGGGGGCGCTCGGGGGTGTGGGGTGGCGCAAGGTTGTTCGCCCGTAGCGGAGGGAACCGGGGGGCGCGGCATGGAGTGTCAGTCCCAGCGGGTAAGACATCCCTAGTGGGAGGGGGCGACACGCAGGACAGTGGGTCTCACGTTCGCCATCGGCGTACTGATGGTGAGGGTAACCACCTGGCCTGCGGGAACATCGTCTCGCACCATCGGGTTGGAGCAGATGTCGGCGTTCGGGGTCAGGAGGCCATCGACGGTGTCGGCAGTTGGAATGAGCGGTCCCCGCTTGCGGGACTAAGCTGCGGAAGGACAGGGAGGGGAAGTTCCCCCCACTGCCTGACCGCTCTGAGGAGCGATTAACGATGTTCGAGAGGTTCACCGACCGCGCGCGGCGGGTTGTCGTCCTGGCTCAGGAAGAAGCCCGGATGCTCAACCACAACTACATCGGCACCGAGCACATCCTCCTGGGCCTGATCCACGAGGGTGAGGGTGTCGCCGCCAAGGCCCTTGAGAGCCTCGGGATTTCGCTCGAGGCGGTCCGCCAGCAGGTGGAGGAGATCATCGGGCAGGGGCAGCAGGCCCCGTCCGGGCACATCCCCTTCACCCCCCGTGCCAAGAAGGTCCTGGAGCTGTCGCTCCGCGAGGCCCTTCAGCTGGGCCACAACTACATCGGCACGGAGCACATCCTGCTCGGCCTGATCCGCGAGGGCGAGGGCGTCGCCGCCCAGGTCCTGGTCAAGCTGGGCGCAGATCTCAACCGGGTGCGGCAGCAGGTCATCCAGCTGCTCTCCGGTTACCAGGGCAAGGAGACCGCCACCGCCGGCGGGCCTGCCGAGGGCACCCCCTCGACGTCCCTGGTCCTCGACCAGTTCGGCCGGAACCTCACCCAGGCCGCTCGTGAGTCCAAGCTCGACCCGGTCATCGGGCGCGAGAAGGAGATCGAGCGGGTCATGCAGGTGCTGTCCCGCCGTACCAAGAACAACCCGGTCCTGATCGGTGAGCCCGGCGTCGGCAAGACCGCCGTCGTCGAGGGTCTCGCCCAGGCCATCGTCAAGGGCGAGGTGCCCGAGACGCTGAAGGACAAGCACCTCTACACGCTTGACCTCGGCGCGCTGGTCGCCGGCTCCCGCTACCGCGGTGACTTCGAGGAGCGCCTGAAGAAGGTGCTCAAGGAGATCCGCACCCGCGGCGACATCATCCTGTTCATCGACGAGCTGCACACGCTGGTCGGTGCGGGTGCCGCCGAGGGCGCCATCGACGCGGCTTCCATCCTGAAGCCGATGCTGGCCCGCGGTGAGCTGCAGACCATCGGTGCGACCACGCTGGACGAGTACCGCAAGCACCTGGAGAAGGACGCGGCCCTCGAGCGCCGCTTCCAGCCCATCCAGGTCGCCGAGCCGTCCCTGCCGCACACGATCGAGATCCTCAAGGGTCTGCGTGACCGGTACGAGGCCCACCACCGGGTCTCCATCACCGACGAGGCGCTGGTCCAGGCCGCCACCCTGGCCGACCGGTACATCTCGGACCGCTTCCTGCCGGACAAGGCGATCGACCTGATCGACGAGGCCGGATCGAGGATGCGCATCCGCCGGATGACCGCGCCGCCGGACCTGCGCGAGTTCGACGAGAAGATCGCCGGTGTCCGCCGGGACAAGGAGTCCGCGATCGACTCGCAGGACTTCGAGAAGGCCGCCTCCCTGCGCGACAAGGAGAAGCAGCTCCTCGCCGCGAAGGCCAAGCGGGAGAAGGAGTGGAAGGCCGGCGACATGGACGTCGTCGCCGAGGTCGACGGCGAGCTGATCGCCGAGGTCCTCGCGACCGCCACCGGCATCCCGGTCTTCAAGCTGACCGAGGAGGAGTCCAGCCGACTGCTCCGCATGGAGGACGAGCTCCACAAGCGGGTCATCGGCCAGAACGACGCCGTCAAGGCGCTGTCGAAGGCGATCCGCCGTACGCGCGCCGGTCTGAAGGACCCGAAGCGTCCGGGTGGTTCGTTCATCTTCGCCGGTCCGTCCGGTGTCGGTAAGACCGAGCTGTCCAAGGCGCTCGCCGAGTTCCTCTTCGGTGACGAGGACGCGCTGATCTCCCTCGACATGTCGGAGTTCAGCGAGAAGCACACGGTGTCGCGTCTCTTCGGTTCGCCCCCCGGCTACGTGGGCTACGAAGAGGGCGGCCAGCTGACCGAGAAGGTCCGCCGCAAGCCGTTCTCCGTCGTCCTCTTCGACGAGGTCGAGAAGGCCCACCCGGACATCTTCAACTCGCTGCTGCAGATCCTGGAGGACGGTCGCCTGACCGACTCCCAGGGCCGGGTCGTGGACTTCAAGAACACGGTCATCATCATGACGACCAACCTCGGCACCCGGGACATCTCCAAGGGCTTCAACCTGGGCTTCGCGGCCTCGGGTGACACGAAGACCAACTACGAGCGCATGAAGAACAAGGTGTCGGACGAGCTCAAGCAGCACTTCCGCCCCGAGTTCCTCAACCGCGTCGACGACGTGGTCGTCTTCCCGCAGCTGACCCAGGGCGACATCCTGCGGATCGTCGACCTGATGATCGGCAAGGTGGACGAGCGCCTGAAGGACCGGGACATGGGCATCGAGCTCTCCCAGTCCGCCAAGGAGCTGCTGTCCAAGAAGGGTTACGACCCCGTGCTGGGCGCCCGACCGCTGCGCCGGACCATCCAGCGCGAGATCGAGGACTCGCTGTCGGAGAAGATCCTCTTCGGCGAGCTGCGTCCCGGTCACATCGTGGTCGTGGACACCGAGGGCGAGGGCGAGGCCAAGACCTTCACCTTCCGGGGTGAGGAGAAGTCGGCGCTGCCGGACGTCCCGCCGATCGAGCAGGCGGCCGGTCCTTCGAGCGGCCCGAACCTGAGCAAGGACGCGTAAGCGTCAACCACTGAAGGGGCCGGTGCTTTCGAGCACCGGCCCCTTCGGCATGCCGCCGTCCTACGACAACTGGCCGTCGTAGTCCGGCAGCTTGAACGTCTTCTCGGCGTGGCCGCCCGACAGGTCGGTGGCGCTGTTGCCGATGTTCGCGATGATCGTGTAGCCCTTGTTCTCGATGGCGACGCGCTGGGCCGTCTTGTACTGGGCGACATCCTTGAAGAGGTCGCCGAAGCTGCGGACGTAGAGGCCGGAGACCTGGTAGCCGACGTGCTTGAGGTTGTAGTCGGTCACCGAGGCGATGATGCCCGGGCGGGCGGTCACGAAGAACAGGGAGACGCCGTGCTGCTGGGCGTACTCGGCGGCCTCCAGGACCGGCCCGTTGGCCGGCTGCGGGTAGCTGAAGCCGAAGTCTGTCTCCAGGGTGGTGTTGTCGATGTCGAAGACGATCGCCTGCTTCTCACCCGGCTTGGTGTTCGCGATCCGCTGCTTCAGATAGGGCAGCGCCTGGTCCATCACCGCCTGGCAGTCCTTCTGCCAGGTGTCGTAGTCGACGTCCTCGGCGGCGGCCGTGGTGGCGGTGGAGGTGCTCGTCGCGGTGGCCGTGGTCGCGGCTTGGGCGGGGACCACGAGTGCCATGAGGGCGGTCGCGGAGACGGTACTGACCGCGATGCGGCGCGCCCAGGGGCGGCGAAGCGTCATGTGGGGGGTCCTCTCACGTCACGTGCGCTGTGTTGTTGTCGCGTGCATGTTCGTGGGTGGGGATGGCGTGAGGGGAAAGATAGGGTTACTGGGCGGTAAGTGGCCAGAGATGTACGTCACATGGGGCAGTACGGATTCAGGACGGTGCGGCGGGCGAGGGTGCGTAGGCGTCCAGTGCGAGGCTCTTGCGGACGCCCCTGTGGTGTCCCCGAGGTGTCCCTGCGGCGCCTCTGGGATCTCCCCGTCGGCGGCGTCGGAGGCGGAGTAGCGGCGTAGCGCCCGTCACATTCCGAGGTCTCGCGATTGCGCTCAGCGGTGACATGCCGCACAGGCGATTTGTCCGTTACTAGTGGGAATAGTGGAAACGGGCTGATGGACAAAAGGGACGTTCCTCGCCGAAATCATCCGTAGGTTTCGGTATCCGTGCTGGTTCGTCCGGAATGGCTGCTCTGTCAAGATGCGGTGATTTTTATGGGGGAGTACTAGCGTCCGTCGTAGATGGAGGGTTTTGGCCAGCGGCGGGGCCCGGGTTACCAAGGGATGGCCATCCGGCGAATGCCTGAGCGTCGGGTGGTTTTCCCTGTCGTCTTCCCCATGAGGTTTCGCATGTCCCCGCGCTTCTCCTTCCGCCCGTCCCGTACGTCCACCTTCCGCACCCGTGCCGCTGTGCTGGCCGCCGGCCTGGGGGCCTCGGTCGTGCTGGGCGCCGGAGGCGCGGTCGCCGCCGAGATGAGCTCCGGCCCCGGCACCTCCACCGCCGTCCAGGCGCAGAGCGCCGCCGTGAAGAAGGCTGCCGCCAAGGCCGCCGCCTCCTGGGTCAGCCCGGTGAAGAAGTACACGAAGTCCGCCAGCTTCGCGCAGGCCGGCGGCATGTGGCAGTCCACCCACAGCGGGCAGGACTTCGCCGTCCCCAGCGGCACCCAGGTCGTGGCCGCGCACGGCGGCACCGTCGTCAAGGCCGGCGGCAACGGCGCCGGTGACGGTCCCGCGTACGGCAACGCCATCGTCATCAAGCACGGCAACGGGACGTACTCCCAGTACGCCCACCTGTCGCGCATCGACGTGAAGGCCGGCCAGGTCGTCAAGACCGGTCAGAACATAGCCAAGTCCGGCAATACCGGTAACTCCAGTGGGCCGCACCTGCACTTCGAGATCCGCAGGACCGCCAACTACGGTTCCGCGGTCGACCCGGTGTCCTTCCTTCGTGCCAAGGGCCTGAAGATCTGAGACGCCGAGCCGTTCAGGCGCCCTTGTGCGCCTGGGTGATCAGGTCAGTGGCGACTTCGAGGATGGCCTTGCGCTTTTCCTCGGGGTCGCCTTCGACGTCCTTCATCACGAACATCCCGGCATGCATCGTGAACAGGGCGCTGATGCAGCGGACCTGGTCGACGAGGTCGGCGTCCGGATCGATGACGATGTCCCGCATGCCGAGCATGCGGTTCTTGAACATCTCACCGATGCTCAGCTCGCGGACCGTCGCCTGGTTCTCCTGCATGAAGCGGAACAGCGGTTCCGCGTCGAGCAGGGCCTGGCTGTAGCGGCGTACGATCTCCTGCTTCGTCTCAAGTGAGTGCGGCTGCCGCTTACCCCAGTCGATCAGGTCCTCGATCGGTTTCGTCAGGTCCTCGAAGAGGCTGACGATGATCTCTTCCTTGGTCTTGAAGTGGTAGTACAAGGCCGCCTTCGTGACCTCCAGGCGCTCGGCGATCTCGCGCAGGGAGGTCTTCTCGTAGCCCTGCTCGGCGAAGAGTTCGAGGGCCACGTCCTGGATGCGCTGGCGGGTGTTCCCGCGGCGCCGCTGCTTGGTGCCGTCCATGGTGCCGCCCATCCTCGTACTCCTCGGCTTTCCACAAAACTTACTTGACGCCCGGCTAGTTACGCGCCTACCTTCCCGAGTGTAGACAACTAGCCGGGCGGCAAGTAAGTGGAAGCGAGTGGCCGGGGAGTGGCCGGGGGAGTGGGAACCATGGCGGACGGGAAGACAGTCGGGCCGGGGGCGGCGGAGCCGGCCGACGGGAAGCAGCCGAAGAGCGTACGGGTCGTCCTGCTGGCTCTGATGATCACGATGATGCTCGCGATGCTCGACAACATGATCGTGGGCACCGCGATGCCGACGATCGTGGGTGAGCTGGGCGGGCTCGAACATCTGTCGTGGGTCGTGACGGCCTACACCCTGGCGACCGCGGCCTCCACTCCGCTGTGGGGCAAGCTCGGTGACATGTACGGGCGCAAGGGCGTCTTCATGGTGTCCATCGTGCTGTTCCTGATCGGGTCCGCGCTGAGCGGTATGGCCCAGGACATGGGACAGCTGATCGCGTTCCGGGCCGTGCAGGGACTGGGCGCCGGCGGTCTGATGGTCGGCGTCATGGCGATCATCGGTGATCTGATTCCGCCGCGGGAGCGGGGCAAGTACCAGGGCATGATGGCCGGCGTGATGGCGCTGGCGATGATCGGCGGGCCGCTCGTCGGAGGCACCATCACCGACCACTGGGGCTGGCGCTGGGCGTTCTACATCAACCTGCCGCTCGGTGTCGTGGCGCTCGCCGCGATCAGTGTCGTCCTGCATCTGCCGAAGAAGCGGGCGCAGGCGCGGATCGACTATCTGGGCGCGGCGCTGCTGACGGTGGGCATCACCGCGATCGTGCTGGTCACCACATGGGGCGGTACCGAGTACGCGTGGACGTCCGCGATGATCATGGAGCTCATCGGGATCGGGGTCGCGGCGCTCGTCGGGTTCGTGTTCTGGCAGACCAAGGCGGCGGAGCCGGTGGTGCCGCTGCACATATTCCGTAGCCGGAACTTCACGCTGATGTCCGTGATCGGGTTCATCACCGGGTTCGTGATGTTCGGGGCGACGCTGTTCCTGCCGCTGTACCAGCAGTCGGTGCAGGGCGCTTCCGCCACGAACTCCGGGCTGCTGTTGCTGCCGATGCTCGGCGCGATGCTGGTCACGTCGATGGTCGCGGGGCGGGTGACCACGAACACCGGGCGGTACAAGGTGTTCCCGTTGGTCGGCAGCGTGCTGATGGTCCTCGGGCTGTATCTGCTGTCGCTGATGGACACCGACACCAGCCGGCTCACGTCCGGGGTGTACATGGCCGTGGTCGGGTTCGGTATGGGCTGTCTGATGCAGATCACCATGCTGGTCGCGCAGAACAGCGTCGAGATGAAGGACATGGGGGTCGCCTCCTCGTCCACCACGCTCTTCCGTACGCTCGGGTCCTCGTTCGGCGTGGCGATCATGGGCGCGCTGTTCAACAGCCGGGTGCAGGACGTGATGGCCGAGCGGGGCGGGCAGCTGGGGGCGAAGGTGACCGAGCAGTCGGCGCAGCTGGACGCGGCGAGTCTGGCGCAGTTGCCGGTGGCTGTGCGGGAGGCGTATCAGCACGCGGTGTCGGCGGGGACGCACTCGGCGTTTCTGCTGGGGGCCGTGGTCGCCGTGGTGGCGTTGGTCGCGGCGGTGTTCGTCAAGGAGGTGCCGCTCAGGGGGGCGGGGCCCAAGGAGGATGCCGGGGCTGCGGACGGTTCTTCGGCCCAGGTTGCCGTGGTGGAGGCCGTCTGAGCGGGCGGTGCGGTGCCGTGCCGGGCTTGTGGGCCCTCGGGTGTTCTGCCCGGGGGCTTCGCCCTTTTGTGTCGCCCCCGCCGCCCCTACCCGTCCCATCCTTGAAGGGGCTCCGCCCCTTCGACCCCGCCAGGGGGCTGCCGCCCCCTGGACCCCCGCTATCGGCCTTCGGCCTCGTCCTCAAACGCCGGACGGGCTGAAAGATCGCCCCCGCGGGTGGGTGGGGGCTGGGGACGGTTGTACTCGTTCTCAAACGCCGGACGCGCTGAAAGATGTACTCGCTGACCGAGCGGAGTGAGGAGCCTGGCCCCAGCCCTCGCCCACCGCGGCCTTTTCCCCCGGCGCCGCTACGGCAGCATCGGGTAGCTCCCCGTGTTCGTCGGTGCGTGCTCCGGCAGCCAGAGGACGGCTACCGCGCCTTCCGACGGGACGTGGTCCGGAGCGCCGGCCGGGCGGACGTTGCGGAAGGTCAGACGGGCGCCCAGGACCCGGGCCTGACCTGCCGCGATCGTCAGGCCGAGGCCGTGGCCGCGGCCCGAGCGGTCGCTGCTGCCCGTGCGGAAGCGGCTGGGTCCGGCCGCGAGCAGGTCCTCGGGGAAGCCGGGGCCGTGGTCGCGGACCCGGATGACCCGGCCCTCGACCGTGACCTCGATCGGCGGCCTGCCGTGCCGCGCCGCGTTCGCCAGCAGGTTGAACAGCACCCGCTCCAGGCGCCGCGGGTCGGTGGTGACCTCCGACTCGTGGACGACCCGCACCTCGATGGCGGGATCCTTCACCGCGACCCGCCGGCTGACGAACTCGCCCAGCATGATGTCCTGCAACTCGGCCCGCTCCGAGGCGCTGTCCAGACGGGCCACCTCCAGGACGTCCTCGACGAGCGTGCGCATGGCCTTGGCCCGGTCCAGGACCAGTTCGGTGGGCCGGCCGGGGGGCAGGAGTTCCGCCGCCGTCAGCAGACCCGTCACCGGCGTGCGCAGTTCGTGCGCGATGTCCGCCGTCACCCGCCGCTCCGCCTCCAGCCGCTGCTGCAGCGCGTCCGCCATGGCGTCCACCGCGCTCGCCAGATCGTCGGTCTCGTCCCGTACGACACCCCCGATGGCGTCCCGCACCCGGACGTCCGGCTCCCCGCTCGCGACCTGGTGCGCGGCGGCCGCCGCCTTGCGCAGCCGACGCGACAGCTGCCCGCCGACGAGCACGCCGAGCGCGCTGCCGCCGAAGACCACCGCGATGGAGCCGATGAGCAGGGCTTGGTCGAGGTCGGCGAGGATGTCCTCGCTGCGGTCGGTGAACCCGGTGTGCAGGGACATGACGCGCCCGTTGTTGAGCGGCACAGCCGCCCATATGTCGGGCGTGCCGTTCGCCGTGTCGGTCACATAGGTGGCCCGCCGGCCCTCCTCGACCTTCTCCCGCAGCGCCGCCGGCAGCTCCGGGTCATCGATCGTGGCGTTCGGGAAGTTCAGCCGCTTGGACTGCTCGTAGCTGCGCTGGGCGATCTGGATCCGCTCGTCGGCGAGGTCGCGCGCGTTGTCCAGCATCGAGACCCGCGCCGCGTTGTGCACCACCAGGCTCAGCACGATCGCCACGAGCGCGCCGACCAGCGCGATCGCCGCGCTCAGCTTCCAGCGCAGGCCCGTGCGGATGGCCACGCGACTGCCCACGCTGCCCACGCGGCTGCCCAAGCGCCGGCGCACGCGCATGCCCGTGCGCCCCCTTCTGCCCGGGCCCACGCCCGTACGGTCACCCATGCCACCGCCCGTACCGCCGTCCGTACCCGGTCCCGTACGGATGCCTGATCCTCGGCCCGCCACGGGCGCCACACCGGACGCTGCCGGGCGTCTGAACATCCCCCGCATGCCCGCCCCGCTCAGGCCTTCAACTTGTAGCCGAAGCCGCGGACCGTCTCGATGCGGTCCTGGCCGATCTTCTGCCGCAGCCGCTGCACATGGACGTCGACGACGCGGGTGTCCCCGCCCCAGCCGTAGTCCCACACCCGCTCCAGCAGCTTGTCCCGCGACAGCACCGTGCCCGGCGCCGAGGAGAACTCCAGCAGCAGCCGCATCTCGGTCGGCGTGAGCGCGACCGGCTGCCCGGCCTTGCGCACCTCCATGCCCTCGGTGTCGACCTCCAGTTCCCCGAAGGCCAGCACCCCGCCGGCGGCAGCCGAATCGGCGTCGTCCACGCCGCGCTCGCCGCCGCTCGCGTGCCCGAACCGGCGCAGCACCGCACGGATCCGCGCGACCAGCACGGCACCGTCGAACGGCTTGGTCACATAGTCGTCCGCGCCCGCCTCCAGACCCAGCACCACGTCGATCGAGTCCGCGCGCGCCGACAGCATGATCACCGGCACCGTCGACTCGTCGCGGATACGGCGGCACAGGCTGACGCCGTCCATGCCCGGGACCATGACGTCGAGCAACGCGATGTCCGGCCGGTTCGTCCGGAACGCCTCCAGGCCCGACACCCCGTCGGGCATGGCGGTGACCGCGAAGCCGTCCCGCTCCAGGGCGAGCTGGGTGGCCTCGCGGATGACGTCGTCGTCCTCGACGAACAGGACGTGGGTCTGGTCTGCCATCCCGGTGCTCTCAGTCCTCGTGTTCTGCTGGGTGTGCGTCTGGTGCCAGAGGGTGTGTCGGGCATGTCCACTTGAGGGACGCGCGGATCGGGCGCTGCGTTCACTGCCGCCCGCGGCCGGCCCTCAGCCGTCGGGGGCCGCCGACTCGTCACCGTCGCCGAGGTTGCCGTAGTCGGTGTGCGTGTCGTACCGCTGGACGAAGCCGCCGGAGACCCACTGGTACGAGAGCACGTTCTCGCGGGACGGGTTCGACAGCGCATCATCCTTGGCGTAGACCTGCTTTGTCACCACCAGGTAGCCGCGGTCGATCTCCGCGTAGACCGGCGGCTCCTCGGTCTTGAACACATTGTGGTACGTGCCACCCTGTTCCCGGTACACATACGAGGCGACGCCGACCGCGTCGCCGCAGGACAGGACGTTGACCACGATGTCGTCCACCGTTCCGCCGGTCAGATCGCCGTACGACACGTCGACGGGATACTCGTCCGACACGCACGGCTTCAGCTCGCGCTTGACCTCCGCCGAGACCGCGGGGTCCGCCTTGACCAGGCGGACGGCCTCCGTCCGGTCCGGGACCTTCGAGGCCGAGGCGGCGGGCGAGGGAGTGAACGACGACGAGACCTCCGCGCCGCTCACCGAGTCGGCGTGGGCCGGCCCCTCGTCGCGGGCGCCGGTGCCGCCGGTGGCGCACCCGGAGACGAAAAGGGCGAGGGCGACGACCACGGCCACCGCCGTGAACGCCGCCTGGAGGCTTCCCCGGACCTGCGCGGGCCCCGGTGGGACGGAGCCGGTGTCGGCGGACTCGGAGCCCCCGTCCGTGTCCGTGTCCGCGCCCCTGTCACCCCTGTCCGTGTGCCCGGTGCCGCCCGTCGTCCTGCCTAGGCCGCGCAACGCTCCCGCTCCTCACGCTCCAGCGCGCGTGCGTCCAGATCGCGGCTCTCCAGCTCCTCGCGGAGCCGGGCGAGCGCCCGGTGCAGCGTGCTCTTGACCGTTCCGGCCGACATGCCGAGGGCGGCGGCCGTCTCCTCCGTGGACATCTGCTCCCAGTGTCGCAGCACCACGACGCTGCGCTGCTTCGGCGCCAGAACCTTCATGATGTCCATCAGCAGGGCACGGTCCGCGTGCTGCTCGGTGGAGTCGTCGACGGAGGCGTCCGGGAGCTGCTCGGTCGGCACCTCCTCCAGCTTCCGCGCCCGCCACCACTCGGTCCGAGTGTTGATCATCACGCGGCGCAGGTAGGCGTCGGCGAGTCGCTTGTCCGCTATGCCGTCCCAGCGGTGGTACGTCCGCACCAGCGCCGTCTGCAGCAGGTCCTGGGCGTCCACCGGGTCCGGGACCAGTCGGCGGGCGCTGCGCAGCAGCGCGTCCTGCCGGGTGCGAACGTACTCCTCGAACTCGAGCACCTCTCCCTGCGCCATGTTGACCGCCTCCCGATTCCCCGTTCCCGACCGGCTGTTCGCCGTCGGTGCCATTGCCTGTGGTTCGTAGTCGTCCCCGTCTGTCGGGTACGGAAATGAAGCTACGGAGGCGTTGTCACGGGGCTGTCCGAAGCAGCCTGCGGCCAGCGCTCGGCTGTCCGTCGGTTGTGTAACGGAAGAAGGAAACGGACTAAACGACAGAGGAGTTGAGGTGGCTATGGTGGGATTTGTCCGTGTTGTAACTCTGTGGCGGCTGTGAGTCGAGTGTTGCAGAGGCTCTACGGCTGTGATGTGTCTGAGCGTCAGCTCAGCGGCAGCCGGTACATCCCGCCCGGCAGCGGCTCCACCAGACCGTCCGCGACCAGGCCGTCCAGGGCGCGGGCCCGCTGCACCGGCTCGTGCCACACCCGGTCCAGGGCCGCCTGCGGGACGGGCACATGGGCGTCGCGGAGTACGGCGAGCAGCTTGCCGCGCACCTGCCGGTCGGTTCCGGCGTACGTCTGACCGCGCCGCGGCGGCCCGTCGTGCTCCGGCTTGCCGGCCAGCTGCCACGCGCACTGGGCGGCGATCGGGCAGCGGTGACACGACTCGTTCTTCGCGGTGCACACCAGCGCGCCGAGTTCCATGGAGGCCGCGGCCCAGCGGGCGGCGGTGCGCTCTTCGTCGGGGAGCATGGCGCGGGCGAGCTTGCGTTCGGCGGCGGTGGTGGCGTTCGGCGGGTACTGCACGCCGGTGACGGCACGGGCGAGGACCCGGCGGACGTTGGTGTCCAGGACGGGGTGCCGCTGACCGTAGGCGAAGGACGCCACGGCGGCGGCCGTGTACTCGCCGATGCCGGGCAGCGCGAGAAGCTGGGCGTGGTCGGTCGGTACGTCCCCGCCGTGCCGTTCCGCTATGGCGACGGCGGCGCCGTGCAGCCGCAGCGCGCGGCGCGGGTAGCCGAGCCGGCCCCAGGCGCGGACGGCCTCCCCGGGGGCCTCCTTGGCCAGGTCGGCGGGGCGGGGCCAGCGGGCGAGCCACTGCTCGTAGACGGGCAGGACGCGGTTCACGGGCGTCTGCTGGAGCATGAACTCGCTGACCATCACGCCCCAGGGGCCCGCCTCGGGGCGCCGCCAGGGGAGATCGCGGGCGTTTTCGTCGAACCAGTCGATCACGGGGCTGTGCAGGTCCCCTCCGAGAGGGGAGCCGGAGGGGCCGTCGGCGGGACTGTTCGGTGAGGGCTTTGTGGGCGCAGTCATGGCCTTCCGATCCTGCCATGCCGGTGGCGGCCGGGTGGGTAGGCGGCGGGGGCGGGGCGTTTTGTGGCTGCTGGGTGCGTGGTCGGTCGTACGGCCGCCACCGCGACCAGCGCCCGGACGGCGACCGGCGAGGTGGTCGCACCCGGCAGCCCTCGGCGCGGACGTTCCTGTGTGACAACCGAGTCGGACAGCTCACCGTAGGCGCACGCATAACCGTGGGCCAGAGGTGCAAGGGCCGCGATCGCGAAGGCTCGGGTGGTGTCGCGCCTGGCTCGCCGTCAGGTGGTGACGAACAGTGCGCCGAGCAGGAGCAGTCGGACCCGCGTCCATATCCCGGCGGTGTGTTGTACCCACGTTGGGGTGTCGCGGGAGAGCTCGGCGGCCTCGAAGTCCGTGGTCACGGACCGTAGGTGGCAGGCCGTTGTCGTCACCTCCTGCGATCGTCGGGCGTTGCCCTTGACGGAACAACACGGGTGGCGCGGCCGGCGTGGGGCGGTTTCCGGGATGATGATCCGGAAAAGTTGCGGTGCAGGGCGGCGGGTGGGGCAAGCTGACGCACCGATCTCTCGTACAGTTTGCGCCGTGGGATCTCTGCGCAATCCGATCGGGCCGCTTCCCTCCACCATCTACTGGCGACGGAGGGCCGTACTGCTGTCTGTGGTCGCCCTGTTGGCGCTGCTGATCACCTGGGTGCTCACCTCGGGCGGTGGAGGCGGCAAGAACAACGCGGGCGGGTCCGACGGCAAGAATCCCGCGCCCTCGACGATCACGCCGGGCCCGACGGGTTCGGGGCCGGCGATCAGTCAGGCGCCGGGCGGGCGCGACGAGTCGCCCGGCGGGGATTCCGGCGGGTCGGGGTCCGCAGACGGCTCCGGGTCGGACTCCGGGGCCGGCGACGGCAGCGGTTCCGGGGACGATGCCGGGGGCTCCGGCGGGTCGGACGGCTCGGGCAGCGGCTCCGCGGGCGGCGGTTCCGGCAGGGGGGTCGGTGTGGATGACACCGTCGCTCCGGGCTCCGCGCTGCCCGACTGTGTCGCGGGCGCGGTGAAGGTGACGGTGAAGAGCCTCCACAACGCGTACGAGCCCGGCGAGACGCCCGCCCTGCTGCTGACCGCGACGAACTCCTCCAGCTACGACTGCAAGGTCGATCTCGGCCCGAAGAACACGGTGGTGACGATCACTCAGGCGGGATCCGAGGACGACTTCTGGTCCTCCGCCGACTGCCCCAAGGTCTCCGGCAGCCTTCCGTTCCGGGTGCCCGCCGGCGCGAGCATCACGTACACCGTGAAGTGGGACCGCAAGGCGAGCGCCGCGCAGTGCGCGACGCCGCCCGCGGGGACCGCCGAGGCGGGGACGTATCTCGTGGAGGCGAAGGCGCCCGGGTTCGGGACGGCGCAGACGTCGTTCGTGCTGGAGAACGACTGAGCGTTCTGCCGGGTGGCGTCTTGACGGGCCGCCGGTCGTCTGCGGTGCCCGCGCCGCTGGTCGCGGCGTCCGCGCGGGCGGTGGCCGTCTGTCGACGACGGCCCTGCGCCTCTTCCGGCCTGCTCAGCGGCCATGACAAGGTCGGCGACGGTTCGGCCACGCGCCCCCAGGGGGCGCGTGGCTGTGACTTTTGCGGCTCTGCCGCGTGGGCGCGACCAGCCACGATGGCGCCGCGACCGAGCGACGGCATATCGCGGCACTTCCCGCGGAGCGCTTAGACGTACCGCTCCAGGATCGAGCTCTCCGCCAGCCGCGACAGCCCCTCGCGCACGCTGCGCGCCCGGGCCTCGCCGACGCCGTCCACCGTCTGGAGGTCGTCCACGCTGGCGGCGAGCAGCTTCTGCAGGCCGCCGAAGTGCTCCACCAGACGGTCGATGATCGCGCCCGGCAGCCTCGGGACCTTGGCCAGGAGGCGGAAACCGCGCGGGGAGACCGCCGAGTCCAGCGCCTCCGGGGAGCCGGTGTAGCCCAATGCCCGTGCCACCGTGGAGAGTTCCAGGAGCTCGGCGTGGGTGAGGGCGTCCAGCTCGTACAGTGCCTCGTCGACCGTGCGGGAGCGCTTGGCCGTCGGCTCGGGGACGTAGTCGCGCACCACGAGCTCGCGCTCGGGCTCCACGCCCGCGATCAACTCGTCCAGCTGGAGTGCCAGGAGGCGGCCGTCCGTGCCCAGCTCCACCACGTACTCGGCGATCTCGGTCGCGATACGGCGCACCATCTCCAGCCGCTGGGCCACCGCCGAGACGTCGCGGACCGTCACCAGGTCCTCGATCTCCAGCGCTGACAACGTTCCCGCGACCTCGTCGAGGCGGAGCTTGTAGCGCTCCAGGGTCGCCAGGGCCTGGTTGGCGCGGGAGAGGATCGCCGCCGAGTCCTCCAGGACGCGGCGCTGACCGTCGACGTAGAGCGCGATGAGCCGCATCGACTGCGAGACGGACACCACGGGGAAGCCGACCTGCTTGCTGACCCGGTCCGCCGTACGGTGCCGGGTGCCCGTCTCCTCCGTGGGGATCGTCGGGTCGGGGACCAGCTGGACGCCGGCACGAAGGATCTTGGAGAGGTCGGACGACAGCACGATGCCGCCGTCGAGCTTGCACAGCTCCCTCAGCCGGGTCGCCGTGAACTCGACATCCAGGACGAATCCGCCCGTGCACATCACCTCGACGGTCTTGTCGGAGCCGAGCACGATGAGTCCGCCGGTGTTGCCGCGGAGGATCCGCTCCAAGCCGTCGCGCAGGGCCGTGCCGGGTGCCACGGCGCTCAGTGAGGCGCGCATCAGGCCATCGGCACCGGAGCTCCCACCGGACTTTCCGGGAGCTGCTGCCCGGTCGTTGGCTGCCACTGCACTCCTCCGGTCGCAGGTTCTGGGGCGCTCCCGTTTCGCACACTCGGTTCGTACGGACGGGCGGGACCAGGGCAAAGTCTACCGGCGGTCGCCCTCGTCCCGTGGGGCCTCTCGCCGACGCGACCGCGGAAGGACCCGGAGCGCGTCCCCTATGTCGGCCACTTCCAGCACCTTCATGCCCGCGGGGATCTTGCCCGGGTCGCCCGGGACAAGGGCGTGGGTGAAGCCCAGCCGGTGGGCTTCGGCCAGCCTGCGCTGCACGCCCGTGACCCGTCTGACCTCGCCCGCGAGGCCCACCTCGCCGATCGCGACGAGGTTCTTGGGGAGAGGTGTGTCACTGGCCGCGGAGGCCAGCGCGAGGGCGACGGCGAGGTCCGCCGCGGGCTCGGAGAGCTTCACTCCGCCGACCGTCGCGGAGTAGATGTCCCGCTTGCCGAGCGCGCTGATCCGGCCGCGCTGTTCGAGCACGGCCAGCATCATCGAGACGCGTGAGGTCTCCAGGCCGGACGTCGTACGCCGGGGTGAGGGGATCTGTGAGTCGACGGTGAGTGCCTGGACTTCGGCCACCAGCGGGCGGCGGCCCTCCAGGGTGACCGTCAGGCAGGTGCCGGGGACCGGTTCGTCACGACGGGTCAGGAAAAGTCCGCTTGGGTCGGTAAGGCCCGTGATGCCCTCGTCGTGCAGTTCGAAGCAGCCGACCTCGTCCGTCGCGCCGTAGCGGTTCTTGACGCCCCGCACGAGCCGCAGACGCGCGTGCCGGTCGCCCTCGAAGCTGAGCACCACGTCCACGAGGTGCTCCAGGAGGCGGGGTCCGGCGATGGCGCCGTCCTTGGTGACGTGTCCCACGAGGAGCGTGGACATGCCGCGTTCCTTGGACGCCCGGATCAGCGCTCCGGCCACCTCGCGGACCTGGGCCATGCCGCCGGGCGCACCGTCGATCTCCGGGGAGGCCACGGTCTGCACGGAGTCGAGGATGAGCAGCGACGGCTTCACCGCGTCCAAGTGGCCCAGCACGGCGGCCAGATCGGTCTCGGCCGCGAGATACAGGTGGTCGTCGATGGCGCCGATGCGGTCGGCGCGCAGCCGCACCTGGCTCGCCGACTCCTCACCGGTGACGTACAGCGTGCGGTGCTCGTCGCTCGCCGACTTGGCCGCCACGTCCAGCAGCAGCGTGGACTTGCCGACGCCGGGCTCGCCCGCGAGGAGGGCGACGGCACCGGGTACCAGTCCGCCGCCGAGGACACGGTCCAGCTCGGGTACGCCGGTGGGCCGCGCGGTGGCCTGCCGCCCGTCGACCTGGCCGATGGGCAGCGCGGAGTTCGTCACCCGCCCCGGCGTCGTCGTACGGACCGCGGGCGCGCCGTACTCCTCGACCGTCCCCCACGCCTGGCACTCGGGGCAACGGCCGAGCCACTTGGCCGTCTGCCAGCCGCACTCCGTGCAGCGGTAGGACGGGCGGTCCTTCGTGGTCTTGGTACGGGCAGCCATGCGAAGAACCGTAACCGAGCCCACTGACAACGCCGTACGGTCGCGTACGCGGCGCCTCGTCGGACCGCCGCAGGGGTTCACCTCGTCATGCTCAAGTCATGGAATTCCGCGTTCCTGTACCCCATTGAGGGATCGTTTCACCCGTACGGATTAAAACTGCTCAAGCGGGAAGAAGGCGCCACCGCGGGCCGCCTACGGTCCACCAATGATGAGCAGCAGTCCGGAGACCTCGACCCGCACCGCCGGCGCGCATCGGGCGCATCGGGAGGCGCGTGATCGTGCGGCGGCGCGCACGTTGGCGCAGCGGCCCCCCGCGCGCTACGAGCCGTATCTGGACGGGCTGTTCACCTACTGCCTGTCCGTGCTGTGCGACCACGACGCCGCGACCGCCGCCCTCGGTGACGTCCTCGCGCTCGCCGAGCGACGCGGACAGCGCGTCCCGGAGACCCCCGCGGACCGGCGGCCCTGGCTGTACGCGCTGGCCCGCTGGGCGTGTCTGCGCAAGCTGGCCGAGGCCAAGCAGAAACGTCAGGGCAGCCATGCGGCGGGCCGCCACGGCAGCCATCGGCAGCCGGGGGCGCAGTCCGCCGGACCGGCCGTCTCCGAGGAGGTCCAGGAGGAGCGGCGCCGCGAACTCGCCCTGCTGGCCTGGCCGGAGGCCGCCGGCACCACCCCGGAGCAGCGCGAGGCCCTCGAACTCGCCGTACGCCACCACCTCGCCGCCCATGAGGTCGCCGCCGTCCTCGGCCTGGACCTGGCCGCCGCCCGGGATCTGCTCGCCTCCGCCGCCTGCGAGGTCGAGCGCACGCGCGCGGCCCTCGCCGTCGTGGAGACCGGCGCCTGTCCGAGCGTCGCCCGGCTCACCGGCGACAACCAGGTCGTGCTCGGCACCGCCCTGCGCCGCGAGCTCGTCCGGCATGTCGACGACTGCCCGCGCTGCCGTCGTACCGCCGAGCGGGCGGTCCCCGGCCGCTGGCCCGGCGCGGCCGTCACCCCTGCCGAACTTCCCGTCCTGGAGGCGCCCCGCGCGGCCCTGCACATGGCCCTCGCACACCACCCACGCGCGCGAGGAGCCGCCGTGCCGCGCTTCGACCGGCGCGGGTTTCCGATGGACCCGAAGGATCGTGCCGCCCGCAGGGACCGGCTACGCGCGCGTGCCGTCACGACGACCGTCGTGGCCACCGTCGTCGCCGCCCCGGTCCTCGCCCTGTGGGCCGCCTACCGGGGCACCCCGACCGGCGAGGGCGCCGACGGCCACTCGGCCAGCGCGAGCGAGGCGCACGACCCCGGCGTCCTCGGCGGCGAGGCCGCGGGCGACGACTACGAGAACGCCGGAAACGCGAGCGCCAGACGGGGTGACCGTTTCGGCGATCGCGGCACAACGGACGTCTCCGTGGAGGTCATCAGCGTCGGCGGCGCGCAAGGGGCGGGTGCCGGGCAGTTGGAGGTGTCGGCCGGCAACGACGGTGACACCACGCTCGTCACCCTCACGGCTACGGGGCGTGCGCCGGTGCGCTGGTCCGCGAGCACCGGTGCGCACTGGCTCTATCTGAGCCAGTCGTCGGGAACGCTGGCGGCCGGCGAGTCGTTGACGATCAAGGTGTACGTCGACCATCTGCGGGAGCCGTCCGGGTTCTGGAGCGCGCGCGTGGCGATCTCACCCGCCGGTGCCCTCGTCTCCATCGCGGGCTACGGCACCGCCCCGAGCCCCTCCGACCCGGGACACGGCCCGGACCCGTATCCCAGCGACCCGCACCCCACCGATCCGACCCATCCCGGGACGCCGGGCGATCCGCCGCCCTCATCCCACGGGCCCGATCCGACGCCGACGCCCCCGGCTCCGACCGACCCCGGGACGCCCAGCGAGCCGCCGCCCTCGTCTCCCGACCCCGATCCGTCGCCCACCGCCGGCGATCCGTCGCCGTCCGGCCCCAGCGGCCCGTCCGATCCGGGGGGCTCGACGCCGCCGCCGAGCGGAAGCGCCGAGCAGAGCCCGTCGGGGCCGTAGGCGCGGGTTCCGGCCGGTCGCTAGTCGACGGGGTCGGGATCCGCCGGATGCGGTGCCACCATCGGCAGCTGCGAGGCCAGCCGCTGCTCGCACAGCTCGACCAGGCGGTCGTATCCCGCCTTCCCCATCAGCTCCGTCAGCTCCGGCCGGTAGGACACGTACACCGGGTCGCCCGCGCCGTGCGCCGAGGTCGCCGACGTGCACCACCAGTGCAGGTCGTGGCCGCCCGGGCCCCAGCCGCGGCGGTCGTACTCACCGATCGACACCTGGAGCACGCGGGTGTCGTCGGGCCGGTCGATCCAGTCGTACGTCCGTCGGACCGGCAGCTGCCAGCAGACGTCGGGCTTGGTCTCCAGCGGCTCGCGGCCCTCCTTCAGGGCGAGGATGTGCAGCGAGCAGCCCGCGCCGCCCGGGAAACCGGGGCGGTTCTGGAAGATGCACGAGCCGTTGAAGGGCCGGGTCTGGCGGTCGCCGTCCTCGTCCTCCGAGATCCAGCCGTGCTCCGTGCCCTCGTCGTGGTGCTGCCAGATCTCCGGCGTGAGCCTCGCCACATGTTCGGCGACCCGCTTCTCGTCGTCCTCGTCCGAGAAGTGCGCGCCCAGCGTGCAGCAGCCGTCGTCCGCGCGGCCCGCCTGGATGCCCTGGCAGCCGCTGCCGAAGATGCAGTTCCAACGGGAGGTCAGCCATGTCAGATCGCACCGGAAGATCTGCTCGTCGTCCGCCGGATCCGGGAACTCCACCCACGCGCGCGCGAAGTCGAGCCCCTTCTCGTCCGCTTCCTGGGGTTCATTCTTGGGCTTCTTCGACTTCGTGGCTGCCTTCGCCTGCGAAGAACCCTTGGCTGATTTGGCCGTCTTGTCGGTCTTCGCCTTTTTCGTCTTTGGCACGGGTCCAGGGTACGGCGTCCGTACCAGCGGCTTCGAGGACCTTGGGGGTCGGAGGATCGGGCGGTGGCAGTAGCGTTCCGTACATGAGACTCGGTGTCCTCGACGTGGGATCTAACACGGTGCATCTGCTGGTGGTGGACGCGCACCCGGGCGCGCGCCCGTTGCCCGCGCACTCGCACAAGGCGGAGCTGCGCCTTGCCCAGCTCCTCGATGACAGCGGAGCCATCGGTCCCCAGGGGGTCGACAAGCTGATCGGCGTCATCCACGAGGCGCTGCAGGCGGCCGAGGACAAGGGTGTCGAGGAAGTGCTGCCGTTCGCGACGTCCGCGGTGCGGGAGGCGACCAACGCCGACGACGTGCTCGCGCGCGTGAAGGACGAAACCGGGGTTGAGCTCCAGGTGCTCACCGGCGCGGAGGAGGCTCGGCTCACCTTCCTCGCGGCGCGGCGGTGGTTCGGATGGTCGGCCGGGAAGCTGCTCGTGCTGGACATCGGGGGCGGGTCCCTGGAGATCGCGTACGGCATGGACGAGGAGCCGGACGCGGCGGTGTCGCTGCCGCTGGGGGCGGGGCGGCTCACGGCGGGGTGGCTGCCGGGGGATCCGCCGGAGCCGGAGGACATACGGGGGCTGCGGCGGCATGTCCGGGCGCAGATCGCGCGTACGGTCGGGGAATTCAGCCGGTTCGGGGCGCCCGATCATGTGGTCGCCACGTCCAAGACGTTCAAGCAGCTTGCCCGTATCGCCGGCGCCGCCCGCTCCGCGGAGGGCGTGTACGCCCAGCGCGAGCTGAAGCGGGAGTCCCTGGAGGCGTGGGTCCCGCGACTGGCGGGGATGACGGCGGCACAACGCTCGGAACTCCCCGGCGTCTCGGAGGGCCGGGCGGGGCAGCTGCTCGCGGGGGCGTTGGTGGCCGAGGGCGCGATGGATCTGTTCGGGGTGGAGACGCTGGAGATCTGTCCTTGGGCGTTGCGCGAGGGCGTGATCTTGCGGAAGTTGGATCACTTGTCGGTGGGCTGAGGCTGAGGGGGGCCTGCGGCGGACTGTTGCGGTGTGGTGGGGGTGCGCGTCTATGCCTGCGGCGGCCTGTTGCGGTGTGGTGGGGGTGCGCGTAGCGCGGTTCGGTCGGTGGGTGGGTTGGGGCCGCGTCGGGGGGGGTCCGTCCTCGGGGCCGCGGGGGGGGGCTCGTCCCGGGGGGGGTGTGCCCGTTCCC
>NZ_LGUR01000006.1 GCF_001270495.1 Streptomyces viridochromogenes
CACCCCCCGCCCCCCATCCAAGTCATGGTCGTAACAGCAGCCCACACCACACGCAGCTCGCACTGAGGGGTGGACCCAGCCGTGACCGACACCGCACGCGCGCGCAGCAGAAGGGGGCCCATACGGCGGTGGGCGCGGCGTGGGGCCCTCGGCGTCGCGTTGGTGCTCGTCGCCGCCGGCGGGGCCGGGTGGGCCGTATACGCCAAGCTCGACTCGAACATCACGCCCGACGAGGCCGCCGCCGCCGAACTCGCCCGGTACGAGAAGGAGCGCCCCACCTCACTCGTGCGCGACGCCCAGAACATCCTGCTCATCGGGTCGGACTCGCGAGCGGGCCGGGCGAACCGGCGCTACGGACGCGACTCCGGGACCGAGCGGTCCGACACCACCATCCTGCTGCACCTCTCCGCCCAGCGCCGCAGCGCCACCGCCGTCTCGATACCCCGCGACCTGATGGTGGACGTCCCCGGCTGCCGCCGCCCCGACGGCAGCCGCACCGAGCCCATGTTCGCGATGTTCAACTACGCCTTCCAGAAGGGCGGCTCGGCCTGCACGATCCGCACCGTGGAGCGGCTCACCGACATCCGCGTCGACCACCACATGGTCGTCGACTTCCACGGCTTCAAGGAGATGGTCGACGCCGTCGACGGCGTCGAGATCTGCCTCGCCCAGCCCATCAACGACAAGGCCGCCAAACTGCGGCTCCCGGCCGGGAAGGTGACGCTCAACGGCGAGCAGGCGCTCGGCTACGTCCGCGCCCGCAAGTCCCTCGGCGACGGCAGCGACACCGACCGCATGGAGCGCCAGCAGCGCTTCCTCGCCGCGCTCGTGCACAAGGTGCAGAGCAACGACGTCCTGCTGAATCCGGTCCGGCTCTACCCGGTCCTGGACGCCGCCACGTCCTCCCTCACCACCGACCCCGACCTGGCCAGTTTGCGCGGTTTGTACGAACTCGCTCGCGGCGTGCGCGACATCCCCACCGAACGCGTGCAATTTCTCACGGTCCCCCGGGAGTCGTACATATACAACGCCAATCGCGACCAACTGGTAGAGCCCGAAGCGGAGCGGCTCTTCGAGCGGCTGCGGATCGACGCCCCGGTGGAAGTCGTGAATTCGCCCGAAACGTCCCAGGGCCCTTCGCGCGGTTCCTCGCACAGGAGTTCCCACAACGGCGACGGAAAGCCCTCCGAACGCCAACCCGACGAGCCCGCGGACCCCACTTCCCCGGCACCCACCTTCCGGGGTAACACAGCCGCCGAGAAGCCCTGCCGGTAAAGCGCTCACCAAGTCGGCGAACCCCAGTTCAAAGAAATGCGACGGATTGCCCGGTTGTAGGGACGTGGAATTTGTCACCGTCGTCGCCCGACGCTGAACTGGGCGGATAGTGTGAGCGATCCGGTGCACCCGGCCGTAGTTAGGCTTGCGCACTGTTTGACCGAGACCCGAGCGCCTTGGAGGGGGTAGGCGCCGCGTGGCCCCGACGGAGGATTCAGACAACCGTGGACGCGCAAGGCCGTGGGCGGGCGGACGACATCGACCCCGCAGACCAGTGGGTGCTCAATCCGAACACCGGTGAATACGAACTGCGACTGACCCCTTCCGCTCCGCAGTCGTCGGTTCCGGGACCGCGTAGATCCGCGTCCCGGGCCGGCGCCGCCGCGCATGGGGCCGGCCCGCGCGCCGGGGGCGTGGCCAGCGCCGGGGGTGCGGGTGGCGCCGCCGGTGCCGTACGCAACCGGACCGCCGCCCCGGACCGCGAGGGTCGCGACACACGACCCGCGCCCGGCCGCGAGGTCCCGTCGCAGCGCAGGCGCCGAGGCGCGCCCGAGGAGCCGTCGGCGGGGCGGCGCGGTCGTCGGCCTGCGAAGAAGAGCAAGGCGAAGAAGGCCCTGCTCTGGACCGGCGGTGTGACCGCGTTCGTGGTGGTCGCCGCCGCGATCGGCGGGTACCTCTATCTCGAGCACCTCAACGACAACATCCAGTCCGTCTCCGACGACGGCGCGAGCACCGGTGGCTTCTCGAAGGACAAGGCCATCAACATCCTGCTCATCGGCACGGACAAGCGCACCGGAGCGGGCAACGACAAGTACGGCGACTCGGGCAGCGCCGGGCACGCCGACACCACGATCCTGCTGCACGTCTCCAAGGACCGCTCGAACGCGACCGCGCTCAGCATCCCGCGCGACCTCATCGTGGACATCCCGGACTGCCAGACGGAGCAGGAGGACGGCACCCAGAAGGTCATCCCGGGCGAGACCGGTGTCCGCTTCAACACCAGCCTCGGCCAGGAAGGCCGTACGCCCAGCTGCACCATGCGGACGGTCACCGAGCTGACCGGGGTCAAGCCGGACAACTTCATGGTGGCCGACTTCAACGCGGTGAAGACGCTGACGACGGCGGTCGGCGGCGTCGAGGTGTGCCTGGCCAAGGACATCGACGACCCCGACTCCCACCTCAACCTGCCCAAGGGCGAGCATGTGATCGAGGGCGAGCAGGCGCTGGCGTTCGTCCGCACCCGCCACTCCGTCGGTTTCGGTGGCGACCTGAGCCGGATCGGGCTCCAGCAGCAGTTCCTCAGCGCGCTGATGCGGAAGCTGAAGTCCAACGACACGCTCACCAGCCCGACCAAGATGATCAAGCTGGCCGAGGCGGGCACCGAGGCGCTGACCGTCGACAGCAACCTCGACAGCATCGACAAGTTGAAGGACCTCGGCCTGGAGCTGGGCAAGCTCAACACCAAGAACCTGACCTTCACCACGGTTCCGGTGATAGACAACCCGGCCGAGAAGGTGAAGACCACCGTCGTGCTCAACGAGACGACGGCGCCCCAGGTCTTCCAGGCGATCCAGAACGACGTCTCCTTCACCGAGGTCAAGCAGCAGAAGAAGAAGGAGGCCGCCGCCGTGGCCGCCCGGCTGAAGGGCACCAAGGCCGACGTCTCCGAGGTGCGGGTGCAGGTCTTCAACGGCGGTGCGCCCGCGGGCAGCGCCCAGGAGACCCTCTCCTGGCTGCAGACCGAGGAGGGCGTGACCAAGTCCGAGAACGCGGGCAACGCTCCGGCGACGCTGTCGAAGACGACGCTCGAGTACGCCCCGGACCAGGCGGACCAGGCACGCCGGCTCGCCGCGATCATGGGGCTTTCCGGTTCCGCGATGAAGCCCGGCGAGAGCGTGACCAACTCCCAGGGCCTGCCCACGATGACACTGACGCTGGGCAAGGACTTCAAGGGTGCGGGCGTCTCGCTCACGGCCCCGACGAAGGCGCCCGACGTGGAGAAGTCCACCGCCGACAAGGTCGAGTGCGCGAAGTAGCGACCCAACGGGCCTGTCTCACATCCGACTTGGGGTGAGGCGGTTCCGCTCCCGTTACGACGTCCACGGCGCCCCGGCCGCGGCCGGACGCCGCGGCGCACGAAATCTGCCGCGGGGAACGCAACTGTGCCGGACGCTCGTTGGTCTGACACACGACACCGGTGTGCCGGCCGGCGTTGGCCGGGCACGGCGCACGGCCGTACCCGGCGCGGATTTTGCCGACACGTGGCCAACCCGGCTCGGACCCAAAGGGGTCTGACAGGTGGCGAACCGGTGCCGGACAGGGTGTCCGACAGGGTGCACTCCGCACCGGACAGGGAGGTCCGGGGCGGGACGAAGCCGTGTCGGCACAGGGTGGGGAAGGGCAGAGAGTTGGCGCAGAGCAGTGTGCAGGGGAAGGCCCCCGCGGTGGAGGACACCATGTCCCTCACCCCGCAGGCCGACCAGGACACGCCGGCCGACCAGGGCGGCCGGCACGGTGGTGGCGGGGGCCGCAGAGGCGGGCGGGGCGCCGACGGCAGGCGCCGCAGACGGCGTGCGCTGCGCTGGTCGGCGACGGTTCTGGCGGTGGTGATACTGGGCACCGCGGGTGCCGGGTATCTCTACTACCAGCACCTCAACGGCAATCTGAAGAAGGACGACCTCAACATCGGCGACGCGAAGGACCGCGCCGCCCGGACCGAGGCGAACGCGGCCGGTCAGACGCCGCTGAACATCCTGCTGATCGGCTCGGACGCGCGGGACAGCAAGGAGAACCAGAAGCTCGGCGGCGCCAAGGAGACGTTCGGCGGCACCCCGCTCGCCGATGTGCAGATGCTGCTGCACGTGTCCGCCGACCGCACCAACATGTCGGTGGTGAGCATGCCGCGCGACACCCTGGTGAACATGCCCAAGTGCACGGACCCGGACAGCGGGGACGTGTTCCAGGCCCGCGAGCGCACGATGACGAACCAGTCTCTGGGCCGCGGCGGCCCCGGGTGCACGGTGGCGACGTGGGAGAAGCTGACCGACATCCACATCGACCACTTCATGATGATCGACTTCTCCGGTGTGGTGTCGATGGCGGACGCGATCGGCGGCGTCCCGGTCTGTGTGAACGCCAACATCCACTCCAAGGACAGCAAGGGCCACGGCTCGGGGCTGAAGCTGGAGAAGGGCACGACGTACATCAAGGGCGAGCAGGCCCTGCAGTGGCTGCGCACCCGGTACGGCTTCGAGGACGGCAGCGACCTGGCCCGCGCCAAGGCGCAGCACCAGTACATGAACTCGATGGTCCGCGAGCTGCGCAAGAGCGCCAAGCTGAGCAACCCGGGCAAGCTGCGCGCCCTCGCCGAGGCGGCCACCAAGGCACTCACCGTCGACCCGGGCCTCGGCACGGTCGCGAAGCTGTACGACCTGGCGGGCGAGCTCAAGAAGGTGCCGACGTCGCGCATCACCATGACGACGATGCCCAACGAGTACGACACGATCCAGACCGGCCGGGTGGTACCGACCGAGGACGCTGCCAAGCTGTTCCGGCTGGTGCGCGACGACATCGCCCTCGACGGCAAGGACAAGAAGAAGCCGACCAAGGAGAAGACCTCCACCGATCCCGCCGCGGCGGACGACGAGATCGCGGTCCAGGTGCGGAACGGCACCCGCACCGACACCCTCGCCCCGGCCTCCGGCCGTGCGACCACCATCGCCGGGGTGCTCGTCGACAAGGGCTTCACCCGGGCCGTGGCGGACGCCTCGACCACACCGGTCGAGGACACGACGCTGGTCCGCTACCCGAGCGCCGACCTGGAGGGCGACGCCCAGCGGGTCGCCAAGGCCCTCGGCATCCCCACCAGTGCCGTGGAGAAGTCCACGGACGTCTCGGGCGTCACGCTCGTGGTCGGCGCCGACTGGCGGAAGGGTACGGCGTACAAGGCGCCGAAGCAGGACGACAAGACGCCGGACACGGCGGAGGCGCTCAACGCCTCCGACACCAAGGCGTGCATGAAGGTGGACCCGGACTTCACCTGGTGACGGGCACCGCCCGCCCGGCGGGGCTCAGTTGGCGCTGAGCACGGCCGGGCGGCGGGAGGCGATGACCTTCTTCGCCAGGGAGCGCGGGCTGGTCAGGAAGCCGTAGCCCCAGGACATGTGCATGGTGGCGAGGGCGACCGGGATCTGGAGGCGTGCCTTCAGCGGGAGGCCCTTGCCGGCCGGGAGCGAGCCGGCGGTGATGGCCGCGAGGTAGCCGCCGGGGATCACCAGGGCCCACGGGGTGACCAGGGCGCCCGCCACAAGGCCCGCCGCGATCGCGCACACGGCCGTCGGCGGGGCGAGATAGCGCAGGTTGATGGAGCCGGCGTGGTAGCGGGCGACGACGTGCCGCCAGCGGCCGTAGTCCTTGTACTGCTTGGCGAGCGCCTTCACCGACGGCCTCGGGCGGTACGACACCTTCAGCTCGGGCGAGAACCAGATGAGCCCGCCCGCCTCCCGGATCCGGAAGTTGAGCTCCCAGTCCTGGGCGCGGATGAACTCCTCGTTGTAGCCGCCCTGTTGCTCCAGCGCCTCGCGCCGGAAGACCCCGAGGTAGACGGTCTCGGCCGACTGGGCCGCGCCGCCGGTGTGGAAGGCCGCGTTGCCGACCCCGATCTTCGAGGTCATCGCGGCGGCGACCGCGTGCTCCCAGTCGTTCTCGCCCTCGGCGTGCATGATGCCGCCGACGTTCTGCGCGCCGGTCTCCTCCAGGAGCCGTACGGCGGTGGCGATGTAGTTCGGCGAGAGCATGCCGTGGCCGTCGACGCGGACGACGATCGGGTGCCGGGATGCCTTGATCGCGGCGTTGAGGGCGGCGGGCGTGCGACCGGTGGGGTTCGGGACCGTGTGCACGCGCTTGTTTTTATTGGATGCAGTCTCCCGGACGAGCTCGGCGGCGATCTCGTCCGTACGGTCCGTGGACGGACCGAGGGCGATCACAACCTCCATCTCGCCGGCGTACTCCTGCGCGAGGATCGCTTGGACGGCTCCGCGCAGATGCCGCTCCTCGTTCAGGACGGGCATGATGACGGACACGGCGGGGAGCTGCACGTCGGGATTGGCGTTCATAGGGGGCTCACGTTACCGCGAACGGGGGACAGCGGTGCGCCCCGCCGGGGTCGCTGCCCCGGGCAGCAGATCGTATGGGCCTACGGTGCTCACGGATCCCACGTACGGCCCCCAGGGCAACCCCAGCGGAGGTATCCCCCCATGCCCACGCCGCCCCGCCGCTCTTCCGCCCCGCCGCAGCGCAGCCCGCAGCCGTCCCGTGGCGGGGCGCGGCCGGTCGCGCCCGGACGGCGGAGGCGGCCGCGCTGGGCCATGCGGGCGGTGACCACGCTGTCGGTCGTGGTCCTCGCCTCGGCCGGGATCGGGCATGCGGTGGTGACCAGCCTGGACGCGAAGATCGCGCGCGTGGACCCGTTCAAGGACATGAAGAACCGGCCGCAGGCCGGACACGGGATGAACGTCCTGCTCGTCGGCACGGACGGCCGCGACCGCATCAGCGCGGAGGAGCGGCGCAAGTACCGGCTCGGCGGCGCCCCCTGTCACTGCACCGACACGATCATGATCGTGCACATCTCGGAGGACCGGGAGCGGGCGAGCGTGGTGAGCCTGCCGCGCGACTCGTACGCCGAAGTACCCGCCGGTGAGGGGCGCAAGGCCCATCCGATCAAGATCAACGCGGCGTACGCGGAGGGCGGTCCGAACCTCACCGTGCGCACGGTCGAGCACATGACCCACGTCAAGATCGACCACTATCTGGAGGTCGACTTCACCAGCTTCATGAAGACGGTGGACGTGGTCGGCGGCGTGCAGATCTGCACCGCCGAGCCCCTGCAGGACTCGTACACCGGACTGGACCTGCCGGCCGGCCGGCACCGGCTGATGGGCGGCGAGGCGTTGCAGTACGTCCGGGCGCGGCATGTCGACAGCGACGCCGACCTGGGCCGGGTGCACCGCCAGCAGCGGTTCATGGCGGCGCTGGTCGAGCGGGCGACGTCGTCCGGGATCCTGCTGAACCCGATGCGGTTCCGGGACGTGACGCGGGCCGTGCTGGGCTCGGTGCGGGCCGACAAGGGCTTCGGCACGGGCGAGCTGCTCGACCTCGGGCGGGCGATGCGGAACTTCTCGCCGTCGTCGTCGGAGTTCACGACCGTGCCGATCGGGCAGCTGGAGTACGACGTGAAGGGCGTCGGCTCCACGGTGAAGTGGGACACCGCCCAGGCCGCACGCCTCTTCCGGGCCCTGCGCGAGGACAAGCCGCTGTCCGCGCACCGGCCGAAGCGCCAGGCGGTCCCGGTGGAGGTCGCCCCGAAGCAGATCCACGTCCAGGTGGAGAACGGCACGAGGGAGAACGACCTCGGCAAACGCGTCGACGCGGCGCTGGCGGCGACCGGGTTCCGCACGACGGGGCGCCCGGTGACCGCGGCGGACCGCGCAGCCAAGCGCACGGTCGTCGCCCACGACCCCGGTTGGGACCGCTCGGCCAAGTCCCTGGCGGCCGCGCTGCCGGGAAGTGAGCTGCGGGCGGTGAAGGGGCTGGGGCCGACGCTGAAGGTGATCGTCGGGGCGGACTACAAGAAGGTGCGCAAGGTACGGGCGGAGGACCCGACGCAGGGCCAGTCCATCGTGGTGCGGGGGGACGAGGCGGGGTGCGCGTAGGGCGGCCCTAACCTCAATGGACCCGTACGGCACTCCTTGGCGGAATGCCGGGCGCGTTGGCTCGTGCGGCATCTGGTGTGAATTGTTCGTGTCCGCCCGATGGCGCGGCGCGGAGGGCGGGCGTAGGACGGAAGGGCACGGGGCCCGCTACCGGGCTCCCGCACCCCCAGGAGGAGCCATGACCCAGCCCGGAACCATGCCTGCCATGAGCAAGGAGATGCAGGACTGCGTCGACGCGTGCATGACCTGCCACAGCATCTGCGAGGAGACCATGAGCTCCTGCATGCAGATGGGCGGCCAGGCCCAGATGCAGATCATGCGGGCGCTCATGGACTGCGCCGAGACGACCCGCATGTGCGCGGACATGATGATGCGCCGCTCGCCGATGTCGCCCGAGATGTGCGCGATGTGCGCCAAGGCCTGTGAGATGTGCGCCGAGGCGTGTATGTCCATGCCGGACGATCAGCAGATGATGCGCTGTGCCGAGGCGTGTCGCCGCTGCGCCAGCACCTGCCGTGCGATGGCGGGCGCCACGATGTGACGACCGCCTGACGCAGTCGAGGGCACCCCCGCGCAAGGGGTGCCCTCGGTCGCAAGTGCGCTCAGTTGCCCGAGACGGTCACCGTCTCGTCGTTCTTCAGCTGCTCCACCAGCGTCTTCACCTTCGCCTTGTCCCAGACGAGGTTGCCGCCCGAGGAGCCGGAGATCGGCATGTTCATCGACTTGCCCTCGCCGCCGCTGACGCCCTTCATCGACCAGAACATGTCCGCCAGGTCGAACAGGCCCATGTCCTTGTCGACGATCAGGGAGTCCAGCCCCGCACCCATGGTCGGGTACAGCTTGAACGGGTTGAGGACCGTGCTCGGCGTCGCCACCTGGTTGGCCAGGGCCGAGAGGAACTTCTGCTGGTTCTTCGTACGGTCCAGGTCGGAGCCGGCCAGCGCGTACCGGGTACGGACGAAGGCGAGCGCCTCCTCGCCGTTCAGGGTCTGCTTGCCCTTCTTGAAGTCCGCGCCGGACTTGGAGTCCTTGATGTCCTGCGGGATGTCGATCTCGACACCGCCGACCGAGTCCACGATGTTCGCGAAGCCCGCGAAGCCGATCTCGACGTAGTGGTCGATGTGCAGACCGGTGTTGAACTCGACCGTGCGGACCAGCAGCTCCGGGCCGTCCTCGGCGTACGCGGCGTTCAGCTTCACGTGCCGGCCCGTGCCCTGGTAGGTCTTGCCGGAATCGGAGCCCACGAAGGTCGGGATCTCGACGTCCGAGTCACGCGGCAGCGATATCAGCGTCGGGCCGTTGCTGCCGGTGTGCAGGATCATCATCGAGTCCGTGCGCTTGCCGTCGGCGGACCCGGTGTGCAGCTGCTTCTTCTCCTCGGCCGACATGCCCTCACGGCTGTCGGAGCCGACGATCAGGTAGTTGGTGCCCTCGCCCGCCTCCGGCCGGTCGATGACCTTGGACAGGTCGACCTCGCGGTTGAGCTTGCCGTCGGCCCAGAAGTAGGTGGCGACGCTCGTCACGACCAGCAGCGTCACCAGGGTGATCGTGGTGACCTTGATACGGCGCCGCCAGTTCGGCGCGGGACGCGGCTCGCGCATCCCTCTGCCGCCGGGGCCGCCCGGGCCGCCGGAGCCGCCGTAGACCTGCCCGGTGTTGTAGCCGCTGTCGTACCCGTCGTCTCGGACGGGGTCGTCGCCGTAGCCGCCGTGGCCCTGGCCGTTCACGTACGACGGCTGCTGCGGCACCCCGCCGTAGCCCTGACCGGGCGGGGCCGCCGGGCCGCGGCGGACCTGCCGCATCACGCGCGCGCCCTCGGGCTGTGCGCTCGAGCTGCCGCGTCCGTAGCGGTTGCCGCGATTGTCGTCGGACCATCCACCGGGCCAGTCATTCATGCGCCCCAGTGTGCAGGGCACGGCCGGGTGCCTTACAAGGTTCGGGGGAAAATAGAGGCACGGCTGTTGCGAACCCAACACAAAGTCCGCGAATGTCGGGGCGGCATAAGGTGGAGGCCATGACACACCAGGTCACCGCAGCGGAATCCGGCACTCCGGAAATCCCGGGCAAGCCGACATCCGCATCCCGCACCACCCTCAGCCACATCATGACCCACAACGACACCAACCTTCTGGGGACGGTGCACGGCGGGGTGATCATGAAACTCGTCGACGACGCGGCGGGCGCGGTGGCCGGCCGGCACAGCGGTGGCCCCGCCGTCACCGCGTCCATGGACGAGATGGCCTTCCTTGAGCCGGTCCGCGTCGGCGACCTCGTCCATGTGAAGGCCCAGGTCAACTGGACCGGCCGGACCTCGATGGAGGTCGGCGTACGCGTCCTGGCCGAGCGCTGGAACGAGTCGGCCCCGCCCACCCAGGTCGGCTCGGCCTACCTGGTCTTCGCGGCGGTGGACGCCGACGGCAAGCCGCGCCGGGTCCCGCCGGTGATAGCGGAGTCCGAGCGCGACAGGCGACGGAACCAGGAGGCCCAGATCCGCCGGACACACCGGCTGGCCCGACGGCGCGCGATCAAGGAACTGCGGGAGAAGCGGGTGGCGGAGGGGTACGAGGACTGAGCCGCCGGGTGCGTGAACCGCTCCACCCGAGGCGTTCCTCCTCGTGCGGAAGCCCTGGCCCTCTGGCGCCGGGGCTCTGAACCCGTGCCCGTCGGCCCGTCCGCCCGCTGAATCACACATCCGCCGAACCGCCGGCCCAACACGCCCCAATATCAATCGCGCGGGCGGCGCGGTCAGAGACCAGCCCGGCGACGGCACGGTGGATTTCGCCGTAGGTCTCGCGGCGCCCGGTGGACCGCCGAGGCGGACGCCACCGGCGGCGCTCGGCGTTCGACCTGGCCTGGGAACTCATCGGCCAGACCCCGGTAGCCGTCGTGGACCTCTTCCTTGACCGTGGAGTGCCGACAGAACTGCTCCGCCGTCAGGCCGCAGAATCCGCTACTCCACACTCCGCGCGCTGAACGCCTGGTACACGCCGTAAAGCAGCTGCATGCCACCGACAGCGATCAGCGCCACGCCCACCTTCGTGAGCGTGAAGACGGGGATGTGGACATGCCCGGTACCAGGGTCGGACACCTGTGCGAACATCGCGGGCGTGAACGATCTACGCTTCCGCCTCGCCGACGACGCCGATCTTGCCGCCGTCGTGCGCCTGCGCGACGACGCGGCCCGCTGGATGCTTGCCCGAGGCGTCACCGGTCAGTGGCAGCCTGGTGAGCTGGGCGGGGACCACTTCCGTCGGATCATGGAGAGCGGCGAGGTATGGCTCGCGGAGGCTGCCGATCGTGTGGTCGGGGCCTGGGAGCTCTGGTGGGAGGACGAGGACGCCTGGGGGCTGCAGCCGCCGACGGCAGGCTATGTGCACCGGCTGATGCTGGACCGCAATAGTGTCCCGCCCGGGACAGGGCGGCAGCTGCTGCGAGTCGCGGAGCGCCGCGTGGCCGAGGCGGGCCGATCGCTGGTTCGCCTGGACTGCCTGGCCACCAACGCACGCCTGAGTGCGTACTACCTCAACGCCGGCTATCGGGTTGTGGGACGCAAGGAGGGCAAGCCGCAGCCGGGCGGTACGCCCAAGTCGTTCACGCTCCTCGAAAAGTCCGTACGGGACGAGTTGAGGTAGACCCAGCGGCGAGGGCCTCGGGACGCTCAAGGGGCCGCCGGCGGCGGCCCGTGCTGCCAGGCCGCGACGGGCAGGAAGCCGAGAGCTTCCTGCCCGATCCGCCAAACTGCCTATGACCCGCAAAAACCCTGCTAGGGAAGGTTCCTGGCCATCACGATCCGCTGGACCTGGTTCGTGCCCTCGTAGATCTGCGTGCTTTACAGGTAATACGGCTCTGACCTGCACGAACACCCCTCCTGGAGGGGGCCTCCCCAGCATTTCCCCATGATCACTGACGAGGGTGCGCCGATACCGCTGGTCACGTCAGGGAGGCCACCGCATCCGCTATCAGGGAACGTGCCGTCGCTCCCCGCACGGCTCCCTGTGCCAGCCGCTCAAAGGCCCGGGTGTAGAGCTCGACCTGACTGGGCTGCGTGAGCGTGGCGGCAGCGTCCAGGGTGTCCGCGTGCACCTTGGTGTCATCGAAGATCGTGAAGGTGGGCATGGGCCACACGGCTCGTTGTGCTGAGAACGGGATGAGCCCCACGGCGACGTTCTGGAGATCCATAACCCCGAGCAGGTGACCAAGCTGTGCCGCCATGGTCTCCGCGCTACACAGCCGGTACCGCAACACCGACTCCTCCAGCACGAAGGAGAACCGGCGTGCGCCATTGCTCAGCACCTCGTTACGCCTCATACGGGCCGCCACAGCATCGCTCACGTCGTCCGGGGTCCCCCGGAAGTCTGCGATGGATGACAACAAGGCAGCCGCGTATCCGGGCGTCTGGAGGAATCCGGGGATCACGTCGGAGACGTAGACCCTGAATATCTTTGTTTGCTGGTACAGGTCCCCGGTGGACTCCTGCACACGGCGGAGACCGCTTCGCTGGAGTCGCCTCCACTGCACATGAGCATCTGCGGACTGTCTGTTGGCAGCGATCAGGTCGGGGGCCTGGTCATCAGCCGCGCAGGCTCGGCACCACTCTTTGATATCCGCGTCGGAGGGAGGGGTCTTGGCGTTCTCGATCCGGGATGACTTCGACTCTGACCAGCCGCATCTGACGGCCAGCTCCCGCCCGCTGATCCCCGCGTCCTTCCGGATCTCACGCAGACGACCGGCCAGTTCTTCACGGGCCTTCTGAACGCGTGAGGAGGGGTGTGAGGGCATGGAGCTGGCTTTCGTCAGATCTCGTATAGGTGGTGCGGGATCGCACGCTCCCAGACCGCTTCGAAGGCGGCGGAGCACAGCTTCACAGCTTCCGGGTCTGCCGTTATCTCGTCTTCCACCACCACTCCATCACCTGAGAAGTGGTGCACCCGCAGCAGGGTGCCATCGAAGAGCCAGAAGTCATTGCCCGGCAGGGCAATACTCGTAGCCCGTCGCCGTGGCAACCACCGCACTTCCTCACCTGCCGTGACGTTGGCGCGGGTGACGTAGTGCTCCCAACGGATGTAGTCCGAGACAGGCTCGGAGACCACCCGGGCCCGGCGGATCGCCACGCCCCGGGCCACGGTGTCCGTGATCAACTGGTCGTAGGGGTGCCACCAGGATTCGCGGTCCTCCCAATTGATCCGCTCACCACGCTTCCATGCCTCGAACCGGTCCGTCGGGGCGTAGGAGTCACGCAGTTCCAGGTGAACGGCGGACCTGTCGCACTGGCCAAGCAGCTCAGCGAAGCTGGGCACGCTCGACGGCATCACAAGCCTCCCTGATCATCGGGATCATCCGGGCCGGAATCCTGACGATGGCTTCGCTGTCAGGTACCGAGCCGTTCGCGGGGCTGTTCGCCTCGCACTCCGCCTGAGTCTCGGTGCTCGGCTTCCACCCCTGCAACAAGATCTCCTGAGCGTCCGCGTCCGCCCACACGGTGGGGCAGTGGTCCCGGTCCGTGTCGGGGTCGATTCCAATGAACTCTACGGCCATGGCTGGCTCCCTGGTCTAGGTGCTTGCTCGGGCTTGCATCAGCTTCGTTGAACTGCTGAGACAGCGTCAATAGGGCTACTGCTCATGCGAATTGCTGTGCAAGTTCATGCAAGTTCGTGGAGCCCGACACCCGCCACTTCCTACCGTCCTTGACGTAGCGGAGTCACCGGAGAGGGCGGGCCATGGTGAGCGACAGCGGCGGCAGGGCGCAGGGCACCGAATCGGCTGATCACCTGGGCAGCAGTGAGGCCCGACAGTTCCTCTCCAGTCTCTCCGGAGCCTTCGGCGGGGGTGGCGTGCTCATGGTGCAGAAGAGTCACCCTGGCCTTGAAGGCGCCGACCTGGCGCCCGGTTCGGCCTTGCGCTGGCCCCGCTGCGAGTGCGGGAGCCCGAAGTGTCCTGACTACAAGGCCCCACCGAAGGGGCCGACAGAGGGACTGAGCAGCAGAGTCGCTGAGGCCAACGCGCGGAGCCGTAGGGGTGGGCTGTGAGCATCAGATCGGCCATGCGGTACGTGATGCACAGGATCACCGAGCACCCCGACACGGACGTCACATTCGAGGCCGAGTGCCTGCACTGCAAGTGGAAGGCGACACCTTCCACCGAGTCGGCGTCCGTCGACGTTGAGTGCATGAGCCACACGGGCCGGTCGGGCCACGCCGGTTTCCGGCGTATCCGCACTTCGTTCGCGATGGTGGTTCGCGCCGAGTAGAGCCCCTGCCTCACCAGTGGAAACCCTGAACTCCCGCCACGGAATGGGCGGCGGCGGTCAGCCATGGCCGCGATTAGTTGAGCAGGAAGGTGCAGTGATGCTTGACGGAAGTGAGCTGTACGCGCTCGACATCGACGGGGCCTCGTTCGTGAAGGCGTGCGGCGGCCCCTGCACCGAAGGGTGCGTGACCCTGGCCCGGATCGGCGAGAACGCCTGGGCACTGGGTGACAGCAAGCGGCCGGACGCGCAGCCGCTGCGGTTCACCACGGAGGAATTGGACGCGGCCGGGATCGACCCGGCGCACTTCGGCCTCAACGTCTAATCCTCCCCCTCCCGCCAGCCGGGCCGGGTCCATCCCCCCGTCCCTGGGTCCGACCCGGCTGGCACCTCTCGAACGGGAACGACTCGTGCACCACCACGGCTATCTATGGACCGGCCCGAAAGAGCGCTTCGACCAGGAAGTCCTACGGCGGCCCCCGCATCCCGAGCCGCCCCCGGTCGGAAGCAAGCCGGAACTGATCCAGCGCTACCGGGAAGTGGCAGCCGAGTTCCCGACTGTCGATCTGCCGCCGCTGGAAACGGCGTACTGGCTCATCAAGCCCCGTTCCCTTGTCCGTGGCACGTGGGCTGAAGCGAAGGAAGCGGCGGCCTGGCTCGGTGAGAGCCTGGCAGAGCACGCGCCCCGATTCGCCTGGGAGAGGGACCGTGACACCACCCGCCTGGCCATACTCGTCAACTCCACTGCTGAGCAACTGGACTCGGGGGCCGATGTGTCGTTCGGCTTCTACCTCGAACGCCCCTCGTATCTGTCCGTGGCCGTGGTGACGTGCTCACCGAATCGCTCAAAGCCTGAACTGGCGTGCCCTGTCAGGTAGTCCAAGCAACGAAACGGGCCCCGACCATTCGGCCGGGGCCCTCTGCATTGGTTAGAGCAGTGCCAGGAAGGGATTCGCTTCTGCGCGCGGTTCCGGCCGCTTCGGTTCTGGCGCAGGCTCCGGGGCCTGCTTCGTTTCCGGGCGGTAAGCGTCCAGGCGGACGACCGATGCACGGTTCTGTTCACGCTCCGCGCTGGCCGGCTGCGCCTCTGCGTGACGGGAATTGCTCCGGTTCCTGTTGCTGTCCGTGCTGGCCGGCTGCGGCAGAGAGTCACCGGAACTGTCACCGCGGAATGAGAAAACGGTGGCCGGTCGGCCGGTCTTCCCCGACCGCTCCACAGTCACGACGACTCCGGGCAGTGCCTTGACCTCTGCGGCCGTCGCTCCGACGTACGGGAGCACCTGAGAGGACGTGGCCCGACCGCCGTGCATTTCGATCCGTGCACGCACCTTGTCCTCAAGACTCAGCGGCTGACGCTTCACCTTGGGGGAGGTTGCTCCCTTGGCCGACAGCATCTCTTCCGTGATGCGCTCCGAGCACTCGGAAGCAGCCAGACAGGCCGCAACCCTGAGCGTCTGCTCTGCGGTCCGCTCGATGAAGACGGCCTGTTCCTCGGGCAGAGACTCACCCAGGATGCGGGCGTAGCGGCGCACGATCCGCCACAGCGGCCGGGCGCTCTCCGCGAGTGTGATCACGCGCGGCCGGGCAGTCGCCCACCCGTAAGCGTCGGACAGATCACGGCCGTCCACCTTCGGCAGGCTCACCCGGTCGTCGTCCAGCATGGGGACCGACCCGAGCAGGAAGGGAAGGATGCGGTTATACGAGCCTCCGAGAACGACGTGGCCGACTGGATGGGTCACAGCAGTACGGACGTGCTGAGGGAGCACTACCACTACATCTTTGAAGGGGCCGAGCAGCGCGGCCGGGCCGCCATCGCAACGATGTTGACGCCCGGCGCCGACGACCCAACGGAGGCGTCACAGGTCGCCTGATCCGCATACGACAACAGCCCCCGGCATCACGCCGGGGGCTGCGTTGTTTGTGCAGGTCAGTAGCCGTTTTCAGCCTGGCGTCCACCCAGGATTCCCCCAGCATGACGCCCAGGAACGGGCCTGAATGGGCACCAACGGGCTGGAAGCCGTGACCGACTCGCCAGGCCGCCTAACCAGCCTCTGACCTGCAAAAACCCCGCTAGGGGAGGTTCCTAGCCATCACGATCCGCTGAACCTGATTCGTGCCCTCATAAATCTGCGTGATCTTGGCGTCGCGCATCATCCGCTCCACCGGGTAGTCACGGGTGTAGCCGTACCCGCCGAGGAGCTGGACGGCGTCCGTGGTGACCTCCATCGCCACGTCCGAGGCGAAGCACTTGGCGGCGGCGCCCAGGTAGGTGAGGTCGGCGTCGACGCGCTGTGAGGCGGCCGCCGCCTGGTACGTCAGGGCGCGGGCGGCCGAGATCTTCATGGACATGTCGGCGAGCATGAACTGGATGCCCTGGAAGTCGGCGATCGGCTTGCCGAACTGCTTGCGCTCCTGGACGTAGCCCTTGGCGTAGTCCAGCGCTCCCTGGGCGATACCCAGCGCCTGCGCCGCGATGGTGATGCGGGTGTGGTCCAGCGTCTTCATCGCGGTGGCGAAGCCCGTGCCCTCCTCGCCGATCATGCGGTCCGCCGGTATGCGAACGTTGTCCAGGTAGACCTCGCGGGTCGGGGAGCCCTTGATGCCGAGCTTCTTCTCGGGGGCGCCGAAGGAGACGCCCTCGTCCGACTTCTCCACGACGAAGGCCGAGATGCCCTTCGAGCGCTTCGCGGGGTCGGTCACCGCCATCACCGTGTAGTACTCGGACTCGCCCGCGTTGGTGATCCAGCGCTTCACGCCGTTCAGGACGTAGTGGTCGCCGTCGCGGACCGCCTTCGTCTTCATGCCGGCCGCGTCCGAACCGGCGTCGGGCTCGGAGAGGCAGTACGAGAACATGCCGTCGCCCTTGGCGAGCGGGGTCATGTACTTCTTCTTCAGCTCCTCGGAGCCGGAGAGGATCACGGGCAGGGAGCCGAGCTTGTTCACGGCCGGGATCAGGGAGGAGCTCGCACACACGCGGGCCACCTCCTCGATCACGATCACCGTGGCGAGCGCGTCCGCGCCCGCGCCGCCGTACTCCTCGGGCACGTGCACCGCGTGCAGGTCGTTCGCGACGAGTGCCTTCAGCGCCTCGTGCGGGAAGCGGGCGTCCTCGTCCACGGCGGCGGCGTACGGCGCGATCTTCGCCTCGGCCAGCGAGCGGATGGCGTCACGGAGCATGTCGTGCTCCTCGGACGGGCGGTACAGGTCGAAGTCAGCCGATCCGGCCAAGGTCTCTCACGCTCCAAGGACGCTGGTTAGCAAGTGCGGTGCTGGCGCTAATTACCGTTAAGTAACTCAAATTTTAGAGGTCGGCTCACGGGACGGGTACGTGAGCTTGGCGACAGCTGGGAAGTTGCCCTTCAGAGCCTCCGACTATGCTCGGGCGCGCACCTCCCCCGTACCCCTTTCTGGAGTCCCCATGGCCCTCAAGATCACCGTGATCGGCACCGGCTATCTCGGCGCGACCCACGCCGCGGCCATGGCCGAGCTCGGCTTCGAGGTGCTGGGGCTCGACGTCGTACCCGAGAAGATCGAGATGCTGCGGCGCGGCCAGGTCCCGATGTACGAGCCGGGACTGGAGGAACTGCTGCGCAAGCACGTGGCCGGCATCGAGGGGTCCACCGGGCGGCTGCGGTTCACCATGGACTGGGCCGAGGTCGGGGAGTTCGGCGATGTGCACTTCGTGTGCGTGAACACGCCGCAGCGGCACGGTGAGTACGCCTGTGACATGTCGTACGTCGACGCCGCCTTCGCCTCCCTCGCGCCGCATCTGAGGAACGCCGCCCTCGTCGTCGGCAAGTCCACCGTCCCCGTCGGCTCCGCCGACCGCCTCGCCGCCTACCTCGCCGAGCACGCGCCGGCCGGCGAGGACGCCGAGCTGGCCTGGAACCCGGAGTTCCTGCGCGAGGGCTTCGCCGTGGACGACACCCTGCACCCGGACCGGATCGTGGTCGGCGTGCGCAGCGAGCGGGCCGAGAAGCTGCTGCGCGAGGTGTACGCGACACCGATCGCCGACGGCTCCCCCTTCGTCGTCACCGACTTCCCCACCGCCGAGTTGGTGAAGACGTCCGCCAACTCCTTCCTCGCCACCAAGATCTCCTTCATCAACGCGATGGCGGAGGTGTGCGAGGCCGCCGACGGCGATGTGGCCAAGCTCGCGGAGGCCATCGGGTACGACGACCGGATCGGCAAGAAGTTCCTGCGGGCCGGGATCGGGTTCGGCGGCGGCTGCCTGCCCAAGGACATCCGCGCCTTCATGGCCCGGGCCGGTGAGCTGGGCGCCGACCAGGCGCTGACCTTCCTGCGCGAGATCGACTCGATCAACATGCGCCAGCGCGGGCAGATGGTGGAGCTCGCCCGGCAGGCGCTGGGCGGCGGGTCCTTCCTGGGCAAGCGCGTCGCCGTGCTCGGCGCCACCTTCAAGCCCGACTCGGACGACGTACGGGACTCGCCCGCACTGAACGTCGCCGGGCAGATCCACCTCCAGGGCGGCCAGGTCACGGTGTACGACCCCAAGGGCATGGACAACGCCCGCCGTCTCTTCCCGACCCTCGGCTACGCCGACACCGCGGTCGAGGCGGTGCGGGGCGCGGACGTCGTACTGCATCTGACGGAATGGCGGGAATTCCGCGACCTGGACCCGGCGGAACTCGGTGAGGTCGCGGCGGCACGGGTCATTCTGGACGGACGTAATGCGCTCGACCCTGAGGTGTGGCGCAAGGCCGGCTGGAGCTATCGGGCGATGGGACGGCCGACGGCCTGAGAAAAGGCAGGCGGTGTTTCCGGCAGGAAAATTGTGCTCGCACGGCCCGCCCTCACAGGGGGACAGGCCCACTGCGGCCCGTCCCAGGCCCACGCCAGGGCATATGCCGTTCTCCTTGAAATCCCCACGCGACTTCGAATTCTATTCGGGTAGCGTGAAGGAAAAGAAATGACCGCACGCGAATTCTCCACAGCTGCAATTGCACGGAATAGCGGCGGTCTCACCCGGTCTCACAACGGGGGACCCCCCGAAAGAGAGGCACCGCAACAGCCACTTAACTGACGTGTAGCCGCGCGGAATTCGCGTGCCACTCCACTGGTCGGCGTTCATCCGATTGAACGGACCATGCCAGGAGTGACCATGCCCCTGTTCCGCCGGGCCCTGTGGCCGCAGGACCACCGTGACGAACTGGTCGCGGGAGCGCTCGTCGGCGCCGTGGTGGTCGTGCTGGGCTACGCGTCGGGTATCGGCGCCACCGCCTCCGACACGACCGCCGCCCCACCGCCCACGGCCACCTCCCCCTCGTCCCCGGGCGAGGCCACCGCACCTCAGCCCCCGGCCGACGACGCCGGCGGCGGCGCGGCGGGAACCGGGGCGCTGCCCGTCACCGGCGTCTACTACCCCGGCGGCACGGGCACGGACCACACCGGTCACACCGGCGCTTCCGGCGGCACAGGCGCGGGCCACACGGGTCACGGCGCCTTCCCCGCCCCCTCCGGCTCCGCACCCCCGTCCTCCCCCAGCCCGTCCACGCCGGGCACCACCCCGCCCGCCGGCGACGCCACCTGCGAGGACGGCGAGGTCCGGCTCGCCGGACCGCTCCTGACCGGCCTCACCGAGCCCGTCTTCGGCCTCCTGGACCCCACCCCCGAAGCCTCCCCGACCCCGCAGCCCTCCCCCTGCGTCGGCCTCGCCCCGCTCCCGTCCCTCCTCGGCGGCATCACCCCCTCCCCGGAGGGGACGCCATGACCCTGCGCCGCACCCTCGCGCTCCTCGCCCTCACCCCGCTCCTCTACGTCCTCTCGGGCACCGCCCAGGCCTCCGCCCACACCGAGCTGGTCACCTCCAGCCCCGCGAACGGCGCCGAGCTGAAGAAGGTCCCCGACCACCTCACCCTCACCTTCGACGAGGCCGTCGACGTGGCCGAGGTGCGCGTGATGACGCTGGACGGCGACCGGCTCCCGGTGTCCCTCGTGCCGGGCCACAAGGGCGAGACCGTACGTGCCGCCCTCGGACACCCGGCGGACGGCGACTACGCCGTCGTCTGGTCGGTCGTCGACGAGGAGGACGGACACGCCTCCTCCGGGCGGCTGGACTTCCGCATCGGTACGCCCGCCACCGCCCAGGACCGCGGCGACGAGGCCGCACCCGCACCGTCCCCCCTGGTGCGGCAAGGCCTCGTCGCCGCCCGCTGGACCGGCTATCTGGCGCTGGCGCTGTTCGTCGGCGGCCTGGCCTTCGTCACGCTGCTGTGGCCGCGCGGCGCACACGAGCCACGGGCCCGGGCGCTGTTGGGGCTGGCCTGGACGTGCGGCCTGCTGGCGTCGGTGGCGAGCATCGGGCTGCAGGGCGCGTACGGCGCACTCGGCGGCCTGCGTGACGCCCTGCGCGCCGAGACGTACGTGGACGTCCTGACCACCGGACCCGGCGTCGTGTTCGCCGCCCGGGTGCTGCTGTGGGTGCTCGCGGCGGTGGTGCTCAGCGCGCTGCTGCAGGGCGGGCCCGGCACCTCCCGCTCCCCCGGCTGGCGGGTCGGCGCGCTCGCCGTCTGTCTCGGGCTGCTGCGGGCGACCGGCATGGCGGGCCACAACTCCGAGGGCAGTGAGCCCACTTGGGGCGCGCTCGCCGACCTCGTGCACCTGCTCGGCGTCTCGCTGTGGATCGGCGGGCTTGCCATGCTCGCGCTGGCGGTGCTGCCGCGCCGCCGGGCGGGGGAGCTCGCGCAGGTCGTGCCGGGCTACTCACGGCTGGCGGCGGTGAGCGTGGCGGGCATCGTCGCGGCCGGGCTGGTGCTGGCGTGGCAGGTCGTGGGGTCGTACGACGCCCTGCTGCACACCTCGTACGGGCATCTGCTGCTGCTCAAGACCGGTGTCCTCGGCGTCGTCCTGACGGCCGCCCTCGCCAGCCGTCAGTGGGTGCGCACCCGCCTCGATCTCGCCGTGCTGCTGCGCGGCGACGCCGCCACCGTGCGGCCCTTCGGTTACTCGGTCGCGGCCGAGACGGGGCTCGTCCTCGTCGTGCTCGCCGTGACGAGTCTGCTGGTCACGGCCAACCCTGGCCAGTGAACTCCCATGAAAATCAAAGGAGTTGCGTTGAAACAAGGTAATGAGAGCGACGCGGCACCGCGCCGCCGGGCGCCCTCGGGCAACCGGGGTCTGCTGGTCGCCGGACTCGGCGCGGCGCTGACCGCGGTGCTCAGCCTGGGGCTGCTCCAGGCCGCCTCTGGCACCTCGGCGGCCGGGGCGTCCTCCACGTCGGCAGCGGGCGCGGCTCAGGCGCCCGCTGCCGCCGCGGCGGAGGCGCAGCCGGCGGCCGCCGCGGCGCCGGACCACCAGGTCGACATCATGAACAACAAGTTCGGCGACGGGAAGCAGCTCGTCGTCGAGGTCGGCGAGACGGTCCGCTGGACCAACCACGACAGCGTGCCGCACACGGTCACCACGACCAAGGGCCCGAAGAAGTTCGACTCGGGCACGCTGGAGCAGGGCGACTCGTGGTCGTACACCTTCACCACGGCCGGGACGTACGAGTACTACTGCGCGGTGCACCCGGACATGGTGGCGTCCGTGAAGGTCGTGGCGGCCGACGACGGCGGTTCGTCAGGTGGGTCGTCCGGCGGGTCCTCCGGGGGTTCCACCGGCGGGTCGACCGGCGGCACCTCCGGCGGTACGTCCGGTGGCAGCACGGGCGGGTCGACCGGCGGCACCTCCGGCGGTACGTCCGGTGGCAGCACGGGCGGCACGTCCGGCGGCACCTCCGGTGGTTCGACCGGCGGTACGTCGGGCGGTGGCTCCGGTGACGGCGACGAGCAGTGCACCAGCGTCCAGAACGTGCTGCTGCCGATCCTCCAGCACCTCAACGCGGCCCACCTGGAGCGTTCCCCGGGCCAGCAGGTGCAGGACGCGCTGGCGCTGGACTCGTACATCAAACTGCACACGGTGTGGGTCGAAAGCATCCTGAAGCCCGCCACCGAGGGCGGCGGCACGATCCTGGACGACACGCTCAGCGTGCTGCTGAACCACGTCAACAAGGCACACCTGGAGGAGTCGCCCGGGCAGCAGGTCGCCGACCTGCTGAACGCCGACAGCTACGTGCAGATGCACACGGTCTGGGCCGAGCACATGCTCGCCCCCACCGAGGACTTCCTCACCAACAGCTGCTGACACCGCCCGCGCGGAAGACGGACGCCGGTCCGGCCGAGGCTCAGTCGGCCGGACCGGCGCTCCCCCATTGTCCCCATCACCGCCGCCCCGACGGAACCGCTTTCCAAGGAGAACGGGATGACAACCGTCACCCTGCCCATCGACCCGACCCCGCCCGGGGCGCCCGGGGCGGCCCTCTGGCTGCCGCTGCCCGGCCGCTACACCGTGGCCCCCGACCGCTCGCTCGTCGAACTCACCACCCTTTGCGGCCCGCTGCCCGTCCGCCGCCGTCGCCTCACCCTCGCCGCCGGCTCGCTCACCGTGTCCGAGGCCGGCGAACACCCCACCTTCCGCTTCGAGTTCGACGACGTCCACCTCAAGGGTGCCCTCACCCTCACCCTCACCC
>NZ_LGUR01000007.1 GCF_001270495.1 Streptomyces viridochromogenes
GTCCAGGGGGGGGCGGAGCCCCCTGGTGGGGTTGAAGGGGCGGAGCCCCTGGGGATGGGACGGGTAGGGGCGGCGGGGGCGTTACGGTGTCGGGTCGTCCGTCGGGGCGGGTGGGGCCGTGGGCCGCAGCTTCAGCCAGGTCAGGAAGAACAGGCCGAGGAGCAGCATGCCCAATCCGGTCCAGAGGTTGATGTTGACGCCCTCCGCCTTGTCGATCGCGGCGTCGTCGTCGGTGAGCCCGGCGATCGTGACGATGACGCCGTAGATCACGAAGAGGCCCCCGATGATGCGCCGGATGTCGAAGAGCCGGGCGGCTGTCGCGGACTTCCCCTCCAGGTCGGTGACTTCGCGCAGGACGTCCTTCTCGGTGTAGCCGGGGTGGTCGGAGTTCTTGGGGTGGTCGGAGTGGTCGGGCATGGCTGTAAACCTCCGGCGTCAGAACGAGAACGGGATGTAGCACGCGGCCGCCAGCACCACCGCGCCCCAGCCCAGCAGCGCCGGCTTGCGGTACCACGCGTCGTCGCCCTCGGCCGGCGGCTCGGCCATGCCGGGGGAACGGGTGCCGTAGACCAGGCCCTGGAGTTCCTCCGCGGGCTTGGGGGCCGTGAAGAGGGAGACGGCCACCATGACGACTGCGCCGGCCACGAAGCCGGCGATCGCGGAGACGAAGTTCGCGCCCTGGTCGGAGGGGATGCTGATGACGTCCTGTTTGTAGAAGACGAAGTAGTTGATCATGGCTGCCGTTGTGCCCGCGAGGAGGCCCCAGAAGCCCGACTTCATCGACGCCCGCTTCCAGAACATGCCGACGATGAAGACCACGAACATCGGCACGTTGAAGAAGGAGAACAGGGTCTGGAGGTAGCTCATGATGTTGGAGAAGGACGAGGCCAGGAATGCCGTGCCGATGGAGGCCATGACGCCGATCGCCGTGATCAGGCGGCCGAAGCGGACGTAGTAGGCGTCTTCGCGGTCCCTCACCACGTACTTCGCCCAGATGTCCGTCGTGAACACCGTGTTGAAGGACGACACGTTGGCCGCCATGCCCGCCATGAAGGCGGCGAGGAGACCGGTCACCGCGATGCCCAGGACGCCGTTGGGCAGCAGGTCCTGCATGAGATACGGGATGGCGTCGTTGTACTGGTAGCCAGACTCCCCGGTGCCGAAGCCGGGGACCAGGGCCGCGGCCGCCAGGCCGGGGATCATCACCAGGAACACGATGAAGATCTTGGGAAACGCCGCGATCAGCGGGGTGCGCTGGGCCGCCGAGAGGTTCTTCGCGGAGAGGGCTCGCTGGACCTCCGCGAAGTTCGTCGTCCAGTAGCCGAAGGAGAGCACGAAGCCCAGGCCCAGGACGATCGTCAGCCAGTTCGCGCCGAGTGGGTTCGCCTCGCCGATGCCCGTGCCGCCCCAGGCGGTGACGAAGTCGCCGCCGTGGGACTTGGTCAGCGTGTCCGTCAGGCCGTCCCAGCCGCCCGCCTTCTTCAGGGCCAGGACGGTGATCGGGATCAGGGCCGCCAGGATCACGAAGAACTGGAGGACCTCGTTGTAGATGGCCGAGGACAGGCCGCCGAGGGTGATGTAGGCCAGGACGAAGAAGCCCGCCACGACGATCGCCACCCACTGGGGCCAGCCGAGCAGGGCTTCGACGACGATCGCCAGGGCGTAGAGGTTCACGCCCGCGATCAGGATCGCCGCGAAGGCGAACAGGATCGAACTGAGCAGGTGGGCCCATTTGTCGAAGCGGAGGAGCAGGAACTCGGGTACCGAGCGGACCTTGCTGCCGTAGTAGAAGGGCATCATCACCAGGCCCAGGAAGACCATGGCCGGGATGGCGCCGATCCAGTACCAGTGGACGGTGTAGGCGCCGTACTGTGCGCTGTTCGCCGCCATGCCGAGGATCTCGGTGGCGGCCAGGTTGGCGGAGATGAACGCGAGGCCCGTGACCCAGGCGGGCAGGGAGCGGCCGGAGAGGAAGAAGTCGAGGGTGGTCTTCACCGAGCGGCGGGCGGCGAAGCCGATGCCCAGGACGACGACGAAGTAGATGCCGAGGATCGTGTAGTCGAGCCAGTTCGTGGGGAGCCGTAGCTCGGCGGCGAGGTAGGTGGGGGATTGTGTGGGGGTTTGCATAAGTACTCGCTTCGTTGCGCGAACCGATACAGAGCGGAACCTACGCCCCTGCCTTCAGTAATTGAACATGGCCGGTGATGCCCTTTGTTTGATTGTGATGTTGACGCCCGTGGTGAGTTGTGTTTCTCTATGTTTGGTTATGTTTGATGGAGGCTCGGAGGAGTCTCGCAAGATCTGAGTGGCTCGAATGGAGTCCGCCGTGAAGAAGACCTCGACCCAGCTGGCCGACGGTCGTGAGCTCGTCTACTACGACCTGCGCGACGACACCGTGCGGGACGCCGTCGACCAGCGGCCGCTGGACCGGACGGTCACGACGTCCGAGGTCCGACGGGACGAGTTGCTCGGTGACTCCGTCGCCATCGCCTCGCATCGGCAGGGGCGGACCTACCACCCGCCGGCCGACGAGTGTCCGCTGTGCCCCTCCGACGGGGAGCGGCTGAGCGAGATCCCGGACTCGTCGTACGACGTCGTCGTCTTCCAGAACCGTTTCCCCTCGCTGGCCGGTGACTCCGGGCGCTGTGAGGTCGTCTGTTTCACCTCCGACCACAACGCAGCCTTCGCCGACCTGACCGAGGAGCAGGCGCGGCTCGTCCTCGACGCGTGGACCGACCGGACCTCCGAGCTGTCATCGCTGCCCTCCGTGCAGCAGGTGTTCTGCTTCGAGAACCGCGGCGCCGAGATCGGGGTGACCCTGGGGCATCCGCACGGACAGATCTACGCCTACCCCTTCACCACCCCGCGCACCGCCCTGATGCTGCGCTCCGTCGCCGCCCACAAGGACGCCACCGGCGGGGAGAACCTCTTCGACGCCGTCCTGGAGCGTGAGCTCGAGGGCGAGCGGGTCGTCCTGGAGAGTGAACACTGGCTGGCGTTCGTGCCGTACGCCGCGCACTGGCCGTACGAGGTCCACCTGTACCCCAAGCACCGGGTCCCCGATCTGCTCGCGCTCGACGAGGAGGCGCGCTCAGAGTTTCCCAAGGTTTATCTGGAACTCTTGAGGCGCTTCGACCGGATCTTCGGGGAAGGCGAGCCTCCGACGCCGTACATCGCCGCCTGGCATCAGGCGCCGTTCGGGCAGCTGGAGGACTTCGAGGGCGTCGTGCGGGACGATTTCGCGCTTCACCTTGAGCTTTTCACCATTCGCCGCACTTCCGGCAAGCTGAAGTTTCTCGCGGGTTCCGAGTCCGGCATGAACGTGTTCATCAACGACGTGCCGCCGGAGCGCGCGGCCGAGCGACTGCGAGAGGTAGCGAGTTCATGAGTGGGAAGTACCTGGTCACCGGGGGCGCCGGCTACGTGGGCAGCGTGGTCGCCCGGCATCTGCTGGAGGCGGGTGCCGAGGTCGTCGTCCTCGACAACCTCTCGACCGGCTTCCGCGAGGGCGTGCCGACCGGGGCTTCCTTCATCGAGGGCGACATCCGCGACGCCGCCAAGTGGCTCGACTCCTCCTTCGACGCCGTGCTGCACTTCGCCGCGTTCTCGCAGGTCGGCGAGTCGGTCGTGAAGCCCGAGAAGTACTGGGACAACAACGTCGGCGGCACCATGGCGCTGCTCGGCGCGATGCGCGAGGCGGGCGTGCGCAAGCTCGTGTTCTCCTCCACGGCGGCCACCTACGGCGAGCCGAAGGAGGTGCCGATCGTCGAGTCGGCGCCCACGCAGCCCACCAATCCGTACGGCGCCTCCAAGCTCGCCGTCGACCACATGATCACCGGCGAGGCGGTGGCCCACGGACTCGGCGCCGTGTCGCTCAGGTACTTCAACGTCGCCGGCGCCTACGGCGACTGCGGTGAGCGCCACGACCCCGAGTCGCACCTCATCCCGCTCGTCCTCCAGGTCGCCCAGGGCAAGCGCGACGCGATCTCCGTCTACGGCGACGACTACCCGACGCCCGACGGCACCTGCGTGCGCGACTACATCCACGTCGCCGACCTGGCCGAGGCCCACCTGCTGGCCCTCGAGGCCGCCCAGCCCGGCGAGCACCTCATCTGCAACCTCGGCAACGGCAACGGCTTCTCCGTCCGCCAGGTCGTCGAGACCGTCCGGCAGGTCACCGGCCACCCGATCCCCGAGGTCATCGCCCCGCGCCGGGGCGGCGACCCGGCGGTCCTGGTCGCCTCCGCCGACACCGCCCGCGAGCGGCTCGGCTGGAAACCGTCCCGCGCGGACCTCGCGGGCATCGTCGCCGACGCATGGGAGTTCGCGCAGCGGCGCGCAGGTTAAGGTCTACGGCCGGTACGGACGGCCGTAAGTTCCACGGCTGTTCGGCCGGTCAACTCACCGGCCCCTACGGCCGGTTCAGCAGGGAAGGTCAGGGTCAGGGGATGAGCGTCGACACGGCAGCCGCGGTCGCCGAGCGGTTCAGGGAGCTGTACGGGGCCGGGCCGGAAGGGGTGTGGGCCGCGCCGGGCCGGGTCAACCTGATCGGCGAGCACACCGACTACAACGACGGCTTCGTCATGCCGTTCGCGCTGCCGCACACCGCGGTCGCGGCGGTCTCACGGCGTACCGACGGTGTCCTGCGCCTGCACTCGGCCGATGTCGGGGGCGATGTGGTGGAGTTGCGCGTCGACGACCTGGTCCCCGAGTCGGACCGGAACTGGACGGCGTACCCGTCGGGCGTGGTCTGGGCGCTGCGCCAGGCCGGGCACGCGGTGACCGGCGCCGACATCCACCTGGCCTCGACGGTCCCGGCGGGCGCGGGCCTGTCGTCCTCGGCGGCCCTGGAGGTCGTGGTCGCGCTCGCCCTGAACGACCTCTACGACCTGGGCCAGAAGGGCTGGCAGCTGGCCCGGCTGTGCCAGCGCGCGGAGAACGTGTACGTGGGCGCCCCGGTCGGGATCATGGACCAGACGGCGTCCGCCTGCTGCGCGGCCGGCCACGCCCTGTTCCTCGACACCCGGGACCTCTCCCAGAAGCAGATCCCCTTCGACCTGGCCGCCGAGGGCATGCGCCTGCTGGTCGTCGACACCCAGGTCAAGCACTCGCACAGCGAGGGCGAGTACGGCAAGCGGCGCGCGGGCTGCGAGAAGGGCGCCGCGCTGCTCGGCGTGGACGCGCTCAGGGATGTCGCCTACGACGACCTGGACGCGGTGCTCGACCGGCTCGGCGACGACGAGGAGGTGCGCCGCCTGGTGCGCCATGTCGTCACCGAGGACCAGCGCGTCGAGCAGGTCGTCGCCCTGCTGGAGTCGGGCGATACCCGGGCGATCGGCCCGGTCCTGACGGCGGGCCACGCCTCGCTGCGGGACGACTTCCGCATCTCCTGCCCCGAGCTGGACCTGGTCGTCGACACCGCCCTGGCGAGCGGTGCCCTGGGCGCCCGCATGACGGGCGGCGGCTTCGGCGGCTCCGCGATCGTGCTGGCGGAGGCGGCCGACGTCGAGACCATCACCAAGGCCGTCGAAGCGGCCTTCGCCTCCGCCGGGTTCACGGCACCGCGCGTGTTCGAGGCGGTGCCGGCCGCGGGGGCGCGGCGGGTGAGCTGACCTGGAGGGTCGCTCAGCCCGCTGCCAGCTGCTTGGTCAGCGTGTACTCCGTGATCCCCGGCGGATAGTCGGGGATCACGCACACCACGTCATAGCCCTGCTTCTGGTAGAACCCCGGCGCCTGGAAGTCCCATGTCTCCAGGCGTACGGCCGTACAGCCCCGTTCGTCGCGGGCCATGCGCTCCGCCCGGGCGAGCAGTCGCGAACCGAGACGGGCACCCCGGTGGCGTTCGTCGACCCAGAGGTATGCGACATGGAGCCAGGTGGTCCACGTGTGACCGACGAGTCCGCCCGCCACGGCGCCGGAGTCGTCCAACGCCCAGACCTGGAGCGGACGTTCACGTTCACCTGGGGTTCCGCGCAGGGCGCGCAGGACGGGGGAGGCGGCGGTGTTGGTGGCCAGCAGCCGCCGGCGGAGCAGATCGTGCCGTGATTTGTCGACTTCTGTCTCCAGACGAAACATGCGGCTCACCATAAACGCGTCGGCCAACCAGTTCTGCAAATTACCTTCCGCTCCTGCCCCCCGGCCGTACTCTGATGAACGGCACCGGTGGGGGCCGGTGCTGATCAGGGGGCGAGACAGGTCGGGTTCGACGCCCGAAGTGGGGGTAGCAGTTCTTGCACGGCGGCGGCCGTGCGGCCATCCGCGCTTCGGGCGTCGTGCCCGCGACGGTGTTCGTCTCCCGGTGTCGTCCTCACGACGATGGGGTATCCCCCGCTCTTCGAGAGCGTGGGGAAGGGGGTTTCGTGGTTCGCATCCGAGTCCTGGTCGTCGACGACCATCGCATCTTCGCCGAGTCGCTCGCCGCCGCCCTGGCGGCCGAGCCCGACGTCGACGTCTCCGCCGCCGGCAGCGGCCCGGCCGCGCTGCGCAGCCTGGAGCGCGCGGCCGCCGAGGGGCGCCGGTTCGACGTCCTGCTCGTCGACGCCGACCTGGGCGGCAACGTCCAGGGCATCCGCCCGGCCGTGCCCGTCCAGGAGGCGGGCGAGGACGGGCTCGTCGACGGCATCTCGCTCGTCGTCGGCGTCCGCACCGCGCAGCCGGCGGTACGGATCGTCGTCCTCGCCGAGAAGGACGATCCGCGCCGGGCCGCGCTCGCCCTGCAGGCCGGGGCCTCCGGGTGGGTGGCCAAGGACTGCTCACTGTCCAGGTTGCTCACCGTCATCCGCGGGGTGCTGCGCGAGGAGACCCATCTGCCGCCCGCCCTGCTCACGGGCGTCCTGCGGGAGCTGACGGCCGCGCGCAAGCACCGCACCGAGAGCGAGCGGCTGGTCGAGTCGCTGACGCCGCGCGAGCGCGAGGTCCTGCGCTGCATGGTGGCCGGCCTGGGCCGCAAGGCGGTCGCCGAGCGCCTGTACCTCTCCCCGCACACCGTCCGCACCCACATGCAGAACGTCCTCGGCAAACTGGGCGTCCACTCGACCCTGGCCGCGGTGGCGCTCGCGCGCAGGGCGGGGGTCGGGCCGGTGGATCTGAGCGGGGATGTTGTCGAGCGGGGCGGTCAGCTGGCGTAGTGGGTGGGGCTGGGCCTGGTTTCCGGAGGGCCGGGCCGCGCCGAGGCGGAGCACCGCGCGCCGTGCAGGGGCCGGGCCGGGGAGTCTGCCGGAGGCGTTGGCGAGCGGTCTCCGAGTCGGCCGGCGTCGCGTCCGCGAGCCGCGCCGGACCCCTCCCGCTACCCGGGGATGTTGTCGAACGGCGCCGTCAGCTGGCGCAGCAGGCCCGCCAGCTCACCCCGCTGGGCACGCGACAGCTCCGCGAGGATCGCGCGCTCCTGGTCCAGCAGGCCGGCCAGCGCCTGGTCGGCGCGGTCGCGGCCCTCGTCCGTGAGGCGGACCAGTACCCCGCGGCGGTCGGTGGGGTCGGGGAGGCGTTCCACCAGGCCCTTCTTGGCCAGGCGGTCGATGCGGTTCGTCATCGTGCCGGAGGTGACCAGGGTCTGGGTCAGGAGTTGCCCGGGGGAGAGCTGGTACGGCGTTCCCGCGCGCCGGAGCGCGGTCAGCACGTCGAACTCCCAGGGCTCCAGGCTGTGCTCGGAGAAGGCCAGCCGACGTGCGCGGTCCAGGTGCCGGGCCAGTCTGCTCACCCGGCTGAGCACCTCGAGTGGTTCCACGTCGAGGTCCGGGCGCTCCCGGCGCCACGCTGCGACCAGCCGATCGACCTCGTCCTCCATGACGATCAGTGTAGTGGTTGTGTCGACGTGAAGTCTCTTGACGTCAAGATATCTGGGAGGGCAGGCTGGAGAGCGACAGTCAGGAGGCTTCCCCCATGACCGCTGCCGCCCCCACCTGGGACCCCGCCCAGTACCTGCGTCACGCCGGCCACCGCGCCCGCCCCTTCACCGACCTCCTCGCCCGCGTCCCCGACCTCCCCGGCGACCGGCCCCGCATCGCCGACCTCGGCTGCGGCCCCGGCAACGTCACCGCCCTGCTCGCCGAACGCTGGCCCGGCGCCCGCATCACCGGCTACGACAACTCCGCCGAGATGCTCGACAAGGCCCACGTCGAGCACGAAGGACCGACCCCGGGCGGCGGCAGCCTCGACTTCTCCCACGCCGACGTACGGACCTGGACGCCCGGCGAGCCGTACGACCTGATCGTCAGCAACGCCACCCTCCAGTGGGTACCGGACCATGTGGAGCGTTTCGGCGCCTGGGTGGAGGGCCTGCGCCCAGGCGGCACCTTCGCCTTCCAGGTCCCCGGCAACTTCGACGCCCCGAGCCACCGCCTGATGCGCGACCTCGCCCCCCGCTACGGCCTCACCGACACCCTGCGCCACGACGACGCCGTCCTCGCCCCGCGGGACTACCTGGCCCGCCTGGCCGACCTGGGCTGCACGACGGACGTGTGGGAGACGACGTACGTCCATCTCCTGACCGGCGAGGATCCGGTGCTGGACTGGGTCAAGGGGACGGGGCTGCGGCCCGTCCTCACCGCCCTCGCCGACGACCCCGAGGCGCGGGATGCCCTTCTCGCCGAGTACCGGGAGGCCCTGCGCGCGGCCTATCCGCCCGGAGCGCACGGCACCCCCTTCCCGTTCCGCCGGATCTTCGCCGTGGCCCGCAAGGAGGCCTGATGATCACCGCCGTCGACCACGTCCAGCTCGCGGCCCCGCCCGGATCGGAGGAGGCTGCGCCTGCGCCTGTCGTCGGCGGGTTCAGCTCTTGTCCCTGTTTGAGCGCCGCGGCGCCGGGTCACCCGATCGGTGACCTCGACATCGAGCCTCGTGAGGAGTGAGGAACGTGGCGAAGGAAGAGAAGGCCCGCGCCAAGAAGGAACAGGTCAAGGGCAAGGCCAAGGAAGCCATGGGCCGCATGGCCGGCAACGAGCGGATGACGGCCGAAGGCAAGACCGACCAGATGAAGGGCGACGCGCGCCAGGCCAAGGAGAAGGGCAAGGACACCTTCAAGCACTGAGCGCCGTCAGGCACCCGCGTGCCCCGGGCGCCGCGCGGGTCAGTTCTTCCGGCGCCCGATCAAGTGCGGCTTCGCCTCCAGCCCGTCCAGCCCGTGCCACGCCAGATTCACCAGGTGCGCCGCCACCTCCGCCTTCTTCGGGCGGCGGACGTCGAGCCACCACTGGCCGGTCAGGGCGACCATCCCGACCAGGGCCTGCGCGTACAGCGGGGCCAGCTTGGGGTCGAAGCCGCGGCTCTTGAACTCGCGGCCCAGGATGTCCTCCACCTGGGTCGCGATGTCCGAGATCAGCGAGGCGAAGGAACCCGTCGACTGGGGGATGGGCGAGTCGCGGACCAGGATGCGGAAGCCGTCCGTGTACTCCTCGATGTAGTCCAGGAGCGCGAAGGCCGCCTGCTCGCAGAGCTCCCGGGGATGGCCGGCCGTCAGACTGCTCGTGACCATGTCCAGCAGACAGCGCATCTCACGGTCCACTACCACCGCGTACAGCCCCTCCTTGCCGCCGAAGTGCTCGTACACCACCGGCTTGGAGACCCCGGCCTTCGCCGCGATCTCCTCCACCGACGTGCCCTCGAAGCCCTTCGCGGCGAACAGAGTGCGACCGATCTCCAGCAGCTGCTGGCGGCGCTCCGCACCGGTCATCCGGGTACGGCGCGTCCGCCGGGGCTTGTCGTTGCTGGAGGTACTGCTGGAGTCGGTCGCCACGGCGTCAATCATGCCGCCTCGGCGGGCTCCTTCCCGCGCCGGGAACCGCCTTCCCCGGCGTTCCGGCGCGAATCGATACGCGAGCGTGACGGCCAGCGCACGTCGTACGCCCAGCCGAACATCTCGCACCAGCGGATGATCCGCGCGGAGGAGTCGATCTGCCCGCGCTCCACACCGTGCCGCGCGGACGTCGGGTCGGCGTGGTGCAGGTTGTGCCAGGACTCGCCGCACGACAGGACGGCCAGCCACCACACGTTGCCCGAGCGGTCACGCGACTTGAAGGGGCGCTTGCCGACCGCGTGGCAGATCGAGTTGATCGACCACGTCACGTGATGCAGCAGGGCCACTCGCACGAGCGAGCCCCAGAAGAAGCCGGTGAACGCGCCCCACCAGGACATCGTCACCAGACCGCCGATCAGCGCCGGCAGGGCCAGCGACAACACCGTCCACCAGATGAACTGGCGGGAGATCGCGCGGATCGTCCGGTCCTTGATCAGATCCGGCGCGTACTTTTCCTGGGGCGTCCGCTCCTCGTCGAACATCCATCCGATGTGCGCCCACCACAGGCCCTTCATCAGCGCCGGGACGGTCTCCCCGTAACGCCACGGAGAGTGCGGGTCACCCTCCGCGTCGGAGAACTTGTGGTGCTTGCGGTGGTCTGCGACCCAGCGGACCAGCGGACCCTCCACCGCCATCGAGCCCGCCACAGCGAGCGCGATGCGCAGCGGACGCTTCGCCTTGAAGGAACCGTGGGTGAAGTAGCGGTGGTAGCCGATCGTGACGCCATGGCAGGCGAAGAAGTAGAAGAAGACCAGCAGACCGAGGTCCAGCCAGCTCACACCCCAGCCCCACACCATCGGCACCGCGGCGCCGAGCGCCAGGAACGGGACGACGATGAAGAGAAGGAGCGCGAACTGCTCGAGCGACCCCTTCTTCTCACCGCCGAGCGTGGCTGGGGGAAGTTGGGTGTCGTCGTTCGCCTTCGGGGCGTCTTCGATCACATCGGAGCTCGTGGTCATGGGCGTCCCCTGTGGGGTTTCGAGGGTTGTGGCAGGTGCCGGGTCGCGGGAACCGTTCCCAGGTTCCGTTACATCGGACCCTACGGTTCCGTAACCTACGGCGTCGTAAGTATGGCAGTGCGTCGCCCGGCGGCAAGAGCCCGAGAGTCTGCGCGTCCGCATGGACACCTATCCTGGGAGTCGGTCGGACAGCGCGGTCCGCTCTGATTTCTTCCCGGAGGTCAGGAGCCGTATGCGGCACCCGCCGCGCGACACCTGGGCCCCGGGTTCCCTCCAGACGAGCTTCAACACTGCAAGGAGCCGCACCTGTGAGCAGTGCCGACGACCAGACCACGACGACCAGCAGTGAGCTGCGCGCCGACATCCGCCGACTGGGTGACCTGCTCGGCGAGACCCTGGTCCGCCAGGAAGGCCCCGAGCTGCTGGAGCTCGTCGAGAAGGTCCGCCGCCTCACCCGCGAGGACGGCGAGGCCGCCGCCGAACTGCTACGCGGCACGGAGCTGGACACCGCGGCCAAGCTGGTCCGCGCCTTCTCCACCTACTTCCACCTGGCCAACGTCACCGAGCAGGTCCACCGAGGCCGCGAGCTGCGGGCCCGGCGCGCCGCCGAGGGCGGCCTCCTCGCCCGTACGGCCGACCGGCTCAAGGACGCCGACCCCGACCACCTGCGCCAGACGGTCCAGCACCTCAACGTCCGCCCCGTCTTCACCGCACACCCCACCGAGGCCGCCCGCCGCTCCGTCCTCAACAAGCTCCGGCGCATCGCCGCGCTCCTGGAGACCCCCGTCCTCGAAGGCGACCGACGCCGGCACGACACCCGACTGGCCGAGAACATCGACCTCGTATGGCAGACGGACGAGCTGCGCGTCGTACGCCCCGAGCCCGCCGACGAGGCCCGCAACGCCATCTACTACCTCGACGAACTCCACGCCGGCGCCGTCGGCGACGTCCTGGAAGACCTCACCGCGGAACTGGAGCGCGTCGGCCACAAGCTCCCCGACACCACCCGCCCCCTCACCTTCGGCACCTGGATCGGCGGCGACCGCGACGGCAACCCCAACGTCACCCCCCAGGTGACCTGGGACGTCCTCATCCTCCAGCACGAGCACGGCATCAACGACGCCCTGGACATGATCGACGAGCTGCGCGGCTTCCTGTCCAACTCCATCCGCTACACCGGCGCCACCGAGGAACTCCTCGACTCCCTCAAGGCCGACCTCGAAGCCCTCCCCGAGATCAGCCCCCGCTACAAGCGCCTCAACGCGGAAGAGCCCTACCGGCTCAAGGCCACCTGCATCCGGCAGAAGCTGGAGAACACCAAGACGCGCCTCGCCAAGGGCATCCCCCACGAGGCCGGCCGCGACTACCTCGGCACCAGCGAACTGCTGCAGGACCTCACCCTGATCCAGACCTCACTGCGCGAGCACAAGGGCGGCCTCTTCGCCGACGGCCGCATGAACCGCACCATCCGCACGCTGTCCGCGTTCGGCCTCCAGCTCGCCACCATGGACGTCCGCGAACACGCCGACGCCCACCACCACGCCCTCGGCCAGCTCTTCGACCGCCTCGGCGAGGAATCCTGGCGCTACGCCGACATGCCCCGCGACTACCGCTCCAAGCTCCTCGCCAAGGAGCTCAGGTCCCGTCGCCCCCTCGCACCCACCCCGGCACCCGTGGACGCGGCCGGTGAGAAGACCCTCGGCGTCTTCCAGACCGTCAAGAAGGCCCTCGCCGTCTTCGGACCCGAGGTCATCGAGTCGTACATCATCTCCATGTGCCAGGGCGCCGACGACGTCTTCGCGGCCGCCGTCCTCGCCCGCGAAGCCGGCCTCATCGACCTGCACGCCGGCTGGGCCAAGATCGGCATCGTCCCGCTCCTGGAGACCACCGACGAGCTCAAGGCCGCCGACACCATCCTGGAGGACATGCTCTCCGACCCGTCGTACCGCAGGCTCGTGGCCCTGCGCGGCGACGTCCAGGAGGTCATGCTCGGCTACTCCGACTCCTCCAAGTTCGGCGGCATCACCACCAGCCAGTGGGAGATCCACCGCGCCCAGCGCCGCCTGCGCGACGTCGCCCACCGCTACGGGGTGCGTCTGAGGTTGTTCCACGGCCGCGGCGGCACCGTCGGCCGCGGCGGCGGCCCCTCCCACGACGCGATCCTCGCCCAGCCCTGGGGCACCCTGGAAGGCGAGATCAAGGTCACCGAACAGGGCGAGGTCATCTCCGACAAGTACCTCGTGCCCTCCCTGGCCCGCGAGAACCTGGAACTGACGGTCGCCGCCACCCTCCAGGCATCCGCCCTGCACACCGCCCCGCGCCAGTCCACCGAGGCGCTGGCCCGCTGGGACGCCGCGATGGACGTCGTCTCGGACGCCGCGCACGCCGCGTACCGCAAGCTCGTCGAGGACCCGGACCTGCCGACGTACTTCCTCGCGTCGACGCCCGTGGACCAGCTCGCCGACCTCCACCTCGGCTCGCGGCCCTCCCGCCGCCCCGGATCAGGCGTCTCCCTCGACGGACTGCGCGCCATCCCGTGGGTCTTCGGCTGGACCCAGTCACGGCAGATCGTGCCCGGCTGGTTCGGCGTGGGATCGGGACTGAAGGCACTGCGCGAGGCGGGCCTGGACACCGTGCTCGACGAGATGCACGAACAGTGGCACTTCTTCCGCAACTTCATCTCCAACGTCGAGATGACGCTCGCCAAGACCGACCTGCGGATCGCCGCGCACTACGTCGACACCCTCGTGCCGGACGAGCTCAAGCACGTCTTCGACACCATCCGCGCCGAACACGAACTCACCGTCGCCGAGGTCCTCAAGGTCACCGGCGAGAAGGAACTCCTCGACGCGGCCCCCGTGCTGAAGCAGACCTTCACCATCCGCGACGCCTACCTGGACCCCATCTCCTACCTCCAGGTCACCCTCCTCAAGCGCCAGCGCGACGCCGCCGCCGCGGGCGCCGAACCCGACCCGCTGCTGGCCCGAGCCCTGCTGCTCACGGTGAACGGCGTGGCGGCCGGCCTGCGCAACACCGGCTGAACAACCCCGCACATGACGGTGCCCCCGTGCTTCGTACGAGCACGGGGGCACCGTTCATTTCACGACCCCGGCGATCAGGCCTTACGACGCCGCAACACCAGGTACCCGCCCGCACCCAGCAGCGCCGCGGCGGCCGCGGACAGCAGGCCCACCGGAGCACCGTTACCGGTCTCGGCGAGGTCCCCCTCGGTGCCGCCCTGCGGCGACGGGGACGCCGCCGGGGCGCCCTCGGAGGACGTGGACGGGCTTGCGCTCGGGTCGGTCGTGGACTCGTCCGGCGTGCCGGACGGGGACGCCGAGGCGGACGGCGAGGCCGTGCTGCCGCCACCCGGCTCCTCGTCCTCGCAGTCCGTCCAGAACACCTTGTGCTTCGCGGAGCCGTTCTCGCCCTCGAAGTTCCAGAACAGCTTGTAGTGCCCGTCGGCCAGCGTCATGTCCGCCGTGCGGCCATGACCCTCGCCGTCCAGGGTGATCGCACCGGACTTCACCGTCTCGCCCTTGACGGCGGCGGTCGGCGCCCACGCTTCGATGTGCCAGTCGACCTTCTGGACGCTGTCGAAACCGAACGCGTCCAGGTAGAACTCGCACACGTGCGGCTCGTTCTTGCGCAGCTCCTCGCCAGTGGTGGCGTCGTGGATCTTGACGGTGCCGTTGTCGCCGGGAGCGGTCGCGTGGGCGGCGGCCGGTGCGGAGAAAACAGCGGCCGCGGCGACGGCGGACAGGGCGCCGACGCGGGTGAGGGTTCGCATGAGGCAGTAGTCCATCTTCGTGAAAGGAACGGGAAGATGTGGAGGGGGCGGCTCAGCATCCAGCCCGGACTGACCCCAGGTCAATCACGAACAGAGAACACTCACATCCTCCACAGACATGGAGAACGGCGAAATCCTCAGATCGTCACGAAAGCTGCCGTGAGCAGCGCGATCCCCGACCCGGCCATCACCCACGCCGCCCGCGTCCGCCGCAACCCACCTGCGACGACGACCGAAGCCAGCAACAGCGCACCGCCCAGCGGAACCCAGGCGTAGAGAACACCCGCGGGCCCGGACCGTACGACATCGTCACTACCCGGCTTCACCACAACCGTGTACGTCTGCCCCTCACGCACAGCCGCGTTCTTCTCGATGACAACCGACCCACGCGGCCGCGACCCCGCCGAAATCGGCGCGTACGGACCACTGCACGCATCCGCCCCACACCGCGTCACCTTGACCGTGCCGCTCTCCCGGCCCTTCGTGAGGATCACATGCTGAGCACTGCCCCACGACGCCCACACACCCGCGATCAGAATCAGCACCGCGACCAAACCCATCACCGCGAACCGCCCGAACCGCAGCGCGGAGAAAGCGCCCTGACTGGAGACAACGGCAGAAGGCATGGCCGCGATCCTTGGCCATGCCCCTACGCCCGGTCAACCTCGGCCCGGTCAACCGACCGGACAAGTCACGAGTTGTACGTGCTTTGCGCCCGCTCCAACCCCTCGATCACCAGACACTCCACCGCATCTGCCGCCCGATCCACGAAGTAGTCCAACTCCTTGCGCTCCGCCGACGAGAAATCCCTCAACACGAAATCCGCCACCGGCATACGCCCCGGAGGCCGCCCGATCCCGAACCGCACCCGGTGATACTCCGCACCCATCGCCTTCGTCATCGACTTCAGCCCGTTGTGCCCGTTGTCCCCGCCACCCAACTTCAACCGCAGCACGCCGTAATCAATGTCCAACTCGTCATGCACAGCCACGATGTTCCCGAGAGGCACCTTGTAGAAGTCCCGCAGAGCGGTCACCGGACCACCCGAGAGATTCATGTACGACATCGGCTTCGCGAGGATCACCCGCCGGTTCAACGGCCCCGGCGGACCGATACGCCCCTCGACCACCTGCGCCTGAGCCTTGCCGGCCCGCTTGAACCTCCCCCCGATCCGCTCGGCCAGCAGATCCGCCACCATGAACCCGACGTTGTGCCGGTTCCTGGCGTACTCGGGCCCCGGATTACCGAGGCCGGCGATCAGCCAAGGGGCGCTCGGGTCGGTCGTCACGTCCAGTCTCCTTGATACGCGCCAGCCGCTGCCCCCCAACGGGAACAGCGGCTGACAAACCGATGGCAGAGCCGAGGATCACGCCCCTGCCAGAGCCGAAGATCAGGCCTCGGCGACTTCCTCACCCTCGGCGGCCCCGCCCTCCGGAGCCTCCTCGGCCTGCGCGGCCAGGACCTGGAGGACGACAGCGTCCTCCTCGACAGCCAGCGTGGTGCCCTTCGGCAGCGTGATGTCCTTGGCGAGGATCGAGGCACCCGCCTCCAGACCCTCCACGGACACCGTGACCGACTCCGGAATGTGCGTGGCCTCGGTCTCGACCGGCAGCGTGTTCAGCACGTGCTCCAGCAGGTTCCCACCGGCGGCCAGCTCGCCCTCGGTGTGCACCGGGATCTCGACCGTGACCTTCTCGCCACGCTTCACCAGCAGCAGGTCCACGTGCTCCAGGAAGCCCTTGATCGCGTCACGCTGCACGGCCTTCGGGATCGCCAGCTCGTTGGTCTTGCCGTCGATGTCCAGCGCGATCAGGACGTTCGGCGTACGCAGCGCGAGCAGCAGGTCGTGGCCCGGAAGGGTCAGGTGCAGCGGGTCCGCGCCGTGGCCGTACAGGACACCGGGAACCTTGCTGTCACGACGGATACGACGGGCGGCACCCTTACCGAACTCGGTACGGGTCTCGGCGGAGATCTTGACCTCGGACATACGGATCACTCCTCGTAGAACTAGAGACGGACGTGGTCACCCGGCCACGAACGGCCTGCTACGAAGAGCGCGTCGATAACGGATCACCGTACAAGCCTCAAAAGAAGCGGTACGGCCTCCCTCGCCGAGCAACTGAAGCAGTCTACTCGCAGAGGAAGGCCGTACCCAAAAGGATCTCTACTGCTCGTCGAACAGGCTCGTCACCGAACCGTCCTCGAACACCTCACGCACCGCACTCGCGATCGTCGGCGCGATCGACAACACCGTCAGCTTGTCCAGATCCCGGCTCAGCTCACCCGGCGTCGGCAGCGTGTTCGTGAACACGAACTCACTCACCCGGGAGTTCTTCAACCGGTCCGCGGCCGGACCCGACAGCACACCATGCGTCGCGGTGACGATGACGTCCTCAGCACCATGCGCGAACAGCGCGTCGGCGGCCGCACAGATGGTCCCACCCGTGTCGATCATGTCATCGACCAGGACACACACCCGCCCCTTGACCTCACCCACGACCTCATGGACGGTCACCTGGTTCGCGACGTCCTTGTCCCGCCGCTTGTGCACGATCGCCAGCGGAGCACCGAGACGGTCACACCAGCGGTCCGCCACCCGCACCCGACCGGCATCCGGAGACACCACGGTCAGCTTCTCCCGATCGACCTTCCGGCCCACATAGTCCGCCAGCAGCGGAAGCGCGAAGAGATGATCGACCGGACCGTCGAAGAAACCCTGGATCTGATCCGTGTGCAGATCAACCGTCAGGATCCGGTCCGCACCCGCCGTCTTCATCAGATCCGCGATCAGACGCGCCGAGATCGGCTCACGGCCACGGTGCTTCTTGTCCTGCCGCGCGTAACCGTAGAACGGCACAATCACCGTGATCGAGCGGGCCGACGCACGCTTCAACGCGTCGATCATGATCAACTGCTCCATGATCCACTGATTGATCGGAGCCGTGTGGCTCTGAATCACAAAGCAGTCCGCACCACGCGCCGACTCCTGATAACGGACATAGATCTCACCGTTGGCGAAGTCGAAAGCCTTCGTCGGGACAACCCCGACCTCCAGCTGCTGGGCGACCTCCTCGGCAAGCTCGGGGTGGGCGCGGCCGGAGAAGAACATCAACTTCTTCTCGCCGGTCGTCTTGATCCCGGTCACAGCACTGTCTCCTCAGAGGTGTCTCAGCTTGGGTGTCGAACGACCTCCGCTGGGCATGATGGAGGCCGTCTCAGCTGGTGGGGTGCGGATGTGCACTTATCACGGTACGCCGTGTTTGACGCACCTGTTTCCGGTCAGCCCTCGCCATCCTCCCGGCGAGAGGCCGCCTCGGCCGCCTTCGCGGCCGCACTGCCCGGACGCTTACGGGCCACCCAGCCCTCGATATTCCGCTGCTGACCGCGGGCCACAGCCAGCGAACCGGGCGGCACATCCTTCGTGATCACAGAGCCGGCCGCGGTGTACGCACCGTCCCCGATCGTGACAGGAGCCACAAACATGTTGTCCGACCCGGTACGACAGTGCGAGCCGACCGTCGAGTGATGTTTGTCCTGTCCGTCATAGTTCACGAAAACACTCGCGGCACCGATGTTCGTGTGGTCACCGATCGTCGCGTCACCGACATAGGAGAGATGGGGCACCTTGCTCCCCTCCCCGATCGACGCGTTCTTCGTCTCGACATAGGTACCGATCTTGCCCTTCGCACCCAACCGCGTCCCCGGCCGCAGATAGGCGAACGGCCCCACACTCGCCTGCGCCCCGACCACGGCACCATCAGCCACCGTGTTGTCCACACGAGCCCCCGCACCGACCCTCGTGTCCTTGAGCCGGCTGTTGGGCCCGACCTCGGCCCCCGCACCGAGATGCGTGGAGCCCTGGAGCTGGGTGCCCGGGTTGACGACGACGTCCTGCTCGAAGGTGACCGTCACGTCGACCCAGGTCGTCGCCGGATCGACAACGGTCACGCCGGCCAGCATGGCGCCGGTCAGCAGCCGGTCGTTCAGAATCCGCCGGGCCTCAGCGAGCTGCACACGGTTGTTGATCCCCGCGATCTCACGATGATCGCCCGCAACCGAGGCGCCGACCCGGTGACCGGCCTCGCGCAGGATCCCGAGGACGTCGGTGAGGTACTCCTCGCCCTGGCTGTTGTCCGTACGAACCTTGCCGAGCGCGTCCGCGAGCAACTGCCCGTCGAACGCGAACACCCCCGAGTTGATCTCCCGAATGGCCCGCTGCGACTCACTGGCGTCCTTGTGCTCCACGATCGCCGTCACGGCACCGGAAACACCGTCCCGCACGATCCGCCCGTACCCCGTCGCATCCGGCACCTCGGCCGTCAGCACCGTGACCGCGTTGCCGTCGGTGGAGTGGGTGGCGGCAAGGGCGGTCAGCGTCTCACCGGTGAGAAGGGGAGTGTCACCGCAGACGACGACCACGGTCCCGTCGACGGAGCCGCCGAGCTCTTCAAGGGCCATCCGCACGGCATGCCCCGTACCGTTCTGCTCCGCCTGCACGGCGGTCCGCACACCGGGGTCGATCTCACCGAGATGCGCCGAGACCGCCTCCCGCGCGTGCCCCACGACGACGACCAGGTTCTCGGGCCGCAACTCGCGTGCCGCGGCGAGCACATGACCCACGAGGCTGCGACCGCAGAGCTCGTGCAGGACCTTGGGTGTGGCCGACTTCATACGGGTGCCCTCACCCGCTGCGAGAACGACGACGGCTGCCGGGCGAATGGCGCTCACGGGATGCCCTTCGGCTGTGGAGGGGGTGGGGTGACATCCGCAGGATACCGGGGCGTTTCGTGGGGGACATGAGAGCGGGCCCTGACTTGGCTGTCAGGGCCCGAACCGAAGTGTTGTGCATTGGAGCTCCCCCGCAAGGATTCGAACCTTGACCTGCCAAGACCAAAACTTGGTGTGCTGCCGGGTTACACCACGGGGGACAGTGCGTCAGACCTTACCGGAGTCGCGCGGTGGCGCCAGCAGCTATTGCGCTCCACCAGCCTTCGATGCGGCAGTACAGCTCGGCTCCCTGCCGTACGCGGACGACAAGACAGCCGTGATAGCCCTCGCCGATGTTCTTGCGAACGGTCTTGGGGTTGTGCTTCTTGAGGGTCGTGCGTTGCAGCGCCGCTACGTCGATACCGACGAGGTCAGCCCAGTACTGCTCGGCACCGGCCACGTCTGCGCTCTCGTGGATCATGACTCGGAACCCGAGGCGCTCGCGGGCCACACCCAGGAGGTCCAGCCAGGCAAGGAAGACATGGATCACTGCAGGATCGCTGTTGACGAAAGTGACCGATTCACGGCGCTGGTACGGCTTGCTCTTCTGTCCCTCGGCCCAATAGAGCGCGATGCCGGCCATGAATAGGTCCCGGTCGGTGAGCTCTCCGATCTCCCGGGCAGCGCTTTGCTTGACCCGCCGGCGCTCCTCGTCCTGCGCGTTGCGCAGGCGTGCCAGCCCCGCCTGCATGAGCTCCCGATGCTCCTTCGGCGTGTAGCGCGGCTCCGGCTTCGGCAGGTCCCGTACCCACAGCGAGATCGAACTCTTCGAGCATCCCAGCTCCGCCTCGATCTGGTCGTACGTCCAGCCCTGGAGCCGTAGCTCCGCGCCTTGGCGCGCAGGTCGTCCTTTGCATTCGGCCGCTTCGTCCACTCCGGCGGTGGCTCTCCCTTTACCAGCTGGTTGAGGATGTCGTTGTTGAAGATCTTCAGCTCGTCGCGGATCTGTCGAAGGCTGTAGCCCCGCCGCCGTAGCGCCACCGCCTGCTCCCGTAGACCCTCGAAGTTGGCGTACTTGCCATAGGAATGTGCCATGGGGATACCGTCCGGGCGGAATGATCGGTTCCGGTGTCGAACGGTGCGCGATTCAGCAGTTCGAGGGATATCGGGTGGTTTCGCTTACGTTCGGTTACGCGATGTGGTGTAGGCCAGTCCGCAAAAGTCACCGGAAAACGGGGGCCGGGCGCCCGTAGGCTGGAGGCATGACCACGACGGGGGAAGCCCACGCAGAGGCGCCGCCACCGGGGGCGGGGCCGTGGTGGTGGGACAGGGTGCGCAGTGCCGTGCTGGACGTGAGTCTGGGCGTGGCGTCGGCGGTGGAGTGCGGTTTCGAGGGGGTTCGGTTCGCGCGGGAGGCCGGGATTCCGGTGGCCGCGGGGGTGGTGTTCGGGGTTCTGGCCGGGTCGGTGCTCGTGGCCCGGCGGCGGTGGCCGATCGCTGTCGTGTTGGTGTCGATCGCTGTGATGCCCGCGCAGATGGGGATCCTGTTGGGCATCGTCGGCCTGTACACGCTCGCCGCCACTGAGCTGCCGCGGCGGATCATCGCCTCGCTGGCGGGGATGTCGTTCGTCGGGACGCTGATCGTGACGTTCGTGTGGGTGCGGCAGGACATCGCGCGGGGGAATCTGACCGTCGGGGACTGGGTGATTCCGTTCGCGTCGGTCACCACTGCTCTCGGGGTGACGGCGCCGCCTCTCCTGCTCGGGCTGTATGTGGGGGCTCGCCGGCGGCTGATGGAGAGTCTGCGGGAGCGGGCGGACAGTCTGGAGCGGGAGCTTCAGTTGCTGGCCGAGCGGGCGGAGGAGCGGGCCGAGTGGGCGCGGAACGAGGAGCGGACGCGTATCGCGCGGGAGATGCATGACGTTGTCGCGCATCGGGTGAGTTTGATGGTGGTGCATTCCGCCGCGCTTCAGGCGGTGGCCCGGAAGGATCCTGACAAGGCTGTGCGGAATGCTGCGCTGGTGGGGGACATGGGGCGGCAGGCGTTGACCGAGTTGCGGGAGATGCTCGGGGTGCTGCGCAGTGGGGGCGTGCGCGCGGAGCGGCCTCAGGGGCCTGTGGTGCCGTTGGCTGCGGTGGGGGTGGCTGCGGCGGCTGCGGCTGATCGGGAGCGGTCCGGTGGGGACGAGGGGGCGGTCGAGGGGCCTTGTCTGTCGGAGTTGGACGCGTTGGTGGGGCAGTCGGCCGCGGCGGGCATGGTGGTGGATCTGTCGGTGGAGGGGGAGACGCGGTCGTATGCGCCGGAGATCGAGCAGACGGCGTTCCGGGTGGTGCAGGAGGCTCTGACCAACGTGCACAAGCATGCGGCGGGGGCGAAGACGCACGTACGGCTGGCGCATCGGGTGTCGGAGATCGCGATGCAGGTGGAGAACGAGCCGCCGCCGGAGTTGTCGTCGGCGTTGTTGGCTCGGTTGCCGTCGGGGGGCAATGGTCTGGTGGGGATGAAGGAGCGGGTCTCGGCGCTGGGTGGGGTGTTTGTGTCGGGGCCGACGGATGCCGGGGGTTTTCGGGTGTCGGCGGTGATTCCGGCGGCGTAGGGGGGATTCCGGCGGGGCGGGACGGGGGCGGTCCGTCGCCGTTGGTGGGTGCCAGCCCGCTGTGAGTCGTGCCGGTTCTATGC
>NZ_LGUR01000008.1 GCF_001270495.1 Streptomyces viridochromogenes
ACCCACCACCGCCACCACCCACCCACGGGCGATCGTGCCGCCCGCCGGCGAACCCGGCCTCTGCGGGCACACTGTCCCTCAACCCCGCCCCACCGATGTCTTCGCCGACCGCCTGCTTCTCGTCCTGAGCGGCCAGCGCCCCGTCCATTCGATGCTCCGCCACACCGCCGGCCGGGCCTACGACGAACTCGCCTGGCTCGCGGAACGCGGCCCCCTGCGCACCCGCGGCGCCCGCCCCGTCGTCCGCGACATCGGCTACTTCGAACCCCGCCCGGGCGCCATCGAGGTCTTCGCCCGGATCGGCGCCGGCGACCAGCTGCGCGCCATGGCATTCCGCCTGGAACAGGGCGGCGACCTCCGCTGGCGCTGCACAGCGGTGGAACTGGGCGGCCCCCGCAGGCCACCCACGAACGACGCCTGACCACCACAGCGGCCCTGGGGGCCCGGAGGGGACCGTGAGGGCCGAGGGCTGAGGGCTGACGGCTGAGGCGACGGCGAGGGACCGCGAGGGACGATGGACCGCGAGGGACGAGGGACCCGAGGACCGTGAGACACAGCGAGAGACCCAAGGGACCCGAACGGCCCCGAGCAGACCCGAGCGGACCCCAGCGGGCACCAGCCGGCCCGACCGGCCACCAGCAAACGCCCAGCCGGGCCCAGCGGATCCGCGAAGCCCCAGCGAGCCCCCTAAGCCCCCAGGAGGCCGTACAAGCCGGAAGGGCCGGGCCCCAAAAGGAGACCCGGCCCTTCCGGCCGCTACAGCATCGCAATCACCGTCGGCGTCACTGTCACCGTCGGCGTCACGTCTTCCCGACGGCGCGACCGCTCGCGACGTGCTTGCCCGGCGCTACTTCTTACGGCGCCGCCCACCACGCGCCTGCTTGCGCCGCTCCGCGCGCGTGAGGCCGTCGGCCTCGGAGCGCACCGGCTCGTCGCCGTTGTCGAAGTCACCCTCGATGATGTCGCCCTCACCGTCCACCTTGGGCGCGGTGTAGTGCAGCCGGTCCGGGCGGCGCGGGGCCTCGAGCCCCTTGGCGCGGATCTCGGGGCGGCCACCCGCCTGAGCCGGCACCGCGTCCTTCTTCTCGAGGTCGGCCACCGGCTTGGTGTCCTCGACCGGGACCTCCTCGACCTGCTGTTCGACCTGGACCTCCAGGTTGAACAGGTAGCCGACGGACTCCTCCTTGATGCCCTCCATCATCGCGGTGAACATGTCGAAGCCCTCGCGCTGGTACTCGACCAGCGGGTCCTTCTGCGCCATCGCGCGCAGGCCGATGCCCTCCTGGAGGTAGTCCATCTCGTAGAGGTGCTCGCGCCACTTGCGGTCCAGGACCGACAGCACGACCCGGCGCTCCAGCTCACGCATGATCTCGGAGCCGAGCTGCGCCTCGCGCGCCGCATACTGCTCGTGGATGTCGTCCTTGATGGACTCGGAGAGGAACTCGGCGGTCAGCCCGGCCCGGTCACCGGCCGCCTCCTCCAGCTCCTCGACGGTCACCTTCACCGGGTAGAGCTGCTTGAACGCGCCCCACAGACGGTCGAGGTCCCAGTCCTCCGGGAAGCCCTCGGCGGTCTCCGCGCCGACGTAGGCGTCGATGGTGTCGTCCATGAAGTGCTGCACCTGCTCGTGCAGGTCCTCGCCCTCCAGGACGCGGCGCCGCTCGCCGTAGATGACCTCGCGCTGGCGGTTGAGGACCTCGTCGTACTTCAGGACGTTCTTACGGGTCTCGAAGTTCTGCTGCTCGACCTGCGACTGGGCGGACGCGATCGCGCGGGTGACCATCTTGTTCTCGATCGGCACGTCGTCCGGGACGTTCGCCATCGACATCACACGCTCGACCATCTGGGCCTTGAAGAGCCTCATCAGGTCGTCACCCAGCGACAGGTAGAAGCGGGACTCACCCGGGTCACCCTGACGGCCGGAACGACCGCGCAGCTGGTTGTCGATACGGCGCGACTCGTGCCGCTCGGTGCCGAGGACGTAGAGGCCGCCGAGGTCCTTGACCTCCTCGAACTCCGCCTTGACCGCCTGCTCGGCCTTCTCCAGGGCGGCGGGCAGGGCCGCGGCCCACTCCTCGATGTGCTCCTCGGGGTCGAGGCCGCGCTGGCGCAGCTCCGCCTCGGCGAGGTCCTCGGGGTTGCCGCCGAGCTTGATGTCGGTACCACGGCCGGCCATGTTGGTGGCGACGGTGACGGCGCCCTTGCGGCCGGCCTGGGCGACGATGATCGCCTCACGGTCGTGCTGCTTGGCGTTCAGCACCTCGTGCTGGACACCTCGCTTGGACAGCTGCTGCGACAGGTACTCGGACTTCTCGACCGACGTCGTACCGACGAGGATCGGCTGGCCCTTCTCGTGCTTCTCGACGATGTCGTCGACGACCGCCTCGAACTTCGCGACCTCGGTGCGGTAGATCAGGTCCGACTGGTCCTTGCGGACCATCGGCCGGTTCGTCGGGATCGGGACCACGCCGAGCTTGTAGATCTGGTGGAACTCGGCGGCCTCGGTCATCGCCGTACCGGTCATGCCGCAGAGGCCGGGCTGTTCCTTCCCGTTGTGGTCGTGGCGCTTGTAGAGGCGGAAGAAGTTCTGGAGGGTGATCGTGGCGAGGGTCTGGTTCTCGTCCTTGATGTCCACCCCTTCCTTCGCCTCGATCGCCTGGTGCATGCCCTCGTTGTAGCGGCGGCCTGCGAGGATACGGCCGGTGTGCTCGTCGACGATCATGACCTCGCCGTCGATGACGACGTAGTCCTTGTCCTTCTTGAAGAGCTCCTTCGCCTTGATGGCGTTGTTCAGGTAGCCCACCAGAGGCGTGTTCACCGACTCGTAGAGGTTGTCGATGCCCAGCCAGTCCTCGACCTTGGCGACACCGGCCTCATGGATGGCGACCGTGCGCTTCTTCTCGTCGACGTCGTAGTCGCCGGTCTCCTCGAGGCCCTTGAGCGGGTTGCCGGCCTCGCCCTTCTTCAGGCGGATGACCAGCTTGGCGAAGTCGCCGTACCACTTGGTGGCCTGGTCGGCGGGGCCGGAGATGATCAGCGGCGTACGGGCCTCGTCCACGAGGATGGAGTCGACCTCGTCGACGATGGCGAAGTTGTGTCCGCGCTGGACGAGTTCGTCCTTGGACCACGCCATGTTGTCGCGCAGGTAGTCGAAGCCGAACTCGTTGTTCGTGCCGTACGTGATGTCGCACGCGTACTGCTCGCGACGCTGGGCCGGCGTCATGTTGGCGAGGATGCAGCCGACGTCGAGGCCCAGGAACTTGTGGACGCGGCCCATCATCTCGGAGTCGCGTTCGGCCAGGTAGTCGTTGACCGTGATCAGGTGCACGCCCTCACCGGACAGCGCGTTCAGATACGCGGGCAGCGTGCCGACGAGGGTCTTGCCCTCACCGGTCTTCATCTCGGCCACGTAGCCGAGGTGCAGGGCCGCGCCACCCATGATCTGGACGTCGTAGTGACGCTGGCCGAGGACGCGCTTGGCGGCCTCGCGAACGGTGGCGAAGGCCTCGGGCAGCAGGTCGTCCAGGCTCTCACCGTCTGCGTAGCGCTGCTTGTACTCATCGGTGAGGGCCCGCAGCTCGGCGTCGGAGAGGTCGACGAAGTCCTCTTCGATGGAGTTGACCTGGTCCGCGATGCGGTGCAGCTTGCGCAGGATCTTGCCTTCGCCTGCACGCATGATCTTCGAGAGGACGGACACGGGGGTTGGTCTCCTTGCCGGTCGGGCCTGGGACGGTCGGTTTCCATTTGACTTGACTGAGCAACGGCCATCGTATGCGAGGACCCCGCCGCGCCGGGAGCCTGCCGTGGACGCCGAACGTCCGCTGCTTCAAATCTCCGTCAAAAGGACAACGGCCGGGGGCCGCGGATGGTGCCGCGTTCCGCCAACGAATTGTGCGAAATGCGTTCACCCGCTCACACACCGCATAAAGGATGGCGCCGTCGACGGCCCCCGAGCAGAATCGGCCGATGGAACCCGTCACGCTCTCCACCGGCCGCCTCCTCCTGCGCACGGTCGGCCCTAAGGACACCCACACCGTGTACGAGGCCGCCCAGGACCCCGACATCCAGCGCTGGACGACGATCCCCTCGCCCTACCTGTTCGAACACGCCCAGAACTTCACGGACCAACTGGCCCCCGAGGGCTGGGCGAACGGTTCGATGTTCACCTGGGGGCTCTTCCTCCCCGAAGGGGAGGAACTGGTGGGCATGCTCGGCCTCACGATGCGTTCCATGAGCGAGGCCGAGATCGGCTTCTGGGGCACGAAGGAACACCGCGGCAACGGCTACATCACCGAGGCCGTCCTCGCCGTCTCCCGCTGGGCCTTCGTCCACCTGTCGATCGACCGCGTGGAATGGCGCGCCGAGGTCGGCAACGCCCCCTCCCGCGCCGTGGCGGAACGCACCGGCTTCACCATCGAGGGCACCCTCCGCTCCGCCATCGTCCACCAGGGCGTACGCCGTGACTGCTGGGTCGGCTCCCTGCTCCCCTCAGACCTGAGCCTCCCGTCAACGGCCCCATATCTGCCCCCACCGACATCACCCGACCCGTCCGGCGTTTGAGAACGAGGCCACCAGGCATGTCAGCCCGTCCGGCGTTTGAGGACGAGGCCCCTTCAGGGCCGAAGCGGGGGTCCAGGGGGCGGGCGGCAGCCCCCTGGCGGGGTCGAAGGGGCGGAGCCCTTTCAAGGGATGGGACGGATAGAGGCGGCGGGGGCGAAACCCCAACCTCGCCCCAAACTCCCCAGCTCACGCCCCATTGTCAGTGCCACCCCCTATCGTCCGACCCCATGACGACCCCGCGCCCCACCACCGAACTCACGGCAGACGAAGCCCGTCGAATCGCCCTCCGCGCACAGGGCTTCCTCGGCACCCCCGACCGCAGATCCGGCGTCCGCGGCATCCTCCGTCACCTCGGCGCGGTCCAACTCGACACCATCTCTGTCCTGGCACGCTCCCACGAACTCATCCCGTACGCCCGCCTGGGCGCGGTCGGCCGCAAGACGGTCGAGAACGCCTACTGGACGACGCCGTCCACCGCATCCCAAGCACCCACGGACACACCCGCACCCCCGGCCCCACCGCACGCATTCGAGTACTGGTCCCACGCGGCCTGCATCCTCCCCATCGAGGAGTGGCCCCACTTCGCCTTCCGCCGCCGCGCCTACCGCAACCGCCCCCACTGGAACCACGAACTCCCCGACGGCGCCTACACCCAGGTGATCAAGCAGCTCCACGCCGAGGGCCCCCTCACCGCGACCGAGCTGGGCGGCGCGAAGAGAACCAGCGAGTGGTGGGACTGGTCGGGCGCGAAGGTCGCCGTCGAACGCGCCCTGATGTACGGCGAGGTGGTCTGCGTAGAGCGCCGCGGCTGGAAGCGCGTCTACGACCTCGCCGAACGCGCCATCCCGGAGACGCTGCTGCACGACGAACTGGACGACGCCGAGTGCCTGCGCCGCCTGGTCCGCCTGGCCGGCCAGTCCCTCGGGGTGGGCACCCGCGCGGACATCGCCGACTACCACCGTCTCAAGGGCGAACAGGTCGCCGCGGTGATCGCCGACTCGGGCCTGGTCCCGGTCACGGTCGAGGGCTGGGGCAAGCCGGCCTGGGCCGATCCCACGGCCCTCGAGACACCCCCGCGCGGCCGCCACCGTACGACGCTGCTGTCCCCGTTCGACTCCCTGATCTGGGAGCGGGCCCGCACGGAGCGGATCTTCGGCTTCACCCACCGCCTGGAGGCCTACGTCCCCAAGCAGAAGCGGGTCTACGGCTACTTCGCCATGCCGGTCCTGGCCGGCGGCCGTCTCGTCGGCCGCGTGGACCCGGCTCGCGAGGGCCGCACCCTGGTCGCCAAGCAGGTCACTCTGGACGGCCCGAAGGCGGTCCCGGCGGTGGCCCAGGCACTGCTGGAGGCGGCGACCTGGGTGGACTGCACGGACGTACGCGTGGAACGGATAGACGCCCCCGACCTGCGCGAACCGCTCGTCAAGGAACTCAGTCGCAGAGTGCCGTGACCTACAGGACCGCCCGCGACGGCCCAAGACGGCCCTGTTCCGTACGGACCGGTCGGTGAAGTGTCATCGTCACCGTCCCGGCCCTTCAGCGGATCTCGAGGATCTTCTCCCGCATCGCGTACACCACGGCCTCCATCCTGGAGTGCAACTGGAGCTTCTCCAGGATGTTGCGCACATGGTTCTTCACGGTGTTCTCGGAGATGAACAACTCCTTCGCGATATCGCGGTTGTTCATCCCCGTGGCGACGAGCTTGAGAACCTCCAGCTCGCGGTCCGTCAGCCGCGGCGCGGGCACGAGCCGGCGCTCGTCCGTCCGCTGGATCATCGACTTGAACTCGGTGAGCAGCTTCGACGCCATGGACGGGCTGATCTGCGACTGCCCGTCGGCCACCGCGCGAATGGCGGTCGCCACCTCGTCCGTGGAGATCTCCTTGAGGAGATAGCCGGTCGCACCCGCCTTGATCGCGTCGTAGAGATCTGCCTCCTCGTCGCTGATCGTCAGCATGATGATCTTCGCGCTGGGGGCCACCTCCTTGATGGAGGTACAGGCTTCGATCCCGCCGCGCTTGGGCATCCGTACGTCCATCAGCACGATGTCCGGCAGCAGGTCAGCGGCCTTGTCGACGGCCTCCGCGCCGTCGCCCGCCTCTCCCACGACCTGGATGTCCTCCTCGGCCGCGAGCACGATCTCCAGTCCACGGCGGAACAGGGCATGGTCGTCCACGACGAGGACTCTGATCGGCTCCTTGCGTGGAGAGCCCGTGTCAGGGCCCATGCCGACGACGTCGCCGTCGGCATCCTCGTCCCGCATCGGTCCGAAGCTGTCCGCCATCGTTCCTCCCCCTGAGGCTGTGGCTGGTCGTTTGCCATCGCCAACCCAAGGCAGCGGCCCACCGGTTGGGCCGGTGCGGCCATGATTCCATGCCCGACCGACACTACGGTGACAAGCGGGGCGCGAAGTGGTCGCACACCGGTGCCCCTGGGGGCGCACACCGCGCTCCAGGGGCACCGGCTCAGCTGTCAGCCGGGTCGGTCAGCCGCCCAGGGTGCCACCGGCCGCGGGAGACTGCGCCTGGGTGACCATCGGGTCCGTGTTGAGGTGGATGACCCCGTAGTCGTAGGCGTGCCGCCGGTAGACGACACTCGGTTCCTTCGTCTCGGAGTCGACGAAGAGGTAGAAGTCGTGCCCGACCAGCTCCATCTCGTAGAGGGCCTGGTCGAGGGTCATCGGGGAGGCGACGTGCGTCTTCTCGCGCACGATGAGGGGGCCTTCACCCTTGACTTCCAGCGAGCCGATCTTCTTGGTGGGAACTCCGTCCGGCTCTTCTTCCTGGAAGGTGTGGCCATTGCTGTTGAGCGTCGCCGCGCCCGGAACGTGGTCGGGGACCTCGGCCGCCGTGAGTCGGCGTGAGCCGCGGCGCGAAAAGCGCTTGTCGTGCTGCTTGCGCAGCCGGGCATCCAGCTTTTCCGCCGCGAGGTCGAGCGCCGCGTACGGATCGCTGGCCGCTGCCTCCGCCCGGATCACCGGACCGCGGGAGCGGAGCGTGATCTCCACTCGATCACTGCGGTCGGCCTGTCGCGGGTTGGGCTCCTTGGACACCTCGACGTCGAGGCTGATCACCTTGGCATCGAGCCTCTGGATTTTCTCCAGCTTCAGCTTCTCGGCCACGTGCTTGCGGAACCGCTCGGGCACCTCGGTCTTGCGGCCCTTGACGACGATGTCCACGCAGAACTCCGTTCCCGGATCACTCCGCTCCATCGGCGGAGCATCTCCCTTTTGCACCAGGCTCCGGTGAACCCGGAACCTCGGACTCGGTGACTTCCACCTCCTCCTCCCCCATGGGCAAGATCTCCACCCCATGGCCGCGGGTGATTGCGCAAAACCCACGGCACGGCATTCGGATATGAGAGGGATGGCCTGCGCCTTTCCCTCACAACCGAACATATCTCGCCCGGACGGATGTCGTCACCCTCTACTGCGGCGTACCTCCGTTCAGGTGAATTGACCCTCTCGTTACCTGCAACGATGCAAGTTCTCAGTCAGTTCCGGTTTATTTCGAAAGAATCCAGCGACGCAGCGACCACGGCTGCGCGGATCCCGTCACGGGGCTGCCCGACGTCCATGATTCCCGGCATCTCCCGCATCCGCCGCACAGCGCCCTCCGTCGATCCGGCCCTCCGTTCCCCTGTCCTTTCCCGACTTCCCGCCAGGTACACAGCCGTTGTCCCGTCGCCGCACCCACCGGGTTCCTCGCTCACCCATCCATACGCGCCCACCTCCTGCGCCGTTCTGCCGTATCCGGTCGTTTCCCGCGCCTGCTCCGCCAAGGCCGCCCGCACGGCACGCGCCGCCTCCGCCAGGGACGCGCCCGTCGTCATCAGGTCGTCGACGAGCACGACCGGACCGCCACCGGCAAGCAGTCGGCCTCCCCCGCGAGCCACCGTCAGCGCGCCCGCGAGATTGTCCAGCCGTTGCCGGGAGTTGAGGCCCGACTGGTCGGCCACCCCGCGTCCCTGCCGCAGCACAGCGAGCACACGCACCGGCGTCCCGGCCCGTCGCAGCTCACCCGCGGCCGCGAGCGCGATCCGCCGTGCCGGATCATGCCCCCGCGCCCGCACCGCCCCACGCCCGGACGGAACGGGGACCAGCAGCACAGGCCCACCAGCGCCCTCGAACCGCCCCGCCCCGTCGGCCCTCACCTGAGAGCGCCGGGACCGCGCAGCCCGTGCCGACGCCCCGCTGCCCTGCGCACAGACCTCGCTCAGCCCCGCCCGTACCGCCCCTGCCAGAGCCGCGCCGAGCGGCGCCGCGAGCGCCAGCGCGCCGCGTTCCTTGTGGGCCAGCAGCACGGCCCGCGCCTCGTCCGTGTACCGAGCCGCCGCGTGCACGACCGGCAGCCCGGGCGGTTCCGGCACCGGTCGCACCCGGCTCGGTCCGGTCCCGCTCAGGACGGCACGGCACTCCGGGCAGAGCACCGTGCGAGGCGTCCCGCAGCCTCCGCACTCAGCCGGCAGCACCAGATCGGTGAGGTCCTGCCACCACCCCCGCATGCCCACCACTCTGCCAACGCCCGCGCCGACCGGCCACCCCTGTGGATAACTACCTGTGGATAACTCCCGCCGCCACGCTCAGACCCACTTCCACCCCGTAACCGAGCCCGGTTCCCACCCGGGACGCGCCGGATTCCCGCCGGCGCGCGGGAATCCCACCCCCGGCACACCGGATTCACACGCATGAAAAAGCGGCTGCCCCCCAGCCGGGGTCTCACCCCGGCCAGAAGCAGCCGCCCACATTCGCCGTTCCGAACCCCACGGCAGGCGAGGACCCAACCCTCACCCCGGATAAACCGGCGCCGTCCCGTCCGTCACCACTTTCTGCCACTGTGCCCCGGAGGGCAGCCGCACGATCCCGTCCTCCGAGTAGCCGACGAGCGGCAACCGCGCGTCCTCCGACGCGGTGATCTCCTTCACGCCGCTGAGAGCCGCGGGCGCCGGCCCTTCCGGCGTGGAGCCGTCGACCTGCACGTACCGCATCGTCTGCACGCCGCCCTGCTCACGCCCGACCACGACGAGCCGGCTGTCACCGGCCCACGACATGGCCGCGACCTCCTCCAACTCGGGCGTGGCGGACCGCAGTTCGTGCACCGAGACGGCCGAGCGTTCCGCCTCCTTACCGTCCTCGCTGCGTTCGATCCGCCCGATGAGCAGCGACGACTTGTCGCCCTGCTTCACCACGAGCGCGATCCGCACACCGTCGGCAGCCACCCGCACGGACTCGATGCGCCCCTCCAGCCCCGGCGGCGTCTTCACCACCAGCGGATCGCCCACGCCCTCCTTCAGCAGGAGCAGCCGGGGGTTGTCGGGATCGCGGTCGGCCACCCACAGGTCGCCCTGGGCGTCCCAGCTGGGCGCCGTCAGACGCTCCTCCGGGGTCGGGCCCTTGCTGGTCAGCTCCGGATCGCCGAGCGGACCATCCGACACCAGCGCCCCGACGTACAGGTTCTTCCCGTCCAGGCCGACCCCGGCAGCCATGTCCTCGTCACGCGACACCGCCACCGACTTCAGCTGCGTCCCGCCCTCGCCCAGGGCTCCCGGCACGGGAACGGGATTCGTGTCGTTGGTGGCGGCGGCCAGCCGTACGAGCCGGTGCTCGTCATCGAGGAAGTACAGGTATTCGGCGTGCTCCACCGACCCGCGCGTGGCGACCGCCTCCGCCTGGTCCTCCCTGAGCATGCACAGCTGCCTGTCCCCCGCCTCCAGCTGGACCTTGTCCACCGTGGGGGTCAGGTTCTGCAGCGTGAACAGGAGCTGGGCCGCCATCTCGTTGCACTGGGTCAGTCCGACCCGAGCCGCCTTGTCGTTCAGCGGCACGGTCAGCCGGTTCTGGTCGTCGGGCGTCAGCGTGGTGTCGTCGTTCTTCAGCGCCGTACCGGTCGGGAAGCTCGACCTGGCCACCGGGTCGAGCCAGCTGGTGGGCCCCGTGAGCAGGGAGCGCACCATCTGCGTCATGGGGTCGACGTTCCTGCGCACATACACGGGATCGGCGACGGCCGCCGTGTGCGGGGACGTCCCGAGCGTGGTGTTCGTGGCGAAGTAGTACTTGTCGACGGACATGTAGTTGCGCTGGAAGTCCGACTTGCCCATCACGACGCCGCGCGGCGGCACGTCGATGCGCCACTGCTTCGTCTTCCTGTCCCGGGTGAGGTGCATCGGCTCGCTGTAGTCCCCGCTCGCGGGCGCGTACGACTGCTGCGCGTCGACCGTGGCGACCCGGGTGCCGGTCAGCGTGTACGAGAGGCTGTCGGTCTCCTCCCGGCCTCCCACGCGCTCGACGTCCGTGCCCGGTCCGTCGGCGAGCACCGTCGTGGACAGCCGGGGCAGCCACTTGCGCGCGGCCTCGTCGGTCAGATACTTGCGCGCCGTCTCATAGTCCGGATCGTCGCTGGTCAGTGCCTCCAGAAACCCGGACACGATCTCCGACGACGAGGCGTCCTCGCGGGGCGGCATGGCGAACACACGCACCTGCGTGTCCTGGCGCGGCGTGGACTCGACGCCACGCAGATCGCCGCTGTCGGGCATCGAGGCACACCCCGCCAGCAGTACGGCGCCACAGGCGGCGTACGCCACCGTGCGCCCCGGCGTGCGCCGCGCGCGCCCCTCGCGGTCAGCGCCCATGCGATGCCTCCCCATGCTTGCTCGACTCCCCGTCCTGCCCGGTTTCCCCGCTCGGCGGCTCGTCCGCACCGGGCCGGCCGGGTATGTCCTCCTGTCGCAGCGCACCCGATGCGGGCCGGGGAACCACACGCGCGCCGTTGCCGGGCAGCGCCGTCGGATCGGCCTTGGGCACCGCGGTACCCAACCGCGAAATGATCGGATCCCTCGTCGGCATCGGAGCCGCCTGGTCACCGGTGGGCTGCGCCGGTACAGTCGCCGCCTTCTCACCGCCCCCGCACGGCAGACCGGCGTCATCAAGTCCACGATTGCGGCGCGAGTCCTTGGGCTCCAGGGGTATCGGCGAGCCCCGCAGCGGCTCGTCCACGGTCCGCGGCAGCGTCAACCTGAACTGCGAACCGCCGCCCGGCTCGCCCCACGCCTGGAGCCAGCCACCGTGCAGCCGCGCGTCCTCCAGCGCGATGGAGAGCCCCAGCCCCGTACCGCCCGTGGTACGCGCGCGTGCCGGGTCGGCCCGCCAGAAGCGGCTGAAGACACGGGTCGCCTCACCGGGCTTGAGCCCGACGCCGTAGTCGCGCACCGCGACCGCGACCGCCCCGCCCGCCGAGGCGAGCTTGACGACGACATCCCTGCCCTCACCGTGCTCGACGGCGTTGACGACGAGGTTGCGCAGCACACGCTCGACGCGGCGGGCGTCGGCCTCGGCGACGACGGGCTGCTGGTCGCCGACGATGCGTATGTGGCTGCCCTTGCGCTCGGCGAGCGGCTCGGCCCCGCTGACGACACGTCGCACGACCTCCCTGAGGTCGATCGGCTCGGCCTCCAGCGCCGCCGCGCCCGCGTCGAAACGGCTGATCTCCAGCAGGTCGGCGAGCAGCGACTCGAACCGGTCCAGCTGGTCGGCCAGCAGCTCCGCCGACCGCGCGGTCACCGGGTCGAAGTCCTCACGCGCCTCATGGATGACATCAGCGGCCATCCGTACGGTCGTCAGCGGCGTCCGCAGCTCGTGCGACACGTCGGACACGAACCGCCGCTGCATCCGCGACAGGTCCTCCAACTGCTGGATCTTCAGCTGAAGGTTCTGCGCCATCTTGTTGAAGGCCTCGCCGAGCCGGGCGATGTCGTCCTCGCCGGTGACCTTCATCCGTTCCTGCAACCGCCCGGCCGACAGCCGCTCGGCGATCCCGGCCGCCATCCGCACGGGCGTGACGACCTGGCGCACCACGAGCCAGGCAATGGCCCCGAGCAGTACGACGACGAAGAGCCCGGCCGTCGCGAGCGTTCCCTTGACCAGGCTCAGCGACTTCTCCTCCTGGGTGAGCGGGAAGAGGTAGTAGAGCTGGAACGGGTTGTTGTTGGGGTCGTTGACCTGCTTGCCGATGACCAGGGCCGGCTGGGACTCCTTGTGCGCGGTCGAGTGGTAGACGATGCGGGTGTAGCTCTGGAACGCCCCGGTGTTGCTGTCGATCCGATCGCGCAGGTCCTCGGGCACGCTGTCCGTCGGGTTCACGCGACCGGAGGCACGTGGGCCACGCCCACCGGTGTCACCTCCCGCGGAGGCCGGGAGCGTCACCACCTCGAAGGCGCCCTGCCCGCCGCTGGAGAGCGAGGTGACGAGGTCGCTCATCCACTGGATGACGTTCTGCTCGGCACGTTCGTCCCCCGTCGCGCCGTCGTCCGCGGTCCCGGCCGCGGCCGCGGCCTCGTCGGAATTCTGCTTGGCCGCCGCGAACCCGCCCGTGGCCTGGCTCTGCGAGGCCTTCACCTTGGCGTCCAGCAGGCCGTTACGCACCTGCCCGATGACGACGAAGCCCAGCAGCAGAACGACGCCGAGCGACATCAGCAGCGTGGTGACGACGACCTTGAGCTGGATGTTGCGTCGCCACAGCCGCATGACGGGCAGCAGCGGCCGGCGCACCCAGCGCAACACCAGCCGAAGGACCGGGCTCCCCTGAACGCCTCCCTGCAGCAGCCCGCCCTCAAGGAACCGTCCCCACCGGGAGCCCGCCTTCTTCCGGCCGACAGGCCGCTCCGGACGGGCCCCGGTCCGACCGGGGGCCGCAGCGGCACTGTCCCCGGACATGTCAGCTCGGCCCTGCCTTGTAACCGACGCCACGCACGGTCACCACGATCTCCGGCCGCTCAGGGTCCTTCTCGACCTTGGAACGCAGCCGCTGCACATGCACATTGACCAGACGCGTGTCCGCCGCGTGCCGGTAGCCCCACACCTGCTCGAGGAGCACCTCGCGCGTGAACACCTGCCACGGCTTGCGGGCCAGCGCGACCAGCAGGTCGAACTCCAGCGGCGTCAGCGCGATCGACTGCCCGTCCCGCTTCACGGAGTGCCCCGCCACGTCGATGACGAGGTCACCGATGGCGAGTTGCTCCGGCGCCGGCTCCTCCGATCTCCGCAGCCGCGCCCGGATCCGGGCGACCAGCTCCTTCGGCTTGAACGGCTTCACGATGTAGTCATCAGCGCCCGACTCCAGGCCCACGACGACATCGACGGTGTCGCTCTTGGCCGTCAGCATCACGATCGGCACGCCGGACTCCGCCCTGATCAGGCGGCACACCTCAATGCCGTCCCGGCCGGGCAGCATCAGGTCGAGCAGCACCAGATCGGGCTTGCTCTCCCGGAAGGCGGCCAGCGCCTTGTCACCGTCGGCTACGAAAGACGGCTCAAAACCTTCACCACGCAGCACAATGCCGAGCATCTCGGCCAGTGCGGTGTCGTCGTCGACGACAAGGACTCGTCCCTTCATAAACGACATCATCCCATTCTCATAACAGTGGCGAAGGTTGTGGTGAGGTAGCTCACCGGCCAGTGACCTTAGTCGTACGCCGTCGCCACTGTCTGCCCTCGGCCACACCACAGTGTGTGACCTTTGGGATGGTTCACCCCACTCTGCCTGCTCTACTGATCCGGCGTTTACCTCACAACGTCTCCGTGACCCGCGGCGACCTGGCACACAGCTCGGCCAACGCCTCCGCCGTCACGGGCGCCGCGGCACCCTCCTCGGTGACGATCGCCGTCACCAGCTCGGGCGGCGTCACATCGAACGCCGGGTTGTACGCCTGCGTCCCCAACGGCGCCACCGGAATCCCGCCCCCCAGCTCCCCTCCCGCCACCGGCACCTGAGGCGCCGCGATCTCGGTCACCTCGAATCCCGGCCGCTGCTCGACCTCGATGGACGCCCCGTCAGCCGTGTCCAGATCCACCGTCGTCAGCGGTGCGACCACGATGAAAGGCACATGGTGGTAGCGCGCGAGCACCGCGAGCGGATAGCTCCCCACCTTGTTCGCCACCGAACCGTCCGCCGCGATACGGTCCGCTCCGATCAGCACCGCGTCCACCTCACCCGCGGCGAACAAAGAGCCCGCCGCGTTGTCCGTGAGCAAGGTGTACGCCATGCCGTTGCGCGCCGCCTCGTACGCCGTCAGACGGGCCCCCTGCAGCAATGGCCGCGTCTCGTCCACCCACAGCCGCCTGAGCCGCCCCGCCCGGTGCGCCGCGAGCGCCACCGCGAACGCCGTGCCCTCGCCGCCCGACACCAGCGCCCCGGTGTTGCAGTGCGTGAGAATGCGGTGCCCACCGCCGGGCAGCAGTTCGTCCAGCAGCGCCAGCCCTCGCTCGGCCATCCGTGCACTGGCCTCGGCGTCCTCTTTGTGCAGCGCCCGCGCCGCACCCAGCGCCGCAGCGGCCGCCTGCTCCGCGTCCCCACTCCTGGCGAGCTCGGCCCGGTACGCGGACTGAGCCCTGCGCACGCCGACGGCGAGGTTCACCGCAGTGGGCCGGGCACCCGCCAGCGCTTCCGCGGCGTCATCCACGTCGAACCCGCGCGCGGCGGCGAGCGCGACGCCGTACGCCCCCGCGATCCCGAGCAACGGCGCCCCGCGGACGGCGAGCGAACCGATCGCCTCCACCAGCACCGGCGCGTCCGTGCAGACCAGCTCGACCTCCTCGGCCGGCAGTCTCGTCTGATCGAGAAGGACCAGTACGGGACCTTCGGGTGGTTCCTCCCACCGAATCGCTGGAATCTCCTTGAGCCTGCCGTCCTCGCCGGATTGCGCGTACTGATCAGCCATACGGCCAGTCTGCCCCTTGTCCGGCGGACAATTGAAGGTGTGCAGCCCATACCGCGGCCGATACGTCGTGGGCCGCCCCATGGCACGATGGCTGCCAACCTGCCGCCGCGACCGCGGACGGGCACCGTGAAGGAGCGACGATGAAAGACACTCCGGGCTGGGCCTCGCCCGGATCCGCCCCGTCCGACGGCCAGGAACCCGGCGCGTCCGGCCCTGCCGAGCCCGCAGACCGTCCCGACCCCGCACAGCAGCCGGAAACGGACCCACAGGACTCCAGCCCGAAGTGGTCCAAGGAGCAGCCGCCCCCCGGCCAGTGGTCCGCCCCGACAGCGCCCCAGGCGCCCGGCCAGACCCCGCCACCCCCACCGCCGCCCGGTCCGGGCTGGGGCGCTCACCCGCCCGCCGGCCCCGGCGGACACAGCGGATACGGCGGGGGCCACCCCGGCTACGGCGCCCCGGGCACAGGCCCTTGGGGAAGCGGTTGGGGCGGCCCACCGCCCGCAGCCAAGCCCGGCGTGATCCCGCTGCGCCCTCTCGGTGTCGGCGAGATCCTGGACGGCGCGGTCTCCACCATGCGCACCTACTGGCGCACGGTCCTGGGCATCTCCCTGACCGTCGCGATCATGACGGAGATCCTCGTCATTCTGGTCCAGGGCCTCGTCCTGAACGACCGCCTCAACACCGCCGCCCTCGACGACCCGGACGCCACCCTCAGCGAGCTGACCCGCGCCACAGGCGACGCCCTGATCAGCTCCAGCGTGATCTTCCTGATCTCGGTGATCGGCGCGATCATCGCGACCGCCCTGCTCACGACGGTCACCAGCCGCGCGGTACTCGGCAAGTCGGTGACCACCGGCGAGGCCTGGCGCGACGCCCGCCCCCAGGTACTCCAGCTCTTCGGCCTGCTCTTCCTGCTGCTGCTCATGACCTTCGGCCTGGTGATCGCGGGCGCCTTGCCCGGCATCCTCGTCGCCGCCACGGGCGCCGGTGGACCGGGCGGGGCCCTCACCCTCCTGGGCATCCTCGGCGCCGGCATCGTCGCGCTGTGGCTGTGGTTCCGCTTCTCCCTCGCCTCGCCCGCGCTGATGCTGGAGAAGCAGGGCATCATGAAGTCCCTGAGCCGCTCCGCGAAGCTGGTCCGCGGCTCCTGGTGGCGCGTCTTCGGCATCCAGTTGCTCGCCACGATCATCGCGAACGTCGTCGCGGCGATCGTCGTCATCCCCTTCACCTTCCTCGCCGGAGCCGTCAGCGGCGACGGCGCCACCAGCTTCCTCAACGGCGGCACCGACTTCGGCTGGACGTTCTTGATCATCAGCGGCGTCGGCTCGGTGATCGGCTCCATGATCACCTTCCCGATCACCGCCGGCGTCACCGTCCTGCTCTACATCGACCAGCGCATCCGCCGCGAGGCCCTCGACCTCGAACTGGCCCGAGCAGCCGGCGTCCAGAACCACGGCCCCGGCACCCCGGGGAGCTGAACCGGTGAGCTTGGCGGGGGGAGTTCTCATAACGGCGTCGGCGCTACCGGACGCCGCCGTACGCACATTGCTCGGCGTCGGCGACAGATCCCTACTGTCGCTGCCGGCCCGCTCGGACGACGAGCCGCCGCTGGCGATCCCGCGTGATCCCGCGCGGGAAGCGGCCCAGCGCGAGCTGTCCAAGGGCATGTACCACGAGAACGACCCGAGCTGGTTCCAGCGCGCCCTGGACGCCTTCTGGAGCTGGGTCGAGGACCTGTTCAGCAGCGCTTCGACCGTGACGCCCGGAGGACCGCTCGGCCTGGTGGTCGTCATCCTGGTCATCGTCGCGATCCTCGGCGCCCTGTGGTGGCGCCTGGGCACCCCCCGCCGCCAACCCACCTCCTCCGCCGCCCTGTTCGACGACCGTCCCCGCAGCGCCGCCGAACACCGCGCCGCCGCCGAGGCACACGCCACCCAGGGCCACTGGAACCAGGCCGTCCAGGAACGCATGCGCGCCATCGTCCGCTCCCTGGAGGAACGCGCACTTCTCGACGTCCGCCCCGGCCGCACCGCGGACGAAGCCGCCGCCGAAGCAGGCCGCTCACTGCCCGCCCAAACGGACCGGCTGCGCGCCGCGGCCCGGGACTTCGACGACGTGACATACGGCGGCAGGACCGCGACCCAGCAGGCGTACCAGCGCATCGCGGAACTCGACCGCGACCTGGAGAGCACCAAGCCCCAACTCGCGAGCAGCGCCCTCAGCACGGCCCCCAACGCCCGCCAGGGAGCCGCCGAATGACCACCGAGGCCACGCCCCCGTCCACCTCGGCCTCGCTCACCGCCCGCCAGGTCTGGACCCGCACGCGAGGCGTCGCAGCCGCCGTCGTCCTCCTGCTCGTGGCAGCCGTCGTGATCGCCACGATCCGCTCCGATGCCCGGCACGGCACCCTCGACCCACGCTCCGCCGACCCCAGAGGCAGCCGAGCGGTAGCCGAACTCCTCGCCGACCGCGGCGTCGACACACGCGTGGTCACCACCCTGGACGACGCACGCGCCGCGGCCGCCGCGGACACCACCGTCCTCGTCGCCTCCCCCGACCTGCTGACACACCGTCAACAGACCTGGCTGCGCACGTCGACCGCCGGCTCCGGCGGCCGCACCGTCCTCGTCGCACCCGGCAGCTGGTCCGTCGAGCGACTCGCCCCCGGCGTCACCGCGGACCCCGCCACCAGCCTCGACTCGGAGCTGGCCCCCGACTGCGCCCTGCCCGCCGCCCAGCGCGCGGGCACCGCCGACCTGGGCGGCGTCCGCTACACCACCACCCACCTCGACGCCGACGAGTGCTACCCCAGCGAGCGCCTGGCCACCCTGCTGCGCATCCCGGACCCGACCGAGGGCGGCGACACCGTCGTCCTCGGCGCGCCCGACATCCTCTACAACGACCACCTCGACGAGCAGGGAAACGCCTCGCTCGCCCTCCAACTCCTCGGCTCCCGCACCCACTTGGTCTGGTACCTCCCCTCGCTCTCCGACTCGTCGGCCGCCGACGCGGACGACGAACGCAGCTTCTTCGACCTGCTCCCCTCGGGCTGGCTCTGGGGCACACTTCAGCTCTTCATCGCCGCAGCCCTGGCCGCCCTCTGGCGGGCACGCCGACTCGGCCCCCTGGTGCCCGAAAAACTCCCCGTGGCGATCCGCGCCTCCGAAACCGTCGAAGGCCGCGCCCGCCTCTACCGCAAATCCAACGCCCGCGACCGCGCGGCCACCGCTCTTCGCTCCACCACCCGCACGCGCCTAGCCCCCCTCGTAGGTGTCCCCGTCCCCCAGGCGCACGCGCCCGAGGCACTCCTCCCCGCCCTGTCCGCCCACCTCCACAACCACGGAGACGGACAGAGCCTGCACACCCTCCTCTTCGGCCCGCCGCCCAGCGACGACGCGGCACTCATCGCCCTCGCCGACCAACTCGACGCCCTCGAAAGAGAGGTACGCCGTCCATGATGGACCCGACCACTGACAACGCCGGGAACACCGGGGACCCGGGCACCGCCCGTGCCTCCCTGGAAGCCCTGCGCGCCGAGATCGCCAAAGCCGTGGTCGGCCAGGACCCCGCCGTGACCGGCCTCGTCGTCGCCCTCCTCTGCCGCGGGCACGTGCTCCTCGAAGGCGTCCCCGGCGTCGCCAAGACACTCCTCGTCCGCGCACTCGCGTCCGCACTCGAACTCGACACCAAGCGCGTCCAGTTCACCCCTGACCTCATGCCGAGCGACGTGACGGGCTCCCTCGTCTACGACACCCGCACAGCCGAGTTCTCCTTCCAGCCCGGCCCCGTCTTCACCAACCTCCTCCTGGCCGACGAAATCAACCGCACCCCGCCCAAGACCCAGTCCTCCCTCCTGGAAGCCATGGAGGAACGCCAGGTCACGGTCGACGGCACCCCCCGCCCGCTCCCCGACCCGTTCCTCGTCGCGGCAACCCAGAACCCGGTGGAATACGAGGGCACGTACCCCCTCCCCGAAGCCCAGCTGGACCGTTTCCTCCTCAAGCTCACGATCCCGCTTCCTTCCCGCCAGGACGAGATCGACGTCCTCACCCGCCACGCCGAGGGCTTCAACCCCCGCGACCTGCGCGCCGCCGGCGTACGCCCCGTGGCAGGCCCCGCAGACCTCGAAGCAGCCCGCGCGGCAGTGGCCAAGACGACGATTTCCCCGGCGATCACCGCCTACGTGGTCGACATCTGCCGAGCCACCCGAGAATCGCCGTCCCTGACCCTGGGCGTCTCCCCCCGCGGCGCCACGGCCCTCCTCGCCACCGCCCGCGCCTGGGCCTGGCTGACGGGCCGCGACTACGTCATCCCCGACGACGTGAAGGCCCTGGCCCTCCCCACCCTCCGCCACCGCGTACAACTCCGCCCGGAGGCAGAGATGGAAGGCGTCACCGCCGACTCCGTCATCAACGCGATCCTCGCCCACGTCCCCGTCCCCCGCTGATGGCACTCACCGGACGCGCCGCACTCCTCGCAGCCCTGGGCTCCCTCCCCGTGGGCCTCTGGGACCCCAGCTGGACGGGCATCCTGGCGGTCAACGCGCCCCTGGCATTGGCCTGCGCCTGCGACTTCGCCCTGGCAGCACCGGTACGACGCCTGGGCCTGACCCGCTCCGGCGACACCTCCGTACGCCTGGGTGAGACGGCCGACGTCACCCTCACGGTGACCAACCCGTCCCAGCGCCCCCTCCGCGCCCACCTCCGGGACGCCTGGCCCCCCAGCAGCTGGCAGCCCGGCACAGAGGTGGCGGCCTCCCGCCACCGCGTGACGGTCCCCGCCGGCGAACGCCGCCGCGTCACCACCCGCCTACGCCCTACCCGCCGCGGCGACCGCCAAGCCGACCGTGTGACGATCCGCTCGTCCGGCCCTCTGGGCCTCTTCTCCCGTCAGGGCAGCCACCAGGTCCCCTGGACCGTACGGGTCCTCCCCCCGTTCACCAGCCGCAAGCATCTGCCCTCCAAACTGGCTCGCCTGCGCGAACTCGACGGCCGCACCAGCGTCCTCACTCGCGGCGAGGGCACAGAATTCGACAGCCTGCGGGAGTACGTCCCAGGCGACGACACCCGTTCCATCGACTGGCGCGCCACAGCCCGCCAGTCAGCGGTCGCCGTACGCACCTGGCGCCCCGAACGCGACCGCCACATCCTCCTCGTCCTGGACACCGGCCGAACCTCGGCAGGCCGCGTCGGCGACGCTCCACGCCTGGACGCCTCCATGGACGCGGCACTGCTCCTCGCCGCCCTCGCCTCCCGAGCCGGCGACCGAGTGGACCTCCTTGCCTACGACCGCCGAGTACGCGCCCTCGTCCAGGGCCGCACAGCAGGCGACGTCCTCCCCTCCCTGGTCAACGCGATGGCCACACTCGAACCCGAGCTGATCGAAACAGACGCCCGAGGCCTGACGGCCATGGCTCTCCGTACGGCACCCCGCCACTCCCTGATCGTGCTGCTCACAACCCTCGACGCAGCCCCGATCGAGGAGGGCCTCCTCCCGGTCCTGTCCCAGCTCACCCAGCGCCACACGGTTCTGCTGGCATCAGTAGCGGACCCCCACATCGCACGCATGACGACTGCCCGCGGAAACCCTGACGCCGTCTACGAGGCCGCAGCCGCAGCCCAGTCCCAAACCGAGCGCCACCGCACAGCGGAACAACTCCGCCGCCATGGCGTTACGGTCGTAGACGCAACACCGGAAGAACTCGCGCCGGCCCTGGCAGACGCGTACCTGGCCCTCAAGACGTCGGGACGCCTGTAACAGGGGAAATTGGAGGGGCTCTCACATGGGGAGACCCCCTAGGTAAAGAGACCCACAAATAAAGAAAGCCCCCGGACCGGTATCCCCGGCCGGGGGCTCTCTCAAAATTTGTTCGGCGGCGTCCTACTCTCCCACAGGGTCCCCCCTGCAGTACCATCGGC
>NZ_LGUR01000009.1 GCF_001270495.1 Streptomyces viridochromogenes
AACGCCGGGTTCTCCTCCTGCGACCCGGGGCGGCTGGTCCTGCCCACGATCATGGACCCGGTCTACGGCTACCAGGTGACGAACGTCGAGGCCTCCATGTCCTCGCCGTCCTCTCTCCTGCACTGGACCCGCCGCATGATCGAGATCCGCAAGCAGAACCCGGCCTTCGGTCTCGGCTCCTACACGGAACTCCAGTCGTCGAATCCGGCCGTGATCGCCTTCCTCCGTGAATACGAGGACGATCTCGTGCTGTGCGTGAACAACTTCTCCCGGTTCGCGCAGCCGACGGAACTGGATCTCCGCAGGTTCACCGGACGGCATCCGGTCGAACTGTCCGGCGGGGTGCGATTCCCGGCCATCGGTGAGCTGCCGTACTTGCTGACGCTCGGCGGCCACGGCTTCTACTGGTTCCGGCTCCGCAAGGACGCCGTCTGAGAGCCCGGGCGGGGCGGTTTCTCCCGCCCCGCCCTGGGCACGCATCAGTAACCACCCCGACCGGCACGGGGAAAGGACGTGACGCCATGTCGAAAGCCGTCACCCGCACCCTCACGACCTCTCCAGGTCTCCTCGCCTCGCTTGACCCACTGCTGCGGGAGTGGCTGCCACGGCAGCGCTGGTTCGCGGGCAAGGGGCGTCCGGTCACCGGGTTCTCGCTGGTGGCGGCCACCGAGCTGCTGCCGCCCGGCGGCAAACTCGGCCTGTACCACCTGCTCGTGCGCGCGCACCAGGCCCTCACTCCGGTGCCGGGCGCGCCCGAGCAGCCCGCGGACTGCTACCAGCTCCTCATAGGCGACCGCGAGGCACTGCCACCCCGGCTGGCGCCCGCGCTGATCGGACACGTGGCCGAGGGCCCGCTCGCCGGACGCACGGTGTACGACGCCCTGTACGACACCCGTCCCACCGAACTGCTCCTGGAGGCACTGCGCACCGGGGCCCGGATCGGCGGACTGCGCTTCGAACGCGACGCGAGCCAGGACATCCGGTCCGGTCTGGTGCCGCGCCTGGTCACCTCCGAGCAGTCCAACTCGTCGGTCGTCTACGGCGATACGTTCATCCTGAAGCTGTTGCGCCGGGTCGTGCCCGGCGTCAATCCCGACCTGGAGCTGCCGCTCGCGCTGGCCCGGGAGGGCTGCGACCGGGTGCCCGCGCCGACGGCGTGGATCGGCGCGGAGCTGGCGGGCGACTCGTACGTCCTCGGCGTGCTCCAGCCGTTCGTGCAGGGCGCCGCCGACGGCTGGGAGCTGGCGCTGCGCGAACTGGCCAAGGGCGAGGACTTCGCCGCGGCGGCCCGGGCGCTCGGGCGCGCGACCGCCGAGGTGCACACCGCGCTGGCCCGCACCCTGCCGACCGTGACCCTCGGGCGCACGCAGGTGCAGCAGCTCGTCGACGGCATGGTCGAGCGGCTGGACGCGGCCGCGCAGGCGGTGCCCGCGCTCCGGCCGTTCGCGCCCGGCCTGCGCTCCGCGTTCGCGGCGCTGGCCGACCTGGCCGCCGAGGGGTGCACCTGGACCGCCCAGCGCATCCACGGCGACCTGCATCTCGGGCAGTGCCTGCGCTCGCCCGCCGGTCAGTGGTGGCTGATCGACTTCGAGGGCGAGCCGTCGAAGCCGCTGGCCGAACGGCGGATGCCGCAGCCGCCGGTCCGGGACGTCGCGGGCATGCTGCGCTCCTTCGACTACGCGGCCCACTCGGCCGACCCGCCCATACCGGGCTGGGCCGACACCTGCCGGGCCGCCTACTGCTCCGGGTACGCGCAGGTCAGCGGCGTCGATCCACGGACCGATCCGGTGCTGCTGCGTGCCTACGAGACCGACAAGGCGATCTACGAGGTCGTCTACGAGGCCCGTCACCGCCCCGACTGGCTCCCGGTACCGCTGTCCGCCATACGCCGCCTGGCCGCGGACACCGGCACCCCGTCCCCCTCCACGTCCTCATCCCCACCTTCGCCTAGGAGGCCCCGCCCGTGACCCCCCGCACCACTCCGTCCAGCGGTTCGGACCCGAAGAAGACGGCCGAGAAGCCGGCCGAGCAGACGAGCGTCGCGAAGAAGGCGACGACGAAGACGGTGAAGGCCGCCGAGAAGGCCGCGGAGGCCATGAAGAAGGGGACGGCGAAAAAGGCGACGTCGAAGGCCGCCGCGCAGAAGAAGGCGCCTGCGAAGAAGGCCGCCGCCAAGAAGGCCGTGGCCAAGAAGGCCGTGACGAAGAAGGCCACCGCGAAGACCACCGCCGCGAAGAGCACGGCGTCGAAGGGCACCACCGCCAAGAAGGCCGCCGCCAAGAAGATCCCCGCGCAGAAGGCGACCGCGAAGAAGATCCCGGCGCAGAAGGCCCTCCCGAAGTCGGCCGAGCCCGTAGAGCCGGGAGTGCTCGCAGAGGCCGCGGTGGCAGCGGTGTCTCCCGCCCTCGACGCCGCCGACCGCGACCGTCTCCTCACCGGCACCCATCACGACCCGCACTCCGTGCTCGGCGCGCATCCGGTGCCCGGCGGTGTCGCCTTCCGTGCCTTCCGGCCGTACGCCCTCTCGGTCACCGTCGTCGCTGGCAACCTGCGGGCCGAGCTGCACGACGACGCGGAGGGGTTCTTCTCCGGGCTGCTGCCCCTGACGGACGTACCTGAGGACTACCAGCTCCTCGTGGCGTACGAGAGTTCGGTCCAGGAGACCGAGGACGCGTACCGTTTCCTGCCCGCGCTGGGCGAGCTCGACCTGCATCTGATCGGCGAGGGCCGGCACGAGGAGCTGTGGCGGGCGCTCGGCGCCGAGCCGATGACGCACCAGGGCGTGACCGGCACCCGCTTCACGGTCTGGGCGCCGAACGCACGCGGCGTCTCCCTGGCCGGCACCTTCAACTTCTGGGACGGCACCGGGTATCCGATGCGCTCGCTCGGTGGCACCGGCGTCTGGGAGCTGTTCGTGCCCGGCATCGGCGAGGGCGAGCTGTACAAGTTCGAGATCACCCGGCCCGACGGATCCAAGACGCTGCGCGCGGATCCGCTGGCCCGCCGGACGCAGACCCCGCCCGAGACGTCCTCGATCGTGCACGCCTCGCACCATGAGTGGGGGGACGCGGCGTGGCTGGAGCGGCGCGGGTCGGTGCCGACGCACGAGGCGCCGTTCTCGGTGTACGAGGTCCACCTGGCGTCCTGGCGGCCAGGGCTGACGTACCGGCAACTGGCCGAGCAGCTCCCGGCCTACGTCAAGGACCTGGGCTTCACACACGTCGAGCTGATGCCGGTCGCCGAGCACCCCTTCGGCGGCTCCTGGGGCTATCAGGTCACCGGCTTCTACGCGCCCACGGCCCGCCTCGGCACGCCCGACGACTTCAAGTACCTGGTGGACGCCCTGCACCAGGCCGGGATCGGCGTCCTGATGGACTGGGTGCCGGCGCACTTCCCGCGCGACGACTGGGCACTGGCCGAGTTCGACGGCCGTCCGCTGTACGAGCACGAGGACCCGCTGCGCTCCGCGCACCCCGACTGGGGAACGCTGGAGTTCGACTTCGGGCGGCGCGAGGTGCGCAACTTCCTGGTGGCCAACGCCCTTTACTGGTGCGAGGAGTTCCACATCGACGGCTTGAGGGTGGACGCCGTCGCCTCCATGCTCTACCTGGACTACTCGCGTGAGCCGGGGCAGTGGGTGCCGAACGAGCACGGTGGGCGGGAGAACCTGGACGCCGTGGCATTCCTCCAGGAGATGAACGCCACGGTGTACCGGCGGGTGCCGGGGGTCGTGACGATCGCGGAGGAGTCCACGGCCTGGGACGGCGTGACACGGCCGACGCATGTGGCGGGCCCGGGCGGCTTCGGGGGCCTGGGCTTCGGGCTGAAGTGGAACATGGGCTGGATGCACGACTCACTGGAGTACGTCGGCAAGGAGCCGGTGCACCGCAAGTACCACCACGACGAGATGACGTTCTCGATGGTGTACGCGTACAGCGAGAACTACGTGCTCCCCATCTCCCACGACGAGGTGGTCCACGGCAAGCGCTCGCTGGTGTCGAAGATGCCGGGCGACTGGTGGCAGCAGCGTGCCAACCACCGCGCCTACCTGGGCTTCATGTGGGCCCATCCCGGTAAGCAACTCCTCTTCATGGGGCAGGAGTTCGCGCAGGGCGCGGAGTGGTCGGAGGCGCACGGGCCGGACTGGTGGCTGCTGGACCCGGCGTACGGGGCGGAGCCGGACCACCGGGGTGTGCGGGACCTGGTCCGCGACCTGAACACGGTCTACCGCCACACTCCGGCGCTGTGGCAGCGGGACACGGATCCGTCCGGGTTCCAGTGGGTGGTCGGGGACGCGGCGGACGACAACGTGTTCGCGTTCCTGCGCTTCGACGCGGAGGGGGCTCCGCTGCTGGCGGTGTCGAACCTGTCACCGGTCGTCCGGGATGAGTACCGGCTGGGTGTGCCGGAGGACGTCCTGGCGTGGCAGGAGACGTTGAACACCGACGCGGCGCGGTACGGCGGCAGCGACGTCATCAACCCCGACCCCATCAAGCCGGAGCCACAGGGTTGGCACGGGCGTCCGGCGAGCATCCGGCTGACGTTGCCACCCCTGGCCACGGTCTGGCTCCGCCCCGCCTAGCCTTCCTCGCCCCCGCCGCCCCTACCCGTGCCAGGGGGCTCCGCCCCCTGGCCCCCCATCGGCCTACGGCCTCGTCCTCAAACGCCGGACGGGCTGAAGGGGCGCGGGGAACTGCGCGACCAGCCCCCACCGGCCGTTGACCACACCACCGGCCTCAGCCCTCACGGCGAGGTGGGCTGGGGCGAAGCCCCAGGGGCTTTTCGAGTCCAGCCTCCTGGCCCACCGAGTCGGGTGGGCGGGTGGGCAAAGGCCGGGGGGCTGGGGGCGGAGCCCCCAGGGGGTCACCCCGAGGCGCGTGCCCCCTCCGCCAAGCTCCGCGGCAGCGACCCCGTGTGCAGCACCCCCAACCGCTGCGTCGCCCGCGTCAGCGCCACGTACAGGTCACTCGTGCCGTACAGCCCCGGCTCCACCACCAGCACGGAGTCGAACTCCAGCCCCTTCGCCTGACGCGGGTCGAGGAGGACGACGCTCCGTGTGAGGTCGGGCTCGGCGCCCGCCGTGACCCCGTCCAGCCGGGCCGCCAGCTTCCGGTGCAGATGGCGCGGGGCGATGACCGCGAGCCGGCCGTCGGCGGGCGTCAGCTCCTCGACCGCCTTGGCCACCGCGCCGGGGAGGTCGTCGGTGGCGCGCACCCAGGGCCGTACGCCGGTGGAGCGGACGGAACTCGGGGGCTCGAAGGAGGGGTCCTGGGCGCGGACTACCGCCGCCGCCAGCTCCATGATCTCGGCCGGGGTGCGGTAGTTGACGCCTAGGCGGGTGTGGTCCCAGCGGTCCTCGACGTAGGGGGACAGGATCTGCGACCACGAGCCCACACCCGCCGCTTCCGCCGTCTGCGCCGGATCGCCGACCAGCGTCATCGAGCGGGTCGGGCTGCGCCGCATGAGCAGCCGCCAGGCCATCGGCGACAGCTCCTGCGCCTCGTCGACGATGATGTGCCCGAACGCCCAGGTCCGGTCCGCCGCCGCGCGCTCCGCGGCGCTGCGGTGGTCGTCCTCCTCCTGACGTTCGGCGAACCGCTCGGCGTCGATGATGTCGTGCGCGGAGAGGATCTCGCTGTCCTCGTCGTCCTTGTCGTCGAACTCGTAGGTCCGGGAGGCGTACGACACGTCCAGCACGCCCTGCGCGTACGCCACCTGCGTCTCGCGCTCGCGGTCCGCGCGGGCCCGGGCCACCCGGTCGTCCTCGCCGAGGAGCTCGGCCGCCTCGTCGAGGAGCGGTACGTCCGCCACCGTCCACGCCCGCGTCACGGGCCGGCGGATCGCGGCCACGTCCTCGTCGGGGAGATAGCCCACGGGGTCGGCGAGGAAGTCCGCGACCAGGCGCTGCGGGGTGAGCACCGGCCACAACTGGTCGACGGCTGCCCAGACCTCGGGGTTCTCGGCTAGCTCGTCACGGATCTGGGTGATGTCGCTGGGGTCGAGGAGGCTGCTGCCGTCGTAAGGGTCGGTGCCGACGCGCTCGGCGTACAGCTCGGTGAGCGTGTTGAGGATGTGGCCCTCGAAGTACTCGCGGGCCACGTTGTGCTGGAGCCCCGCCGCCCGGGTGCGCTCGCGGGCCACCTTCACCAGGTCGTCGTCGAGCATCAGGATCTCGCGTTCGTGCTCGATCGCGATCACCGGGTCCGGCAGCGACTGCCAGTCGCGTACGACCTCGGCGAGTACGTCGGCCATGTCCGCGCGGCCCTTCACGGCGGCCGCCTCGCGGCTGTCCACGGCAGTCGCCCGTACGCCGGGAAACAGCTCGCCGACCGTTGCCAGCAGGACGCCCGTCTCGCCCAGCGAGGGCAGGACCTCGCCGATGTAGCCGAGGAAGGCGGGGTTGGGGCCGACGATCAGGACCGCGCGCTTGGCCAGCAGTTCGCGGTGCTCATAGAGGAGGTACGCGGCGCGGTGCAGGGCGACGGCCGTCTTGCCGGTGCCGGGGCCGCCCTCCACGACCAGCACGCCGCGGTGGGGCGCCCGGATGATCTCGTCCTGCTCGGCCTGGATCGTCTGCACGATGTCGTTCATCCGGCCGGTGCGCGCGGAGTTGAGCGCGGCGAGCAGGACCGCGTCGCCGGTGGGGTCCTCGTGGCCGGTCCTGACCTGGTCCCCCAGGTCGAGGATCTCGTCGTGCAGGGCCGTGACGGTACGGCCGCTGGTGGTGATGTGCCGCCGGCGCCGCAACCCCATCGGGGTGTGGCCGGTGGCCAGGTAGAAGGGGCGGGCGACGTCGGCCCGCCAGTCGATGAGGACCGGTGTGCGCTCGGCGTCGTCGGTGCGCAGACCGATCCGGCCGATACGGTGGCTGACGCCGGAGGCCAGGTCGATCCGGCCGAAGCACAGCGAACCGTCCACGGCGTTCAGCGCGGCGAGCAGCCCCGAGCGCTCGGCGACGAGGATGTCCCGCTCCAGGCGAGCCTGCATGGGCGTGTTGCCCTGGGCGAGAGCGTCCGTGACCGAGCTCTCGGTGTCGCCGCGCAGCGCGTCCACGCGGGCGTACAGGTCGTCGATGAATTCCTGCTCACGCCGCATTTCACCGTCTTGAAATTCGGTGTTTGACAATTCCGCTCCCGGCCGGATATACTGTGTTCACTGAACTTCTTTGCGACTCAATAGCTTTGAAGTCGCGAACCATTGAATATACGCAAAGAAATCCCCCGAGCGCAATTGCTCGGGGGATTTCTTCGTTCCGGTCCCGGGACGGGCTCAGAGGACGTCGGACAGTTCCTCCAGCAGCCGCCGCTTGGGGCGGGCGCCCACCATCGACTTCACGGGCTCACCGCCCTGGAACACCATGAACGTCGGCATGGACAGCACCTTGTACGCGTTGGTGGTCTCGGGGTTGGTGTCCACGTCCAGCTGCACCACCTTGAGCCGGTCGCCGGTCTCCCCGGCGATGGCGGTGAGCACCGGCCCCATCTGCCGGCACGGTGGGCACCAGTCGGCGGTGAATTCCACCAGCACCGGCAGCTCCGACCCGATCACCTCCGCCTCGAAGTCCGCGTCCGTCACCTCGGCCACGCCTGCCGCCTTGATCACAGTTCCTGCCCTCCCAGTTCACACATCGGTGGTTCGCCCTCGGCCATCGCCAGCAGCAGGCCGATCTTGGCCCGCACGGCCTGCAACTCCCCGATCAGCCCGTCGAGTTCGCCCAGCTTGCGCCGGTAGACCGCGAGCGAGGCCGGACACGAGTCGCCCTCCGGGTGCCCGGCCCGCAGACACTCCACGAACGGCCGGGTCTCCTCCAGGTCGAACCCGAAGTCCTGCAACGTCCTGATCTGCCGCAGCAGCTTCAGATCGCTCTCGTCGTACGTCCGATAGCCGTTGTCGCCGCGCCGCGCGGGCAACAGGCCCCGCGACTCGTAGTAGCGCAACGTGCGCGTCGTGGTCCCGGCCCGTGCGGCCAGCTCGCCGATTCGCATGCGTACGAACGTAATCCTTGACGCCGACGTCAGGGCAACCCGGTGTCAGGGCGACCGCGGCAGGAGCGGCTTTCCGCGTACCGGGGAGGACAGCACGATCGACGTCGTCGTACGGCCCAGCGCCGATGTCTGTTCGAGGACGTCCTCCAGGTGGACGGTGTCCTCGACGGCGACCTTGATGATCCAGCAGTCCTCGCCGACGACGTGGTGTACCTCGATGATCTCCGGGCGGTCGAGCAGCTCCAGGGTGCGGGGGTGTTTGAGGGTGTAGCCGCCGTGCGGGTTGACCCGGATGAACGCCTGGATGCCGTAGCCGAGCCGGGCGGGGGCGACATGAGCGCCGTACCCCGTGATCGCGCCCGCCGCCTCCAGTCGCCGTACGCGCTCGGTGACGGCTGCCGGGCTGAGGCGCACGCGGCGGCCCAGCTCGCTCAGCTTGATCCGGCCGTCGGTCTGGAGGAGTTCGAGGATCTGCCGGTCCAGGGCGTCGAAGGCCACCGATGTTTCGACGGTGGCCGGGCGCAGATGCCGTGGTTCTTTCGGCACGGCGGCCTGATCTCCCATGTCTTCCCCTTCAGGACGTGGTGTGGGGCCAGGAGAATTATGGTCATGCGAAAGGGACGAGAAGTACTGGTCATCGGCGGCAACCGCTATTTCGGCAAGCGGCTGATCGCGCGACTGCTGGCGGCCGGGGACCGGGTGACGGTTCTCAATCGCGGATCGTCGGCGCCACCGGCTGGCGTGGTCCATCTGATCGCCGACCGCGGCGACGAGAAGTCCCTGACGGCGGCGCTGGGTTCACGGACCTTCGACGCCGTGGTCGACCAGGTCTGCTACACGCCGCGCCAGGCGGAGATCGCCCGCCGGGTGTTCACCGGCCGCACCCGTCGCTATGTGCTGACGTCGACGGTGGAGGTGTACGAGTACGAGGACTCGATCGCCCCGGTGCGCGAGACGGACGTGGATCCGCTGGGCGTGGCCGTCGACCTCGAACTCCCCTGGGACGACCGGGAGTTCCTCGAATCCCATTACGGCGAGGGCAAGCGGCAGGCGGAGGCCGTGTTCGCCGCCGCCCCCGGCTTCCCGTACGCCGCGGTGCGCGTCGCCCATGTGCTGGGCGGGGACGACGACTTCACGGGCCGTATGACGTACTACGCGAGCCGCGTCCGCGGCGGGACGCCGATCGCCGTGCCGGTGGTGAACCACCCGGCGACGTACATCCATGTCGAGGAGATCGCCGACTTCCTGTTCTGGGCGGTGGGCCAGGACTTCACCGGGCCGGTCAACGCCGCCTCGCACGGCCTGCTGACCACCGAGGACCTGTGCGACGCGATCGCCGCGCACCTCCCCGACGGCAAGGCCGTCTTCCAGCACGTCGAGGTCGGTGAGGTCTCCCCGCTCTCCTTCACCCGCGCCTACGGCATGGACAACTCCCGGGCCGTACGGCTGGGTTTCCGCTTCACGCGCGCCCGGGAGTGGCTCCCGAAGGCCGTCGCCGAGACCCTCGGAAGGGACGCTGTCTGACATGCGGTACCGCACTCTTGGCGACCGTCGGGTGAGCGCGATCGGGCTCGGCGTGATGCCGCTGTCCATCGAAGGCCGCCCCGACGACGCCCGCGCCCTGGCCACCGTGCACGCCGCCCTGGACTCGGGGGTGACGCTGCTGGACACGGCGGACTCGTACCATCTGCCGGGCGCCGAGCCCGGCCACAACGAACTCCTCGTGGCCCGCGCGCTGGCCGCCTACGGCGGTGACACGGACTCCGTGCTGGTGGCCACCAAGGGCGGCCGAGGCAGACCGGCCGACGGCAGCTGGACGGTGAACGGCGACCCCCGCCGGCTCAGGGCGGCCGCCGAGGGCTCGCTGCGGCGGCTCGGCGTCGAGGCGATCGGGCTCTACCAGTTGCACAAGCCCGATCCGGCCGTTCCTTTCGAGGAGTCGGTCGGCGCGCTGCGCGAACTCCTCGACGCGGGGAAGATCCGCCTGGCCGGCGTCTCCAACACGGACGTGGAGCAGATCCGCACGGCCCACCGGATCCTCGGCGACCGTCTGGTGTCGGTGCAGAACCAGTACTCGCCCGCCGTACGGGACAGCGAGGCCGAGCTGCGACTGTGCGCGGAGCTGGGGCTGGCGTTCCTGCCGTGGAGCCCGCTCGGCGGCATCGCCCGCAGCTCGCTGGACGGGCCGTCACGGAAGGGCGACGAGCCCCGCTTCGGTGCCTTCCGCACCGTGGCGGAGGCGCACGGCGTCAGCCCTCAGCAGGTGTGCCTGGCCTGGCTGCTGGCCCGCTCCCCGGCCGTGCTCCCGATTCCGGGGGCGAGCCGTCCGCAGACGATACGGGACTCGGCGGCCGCGGCGGAGCTGGTACTGGGCGCGGAGGAGCTGGCACTGCTGGACGGTGCGGCCGTTCCGGTCGGTCGCCGGTAATGCCGTCAGGCGCACGGCAGTTGCCGTGCGCCTGAGTCGTGGAGGGGGAGGGAGTGGCCGGACGTCCGGCCCCGGTTCAGGCGGGGCCGGACGTCCGGAGCTGGGAGCGGGCCGGGGGTCCGGAGCTGGGAGCGGGCCGGGGGTCCGGAGCTGGGAGCGGGCCGGGGGTCAGGCCTTGGCGAGTTCCTTCTCGCCGCCCTGCTCCGGCACCTCGGCCTCGGCGGGGGCGCCGTGGGCGTCGTCCAGCAGGGTCTTCTCGTCGAACGGGAGCTGACCGGCGAGCACCTGGTGGACCTGGTCCTTGTCGATCTCCTTGGTCCAGGTGCCGATCAGGACCGTGGCGACGGCGTTGCCCGCGAAGTTCGTCAGGGCGCGGGCCTCGCTCATGAAGCGGTCGATGCCGACGATGAGGCCGATGCCGTCCACCAGGGCGGGCTTGTGCGACTGGAGGCCACCGGCCAGCGTGGCCAGACCCGCACCGGTGACACCGGCGGCGCCCTTGGAGGCGACCAGCAGGAAGAGCAGCAGCGGGATCTGCTCGCCGACCGACATCGGCGTACCCATGGCGTCGGCGATGAACAGGGACGCCATGGTCATGTAGATCATGGTGCCGTCGAGGTTGAAGGAGTAGCCGGTCGGGACGGTGATGCCGACGACGGGCTTGCTGACACCCAGGTGCTCCATCTTCGCGATGAGGCGCGGCAGCGCGGACTCGGAGGAGGAGGTGGAGAGGATCAGCAGGAACTCACGGCCGAGGTACTTGAACAGGCTGAAGATGTTCAGGCCGGAGACGACCCGCAGCAGCGCGCCGAGCACGATGAAGACGAAGAGGAAGCAGGTGACGTAGAAGCCGAGCATCAGCACGGCGAGGCTCTTGAGGGCGTCCAGGCCGGCGGAGCCGGTGACGGCGGCGATGGCGCCGAAGGCACCGATGGGCGCGGCCCACATCACCATGCCGAGGATGCGGAAGACGAGCCGCTGGATGTGCTGCACACCCCGCAGGATCGGCTCCCCGGCCGAGCCCATGGCCTGGAGCGCGAAGCCGGCGAGCAGCGCGATGAGCAGCGTCTGCAGGACCGATTCCGAGGTGAAGGCGGAGACCATCGTGGTCGGGATGATGCCGAGCAGGAACTCGGTGGTGTCCTTGGCCTCGGCGTCGACCTGTGCGTGCCCCGCGTCCTTGATGGCGTCGGTGACCGCGAGGCCGGTGCCCGGCTCCAGGATGTTGCCGACGACGAGACCGATCCCGAGGGCAATCAGCGACATCACCGTGAAGTAGACCAGCGCGATACCGCCGACGGCACCGACCTTGGCGGCCTTCCGTACCGAGCCGATGCCCAGAACGATCGTGCAGAAGATGATCGGCGAGATCATCATCTTGATCAGGTTCACGAAGCCCGTGCCGATGGGCTTCAGCTCGACCGCGAAGTCGGGCGCGACCAGGCCCACGGTGATGCCGAGGGCCACCGCGATGATCACCGCGATGTACAGGTAGTGCGTGCGGTCCCGTTTGGCGACGGGAGCGGCGGGTGCCTTCTCGGGGGAACTGGCGGCGGCCACGGCTGCCCTCCTTGACGTCTTCGTCGGTATCACCGGCGTGCGGCTCACGTCCGGGGTGGGGGTCTCGCTGATCGGCCGGCGCGTCCCGGGGACGGGGGGCGTCGCACTCAGCGATGCGGTGACTATCTCCCGCCGTGTGAGGGCGGTCACCCTTCCGTTCATTTAGTTCACCATCGGACATGGGGGCAGACTGACGACATGCGCATCCCCGTCCCGAGACCCCGCAGCCTGGCCGGCCAGCTGTTCGCCATGCAGGCCGTGCTGATAGCGGTGCTCGTCGCCGGGTACGCGGTGTTCACGTACGTCAGTGACCGCAGACAGGCCGAGGACGCGGCGGGGCGGCAGGCCAAGGCGGTGGCGCAGTCGATCGCCGACGCGCCGTCCGTGCGGGAGGCGATCCGCACCGACGATCCGACGGCCGAGCTCCAGCCGTACGCGCTGCGGGTCCAGCGCGACGCCGAGGTCGACTTCGTCACGATCATGAATCCCGCGGGCATCCGCTGGACGCACCCGGACGAGAAGCAGATCGGCCAGCACTTCCGCGGCCACACGGCGCGCGCGCTGCGGGGTGAGCCCTTCACCGAGACGTACACCGGCACGCTCGGACCGTCCGTGCGGGCCGTCGTACCGATCTACGACGGGGGAGACCGGCCGTCGGACATCGTGGGGATGGTCAGCGCGGGTATCCGGGTCGAGGAGATCAGCAAGCGGGTGCAGGAGCAGCTGACGGCCCTGCTCGGGGTGGCGGCGGGCGCGCTCGCGCTGGGTGCGGTCGGCACGTACGTGATCAACGCCCGGCTGCGCCGTCACACCCATGGCATGAACGCGGCCGAGCTCAGTCATATGCACGACTACCACCAGGCCGCGCTGCACGCGGTACGCGAGGGTCTGCTGATGCTGGACGGGCAGTACCGTGTGGCGCTGATCAATGACGGCGGGCGCGAGCTGCTGGGTGTGGACGGTGATGTGGTGGGGCAGTCGGTCGCGCAGCTCGGCCTGCCCGCCCCGCTGACCGGGGCGCTGCTGGCCTCCGAGCCGAGGGTGGACGAGGTGCATCTGACCGCGGAACGGGTCCTGGTGGTGAACACGTCGCCGGTGTCGGGCGGTGAGCGCCGCGGCACGGTGGTGACCCTGCGGGACGTGACCGAACTCCAGTCCCTGATGGGCGAGTTGGACTCCGAGCGGGGCTTCACGCAGGCGCTGCGCTCACAGGCGCACGAGGCGGCGAACCGCCTCCACACGGTCGTCTCGCTGATCGAACTCGGACGCGCCGAGGAGGCGGTGGAGTTCGCGACCGCCGAGCTGGAGCTGGCGCAGGCCCTGACGGATCAGGTCGTCGCGGCGGTGAGCGAGCCGGTGCTGGCGGCGCTGCTGCTGGGGAAGACGGCACAGGCCAACGAGCGGGGCGTCGAGCTGGTCGTGTCGGAGGACAGCCGCCTCGACGACGGCCTGCTGCCGCCGTCCCTGCCCGCCCGGGACCTGGTGACGATCCTCGGCAACCTGATCGACAACGCGGTGGACGCGGCGCAGGGAAGTGTGGGGGCGAGGGTGACGGTGACGGCGTACGCCGAGGACGGCGAGCTGGTGCTACGGGTGTCGGACACCGGCGCCGGGGTGGACCCCGCCCTGGCCGAGGCGGTGTTCCAGCGCGGCTTCACCACGAAGCCGTCCGGCCCGGGCGGCCGGGGCCTGGGCCTGGCACTGGTCCGCCAGGCCGCGACCCGACACCAAGGCGCGCTGTCGGTGGCGGAGGCCGACGGCGGCGGGGCGGTGTTCGAGGTGCGGCTACCGCTGGTGGCCGGGGCCGGCGCCAAGGAAGGCTCCGCCCCGGCGGGAGGGGACGTCTCGGCGGAGGGATCCGTCTCGGCGGAGAGGGCCGCCCAGGCGGCAGGGGCCGTCTCGGCGGAGAGGGCCAGTGTCAAGGAAGGCTCCGTTTCGACGGCAGGGCCCGCTCCGGCGGAGGAGGCCAGCGCCGAGGGAGGATCCGTCTCAGCGGAAGGGGCCGCCCCGGCGGAAAAGGCCGACGCCAAGGAAGGCTCCGTTTCGATGGGAGGACCCGCTCCGGCGAAGGAGGCCAGCGCCACGGGAGGGTCCGTCTCAGCGGAAGAGCCCTCCCCAGCGGCAGAGCCCACCCCGACGGAAGAAGCCGACGCCAAGGAAGCTTCCGCCCCGGCGGAAAGACCCGCCCCGGCGGAGGGAGCCGCTGTCGAAGGCGCGGTGGTTTCGAGAGGTGACGTATGACGGCGGCCCAGCAGGCGATTCGCGTCCTGGTCGTGGAGGACGACCCGGTGGCGGCGGACGCGCACATGATGTACGTCGGCCGGGTACCGGGGTTCGTCGCGGTCGGCAAGGCCCATACGGGGGCGGAGGCGCGGCGCGCGCTGGAGCGGACGCCGGTGGATCTGCTGTTGCTGGACCTGCACCTGCCTGATGTGCACGGGCTCCAGCTGGCCCGGTCACTGCGGGCGGCCGGGCATCACGCGGACGTGATCGCCGTGACGTCGGCCCGGGACCTGACCGTGGTGCGCGAGGGGGTGTCGCTGGGGGTCGTGCAGTACGTACTGAAGCCCTTCACCTTCGCGACGCTCCGGGACCGGCTCGTGCGGTACGCCGAGTTCCACGCGGCCGTGGGAGAGGCCAGCGGACAGGAGGAGGTCGACCGGGCGCTGGCGACGCTCCGGGCGCCGAGCCCCGCGGCCCTGCCGAAAGGGCTGAGCGCGCCGACGCTGGAGCGGGTGACGGTGGCGGTGCGGGAGGCCGAGGAGGGGCTCACGGCGGCGGGGGTCGCCGAGACCGTGGGGATCTCCCGGATCACGGCCCGACGGTATCTGGAGCACCTGGTCGAGGCGGGGAGGGCTGAGCGGAAGCCGGTCTACGGGCAGGTGGGGAGGCCGGAGCTGGTGTACCGGTGGGTCCCGGGGACGGGCACGGGCGCGGGACGGTAGCGGCGGGCTCGTCGAGGGAGCGGGCCCACCGAACCCGCCGACACGCCAACATCAATCCCCCGCACACTCATTGACCTGACTAGACCACTCGACCTACGTTCACCGGGCAGCCGTCCCAGCGCCACAACGAAGTGCGCCCGCAGGAGGTCATGCCCGTGCGCCCCACCGCCGCCCGCACCACCCGCCCCGCTCGCCCTGCCCTCCCCACGCTCCTCGCCCTCACCCTCGCCGCCGCAGGAACGCTCACCGCGTGCGGCGGCGGTTCCGGCAGTGACCCGGACACCATCAAGGTCTCCTTCAAGCAGTCCACGGACAACTCCATCAAGGTGATGGACACCTACCTCGCGGACATCAAGAAGCAGTTCGAGAAGGCGAACCCCGGTAAGAAGGTCGAGTTCGTCCCCATCAAGGCCCCGGACTCGGAGTACTACACCAAGCTCCAGCAGATGCTCCGCTCCCCCAAGACCGCCCCCGACCTGGTCTACGAGGACACGTTCCTCATCAACTCGGACATCACCAGCGGGTACTTGAAGCCTCTCGACCCCTACCTCGCCAAGTGGCAGGACTGGAACAAGTTCATCGACACGGCGAAGTCGGCGGCCCAGGGCGAGGACGGAAAGACGTACGGCGTCCCGGACGGGACGGACACCCGAGGGCTGTGGTTCAGCAAGGACATCTTCGAGAAGGCCGGTCTGCCCGCCGACTGGCAGCCGAAGACCTGGGACGAAGTCCTCGACACCGCCCGCACCATCAAGAAGAAGGTCCCCGACGTCATCCCCCTCAACGTCTACACCGGCAAGCCCGTCGGCGAGGCCGCCACCATGCAGACGTTCGAGATGCTGCTCTACGGCACGAACGACGCCAAGACGGATCCGCTGTACGACAAGTCGTCCAAGAAGTGGATCGCCGGCAGCCAGGGCTTCAAGGACTCCCTCTCCTTCGTCGAGACCGTCTACAAGGAGAAGCTCGGCCCCGAGGTCTCCGACGCCCTCGACCCCAACGTCATGACCCGCGTCCGGGGCGAGTGGCTGCCGCAGGGCAAGCTCGCCATCGCCCTCGACGGCTCCTGGCTCCCCCAGGACTGGCTCCCGGGCAGCGGCCACGAGTGGCCGGAGTGGTCCGACGAACTCGGCCTCGCCGCCATGCCCACCCAGAAGGGTCAGGCTCCCGGCAAGGTGAGCATGTCCGGCGGCTGGACCTGGTCCATCCCGGCCAAGGCGGGCAACCCCGACCTCGCCTTCGAGTTCATCAAGACGATGCAGACGAAGGCGAACGCCCAGAAGTGGTACATCGCCAACTCCGGCATCGCGGTCCGCGAGGACGTGGCCGCCGACCCCGCGTACATCGAGGCCCAGCCCGGCATCAAGTTCTTCACGGACCTGGTCGCCAGCACGCACTACCGCCCCGCCTACCCGGCGTACCCGAAGGTCTCCACCGCCGTCCAGGAAGCGATGGAGGGCGTGACGACGGGCGATGTGTCGGTGGATGAGGCGGCGAAGGGGTACGACGAGGAACTCAGGACGGCGGCGGACGACCAGGTGATCGAGAAGTGAGCGCTCAGGACGCGGGCGCCCAGGAGAGGGGCTCCCAGGAGACGGGCGCTCAGGAGACGGGCTCCCGCGGATGACACGGGCCCGCTCCCTCACCCGCGTCCACTCCCTCCCTCATCTCCGCTCCCTCACCCGCGCCCTCCCCGTCACCCCCGCCGTCGTCCTCCTGGTCCTCTTCCTCGCCGGCCCGATCGCCTACTGCGCCTACATCGCCTTCACCGACCTCCAGCTCACCGGCCAGGCCGAGGACTCGTTCGTCGGTTTCGACAACTTCCGTACGGCGTTCGACGACGAGGCGTTCCGCAACGCGGTCTGGCTCACCCTCGTCTTCACGGTCACCTCCGCCCTGATCGGCCAGAACACCCTGGGACTGGCCCTGGCCGCGCTGATGCAGCGCGCGTCGAAGCCCGTACGCACGCTGGTCGGCGCCATCGTCATCGCGGCGTGGGTGCTGCCGGAGGTCGTCGCCGGGTTCCTCCTCTACGCCTTCTTCCGCCGCGAAGGCACCCTGAACGCCATCCTGGACTGGCTCCATCTCCCCACCCAGAACTGGCTGTTCACCCTGCCGATCCTGGCGGTGTCGTTCGCGAACGTCTGGCGGGGGACCGCCTTCTCGATGCTGGTCTACTCGGCGGCGCTGAACGAGATCCCCAAGGAGATCACGGAGGCGGCGGAGGTGGACGGCGCCGGCGGCTGGCGCCGTATGTGGCACATCACCCTCCCGATGATCCGCCGCTCCATCAGCACCAACCTCATGCTCATCACCCTCCAGACCCTGTCCGTCTTCGGCCTGATCTGGGTGATGACGAGGGGCGGCCCGGGCGGCAAGAGCCAGACGCTGCCGCTCTTCATGTACGAGGAGGCGTTCCAGAAGAGCATGATCGGTTACGGCACGGCGGTCGCCCTCCTGCTGCTGGTGGTCGGCTCGCTGTTCTCGGTGGTCTACCTGCGTCTGCTGCGAACGGAGGTCTGACGCCGTATGGCCCGTACTGCCCGCACCGCTCGCACTGCCCGCACCGCCCGTACTGCCCGTACTGCCCGTACTGCCCGCACCCTGTCGTCCCGACGAACCACCCACCGCCTGGCCGCCGACGCCGGACTCCTGGTGGTGGCCGCGGCGTTCGTGCTCCCGCTGGCGTGGGTGATCCTGTCCTCGCTGGACACCGACGCGAACCTCCAGGTGAAGCTCCCGGACGGTGTCACCCTGGACAACTTCGACGCGGTCCTGACGCCGGACATCACCTTCACCCCGCTGCTCAACAGCCTGCTCCTGTGCGGCGGGGGCACGGCGCTGACGGTCGCGTGCGCGGCGCTCGCCGCCTACCCGCTGTCGCGGTTCCGGTCGCGCTTCAACCGTCCGTTCCTGCTCACGATCCTGTTCGCGACGAGCCTGCCGATCACGGCGATCATGGTGCCGGTGTACGCCCTCTTCGTGCAGGTGAACCTGATCGACACCATGGAGGGGACGATCTTCTTCTTCGCCGCCTCCCAACTGCCGTTCGCCATCTGGCTGATGAAGAACTTCATGGACGGGGTCCCGAAGGAGCTGGAGGAGGCCGCCTGGACGGACGGCGCCTCGTCGCTCCAGTCGCTGGTGCGGGTGGTGCTGCCGCTGATGGGGCCGGGAGTGGCGGTGGTGACGGTGTTCTCGTTCGTGATGATGTGGGGGAACTTCTTCGTTCCGTTCATGCTCCTGCTCACGCCGGACCAGATGCCGGCCGCCGTGAGCATCAACGAGTTCTTCGGGAATCGCGGGACCGTGGTGTACGGGCAGCTGGCGGCGTTCTCGATCATCTACTCGACACCGGTGATCCTGCTCTATGTGCTCGTGGCCCGGCGCCTGGGCGGAGGGTTCGCGTTGGGCGGGGCGGTCAAGGGGTGACCCCGTACCGGGTGCCGCGGCGTCGGGATTGACCCGCCCCCCCCCCCCCCCGTGCGACCCGTCGACCCGCCATTCGTTGACGCACTCGTCTTCGACAGCCGCCCGCACGATCGACCCCCACTCCACTCCCTCCCCGGCCGTGACCGCGAGCCGCCTGGAGATCGGCGACAGAAAGCGCTCACGAATATGCCCACTGACCTTGCCGTTCACCGACCGTCACCACCCGGCGGCCCCCTCCCCGCTCCCTTCCGACGTCACCCGCGCCGACCC
>NZ_LGUR01000010.1 GCF_001270495.1 Streptomyces viridochromogenes
GCGGTGAGGGTGTCGGGGTGGTCGGGGCCCAGCACCCGCAGCACGTCTTCCAGCAGGTCGGCGTACGCGGCAGCGGCACCCGCCGCATCACCCGCATCACCTCGCCACCAGGCCAGGTCGCTCCGGGCCGCCAGGGTGTGGGGGTGGTCGGGGCCCAGCACCCGCTCGTGGTCGGCGAGCACCTCGGCGTACGCGGCAATGGCACCCGCCGCATCACCAGCCTCCCCCCGCCACCGGGCCAGGTCGCTGCGGGCAGCGAGGGTGTCAGGGTGGTCAGGTCCAAGAAGTCGGAGGGTGGTGCGAGTCATGTGCTGAAAGTGGTCGATGGCGGCTAGGACCTGTCCGCTCAAGCCGAGACTTCGGCCGGAGTGGAAGAGCACGGGGTGCGCGCCGCTGGCCTGATACAAGGCGCCTTCGGCAGTGCCGAGAAGAGCGTTGGTGTTGGCACGGAGGGCTTGCGCGAAGGTCGTGTCGCGTTCGATGGCGGGCCAGGCGGCGGTGAGGGCGTCGGCGGCGGTGCGGGCAACCGCGTCGTGGTGGTCGGGGGCGAGGGCGTCACGGGTGGCGCGCTGGATGAGCTGGTGGACGCGGACGGCCTGGTGGGGGTCGTCGGGGGTGTGGTCGATGAGGCTGAGCTGGTGCAGGACGCGCAGAGCGCGCACCGCGTCCCGATGGGAAACCGGCCCCGGTTCCGCTGTGGGGCCCTGGCCGGTTCGGGTGCGGTGTTCGGTGAGGTGAGCGAGGGCGGGTTCGCTGGCTAAGACAGCCGTGGGTATGCCGTTGGGGTCGAGCATCGCGGCCAGCTGCAGCATGGGGCCGGCCAGGCCGGCAGGGCGGATCTGGTTGGCGCGTTCGATGGACAGGGACCAGGTGGCGGCCACGGTGACGGTCTGGTCGTCGGGTAGTGCGCCAGGCTCCGGCAGCAAGTCGGCTAGCTTCTCGATCCGGTCGGCCAAGAGCTCTCGGTAGGAGGCGCAGGTCAGGTTCGTGTCGATGATGTAGTGGGCGGCCTGGGCCAAGGCGAGGGGCAGGTATCCCAGGTCGGCGGCAAGGCCGTTGATCTGGTCGGTCGGCTCGTCGCGGCGGTCGCGCCCGGCGAGTACGGTGGTGAAGTAAGCGGCGGCTTCCTGGGGGGTGAAAAAACCCACGGTCACCCGGTGCCGGCCTGCTCCGGTCAGGGCGGCCTCGCGGCGACGCGTGGTGACCAGGGCACGGCCGTGGCGGCTGTCTGGCGGCCACCAGCCGCGCATATCGGCAGGATCCGTGACATCGTCCAGTACGACCAGCCACCGGCAGGGCTTCTGGCCGGCTTTGGGCTCCAGCCAGGCCAGGAACGCCCGCGCGGACTGCTCGGGCTCACCGGGGTCGGCGGCAAGCAGCTCCACGCCTGCCCGTGCGTACCCGGCCATGATGGCCTGGCGGCTGCTCGCGCTGATCCACACCAGTACGTCGACCTCGCCGCTGTCCCAGGCAGTGCGGGCGTAGTCGGCGGCCAGCTGTGTCTTGCCCACCCCCCCGGTCCCGGTCAGTACCTGGCTGAGCACCGCGGTGCCCCCGCTGTCGACCGCCGCCCGCAACTGGTCGGCGTCGGACCGGTGTTGGAAGGACAGAGCGCGGGGCGGGATTACGCCGACTTGGTGCGGCCAGGCGGCCGGTGTGCGGGGCGGAGCGTGGTGGTGGACTTGCTCGGCGTAGCCGACGGCGATGCTGCCGTGGTCGGCGAAGATGCCGCTGACGTTGTGAGTCGGCGCGGCCGAGGTGGTACCGGGTGCGCTCAGTCCTGGTGCGAACCCGGCTGGGGAGGGTTTCCCAACGTCACATTCCCCATGCTCACAGCGGCGGCGGACCCGTGGTCGGCCCGGACGTTCACGTCTCCGCCCACGGCCAGACCACTCTGGCTGGCCGACACACCGCTGTGGGAGGTCTGTTGGGCCAGCAGGGTGCGCAGCTCATCCGCGACCCGGGTCCGCTGGATGTCCTCCAGACCTTCCAGCACGGCCTCGATCCGAGCCTGCCACGCTGCCTCCTGACGGATGCGCACCCGCTCCGCATCGGTCGGCTGAGCCGCGTCCAGCTCGCCTGCGGTCTGGTCGAGGCGCTCCAGCTCGGCGCTCTCGCGCTGCTGACTCCCCCGGCCGAACCAACGGGCCACCTCCTGGCGTACCTCTGTCCATGCGTCTGTGCCTGCGGCCTGCACCACCGCAGTGCCTCCTGCCGCGGCCAGCGCAGTCATTGTCTCCGACAGCATCCTCGCCCTTCCCCCTGTGAGATCAGTCCGGAACTGGGGCAACGCACCTACACCGGTGCCTTCACCACGTCACCCCATCAGACACGCGCCCCAGTTGTCCCTGGTTCCGCCAAGAGAGCGGCCGTGGCGCGAGGGCCGAGCTCGGTATCTGGGGCGAGATTCAGCCGGGCTCCATGTCGAGGTTGACCTCGCCGTACGGCACCCCGACATGGAGCCCGATGCCCCGCCGAGGATCACACACGGTCACCAGCAGGCTGCGTTCCTCGGGAAACCAGCGACAGTTGAATACGAGGGCCCACCGGTATCGCGGGCCGTTGGGGCTCCAGCAGCCGAGCCAGAGGCACTAGTCAGCCACGCTGGTTCAAGGCTCGGGTCAGATCGCGGTTCGCGGCCCGTGCGGCATCGAGTTCTGCCTGTCGCTCCTCCAGGTTCTGCGTCAGCTCCGCATTGCGTTGCTTGAGATGTTCGATCGTGGTCTGCAACTCAGCGATGTCCGGCGCGGCCGCGAGGCCGGACTCCCGCCATGCTCGCTCGCCGAGCTGTCGGGAGAGGTGGTCCTCCAAATGCTTCACGCGGGAGGCCAAGCGGGCCGCACGGGCGTTGGCGTTGGCGAGGTCTGCCTTGAGCGACTCACTGGTGACCACGGGCTCTGAACCCTGCGGCCGGCCCACGGCTTGGGTGCCTGCCAAGTGCACATCTTGCAGCAGGTCGCGGTGGCGGTAGAGGAAGGTGCGGTCCACGCCGGCCGCGCGGGCAATGGCCGAGGCAGTCAGCGGGGTACCGTCGCGGACAGCGGTGGCGATGGCATCCTGGACTCGCTGCCGGCGCCGGCCGGTGCTGGCCTGGCGGCCGTCGTGCATCGGGGTGGTCACGTCGGGATCCTTGTGGGTCGGACGGCGGGCAAAGGCTGACGGACGCGGGGCATGCCGATCATGACGGTGCGGCTGCGGCGTACGAGGGTGACGGCCTGCTCGATGTGCGCACGGTCCTCGGGGGCGAGGTCGTTGAGGTCGGTCTGGACGCGTTCAATGAGCCAGCGGACGCGGCGGATCTCTTCCTCGGCAGGCATGGCCTGGGTCCGTGCCCAGTCGTCGGCTTCGAAGGCGGACATGAGGCGTTCGCGGCTGCGGAGCAGGTCGGCGAGATGGGCCTGGAGGTCGGGGAGGTAGGAGACGTCGGTGGAGAAGTGCTCGCACCCCAGGCAGCGGAAGCGGAGCGGGCAGGCGTGGCCACCGGCGGCCACGTTTGTGGGTTCGCGGCAGACGCCGTAGGGGGTGGCGACCTCCCCGATCGCACGGCGGACGTGTTCGGAGTCGAGCAGGTTCTTCGCGGTGCGCCAGACCCGTTTGCCATGGCGGTCGAACTGCAGGGCGGTGACCCGGTCAACGGCTTCACGGCGGCGTTCTTCGCCTACGCGGTAGTAGCCCTGGGTGGTGGTAATCAGCCGGTGGTCCATCAGCTCCTTGAGGACGTCGACCGGGACACCGGCGTCGGCGTGCCGCTGGGCGTAGCAGTGCCGGTAGGCGTACGGGAAGATCCGGGTCTTGTCGAACGGCACCAGCCGTGTGACGCGGGTGTCTCCTTCGGAGACCACGACCGGCACCAGGAGGTCGGGGAGGGAGCCCACCCAGGCCCGGTGCTGGGCGGAGATGTCCACGAGCGGCTTGGTGCCCTCCGGGTTGGCCTTGGGGCGCGGAAGCAGTCGCAACCGGGCCGCGGCGTTTGCGGGGTAGCGTTCGCGGACGCGCTGCTGCTGGCGGCGGATGATCGAGGCCGTCTCCTTGCCGATCGGCAGGCGGCGGCCGAACCGGTAGGCCTTGTGATTGTCGTAGACCAGGACGTCAGAGCCGTCCGGGTCCTGCTCCAGGCAGTTGAACGGGAGCGTGTTGATCTCGTCCGGACGCCGTCCGTGTCGATGAGCAATTCGGTGGCGACACGCACCTCGATGCTGCTCATGGCCTCCAACACGTCCAGGTGAGCGCACAGCTCGCGCAGCACCTGCTCCGGCAGGTCGCGGCCGGCCTCGGTGTCCCCGGGCTCGTCGGGCATGTCCTCCGGCCCGATTGCGAAGTCGGCCGGCATACCCTCCAGCAGCTGCCCGGGCGCGGTGAGACCGAGGGTCCGGAAGCGGAGCAGGACCCTGCGGACGAACCGGGTGAAGGCCAGCCGCCTGGATGGGCTGATCTTCCCGGTCGCGGTGAAGTAGCCCATGCGGTTGGTGAAAGCGACGATGTCGCTGCGTCCCCATGCCGCAGGTACCGTTCCGCGGTCCTGGCGCTGCACACGCAGGCTCTCCGAGAGCATGCCCACGGCCGCGATAATCGCGCGGGCGTGCTGGACCGCGTTCTTGTTCCGGCGCCGGGGCAGGTCGTCGTAGACCCAGATCTTCATCGCTTCCCGCAGCGGCTCCTGCAGCACGGGTGCGAACGACATGTGGCCGGTGTAGCCGAAGACTGCCATGTCCCAGACGTCCTTGACGCGCTCGGCTTCCGGCGTCATGTTCAGCAGACTCAGCGCCCGCTGCCAGGCCCGGATCATCGTGACCTGCTCGCGGCTGTGCCCGTGACCGGCAGGATCCGTCACCTCCGCCAACTGCTGCACCTGGTAGATGCGCAGCCGGTCATACAGCGGGCGCAGGCACTCCGGCCGGGCCTTGAAGCCCTCCTGGGTGCGAGCCCATAGTCCGTAGAGGAGCTCGGCGACCAGCCGGTCCGGCAGGCCGCGCAGGCTGACCTCGCGGGTGGTGCAGATCGCCCGGTCTGTCCGGCGCCAGTGTGCCTCATCGAACCCGGGCGTTGTCCGGGCCTGGTACAGGCGGTTGAGGTGTGCCTTGCAGTACGGGGCTTGGCGGCCCACGCGGTCCAGGTAGCATGCGGCCACCTCACACGGCCCGAAGGAGGCGTACCCGGTCACTCTCGGGTGGACGAGGAACTCCTCCAAGGTCAAAGCGATCAGGCCGGTCTTGGTGTGCTGAGAATGATGGGCCAGGCACAGCTGGCCGGCGACGGTGACGCGGGGCCGCTCGCAACTCCCGACCCTGCACGGGCCTTGGCCGACCCCGCGGCTGGTCTCCTTCGGCACGAGCAGGAACTCCTCCAGCAGGAGGCCGGTGCGGCGCCACCGCTCAATGCAGCCTGCGCACATCGGCCGCGTTAGCACCGTGATTGCCAGAGGGCAGCCGGGCACGGGGCAGTCGGGCAGACCGATCACTGGATGCTGCCGCGGCCACGTGATCACCCGCCGCTCCCAGTCCCACCCCAACAGGGCGAGGAAGTCGTTGTCTAGAGCGCTGAGGATCTCCTCCAGCCGCTCGCCCTCCGCCGGTGCCTCGCTCCTGGACAGGGCTGCGGCGCTCGTTGCGGTCACCGGCCTGCCTCCGGTCAGCTCAGCCCGCGCGGTGATGGCACCCGCAGGACAGCCGCCCGCACACGCTTCGGATCCGGGAACAGGTACGGCGCCTGCGAATGCAGGCTCTTCTGCCCGAGCACCGCCTGCACCTCATCCGGAGCGCCTCCGGCGTCGGCGACGTTCGACGCGAACGCCCGGCGCGCCATGTGCGCTCCCACCCGCCGGGCTAGGCCGGCCCGGGTACTGAGCCGTTCCAGCAGCTCCCCGATCGCCTCCGGCGACATCGGCTCTCCCAGCGGTTCCCGGAACAGGTTCACGAGCAGGAAGTCGCTCCCGCCCGATCCGAGCAGGCGGTGGCGCTCCTCGTAGTACAGGTCGAACGCGGACACCACGAGGAAGTCCAGCGGCGCCACCCAGGCCTGCCGTGACTTCGACCAGGCCCCGTTTACGTTCTCCCGTCGCCGCACATGCACGTGGGCGCCCGGGTAATCGCAGCCCAGCGCCCGGGAGTCCGGCAACAGATGAACGTCGCTGCGCCGCAGCCCCGCCACCTGACCGCGGCGCAGCCCTCCCCGGCCCACCAGCAGCACGATCAGCCGGTCACGCGCGTTGCGGCAGGCGACGAACATCGCCACCAGCTCAGCGTCCTCGGCTCGGTCCACCTGCGTCTCCGGCTCGCGAAGCGAGTGCACTGGCCGCAGCCGGTGGAACAGGCCGCCGTCCTCGCCCTGTGCCTCCGCCGGAAGGTCCCGGCTGTCGGCGAGCTCGTAGATCTGCCCGAGCACCGACCTGGGCGCCTCCTTAACCGAGATCGCGTACGACAGCAGGCCCCGCACCGCAACGAGCACTCGGTTGATCCGGCGCTCGCCCCGCACCGGGACGGCGCCCGGTCCCGGCTGTACCACCGGCACCACACTGTCTCGGGGCGCAGGGGTGTACTTCAGCCAGACCATGAATAGGCCGAGGTCCCGGCCCGCCGCCGTCCACTCCCGGCCCGTCGACCGGCACCAGCGCAGATAGAGCGCGAGGCCACCGGCGTACGCCTTCGTTGTCAGCTCCGCACGGTCCCGGCCGAACCGCAGGTTCCGAAGCCAGCGATCAGCAACAGAGACGACCTCCAGGTCGTCATCAAGGACCGTCCAGTACTTCTGCCCAGACGGCATCACCACGGGAAACGCCCGCATCATCAACTCCTGCCACGAGTCGTGCAACGACCCGCCGCAGAGCCACACCCCCCGAGAACGAGTCCCAGGAGCTCAACGAACCCACCTCACCCAACGTCACACCACACCCGGTCCACCCACAGAGAAAGCGGGCAGCCGCCGCTGCCGTACCGGTGCGTCTTTCGCTGGCTTCTCTGCGCTTCACCCGAGTGAGTGGTGCAAGGTATTCGGTCTGGGAGTGAACTCTCCGCTCTGTATGGACCTTTGATCCTTTGGGGTTGGCCTCTCGCGACTCGACTGCGCCGCGGCTACTGTCTCCGCAGGAATCTGGGGAGGGGCGTGTGGGGGAGACGGCCGCATACGAGGTCTGGCATGGCGACTTGCTGGTCGGTGCGCTCTGGGACGTGAGCATCGATCAACCGTGGATTCTCTGCCGCTTCGTGCCAGGAGCCGGCTGGGACGAACTTGGTCCGCTCTTCGCTGCTCAGGAGGAGGCGCGCCGCCAGCACTTTCCTGAGCACCTGATCGGGGCGATTGCCGCCGTGCGCGATCTCGGTGTTGAACTGAGGCCCGTGGCGGGCGGCGAGCCGATTCGCCCTTGGATGATCTATCTCAGTGAGGGGCGGGCCAGCTTTCGGTACTGACCCTCGTGGTCATCTCCTGGGTAGGCGTGAAGCGGGGATGCCACGGTCAACGGCGGTCGGTGGGTTTGCCGTTGTGTTTCGTCGCGCTTCTGTGCACTTCACCTGAATGGGCGGCGAGGGTATTCGGGGTGGCGAGGCGGCGCGAGCTGCTAGGAGTCTTCTGGGTGGAGCCCGTATTCGGCTAGCCACCCGAGCAGCTCGTGGCGGGACGCCTGGACAAGGCGTCCTCCTGTGAAGCGAGTGTCGTCAGTGACCTCTACGACGCACTCGGCAGCGGGGACAAAGGACTCTGCCGCCTCGTCTGTGGTGAACTCGGCCTCTGCGAGTACCAAGCCCTGCAAACGACCGTCGAAGACGTCAACACCCAAGGGTGGAACGCTGAAGCGAGTCTTCGACAGCAGGGCGGCCGACAGTGAGGCGAGCACGTCGTACTCGGCTGGCGACAAGTACGTATTCGTGATCAGCCCTTGGGTGGCGCCAGGCTGAGAGATCGGGACCTTCTGAGTGAGCTTGAGCTCACGGCGGCCATCCGAGAACTCGGCCCGACGCAGCCGCAAGCGCGTTCCTGTCACATACCGGTCGTTGATCACGCGACTGACGGTTACCGCCGACTGCGCTGGTGGCTCGGCCAGCAGGAACCGCCTCTCCCGTTCGACACGTGCGTACTTGCCGGGGTGAACCGCCTGTCCTTCAACCCCACCTCTTTTGTCCATCATGAGGACAGCCTCTCAGCCGCGAGGGCGCGGAAACTCAAGGTCAACAGTGGTTCGTCGTCGTGAGCGGATGGCGTCGGCTTGCTTGGTCCGCAGGAACGTCAAAGTTAGGTCGATGCCCTCGATCTCCCCGAGCCACTGCTCCTCCTCCGCGCGCTTCCGCCGCATGACCAGGTCTTTCTCCAGTTCGTCGAGACGGGGAAGCATCTTCGGGTTGATCTGGAGCATTGGGCAGCGGATGCATGCATGCTCGTGCTGACACGGTGTGCCGTAGGGGCGAGCGCAGTTGCCGAGATCGACTTTCCTCTTATCGAAGTGCTCTTCGAACTCCGCCCACTCCTGGGGTGTGACGTCCGTGTACTCGTCTTCGGGCCGCTGCGACCTGCGGTGGTCGAGGAACTTCTGGTAGTGACCGACGATGTCCTCCGCGAAGACGGCGACGTAGCCCTGTGTGGTTTGGAGATTCATGTGCCCGAGCAGGGCGGCACCGATGTGGACCGGAAGACCACCGTTGACGACTTCTGTGGCGAATAGCCTGCGGAAGTCATGCGGAGTGAACGTGGCGTCCTCGAACGCCTTGTTCGTCTGCGCGATCTCTTCGCAGCGCCGGGACAGCATCCGGACGACCGTGTTGGGAGCCAGGACGCTGTGAACCGTGCCGATTTGGCGTTGGAACAGGAAAGGCATGGGCTCTGACCAGGTTCGTTCCTGGGGGTCGTAGCGGCTCAGCAAGGGGATCGGTCGGCCGTCTTTCGTCTGCCGGCGGACGACTTGTGCGATGGCGTGGAAGAGTTCGGGCGACATCGGGATGACGCGCTCGCGCTCATTCTTGGACGGAGCGACCACAAGGAGCGCGATGATCTCCCCGTTGGGCCGTTGATACTGGCGGATGCTCATGTGGGTGAGCTCAGTCAGCTCTTCGATCCGGATGCCGCTGTGCCGGAGGACCTCGATCACAGCCCAGTCCCAGAACGCCATCTCCTCGGCTCGGTCCAGGTGGATCATCTTGCCTGTTTCCTCGTCGATGACCCGGATAGTGGGGCCCTCGGGCGTCTTGATCCGACGTCGGTCCTCTGGGGAGTTGCTGCGGCGGTAGTGGTGGCCACGATGGGTGAACTGGGCGCCAAGCGGTGTGGAGCGTGCGGCTTCGCGCAGGTCAGCAAAGTGCTCATGCCGCGATTCGACGTGTTGGACGAGTACCGGCAGCAAAGGCTGACGAAGGCGGGTCCGGTCGGCCATCCGCCGGTGGATCTCACGTCGCCTCTGCCTGAAGCCCTTGAGGTCGCGCGGCCGGATCGGACATGGAACGACCCACTGCGCCCACTGTTCGGGTTCGCCGACGGACCAGCTTTGGAGGTCGATATAAAAGCCGCGGACCGCGAGCAGGATCGAGGCCCTGTCCTGGCGGATCTTGGATCTGTCGCCCCTCCAGAACTGGATCTCGGCCAGCCACTGTTCATAGACCTCTGAACTGAGCCTGAGGTCCTTCTGACCAGGGGCGATGCGCTCGATGACCGCCCAGAAGTTGGCGGCCAGATGGCGGCCCAATCCGTCCAGGGTGGTGTAGTCCGTGTCGGCTTTGCGCCGAGCGAGGTAGTCGATCAGCAGCTGGCGGACAGCAGCGTTCTCGATCTTGTAGCGGTCGACGAGGCCCTCGACGCTGTGCTGGCCCTGCTGGAAGCATGCGCGCACCGTGTGGGGTGTCCCCTGGGGGAAGTGCCCCATCTCCAGGAGCACTTCCCATGCGGCCCGAGCGGCGAATCGGGTCTCGTCCTTGTTGCAGGCTCCGTGCGTGAGCCCGAGTCGCTTGTTCTCCAGTGAGTAGTGCAGAAGTGCCGAGGGCGTCACGTGCTCCAGGGCGATGCCCTGGGTGGTGAGCGCGCAGGTGATGTCGAACTTCGCCCGGTGTTTGTGGACCGAGTTCAGCCGTGTGTGGGCGTCAATCACCTTAAAGAATTCGTCCAACGCCGGATCGTCCTGCAGCAAGCGGAACGGCTCGGCGTAGCCGGAGAACCTGTTCACCCGGAACCCCGACAAGGAGGGCTGAATGATCCGCAGGCCGAATGCCATCTTCAGTGCAGTGGTCACGCTGCTGGCCTGGCTCCGGGTTGCGGAAAGGATGCTGACCGGCGGGGCGTCCTCCGTGTTGAAGCCAGCGGCCTCCCATCGTTCTTGCCACGTCTTGCCTGGATGAGTCGCCAGGTGGTCGAACAGCATGTGGATGCCAGCGCGGCGCTTTTCACGGGTCCCTTCACTGGCATCGCGCAGAATCTCCGTGGCAAGGTCAAGCAGGTTGGGGACCGTGGCGCATGAGAGATCACCGAACGGTGCGGGCGGGTTCTGCGGTCTCGGGGCGGGAGCGGGTTTCACCACGGTACTCACGAACCGCGTCACGTCCTGCCGTTCACCACCGCGGTAGTTTCGTCGCCGGTCCCGGATCGTGTACGTCTCGACCGTAGAAGTGTTAGCCACCGAACACCGCCTTGAAGTCCTCTGGGTCATAGCCCGGCGCAAAACTCCGCTCGACACGGGGCCGGTTGTAGTGGGCCTGCAGAACCTCAAAGAGTTCCTCGACCCGGGCGTTGAGGTAACGGCCCGTGGTCGCCAGGTCACTGTGCCTCAAGATCACACGCACCTGCGGCAAGGTGAGGGCCGGATCGTTCGCCATGCGATTCGCGGCTGTGTGCCGGATGTCGTGGAGAGTCCAGTTGGTGCCCAACTTCTCGTTCGCGCGCTGGATCACCCGCCTCATCGCCCAATAGGACAGCGGCTTTTCAGGCCCTCGACGTGTCCGAAAGACCGGTTCATGGGCAGGCGGAAGGCCGGCCCTGTCCAGATAGGACGCCAAGATCACGAGGGCCTGCGGGCTGACCGGCAACGGCTCGCGTTCCTGGCTGCCCTTGGTCACCACATAGATCAGCTGACGGGACCAGTCGATGGCGGCCGGAGTGACGCCCAGCAGCTCACTGGCCCGGGCGCCGCTGGAGACATAGAGGAGCACCGCAGCTCGGTCCCGATCGTGGTTCATCGCTGCGAAGAGCTCGTCCCACATTGCGTCCGGGATGGCTCGTGGCTCCGTACTCGGGACCCGTTGACGAAGACGTGCCCGTCTGAACACGGGCGGAGCAGCGTCAGGATCTCGGTGAGCTAGGACGTGCCGCAGCGCGGACGCCTCGGGGACCGGGTTGACCACCGGGCCGCGTCCGTGGTGCCCGTGGAAAGCATAGAAGCTGCTGACCACCGTGAGGTTGTGGTTGATCGTGCTCGGTGCGTAGCCGATCCGCAGGTAGCCCTTGCCAGTGCGGCCATTCACCGACCCGGGTGGCGGGGCGCCAGGGTTACGCCGGCGCCGTTGCGGGTTCGCCGTGACGCGGAGCCAGCCCACCAGGGCGCTGGTCTCCGCCTCAGTCGCCCTATGCCAGGGGACCTCAAGGAACCAGAGCACGCGGAACCAACGCAGCAGATCGAAGGCGTAGCTCCGGCAGGTCAGTGGTCGGTTGTCGCTCAGAGCGAGGTCCCGCAGGTACTGGACCACGGGCTCAAGACGTGCTCCCGCAACATCCAACACCACATAGCGGGGGTACGCCGTCTCCACCTCAAGGACACATCCCACCCGAGGAACATCGGCCTGTCCCTCAATCAGGGCGCGGTGTAACTGCTGCAACAGACTCTCCTAAGGGGATCTCGATCCCCTCGCTCAACGAGTCAGAGAAGGTGCAGTTAACAAGTCACCCGGCGCACAGACCGACACGGTCGCCGGGGCAGGCCAGCGCGGAGGGATCCGGCTCGGAGACCGGGGGCGGGGGAGTCGACATCGTGCGTCCTGTTCCGGGCGGTCGATACCAGCCGCCTCACCCGCAGGATAACCGCAGAATGACACGGATGTTCGAGCCGTGCCCGACCTGGAACACGACTGCACCCCACCGGCGTACGGCGCCCTCCGGTACGGTCGCGCCATGACCACCGACGCCCTGCGCCCTCCCCGCACCACGTGGGAGTACTGCCTTTCCGCCGCTGACGAGCTGGTGCTGTGGCACATGCGGCAGGGCGGGGACGTCCCGGAAGCCGACCGCCCCCGGGTGGTGACGCTGATCGGCGCCGCCGCCTACGGTCTCGCCTCCAGCATCTCCCTGGAAGGGGCCGACGTCGTCGGCCTTCCGCTCACCGGCCCGGACGAGAGCCGGTCCGCCAGCGTCCGGGGTGTCCTGCAGCACCACGCCCTGGCCGCCCTGCAGACGTGCCCGTACGAAGCCCTGGGCGCTGCCGAGCGCGAGCAGCTGCTCGCCGCGTACGGCAGCCACACGTTCGACCTCGCTCGGGAGACGGCAATCGCGGTCATCACCCACCACGCCCGGTCCTCCAGTCAGACGGGACAGCCCCACCCGACGATCAGGGACCGCGCGCCCGCAATGGCCGACGCCAGGAACGATGTCGAAGACGCCTAGGAGCTGGTCAGGTCAGGGCTCGCCCGGATCGGAGCCGGCGATGTGGTCGAAGCCCTTCAACAGCGGGCTCAGCTCCTGCGCGCAGCCACACAGGTTGCACAGCCGGGCCGCCGGACTCTCCGCGACGTTCAGTGCGTGCTCCAGATCGAGCAGCGGCGCGCCCTGCGGCGCTTCGTCGCAGTCCACCGCGTGCAGGACGCCCCGGTCCGGGCCGCGTTCGCCGCGCAGCTTCGCCAGCACCCACCCGGACGGCCGGCGTTCCCCGAGGACATTCCGGACCACCGACTGCGGCGACCGCTCCAGCCGCTCGGTGACGACCCGGTCGTAGTCGACGCAGTCGACCCGCCGCACGTGCTCCGGAGCGCGCACCCACACCCGGTACTCCGCCGCCTCCACACTCCCGTTTTTGAGGTCTCTGTACGACGGCAGCCCCACGAGATACACCCAGCCCGTCTCCGTCTGCCGCCGCCTCCACAGCCGCGCGACGATCTCCTGCTGCTCGGTCCCCCGAGCACCGGGTCGGCGGGCAGCACGACCCGCACGGGCACGGGCACGGGCACCGGCATCGGCTCGGAAGACGTTGTCACGGCCACCACAGTAGGCAGTCAGCCGCGGCCGCCGCCTCACCCGAGACTCCCGACCGCACTACCTGGGCAGGGGAGTGGTGCAGATCAGTGCGTCACGGAGAGGATGGGCGCGACCAGCAGGCGACAGAGAGGGGCGGCATGACCGGCTTCCCCGGGCCCCACCCCATGCACGGTGACACCGTCTATCTGACCATCGGTGACACCTCGGTGGTCATCACCGGGAGGATCAGGTCCCAGGGGGTCCTGCGTGACGGCCGCGGATTCGTTGAACTCACTCTGCCTGACGCCGACCCCCAGCAGCGCCGCGACCTGGAACGGGCCACTTCGTACCGGTACGAGCTGTACCGCGAGGACGCACTGCTCTACTCATCGCCGCGGCTGGCACTGAGTGAGACCCGGAGGGCGGGTGACGGAGCTCTGGTGGTGGCCGGCTGTCCCGGCTGACGTTGCCGGGAACGTTCTCAGACTCCGTCAAGGCGCCGCCCTCTACGACACGGATGCTCAGCATCACGCTGCTGCCCGGGTCCCGACCTCAATCACGGTCGGGGCCCGGGCAGTTGTCATGAGCGGTAGCGGAGCCTCGCGCCGCTGCTGCGGTTACCTCCGGGTGGTTGCGGTGAGAAGTGCCGCAGTCGCGGCGATCCACTCAGGGCTCACTCCGGCGCATCCGAGCACGATCACGGTGATCGTGACGGTGATGACGACGATGTGCCACTCCTTTGCGCCGTGTGCCTGACCAGACTCTGGGGCATTCACACAGTGAGGTACGGACACGTACTTCTCCTTCCAGTTGTGACTGGTGGGTCAGCCCTCGGTGCAGGCCGGTTGGGAAGCCGGACTGCCTGCACCGAGGGCTGCGGTGTGTTCACCGTGTTCAGTCCATACCCCGCAGGGCGGTGATGCCCAGCAACGTCGCGCACGGTGCTGGTGCATGAGGGGGCGTACAAAGTCATGGCGTCCACCATTTGGACATGACCACGCGCCGCACTGCTGTTGCCCATAGTGGAGAATATCGGGCAAACGCCTAGATATAACACCGCTCTTGGCGTCGGATAGGCGCTCGTAGCCGCCCAGAGATCTTCTAACGGACCTCGCCACAGGGCAGATCAGCTGTGCGAGACGCCATTCAGTCGCACTGGAGCCGTGCTGCTGTCCCAATCGCTGATCGCGGCGCGCAGTTCGCGGGCTAGGGCGGGGGCCACCCCGCGGCGCTGCGCGGCGTCGCGCAGGTATTCCTCGGCTCCTTGGCGGAGTCCGGCGCCCGGGTACTTGATGACCATGGCCCTGTGGGTGCCGTTGCCCAGGATGTGGCTCCAGGAGTCGAAGTCCTGCATCTGGGACCTGCCGGAGGCGGCGATGTGCCCGTCCACGTACTCGCTGCCTCCCGGCCTCTGGCAGGACCACTGTGTGCCCACTGCGCAGTCGTGGCAGGCGAGGGTGCCGTTCATGGACGGGAAACGACGCTGCCACTCGCCGTCCAGGGCGTAGATGTCCTGCGACAGCGGGATGGGCTTGCCGCACTCACAGCAGACAACGGTGTGCTCCAACTCGCAGACGGCGGAGCATGGTCCATGCTGCGCCCTTGTTCTGCCACAGCGTGCCAGGCGGCCTTCGACACACCGACGCAGCCTTCAGCCGGAGCGGCGGTCGACGCCAGCCCCGAACAGCCCACTTCCTGGCGACATGAAGGCCGCCAAGGCCGTCGTGCGCCGCCTCTACACGCTTGCCGGCGCTCAGTTCCACCACCCCGACCACTGCCTCGCGGACCAGATCGAAGAACTCGCCGACGCCTGCTGACCCGCCCGAACGCCAACATGCCCGTCCTCCGGGCCAGCGCACCTGCCCGCGTGATGGTGGCCCGGACTCTGCGTATCCACGCCGCCGCACGCTTCGTTGACCATGCATGCGCGCGGAAGAACGCCGGCGACTTCTCGGTGATGACGTCATTGCTCACATCCACGCCCGCGTCGCGGAGGCGCCTGAGCCGCCCCTGGAAGTCGTTGAGGAGCTGCGGCGAATCCTCGCCCCTGTGGTGCGTGTTTTGCCTCCCGTCGCTCGATCTGTTGGACCGGCGCTCGTTGCCTTCCTCGTTCGCGGTATCCGTCCGTACAGTCGGGACTGGTCAGGGGCACTGTGGAAGGTTCTCGCTGATCATCTGGGCTGTCGGTGCGAGCCGACAACCCTTTTCTGCGCGTCGGGCTGTCACACTTTCAGCACTGCGCGGACGGCATCGGCCGGGCTCATGCCCAGCAGGTACGCGATGCCGACAGCGCACAGGGCTATCGCAGCGATGCCGCCGGCCTTGTTGGCGAAGCCCTTGATGAACTCTTCGCCGAACAGCCCCACCGCCTTCCAAGCCATTGCGCGCAGGCGAGCGGCGAGCACGCGGAGGCGACGGCGGAATCGCCGGGCACGGCTTTGGTCATCGGGTGGACTGAACAGGCTGGGATCGACGTCCCGGGCCATGGGTGTGCTCCTTCGGACAGGAGGAAAGAGGACTGCGGACACCTGCCTGGTGTCGTCCGCGGGGTGTTCGCCGCGCGGTCGGCGGTCCTGCGGCTCTCTGCCCGAGAGCGTCCCTGTGGGGGAGCCATGGCTCTGGCCCAGGGTGGCCTGTTTCAGAGTAGCGGGTGTCGGAGCGTCCGTTCCCTCGGCTGTCTGGTGCATGCTCATGAGCAGCCCTTCTCCTCAGGTGCTGGTGTCGGTCGGGCGGCGCTGGGGGCCGGCCCGTCGTGCTCGTGTGTCGCGTCCTGCATCTGCGTCTTCACCCCTTGGGGCGCGGGCCCAGGCCCCGGACAGGAACCCGGACGAGGAAATTCCGCGGGCAGGAAAAGGTCCGGCCCACACAGCCCGGACCTCGCCTGACCAGGCTGGGCCTGGGGTTAGTTCAGCGCAGCGGCGCCCTCAGGCCAGCACAGCGCGAAGAAGCTTCGATGCTGCTGCACCAGCAGCTGGTTTCAGCGATATACAGCACTTTTTACGCAAGCTCACTGGACTTCACGCGATTTCACTTACTCGCCTCTATCCTGAACTCCCTGACGGGAGGGCGCGATGGAGCGGCAGCCAGGGAACAGTTCGCCTGAACGCGGCTCGTATGAGGCGGAGTTGCAAGCGTCGGCCGCCGAGCTGCGCAGCTTGAGGAACAGGCTGTCCACTCCATCGACGCTGGGGCAGATAGCGGACCGAGCTGGCGCTTCCCCATCCGCTGTCAGCCAAGTACTGAGCGCGAAGATCCATCCCAGCCAGAATCTCTACATGGCTCTGGTTCGCGTGCTGCTGACCTACGACTCCGGCTCTCGTGCCCCGCAGAACCATCCGGAGCTTCAGCGCTGGCGCGATCGCTGGCGTCGTGTGCAGGAGCTCAAGGAGCGGCACAAGATCGACTCCCGCTCCCCGAGGAGAGCCTCCAACCCGACGGAGCCCGTCACCGCACATGGACTCGCCGAACAAGTCGTTGTTGCCGCGATGCGCCGTGGCGAGCGAGTCCAGATGTTCCCCATGGCAGATGATCTCGAGGGCGTCTGGGACGTGGACTTCTCACCAGACGGTCGGCTGTTGGCCACCGCCCATGGCCTTCGGACCGTTCAACTCTGGGACACCATCGCTCAGCGCCGCGCGGGCCAGGCACTCGTAGGCGGACACATTGAGCAGGTACAGACGGTCCGGTTCTCCCCCAACGGCGAGCTGCTGGCGAGCGGCAGCCACGACGGACGGATCATGCTGTGGGACGTCTCCACGGGACGCAGCCTCTGCCACCCCCTCGCTGTCAGTTCAGGCAGGGCCTGGAGTATCGCGTTCTCCCCTGACAGCCGACTCCTCCTCGGTGCCGGACGTACCGTGCGCGTCTGGGATATCACCGACCCCGAGCAGCCTGAAGGCGTGGCGAAAATCGGAGCGAACCTCAGCGCTGGCATCGCGGTGTCCTCCAAGGGACTCCTTGTTACTGGACACACCGACGGGGCAGCTCAGGTATGGAACCTGGAAACACTTGAGAAGGATGGGACTCCCCTTCGCGGTCACACCGGAGAAGTCACGGCGCTCGCCTTCTCACCCGATGGCAACGTGCTTGCCACAGCGAGCCGAGCAGTACAGCTGTGGGACATGGACTCGCGCGCCATGTCTGGTGAGCCCCTCACCGACACCGACGGCCTGATCCACACACTTTCCTTCTCTCCTGACAGCCAACTGCTCACGGCTGTTGCTCATCCAGACGCGGAGGATCCGCGCGTTGATGATGAGGAAGATGACAGCGAAGAGACGCTCGATCCCGCCGCTGCCGCCCATGTGTGGCAGACATCCTCATGGAAAGCAGCCTGCGCTCCTCTAACCGGCCATGCCGGGATGATCTGGGGTGCCGGCTTCTCCCCTGATAGCCGCCTTTACGCAACGGGTGGCGCGGACGGCCTCCTCCGGCTGTGGATCCTGCCAACGCCTCGTACCTAGCTACCGCAGAAGCCGCCGATTGGCTCACCGCCATGGCGGCCGGGGAGATCTGACCCGCGTCCGGACACACCAGGGCCCCGGGGGAGAAGACATCCCCGGGGCCCGGTGTATGGAGTCGAGCACCGCACGGAATGGGCCGGCGCCCAGCAAGTGCGTGCCGCCGCCCGCGACTTCCGCCGCACCGTCCTCGGCCTCGCACCGGTGGGGAGACAGGGGAGCGGGCCGGGGGCCAGGATGGGGGTGGAGATCACGAAGGGGGCGGGCGTGCAGCTGACCATCGACACGCAGACCGACACGTACGAGCAGGCGATCGCAGCGGTGCAGGCGGCGTACGGACTCAACCCCGCCGCCGTGGCGAGCGGTTGGCCGGACGCCCCCGAGCTGGCGTCCCGGCCGGGCCCGGAGACCCTGAGCGGTGACGTCCTGTGGGAGGACTGGACGGACCGGATGCTGTTCGACACCCTTGCCTCCGTGCTGCCCGGCGCCCGCGCTGTCTTGCGCCGCCTGGTCGAACTGGGCGGCACGGCCTCGTACGACGAGATACAGGAGCACTTCGCCGACCACCCCACGACGCCGATCCCGCAGAACAGGATCGGTGGGACGCTCACCAGCATCCGCGCGGTACGGCAAAGGATCGGCCCGGACAACCGGTCCAAACTCCTGGAGCTGGACGACCGCCGGCGGATCTACCGGATCGAACCCGCCCTCATGGAGGGCCTCAAGCGGGCGTACGACCTCGCCGACGCCCGTCCCGACCTGTTGCGCCAGGAGCCGGCCAGTCCATGAACACCAGGGCTGCCACCCATCACGGTGCCACGCCAAGCTCTCTGCCCCCCATTCTCATTGTCGGGGCCGGGTTCTACGCTCGGCGGGCGCGCGGACGAGGACGAACAGTGCCGTGCACGTCCAGCAGATCCGGTCGCCGCTGAACCGAGCTTCCCTCCGAGTCCGTCTGGCGCAA
>NZ_LGUR01000011.1 GCF_001270495.1 Streptomyces viridochromogenes
CCCCCGGCCCCGCCCGCGCCGCCCGCGCCCGGCGCCGGCAAGATCAACCTCGACAAGGGCCGCGTCAGCCTCCAGAAGAACCAGACCGTCTCCCTCGTCAAGGGCGGCCGCCCTCTGCTCTCCCAGGTCAAGATGGGCCTCGGCTGGGAGCCGGCGTACCGCGGCAAGGACATCGACCTGGACGCCTCGGTCATCGCGTACGGCCCGCAGCGCAACCACATCGACAGCTGCTACTTCGGCAAGCTCCAGATCGTGCAGGGCGCCATCCGCCACTCCGGCGACAACCTCACGGGTGAGGGCGGCGGGGACGACGAGGTCATCACCGTCGACCTCGGGCGCCTGCCCCAGGAGGTCACCGGGCTCGTCTTCACGGTCAACTCGTTCTCCGGCCAGAAGTTCACCGAGGTCGCCAAGGCCTACTGCCGACTGATCGACGCCGCCTCCGGCGAGGAGCTGGTCCGCTTCGACCTCACCAACGCCGAGGCGCAGACCGGCGTGATGATGGCCAAGTTGATCAAGCAGTTCTCCGGCGAGTGGGAGATGACGGCCATGGGCGACTTCGTGAAGTCCCGCACGGTGAGGGGGATGGTGAAGCCGGCGGCCCAGGCGCTGTAGAGGTCGTACGACGTCCAGGGCGCCCCCGGCAAAGGGGGCGCCCGGCCGAAGGGGATGCCCGGCAAAGGGGGCGCCCGGCCGAAGGGGATGCCCGGCCAAGGGGATGCCCGGCCGAAGGGGATGCCCGGCCAAGGGGATGCCCGGCCGAACGGTGCCCGGCCCGTGAGTGCCGCTCACATCTTCGTGGCCCCCGCCGCCAGATCCCGCAGGAAGTGCCGCGCCCCGATCAGGAACACGATGATCAACGGGATCACGCTCATCAACGCCCCGGCCATCACGAGCGCGTAGTCGGCGTTGTACAGCACATTGAGGTTCGCCAGGGCGACCTGGAGGGTGACCTTGTCCGGGTTGATCATGACGACCAGCGGCCAGATGTAGTCGTTCCAGAGGCCGATGAAGGTGAAGATGCCGAGGAAGGCGAGGGCCGGCCGGAACAGCGGCAGTGCGACCTGCCAGTAGAGGCGGAAGAAGCCCGCGCCGTCGATCCGCCCCGCGTCCAACAGCTCGTCCGGCAGTGAGTTCTGGGCGTACTGACGCATCCAGAAGATGCCGAAGGCGTTGGCCGCGCCCGGGATGATCAGGGCCTTCAGCGAGCCGGCCCAGCCGAACTCGGCCATGGTGACGAACTGCGGCACCAGCGAGAGCTGCGCGGGGATCATGTAGGTGACCAGGAGCGTGCCGAAGAGGAACTTCTTGCCGGGGAACTCGTATTTGGCGAAGGCGAACGCGGCCAGCGAGTCGAAGAACAGCACCAGCGCGGTCCCGGCCACGGACACGGCGATCGTGTTCCAGAGGGAGCCGAAGAAGTCGATGGTGTCGAGCACCCGCCCCATGTTGTCCAGGAGATGCGGGCCCGGCACGAGCTTGGGCGGGTAGCTGTAGATGTCCTGGGTGGTGCCGGAGGCCATCACCACCAGCCAGTAGAAGGGGAACAGCGAGATCAGCACCCCGAGCAGCAGCGCCGCCCGCACGGCGATCCGGGTGAGTCTGCTGCCGGAGCCGATGGCCAGCCCCGCGCTGCCGGTCGACCTGCCGCCGGTCGACCTGCCGCCGGTCGCCCGGTTGCCAGTGGTCGCCCCGTTGCCGATCGTCGCCCCGTCGTCGGCGGTCGCCCCGTTGCCGGTCGTCGTCCCGTCGTGATCAGCGGCCATCGCGAGCCCCCTTGCGGCGCAGCAGCCCGGCGATGCCGGGTCGGCGGTCGTCGCGGTCGGATCCGGAGACCAGCCGCCAGTTGATGATCGTGAAGACCGCGATGATCGCGAAGAGGAGCCAGCCCATCGCGGCGCCGTAGCCGAACTGGTGCTCCTTGAATGCCTTCTGCCAGAGGTAGAGCACGATGGTCATGCCCTCCTGGCCCGGTCCGCCGGTGGTTCCGACGTCGGTCGACTGGAAGAGCACCTGGGACTCGGTGAAGATCTGCAGGCCGTTGATGGTCGAGGTGACTGCGGCGAAGAGGACCACCGGGCGCAACTGCGGCAGCACGACCCGGAAGAGGGTCTGCCAGCTGTTCGCGCCGTCGACACGGGCGGCCTCGAAGTGCTCGGTGGGGATGGCCTGGAGGCCCGCGAGGAAGATCAGGGCGTTGTAGCCGACCCACCGCCAGATGATCATGAGGGAGACGGACGACTTGATGCCCCACTCGGAGGACAGCCAGCCGATCCCGTCCACCCCGATCGCCCGCAGCGCCGAGTTGGCGAGTCCCGCCTGGGCGAAGACCGAGCCGAAGACGACGGTCATGGCGACCATCGAGGTGACGTTGGGGATGAAGTAGGCGACCCGCATCGCGCCGCTGAAGCGGACCTGCGAGTGCAGCAGGAAGGCCAGCACCAGGGCGAGGAACAGCATCGGCACCGTGGACAGGAACCAGATCTCGAAGGTGTTGAGCACCGAGTGCCAGAACACCGGGTCCTTCAGCAGCCAGCCGTACTGCTGAAGCCCGACGAAGCGCATGTCGCCGATGCCGTCCCAGTCCTGGAAGGACAGGTAGAGGGAGTAGAGCACCGGGAAGGTGCCGAAGACGGCGAACAGCACGTAGAACGGGGAGATGGCGAGAAGGGGCGGGAGGTGACGTCTGCGTCCGCCCGGGGCGCTGGACCGCGTGCGGCGGACAGGGCGCCGCTCATCGGCCGGCGGCGCGCCCGCCGGGTCGAGAACCGTGGCCATGTCAGCTCACCCCCAGTCGGGACAACGTGGTCTCAGCGGTGTTCACCGCGTCCCGCCAGGCCCGGTCGGGGTTCTTGCCGAGCATTTCCACTTTGGTCAGCTCCTGGAAGAACGGGGTGTTGGCGGTCTCCTCGTACGGGCTGAAGTAGTTCACCGGGGCCTTCTCGGCAGCCGGGCCGAAGACGTCGATGGGCTGCTGACCGCCGAAGAAGGGGTCCGGCTTGTGCATCGCGGGGTCGGCATAGGCGGCCGGAGTGGTGGGGAACAGGGATATCTCCTGGTAGCTCTTGAGCTGGTTCTCCGGGCTGAGCAGCCATGTGAGGAAGGCGAAGGCCGCCTCGGGGTCCCGGCAGTAGCGGGTCAGGGTCATGTACGAGCCGCCGTAGTTGGCCGGACCGTCCGGCATGGTGGTGAGCCGCCAGGTCCCGGACGTCTTCGGCGCGGAGTCCTTCAGGCCGTTGATGGCCCACACCGCCGTGGTCATCGTGGCGACCCGGCCGCCGCTCATGGCCGCGTTGAAGTCGGGCGTCCCGTCCGTGATCCTGCCGCTGAGCCGTTGGCGGAGGATCTCCACGGAGAGGTCCCAGCCGCGCTTGACGTGCTCCTGGTCGCCGATGAAGCGGTTGTCGGCGTCCACGAACTGCTTGGGACTCTGGAGCAGGACCTGTTGGAAGACGTTGCCGATGTTGCTCACCAGGTACGGCTTGCCGGGCGCTTTCGCGCGCAGCGTCCTGCCCGCGGCGATGAACTTCTCCCAGGTGGGGATCGCCTCGGCGACGTCCGCCGGTTCGTAGGCCAGTCCGGCCTGCCGGAAGAGGTCCCTGCGGTAGTAGAGCGCGGTGGGGCCGGCGTCGAGGGGGAAGCCGATCATCCGGCCCGACGGGGTGAAGCAGCTCTTCCACTTCCAGTCGAGGTACCGGTCGCGGACGGACTCGGCGCCGAGCGTCCTGAGGTCGAGGAACTCGTTCTCGTCGGGGAAGAACGTGGCGAGGTTGTCGGAGTTCGCGACGGTGATGTCCGGTACGTAGGCGCGGGCGGCGAGGCTGGTGCGCACCTTGGAGTCGATCTCGCCGTCGGGGATCTGCGAGCCCCGCACCCTCAGCCCCGGCACCCCGGGGACGCCGCGCTTGGCGGTGGCGAGCAGTTCGTCGCTGAGCGCGCCCTTCCAGTACCAGAGGCTGAGGTGGCTGGTGCCCGCGGAGGCCGATCCGCTGGGGGCTCCGCATCCCGACAAACCCAGCAGAGCGGCGCCCGCGCCGCCCAGCGAGGCCCCCAGAAATCGTCTGCGGGACGTCGTTCGGTGTTCCATGGGGGCGCACTCGCTTTCCGGACGTGCGGAAGACAACGATGTCGGACCCTTCGTCCGAGCGGCTCGACATCGTGCTGTGGGGAGATTTTGGGGGCCCGTGAGCGTTCACGTGAACGTTGCCGTTGAGTATCGAGGCGGCCGAAAAGCAGTGTCAAGGGACATGCACGGCTGATGTGTTGAGGTACTTCCGGCCAGGTGTCGGGGCATTTCCGGGTATGCGCCGCGGTTTCCGGCTGGGCGTCGCGGCGGTGCCGACTGGGCTGGCGCGTTTCTGGCTGCGCGTGGAAGGTCTACGGCTGTGCGGGGGGCGTCTCTCGCTGCGCCTCAAGGCGTTTCCGGCTGCGCGCGGGGCATCCCCGACTGCACCTCAAGGCGCCCACGCCCGCACCCGCGGCATCCCCAACCACACCTCAAGACGCCCCCGGCCACACACAGGGCATCCCCAACCGCACCTCAAGGCGCCCCGGCTCACCAGGACCGGGCCTCCCGCGAAGGGCGGGCGTCGGCGTCGGCGTCAGGCGGACGCCCGTACCACCAGTTCGGGAACCACCCATGCCTCGGCACCCCGCAGCGGCTCCGCGCCCGAATGCAGCCGGGCCACCTGCTCGACGGCCAGTCGTCCCAGCCGCCGCTTGTCGATGTGCAGGGTGGACAGCGCGGGCTCCACCAACTCTCCCAGCGAGAGCCCGTCGAAGCCCAGGACGGCCAGATCCTCCGGCACCCGCCGGCCCCGGCGCCGGGCGGCGCGCATGGCGCCGACCGCGATCAGGTCGTTGAAGCCGAAGACGGCGGTGATGTCGGGCCGGGCGTCCAGCAGTTGCTCCATCCCGGCCTCTCCCCCGGCCACGCTGTGCTCGGCGCACAACGTGATCCAGCTTTCGTCCACCGGCAGGCCGTACCGCCGGGCCTGCTGCAGGAAGGCCCCCCGGCGCGGGCCGGGGCCGTGCACGCCGTCCAGCATGCCGATCCTGCGGTGCCCCGCGCCCACCAGGTGGGCCATGCCCTGTGCGAGACCGGCGGCGGCGTCGATCCCCACGGCCGCGAAACGGGTCTGCTGCGGGCCGCGCTCCAGCAGCACCAGCGGTACGCCGCCGAGGTGCCGGGCCAGTACGTCGTCCGGGCTCTTGAAGTAGCCCACGATCGCGTCCGCCTGATGCGACAGGACGTCGAGCGCGTCCTGCTCGCGGGCCTCGTCGATGCGCGAGTCCCACATCACCACCTGCCAGCCCCGCTGCTCGGCCGCCTCCAGGACGCCGGCGGCCACCTCAGGGAAGAAGGGGTTCATCAGATCCGGGATCACCAGCCCCGTCGTCACGGTGCCCTTCCGCACCATGCCGCGCGCGAACCGGCTCGGCCGGTAGTCCAGCAGCCGAGCCGCCTCCAGCACCCGTTCCTTCGTGGCCGGGTCGATCTCGCCCTTGTCGTTGACCGCACGGGAGACCGTCTGTCGTGACACTCCGGCCAGCTTCGCGACATCGTGGATCGTGGCCCGGCGGCGGGTGCCGTCAGGCTGCTCGACACTTGGCTCCCGCTGCTGATCGTCCGCCCACACGCTGTGCACTTTACGCTCCGCTGGAAGTGCCGCGATATGCCGTCGGTCGTCCGCGGCGCCGTCGGGGCCGGTCGCGCCCACGCGGCGGAGCCGCATATCGATACAGCCCCGCGCCCCCGGGATCGGCGCTTCGCGCCTGATCCCTCTGCGTAGCCTCAGAAGAGCGCGCTGTATGCGTTCAGCGCCGGTTGGCCACCGAGGTGGGCGTACAGCACGGTCGACTCCGGGCCGATCTCCCCTCGCCGGACCAGGTCGATCATTCCGGCCATCGACTTCCCCTCGTAGACGGGGTCGGTGACCATGCCCTCGGTTCGTGCGGCCAGCCGCATCGCCTCCAGGGTCGTTCCGTCCGGGATGCCGTACGTGCCCGCGTGGTACCGATCGTCGAGCTCGACGTCGGCCTCGGTCAACTCGCGCTCAACACCGATGAGTTGACCGGTGTTGTGGGCGATACGGGCGATCTGCTCGCGGGTGGTGTCGGGCTTGGCCGAGGCGTCGATGCCGAGGACGCGGCGCGGACGGCCGCCCGCCTCCTCCAGGGCGGCGAAGCCGGCGACCATGCCGGCCTGGGTGGAACCGGTCACCGAGCACACGATCACGGTGTCGAAGAAGACCCCCGACTGCCTCTCCTGCTCGGCCACTTCGTACGCCCAGCCGGCGAAGCCCAGCCCGCCGAGCGGATGGTCGGAAGCCCCGGCCGGGATGGCGTACGGCTTGCCGCCCGACTCCTCCACCTCCCTGAGCGCCTGCTCCCAGCTCTCCTTGAAGCCGATCCCGAAGCCGGCCCGCACGAGGCGTACGTCGGCTCCGGCGAGGCGGCTGACGAGGATGTTGCCGACCTTGTCGTACACGGAGTCGGGCCAGTCCACCCAGCTCTCCTGGATCAGCACGCACTTGAGCCCGGCCCGGGCGGCGACGGCGGCGACCTGGCGGGTGTGGTTGGACTGCACGCCACCGATCGAGACGAGCGTGTCGCAGCCCTGCGCGAGCGCGTCGGCGACCAGGTACTCCAGCTTGCGGGTCTTGTTGCCGCCGTAGGCGATCCCGGAGTTGCAGTCCTCCCGCTTGGCCCAGAGGGAGGCGCCGCCGAGGTGGGCGGTCAGGCGCTCCAGGGGGTGCACGGGGGACGGGCCGAAGAGGAGGGGGTAGCGGTCGTAGGAGGAGAGGGACGGGGAAGAGGACATGGGGGCCTCCAAGGGCAACGGCGTCGGTCGGTGTCGGCGTCGGGGGGCGTCGCGTCAGTCGGAGTCGGCCAGGTCGGCGAGGGTGCGCCAGATCTCCGCCGTGACACGGACCGCTCCGTCCACGTCACCGGCGGCGCACGTCTCGATCAACCGTTCGTGGAGCCCGGCCGAACGGCAGGACCCGCCCTCGCCGAAGCGCCGGCGCTCCAGGCGGCGGATGAGAGGGGTGTAGCGGGCGACGGTGGCGGCGGCCGCACGGTTGCCGCTCACCCGCACCAGTACGTCGTGCAGTTCGTCGTCGGCCCGCAGGGCGAGGTCCACCTCACCGGCCGCGACGGCGGCGGCGAAGCGCTCGTTGGCGGTGCGCATGATCTCCACGTCCGGGGCCGTCAGCCGGGGCACGGCGACCCGCGTCGCCAGCTCGTGCATGGCGCCGACCACGGCGGCGGCGTCCCGCACGTCGGCGGCCACGAGCGGTGTCACCCGGGTGTAGCTCTGGGGCTTGCTCTCCAGCAGCCCCTCGTCCACGAGCCGCGAGAACGCCTCGCGCACCGGCGCCCGGGACAGCCCGAGCCGCTCCGCGAGATCGGCGTCCCGCACCACCGCGCCGGGCTCGATCTCCCCGGCCACGATGGCGTCCCGGATCGCTTCGTACGCCCGGTCCCTGAGCAGGGTCCGGCCTACGGGTCGTATCGCCTCCACGAACTGAAATGTTAGATGTCAATTCCGGGTCCGGACAAGGGTGTGGCCCGCACCCCCGTGAAGTGCGGGCCACGCCCGGGGCGCGGAGCCTGTGTGCCAGGGCCGCGACTCAGGCCGCCCAGGGCCAGTCGGCTGCCCGAGCGCTGTCCAGCAGCGGAACCATCCGGAAGGCGGCGTCCGAGAGTCCGCCGAAGGTGTGCCGGTTCGCCTTCCCGGACGGGCCGTGGCCCGCCCGGTAGCCGGCGAGGTTCCAGGTGTAGACCGGCACGTCGGCGGGGACCTGCTCGGTCGGGTCGCCGTGGTGGCTGTACGCGTACTGCTCGTCGGTGACGATCAGCACCCGGTCGTGCTTCCTGTAGTGGCGGCGGACCGCCTCGGTGGTGTCGGTGCCGCCCAGGCCACCGAAGCGGCTCAGGATCTTCAGCACCGACTCGCCCCCGCGGAACCTCACCGGGGCGCTCGTGGAGCCGAACTCCACCAGGTCCGCCTTCTTCGCCCGCAGCGCCAGCGCCGTGCCGAAGATCGCCGCCGCGTCGGCCCGGTTGAGCTTCGAGCGGTCGGACAGCGGACCCCACATCGAGCCGGAGCGGTCGACGAGGATCAGCGTCCGGCCGGGCAGCGCGGGCACGTTGGCCAGCGAGTGACCGAGCGCCTGCTCCAGCGGGTACGCCCAGCGCAGCGACGGCGCGTGCTGGTACGCGGCGAGGTACCGGAAGGGGAACTGCCGCGAGCGCGCGACCTCGGCCGGGTCGCTGATGCGCGCGGCGACCTGGGCCGCCACCTCGTCGGACACGCCCGCCTCGTCGAAGTTCCGCAGGTTGCGGATCAGCGCCATCGAGCCCATGGACGGGATCACGGCCTCCCAGGCCGCCTTGTCCATCGGCCCCTGCAGCCAGCCCGCCAGCGCCTCCCACGTCATCCCGGCCGCCGCGAGCCGCTCGGCACCGCGCTCCGACGTGACCACCGCACGCCGCTCCTCGACGGGCAGCGCCATCAGCTCGCGGTGCGCGACCAGCGTCCGGTCGGACGCGGGCGGCACGGCGGTGTCCGGGTTGTGCCGGCGGTCCAGGGCGTACCGGAACAGCTCGCCCTGCCACGGCTTGTCCGGGTCCGGGGCCGCGTGCACCAGGTTGAGGATGTCGCCGAAGCGGTAGCCCTTGGACGCGGTGTCGTACTTCAGCAGCGACTTGCCGCTGTAGAGACGCCGTACGGCGTCGGCGACACCGCGCTTGACGGGCTTCGGGACGTTACGGCCGTACACCGCCGTCCAGTACGCGAGCAGTTCGCCGGGCTCGTCCGGTCGCTGGAGCACGGAGGCGATGACCTGCCGGTTCGACGGGCCGTCGGTGGCCCCGGCGTCCAGGCGTGCCTTCACGTACTCGGCAGCGCCCACGAGGGCCGACGTACGGAGGTTGCCCTCGCCGCGCAGCCAGCCGAGCAGGCCGGCCGTCCAGACGGGGTCGGTGACGGCGAGCTCGCGCACGAGCTTGGCGTACCGGTCGTCACGGTCGGCGCCGGACTCGTAGAAGGTCTGCTGCGAGACGAAGTTGGCGACCGCCAGCAGGAAAAGCTCGGAACGCGCGTCCCGCTCGCGGCCCCGGCCGCCCTCGTAGGTACGCAGTACGCGCCCTGTCGACGTCACTCGCGAAGTGGGGCGCGCCTTGGCGGCCCGCGTGTTGAATCGCGCCATGCTGAATTCCCCCGAATTCACTGTGGTTTTCGGAGGGAAGCGCGGCAAAAGGAGGGTGTCCGAGGTCGAAGTCGACTGCGGTTGCTTATGACTGGCGCGTCTTCCGTTCCGCCACACCGACCCGAAGTCGATGACGGGATTCGAACCCGCACGAGGGGTGTACCCCCACCAGCTCCCGAAGTATCCGCTGCCTGCGCACCGGGCACCCACCTTGAGCTGCGCCTCCCGAGATCAAGTCGGCGGCGGCATGGGATTCTTTTAGGAGAAGAAGTAGCCGCGGCCCGCGCACCGGGAGGTGCATGAAGTTGTGGTGTCCAGAGATCGAGGTCGGCGGAACCGACGTGGTGCTCTGCCGCTGAGCTACACCGGCTCGTGGAACCGGTGGCGGGATTCGAACCCGCGGCCTCCCCATTAAGAGTGGAAGTAGGTCCTGCCTTCGCACCTGGACGTTCATCACTCTAAGAGGGGTGCCGCGGGACGGGCGAGCGAATTAATTACCCGCGCTTCTGCCGCTTCCAGGGCCCGGTGATGGCCAGCATGATGCCCGGCGTCTGAATGCTGGCGTACAGCGTCCGGCCGTCGCACGAGAAGGTGACGCCGGCGAACTCGCTGTATTCCGGCTCGTCTTCCGTGCCGATGTTCAGTTCGTTGCGGGCGATGGGGTAGGTACGGCCGCTGTCGGTGGCGCCGAACAGGTGCTGGACGCCCTCGCCGTCCTCGGCGATGACCAGGCCGCCGTACGGGGAGACGGTGATGTTGTCGGGGCCGTCGAAGGCGCCGTCCTTGGACGGGTCGGGGTTGACGCCGAGGAGGACCTTCAGGGTGAGGGTGCGGCGCTTGGGGTCGTAGAACCAGACCTGGCCGTCGTGCTGGACCGGGCTCTCCTCACGGGCGTACGAGGAGACGATGTAGGTGCCGCCGTCGCCCCACCACATGCCCTCCAGCTTGCGGGCGCGGGTGATCTCACCGGCGGCGAACTGCTTGCGCACGGGCGTGGTCTTCGCGTCGCGGTCGGGGACGTCCACCCAGTCGACGCCGTACACCGTGCCGATCTTCGTGGCGCGGGAGAGGTCGTCGACGAACTTGCCGCCTGAGTCGAAGCACTTGGGGGCCTGAAGGACACCGGCGTCGTCGGCCAGCGCGCGGAACTTGCCGCGGCCGTAGGCGAAGCCCTTCGGCGGGGTCCAGCGGAAGAGCAGGCCGTTGGGGCTCGCGGCGTCCTCGGTGAGGTAGGCGTGGCCGCGCTTGGGGTCGATGACGACGGCCTCGTGGTCGTAGCGGCCGAAGAACTTCAGCGGCTTGGGGTCACGGTTGGCGCGCCGGTCGACGGGGTCGACCTCGAAGACGTAGCCGTGGTCCTTGGTCATGCCGTTGGTGCCGGCCTTGTCGGAGTTCTCCTCGCAGGTGAGCCAGGTGCCCCAAGGGGTGCTGCCACCCGCGCAGTTGGTGGAGGTGCCGGCGATACCGACCCACTCGGCGACCCCGCCGCCGGGGCGGACCTCGACGACCGTGCAGCCGCCGGCCGCGGCGGGGTCGTAGACGAGGCCCTCGGTGAGCGGGACGGGGTACTTCCAGTTGGCGCGCGGTCCCTTCAGCTCGTGGTTGTTGACGAGGAGGGTGGTACCGCGGGGGCCGTCGAAGGTGGCCGTGCCGTCGTGGTTGGAGGGGGTGAACTCGCCCGACTCCAGCTTGGTCTTCCCGCTGTAGGTGATGACGCGGTACTTGAATCCGGCGGGCAGCGCGAGGATGCCCTCGGGGTCCGGGATCAGCGGTCCGTACCCGACACCGCCACCGTGGGCGTCCGCGGACTCCTCGCTCGCGGTCTCGGACTCCGTGGACGCGAGCGCGTTCGGTGCGGTGGCCAGCACGCCGGCACTGCCCGCCAGCGCGACACCGGCACCGGTGATCGCGGAGTTTCTGGCGAAGTCCCTGCGGGTGAGCGACATGGTGTCTCCTGTGACAGTGGGTGCCGTGGAGGGTGGCGGACTTCGGGACGGCGCAACGGTCCCGCCCATGTCTGAACAGGAGTTGAACTCCGGGGGGCTTCAGGGCACCAGCTTCCATGAAACAACGCTGGGCGCGGGCAACGCCCTAGGGGCGCGGGACTCTATCGATATGCGGCGCCGCCGCGTGGGCGCGACCAGCCACACCCTGGCCGCACCCGCGAGACAAGCTCAGCCCCCCTGTTGCGATCGCGCCTTGAACGCAGCCTTCCGCGCTTCCTTCGCGATCTTCTTGTCCGGATGCAACCGCCCCATCGCCTCCAGCACATCCGCGGTGGCCGGATGATCGACCCGCCACGCCGCCGCGAAGAACCCGCTGTGCTGCGCGGCCAACCCCTCCACCAGCGCCCTCAGCTCGTCGGAGTTCCCCTCGGCCGCCAGCTGCGCGGCCACCGTGTCGACGGTCAGCCAGAACACCAGGTCCTGGGACGGCGCGGGAACGTCGGAGAACCCCGCCTCGGTCAGCCACACCCGGGCCAGCCCGCCCAGCTCCGGATCGTCGAGGACCTCGCGCAGCGCCGGCTCGGCCTCCGCGCCCACCAGGGACAGCGCCTGCTGGCAGCGCAACCGCCGCAGCGGCGCCCCGGCGTCCAGCCCTCGTGCCGCGGCCAGCAACTCCCGTGCCGCGGCGAGGGGTTCGCGTCGGGCCAGCCACTGCTCGGTCTCGGCATGCGCGGCGGCCTGCGGGAAGGCGGCCGTGCCGTCGAGCAGCGCGTCGGCGCCCTTGTCGGCGAGGTCCCCGACCGCGGGGGCGTCGAACCCGGCCTCCAGCAGCCGCGACCGCAGCCCGTACAGGCCGAGCGGGGTCAGCCGCACCATGCCGTAGCGCGATACGTCGGTGTCGTCGACGGCGGCCGACGCCTCCTCGGCACCCTCGGCCTCCGCGTCCGCCATCAGCGCCTCGTCCACCGGCTGGTACTCCACGAGCCCGACCGGCTCCAGCACCCGGAACTGGTCGTCGAGGCGCATCATCGCGTCCGAGACCTGTTCCAGCACGTCGTTCGTGGGCTCGCCCATGTCGCTGGGCACGATCATCGACGCGGCGAGGGCCGGCAGCGGCACGGGCCCGTCGCCGGGGCCGTCCTCGCTGGCCGTCAGCAGATACAGGTTGCCGAGCACTCCGTCGAGGAACTCCGCCTCGGCCTCCGGGTCCCAGTCCAGGGAGGAGAAGTCGATCTCGTCCCCGGTGTCGATCGCGTCGACCAGGCCGTCGAGGTCGGGCACGCTCGCGTCGGCGAGGGCCGTCTCCAGCGCCGCCAGCCACACCCCAAGGACGTCCTGCGGCGAACCGCCGGTCAGCAGCGCCAGGTCCTCGCCGGCGGCGACCGTGCCCGTCTCCTCGTCGACGATCTCGACCAGGCCGGCGTCGACGGCCACCCGCCAGGCCTCGCTCGCGTACGCGGCGGCGTCGTCCCCGCTCAGCCCGAGCAGCTCGGCGGCCGCCGGCAGCTGCTCGTCGACGAGGCCGCCCCCGGCGTCGACCCGGGTATCGGGTCCGGCCCAGCGGGCCAGCCGCGCGGCCCGGGAAAGCAACGGCGTGGACAGCGCGTCCCGCGCCAGCTCCGCTTCGGGATGCAGCCGCACCGGGGGCAGGGGGGAGCTGTCTGACATCGGCTGTTTCTCCTAGGGCGTTCTGCAGGGCCGTAAGCGACACGGCCCTTGGCCGTACGCATCACGGCTCAACCGCTCAGCCTAGACGGATTTCCACCCATGCCACCCGGTTCATCTCCCCGTCGGCACCTGTACATGGCCGAAACCTTGACAAGTGGCTTGACCAGGCAGGAGATTGACGCGCGTAGAAACCGGGCGGACATCTGTTCACTGTATTTTCTACGCGCGTCGCCGCCGCCCCACCGGTCGCGCCTGCACCCAGCGTTTACACCCGTCGTTCCACGCACCACCCTCGTCCCGGCGCTCATTCACGTCCCCGGAGGGATTCCGTTGCCGAGCAAGAAGTCCGCGCGTCTCGCCGCGCTCACCGTCGCCGCCGTCTGTTCCGCGGCGTCCACCGTCGTCCTCACCGCCCCCGCGCACGCGGACTCCGTGCGCATCCATGACATCCAGGGCAGTACCCGAATATCCCCGTCCGTCGGCAAGCAGGTCACGGATGTGGCCGGAATCGTCACCGGCGTGCGCGGCTACGGGTCGTCCAAGGGCTTCTGGATCCAGGACCCGCAGGCGGACGACAACCCGGCCACCAGCGAGGCGATCTTCGTCTACACCGACTCCGCGCCGAAGGGCGTCGCCGTCGGCGACGCGGTCACGGTGTCGGGCACGGTCCAGGAGTACGTCCCGGGCGGCGCCGCCAGCGGTAACCAGTCGATCACCGAGATCACCAAGCCGACGTTCACCGTCATCTCCAGCGGCAACGCCCTCCCGGCGGCCGTGGTCATCTCCGCCAGGTCCGTCCCGGCCGCGTACGCTCCCGCCGGCGACACCGCCGCGAACGGCTCGGTCAACGGCCTGACTCTCAGGCCCAAGACGTACGCCCTGGACTACTACGAGTCCCTGGAGCACATGAACGTCCGGGTCGCCGACGCCCGGGTGGTCACCGGCACCGACGGCTTCAACGAACTGTGGGTCACGGTGAAGCCGCGCGAGAACGCCAACCGGCGTGGCGGTACGGTCTACGGCTCCTACGACTCGCAGAACACCGGACGCCTCCAGATCCAGTCCCTCGGCGCGGCCGCCGACTTCCCGAAGGCGAACGTCGGTGACACCCTCGCCGGCACGACCACCGGCCCGCTGGACTACACCCAGTTCGGCGGCTACACCCTCGTCGCGAGCGACCTGGGCACCCTCAAGAGCGGTGGGCTGAAGCGGGAGACGACCCAGAAGCAGGGGCGCGGCGAGCTGGCGGTCGCGACGTACAACGTCGAGAACCTCGACCCCTCCGACGCCACCTTCGCCGAGCACGCCTCCGCGATCGTGAACAACCTCCAGTCGCCCGACGTCGTGTCCCTGGAGGAGATCCAGGACAACAACGGCAAGACCGACGACGGTACGGTCGCCGCCGACCGGACGATGCAGAAGCTGATCGACGCGATCGTCGCCGCGGGCGGCCCGGCGTACCAGTGGCGCTCCATCGACCCGGTGAACAAGGCCGACGGCGGTGAGCCGGGCGGCAACATCCGCCAGGCGTTCCTGTTCAACCCGGAGCGGGTCTCCTTCGTCGACCGTCCGGGCGGCGACGCCACCACGGCCGTCGGCGTGACCAAGGCGGGGGGCAAGGCCGCGCTGACGGTCTCCCCCGGTCGTATCGACCCGGCGAACGCGGCCTGGACGAACAGCCGCAAGCCGCTGGCCGGTGAGTTCGTCTTCCGCGGCCGCACGGTCTTCGTGATCGCCAACCACTTCGCGTCCAAGGGCGGCGACCAGGCACTGCACGCGCAGTACCAGCCGCCGGTCCGCAGCTCGGAGACGCAGCGCCACCTCCAGGCGACCGCGGTGAACGCGTTCGTCAAGGACATCCTGGCCGTCCAGAAGAACGCGGACGTCGTCACGCTCGGCGACATCAACGACTTCGAGTTCTCCGGCACGGCCAAGCTGCTGGAGGACGACGGCGCGCTGTGGTCGGCGATCAAGTCGCTGCCCAAGAGCGAGCGTTACTCCTACGTCTACCAGGGCAACGCCCAGACGCTGGACCAGATCCTGATCAGCCCGTCGATCCGGAACTCCTGCGACTTCGAGTACGACAGCGTGCACGTCAACTCGGAGTTCAACGACCAGATCAGCGACCACGACCCGCAGGTGCTGCGGTTCCGCCCGTAACCCCGCCGGGGTTCAGGGCTGGCTGAACACGCCGTTCAGCCAGCCCTGCCAGGCCGCTTCGCACTCCTTGATGTCGGCGCCCGGCGTGAAGTCGTGCAGGGAGATGCCGACCGGATAACCCCAGTGGTTGCGTCCGAAGAAGCGGGTCAGGCCCCGGTCCGTGCGCAGCCCGATGAAGTACGGGTTGCGGAAGTCGACCACGGCGTCGAACTCGTCGGGTCCGTGGACCGTCACGCGAGCACCGGCGGCCACGTCCTCCCCGACGCCGAGCGCCCGCCCGACGGCGGCGAGGGCGTCGGGCGCCTTCGACGCGTCGGGCCCGTCGAACGTGGCGAAGGCGGCCGGGCGGGGCGCGAAGTGGACCAGGTACTCGCGCAGGGTGTGCAGATAGAAGTCGGTGTGCTTGGCGGCACCGTCGTACTGGTTGTCCCAGTCGTCGACGAAGATCCCGCTGTGCACATAGCGCACCCAGGCACGCCGGCCCTCGTCACGCGGCTCGATGGTGTAGTCGAGCTGGTTCATCGTCTGCTCGGCGATGCCCTCGACGTCCTCGACGCGGTTGGTGTAGCGGTGCGGCGGGTCCCAGGCGGTGACCGTCGACCCGAAGGGCCCCCGGCCGCCGGCCCGGGGCTCCGGCGGCTCCATCGGCCAGAGATAGCCTCCGGTCCCGGTGGTGATCGCCTCCCAGACCTCCTGAGGCGTGGCATCGACCTCGAACTCGCGGGCGATCTCGAATTCCTTGGACATGGCGGGCTCCTGCGTCCTATCGCTCGATTTCCTGGGCGGGCTGCTGGTCCTTGACCGTGGGGTGGACGGCGACCACGATCCGGTGATCGCGGCCGCCCTCGGCGCCGGGCGCGTCGTACTTGCGGATGAGCGCGCTCACGCCCGCCGTCAACTCCTCGATGAACGCCGCCCGTTCGGCGGCCGAGGCGAAGCGGACCTCGCCGTCCAGCGCGTACGTCGCCAGCCGCTTGCGGGCCTTCGCGGCGCCGGTGATCAGCGACCCGACGTCCCGGACGAGCCGGGCGCCGAGCGCGAGCAGCCAGCGGGCGGAGAGCTGGTCACGGAAGCGGTCCGGGTCCGGCTGTACGGAGGCGAGCGCGAGGGGTGAGATCACGTACGAGGCGGCGGTCGCCTGCATGAGCCGCTCGGTGACATTGCCCTTGCGCCGTTCACCGGCCAGCTCCACCAAGCCGTGCCGCTCCAGCGCCTTGAGGTGGTAGTTCACCTTCTGCCGGGGCAGCCCGACCTTGCCGGCCAGCATGGCGGCCGACGCGGGTCCGGCCGCCAGCTCGGCGAGCAGCCGGGCCCTTGTGGGGTCCAGGGAGACGGCTGCGGCCTCGGGGTCCTCGATCACGGTGACGTCCAGCATGGGTCCACCGTCTCACCGAAAACTTTTTTTGTCCAGACGGTTCAGATTTTCGGTGAAGGACGTCAGGGGGCTTCAGGGCTTCAGGGCTTCAGCCGGGCACGAGGCCGAGCGCGTGCTCGTACCGGCTGACCGTGCTGCCCTTCAGCCCCGGCCAGTTCTGTACGCGGTGCCACAGCTCCGTCGCCGAGCCGACGCCGTTGCCGGGGGCGGCGAGGGCGTCGATGTGGGCCTGCGCGCTCTCCCACTCGGCGTAGTTGAGGACGCGGGTGCCGTCGGTGCTCAGATGGAAGTGGGCGGAGATGCCGCCGGGGTGGGGGTTCGGCTCGCTCTCCAGCGCCTCGAAGACGGCGTCGACCCAGGCGCGCTGCCGGTCGGGGTCGGGCCCCTCGAACTCGATGTCGACGATCACCACGCAGCCGGGGACGCGCGGGTCGCCCTCCCGGCTGCCGCTGCGGTAGTGCCGGTAGCGGCCGAGCCCCAGTCGCTCGATGCCCGGGACGGCGGTGTCGATCTCGTCGTTGCGCTCTTGCCTGTACGCCTTCACGAAGCCCTCGTAGGCCTGCTCGCCGCGCCACTGCGAGTGGTGGAGGAGGGTGGAGCCGTCGTGGCCGGTGTAGACGTGGTAGCCGAGCAGACCGTCGGCGGGCCACGGGCGCCGCTCCCACGTGGTCGCGATCGCCTCGACGGTCTGCTTCTGCCGCAGGGGGGTGCCCACCCGCCAGGTACTGAAGAAGGGGGCGCCGACCTCGGGGTGGGTGAGGTCGGGGTGGGCGTCGGTACGGCGGGGCCCGGGGGGCTCCATGGGCGGAAAAGGGGGAAAGGGGTCGGGGGGTGCGCATGGGCGCCCCCCCT
>NZ_LGUR01000012.1 GCF_001270495.1 Streptomyces viridochromogenes
CCCCCACCACCCCACCCTCCCCCCACACCGCCGAAGTGCAGGCCCTGGCCGTAACCCGCGACCGAATCCAAGCCCTACGCCACATAGACCTGACCGTCACCCCCGGCGAAACCATCGCCCTGATGGGCCGCAACGGCGCCGGAAAGTCCACGCTCCTCAACACCCTCGTCGGCCTGGTGGAACCGTCCGCCGGATCGGTCCAGGTCGGCGGAGCCACCCCTCACCGAACCGCCCCGAAGGACCTCGTACGCCGCGTGGGCCTGGTCCCCCAGGAACCCCGCGATCTGCTCTACGCCGACACGGTCCAAGCGGAGTGCGCCGCCGCCGACCAGGACGCCGGCGCACCCCCCGGCACCTGCCGCGCCCTCGTTTCCGAACTCCTCCCGGGACCGGGCATCGCGGACGACACCCACCCCCGCGACCTGTCCGAGGGCCAGCGCCTCACCCTCGCCCTGGCCGTGGTCCTGACCGCCGACCCGCCGCTTCTCCTCCTCGACGAACCGACCCGCGGCCTGGACTACGCGGCGAAGGCCCGCCTCGTCACGCTGCTGCGCGGCCTGGCCGCCCGAGGGCACGCCATCGTGCTGGCCACCCACGACGTGGAACTCGCCGCGGAGCTCGCGCACCGGGTCGTCCTGCTGGCCGACGGCGAGGTGATCGCCGACGGCCCGACCTCGGAGGTCGTCGTCTCGTCCCCGTCCTTCGCCCCGCAGGTGGCCAAGATCCTGGCGCCGCAAAGGTGGCTCACGGTCGCCGAGGTGCGCGAGGCCCTCGCATGACCAGCCACGACACCCCCCAGGCCAGGGCCGTCCGCCTGGGCCCCCGCTCCATCGCCGCCCTCACCCTGGTCAGCGCGGTCGGCGTCGCCGCGCTGGTCTGGCCCTTCTTCGCGCCGCCCGAGTCGGCGGTCGTCGCGCACAGCCAGGACGCGCCGTGGCTCTTCGCCTGTCTGCTCGTGCTGCTGGTCGCGATCGTCGCGGCGACGATCTCCGAGTCCGGTCTCGGGCCGAAGGCGGTCGCGATGCTCGGTGTGCTGGCCGCGGCCGGAGCCGCCCTGCGCCCGATCGGCGCCGGTACCGCCGGTCTCGAACCGATGTTCTTCCTGATGATCCTGAGCGGCCGTGTCCTCGGCCCCGGCTTCGGATTCGTGCTCGGTTCGCTGTCGATGTTCGCGTCGGCGCTGCTCACGGGCGGGGTGGGGCCATGGATGCCGTTCCAGATGCTCGCGATGGGCTGGATCACCATGGGGGCGGGGCTGCTGCCCGGCCAGGACCGTCTACGCGGTCGCGCGGAGCGCCTTCTCCTCTGCGCGTACGGCATCCCGGCGGCGTTCGCCTACGGCACGGTCACGAACCTGGCGGGCTGGACCTTCATGAGCAGCGCGGCCTCGAACATCTCCTTCGGCGGAGATCTCCCGGCCCTCACCAACCTGGCCCGCTTCGTCGCCTACGTCCTGGCCACCTCCCTGGGGTGGGACCTGGGCCGGGCGGTCACCACCGTCGTCCTGACCCTCACCCTCGGCCCGGTGATCCTCCGCGCCCTGCGCCGAGCCACCCGCCGCGCGGCTTTCGAGAGCCCGGTCACGTTCGACACTCCCTCAGGGTGAAGGGGCACGCGCACACCGTCACACCCCCGGTGAAGCACCCCACATGACCCACATCACCTACTACCTGACCTAGTCGGGCAAATAGGACGCCATGTCCACGCCATAACCGTCCCTGACCTGCACATTGAGAGCCAGGTCACACGATCAACCGTCGCCCCGCATACGACCGCAACTAGCAAATGCCCTCATTGCGGACGCCTTCCCGGCCTGGTTGTGTGGAGGACGTCGCACGGCGCCGACGTGCCCTCAGGGCCGCGGCGCCGACGTATGCCCCCGCCTCGCATCGCATCGCGTGGTTCCGGCATGCCCGCGATCCGATGTCCCCGAAGAAAGGCTCCCCGTGACCGTGTCCGTCGTTTCCTCCTTCCGCCGCATCTCCGCCCCGAAGAAGGCCCTCACGGGTGTCGCCCTGGCCGCGGCCACCGCCGGCACCCTGTTCGCCGCCGCGCCCGCGCAGGCCGCGACGACCGAGGCCGGTTCGGCGCAGCAGATCGCGCAGAAGATGATCTCGGACTCGGCCCAGTACCAGTGCTTCTCCAAGATCGTGGACCACGAGAGCGACTGGAACGTCAACGCCACCAACGCCTCCAGCGGCGCCTACGGCCTCGTCCAGGCCCTGCCGGGCAACAAGATGGCCTCGGCCGGCTCCGACTGGAAGACCAACGCGGCCACCCAGATCAAGTGGGGCGTGGACTACATGAAGGACCGCTACGGCAGCCCGTGCGGCGCGTGGAACTTCTGGCAGTCGAACGGCTGGTACTGAGCCTTGGCCTGAGCCGACACCGCCAGACAGACCGAAGGCGGCGGCCCCCGATCCCCGGGGCCGCCGCCTTCGCCATGTCCGCTTCCCTAGTCGCGCCGCCCCGCCACCGCGTCGACGACGAAGCCGACGGCCAGGAGCGTCACGACGAAGAGCAGCACCATCACGACATGCCGCGTGTTGCCCGGATCGGTGAAGGAGGGGCCGGCGCCCCAGGAGACTGCTACGGCTGCGGCGATCGGCACCGATCGCATCATGATCTTTCGCACAGGGGTGAGGGTAACCGAGGGGTCTCGGGGGAGGCAGGAACGGGGCGTGGGGATAGGGGGTGCTCCTGCCTCCCTCGGGACAGGTCAGCCGGAGCTGACCTGCAGTTCCTTCACACCGTTGATCCACGCGGAGCGCAGCCGGCGGGGGTCCCCGACCAGCCGTAGGTCGGGCATGGCGTCGGCCACGGCGTTGAAGATGAGGTCGATCTCCAGGACCGCGAGGGACTTGCCCAGGCAGAAGTGGGGACCGCCGCCGCCGAATCCGAGGTGGGGGTTGGGGTCGCGGGTGATGTCGAAGGTGTCGGGATTCTCGAAGACCTCGGGGTCGTGATTCGCCGAGGCATAGAAGATGCCTACCCGCTCACCCTTCTTTATGCGCTTCCCGCCCAACTCCGTGTCCTGAGTCGCCGTCCGCTGGAAGGACACGACGGGGGTCGCCCAGCGGACGATCTCCTCGGCCGCCGTCGCCGGGCGCTCCCGTTTGTACAGCTCCCACTGGTCGGGGTGGGTGAGGAAGGCGTGCATGCCGTGGGTGATGGCGTTGCGGGTGGTCTCGTTGCCCGCCACCGCCAGCATCAGCACGAAGAACCCGAACTCGTCGGAGCGCAGGTTGCCTTCGTCCTCGGCCGCCACCAGCGTGCTGACGAGGTCCTTCGCCGGGCACTCCTTCCGGTCGGCGGCCATGTTCATCGCGTACGCGATGAGTTCGGTGGCCGACTCCTGCCCGACCTCCTCGGTGATGGCGTACTCGGGATCGTCGTACGCGATCATCTTGTTGGACCAGTCGAAGATCTTGGCCCGGTCGTCCTGCGGGATGCCGATGAGCTCGGCGATGGCCTGGAGGGGCAGTTCGCAGGCGACCTCGGTGACGAAGTCGAAGGGGCCGGAGCGGTCACGGGCGTTCGCGGCGATCGTCAGCGCACGCGTCCGCAGGCGCTCCTCCAGGGCCCGGATGGCGCGCGGGGTGAAGACGCGCTGGACGATCTGGCGGACCCGGGTGTGCTCGGGCGGGTCCATGTTCAGCAGGATCAGCCGCTGGGCATCGATGGCGTCGCGCTCGATGTGCTCGTTGAAGCGGATGATCGCCGTGTTGAGGGTGGACGAGAACAACTCCGGGTGCGTCGACACGTACTTGACGTCCGCGTGCCGGGTCACCGCCCAGTAGCCCTCGTCCTGGAACCCGGCCACGTTGCCCGACTGCGGGATCCAGCGGACCGGTTCGGCCCGGCGCAGCTCGGCGAACTCCGGGAGGGGTACGCGATGGTGCAGCACATCGGGGTCGGTGAAGTCGAACCCGTCGGGCAGCGCTGGACAGGTCATGGACAGCTCCTGACGGTCCATCAGCAAAGAGGGTCGTCGTGACGGTAGTAACGGGTTCTACAACTGGCAAGAGCCATGAACGTCCCAGTTGCCCGCACACCCCTTGCCGTCACTGAAGTTCCGTCAGCACACTGCAAGACAGAACTAGAACGCGTACCAGTTCCGCCCGTTCCGCCGAGTCCCCCCGCAGAGCCCTCGGAGAGGATCCGCACCCATGGCTGCCGAACCCGTGATCGTCGAAGCCGTACGCACCCCGATCGGCAAGCGCGGCGGCGCGCTCGCCAACCTCCACCCCGCCTATCTCCTGGGCGAGACCTACCGCGAACTCCTGGGCCGCACCGGTATCCCCGCAGACTGCGTCGAGCAGATCGTCGGCGGCACGGTGACCCACGCCGGCGAACAGTCCATGAACCCGGCGCGCACGGCCTGGCTGACGATGGGCCTGCCGTACGAGACGGCGGCGACGACGGTCGACTGCCAGTGCGGCTCCTCGCAGCAGGCCTCGCACATGACGGCCAACATGATCGCGGCGGGCGTCATCGACGTCGGGATCAGCTGCGGCGTCGAGGCGATGTCCCGGGTGCCGCTGGGGTCGGGATCCAAGCACGGGCCCGGAAAGCCGTTCCCGGACGAGTGGAACGTGGACCTGCCCAACCAGTTCGAGGCGGCGGAACGGATCGCCCGCCACCGGGGCTTGACCAGGGAGAACGTCGACTCACTCGGGCTGCTCTCACAGGAACGGGCCGCCGCCGCCTGGGCGGAGGAGCGGTTCAAGCGGGAGACGTTCGCCGTCCAGGTCCCGACGACGGAGGACGAGCAGCGCGCCGGGCAGGGCATGTGGCGGCTCGTCGACAAGGACGAGGGCCTGCGCGACACGTCCATGGAGGCGCTGGCCGGGCTCAAGCCGGTCATGCCGACGGCCGTTCACACGGCGGGCAACTCGTCCCAGATCAGCGACGGCGCGGCAGCCATCATGTGGGCGTCGAAACGGATGGCCCGTGCGCTGAAGCTGCGGCCGAGGGCGCGGATCGTGGCCCAGGCCCTGGTGGGCTCCGACCCGCACTTCCACCTCGACGGGCCGATCGACGCGACCAAGGCGGTGCTGGGCAAGGCCGGGATGTCCTTGAAGGACATCGACCTCGTCGAGATCAACGAGGCCTTCGCGTCCGTGGTGCTGAGCTGGGCGCAGGTCTTCGAGCAGGACCTGGAGAAGGTGAACGTGAACGGTGGCGGGATCGCGCTCGGGCACCCGGTCGGGGCCACCGGGGCCCGGCTGATCACTACCGCACTGCATGAACTGGAGCGTGCGGACAAGGAGTTCGCGCTGGTGACGATGTGCGCGGGAGGTGGACTCGCCACCGGGACGATCATTCAGCGGCTGTAGCCTCGGGGCATGAGGACGCGCACCCTGAGGTTCGGTTTGTACGCGGACGAGCAAGGGCTCGCATGGGTCAGAGGCCTCGTGGACGAGGCCGTGGGCGCACGCGAGGCCCGGCTCGTCGACGTGACGGTCGCGCACACGTTTCCCGCGAGCGGGATGACGACCGCTGACCTGTACGACCATCTCGCGGAGCAGTGGGGATGGGAGAACCCCGGTCAGAGCCACGGCGCCCGGGAAGCGGTCGAACTGCGGGTCCGGTTGGCCTGTTCCCTGCGGACGTGGCGGGCGGTCCGGAAGACGGTGATCAGGGAGCTGTGCCCGGAAGGAGCCGCGCCGCACACCTGCCGGGTGCCGTGGGCCGCTGCGTGAGCGCTCCGCGCTAGTTGTGCGCCGTCCAGTTGACGAAGGTGGTGAACGCGGCGGGGTCGAGGGTGACGATTGGCCCCGCCGGGTTCTTGGAGTCGCGGATGGCGATGGTGGTGTGGGGGGTTTCGGCGATCTCGATGCATTCGCCGCCCTGATCGCCGCTGTGCGAGGACTTGCGCCAGGCCAGGGCGCCGAGCGGCGCGCATTCGACACACTGGCCGCCTTCATCACCGCTGTAGCTGGACTTACGCCACTGGATCCCCGTCAGAATCTCGGTGCTCTCCATAACGCTCCTCCATTACGCGCCGCATCAACTCCGCCGAGTCCTTGATGGAGAGTGCGGCGGCTTGCAGATGATCGTAACGGAGCGAGCAGATCCTGACGGTCTCCGGGTTAGCGGTCGGATGCCCGCTGCCGCCGTATCCCTCCGTGTAAACAATGGTCGGGTCGCTCGCAAAGCGGTAGACGTCGAACGAGCCTTGCAGTCCCGCATGCGCCCCGGCGGAGAACGGCAACACCTGAATGTTGACCCGGGGATTGCCCTCGAAGGACAACAAGTGCGCGAGTTGTTCCCGCATGGTCTCCCGGCCACCGATCTCCAGATACAGCGCGGCCTCGCTCAGGATCGCCCAGAAGACCGGGGGCTCCTGCTTCTCAAGGATGCGCTGACGGGCCAGCCGGACCTCCGTGCGGTCGTCGAGGTCGGTTTCGTCCAGCACACCGAGCACGGCGCGAGCGTATGCCCTGGTCTGGAGGAGACCGAGAACCATGTGGTCCTGGAAGGAGCAGATCTCGACCGCCCGCACCTCCAACTCCGCCACCTGCTGAAACCAGGCCGGAAGTTGACTACGCATCACCAGCTCATGCAGCCGCGACAGCGCCCCGCCCGTCCCCAGCGCGATGTCCACCCGCTCACTGAACGGCAACGTCGGCAGTTTCCGGGCCGTCTCGATCTGGCCGACCAGGGAACCGGTGCAGTAGACGATGTCCCCGAGCTGTTTCTGCGTCAGCGAGGCGGCCTCGCGGTGGCGGCGTAGCTCGAAGCCGTAGTAGTCGAGGGGCGAGGCGCCCGGGTCAAGGGTGTTGATGTGGGTCACGCGGAACCCCTCTCACGCAACTGGGCCAAATTCGGGACCCGTTGTATCCGTCCTGTAGCCCAAAGTAGTTGTGCGAGGTCACGCTCGTACCGTGAATCGATACATTCCCCCCACCTACCTGGCCCCCTTCCGTCACCAGTACCGCCTGCGCCTGACCGTCGGCGAACACTCGGCCCGGCACATCCGCGCCATCGCGCGCTCGCTGCTCGGCGAGTGGAGCATGCGCGAGCTGGCCGACGCCGTGGAGCTGGGCGTGACCGAGCTGGTCGCCAATGTCGTACGGCATGTTCCGGACCGGCGGTGTGAGGTGCTGCTCCTGCGGCAGACGCGCGGGGTACGGGTGGAGGTGGCGGACGGCTTCGGGCAACTCCCCGTGTTCCACGCCGAGTCGGCGCCGGAGGACGAGGGCGGCCGGGGGCTCCTGCTGCTGGACGCGGTGTCCGACAAGTGGGGTGTGGACCGTCGGCACGGTGGCGGCAAATCGGTGTGGTTCGAGTGCGGCCGAAACGGAGGGGACCTTCGCACTTGATCCGCCTCGGTGCGGCGGTAAACGCTCCCCCGCCCTTGCACGTCTACGAACACGTGGTCCCTGCCGAACTCGCCGTCACCAGGCCCGAGTACACACCCCCACTGCGGAATCACCACCTCCGCGGGTTCTGGCACCGCCGTCGCGTCCCCCTCCTCGCCACTCTCCCCACCCTCCCGCTCTACGCGGTCTGGGCCCTGTTCCTCGCCACCGGCGGTGGCGACCTGGCCGCCCAGGACGCGTGGGCCGGCTTCGCGACGCGGCACGGTGGCTCGGCGTACAACCTCTTCTGGTACGGCGGGACGCACACCGCCAACTACAGCCTGATATCGCCCTACTTGATGGCCGCGCTGGGCGTGCGCACGGTCACCTTGCTGGCCGGGGTGGCGGCGACCTGGCTCGCGGCCGTCCTGATCACCCGGGTCGAGGGGCTCCGAAGACCCCTCGGCCCGGCCCTGCTCGCGTCGTTCGCCCTGTGGTGCAACGTGGCCTCCGGCCGCACGACCTTCGCGCTCGGCGTGGCCTTCGGGCTGGCCGCCTGTCTGCTGCTGTCCCGTGAGAGACGGGTCGTCCTCGCAGCCGCGTATGCCGCCCTCGCGACGATGGCGAGCCCGGTGGCCGGGCTGTTCCTGGTGGTCGTGGGCGCCGCCTTCCTCCTCACCCGGGACTACCGCCGCGCCCTCACGCTGCTCCTGCCGCCTGCGGTCACCGTGAGTGTGACGGCCCTTCTCTTCCCCTTCAAGGGCGAGCAGTTGATGTTCGCGGACCGCATCTGGCCGCCGTTCTTCCTGGGCCTGGCCGTCACGTTCCTCGCCCCGCGCTCGTGGCGGGTCGCCCGCTGGAGCGGTGGCGTCTACGCGGCCGGGGCCGTCCTGACGTATCTCATCCCCTCCCCCATCGGCACGAACGTCGAGCGCTTCGCCGAACTCTTCGCCCCCGCGGCCCTCCTCGCCGTCCTGGTCGCCCAGCCCCGGCTCGCGAAGGTCCGCCGGAGACTGCTGATCACCGCGCTGGTCCTCTCCGTGGCCTGGGTCGGCAAGAAGACCGCCGACGACCTCTACGTCTCCACCGTCGTGCCGGCCTGGGCCACCGAGACCCACGGAGTGGTCCGCGCCCTGGACCGCCTCGGCGCCGACCGCACCCGCGTCGAGGTCGTCCCGGCCCGCAACCACCGCGAGGCCAGCGGCCTCGCCCCGCACGTCAACATGGCCCGCGGCTGGAACCGGCAGCTCGACATGGAGCGGGCCCGCCTGTTCTACGACGGCTCCTTCTCGGCCGCCACCTACCGGGCGTGGCTGGACCGCTGGGCCGTCGGCTACGTCGTCCTCCCGCTCGGCAAGCCCGACGGGTACGCCGAGGTCGAGGCGCGTCTCCTCCGCGATCACCGGCCCGAGTGGCTGGAGCCGGTCTGGCAGGACGCGCACTGGCGGGTGTTCCGGGTGCGCGACGCGGTACCGCTGGTGTCGGGTCCCGCGACCGTCGTGTCGACGTCCAGCGCCGACGTCGTCCTACACATGCCGAGGGCGGGCACGGCCACCATCCGCATCGCCCATTCACCGTGGCTGCGTGTGGACGGCGGCGGATGCCTCGCCCCCCAGGGCGAGTTCACCCGCCTCACGGCTTCCGCCCCCGGCGACTACCGGCTCAGCTCGGAGTACGGTCCTTCGGCGGAGCCGGGGAGCCACTGCTGACCGCGTCCTTCTCCGCCACCGCCACCGCCGTCACCGTCCTGGCCCGCGGTCCCTGGAACAGGTACGTCACCCCGAAGCCGGCGCCCACGACGACCGCGCCGCCGACCGCGTCCAGGATCCAGTGGTTGCCGGTGACGACGATCGCGGTGACCGTGAGGAGGGGATGCAGCAGGCCCAGGGCCTTCATCCACCACCTGGGGGCGAGGACGAGGATGACCAGGCCGCACCAGAGGGACCAGCCGAAGTGCAGGGACGGCATCGCCGCGTACTGGTTGGTGAGTTCGGTGAGCGTGCCGTAGTCGGGCTGAGTGAAGTCCTGCGGGCCGTGGACCGTGTCGATGAAGCCGAGGCCGGGCATCAGGCGGGGCGGGGCGAGCGGGTAGAGCCAGAAGCCGAGCAGGGCGAACACCGTCGCGAAGCCGATCGCGGTGCGGGCCCAGCGGTAGTCGACGGGGCGGCGCCAGTACAGGACGGCGAGGATCGTGAGCGGGACGCCGAAGTGGAACGACTCGTAGTAGAAGTCGAAGAAGTCCCGGAGCCGGTCGACCTTCACGACGGCGTGGTTGGCCCAGTACTCGATGTCGATGCGCAGGGCACGCTCGATGGAGTGGACCTCCGCGCCGTTCTCCTCCGCGGCGCTCCGGCCCGCCGAGTTGGAGCCACCGGCCGCGGCGAGGCGGATCTGGGCGTACGCGTAGTAGGTGACCCGGATCAGCAGCAGCTCGAAGAGCAGGTTCGGACGGCTGAGCACCCGGCGCAGGAACGGCACCAGCGGGACGCGCCCGAAGCGGGACGGGACCGGGTCGGCGTACCGGGTGGGGAGCGGTGTCTGCCAGTACGGCGACGTACGCGACACGAACGGGACGACGGCGGCCGTGGCGAGCGCGGCCAGGAGGATCAGGTCGGCGCGCAGCGGCTGGAAGATCACCTTGTCCGGCACCATCGTCCTCGCGGGCAGCGTCATCACCAGGACGACGGCGACCGGCCACACGTACCGGTCGCCCGCTCGCCTGCCGACCTGGCCGACGACCGCGAGCAGCACCCACAGCAGCTGGTGCTGCCAGGCGGTCGGCGAGACGACGATGGCGGCACAGCCGGTGATCGCCACGGCCAGCAGCAGCTGGCCGTCGTGGGCGTAGCGCACGGCGCGGCGCATCGCGAGGACGGCGACGGCGGCGCCGAGGAGCAGGAAGAGGGCGATCTCCAGCGGGCCGGTCAGCCCCAGCCGGAGCAGGGCGCCGTGCAGGGACTGGTTGCCGAGGTCGTCGGCGCTGCCACCGAGGCCGACGCCGGCCATGTGGTGCACCCAGTAGGTGTACGAGTCGCGCGGCATCGCCGCCCAGGCGAGCACCGTGCTCGCGGCGAACGTGGCGCCCGCGGCGAGCGCGGCCCGGCGCCGGCCGGTGAACCACAGCAGCGGGGTGAACAGCAGCAGGGTCGGCTGGAGCGCCGCCGCGAGGCCGATCAGCACGCCGCTCGCCCGTTCCCCCCGTACGGCGAAGCAGCCGAGCAGGACGAGCAGCACCGGCATGATGCTGGTCTGGCCGAGGTAGAGCGTGTTGCGCACCGGCAGCGACAGCATCAGCAGGCTGATCGCGACGGGCGCGGCGAGCAGGGAGGTCCGCCGGCTCGTCGGCTGCGGCAGGGCGCGGGCGGCGACCAGGCCGAGGGCGACGACGAGCAGCAGCGTGCCGAAGGTCCAGCCCCAGCCGAGGGCCTGTTCGGCGGCGCGGGTGAGGGGTTTGAGGACGAGTCCGCCGAACGGCGTACCGGTGAACTGCGTCGACTCGTACAGCGAACCGTTCACATGCAGGACGCCTTCCGGCCCGACCCAGGTCTCCAGGTCCGTCAGCCGTTCCCCGCGCGGTGTACTGAGGACGACGGCCAGCTGCCGCACGGCGAGTATCGCGGCGACCAGCCACAGGCCGAGCCGCGTCAGGCGCAGGCGTGCCTGGACCGTGCCGACGGCCGTGGCTCCGAGTGCCTCCGCCGGTCGCCCACCGTGTTCCGCGTTCGCCACGCCCGTCGGCCTCCCGACCCGGTCGCTTCAGGCTCAATTACACCTTTTGCCCGGATGACGATAGTCGTGCGCGGTTTCACTTGCCTCCGCTGAGGCCGCCGCGAGTTCCCGCGCCCCGAGGGCATCTCCGGCGACCACGTGCCGCGCCGGGCGGCGGCCGACGACGCCTTCCAGCAGGTGATCCACGAGGACCGGCTGCGCACGGCGGCCGGCCTCCCCGCCTGGCTGCTGACGGTGACCGGCGGACTCGCCCTGGCCGTGACGACGACGGCCGTGCTCGCCGTACGCCGGTCCCGGCGCCCGGAGGCGCCCCCACCCCCGACGCGGCCGCCTGCGCCGATCGGTTGAATCCAGGATCCTGGAAACCCCGACGGGGAAACGGAAATCCCCGACACGGAAATCCCCGACGGGGCGCGGCGCACGCGACTATATTCGTTAGCGCATCTAGTTAGCGCTTCTACTTACCGCTTCTAACTAGCTATCCGAAAGGTAAGGCGATGAGCGAGTCGCAGCTCTGGGACGACGTCGACGAATACTTCTCCGCCCACCTCTCACCGGAGGACGAGACCCTCCAGGCGACCCTGCGCGACAGCGACGCTGCCGAGCTCCCGCCCGTGAGCGTCACCGCGCCCCAGGGCAAGCTCCTCCAGCTCCTCGCCCAGATCCAGGGCGCCCGCAACATCCTGGAGATCGGCACACTCGGCGGCTACAGCACCATCTGGCTGGCCCGCGCCCTGCCCGCCGACGGCCGCCTGATCTCGCTGGAGTACAGCCCCAAGCACGCCGAGGTCGCCACCCGCAACATCGCGCGGGCAGGGCTGGACAAGGTCGCCGAGGTGCGGGTCGGCCCGGCCCTGGAGTCGCTGCCCAAGCTGGCCGACGAGAACCCGGCCCCCTTCGACCTGGTCTTCATCGACGCCGACAAGGCCAACAACCCCCACTACGTCGAGTGGGCCCTCCGGCTCACGAGCACGGGCAGCCTGATCGTCGTGGACAACGTGGTGCGCGGCGGCCGGGTCGCCGACGCCGAGAGCGCGGCGCCGGACGTCCAGGGCACCCGCACCGCGATCGAACTGATCGGCAGCCACCCGAGGTTGAGCGGCACGGCGATCCAGACGGTGGGCAGCAAGGGCTACGACGGCTTCGCACTGGCCCGCGTCCTGGCGTGAGCCACGCGCCCCGGGGTACCCCCCGAGGCCGCGGCCCGGGGTGGCTCAAGCCTCGTGATAGAAGCCGACGTTGACGCTGCGCGGCGCGGTGCGGTCCTGGACGACGATCTCGCCGCTGCCGCCCCTCGGCAGCGGCACGGTCCCGCCGTAGCCGATCGGCTGGGCGAAGTCCCCCACCGTGAGCCGCACCTCGGAGGACGGGTCGGGCTGCGAGCCGCGCAGCCAGGTCACCTGCCAGGTGCCGTCGGGCCCGCACAGGAACTCCAGGTGGACCCGCGACACGAACAGCCAGTCGTCCGGCGTCGAGAGCCGGCACACCGTCTTGTCCCGGCCCACCCGCAGCACGGCACCCGGCTCGCTGGGCGCGTCGGCCATGAGCATGCCGGCCGTGGCACCCTCGTCCGCCGCGGACACGGCGGCCATGGTGAGTTCGAGCACGTGCGCTCCTCCTGAAACGTCCTTGTGGGGCAGCCGTTTTGGCCACCGACGCCGCATGATAAATCGCCCGGCACCGCCGCGTCCGGCACAATGAACTCATGACCGAGCGAAAGCCTCCCGGGGTCCCGTTCGAGTCCTGGGTGGACAAGCAGATCCACGACGCACAGGAGCGCGGCGACTTCGAGAGCCTGCCGGGGGCCGGCAAACCACTGCCGCCCGATCTGGAATCCCCGTACGACGAACTGTGGTGGGTCAAGCGCAAGATGGCCCGCGAGGGCCTGTCGGTCCTGCCCCCGGCGCTGGCGCTGCGCAAGGAGGCGGAGGACGCGCTGACGGCGGCGTACGCGGCCAAGTCCGAACAGGCCGTCCGAAAGATCATCACGGACGTCAACGCCAAGATCCGCGACATGCTCCTGAAGCCGCCGCCCGGCCCTCCCCTGGGCCGCAAGCCGTACGACGTGGAACAGGTCGTACGGGAGTGGCAGGAGAGACGCCGGACGGCGGAAGGGACGAATGCGCCAGGAGTGTCAGAGCCGTAGCAGCCGTTCCGCCAGCTCCCGGTAGTCACGCAGCGCGAGCCGGAGCTGCTCGGTGTCGGCCTGCTCGTCCGCCGACTGCCAGGTCCCGCGCAGCGTACGGCGGCGCTGTGTGACCGCCTCGGTGAAGCGGGCGGTCAGCTCCTCCAGCACCTGGTCGGCCTCCTCGACGGCGGCCCGGGGGCCGTCCACGAATCCGGAGACGGCGTGCTGGAGCTGGAGCCCGAACTTGTCGGACTCGTCGCGCGGGAAGACCGCGGTCACTTCGCGCCCGGTCGTCGTCGCGTCCGTCATGCCCCTCAACTCCCCTTCGCGTGACGCCCGGTGAAGGCCCACGGCAGATGGCCACGATGCCCGTCGGAGCCCTTCCGGAACTCACGGGGCCCATGCGACTCCCGCGAGCCCCCGCGCTGACGCTCGACCGGCCCGCTCAAGTCCTCGAACAGGGACCGGGCCTCAATCATGGCCTCGCGCATCTCCTCCGTACCCGGCCTCCCACCGTCCCGTCCGTCACTCACGGACGCGTGGGCGAGGCGGTGCACATGCCGGTACCCCTGCACATGGCGCGCGTGGTGCACGGACAGAGCGGAGAGCTGCTCCTCGTACTGCGCGCCGTCCGGAAACCCGCGCGCCTGTGCCAGATCCGCTAGCAGCCGGTCGGCCTCGTCCACGGCCTCCTTGGGCGAGTCGACGAAGTGCTCCTGGGCCGCCGTCCACCGAGACTCGAACCGCTGGGCCTCCTCCGGCTCCAACTCCCGCTCCCGCAGCCCGCCGTGCCGCTCCACCCGCTGGGCGAGCTCACGCTCGGCGGCCTTGGCGTCCCCGTCGTGCCGGGCCACGGCCCGCTCGTATTCGGGCCCGAAGCGCCGCTTCAGCCCCTGACCGCTCTGCGCACCCCGGGCCCGCAGAGCCAGGACGGCCGCGCCGAGCACAGCCACGACCGCCACTACCACGACCAAAATGATCACACTTGTGGACATGTATGCCGGGTTGCCCGCGGGAAGCACCTCAAACGGCCGCCGAATCGGCCACCCCCGGCGTGTCGATTCGGCGGCGCCCCGATCGACGTCATGGTGAAAGGCGTTGACCGCACAAGGAAGGGAAGGGCCCGCCATGTCACTCGCCCGCGTCCATAACTTCTCCATCTCGCTCGACGGCTTCGGCACCGGTGAGGGCCAGAGCCGGGACACACCGTTCGGCCACGCCGGTGAAAGGCTGCACGAGTGGATGTTCGCCACCGGCTTCTGGCACCGCATGACCGGCCGTTCCGGCGGATCCGGCGGCGTCGACGACGCCTTCGCACGGCAGCACGGCCCGGGGATCGGTGCCGAGATCATGGGCGCCGGGAAGTTCGGCCCGCCCGGCTGGCACAAGGACCCGGAATGGAAGGGGTGGTGGGGCCCCAACCCGCCCTTCCACACGCCGACCTTCGTCCTCACCCATCACCCTCGCCCGTCGATCGAGATGGAGGGCGGCACGACGTTCCACTTCCTCGACGCGTCGCCCGCCCAGGCACTGGAGACGGCCCGCGAGGCCGCGGGCGGTCAGGACGTACGCATCGGCGGCGGTGTCACCCTGCTCCGCGACTTCCTCGCCGCCGAGCTCATCGACCACATGCACATCGTGGTGGCCCCGATCCTGCTCGGCCGAGGCGAACGCCTCTGGGACGGACTGGAGGGCCTGGAGCAGGCCTACGACATCGAGGCCCTCTCCTCCCCCAGCGGAGTCACACACCTTTCGTTCACCCGCACGGCCTCGGCCGAGGAACGCGGATAGCCCGAGAAGCCACACAAATTGGCTTGCGGGGCCGCCAACACCCCTCCCCACAATGACCGCCATGACCTGGACCATCACCCCGGAACCCCCCGACTCCCCCACCGCCACCGCGCTCTGGCGGGCGTACTACACGGAGGTCAGCGACCGCTACTACCTCCTGCACGAGGGACGCCGTACGGCCCCGGACGAACTGGAACGCGAGATCGCCGCCCACACCGGGGACGACCTCCGGCTCCCCAAGGGCCAGTTGCTGGTGGCCCGGCACAACGACACCCCGGCGGGCTCAGCGGGCGTAAGACTCCTGGCCCCGGAAACCGCCGAACTGACCCGCGTGTTCATCCACAAGCCGATGCGCGGCAAGGGCGGCGCCCCCCTCCTGATCCAGACCGCCGAACACACACCCCGAACCCTGGGCGCCCCCCGCATAATCTTGGACACCCGCCACGACCTGACAGAGGCCCGCGCCCTCTACACAAAGCTCGGCTACGAGGAAACGCCCCCACACAACAACGACCCCTACGCAGAACACTGGTTCACCAAGCCCCTGCACTGAAGCCCAGCCGGGCCCCCACGAGCCCGCAGCCGCCCACGGCGGGAAGGGGACGTGCCGGGGGGTGTCCGCCCGCAGAGTCCGGTGTCAAGAAACGGCACCTCCAGCGCAAGGCCCACCACCGGAC
>NZ_LGUR01000013.1 GCF_001270495.1 Streptomyces viridochromogenes
CGCCCGGAGCAAGCGAACGGTTGCGCTGCGCGCAACCGTTGCGCTCACGCTCCGCGTGAGCGCCAGCCGTGCCACTGCGTGGCACGGCGTCAACTCACGGGCTGCGCCCGCGAGTTGGGCGCGCCGCGCTCCGCGCCACACGCCAGCGGCCGCGCTGCGGCCGCCCCCGCCCGAGCCCGGAACGGGGCCTCCGCTGCGCTCCAGCCCCAACACCCCAGGAGTCACGGGGAACTGGCGGGAAAAGCAGCAGTAGTAAGGAGGGGAGGGCGCGTGGCGAATCGGGGGAGCGCAGGAAGAGGTGACAGAGGGTCATGGAAGCCTGAAAGGCCAGGGCCGGAGCGGGGCCTGGAATCACGATTGACTGACCTCCCGTCAGGCTACTTTCTGGGTTTCATTGGGGCCAGACTAACAGGATTGAGCCACGGTCGAGAGGTTTTCTCGGTTGTTGCTGCTTCATTTTGAAGCATGAGATAGACTTTGGACTCAGCTAGCAGCACCACTGAGAGGTTCGGGCCTTTTGGATCAGGCTTCCTCTCAACAGATCAGTTCCGGCGATCCGGTCCCGGTGGCTTCACCGTAGCCGCTCACACATCGTCTACGTGCAGGTTTCCCGCTTCCTGCCACGTAGAAATCCCCACCGGCCTACAGGAGAAGGCAGACCGAAATGGCAGCAATGGAACTCCGCCCCCACCAGCGAGAAGCCGTGGACGCGGTACTGCGCGCCCTCGAATTGCCTGCAAGATCTCTTGTGCCGGAGGGTGGTCTCCGAACTCAGGTGATCATGGCGACCGGATCCGGCAAGAGCCTCGTGGCCACCCGGAGCGCTGAGGAGCTCCACGCGGCCCGGGTCCTGGTGCTCGTGCCCTCGCTGGATCTGCTCGCCCAGACTGAGGCCTCCTGGCGCGCTGGCGGTCGTACGGGCCCGATGATCGGGGTGTCGTCCCTGCGCGGGGACCAGGTGACCTTCCCCAACACCACGGACGTGGACGAGCTGGTCTCCTGGGTGCGGCCGTTCGACAAGGTGACCGTGTTCGCCACGTACGCCAGCCTGGGGCTCGGCACGCTGGAGCGCGCCCACGAGGCCGGCCTCCCGGGTTGGGACCTGATCATCGTGGACGAAGCCCACCGCTGTTCTGGCCGGATCGGGAAGCCGTGGGCGGTCGTGCACAACAACCAGAAGATCCCGTCCCTGCGCAGGCTGTACATGACGGCCACGCCCCGGGTGTGGCAGCTGGACGAGGACTCCGAGGGGGCCCCGGGCGAGCTGGTCGCGTCGATGGAGGACGACCCGGACGGGCCGTTCGGTGCCCGCTGCTACACGCTGACGCTGTCGGAGGCGATCGACCGGGGAATCTGTGCGCCGTACCAGGTGGTGTGCGTGGACATCACCGATACCCAGCTCCAGGCCGCCCAGCTCCTGGGCGCTGAAGGCCGTTCAGACGAGGTCCGCGGGGCCCGGCTCGCCGCTCTGCAGACCGCGCTGCTGAAGGCGTCCTCGGAGGAGAACTTCAAGCGCACGCTGGTCTTCCACCACGTCGTCAAGGAAGCCGAGGCGTTCGCGGCCGGCCTCCCCCACGTCGCCGCGCAGTTGCACGCCGCCGACCCCGAGCTGTACCCGAAGACGATCTGGGCGGACTGGCTATGCGGGGAGCACAAGCCGCTCCACCGTCGGCGTCGGCTGGGTGAGTTCGCCGCCGGGATCGCTGCGGACGGCACCGTCGTGGAGAAGTGCTTCCTGTGCTCGGTGAAGGTGCTGGGCGAGGGCGTCGACACCAAGCACTGCGACTCCGTCTACTGGGCTGACGTGCGCGGCTCCATGCCCGACCTCGTTCAGGCCGTCGGGCGGGCGCTGCGGATGCAGCCCGGCGAGGGCAAGGTGGCCAGCCTGGTCGTCCCGGTCCTGCTCGGGCCGGGCGAGACGGCCGACAACATGCTGACTTCCCGGGCGTTCGGCGGGCTGGCGAAGCTGCTGGAGGCGCTCAGGGCGCACGACGCCCGGGTGGTGGAGCAGTTGACGCAGCAGCAGGCCCCGAGCGCCTACAAGCCCGTCCAGAAGGCTGGGCAGGGCCAGGAGGGCCGGGGCGAGGGAAAGCAGTCCGGGGGTCCGTCGGCGCCCGCACGGCGGCTGCTGAAGTTCAGCACGCCGCGTGACCCGGCGCAGCTGGCCGCGTTCATCAATCTGCGGGTCCTCAACCCTGAGCACGAGCACTGGCGGCGCGGCGTGGAGGCCGCCGTTATCTACGCCCGCGAACACGGCGACCTCAAAGTCCCGTTCACGTTCCGCGTGCCCGCCGTCGACGACCAGGAGGCGGAAGCCGAGGGGTGGCCTGCCTCGCTCGCCGATTTCCCGCTGGGGCAATGGATCGCCGACAACCGCAGGTTCTACGCCCGCGGGACGCTGGACGAAGAGCGTGTCGAGCAGCTGGAGCGCCTCGGCATGGTGTGGTCGCACTACGACGTCGCGTGGGAGGAGGGCCTCGCTGCGGTGCGCGGGTGGGCTGAGGAAAATGGGCATCTGCTGGCTCCGCTGGACGCCACCTACAAGGGGGCGAAGGTGGGGATCTTTCTGAAGAACGCGCGGGCCGCCGCGCGGCGGGCTGACGAGATCGAGCAGCGGCGTGCCGAGGGGCTCCCGGTCGGGTCGTCGGCCGGCGCGCTGTCGGAGGAGCGGCGCGAGCAGCTGGAGGAGATCGACCCGTCGTGGTGCCCGGCCTGGCCGGTGGAGTGGCAGAGGGCGTTCCACCTCACCCGGCTTCACCTCGAGCAGGGCGGCGAACTGCCCACCGAGCCGGGCACGGTGCTGGTGCAGTCCGAGGATCTCGGGCGGTGGGTGCGCGCCCAGCGTCTGGGCTGGGACAAGCTCACCACTGTGCAGCAGTGGATGTGTGAGCAGGTCCTCGGGATCACCCCCGCCACTGAGGAAGAGAAGCCCCAGCCGCGCCGCACGCAGGCCGACAAGTGGGCCGCCAACCTGGCAGCCGCCAAGCAGTTCTACGAGCGCGAGGGCCACCTGAACGTCCCCCGCAAGCACGTCGAGACCGTGCTCGCAGACAAGGGATGGGAACTGCAGTTCCGGCTGGGGGCATGGGTCAGCAACCAGCGCTCGCGCGCGGCGACGCTGTCGGAGGACCGGCGCGAGCAGCTGTCCGCGATCGGGATGCGGTGGTCCTGACGAAGAGCGGGAACGCCTCGGTCGTCGCGGCGGCCGCCGTGGTGCTTCCCGCCACGGGACCCCCGGGCCTCTTTGAGCTTGGGGGTCTTGTGCTGTCGGCTGGCGGGTGGCTGCCGCCTCACACGTCCCAGCCCGTGAGTTGGTGGCGGAAGCCGTCATTGAGCCGGTCGGTCAGGATGTCCCCTTCGGGGGTCAGGACGTGAGGCTGGTGGGCTCCCATGTCGGCCAGCAGGTCGGAGACGAGGGCGCAGGCCACGACGACGGCCTCTCGCTTGTCGGTGACGATGGCGCCGAGGTCGGCTGTGGTCTGCGCAGGATTTGCGGGGAGCGGCATCGCGGGGCCGTGCTGGAAGGCGCTCTCCGATACGACCAGGCGCACGGGATCGTCGCTGCCGTCGAAGCGGTGGAGCGCGGCGGACAGCATCGCGTCGCCCGCCGCTCCGGTCTCTGCCGCCCAGGCTGCGGCAGCCTGCACCAGGGCCACGAGGTCGAGTTCAAGTCCGCGCTGGAACAGCCGCTTGGGGCCGTCGGAGTCGAACTGGTCGCTCTGGAAGTTGAGGGGCAGCGCTACGTAGAAGGCGCCGTCCTGGTGAAGCTGGCCGGTGGGATCGCCCTCGAAGCGGACCTGGCGGCGGCCGACCAGCACCGGACGGTCCGGCTGCACGCGGGTGGTCACGCCCTCGCCGGCGAACTTGTAGAACCGGTCGAAGGCTGCGTTCCGGTCTGCCTGAGTGGTCAGGGGGTAGGTGCCTCGGACGGCCGGAACCGCGGCCAGGCTCACCCAGGACGGGAAGTAGGTGACCCTGGGGCTACCGCCGTGCTCGGTACTGGTCAGGTAGGCCGACAGGTGGCCAAGGCCTGAGTCGGCGACCTGGTTCAGACGGTCGACATCGTCGGAGGCAGCCTGGAAGCGGTCGCGGTAGCGCTGGGTGATCTCGGATTCAGCGAGGGTGCGGGTCGTGGTGCCATGCCGGACGTGGACGCGGAAGTTGTAGTCGTTGCCCGGAGCGGCGACCGCGTGCGGGGCCTGGGTGCTCGGGGGCACGGTGAGCACCCAGTAGATCTTGCCCGCGTGGACGGCGGACTTCACCGGCCGTACGCCGACGTTGGGTACGACGGGCTGGATCCAGTTCGCGAGTACCGAGCGGATCCACTCTTCGCCGCGGCCCGGGACCGGGTCGAAGGGGGCCAGGGCGTGGGCGTGGTCCTGCTTGCCGTCGTCGACGCCGATGACGACCATGCCGCCGGCGGTGTTGGCCATGGCGGACACGTCCTTGGCGAGCTCCTTCTTGCCCGCGTCGGTGCCCTGGTAGAAGTCCTTCTTCCAGTCGAGGTCGACGCTCTCAGGGATCTGGCTGTCGACCGCACGCTGCAGATCGTCCTCGGTGAGGTCGTCAGGGTGTTGTCCCAGGGCGGCGGTGAGCCGTGCGGGCAGGGCCATCGGTACTCCAGTGTGTTCACCACGTGCTGCTGACAATCGCCAGCCAGATCACGCTAAACGGGATCACCGGGCCGTCACCACGCATTTCCGGTACTGAGCCCGCCGACGCGCAACCAGGGCGATCACGTCCCCGCTCCCCGGGGTGCCACGGTGCTCCGGTCAGCGGTCCATGGCGGGCAGGTGGGCCAGGCCGGCGTCGAGCATGATGCGGTCGACGGTCTCGTGCAGGGCGCTGTCGGCGCTGATGACGGTCTCGAGTCCGTCGGGCAGCAGGTCGCGCGGCCGGTACCAGTCGCGCAGCTGGGTCTCGTTGACCTCATCGGCGATCGGCTTGGTGGCGTGCCGGGTGAGGGTTTCGTCGAACGGCGCGTCCAGGTAGTAGCCGTGCGTCGGACCACGGTGGTCGGCGCGCAGCTGGGCGAGCATGTCGCCGTAGCGGTCGGCGTAGAGGATGCCTTCGACCACGACGTGGAATCCGGCGTCCAGGGCGTAGCGGGCCGTCAGGTCGATCAGACCGATATTCGCGGCGCCGGGCCGATCGTGCTCGCGAAGCACGACTCGGCGGAGGTTGTCCTGGCCAACCAGGGCCAGGCCGCGGCCGAACCCCTCGCGCAGGCCGGCCGCGACGGACGACTTCCCCGAGGCACTGTTGCCGCGCAGCACGATCAGCCGGGTTTCTTCAGTTCCCACCATCACGGCGGTCACGCTACCGACGGCCGGTGACAGCACCTGGGACGTTCCGGGACGGCGTCGAAGTCGACGCCCGGACGGGATGGCGCTCGTGGAGGTAGCGCGGATGGATCCGCGGGCCTGGCCCGATGTGCGTGATCCGGGCTCGGTTGAGGAGATCCGGGAGGCCTTTGGGCGGCGGTGCTGGATCCAGTACATGCCGCACGCCGGAGCGATCGAGGTCCGTGACATCGGGTGGGCGGGCTGATCACTATCCGTCCCGGTCGGTCTTCGGGGGGTTCTTTGGGGGGTGCCGGGCGGATCGTGCCTCCTCAACGCTCTATGGCCCGGCCGGCGCGTGGGTCAGCGCGCCGAGCTCAGTGGCATGACTCTGCGGTACGTCGGCACTGCGATCGCCGCGACCGCGACGTGCATCACGAGCAGCGCCACCACACCGGTCACTTCACCCTCGCCGAACAGGAAAAAGTCCGGCACGAAGGACAACACGACGACCGACGGGACGAGTCGGCGGAGCAGCCGTTCGGGATCGGGGGAGAACCTGCGGACGAGGGTCCACCCGACGGATCCTCCCAGCACTCCCAGCGCGGTCAGAGAGACGTACCTCGATGGCTCCAACTGGCTGAAGTCGTCCGGTGCACCGAGCGCGTGCGCCAGTACGGCGATCAACGCGTTCACCAGCGAGGACAGCAGGAAGGCGACGAGCACACCTCCCGCCACCATGATCGGACCCCGACGGGTGGGGAGCGTCTCAGAGACACGGGACATGGCAACTCCAAACGGATGTGAGGGACATTGGTCAGTTCTTGGGGCTACTGGTGGCATCCACTTGCTGAAGGAGCCGGCCGACGTCGACGCCGTCACGCCTGTCGGCCGCGCGCCGTGTCGTAGCCACGAGGTAGGCGACGGCAACGGCGAAAACCAGCAGCGCGGTCCAGTTGTTCAGGCGCAGGCCGAGGATGTGGTGGGCCTCGTCCACCCGCAGGTACTCGATCCAGAAGCGACCTGCGGCGTACGCGGCGGCGTACAGCGCGAACGCCCGCCCCCGGTCGAGACGGAAACGGCGATCCGCCCACAGGACCAGGGCGACCACGCCAAGACACCACAACGACTCGTACAGGAACGCCGGGTGATACGTGGCCAGGTTCGGGGTGGCCTCAGGCCGGTGCGCGGGGTCGATCTCCAGGGCCCAGGGGAGAGTGGTGGCCCGCCCGTAGAGCTCCTGGTTGAACCAGTTGCCCCAGCGGCCGATGGCCTGGCCCAGTGCGATGCCGGGAGCGACGGCGTCGGCGAACGCGGACAGGGCAACGCCGCTACGGCGGCAGCCGATCCAGGCTCCGACGGCCCCACCGGCGATGGCGCCCCAGATACCGATGCCTCCGTCCCAGATGAAAAGGGCCTTGACCGGATCGCCGCCCTTGCCGAAGTACAGCTCGCCGGACGTGATCACGTGGTAGAGGCGGGCACCGACGACACCGAATGGAACCGCCCACAGGGCGATGTCCGCCACGACGGTCTTCTCTCCGCCGCGAGCGGCCCAGCGGCGGCCGCCCAGCCACACCGCGGCGGTGATTCCGAGGATCAGCATCAGTGAGTAGCCGCGCAGGGGGAGCGGGCCCAGGTGGACCTCGCCGATGGACGGGCTGGGAATGAAGGCCAGGAGCACTGGTGGTTCCTCACAAGGGGCGGTGGGGCAGCAGGCCATCGGCTGCGGGGCCGATCGTCGCCGCCCGCGCCTCTCACGCACATCGACCGATCGACGCGCCCTGCATCCACCGATCGGTGGACCGGCCCCCACTGGCCGGCTGATTCTCCCGCTACGCGGCTGCGCCTACTCTGAGGGCCATGGCACTGCGACAGGCGTGGGAGTGGGAGCGGTGGAAGGCCATGGGTCAGCACGCCTTCTTCGCCACCGTGCTCGCCCTGTCCGTGCCGGGTGCGCTGGCCGGGGCGGGTATGACGACCGGCGCGGCGCTGTCGCGGATCGGCCTGGCGGTGGGGCTCGCCCTTTGGTACGCGTACTGGATCGCGCTGCGCGGTGGCGCCGACCGCCCGCCGCTGCCCTACCTCGTCGGAGCCTTGTCCGGGTGGGCGTTCATGGCCGTGGTGGACCCCGCGTTCCTCCCGGTCGCCGTGGCGGTGCTGAGCCCTTACTGGCTGAGGCGGGCCTGGTGGTCGGCCGGCGGGGTGCTGGTGCTGGGCGCCGGCTGGTCATGGCAGAGCCTGACCACGGACGGCTCCGTCGACGTACGGGCGCTCACGGGCTGCGTGCTCGCTACCGCGGTGGCGGTCACGATCACCTGCTACGTCGCCACCCTCGACCATGAGAGTCACAAGCGGCAGCGGCTCCTGGACGAGCTCACCGCCACCCAGGCGGAACGAGCGGCAGCGGAACGTCAGGCGGGCACCCTGGCCGAACGTCAGCGCCTGGCCCGCGAGGTCCACGACACGCTCACCCAGGGGTTCGCGTCCATCGCCATGCTGCTGGACGCCGCACGCGACGACCTGCCACCCGACTCCCCTGCGGCCCGCCGCGTCGAGCATGCCATGCGCACGGCCCGGGACAACCTCGCAGAGAGCCGCCGCCTCGTGCACGCTCTTCGCCCGGCGCCACTGGACCGCACGCACCTGGCAGAGGCGGTCCGCGAACTCACCGCCCGGCTCGCGGAGGAGACCGGCACCGAGGCCTACACGGTCGTGACCGGCCGCCCGGCCGCCCTGCCTCCCAGTACCGAGGGCGAGTTGCTGCGGGTCGTGCAGGAGGCACTGACCAACGCCCGGCGGCACGCCCGCGCGATGAGTGTCTCGGTCACGCTGTCGTACCTTGGCGACGTCCTGGCGATCGACATCCAGGACGACGGCACCGGGTTCGCACCCGTTGCCCGGCATACGGGCGTTGGCCTGACCACCATGCGGGAGCGCATTGCCGCCTTGCACGGCACGTTCACGGTGGAAAGCGCCCCGGGCGAGGGTACGACCGTCGCCGTCACGGTGCCACTCCCGGCCGAGCCTTCCGCCTCCGGACCCTCAGCCGTGTCGGGCACCGAGCGGATGGCCCCGGCGTCATGAGGACTTCGACCGGTCCCACGATCCGGGTCCTCCTCGCCGACGACCACCCCGTGGTCCGTGACGGGCTTGCCGCCATGCTCTCCACCCAGCCCGATTTCACGGTCGTCGGCGAAGCCGCCACCGGCGCCGAGGCACTGCGCCAGACCGCCGCACTCGCACCCGACGTCGTGCTGATGGACCTGCAGATGCCCGGCATGGACGGCACGACCGCGACCGCCGCCATCCGTGCCGCCCACCCCGAGGTGCGGGTACTCATCCTGACCACCTACGACACGGACGCCGACATCACTGCCGCCGTCGACGCCGGCGCAGTCGGCTACCTGCTCAAGGACACCGGACGACACGAGCTCTGCGAGGCCGTTCAGACCGCGGCTCGGGGAGGCGCGGCACTGTCGCCCACCGTGGCCGCCAAGGTCCTCGCCCATATGCGCGGCGACCGGGGCGCCGGCTTGTCCGGCCGGGAACTCGAAGTCCTGTCCGCCGTGGCCCGGGGGCAGAGCAACAAACAGATCGCCCGTGCCCTGCGCCTGTCCGAGGCCACGGTCAAGACCCATCTGCTGCACATCTACACCAAGCTCGACGTCGGCGACCGGACCGCCGCTGTCACCGCCGCACTTGGCCGAGGAATCATCCGCATGGACTGAAGGCCTTGCTGGAGTGTTGCTCGGCGGTACGGCGAGAGGCCGAGGAGTTCCGTCAGTCGGTCCTCTACCGAGTAGAACTAGGCGGTGCCCGGGCCGGTTTGTGAAAGGCGGACCATGGCGCGGTAGAGGGCGGTGGGCCTCGGGGCGTCGGGCAGCGGGGGGATCGGCGCGCCGGGCGCGGCGTAGGAGCGGAGCATGTGGCCGACGAGGCGGCGCCAGGTGTCGGGGGCGGCGTCGCCGGTGGCGGTGACGACTCCGGCGTTGGCGATGAGCAGGATGACGACGTCCTGGTGAGTGAAGTCCTCGCGCAGGTGCCCGGTGTCCTTGGCGCGGGTGATGAGCTCGAGCAGCCGCTCGTACGCCTCGGCGCGGCGGGCCTCCAGCGCCTTGGCGGCGGGGAAGGTCATGGTCAGGACGTCGGCGAAGCCGCGGTCGGCGGCCTGCATGGCGCAGACGGCGTGGAGGTAGCCGATGAAGCCGTGCCAGGGGTCGGGGTCGGCCAGTGCCTCGGCGACGGCGTCGGCGTAGGCATCCATGCGATCGGCGAAGACCGCGTTGACGAGTTCCTCCCGGGTGGCGAAGCGCCGGCCGAGCGTGGCCTTGCCGACGCCTGCCTCGCGGGCGACCGAGGCCATGGAGACGCCGAGTCCTTCGGTGGCGTAGAGGCGGCGGGCAGCGGCCAGGATGCGGCAGCGGTTGCGTTCGGCGTCGGCGCGCAGTCCCGGGCCGGGCTGCTGGCCTGGCGTCTGGTCCGAAGGTGGCGAGGTCATACCCCCACTCTACCCAAGTGGAACGGTCGGCCCGTTTCTGCTGTACGGTGTGCGACAGTGAAAGTGGGACGCCTGGCCCACTTACTTGAAAGGACTTCACCATGCCCAGCATCGCCATCGTCGGAGCCGGCCCCGGAATGGGCCTCGCCATCGCCCGCACCTTCGGCTCGCGCGGCTACGACGTCGCTCTCATCGCCCGCAACCGCGCCAAGCTCGACGACCTCGTCGGCCGGCTCACCGCCGAGGGCATCACCGCCGCCGCGTTCCCGGCGGACGTGCGCGACCACGACGCGCTGACCCAGGCCCTCAAGGACGCCGCCACCCGCTTCGGCGGCATCGACGTCCTGGAGCACTCCCCCGCTCCCAGCATCGCCTCCGTGAACCTCACCTCCCCGTCCCAGACCAGCCCCTCCGATGTACAGGGATGGATCGACTTCCTGCTCAACAGCGCCATCACCGCCACCCAGGCCGTCCTGCCCGCCATGCGTGAGGCCGGCGCGGGCACCCTGCTCTTCACCAACGGCGCCGGCTCAGTCGACCCCATCCCGATGCTCGGCAACGTCAACCCCGCCCAGGCGGCGCTGCGCAACTGGGCGCTCAACCTGCACAAGGAGCTGGCCGGCACCGGTATCCAGGCCGCGCACGTCGCCATCGGCGTGTGGATCGGCGCGGGCGGCCCTCCCGAAATCCCGACCGCCGAGGCCGAGGACATCGCCCCTCTCTACTGGGACCTGCACACCCAACGCGACGAAGCCGAGCGCGTCTTCACCGTCTGACGCCTCCCAGCTCTCCCCCGTTGAATCCTGACCCGCTCACTCCTCATCCGCCGCGGCGGATCCGAAGAAGAAGGTCTCCGCTCCGATGAACGTGTTCCTGTGGATCCTGCAGGGCGTCCTCGCCGCGCTGTTCGTGGCCGCCGGCGTCACCAAGTCCATCCAGCCCCGCGAGAAGCTCATATCCCAGCTGCCGTGGGTCAGTGACGTCTCGACACCCGTGGTGCGTCTGATCGGCGTCGCCGAACTCGCCGGCGCCCTCGGGCTGATCCTGCCGGGCGCTTTCGACATCGCCACCGTGCTCACCCCGCTGGCCGCCACCGGCCTGGCTGTGATCATGGTCCTGGCCATGGGCCTCCACGCCCGCCGCAAGGAGCCGCAGGCCATCGGGTTCAACGCGCTCCTGCTCATCGTCGCCGCGGTCATCATGTGGGGCCGGTTCGGGCCCCACTCCTTCTGACCACCCGGTCCCCCGCCCCTTCACAGCGGCCCGGCCCGCGACCACGCCGGCCGGGCCGCAAGGCGAGGTCGTACTCGGCCGCCGGACTGATCAGGAACGGCTGGCCTTCGGGCACGCCCAGGTCATCCAGCCGCTGATCCAGACCGTCGAACAGCGCATTGAACTCCCGTATGAATGGGCTCACTTCCCTCGGCCACGCGAGGTCTCGCCGGGTGAAGTGCACCCGCCACCCTGTGTTCGACATGATGCTGGCCGATAGCCGTGGACAGCTCAACAGCGCATAACCGAAGGTCGACGGCCACCGGACCGTGCTGTGGCGCACCGAGGACGTCGTCCGACTGCAGTCGCGGACCGGCCGCGACGTCACCGCGCTCTGGATGGATTTGGCCGTGGCCGCCATGAACCTGCCGCCCGGCGTGATGCATCGACGAGCTGGGCTATATGGAGCTGGACCGCAGGGGCGCTGAGCTGCTGTTCCAGGTTCTGACGGAACGTGAGGAGAAGAACAGCGTCGCCATCGCCTCGAACGAGAGTTTCAGCGGCTGGACCAAGACCTTCACCGACCCCCGGCTCTGCGCGGCCATCGTCGACCGGCTCACCTTCGGCGGCAACCTCATCCAGACCGGCACCGAATCCTACCGACTCGCCCTCACCCAGGCCCGAGCCGCAGCACAGAACGCCACCGGGTGACCAGGCCGCTGCGGCAACGCCGTTTACACGCGAGGCGGACCAGCGTCGACGACCGTCATCGACAGATTCAGCGGGTCGAAGTGAATCAGTGACTCCAGCCACCAGGTCATGCCAGCCTGAGTGAGTCCCTTGAGGTCCACGGTCTTGTCTTCCTGCCACGCGGGGCTTGCGTTGCCACGCACGGCGATGTCGAACGGCCGGTCGGCCGGCAGCCCGGAGCGGTGCAACTCCTGGCGGATGTCGGCGATCTCCTCGGGGATCAGCTCGTGATCATCCCGGTTAGGAAAGATCCCGTCGCAGTTGGCGGCACGGCTGATCACCCGCGGGTTGTTGGTGGAACTGGCCATCCAGACCGGAATGCGATGCGGTTCTGGTTCCGTGGCCGCCAGGTGCACCTGATAATGCGGGCCGCCGTGCTGGATCGCCTCACCAGCCCACATCGCCCGCATCAACTCAAGCCCCTCGGTCAGCATCGCCGAGCGGGTCGCCAATTCAGTGGGCTCCCCGAAGCTGCTGAAATCACCGGACTCGTCGACGCCCACTCCGGTGCCGACAATAAGCCGCCCCTGGGAGAGCCTGCTGACGGTGGACGCGTGCCGGGCGACCATCCACGGCCGGCGCCGGGCCAACGGCGTGACCGTCGGGCCGAGCAGCAGATTCTCGGTGGCGTGCGCGATCGCGGCCAACGTGGTCCAGGGATCAGCGATCGGCATCGCCTCGGTGACCACGTGATCCCACAGGAACACACCGTCCCACCCCGCGGCCTCCGCTCGCACCGCCAGTTCGACGAGGACGTTGGGGTCGCCGAACGGGCCGAACGGCGGAAGGTAGATACCGAAGCGCAGGTTCTCGTTCATGGGGACCTTCTCCAGGGCTGGCTGCTGGGACGAGGGCGGATCAGACGGCGATCCACCCTGTTCAGTCTGGAGGGCCGACTTCGCGGCGTGTGAATTGGGTCACCGGTCAGCACAGAGCAGCAAGACGTGCGGGCAGAGCCTCGCCGAACTCGACTGGCAAACCACCCACGGTGGACGGCGAAGCCGAGGACGAACGACCTTGACGCCCTGCACACGCCGACACTGAGCAGGGGCCCACCCGCCCATGCCCGGTGTCAGTTCTCATCGACATTTTCTGCCCCTGTGATCACCAAGTGCTGCCCAAACTCGGTGATAAGCGGTGTCGCAGGCCAGTTACGAGGCCAGGCGGCAGACCGATACCGAAGTAACGCCTCAGATCCACCACGGCCTGAGGATCGGCGATGAAGGCACCCATCAGTTCCACGAGGGGCTTCGGGGCGCCAACGAAAGACATCGCGGCGAACGGGGACCGTACAAGGTGAGGCGGAGTCGAGCACGAGGGCCAGACGGCTATCCCTCCGGTCAGGTACTTCGGTGCCAAGGTGGCTGTCGTGTGCGACACCGACGACTGCTTCGCCGTCTACCTGGCGGTGGAGACCGGCGACGACGAAGACGCGCGCTCCGCCTCTGAGGTCTCGCAGCTGGCGCGCGACGCCGCGCAAGGCGAGGGGTGCGTGGTCAGCTTCGGCTTCCGCCAGCCGGTGACCCACGCCCCTCGTCACCGTGGTACGCCTGCGCTGGTGGTCGGGGCTGTGGTCGACCCGGTCGCGATCATCACGACACTGCCGGACCGTTGCCGATCACGTGGACGAGGACTCCGAACTGCCCCAGCAGTTGTACGGCCTGCTCCTGCTCTGCTTCGGCCAGGGCCTGCGGCACCATCCGCAGCAGCTCCGCGAAGCGGTCCTCGATGCCCGGTACTTCCAGTGCGGCCGCGCACGCCGCCGGCACCGCCTCGAGCCGCTCCCGCACCCGGTCGGGGTCGGGCTCTTCGCCTCCAGGACGTCGCGGTACGGCACCCACAGCTGGTCTCCGAGCATGTTGGCCGCTGCCAGGTCCGGCGGCCGGATCAGCCACCGTCCGTCCTGCAGCGCCCGCCCGGCCTCGCGCAGCGCATCCACCAGAGGGGAAGTCATCATGCACGCGACCCTAGCCGTGGCGGGCCGACCAGCCGCCCGCGCGGCCCCCGCCGTACAGCGGCGCCGACCACGCAGGGATGAATGGGCGCTGGCGCAACCGGGTTGGCTCCGACCAGCCGGTCGGCCGCCGTTCCGGTGGATCCTGGCCACGCCATACAGTGCCGACCACGGGAGACATTCACATGCCGGCATACGACGTGGCCAAGCGCATCGCTGAGGCCCGTGGCTGGTCCTGCACCCCGCAGCCCTTCTCCAGCGGGCAGGCCCGCCTGATGGTGCACGAGGAACAGCGCTGGCTCGGGGTGACGGCCATGCAGGCGCAGTCGGTGACGTACGGGGCCAACGACGTCGTGCTGCTACACGCCGGCGACATCCGCGAAGACGGCACGCCCGCCTCACCGGTCACGGAGACCTCTGCCCAGTCCAAGGACATGGAGGGCCTGCTGAGGGAACTCCAGCGGATGTGGGAGCTCTGGGAGCGCCTGGGCGAGAACGACCGCAAGGCGCTGTAGCCGCACGGGGCGGCCACGGCGTAACGCTGGGGCCGTGCTGTCGTTGGACAACGCAACTCCATATGCCGGGCCCCAGGGATGTCGGATCTCCCCGGGGCCCGTGGTGTGTCCGAAGCGACGGCGACACCGAAGAGGCGTGCCGCCGTACAGTCGCCGCGCTCACCGCGCTGCCGGACGGCTACCGCATCGGCCTGGTCCGCCGCCGCGCCCTGGACCTGTACGAGGCGATCCCCACCGAGCACCACCGCGAGCGCGCCGTAAGGGAGTTACCGGACGGCCTGGCCACCTGACTCGATTGTCTCGTCACCTGGCACGCCCAGGTTGATCGCGGCTACAGCTCTCGTTCTGGGCCCAGTCGGCAGCCGCTTGCGTCAGCCGCCCAAAGTGGGGCCACGGCTTCTGGCCGTTCACGTCGCGAAACTGCAGGAAGAGATTCGCGGGCTCCTGCAGCTCTACCAGCACGTGGCCCCATTCAGCCATCACAAGGTCCTGCTCTACGTACTTCTGCTCCACATACAGCCCGAGCGTGTCGAGCATGGCCAGCGCGCCTACAGCAGCGCGGGCCAGCTCTTCATTTGAGTTTCCCAGCCGCCTAGCCTTCGGCTCAGACCGGCACTTCTCTCTGATGACCCGGCGGCCTCGAATCTGCTCCGTGTCGCACAGCTTCTCGTGCAGCGAAAGGAAGAGGTCACGCCGGTTGAGGTTCTTTGCCTGCTGCTCCGATTCTTCGTGTGTCTTCTGGCTGAAGCTGTGGGCGCGCCATGCCACCACCACGGAGGCAATGGCTGCCAGTGCAGAGAACACAGAGATGATGAGAGCGGCTTCAGCCATACCGAAACGTGATCACGCGCCCGGCCCTGTGGCCAATCGGGTTGCGCCAGACGGACTCGGAGGGAAGCTCGGTTCAGCGGCGACCGGATCTGCTGGACGTGCACGGCACTGTTCGTCCTCGTCCGCGCGCCCGCCGAGCG
>NZ_LGUR01000014.1 GCF_001270495.1 Streptomyces viridochromogenes
GCAGGGGGGCGTGCAGGGGGCGGGGACGGGATTCGTCGGGGTGAGGGCCTTGACAGCTTGTTAACGTTAACATCACCTTGGTTCCGGGCAAGAGGACCGTCATAAGAGCCGGAGGGCTCCGTCGCCGCCGACCCGACCCGACCCGACCCGATCCGCTCCGCGACTCGTCGCTTCATCACTCAGCAGAGAGACACGCGCATGCCGACTTCCTCGCAGGAACCCACCGAGCCCCTCTCCTTCCCCGCACACTTCCTCCTCGGCTCCGCGACCGCCGCCTACCAGATCGAGGGCGCCGCCACCGACGACGGGCGCGGTCCCTCGATCTGGGACACCTACTCGCACACGCCGGGCAGGACGTGGAACGGTGACACCGGCGACGTCGCCGCCGACCACTACCACCGCCTCGAAGCCGACCTCGATCTCATGGCGTCCCTGGGCCTTCGGGCGTACCGGTTCTCCATCGCCTGGCCGCGCATCCAGCCCACGGGCCGTGGCCCGGCCAACCCCAAGGGCCTGGACTTCTACAGCCGCCTGGTCGACGGCCTGCTGGACCGGGGTATCGCCCCCGTCGCGACCCTCTACCACTGGGACCTGCCCCAGGCCCTCGAAGACACCGGCGGCTGGACGAACCGCGCGACCGCCCACGCCTTCGCCGACTACGCCCGTATCGTCGGCGAAGCGCTCGGCGACCGCGTCGCGATCTGGACGACCCTCAACGAACCGTGGTGCTCCGCCTACCTGGGCTACGGATCCGGAGCCCATGCGCCCGGCCGCACCGACGGCGCCGCGGCGCTGACCGCGGTCCACCACCTCAACCTCGCCCACGGCCTCGCGGTGCAGCAGCTCAGGGCGGTCGCCACCAATGATCCGCAGTACTCCATCACGCTCAACTTCCACGTCCTGCGAGGCCGGGGAGAGGGCGGGGAGGAAGCCGTGCGCCGCATCGACGCGCTGGCCAACCGCTCCTTCACCGAGCCCCTGCTGCGCGGCCACTACCCCGAGGACCTCATCGAGGACACCGCCGCGGTCACCGACTGGGCGTTCGTCCGGGACGGCGACCTGAGCCAGCTCAACCAGCCCCTGGACCTGCTGGGCGTCAACTACTACGCCACCACCGCCGTTCGCCTGTGGGACGGTGTGACGGCACGTCAGAACAACGACGGTCACAAGGACATGGGCGGCTCACCCTGGCCGGGCTCGCCCCAGGTCGAGTTCGTCGCACAGGACGGCCCGCACACCGCCATGGGCTGGAACATCGACCCCGACGGCCTCGAAGAACTCCTCCTGGACCTGCACACCCGGTTCCCGAACCAACCCCTGGTCATCACCGAGAACGGAGCGGCCTTCGACGACCGCATCTCCACCCGCCCCGACGGCACGCACGCCGTCCACGACCCCGAGCGTGTCGACTACCTCCGCCGCCACCTCACCGCCGCCCACCGGGCACTGGCCGCCGGCGTCGATCTGCGCGGGTACTTCGTGTGGTCGCTGATGGACAACTTCGAGTGGGGTTACGGATACTCCAAGCGCTTCGGCATCGTCCACGTCGACTACGAGACCCAGCGCCGCACGCTCAAGGACAGCGCCCTGTGGTACCGGCAACTGGCCGCGACGGGCACCATTCCGTCAGCGGAGACCAGGGCGTAGGCCGAACAAGTCCGCAGCGTTGTCGTGGCATACGGCCCGCAGCCACTCCTCTCCGAGATCCAGCCGCTCCAGGGCGTGGAGCTGGTGCAGGTAGGGATAGGGGATGTTGGGGAAGTCGGAGCCGAGCAGGATGCGGTCGCCGAGTGCGGCGAGCCGGGGCCGGGCCCGGCGCGGGAACGGCACGAGCCCTTCGACGAAGTCGGTGAACGCCATCGTCGTGTCCAGCCGCACCTGGTCGTACCGCTCGGCGAGGCCGAGGAACTCCTCGTACTCGGGCATGCCCATGTGCGCGACGATCAGCCGCAGCCTCGGATGCCGGGCCAGCACCCGCGCGATGGGCTCGGGTCCGGTGTACTTGCCGGGCGCGGGCCCGGAGCCGCAGTGCACCACCACGGGGATGCGGGCCTCGGCCAGCAGTCCCCACGCCCGCTGGAGATGTTCGTCGGCCGGATCGTACGCTCCCACCTGCACATGGGCCTTGAACACGCGCGCGCCCGCTTCGACGGCCTCGCGGACGTACGTCTCGACATCCGGCTCGGGATAGAGGGTGGCGGTGTGCAGGCAATCGGGGGTGCGGCCGGCGAAGTCGGCCGCCCATCCGTTCAGCCACTCGGCCATGCCCGGCTTGTGGGGGTAGAGCATCGCGGTGAAGGCCCGGACGCCGAACTCCCTCAGCACAGCCGTCCGCTCCGCCTCCTCCTTCCGGTACGTGATCGGCCACTCCAGCCCACCGATCAGCGGCCCGTTGGTGTCGAAGTAGTCCCAGACCTTGTGCAGGACACGCTCGGGCATGAAGTGGGTGTGCACGTCGATCAGCCCGGGAAGGCCGAGGCGGCCCCAGAAACGGCTGACCTCACCGGCCTCCTCACTGACGGGCGCCATGCGGTGATCGTTCATGCCGCCCACGATCGACTCTGGTGAGGGGGCGGGGCAACCCCTTCCGCTGACTGAGGATGCTCAGCGAGTTGGCGGCGACGATGGCGCCGATGCTCGCCCACTCCGGCCCGCCCAGGTCCTGACCGAGACCGATCCAGCCGACCACGGCGGCGAGGACCGGGTTGACGCTCATGAACAGTCCGAAGGCACGGGCCGGGACATGGCGGAGGGTGAACAGGTCCGCGAGGTACGGCACGGCCGAAGCGAGGAGCCCGGCGGTGACCGCGCAGGCGACGGCACCGGTGGTGGGCGGGTGCCGCACCGCGACGGCGACGCCGATCGGCAGGAACATCACCGCGGAGATGCCGGCCGCGGCCGCCGCGCCCTGGGCGCCGGGGATGCGGCGGCCGACCGTGCGGTTGAGCAGGATGTACGACGCCCAGCAGACGGCGGCCAGCAGGCCCAGGGCCAGCCCGGCGTAGTCGGCCGAGGGCTGCGGGCGCATCAAGGTGACCACGCCGGCCGCGGCGATCACCGCACAGCACACGTCGACCCGGCGGCGCGAGGTGGCCAGGGCGATGGCGAGCGGGCCGAGGAACTCCAGGGTCACCGCCAGCCCCAGACCGACCCGCTCGATCGCGGAGTACAGCGAGAGGTTCATGGTGCCGAACACCAGTGCTAGCAGGATGACCGGCCACCACTGCCGCCACGTGAACGACCGCAGGCTCGGCCTACCGACGGCCAGCAGGACCAGGGCGGCGACGTACTGGCGTACGGCCACGACACCGACGGGGCCGAAGACGGGGAAGGCGAGTGAGCCGATCGCGGCGCCGGTCTGGGTGGACAGGCCGCTGCCGATCATCGTGGCCACTCCGGCAAGACGTCCGCGTGCCCGGCCGGGACCATCGAGCGGGGCCACGGGAGAGGGCTCAGGGGCGGACGCGGATGCGGGGGCGGGCGCCGGGAGGACGGGTGCGGGGGCGGGCGCGGGTGCCGGGCGGGTGCGCATGCGCCGATCGTGCGGCCACTCGATCTTTGCGCAAAATGCGTTCGCCGCTTCATCTATACGCTTGAGTCATGGATGTGGAGCTGCGGCAGTTGCGCTGCCTCGTCGCGATCGTCGACGAGGGCACGTTCACCGACGCCGCCATCGCCCTCGGCGTCTCCCAAGCGGCCGTTTCCCGCTCGCTGGCCTCGCTCGAACGTGCCCTCGGCGTACGGCTGCTGCGGCGGACCTCCCGTGAGGTGACCCCGACCGGGACGGGGCTGCGCGTCCTGGCGCACGCCCGGCGGGTGCTCGGCGAGGTGGACGACCTGGTCCGGGAAGCCGGCTCCGGGCACGCCCGGCTGCGAATGGGCTACGCCTGGGCGGCGCTCGGCCGACACACCCCGGCGTTCCAGCGTCGCTGGGCCACCGCCCACCCCGGGACCGACCTGCAGCTCGTCCGCGTCAACTCGGCCACCGCGGGCCTCGCGGAAGGCGCCTGCGACCTGTCCGTCGTACGCCGGCCCATGGCCGACCGGCGGTTCGACTCCGCCATCGTCGGGCTGGAGCGGCGGCTGTGCGCCGTAGCCGCCGACGACCCGCTGGCCCGGCGCCGCTCGGTCCGGCTGGCCGACCTCAGCGGCCGCACCCTTCTCGTCGACCGCCGTACCGGCACCACCACGACCGACCTGTGGCCGCCCGACGCCCGCCCGGCGACCGAGGAGACACGCGACGTCGACGACTGGCTCACGGTGATCTCCTCCGGCCGCTGCGTCGGCGTGACCGCCGAGGCCACCGCTCACCAGTACCCGCGCCCCGGCGTCGTCTACCGGCCGCTCAGGGACGCCGAACCCATCGCCGTACGGCTGACCTGGTGGCGCGATGACCCGCCGGCCGCGGCGCAGCCGGCGATCGAGCTGCTCACCGCGCTGTACCGGGGTGACTGAGCGCGCCCGTACGAAAGGGGCGGGAAGGGCCCTATCCACTTCTCGCGGATCCTGATTGCGCGGTGCGCGGCCGTCATCCGCTTCCCCGCGCCGTTCTGGGTCCTTCCCGTCACCTCCAGCACACCATGCGCGCCGCCGATACGCCAGGGCCGCTCGGCTCTCAGGAGCAGACGGCCCAGCGGCGACGGCATCGGGAGGTGACAAGGCGGGTCTGGCGGGTACCCATGAGCGGATCCCGCCGGGCGCGGGCGAGCCGTCGAGCGGAGGTGAGGAGGCCGTGCGGTTCGCGTTCCCCGCTGTCCGCCTGTACCGGCATCCCCTGGATGCAGTACCGGCGTGGCGCCGCCGCCTGCACCGCCCGATCACCGACCAGCCGCAGCGAGCGTGACCATGCATCCGCCCTCCACTCCCGACCGGTCCGCGACCGCGCTCGCCCCCGTCCTGCACGACGTGCGCGCCGTCGTCTTCGACACCGACGGAGTGATCACCGACTCGGCCCGGGTGCATGCCGCCGCCTGGAAGGTGGCCTTCGACGGCTTCCTGCGCGCCCACCCGCCCGAAGACCCCGGCCAACGCCGCCCCTTCGACGAGCGGGACGACTATCTGCGGCACGTGGACGGCAAGTCCCGCCTCGACGGAGCCGCGGCCTTCCTCGCCGGACGCGGCATCGAGGCGTCGGACCAGACGGTGCGGTCCGTCGCCGAGGACAAGGAGCGCCTCTTCACGCGGCGGCTGCGCGAGGACGGCGTCGACGCCTACCCGGGGACCGTACGGCTGGTGAAGGCCCTGCGCGCGGCAGGAGTTCCCCGGGCGGCGGCCTCCGCGTCCCGGCACGCCGGTGAGCTGCTGAGCCGGGCCGGTGTGCTGGACCTGTTCGACGCCCTCGTGGACGGCGGTGAGGCGGCCCGGCTGGGTCTCGCGGGCAAGCCGGAGCCGGATCTGTTCCTGGAGGCGGTCAGCCGACTCGGCGTGCCCGCCGGCCGGGCCGCCGTCGTCGAGGACGCCCTGGCGGGCGTGGAGGCGGGCCGGCGCGGCGGATTCGCCCTGGTGGTCGGCGTGGACCGGGCCGCCGGCGCGGACACCGGGGCGCGGCTGCTGCGGCACGGCGCCGACATCGTCGTACACGATCTCGGAGAACTCTGCGCGGGAGGAGCGCCGACGTGACGGAGCGCGGCCCGGAAACCGAAGCCACGGGTTGGAGCTGGGAATACGAGGGCTACAAGCCGGCCGACGAACGCCTTCGCGAGTCGCTGTGCACGCTCGGCAACGGCTACTTCGCCACCCGGGGCGCGCTCCCCGAGTGCACCGCCGACGACATCCACTACCCGGGGACCTATGTGGCCGGCATCTACAACCGCCTCACCTCCGAGGTCGTCGGCCGCCGGGTGGAGAACGAGGACATGGTCAACGTCCCGAACTGGCTGCCCCTGCGGTTCCGTCTCCCCGACGGGGACTGGATCGTGCCCGACACCACGAACGTGCTCGACCACCGCCAGATGCTGCACATGAACGCAGGGCTGATGGAGCGCCGGACGCGGTACGACCTGGGCGGGGACCGGAAGTTGACGGTGCGTCAGCATCGGTTGGTGCACATGCGCGACCCCCATCTGGCCGCGCTGCGCACCGAGTTCACGGCCGAGGGACTCTCCGGCCCGCTCGAAGTGGAGGCGGCCCTGGACGGTGGTGTCACCAACTCCGGCGTGCCGCGCTACCGGGACCTCGACGGCCGTCATCTGACCCACATCCACACCGGCACCGCCGCGCCGGACACGGTCTGGCTGCGCTGCCGCACCCGCACCTCCGACATCCGGATCGGCATCGCGTCCCGGCTGACCGCCGACGCACCCGTCACGGACCACCATGAACGGCCGTACGCCATCCAGCGGTTGACGCTCGACCTGGCCCCCGGCCGGACCGTCACCGTCGACAAGACCGTGGCCCTGCACACCTCCCGCGACCCGGCCATCAGCGACCCGCTCCACGCCGCCGTCGACCGGGTGGGCCGGGCCCCCCGCTTCGACGCACTGGTCACGTCGCACCGCACCGCCTGGCAGCAGCTCTGGCGCCGCGCCGCACTCGACGTGCCCGGCGAGTCGGGCCGCATTCTGCGGCTGCACCTCTTCCACGTGCTGCAGACCCTCTCCCCGCACACCGCCGACCTGGACGTCGGCGTGCCCGCCCGCGGACTGCACGGGGAGGCGTACCGCGGCCATGTCTTCTGGGACGAGCTGTTCGTCCTGCCCTACCTCAACCTGCACTTCCCGGAGGTCTCCCGCGCCCTGCTCCACCACCGCCACCGACGCCTGGAACAGGCCTGCACCTCGGCCAGGGCGGCGGGTCGCCGGGGCGCGATGTACCCCTGGCAGAGCGGCAGCGACGGGCGCGAGGAGACCCAGCAGCTCCATCTCAACCCGCGTTCGGGACGCTGGCTGCCCGACCACTCCCGGCTCCAGCACCATGTGGGCTCGGCGATCGCGTACAACGTGTGGCAGTACTGCGAGGCGAGCGGCGACATGGAGTTCCTGCACACCAAGGGCGCCGAGATGCTGTTGCAGATCGCCCGCTTCTGGGCGGACATGGCCGTCTACGACGGGAGCCTGGGCCGGTATCGCATCAAAGGAGTCGTAGGGCCCGACGAGTACCACGAGGCGTACCCGGACGCCGAAACACCCGGCCTGGACGACAACGCCTACACCAACGTCACCGCCGCGTGGGTTCTTGCCCGCACACTGGAGCTGCTGGACACCCTGCCCGAGCCCCGCCGGCGCGAACTCGTCGAGCGCACCGGCCTGGACGACGGTGAACTCGAACGGTGGGAGGACGTCTCGCGCACGCTCCACGTCCCCTTCCACGACGGCGTCATCAGCCAGTTCGCGGGCTACGGCGACCTCGCCGAGCTCGACTGGCACGGCTACCGCGGCCGGTACGGCGACATCCGGCGGCTGGACCGGATCCTGGAGGCGGAGAACGACACCGTCAACCGCTACAAGGCGTCCAAACAGGCCGACGTCCTGATGCTCGGCTACCTCTTCGCCCCCGCCGAACTGGGGGGCCTGTTCCACCGGTTGGGGGTGCGGCTGGACGAGGACACCTGGCGGCGCACCGTCGAGTACTACATGCACCGCACCAGTCACGGGTCCACCCTCAGCGGCCTGGTCCACGGCTGGGTGCTGGCCCGGTGCCGACGCAGCGAGGCGTGGAAGTTCTGCCAGGAGGCCCTCCAAGGAGACATCGCCGACGTGCAGGGCGGCACCACCGGCGAGGGCATCCACCTGGGCGCCATGGCCGGCACCCTCGACCTCGTCCAGCGCGGACTGACCGGCCTGGAGACCCGGGGCGGTGCCCTGTGGCTGGACCCCGTGCCCCTGCCCGAGCTGTCCTCCTACGGGTTCCCCCTGCGCTACCAGGGCCACTGGGGCGTACGCCTGCGCCTGGAACGCGGGCTGCTGGAGATCGAGGTCCCGTCCTCCGACGCCTCGCCCATCGACGTAAGGCTCCCGGGGCGCGGGGTGTCGCTGGAGCCGGGGCAGACAGGACGGCTGGTCCTCCACGACTGACGACCTGCGCGGCTCAGCGTCGGCCCGGCTCAGCCCGGTGCGGAACGCGGCCGGCGGGGAGAGGCTGGGAGGACAACGGCGGCGGAAAGGGGAGCGCGATGAACGGCCCGGTTGTCGTGGGGGTGGACGGTTCGCCGTCGAGTCTGGCGGCCGTGGAGGTCGCGGCGCGCGAGGCCGGGCTGCACGGTGTGGGGCTGCGGCTGGTCACGCCTTCGGCTGGCCGGCCGCGCACATACCGCATGGCGGTCGGCCCTGGGAGCCGAGCGGCGCCGGGCTGCGCGAGCTGGTCGACGGCACGCTGGCCAAGGCCGAGCGGCGCGCCCACGAAACGGCGCCGGGCATCGAGATCATGCGCGAGGTCGTCGTCGGCGAACCGGTGACCGTGCTGGAGATCGAGTCGCGCACCGCCTCCCTGGCAGTGGTCGGCAGCCGGGGCCACAGCCGGTTCGGCGCCCTGCTGCTCGGCTCCACCGCCGGTCATCTGGCCGCCCACGCGGCCTGCCCGGTGCTGGTGGTGCGCGGCAGGCCGAACCCGGCCGGGCCCGTACTCCTCGCCGTCGACGGCTCACCCGCGGGCCGGGGAGCCGTCGAGTTCGCCTTCGCCCTGGCCTCCCTGCACGGCACGGACCTGGTGGCGCTGCACGCCTGGAGCACCCGGACCGACCGCGCCTACGACAGCCCCGCCGACCCGCCCTTCGTGACGTACGACGAGGAGCGCCTGCGCGACGAGGAGGAACGCGTGCTCGCCGAGGCGCTGGGCGGGCTGCGCGACCTGTACCCCGACGTCGCCGTCCACCGCAGGCTGGCGCGCGGCCGGGTCCGCCACACCCTCATCGAGGCCAGCGCCGACGCGGGGCTCGTCGTGGTCGGGGCGCGCGGGCGGGGCGGATTCGCCGGGCTGCTCCTGGGCTCGGTCAGCCAGGCCCTGCTCCACCACGCACACTGCCCCGTCGCCGTCGTCCGGTCCGGGGAGGCATGACGGGGGGCGAGTGACCCGGACTGCGGCCGGGGCCGGCTCAGAGGTGCGCCGCGTGGTCCGGGACGTAGGTCCGCAAGTCGCGCGGCGGTCGCTGGTAGCCGCTCGACTCCGGCCGTTCGGGCAGGTCAAGGACGGGCGGGAGGACGTCCTGGTACGGCACGGAGTCCAGCAGATGGGCGATCATGTTCACCCGGGCCCGGCGCTTGTCGTCGCTCTCGACGACGTACCAGGGCGCCTCGGCGATGTCGGTGTGCACCATCATCGCGTCCTTGGCCCGGGAGTAGTCCTCCCAGCGGGTGAGCGACTCCAGGTCCATGGGGGAGAGCTTCCAGCGGCGCAGAGGGTCCTCCAGGCGGCGCCGGAAGCGGTCCTGCTGCTCCTCGTCGCTCACCGAGAACCAGTACTTGCGCAGCAGGATCCCGTCCTCCACCAGCATCCGCTCGAAGAGGGGACACTGGCGCAGGAAGAGCTGGTGCTCCTCCTTGGTGCAGAAGCCCATGACGTGCTCGACGCCGGCCCGGTTGTACCAGCTGCGGTCGAACAGCACGATCTCCCCGGCGGCGGGCAGATGCTGGATGTACCGCTGGAAGTACCACTGGGTGCGTTCGCGCTCGGTCGGCCTGGGCAGGGCCGCGATCCGTGCGACCCGCGGGTTGAGATGCTCCGTGACCCGCTTGATGGTGCCGCCCTTGCCCGCCGCGTCCCGCCCCTCGAAGACCAGGACCAGCCGGGCGCCCTCTGCGCGCACCCACTCCTGGAGCTTCGCCAACTCCATCTGCAGACGCAGCAGTTCCTTCTCGTACGTCTTGCGCGGCAGCTTCTCCACCTTGATCACCCTTCGGCCTCGCCTCGACGGCGGGTTACCGGACGGCGGCCCAGGACAGCGCCGGAGGTGTCACGTGCCGCCGCTCCCGAACGATCCGCTGCCGCCCTCGGTCCAGCGCGGCCGTTCCTGGGACTGGCTGGGCCGGGAGGGGATGTTGCCGTGGGCGGGCAGGTCGTGCGGGGTGAGCCGGTGGTCACTCTTCGGCACCTCGGCGGGCTCCCGGTGCTCCCGGATCTCGTGCACCGGGCCCTCGTCGGGCAGCCTGGGCTGCTCTTCGGGACGGGGCGGACGCGGTTCCCGGCGCCTGATGCGGCTGCCCAGGACGAAGGCGCCGATGAGCAGCGCCACGACGACCACACCGGCCACGAGCAGCCCGACGGCGAGCGCGCCCCGTGCTGCGGCGATGTCCATCCAAGTGGTGTCCATGGCCCGCGAGTACCCCTGGCCCCGCTCATGAACCCGTTGGTCATGATCGGTCGGCAGGCAGGGGAACACCGGGTTTGGCGTCGGCGGCTCCGGCTACCCGCCTCGTGTGACATCGACTACGTCCCAGCAAGAGCTCGTCCAATTCCTGGAGGACCGCTTCGCCTGCGCCCAGGCGTGCACCGACTGCGCCCGTGCCTGTGCCCTGCGCGCGAGCCTCATGGATCCGGACGGGACCGAGGAACAGGAACTTGTGCGACGCAAGGGCATCCTGTGCGCCGAGGTGTGCGACGCGACCTGCCGTGCGCTGGGCGAGCAGGGCCACATGGACGAGGACGCCGAGAGCGCCCTCCGCGTTCAGCTGGAATGGACCCGCACGGTCTGCCTGGAGTGCGCACACGTCTTCGACAAGCACCCGGACGCCGAGGACGCCGCGAAGGCGTGCCGCGACTGCGCACGGGCCTGTACGGACTTCATGACCACGCTCGACTGAGCCACGTAGGGCTGAGCCACGTACGGCTGGGTCACGTTCGGCCGGGGGTGATGGGCCAGGCCGGCCGTCGTCCTCGCCCGCTCCTCGCCATTCCCAATTTCTGGAACACGTTCTACGGTGTGCGCCGACAGGACCGGTCCTGGGAGCCTGGAGGCGCCGTGCATCTCGAATACACGCCCGAGCAGCAGCGGCTGCGCAGCGAACTGCGCGACTACTTCGCCGAGTTGGTGCCGGACCTCGCCGAGACCCGCTTCACCGAACCGGCGGCCCAGAAGCGCTACTACCGCAAGACGATCCGGAGGCTCGGCTCGGACGGCTGGCTCGGCGTGGGCTGGCCCAAGGAGTACGGCGGACGCGGTCTGACCACGATGGAGCAGTTCATCTTCTTCGACGAGGCCGCCCAGGCGGGCGTCCCGCTGCCCCTGATGGCGCTCAACACGGTCGGCCCGACGATCATGCAGTACGGCACGGAGGAGCAGAAGGCGTACTTCCTGCCGAAGATCCTCTCCGGCGAGATCGACTTCGCGATCGGCTACAGCGAGCCCGACGCGGGCACGGACCTGGCCTCGCTCAGGACGCGGGCGGTACGGGAGGGCGACGAGTACATCGTCAACGGCCAGAAGATCTGGACGACCAATGGCGACACGGCCGACTGGGTCTGGCTCGCCACCCGCACCGACCCGGACGCCCCGCCCCACAAGGGCATCACCATGCTCCTCGTGCCGACCACCGACCCCGGCTACTCCTGCACGCTCATCAACACCCTCGCCTCGCACGACACCACGGCCAGCTACTACGAGAACATCCGCGTCCCCGTCTCCCGCCGCGTCGGTGCGGAGCACCAGGGCTGGCGCCTGATCACCAACCAGCTCAACCACGAGCGCGTCACCCTCGCCGCCCACGGCACCATGGCCATCCGCGCCCTGCACGACGTCCAGCGCTGGGCCATGGAGACCAAGCTGGCCGACGGCCGCCGGGTCATCGACCTCCCCTGGGTGCGCCGCCGCCTCGCCCAGACCCACACCAAGCTCGACGCCCTCAAGCTCCTGAACTGGAAGATGGTGAGCGCCGTGCAGGAGGGCACGCTCACCCCGCAGGACGCCTCGGCGGTGAAGGTCTACGGCTCCGAGGCGCGCCGCGACGCGTACGCCTGGCTGATGGAGATCGTCGCCGCACCGGGGGCGCTGAAGGAGGGCTCGGCGGGCGCCGTACTCCACGGCGAGCTGGAGCGCGGCTACCGCTCAGCCGTCATCTTCACCTTCGGCGGCGGCAACAACGAGATCCAGCGGGAGATCATCTCCTGGATCGGGCTCGGGATGCCGAGGGTGCGGCGTTAGCCCGCTGTGACCACAGATCTCACGTCGTACGGCGCTCAGCTCAAGGCCATTCGCCGTCGGGGGCTGGATCGGCCCCACGACCTCTCGGTCATCCACCAGCCGGTGCTCGTCGCAAACGGCGAGAGCGACAGGATGGTTCCGACCCAGAACTCGGTCGACCTGGCGCGGCGAGTGCCGAACGGCGAGTTGGTCCTCTACCCCGACGCCGGCCATGGCGGCATCTTCCAGTTCCACGGGCAGTTCGTGGAGACGGCTCTCGAGTTCCTCGAGCGGCAAAAGGCGTGCGGTGCGGTCGTAGTCTGGGCCGAGGATGGTGCCTCAGGGTCGTGGCGCCCTTTGGGTGAGCGGCTCGAGGCGCCCGTTCGCTGACGCGACCTCGTCTTCCGCCTCACCCCATGAACGCGAGAGCGTTCTCGATCCCCAGCTCCAGGACCTCATCGGCGCGCTTCTGGTCGGACAGGGCGCGGGACAGCTGCAACGTCCCCACCAGCATGGTGAAGAGCCCGATGGCCTTGGCCTGAGCGGACCGCGGGTCCTCGGGTGTCAGGCGGGCGGAGATCTCCTCCAGGATGGCCTGCGCGCCGTCGCTGTAGGCCTGCCTGGTCCCGTCCGCGCAGCGGCCGATCTCGTCGAGAAGGGCGGCGGAGGGGCATCCGAGGCCGGGGTGGTCCCGGTGTTCGGGGGACAGGTACTCGCGAATGAGGTCCTCGAGTCCCGGGCGGCCGGGTCGCAAGGTGCCGTAGCTCGCGACCTGCGTGTGCAGTTCCTCGGCCACGACATGGGCGACGAGGTCGTCCTTGGACGCGAAGTGGGCGTAGAAGGCTCCGTTGGTGAGCCCCGCGTCCGCCATCAGCGTGGAGATGCCCGAGCCGTCGATGCCGTCCTGCTTGAACCGGTGGCCGGCCTTCTCGATGATGCGTCGCCGCGTCACCTGCTTGTGCTCCTTGGCGTAGCGCACCACGAGCTTCCTCCGTTCGCTCCGTAAGGCCCATGCTTCGCACTCACGGGTAATCCATGGCCTGACGTCCGTAATATCATGGCCGGCGTGCCCATGCCCGGCGTCCGCATGACCGGCGTGCTCACGACCGGATGCGGGCACCGGGTCCGAGTCGGGCGGTGACTTCCCCGGGGGTGAGGGTGGAGTGCTCCGCGGAACACTCGACGATGACGCGGACCGGGGCGTCGCAGTCGGTGTGACGGATGTCCAGTACGGGCCCCCCGGGGCCGAGGGCGTACGCCTCGCCCCACTGGCTCAGCGCCATCAGGACAGGCCACAGGTCCCAGCCCTTGCGGGTCAGGCGGTACTCGTTGCGGGAGCGGCTGCCCGGCTCCTGGTAGGGGACGGTCTTGAGGATGCCTGCCGCGATCAGCTTCCGGAGGCGGTCGCTGAGGACGGCCTCGGACAGGCCGATGTGGCGGTGGAAGTCGTCGAAGCGGCGGACTCCGTTGACGGCGTCCCGCAAGATCAGCAACGTCCATTTCTCTCCGACCACGTCGAGCGTGCGCTGGACGGGGCAGTTCTCCGTGCTCGCCTCAAGCCACTCCATCCAGCCATCGTAGGGTCCTGGCTTCGTCATTGACAGTCAGGTGAGACGGAAGCTAGCTTCACTTGCAAAAGTCAGACGGGAAGGCGCTCGGTCGTGGGACGGACACGTACGTATCAATGGGAAGATCCCGCGATCCTGGCGGAGGCCGCCGGACGCATGGCCGGCATCGACTTCCTGCGTGAGTTGCAGGCGGGGCGACTGCCGGGGCCGCCCATCAACTACTCCATCGACTTCACTCTGGACGAGGTGGAGCCCGGCAGGGCGGTCTTCTCCCTGACGCCGGGTGAGGAGCACTACAACCCGATCGGCAGCGTGCACGGCGGCATCTTTGCCACCTTGCTCGACTCGGCGGCGGGTTGTGCCGTCCAGTCCACCCTCCCGCAAGGCATGGCGTACACCTCACTCGACCTGACGGTGAAGTTCCTCCGGCGGATCACCGTGGACACGGGCACGGTGCGCGCCATCGGCACGGTGGTCAGCAAGGGCCGTCAAACCGCCCTGGCCCAGGCACAGTTGGTCGACGGTACGGACCGTCTGCTCGCCCACGCCACCAGCAGCTGCATGCTCTTCCCGGTGCCTCCCTCGCAGAGGTGAGCCTCGGCGGCGACCGGTATCGGTCTGGGCCGTGACGCCGGACTCCCTCGATCTCGGCGCAGGACGCCGGAGTGCGAGGTGAAGCAGCCTGGTGCGATGACTTCGTGGCGGCCCTGGACGCTGCCCTGGCCGAGACCGAGGCGCGTCTGGCGGAACGTCACGACCCGGAAGGTCATCGCGGAACTCGCCCCGACCGGAACCGAACCCGAACGGCCCCACTTGACCACCGCCTACCAGGTCATCCTGAACGCCTTCAACATCCACCCCGATCAGGCGTTCCGGGTCCGTGATCTACACGGACTCCTCGGCATGCCCACCGACGACCCGGCCATGAACGTCACCCGCGGCCGCTTGGGCGGGCTCACCCGTCAAGGCTTCCTCACTCAACCCGGACGCGGTCTCTGCCAGAAACGGACTAGCTCCGCTCTTCACGGGCTGGAATCGGCACGGCCGACGGCCGCCACTCTCGCCTGATCAACCCGAACACCCACGAGTCGGATACTTCGCCGTTCACGACGCAGTCTTCCCGCAACGTCCCCTCACGCACGAATCCGATCTTCTCCAGGACCCGGGCGGATGCCTCGTTGCGCGTATCGGTCTCGGCCTGGACCCGATTCAGGTCCAGTGTGTCGAATGCCCACCGCAGCACGGCGTGCGCGGCCTCCGTCGCGTAGCCGTGGCCCCACATCGCATCGTCGAGGACGTAGCCCAATGAGGCGCTGCGGTAGTCCGGGTTCCATCCGGTCAGACCGCACCAGCCGACGAAGGCCCCGTCAGAAGCACGGTCGATGGCCACCCGCGCCCCGGTTCCTTCATCCTCCATCTCCCGGCACATCGCGATGAAGCGCTCGGCGCGGGCCCGTTCGGTCCATGGCGGGGAGTCCCAGTACCGCAGCACGTAGGCGCTGCTGTGCAGCGCGAACAGGGGGTCCGCGTCGGCTTCGGTGAAGGGGCGCAGCCGCAGGCGAGCGGTGTGCAATATGGGGGTGGCCAAAGTCATGCGCACCATCCTGTGTCCTCATGGGGCGGGCAGAACACCGAATATCCGATCCCGGTCCGGTCCCGGATCAGTGCAGTTCAGGAACGTTTCCTTGTGCCAACTAGCGATCCTGGTCACACTGCGAGGGTGGACGCCCTACGCAGCGGTGACCCCGGGCTGTTCGGCCCCTCCTCCGTGACCTGGCAGATGCACGGCGACCCCATGATGTGGGTGGCCGGCATCCGAGCGCTCTACCTCCAGGCCCTGCACCCACGCGCCGTACGCGGCGTCATGCAGAACTCCGACTTCCGGCGCGACGCCTGGGGCCGGCTGCTGCGCACAGCGAACTTCGTCGGCACCATCACCTACGGCACCACGGAGGCCGCCGAGAAGGCGGGCGCCCGGGTGCGGAAGATCCACGGCATGCTGGGCGCCACCGACCCGGGCACCGGGGAGCGGTACGGCGTCGACGAACCCGAACTGCTGCTGTGGGTGCACTGCGCCGAGATCGACTCCTACCTCCAGGTCGCGCGCCGCTCCGGCTTCCGCCTCACCGACGCGCGGGCCGACCGCTACATCGGCGAACACCGGGTCAGCGCCCGGCTGGTCGGCCTGGACCCCGACGCCGTACCGGCGAACCAGGACGAGATGGCGGCGTACTTCGAGAAGGTGCGCCCCGAGCTCGCCTGCGGACCCGAGGCACGCGCGGTGGACGACTTCCTGCTCCGCCCGCCGACGCACCCCCTTCTCGTCCCGGCGCGCGAGGTGCTGTGGCGGCGCGTGGCGCACCTGGCGTACGCCGCACTGCCGCCGTACGCCCACGAGCTGTACGGCAGACCAGCCCCGAAACCCGCCACCGTCACCCGCCAGTTGCGCGCCACGGGCACCTTGCTGCGCTGCGTTCCCGCACGTCTGCGCTGGCAACTCCCCCCCAAACACATCCTGCGCGCCATGGCCCGGCTCGGCCCGGGCGTGCGCCCGGCACCGTACAAAGACGGACGATAGGTCGCCATACTGAACGAGCCGGGGGAGGGCGGGCGGACCACAACGGGGGGCGAGCGCGGGAGATGGGGGACAGCGGGCTGATCCAGGGCCGGTACCGGCTGCTCGATCCGATCGGGCGCGGCGGTATGGGCGAGGTGTGGCGTGCGCGCGACGAGTCGCTGGGCCGGCAGGTCGCCGTGAAGTGCCTCAAGCCGCTGGGACCGCACCACGACCACTCCTTCACCCGTGTCCTGCGGGAGCGGTTTCGCCGCGAGGCCCGGGTGGCCGCGGCGCTCCAACACCGGGGCGTGACCGTCGTCCACGACTTCGGTGAGTCCGACGGGGTCCTGTTCCTGGTCATGGAGCTGCTGGAGGGCCGCAACCTCAGCCAGCTCCTGGAGGACAACAAGCACCACCCGCTGCCCGTCCCGGACGTCGTAGAGATCGCCGACCAGGTCGCCGCGGCCCTCGCCTACACCCATCAACAGGGCATCGTGCACCGCGACCTGAAGCCCGCGAACATCATGCGGCTCGCCGACGGCACGGTGAAGATCTGCGACTTCGGCATAGCCCGCCTCGCCCACGACATCGGCTTCACCTCCCGGCTGACCGGCACCGGCATCGCGATGGGCACCCCGCACTACATGTCGCCGGAGCAGATAGGCGGGGACGAGGTGGACCAGCGCAGCGACCTGTACTCGCTGGGCTGCGTGCTGTACGAGATGGCCACCGGGGTACCGCCGTTCGATCTCGACGACCCCTGGGCGATCCTCGTCGGCCACCGTGACACCCCGCCCCGCCCGCCGCGCAGCCACCGTGCCGAGTTGCCCGAATACTTCGAGAAGGTCATCCTCGACCTGCTGGCCAAACGACCCGAGGAACGCCCGCACGACGGGCGCGAGTTGGGCCGCCGGATCAGCCTGGGCCGTACGACACCGGCGTATGTGCCCACCGTGGTGACCCCGCAGCCCGACCTCAGGCCCCCGGAGCCCGTGGCCCGCACGCCCCGGCTGCCGTCCTGGACCCGGGGCATGACCACCGGCCACAAGGCCACCGGCGCCGGACTGCGCACCACACCGCCGGACGCCGCGGCCGGCCTCACCGGCGAGTGGATCCCCCGCCCGGCCACCGGCCGTCCCGAGGAGACCGCCGTCCCCGACGAACCGTCCGCCCCGTCCGCCGCGACGCTCACCGCGCTGGCCGGACGGCACAACGCCGGGCTGAGCCTCGGCCGGCTGGGCCGCTGGACGGAGGCGGGCGAGGTGCACCGCGCGGTCGCCGCCGAACGCGAACACCTTCTCGGCCCCGACCACCCCGACACCCTCGCCAGCCGCTACGAGCTCGCCTTCACCCTCAGCCGCACAGGCCGCGCCGCCGACGCCCTGCGTGAGTACAAACATGTCGCCCGCGCCCGCAGCCTGGCCCTCGGGCCCGACCATCCGGACACCCTCGCCGCCCGGCAGGAAATGGCGTACGTACTGGGCCAGTTGGGCCGCCACTTCGACGCTCACCAGGTCTACACGTCCGTCCTGACGGCACGAGAGCGCGCGATGGGCGCCGACCACCCCGACACCCTGCGCTGCCGCCACAACCTCGCCTTCAACCTCAGCAGACTCGGCCGTCTGGAGGAGTCGTACCGGATGGCCGGCGAGGTCGCCGACGCCCGCGCCCGCGTCCTCGGCGCACACCATCCCGACACCCTGGTCACCCGCTACGAAGTCGCCTACGCGCTCGGCCAGTTGGGTCGCTGGTCCGAGGCGTTGCAGACCTACGGCGAGGTCGCCGCCGCCCGCGCCCAGGCCCTCGGCCCCGACCATCCCGACACCCTCGCCGCCCGCTACGAGGTGGGCATCAGCCTCGGCCGGCTCGGCCGCAGCGCGGAGGCGCTCCAGCTCTACCGCGACCTGATCGACGACCGCACCCGTGTCCACGGCCCCGCGCACCCCGAGACCCTCCGTGCCCGCCACGGCCTCGGCGTCAACCTCGGCCGCCTCGGCCGCTGGGAGGAGGCCCTCGCCGAATCGCGCGACGTGAGCGCGATCCGAGAGCGCGTGCTGGGCCCCGACCACCCGGACACCCTGGTCAGCCGCCGTGAGGTGGCCGTGAGCCTCGGCTGGCTGGGCCGCTGGCCGGACGCGCTCACCGAGTACCGCAGGGTGGCCAACGCCCGCGAGCGCGTCCTGGGCGCCGATCACCCCGACACCCTCGCCAGCCGCAACGACGAGGCCCACTGCCTGGAACAGCTCGGGCGGGGCGCGGAGGCGGTCGAGCTGTACCGGAGGGTGGCGGCGCTACGGCAGCAGCGGGCGACCGGCGGGCCCTGACTCCGGACGCCCGCACGTCTGGCCGACCTAGATCATCACGTGTTACGAAGAACCATGCCTGCACACGAGGGAAGCCCCGCGAGCCGTACGTACGACGCCGTCATCGTCGGCGGAGGCCACAACGGCCTGGTCGCCGCCGCCTACCTGGCGCGGGCCGGGCGGTCCGTGCTGGTGCTGGAGCGGCTGGACCACACGGGAGGCGCCGCCGTGTCCACGCGGCCGTTCGCCGGCGTCGACGCCCGGCTCTCCCGCTACTCGTACCTGGTCAGCCTGTTGCCGAAGAAGATCGTCCGGGACCTCGGCCTGGACTTCCGGGTCCGCACCCGAGACGTGTCCTCCTACACGCCCGTGGAACGGGACGGACGCTCGACCGGACTGCTGGTGGGCGGCGGTGAACGGCGCACCCGCGAGGCGTTCGCCCGGCTGACCGGCACCGAGCGTGAGTACGCGGCCTGGCAGCGCTTCTACGCCATGACCGGCGAGGTCGCCAAACGGGTGTTCCCGACGCTCACCGAGCCCCTGCCGAGCCGTGCGGAGCTGCGTCACCGGGTGGACGACGAGGAGGCCTGGCGGACCCTCTTCGAGGAGCCGATCGGTGTCGCGATCGAGGACCGTTTCACCGACGACCTCGTGCGGGGCGTGGTCCTGACGGACGCCCTGATCGGCACGTTCGCCGACGCCCATGACACTTCGCTCAAGCAGAACCGCTGCTTCCTCTACCACGTGATCGGCGGCGGCACCGGCGCCTGGGACGTCCCCGTAGGCGGCATGGGCGCCCTCACTGACGCCCTGGCCACGGCGGCACGCCAGGCGGGCGCGGACATCGTCACCGGGCACGAGGCGGTACGGATCGACACGGACGGCCGTACGGCCGAGGTCACCTACCGCACGGCCGACGGCGAGGGCGTCGCCACCGCCCGGCACGTCCTGGTCAACGCCTCCCCTCGGGAACTGGCCGACCTCACCGGCGATACACCCCCGACCCCCGCCGAGGGCGCCCAGCTCAAGGTGAACATGCTGCTCAAGCGCCTGCCGAGGCTGCGCGACACCTCCGTCGACCCGCGCGAGGCGTTCGCCGGCACCTTCCACATCGCCGAGGGCTACGACCAACTGGCCGCCGCCCACGCCCAGGCCGTCGCCGGGGAACTCCCCGCCGCGCCGCCGTCCGAGATCTACTGTCACTCGCTGACCGACCCGACGATCCTCGGCCCCGACCTCGTCGCCCAGGGCTACCAGACCCTCACCCTGTTCGGCCTGCACACCCCGGCCAGGCTCTTCGAGCGCGACAACGACGCCGTACGCGACGAACTGCTGAAGTCAACACTCGCCCAGCTCGACGCGCACCTCGCCGAGCCGATCGCCGACTGCCTGGCGACGGACGCGGAGGGGAGGCCGTGCATCGAGGCGAAGACCCCGCTGGACCTGGACCGAGACCTGCGCCTGCCCGGCGGCAACATCTTCCACCGCGACCTGGCCTGGCCGTACGCCCAGGAGGGCACCGGTCGCTGGGGCGTGGAGACCTCGCACGCGAACGTGCTGCTCTGCGGGGCGGGCGCGGTGCGCGGGGGAGGGGTGAGCGGGGTGCCGGGGCACAACGCGGCGATGGCGGTGCTGGAGCGGCCCGCCGACTGACGGGCGGTCAGTCGGCGGAGGAGCTCCAGCCGTTCGCCGCGATACGGGCCGCGTCCGCCGGTCGGGCCTCGTCGAACAGGACTCGGTCCGCCGCCTCGACGCGCAGACCGTCGACGTACGCGCCACGGCCCACGTACAGCCGGTCGGTGGCGTACCGCCAGCGGAGCATCAGCTGCCGGTGCGTGGGGAGCCGGGCCGCGAGGCGGTGCCAGACGCGGCCCGACCAGCCCGTGACCGCGCCGGTCGCGTGGTCCTGCGGGCGCCCGCCGTGGCGGGTGGTGGTGAAGGGGAGCGGCTGCCAGGTCGATCCGCCGTCCGTCGTGGACTCCAGGACGAGGAGGTCCGACCGGGGTTCGGTGTCCCACCACAGGGCACAGCGCAGACACGCGTCGCCGGCGGACGTGTCGAGCGCGGGGAGCGCGAGGGTCGCGGTGGTGGCGGTCGCCATGCCGGAGAACCATGCGGTACGACCGTGGCGGGGGCGGACCGGTACGGCACGCGCCATGTTGTCGGCGGCGGCGACCCTCGGCGCGGACCCGGAGCGCCAACCGCGCACCGGATGGACCGAGTTGCCGAGGATGACGAGGAAGGAGTCGGTCGTCGGGTCGAGGACGAGCGAGGTGCCGGTGAAGCCGGTGTGTCCGGCGGTGCGCGGGGTGGCCATCGCGCCCATGTACCAGTGCTGGTAGAGCTCGAATCCGAGGCCGTGCTCGTCGCCGGGGAAGGCGGTGTTGAAGTCGGTGAACATCAGGTCCACCGACTGCGGCTGCAGGATGCGGCACCCGCCGTAGGCGCCGCCGTTGAGCAGTGTCCGGCCGAGGACCGCGAGGTCCCACGCGTTCGAGAACACGCCGGCATGGCCGGCGACGCCACCGAGGCTGAAGGCGTTCTCGTCATGCACCTCGCCCCACACGAGCCCGCGGTCCAGGCCGGACCAGGGCTTGCGGGCGTCCTCGGTGGCCGCGATCCTCGGCTTCCAGGCGGCGGGCGGGTTGTAGCGGGTGCGACGCAGGCCGAGCGGGGCGGTGATCTCGTCGTGGAGGAGGGCGTCGAGCCCGCGGCCGGTGATCTCCTCCAGCACGAGCTGGAGGGAGATCAGGTTCAGGTCCGAGTAGAGGTACGTGGTGCCCGGCCGGTTCAGTGGCGCCTCGTTCCAGATCAGCTGGAGCTTCTCCTCGTACGACGGCGCGCTGTAGAGCGGAATCCAGGCGCGGAACCCCGAGGTGTGCGTGAGGAGCTGACGGATCGTGATGCCCTGCTTGCCCGCCCGGCCGAAGTCCGGGAGATACGAGGCCACCGCCGCCTCCAGTCCCAACGCACCCCGCTCGATCTGCTGCACGGCGAGGATCGAGGTGAACAGCTTGGACACCGAGGCCAGATCGAAGACGGTTTCCTCGGCCATCGGGATCTGCTGATCGGCCGGGAACTCGACGCCGGTGTCGGTCCTCTCGTCGTACGCCCGATAGCGCACCGCCATGCCGATGGGCTCGTGCAGGGCCACGGTGCCGCCACGCCCGGCGAGCAGAACGGCGCCCGCGTACCAGGGGTGTGCGGGGGAGGGGCCGAGGAACGCCTCGGCGTCGGTGACGAGTCGGCGGAGGGGCGCGGGGAGGAGGCCGGCGCGCTCGGGGGAGCCGTGACGCAGGGTGGTGCGGCGCGGGCCCCGGCCGGAGGACGAGGTGGCGCCCGCCGGTCCGGCCGGGAAGGGGGCGATGGCCAGGGCGCCGCCCAAAGCCAGTGTGCCTTTGGTGAGTTGACGCCTGGTCAGTCCGCTTCTGCCGTCGGTCATCGAGGTTCCTCCCGCCGCTCCGGCTGAAAGTATCTTTCCGGGATCACCTTGCGTGGTGAAACTTTCGTGTCAGGTGGGAGCGGTGTCAACGGGGTGCTCGCCCAAGAGATCTGACGGTGTATCAGAAAAGCCCTTCCGTCGTCCGGAGGACTGCGGCATCCTGCGCCCATGCAGACGGAGCTGAGCAAGAAACTGGGAGTCGAGCACGCCATCTTCGGCTTCACGCCGTTCCCCGCCGTCGCAGCGGCCATCAGCCGGGCCGGCGGCTTCGGAGTGCTCGGCGCGGTCCGCTACACCGCACCCGACGACCTCAAACGCGACCTCGACTGGGTCGAGGCCCATGTCGACGGCAGGCCCTACGGCCTGGACGTCGTCATGCCCGCGAAGAAGGTCGAGGGCGTCACAGAGGCCGACGTCGAGGCGATGATCCCGGAAGGGCACCGCCAGTTCGTCAAGGACACCCTCGCCAAGTACGGCGTGCCCGAGCTGGCCGAGGGAGAGGCGTCCGGCTGGCGGATCACCGGATGGATGGAACAGGTCGCCCGCACCCAGCTCGATGTCGCCTTCGGCTATCCGATCAAGCTGCTCGCCAACGCCCTCGGCTCACCGCCCGCGGACGTCGTGGAGCGCGCCCACGACCGGGGCGTGCTCGTCGCCGCGCTCGCGGGCAGCGCCCGGCACGCCCGCAAGCACCATGAGGCGGGCATCGACATCGTGGTGGCCCAGGGCTACGAGGCGGGCGGCCACACCGGTGACATCGCCTCCATGGTGCTCACCCCGGAGGTGGTGGAAGCCGTCGATCCGCTGCCCGTACTGGCGGCCGGGGGGATCGGAAGCGGCCAACAGGTGGCGGCGGCACTCAGCCTCGGCGCCCAAGGTGTGTGGCTGGGCTCCATATGGCTGACCACCACAGAGGCGGATCTGCATTCCACCGCGCTGACCGCCAAACTGCTCGCCGCCGGCTCCGGCGACACGGTGCGCTCCCGCTCCCTCACCGGCAAGCCCGCACGGCAGCTGCGCACCGAGTGGACGGACGCCTGGGACGACCCGAACGGCCCCGGCACCCTCCCCATGCCCCTCCAGGGCCTCCTGGTCGCCGAGGCCGTCTCCCGCATCCAGAAGTACGAGGTCGAGCCGCTGCTCGGCACGCCCGTCGGCCAGATCGTCGGCCGGATGAACGGCGAACGCAGTGTCCAGGCCGTCTTCGACGACCTCACCCGCGGCTTCGAGCAGGCCGTCGACCGTATCAACCGCATAGCCGGAAGGAGCGGCCAGTGACGAGCACGCCCCCCGCAGGCTTCTGGGCCCAGGCAGCGGCCGACCCCGACCGCACGGTCCTCGTCGCCCCCGACGGTGAGGAGTGGACCGCCGGCCGACTGCACGCCGCCGCCAACCGCCTCGTCCACGGCCTGCGCGCGGCCGGGATGGAGCGCGGTGACGCCTTCGCGGTCGTCCTGCCCAACGGCCCCGAGTTCTTCACCGCCTACCTCGCCGCCAGCCAGGCCGGGTTCTATCTCGTCCCCGTCAACCACCACTTCGTCGGCCCCGAGATCGCCTGGATCGTGGCCGACTCCGGCGCCAAGGTGCTCCTCGCCCACGAACGCTTCGCCGCCCCCGCCCGCCACGCCGCCGACGAGGCGGGCCTGCCCGGCACCCACCGGTACGCGATCGGCACGGTCGAGGGCTTCCGGCCGTACGCCGAACTCCTCGACGGACAACCCGGGTCGGCGCCCGCGGACCGCACGCTCGGCTGGGTCATGAACTACACCTCGGGCACCACCGGCCGCCCGCGCGGCATCCGGCGCCCACTCCCCGGCAAGACGCCGGAGGAGTCCTACCTCGGCGGCTTCCTCGGCATCTTCGGCATCAGGCCGTTCGAGGACAACGTGCACCTGGTGTGCTCGCCGCTGTACCACACCGCCGTACTCCAGTTCGCGGGCGCGTCCCTGCACATAGGCCACCGGCTGGTGCTGATGGACAAGTGGACTCCGGAGGAGATGCTCCGCCTGATCGACGCCCACCGTTGCACGCACACCCATATGGTCCCCACCCAGTTCCACCGCCTGCTCGCGCTCCCGGACGACGTACGGGCCCGCTACGACGTCTCCTCCATGCGGCACGCCATCCACGGCGCCGCCCCCTGCCCCGACCACGTGAAGCGGGCCATGCTCGACTGGTGGGGCCCGTGCGTGGAGGAGTACTACGCCGCCAGTGAGGGCGGCGGCGCCTTCGCGACCGCCGAGGACTGGCTGAAGAAGCCCGGCACGGTCGGCAAGGCCTGGCCGATCAGCGAACTCGCGATCTTCGACGACGACGGCAACCGGCTTCCGCCCGGCGAACTCGGCACCGTCTACCTGAAGATGAACACCGGCGGCTTCGCCTACCACAAGGACCGGGCCAAGACGGAGAAGAACCGCATCGGTGACTTCTTCACGGTCGGCGACCTCGGCTGTCTCGACGAGGACGGCTATCTCTTCCTCCGCGACCGCAAGATCGACATGATCATCTCGGGCGGGGTCAACATCTACCCGGCCGAGATCGAGTCCGTCCTCCTCGCCCACCCGGCCGTCGCCGACGCCGCCGCCTTCGGCATCCCGCACGACGAATGGGGCGAGGAGGTCAAGGCCGTCGTCGAACCCGCCCCGGGCCACGAGCCCGGCCCCGCCCTCGCCGCCACGATCCTCGACCACTGCGCCGGGCGACTCGCCGGCTACAAGCGGCCCAAGAGCGTCGACTTCATCACCGAGATGCCCCGCGATCCCAACGGCAAGCTGTACAAAAGGCGGCTGCGGGACCCGTACTGGGAGGGGCGTACACGGACCGTGTGACCACGGCCCGGCGCCGGGAGGGGCGGTTCACGACCGCTGACGCGGAAAGGACTCCAGGGACCTGGCGAGGCCTGCGGCGTCGGTGCCGACCTTGCGGTAGACGCAGGACAGCAACTGCCGCACACCCTGCTCGGTCAGCTGCAGTTCCTTGGCGATCACCGCGGCCGGCTGTCCGTGGACGGCCAGTTCCGCGGTACGGCGCTCCTGCGCGGTCAACGTGTCCGCCTGCGCGTATCGCAACGGAAGCGGGCGCATTCCGGCAGCCGACAGTTCCTCCCTGGCACGGGCCGCCAGTGCCTCGGCCCCGCAGTGCACGGCGCCTTCCAGCCCTCGGTAGAGCCGGTCAGCGGCTTCCTGCAGCCGCCCGTTCCGGGACAGGGCCGCGCCGTGGCCGATCTGGGCACGGGCGAGTTCGTAGGAAGCGGGTGACTGTTCGAGGTGGTCCACGGCCTGCGCGTACAGGTCGAGGGCCGCGAGCCCGCCGGTCACCTCGGCGAGGGTGTGGAGGGCCTGGCCGAGGGTGGAGGAGGCGCCGAAGTCCCGGGCGCGCTTGACGGCGTGCTGGGCGAGGGAGCGCGCCCGGTCGGGATCGGTGGCGGCGAGGGCGGATGCCAGATGCAGCTGCCAGGGGCACCAGGAGGGGTTGTGCCAGCCCCGTGCGTCCAGCCACTCTCCGACCGCGGACAACAGGGGCACGGCCTCCGCGTGCCGGCCCTCGGCCAGCAGCAGCTCGGCGTACACCGTGCGGGGATCGGGGTAGATGACGGCGTTCGGGACGATCTCGCCGTAGCGGTAGGAGTCGGCCAGGCGGCGCGCTTCGGCGGTGCGGCCGCGGGCGAGCAGGATCTGCATGAGGATGCCGATGGCGAACCACTGGGCGGGGACGGCGCCCTCGACCCGGTCGGCGACGCGCAGGCCCTCGCGCACCAGATCCTCCGCGTCGGCCAGACAGCCGCGACGGTAGCGGATATAGCCGTAGAGGGTCTGCCCCAGAGCCAGGTGGGAGCCGCGCCAGCCCTCGCGCTCGCACTCGGCGATGCCGTCGGCGAACAGTTCCTCGGCCCGCCGCGGCTGATCGCCGTACATGAACACCATGGCGACCGCGACCGGTACCTCGAACCCCCGGTTCTGCTCGGTCCAGCTCAGTCCGCCCCGCAGGGCCTGTTCGGCGTACGCGAGGGCGGTCTGCCGGGACTCGCCGCGCGCCATGGCGTCCCAGGAACGCGAACCCAGGATGTACCGCTCCTCCAGACCGCGGCCGGTCACCCGCTCGGCCAGCCGCGCCAGCCTGCGGGAGCGCGCGTGCGAGTCGGGCTCGTCGGCGCGGAAGGCGCTCCAGACGAAATGATCCGCCTGCATACGCAGCCGGAGGCGGGGATGGGTGGCGAGCCGCGCCTCGTCGGCGGAGACGGTCGCGGCCTCGGCCAACCGGTCGGTGTGGGCCAGCGCCTGGGTCAGCCGGTAGACGATGGAGGCCCGCAGCTCGGGATCGACTCCGGGCTCCGCCAGCGCCTCCTGAAGATGGCTGACCGTGGCCGTGGGTTCGATCAGAAACGTCGCGCACGCGAGCTCGTGGAGGAGCGCGGCCCGGTGCTCCGGCAGCGGGGGCTCCTGAAGCGCTCGGGCCAGGACGCGCCGGGCGGCCTCCGGGGCTCCGGCACGGAGGTACTCACGGGCGGCCTCGCGCAGGCATGCGACCACTTCGGGCCTGCCGTCGCAGGGAACCTCCAGCAGATGCCGGGCGGTGGCCGCGGGACCGAACCCCGCCGCGCGGACGGCCTCCGCGGCCCGGTCGTGCAGACCGACACGCAGGGCCGACGGGATGGACCGGTAGATCGTCGTGGCGGTCGTCGGATGGACGAACTCCAGGCCACCTCCGCTCTCGTGGGCGTCGGCCAGGATCCGGGCGGTGCGCAACTTCTCCGTCGCCTCGACGGCCTCCTCACTGCCCACCACCGCCAGAGCGGCCGCGAGCTCCCGTGACACCGGGGACCCCAGTACGGCCGCCGCATGGGCGAAACGGACGGTGGCCGTGCCGAGCCCGCGCAGGCTCTCGAGCAGTCCCGGGCCCTTGACCGCCGCGGCCAGATCACGCATCGCGGCCAGCTCGTCCCGGCCGCCCTTCAGGTCCCGTTCGCCGAGCCTGATGGCGAGCTCGACCGTCTCGAACGGACTCCCGCCGGTGACCGACCAGCACTCGTCGCAGAACTCGTCCTCGGCCCCTTCTCCCACCTCGTTCCTGACGATCTGCGCCACGCCGACCGCGCTGAGGCGTGCCAGGGGGTAGGGACGGCTGCCATGCCGTTCGACGACCGTGCGAAAGGGGGCCGCCTCGGGCGGCAGTTCGTCGGGCCGGTAGGCCACGACGATCAGGAGCGGAAGATCGGCCGCCCGCGGTGCGAACGAGGCGAGCCAGCCGAGTGACTCCAGATCGGCCCAGTGCATGTCGTCCAGGAGCAGCACGAGCGGAGCCTTCACGGCGACCAGGCGCGTCATGACCCAGTCGAGGCCGTCACGCACCCCGGTCGGATCCGGCGCATGGGCGGTGTCCGTCGCCTCCAGGCCGAGCGCGACGGCCACGATGTCGTACCAACTTCCCAGGAAGGTACGGCGTTCGGCCTCGTCCATCGTGGCCAGGGCGGGCTGCACGAGTTGGCGCACCAGACGGAACGCCAGCTCCTGTTCCCCCTCGCCACCTCGGGCCGACAGCACCGTGAAGCCGTGTCTCGCGGCGCGGATCCGCGCCTCCGTCAGCAGGGCCGTCTTGCCGAGCCCGGCCGGACCGGTGAAGGCGAGCAGTCCGCTGGGCCGTGGCCGTTGCGTCCCGTCGGCGACATCGCGCAGTCCCGACAGCATGCAGTCGAGCGCTTGGAGTTCTCGTGTGCGCTCCAGCAACGGGCGGGACTCGGTGTTCGGTTGCCATGACCCATACGCCATGTGCCCTACCGCTTCCTGTCGTTGATCCTCGGAGGACAGCGCAGAGCGTACGCCCCTGGTGAGGGCCGGATGCCACTACTAGGGGCCAAGGATGACAGGGAAGGATGAATCCCGCGCCGGAATGGTTCGATGGTCTGCCATTCGGGTAATCAAACTCGAATGGCGCGATGTCGTCGGTGTGGCCATGGGGGACAACGGGCACGGCCGAACTCGGGAGCCGTGCGCCCGCCGCGGTGCGGCGGGCGCGGGACGACTCATGCGAGGGCGGGCGTCAGCGTCGCGTCCACATAGCGCGGCACGGTGCGGGACCAGTAGTAACACCCGCGGATCCAGCCGGCCATGCCCTCCACATAGCCGATCCCGGCGGGGCTCAGCTCCGGCTTGATCTCCTCGTAGAGCTGCTCGAACTCGCGGATCGTGCTGTTGATCTGCCCGATGGCCAGTAGGACGGCCCCCTGCAGTGAGCAGCCCCGGGCCCGCTGGTGGGCCAGGGCCAGATTGATCATTCCGCCCGTCCGCTGCTCCTTCACCGCGGAGTAGAGGTCGGGTATCCACACCGCCGCGTCGGCCGACAGACGGCTCAGACGCTGAACGACCGGGTGATGGAGTTCTTCGGGGGCCAGTTCGTGCGGTTGCGCGGCCTCGGCCAACGGATGGAAGGGCTCCACCCCCGCGGTGAGCGAACGGATCGAGGTGCACAGTCCCTTGCGCAGCGGGACGGGACGGGCCTGGGCCACCGCCTCGTAGAGCAGGCCGTGTACGTATTCGCGGCTCTTCCACGCCCATCGCGCGGCCTGTGCGGGTGTGCACCGCTCTCGGACCTGACGGTGGAGATCGGCGAGCGCCGCGCCCAGGGGAGTGCGGTACGGGGCGCCGTCGCGCAGAATTCCGATGCTCTCGCACAGCATGGGCAGCAGCTGGTCCGGCGAGCGCCGGCCGATCTCTTCGGCCCGGTCGTCGAAGACGAATTGGTAGGCGATTTGGTTGGCCACGATCTGGAGGACGTCCAACTCCACCGTCGGACTGTTGTAGGCCGCGAGTTCCGCCGGCCTGGTGAAGGCGATCATCGTTGCCACGCCGACATCGTCGGTCAGCCCGCACGCGCTCAACCACGCGTCCACACCGGCCGCCGCTCGGGACGCGTGGCGATTGCTCAGGAACGGGAAGGGCATGTAGAGGTGGGCGTCGATCAGGTCCCTGAGATTGGACGCCGGAATTCCGCTCCGTGCGGCGAGTGCGACTTCCTCATGCGTCGTCGACACCGCTGTCACCTGCCCTTCGGGATTCGTGTGTGCGGGGTGTGGCAGCCGTTCGGGGCGCGAGTGAGCTCGCGCGAGGGGGCGTGCCGACCGGCACGCGCGTACGCGGTTCGCAGACCATGCCCAGCGACCTCGGCCCCAGCGTCGCGCCGGGGCGCGGCCGTTCGACGGGCCCGGGCAGGTGGCGCAGGCGCCAGCGGTGGGCGATGGTCGCGAGGGCCACGGTCATCTCCGCCATGGAGAACACGTCGCCGATGCACTTGCGGCTGCCCGCGGCGAACGGGATCAGCGCACCGTGGTGCTCGTCGGCCGTCCGACCCGGCAGCCAGCGCTCTGGAAGGAACCGATCGGCGTCGGGGAACGACCCCGGATCGTGATGGAGCAGGTAGGGGCTGTACAGAACGGTGGCTCCCCGGGGGAGACGGTGTCCGGCGAACTCCGTTTCCCTGGTGGTGGTGCGGGTGAAGAGCCAGCCGGGGGGTGAGTGGCGCAGGGTCTCCGTGACGACGGCGCGCGTGTAGACGAGGCGCGGCAGATCGCCGGGGCCCGGTCGCTGCCGCCCGGCCAGGACGTCGTCCACTTCTTCGTGCAGGCGGCGCTCCACCTCAGGATGTTCCGCCAGGAGGCTGAAGACGGAGGCGAGGCACATGGAAGGGCTCTCGGATCCGGTGAGCAGAAGCGAGACGAGGTGGTCGTGAACCGCCTGTTCGGTGATCGGCTCCTGGGCGCCGTCCGCACGCGTGGCTTCCAGCAGGGTCCCCAGCAGGTCGTCGCGGGGTGCGCCCTGCCGGCGCTCGGCGATGGCCGCGTCGACGATGGCGTGCACGCTGTGGACTGCGCGCCGGTAACGACGGTTCGCGGGTGTGGGCACCCGGAACAGGGCGCCGACCGGCACGATCGTACGGACGAACAGGCCGCGGACGATCGCCGCGAGACTGTGCCGCACCTGGGCGGTCGTCGCGGCGTCCAGCGAGTCGGAGAAGAGCACGCGGCTGACCACAGCCGTGGTGAAGTCCATCATGGCCGCACTGACGTCGACCGTCTGCCCGGCCCGCCAGTCGCGGCAGACCGATTCCGCCTCCGCGCCCATCAACGACATGTGGTCGTCCACGCGCGACGGGCGGAAGTCGGGTTGCAGCAGCCTGCGCTGTTGACGATGTTCGGCATGACGGCACGTCACCACGCCGTCGCCCATGAGTATGCGGAGCCTGTCGTATTGCGGGCCCCCCTTGTCGAACGTACGCGTGTCCTTCAGCATCCGGTGGACCAGCTCCGGGTGACACACCATCCACGCGCGCTGGGGCCCCAGCCGTATCTCGACCAGATCCCCGTGACCGGGTAAGGAATTCAGGAAATCCAGCGGACGCCGAAACAAAGCGATACCGTGGCTGACAGTGGGGAATATGCCCGGCGCAGTCCCCACCCTCCATCCGTGTTCTGGTTCAGGCGCAACATGACTCATCGAAAACCCCTGCCTCAAGCGGCACATGAAAGTCGGTGGATGCTCCACTGATTTGGTGTTCGAGTCATGTACTGCCCAGTTCAACCAGCCCGCGGTTTCGTGAATCCTTTCTGCACGGGGGCGCACGGGGGCACGGAGAAGCAGGAATGAAGCATTCGGCTGCATGGCCCTTGCGAGACGCGGGAGGAGTTCCGCCCCATGTGGTCCGGCCCCATGTGGTCCGGCCCCATGTGGTCCCGCCCCATGTGGGACGGGACCACATTCGCTTAGCGTTCGCGCACGCGCACGACCTTCAGGACAGGCGACGACAAGATGTCCTTCTCGCAGAACCGCCCGGTCACCCACTTCTCACCCGAGAACAACCAGGTCTGGTCGCGGAAGTGGGGCGAGTTCGGGTTCGAGGACTGGGAGTACGTCAGGAGAGTACGGGCCACCGGGCAGCGTCCGTCGTCCCAGCCGACCGCCTGGATATGGCTTGAGCCGGTCGACACCTCGGTGTAGCCGCCCTGCGCCGCGTTCCACACCGGTTCGACCTTGTTCCACACACCGAGCCCCTCCGTGCCGCCGGGAGCGGGGATGCGCTGACCGTTCCGTACGACGAACTGGTGCTCACCGAGGCGGGCGTCGAGCGCGATGCCCGCCGCACGGAGTTCGGCGACCGCGTCCGCGAGGGCCGTGGCGAAGCCGGGGGCGCTGGTGTTCAGCGTGTTCGGGGTGCGCACCGGGTCGGCCGGGGAGAAGGGAACCTTCCACCGCTGGGTGGCCGGCACCTTCGCCGTCAGCTTCCGCCAGAACCGGTCGAAGAGCAGGGCACCCCGGCTGCCGGTGTCCATGGTGCGGTCCCAGGACGCGAGCACCGAGCAGGCTTCGGTCACCTCAACTGCCTTGCCGTCGCTGCCCGTTGCCGTTCCGCCCGGCAGTACGGCACATGCCTTCGCCGCGTCGGCCGCGGCCAGGGCGGCGGCGGGTACCCGGTTCGTGAACTGCTGGCGCTGCAGATCCCGGACGGTCAGACCGCCCCGCTCCGCCATCGCCGCCACGTCCTCGATCGCGCCGCGGGTGCGCAGCGAGCGCTGCGTGCCGATGTTGCCGAAGATCCGCTCGTACCCGGTGAGCGGACGGTCGGCGTTGGCCAGCCAGGCGCTGTCGTTGGAGTTCTCCGCGTACGGCGCGTCCTTCAGCGTCGGCATGCGCGCCGGACCGAAGATCCCGGGCTGGACGGCGTCGGCGTCACGGCCCAGGGCACAGTCGCCGCGGGCGCCGTCGAGGACCGCGAGGCCAGCCGCCGGGTAGGTGGCCCTGCCGAGGTCCGTGGAGCAGCGCGCCGCCACGTCGTCGGTGATCCGGGGCAGTACCTGCGACTGGGTGTAGAGGGAGTGTCCCGAGGCGTCCGCGGCGATGGTGTTCACCCACGGGAGCCCCTGGTGCCGGGCGAGGGACGCGAGGACGTCGGCCGTGCCGCGCGCCTTGCCGAACCCGAGCGAGGTGTCGCCGAAGCGGAGGTTGGCCGCGTTGGGGTCGTTGAGCGCGTATGCCGTGGTCGCCGTCCAGGGCAGCGGGAGTTCGCCGTCGGTGGAGGCCACGACCGGGCCGTACCGGGTCCACCACTGGGTGCGGGTCACCGGTGCGCCGTCCTTGACCGCGACGGTCACGGTCCGCTTCCTCATCCGCTCGCGTTCGCCGTCCACGAGGTAGACGGTGGGGTCGGCGGGATCCAGCGTCAGACGGTGCAGACTGAACGGGACGCCGGTCGAGACGGTGTGGCTCCACGCCACATGTGAGTTGTAGCCGATGGAGATCGTCGGCGAACCGAGGAGCGACGCGCCGGCGACGTTCAGCTCGCCGGGAATCGTCTGGTGCGCCTGCCAGAACCGGCGTCCGCCGTGCCACGGGTAGTGCGGGTTGCCCAGCAGCAGACCACGGCCGCTGGCTGTGGTGTCACCGCGGAAGGCGACCGCGTTCGACCCCATGGCCGCCTCGTCGGTCCGCTCGCGCACCGCCCGGATCAGGGCGTCCGCGTCGGGGACGGCCCTGCTGCCCTCGTGGCCGGCGGTGGATCCGGTGGGCGGCTGTGCGCCGGTGATGTCGTCCACGGCGCCGCCCTGGCCGCCGAGTACGGCGATGGCGTAGAAGCGGGCTGCCACATCCACCGGGGTGACCGGCCGCACCCAGGCGGCGCCCTTGCAGGCGGGGTCGGTGATTCGTTTCTGCTTCAGCCAGGCGTTGTACCCGGTCGCGAAGCCCCGCATGAGGTCCTCGACCTGGCGGCTCGGGCCGCGCGGTGCCGGTTCCGCGAGGAGCTTCTCCACCGTGCGGGTCTGCCGTACGCCGCGGAAGTACAGGTCGCTGGAGAGGTTCCTGGTCGCCGAGGACAGCGAGAAGTCGCTCGCCGCGTCCGGTCCGAAGAACCGCGAACGCTCGCCCCGCACGGTCACGAACCCGTCGGCGAGTGTGCACACCTGGTCGGCGGCCTGTGCCCAACCGGTGCCGAAGCCGAGGGACTTGTAGTCCTTGGCGACGATGTGCGCGATGCCGTACTCGGTATAGCGGACGACGGCGGACAGACCACCGTCCGAGAGCTGTTCCTGCCGGTCTTGCCGGTCTGGCCGGTCCTGCGGGGCCTGCCGCTCGGCCGCGGCCGCGGGCAGTAGCCCGGCCGTGGTGGCGAGCAGGGCGACGGCCGCGACGACGAGCCGTCTGGGGCGGGTGCGCATCGTGCCTCCCAACGTCATTGAGGGAAGGAGCCGTTGAACATACCAACGGGTATGGATCCCCGGCCGGGTGTCCGGTGTCAGCCTTGACCCGTCTCTTCGAGACACCGAGGATCATGTGTCATGACGCCAGGACACGGCAGCACGGTTGACGGAGTGCTGCGCCGCAGCGCCCGACGCACCCCGGTACGCACCGCGGTCGAGGACCGCGAACGCGCGTGGACGTATGAGGAACTCGACGAGGCCGTCTCCCGTGCGGCGAGCGTCCTGCTCGCCCAGGACCTCGCCCCCGGCGACCGGGTGGCCGCCTACGGCCACAACTCGGGCGCCTACCTCATCGCCTTCCTGGCGTGCGCCCGCGCGGGCCTCGTCCACGTCCCCGTCAACCAGAACCTCACCGGCGACGACCTCGCCTACATCGTCGGCCAGTCCGGCAGCTCGCTGGTTCTCACCGACCCCGCCCTGGCCGGCCGGCTCCCCGACGGCGTCCGTACGATGCCGCTGCGCGACGCCGACGACTCACTGCTGGCGCGGCAGGCCACGGCGCCCGCGTACGACGGCCCGGAGGCGCGCGGCGAGGACCTGGTCCAGCTTCTCTACACCTCGGGCACGACGGCCCTGCCGAAGGGCGCGATGATGACCCACCGCGCCCTGGTCCACGAGTACCTGAGCGCGATCACCGCCCTCGATCTGAGCGCCGGGGACCGCCCTGTCCACTCACTGCCGCTGTACCACTCGGCGCAGATGCATGTGTTCCTCATGCCGTATCTGGCGGTCGGCGCCACCAACATCATCCTGGAGTCGCCCGACGGTGACCAGCTCTTCGACCTGATCGAAGCCGGTCGCGCGGACAGCCTGTTCGCCCCGCCCACGGTCTGGATCGGCCTCGCGGGCCGCCCCGACTTCGCGACCCGGGAGCTCGACGGGCTGCGCAAGGCGTACTACGGCGCCTCGATCATGCCGGTGCCGGTCCTGGAGCGGCTGCGTGAGAGATGGCCCGAGCTGGCCTTCTACAACTGCTTCGGGCAGAGCGAGATCGGCCCGTTGGCCATGGTGCTGGCCCCGGAGGAGCACAAGGGCCGGATGGACTCCTGCGGCCGTACCGTCCTCTTCGTCGACGCCCGGGTGGTCGACGAGGACGGCGAGGACGTCCCCGACGGCACCTCCGGCGAGATCGTCTACCGCTCCCCTCAGCTGTGCGAGGGCTACTGGGACAAGCCCGAGGAGACCGCCGAGGCCTTCCGCGACGGCTGGTTCCGCTCCGGCGACCTGGCGGTGCGGGACGCGCACGGCTACTTCACGATCGTCGACCGGGTGAAGGACGTCATCAACTCCGGGGGCGTACTGATCGCCTCACGTGAGGTCGAGGACGCGCTGTACACGCACGAGGGCGTCGCTGAGGTCGCCGTGATCGGCCTGCCCGACGAGCGCTGGATCGAGGCCGTCACGGCGGTCGTCGTCCCGCGCGGCGAGGTGAGCGAGGCCGAACTGATCGAGCACGCGCGCGTGAAGCTCGCCCACTTCAAGGCGCCCAAGCGGGTGACGTTCGTGGACGAGCTGCCGCGCAACGCCAGCGGGAAGATCCTCAAGCGGGAGCTGCGGGATCGGTTCGCCGACCATTAGTCGAAGCCGGTCCGCGCGGATGGTCAGCGGGGCCGCAGATCCTGGATCCGCCGGATCTTGCCCACGGACCGTTCCAGTGACTCCGGTTCGACGATCTCCACGGCGACCGACACCCCGATGCCGTCCTTCACGGCCGCGGCGATGGCCTGGGCGGCTGCGTCCCGGACCTCGGGTGACGCGCCGGGGCGGGCCTCCGCGCGCACCGTGAGGGCGTCGAGACGGCCCTCCCGGGTGGGACGCAGCTGGAAGTGGGGTGCCACGCCCGGGGTCCGGAGCACGATCTCCTCGATCTGGGTGGGGAAGAGATTGACCCCGCGCAGGATGACCATGTCGTCACTGCGGCCGGTGATCTTCTCCATCCGCCGGAACGCCCGGGCGGTCCCCGGCTGCAGCCGTGTCAGGTCCCGGGTGCGGTAGCGGATGACGGGCATGGCCTCCTTGGTGAGCGAGGTGAAGACCAGCTCGCCCTCCTCGCCGTCGGGCAGCACCTCGCCGGTGATCGGGTCGACGATCTCCGGGAAGAAGTGGTCTTCCCACACATGCAGCCCGTCCTTGGTCTCCACGCACTCCTGGGCGACCCCGGGCCCGATCACCTCGGACAGCCCGTATACGTCGACCGCGTCGATCGCGAACCGCTCCTCGATCTCGTGGCGCATCTGCTCGGTCCAGGGCTCGGCACCGAAGATGCCCACACGCAGGGAGGTACCGCGCGGGTCGACGCCCAGCCGTTCGAACTCGTCTAGAAGAGTGAGCATGTACGACGGCGTCACCATGATGATCTCGGGCCTGAGGTCCTGGATCAGCTGGACCTGGCGGGCCGTCATACCGCCGGACGCGGGGATGACCGTACAGCCGAGCCGTTCGGCACCGTAGTGTGCGCCGAGCCCACCGGTGAACAGCCCATAGCCGTACGCCACATGCACCTTGTCCCCGGGCCGCCCGCCCGCCGCCCGGATGGACCGGGCCACCATGTCGGACCACAGGGAGAGGTCGGCGTCGGTGTAGCCGACGACCGTGGGACGCCCGGTGGTGCCGCTGGAGGCGTGGATACGGCGGATACGGTCCTGGGGCACGGCGAACATCCCGTACGGGTAGTTCTCACGCAGGTCGGCCTTGGTCGTGAACGGGAAGCGGGCCAGATCGGCGAGCGAGCGGCAGTCGTCGGGCCGTATGCCGGCCTTGTCGAAGGAGTCCCGGTAGAACGGCACGTTGTCGTACGCGTGCCGCAGCGATGTCCGCAACCGCTCCAACTGCAACGCCCGCAGTGCCTCCGGGGCGAGCCGTTCCCCCGAGTCCAGCAGCTCCGTCGCATCCGCCATGGGGACTTCTCCCTCGCCGACCACGCCAATCCGGACGACCGATCATTCGGTCCGGGTGTTCGGGATCAGTAATCCAGGCGGTGATTGATCAGGCAAGGGGGCGGGCCGCACTTTCTGCGCGTCAGGGCGCCACAATGGCCTGCTTGGACTTGCCGGCGCCCCATCGCCCTGCGACAACAACCCCGTTGCGGTGCGGGCGGTCGGCGGTTCAAGATCGGCGCCATGCCGACTTTCACCGCTGCCGACGGGACCCAGCTCGCCTACCGCCTGCGAGGTGAGGGCGAACCGCTCGTCGTCCTGCCCGGTGGGCCGATGCGCGCTTCTGCCTACCTCGGTGACCTGGGCGGACTGGCGGCGCACCGGCAACTGGTGCTGCTCGACCTGCGCGGAACGGGGGACTCCGCGGTGCCCTCGGATCCCGCCACCTATCGGTGCGACCACCTGGTGGACGACGTAGAGGTGTTGCGCACCCACATGGGGCTGGCCCACATGGATGTGCTCGGGCACTCGGCGGGCGGGAGCCTCGCCATGTTGTACGCCGCCCGCTATCCGGAGCGGGTGGCGCGCCTGGCGCTGGTGACCGCGACGCCCTGGGCGTTGGGGATGCCCGCCACGGCCGAGGAACGGCTGGCCGCCGCCCGGGCGAGGGAGGGCGAACCGTGGTTCGCGGAGGCGTTCCCGGCGTTCCAGGCGTGGCTGGCCGGGACGGGCGACTGCGACCCCCTGTGCGCGCCCTTCTTCTATGGTCGTTGGGACCATGTGGCCCAGGCACACGACGCGCGCGGCGACGCCGAGTTCAACGACGAGGGCTTCGACATCTACGGCTCCGACGGGGCCTACGACCCGCCCACGACCCGCTCCCAGCTCTCCCGACTCGCCGCCCCGGTGCTCGTCCTGGCGGGCGAACTCGACGGAGGCCCCAGCCCTGAACTCGCCCGCCGCACGGCCGACGCCTTCCCGAACGCCGAACTGGCCGTGCAACCCGGTGCCGGGCACTATCCGTGGCTCGACGACGCGGAGTGGTTCGTACGGCGTCTCGTCGCCTTTCTCTGCGGCCCGCGCTGACCCTGGCCGTGGTCACGGCCGCCACGAAGATCACCACCGCGTATGGGCTGCCTCCGCCTAGTGGGCCGCCACCGGCCACTGGGCTGCCACGGCCCCGTACTGATCCCGGTGATCCTGTGCCCGCTCACCGCCCAGGCGTGCTTCAGCGGCCGAACCGACGCCGGTACACGACGTAACCGGCGGCCAGAGCCACCGCGCCGACGGCCAGGCCGGCCCCCAGAGCCACCTCGAGGTCCGCCGGCCCCGTGCTGCCGCCGAGGCCGCCCCTGACTCCCTGGGTGGGGAGCGCCGAGCGTACGGGCAACGGCGAAACGACGGGGCGTGGCGATGAGACGGCCGCGTCGCGGTGTGGCAGGACATCACAGGCGGTGCCGTCGTGCCTTCCTCGGTCCTCGTCCAGGCGACGGTGGTCGTCGGGGTCGCGGTTGAACTCCGCCTGGGCATCTTCCTGGAAGGCGAAGTCGTGGCAGTCCCGGCCGTTCTCGGCGTGGGCGGCCTGGGCCGCCGGGCCGGCGGTGACGAGGACGGTGATCGCGGCTGTGCATATCGCGTGGGTACGTCTCTTCACGGGCGCTCCCTTTCGGTCCTGCGGTCTCGGCGACCGTCATTGCGACCGTAGGGACGCCACCCGCGCCCGGCGCGCCTTGTTACGCCATCCGACTGCCCCGCACATCGGCGATGCCCGAACGGCCCAACCCCGGCTGCTCAGTCCTTCCGCGGCCCGTACGCCGTCAGGAAACGGTCACGGAACTTGTCCATGCCCCAGGTCGGAGCGTTCTCGGCGGGCTTGAGGCCGTCCGTCCAGTTCCAGTCGGCGATCCTGTCGAGGACCTTCTGGTCGCGGGCGACGATCGTGACGGGGACGTCCTTGCTCGTGTTGCCGGCGGTGACGGTCGGTACGGGCTGGTGGTCGCCGAGGAAGACGAGGACCGTGTCGTCGGTGCCGTAGCGCTCGACCCATTCCGTGAGGCTGTGGAGCGAGTACTCGATGGCGCGACGGTACTCGGTGCGCACGCGTTCGGGGTCCTGCCAGACCTCCTTGGGGTCGGTGCCCTCCTTCTTGATCTGGTGGAAGACCGATCCGTCGCCGAGGTCGTCCCAGTCGACCATGCGGGCGATGGGTGACCAGGGGTTGTGGCTGGAGGCCAGGATGATCTCCGCCATGATCGGCTCACGGTCCTTCTTGCCGTGCTCCAGACGCTGGAAGGCCTCCAGGCTGAACTGGTCGGGCACGGGCGTCCAGCTGAAGTACGGGCCCTGGTAGCCCAGGTGCTCGGAGTCGTAGATGTGGTCGAGGGCGAAGTACTTGCCCTCCGGCCACGCCCGCCGCACGCCGGGCACGACGCCGACCGTGCGCCAGGCACCGGTCTTGCGGAAGTAGCTGTTGAGCGTCGCACGGTCGCTGGTGGTCAGACTCCGGTACCGCTGCTGGTTCTTGATCCACAGTCCGGACAGGAAGGTGGAGTGGGCGAGCCAGCTGCCGGCTCCCGTCACCGGCGACCTCAGCCACGCGCTGCGCGACTGGAATCCGGCCGCCTTGAGGTTGCTCGTCCCCTCCTTGAGCGCCGCGTCGATCTGCGGTGCCATCGCCGGATCGTCGATCGCGACACGGCCGTAGCTCTCGATGAACGTGAACAGGACGTCCTTGCCGCGCAACCCCGTGAGCAGCTGGTCCGGCGGCGTCTTCGCGAAGGCGTCCACGGCCGCCTGCTTCTGGAAGACGCGTCCGTCCTTGAGGCCGGCCTGCACCTGTTCGACACGATTGTTGACCAAGTCGGCATTGCCCTTGGTGGCCAGCGGGACGCCGGTGATCTGGATGCTCAGCGTCATGCAGGTGATCCACGCGGTGCCCAGGACCAGCGTGGTGCGCGTGGCGACGGCACGGTTTCTGACCATGAGGTTCGTGACCCGCACCATCGCGAGCGTCATGAGCACGAGGACGGCGACGATCAGCGCGATCACGCCGACCACCGCGAGTACCTGGCCGGTCCGGCCGAAGGACTCCCGGACGAACTCCGCCGCGTCGTCGAGCAGGATCCAGTCCAGGACCAGATCGAAGGGGCGGGCCAGCACCTGGTAGAAGCCCATGTCGACGAACTTCAGGACGGTGAGCAGCCCGAGGAGGGCGCCCGAGACCACCGCCATCAGCCGCCGTGACCGCGGCGGCAGCGCCAGCAGGAGGCCCGCGAGCAGGATCCCCTCGGCCGGGAGGCGGAAGAACGCCTCGGGATTGAGCCGTTCGAGCTGGTTCGGCACGAGGAGTGCGAAGAGCAGGAGCGCCCCGGCCAGGACGGTCGTCCCGACGGTGACGCCGTGTGCCGTGCGGGGGTAGCGGCGACGCCAGCCGAACCAGCCGGGGGACGGGGAGGAGCCGGACGGCTCCGCGGGGTGGGCCGCCTCGGTTTCGTCGGCCGCTTCGGTCGGCTCGGCCTCTACGTCTGCCCTGGCCGCGGCTGCCCCTTCGACCGCTTCCAGAGCTTCGACCGCTTCGACCGCTTCGGCCTCTTCGGGTTTTCCGGCCGCCGTGGCCGTTTCCGCCGTACCCGTCTCTTCCGTCGTCTGCTGTGCTAGCTGCTCTGCTGCCTCCTGCGACACCCGGAGGTCCTCCCGTGCGGTCTTGCGATGGCATGGCAAACAGCGCCCGATGACCGAGCCTGCCACCACGAGTACGTCCGCACGTCACCTTAGGTTCAATCGCACCTGACCGGAATTCACCCGTCCGCCGCCACCGCCACCTCGCGTGCCCACCGGTAGTCCGCCTTGCCGCTGGGCGAGCGCCGGATCGTGTCAGTGAGCACCAGCCGACGGGGGATCTTGTATCCCGCGAGGCGGGAGCGGCAGTGCGTCTGGATGTCCGCCAGTGACGGCCGCACCGCACCCGCGCGCAACTGCACCACGGCCGCCACGTGATGCCCCCACCTGGCGTCCGGAACCCCGGCGACCAGCGCGTCGTAGACATCGGGATGGGACTTGAGGGCCTGCTCGACCTCCTCCGGGTACACCTTCTCGCCCCCGGTGTTGATGCACTGCGAGCCGCGGCCCAGGACGGTGACGACGCCCTCCTCGTCGACCGTGGCCATGTCGCCCAGCAGCACCCAGCGCCGGCCGTCCTTCTCGAAGAAGGTCTCGGCGGTTTTCCCCGGGTCGTTGTAGTAGCCGAGCGGCACGTGACCGCACTGCGCGACCCTGCCCACCTCGCCCACGGCGACCGCCTCGTGCGTTGCCGGATCGACCACCTGTGTACGGGAGTTGACGCGGATGCGGAAGCCGCGTTCGGGGCCGGAGTCCTCGGTCGCCGTACCGTTGAATCCGGATTCCGAGGAGCCGAAGTTGTTCAGCAGCATCACGTTCGGGACCAGCTCCTGGAACTGGCGGCGCACCGTGTCGGACATGATCGCCCCGGATGACGACACGCTGAACATCGACGAGCAGTCGGTGCCCTTCATCGGCCCGTTGAGCGCGTCGACCAGCGGCCGCAGCATCGCGTCGCCCACCAGCGACACGCTGGTGACCCTCTCCTTCTCGATCGTCCGCAGGACCTCCTCCGGGGCGAACTTCCGGTGGATCACGACGCGTTGGCCGAAGTTGAAGCCGATGAAGGCGGTCAGCGTGGACGTCCCGTGCATCAGCGGTGCGGTGGGGAAGAAGGTGATGCCGTCGCCGCCCGCGGCCACCCGCTCCGCCAGCTCCTCCGGCTTCTTCACCGGCTCGCCGGTCGGCGCGCCCCCGCCCAGCCCCGCGAAGAACAGGTCCTCCTGGCGCCACATCACGCCCTTGGGCATTCCGGTGGTGCCGCCCGTGTAGATGATGAACTGGTCGTCGCCCGACCGTGCCGGGAACCCGCGCTCGGGCGACCCGGCGGCCTCGGCGTCCGCGAAGGCCACGGCGGGCACGACCGGCGCGTGAGCCGGACCGGGGGTCACGGCGCCCACGCGCACCAGGTGCCGTACCCCCTCCACCTGCGGCAGTGCCGCCGCCACCCGGTCCGTGAACTCCGCCTCGAAGACCAGAGCCGCCAGATCGGCGTCCCGGTAGAGGTACACCAACTCCTCTTCGACGTAGCGGTAGTTGACGTTGACCGGCACGATCCGCGCCTTCAGGCAGCCCAGCACCGTCTGGAGGTACTCGATGCCGTTGTAGAGGTGGAGCCCGAGGTGTTCGCCGGGGCGGATCCCGCTGTCGATCAGATGGTGTGCGATCCGGTTGGCCGCCGCGTCCAGCTGCGCATACGTCAGACGGCGCTCCACGCCCGTGCCCGGATGGTCGATGTACACGAGCGCCTCGCGGTCGGGCACCGCGTCGACGACCGACTCGAACAGGTCGGCAAGGTTGTACTCCACCGCTCCTCCTGACCTCGACAGGGCCTGGCTCACCAACGGTTCGCCGGTCATCAGAGCAAAGGGCGGCACAACTGTGAAGCCTCCGCGCAAAAGAATCTGACTGTCTGTCAGAAAACCCTTGAAGTGCCTTCGCGCCTCCTGCAACCTGTTCTCGTTCTGTCAGAGGGGAGACTGGTCATGGGTGGGACCGAACACCTGGCGGTGCGGCGCGAGGGCGCCACACTGGTGCTCACGCTCAACCGGCCCGAGGCGAAGAACGCGCTCTCGTTGCCGATGCTGGTCGGCCTCTACGACGGCTGGGTCGAGGCCGACGCCGACGACTCGATCCGCTCGATCGTGTTCACGGGAGCGGGGGGCTGCTTCTGCGCGGGCATGGACCTCAAGGCCCTCGCCGGGAACGGCATGGCGGGCGAGCACTACCGCGACCGGCTCAAGGCCGATCCCGACCTGCACTGGAAGGCGATGCTGCGCCACCACCGCCCGCGCAAACCGGTGATCGCCGCCGTCGAGGGGTACTGCGTCGCCGGCGGCACCGAGATGCTTCAGGGCACGGACATCCGGGTGGCGGGCGAGTCGGCCACCTTCGGGCTCTTCGAGGTGAAGCGCGGCCTGTTCCCGATCGGCGGCTCCACCGTCCGTCTGCAACGGCAGATCCCGCGCACCCACGCCCTGGAGATGCTGCTCACCGGACGCCCGTACAGCGCTCGCGAAGCCGCCGACATCGGCCTGATCGGGCACGTCGTCCCCGACGGCACGGCCCTGACCAAGGCACTGGAGATCGCCGAACAGGTCAACGCCTGCGGCCCGCTGGCCGTCGAGGCCGTCAAGGCGTCCGTCTACGAGACCGCGGAGATGGCCGAGACCGACGGCCTCGCCGCCGAACTGGGGCGCGGCTGGCCGATCTTCGACACCGCCGACGCCAAGGAGGGCGCCCGCGCCTTCGCGGAGAAGCGACCGCCTGTCTACAAGCGTGCGTAGCGCTGCGCCGGCCCAGGCCGGTTTGAAGCAGCGGGCCGGATGTGGCTGGCCGCGCCCACGCGGCGGAGCCGCACAGGTCACAGCCCCGCGCCCCTTTCGGGGCGCTCCACGCACCCGACCTCCAAGGAGGCCCGCCCCCGATGCCCGAAGCCCTCAAGGCTCCACTGACCGTTGAATTCCCCTTCACCCGCTCCCTCAGTCCGGTCCAGAGCGCTTTCCTGACCGGACTGCGCGAACGGATCGTCCTCGGTGTGCGAACCGTGGACGGCCGTACCCTCGTCCCACCTGTCGAGTACGACCCCGTCACCGCCGAGGAGATCCGCGACCTGGTCGAGGTCGCGCCCACGGGCACGGTCACCACGTGGGCCTGGAACCACGCCCCCCGCCGCGACCAGCCCCTCGACACCCCCTTCGCCTGGGCCCTGGTCCGCCTCGACGGTGCCGACACCGCCCTCCTGCACGCCCTGGACGCCCCCGGCCCCGACGCCGTGCACACCGGCATGCGGGTCCGCGTCCGCTGGGCCGAGGAACGCACCGGCGCCATCACGGACATCGCCTGCTTCGAGCCGTACGACAGCAGTCCGAACGAGACGGAACCGGCGGACCACACCGGCGAGTTCGAGAACCCGGTCACCGGCATCGTCGCCCCCGCCCGCCTCGACTACACCTACTCGCCCGGCCGTGCCCAGACGGCCTACATCAACGCCCTTGCCGAACAGCGGAACGTCGGCGAACGCTGCCCTTCCTGCCGCAAGGTGTACGTCCCGCCGAGGGGTGCGTGCCCCACATGTGGTGTGGCCACATCCGAACAGGTCGAGGTAGGTCCCCACGGCACCGTCACCACGTTCTGCATCGTCAACATCAAGGCGAAGAACCTCGACATCGAAGTGCCGTACGTCTACGCCCACATCGCCCTCGACGGTGCCGGCCTCGCCCTGCACGGCCGGATCGGCGGCATTCCCTACGACCAGGTGCGCATGGGCCTGCGGGTCGAACCGGTGTGGACGCGGGGCGCCCGCTACCCCGATCACTACCGGCCCACGGGCGAGCCCGACGCGGACTACGACACCTACCGGGAGCTGCTGTGAACCGCGAGATCGCCGTCGTCGCCTTCGCGCAGACCGACCACCGGCGCACCAGCGAGGAGCTCTCCGAGGTGGAGATGCTGATGCCCGTCCTGCACGAGGTGCTCGACCGGACCGGCCTGAAGACCGCCGACATCGGCTTCACCTGCTCCGGCTCCAGCGACTACCTCGCCGGCCGCGCCTTCTCCTTCACCCTCGCCCTCGACGGCGTCGGCGCCTGGCCGCCGATCTCCGAGTCGCACGTCGAGATGGACGGCGCCTGGGCCCTGTACGAGGCATGGACCAAGCTACTGACCGGGGACGCCGACACCGCCCTCGTCTACTCCTACGGCAAGTCCTCGCCCGGCCCCCTGCGCGACGTCCTCACCCGGCAGCTCGACCCCTACTACGTCGCCCCGCTCTGGCCCGACTCCGTCGCCCTGGCCGCCCTCCAGGCGCAGGCCCTCATCGACGCCGGCGACACGGACGAACCCGCGCTCGCCGCGGTCGCCGCCCGCAGCCGTGCCGACGCCACCGCCAACTCCCGCGCGCAGCTGAGGGGTTCGGTGCCGGCGGGGGAGTACCTCGTGCGACCGCTCCGTACCGGCGACTGCCCGCCCATCGGCGACGGGGCCGCCGCCGTGATCCTCGCGGCGGGGGAGCGGGCCCGCGAGTTGTGCGACCGGCCCGCCTGGATCCGCGGCATCGACCACCGCATCGAGGCCCACAGCCTCGGCGTGCGCGACCTGACCGACTCACCCTCGACCCGGCTCGCCGCCCAAAAGGCGGGCGCGTTCCAACGGCCCGTCGACACCGCCGAGTTGCATGCGCCCTTCACTTCGCAGGAGGTCGTCCTGCGCAAGGCGCTGAAGCTCGACGACGAAGTGCGCGTCAACCCGTCCGGCGGTGCCCTCGCCGCCAACCCCGTCATGGCCGCCGGGCTCATCCGCATCGGCGAGGCCGCCGCCCGTGTCCACCGGGGCGAGTCCGACCGGGCGCTCGCGCACGCCACGTCCGGCCCCTGCCTCCAACAGAACCTGGTCGCCGTACTCGAAGGGGATCCGCGATGAGCAAGGAGCCCGTGGCCGTCGTAGGCATCGGTCAGACCAAGCACGTAGCGGCACGCCGCGACGTGTCGATCGCCGGGCTCGTCCGGGAGGCGGCCCGAAGGGCCCTCGACGACGCCGAGCTGACCTGGGCGGACATCGACGCCGTGGTCATCGGCAAGGCGCCCGACTTCTTCGAGGGCGTGATGATGCCGGAGCTCTACCTCGCCGACGCGCTCGGCGCGGTCGGCAAGCCCATGCTCCGGGTGCACACGGCCGGCTCGGTCGGCGGATCCACCGCCCTCGTCGCCGCCAACCTGGTCGCCGCCCGGGTGCACGGCACCGTCCTGACGCTCGCCTTCGAGAAGCAGTCCGAGTCGAACGCCATGTGGGGACTGTCCCTGCCGATCCCCTTCCAGCAGCCCCTGCTCGCCGGGGCGGGCGGCTTCTTCGCCCCGCACGTGCGCGCGTACATGCGACGCAGCGGCGCGCCCGACACCGTCGGCTCGCTGGTGGCGTACAAGGACCGGCGCAACGCGCTGAAGAACCCCTACGCGCACCTGCACGAGCACGACATCACCCTGGAGAAGGTCCAGGCCTCGCCCATGCTGTGGGACCCGATCCGCTACTCCGAGACCTGCCCCTCCTCCGACGGCGCCTGCGCGATGATCCTCACCGACCGGGCCGGAGCCGCCCGCGCGCCCCGGCCGCCCGCCTGGATGCTCGGCGGCGCGATGCGCAGCGAGCCCACCCTCTTCGCAGGCAAGGACGCCGTGTCGCCGCAGGCCGGCAAGGACTGCGCGGCCGACGTGTACCGGCAGGCCGGCATCGCCGATCCGCGCCGGGACATCGACGCCGTCGAGATGTACGTGCCGTTCTCCTGGTACGAGCCCATGTGGCTGGAGAACCTCGGCTTCGCCGCCGAGGGCGAGGGCTGGAAGCTCACCGAGTCCGGGGTGACCGAGCTGGACGGCGACCTGCCCGTCAACATGTCGGGCGGCGTCCTGTCCACCAACCCCATCGGCGCCTCCGGCATGATCCGCTTCGCCGAGGCGGCCCTCCAGGTGCGCGGCCAGGCCGGGGAACACCAGGTGGAAGGCGCCCGGAAGGCGCTCGGGCACGCCTACGGCGGGGGGTCCCAGTTCTTCTCGATGTGGCTCGTGGGATCCGAGCCCCCGGACGCCTGAGGCGGCTCCCGGACGGCGGTCGGGACGGCTCCGCAAAGGTCCCCCTCACGTGGCCTGTCGGCACTCGGAACCGATCGCTAGGCTGGCCCGCGGACGACGAATCGGGAGGAGCACGGACGTGGCCGAGAGCACCATCCAGCAGCAGCCGTTCACGGGCTGGGAGAAGCCGGAGCTGGACCTCAGCAACGCCGATTGGCACTCGAGCAGCCGTGGCCTGGGGGATGTCCAGATCGCCTTTGTCGAGGGGTTCATCGCGATGCGCAACAGCGGCAGCCCGGAGAGTCCTTCCCTGATCTTCACACCCGCCGAATGGGGCGCGTTCGTGTCCGGCGCGAGGGAGGGCGAGTTCGACCTCACCTGACGCCGCCTTCGGGCCGATCCGGGTGTGTTCCGCCCGATTTTCCGGACACGTGACCTTGAGAACCCCCCTCGGGGCGACGCCTGAGCCAGGCTGACCCCGGGAGGGGGGAAGGTCGTAATCCGGAGGCGAGAACCCATGAGCACCCTGCCGGTCATCGCGGCGGTCGACGGTTCGGACGACAGCCTGGTCGCGCTGGACTGGGCCTTCGACGCCGCCCTGGTACGCGAGGCGCCGCTGCGGGTGGTCCATGTGTGGCAGTACGCCGCGTGGGCCAAGCCCGACGTCCTGCCCGCCGGGCGGCCGGTGCCGGAGGACGATCCGGTGCTCGACCGGGTGCGCCGGTATCTGGAGGCGCGGGTCGAGCCGCCGGCGACGGAGTACGTCGCCCTGGAGGGCGAGCCCGCCGCGGTCCTGCCCGAACTGGGCACCGCCGCCCAGCTGTTGGTGCTCGGCTCCCGGGGGCGCGGCGGCTTCGCCAGTCTGCTGCTCGGCTCCAACGGCATGGCCGCGGCTCGCGATGCCGGGTGCCCGGTCGTCGTGGTGCCCAAGCCCGGCCGCGATGGGGGCACCTCCCACGCCTTTCGGGCAGTGGGGGACCGCGACGGGATGCCGGTCGAGCCGGGGCCGCGGGTCGTCGTCGGCCTCCAGGTCGACAGCCCCGACGACGCCACGCTGTCCTTCGCCTTCGCCGAGGCCGCCCGGCGCGGCGCCCGACTCCAGGTCGTCGCCGCCTACACCTGGCCGCTGCACGTCTGGACGGCCGCCACCGCCCAGATCGTGCCGCCGTCCCACGACCAGGACGCCGTCGAGGCCGAGACCCGCACCCTCGCGGAAGGTGTCCTCGCCCCGTACAGCGAGCGCCACCCGGACGTGCGCGCCGAGACGACCGTCGTCCCGGGTGACGCGGCCGGGCACCTGGTCTCGGCATCGAGGGACGCGAGCCTGGTCGTCGTGGGCCGCCACAGACGCCGCCTCCTGGCCCCGGCCCGCATGATGGGCTCGGTGACCCACGCGGTCCTGCTGCATGCCGCGAGCCCGGTGGCGGTCGTGCCGCCCGCGCCGATGGAGGAGTGAGGGTCCGGGCCCCGTCGGGCGGCGGTACCGAACCAGGGCTCGGCCGGGGACGGCAGTGTGTTGTCGGCCGGTGCGCGCAACTCCCGTAGGTGCCAAGGGCCTCGCCGGCCTCACTGACGTTCCGCCTGAGGTCGGCGCGCGGAACGCGGCCCCAGGGACCGGCCAGGTTCCGGCCGGGACTCGTCCGGGAAACGGGTCGGCGGGAGCCCCCGCTCAGACCGAGGCGGGCGCACAGGTCCGTCGCCGCGGGCCGCATCACGCTCTCGTCGGGCATGACGGCGTCGCATCGCTCGTCGGTTTCCACCCCGGACCGCGCCGCCCGGGCGCAGGCCTCGAACCCATGCCCGCACGTCACGCAACAGGCCCGGCCACGTACCATGGCGACATGTCGTTCCTCCGCCGCCGCAGCGCCACGCCCGCCGGGCCCGACTTCGACGTACTGGCCATGGATCCGGGCGACTGGCCCGGCAACCTGGGCGCCGGGCTGCTGCCCGCCCCCGATGGCAGCTGCCAGGGTGTCTTCCTGCGCTACGACCTGTTCGGCGGCCGCGGCCCCGCGATGATCATCGGCAATCTGCCGCAGGGCTCCCCGGCCCGTGAGGTCGACGAGGGCGAGATCCCGTTCGAGGTCGCCCAGCTGCTGCTGGCCCTGGAGAACGACGAGGACGTCACCGTCGTCGGCAGCGAGGACGTGCCCGTGATGCAGGGCGACAACCTCCTGATCGTGCGCCGCCTGAAGCTCTCCGAGAGCCGGATCTCCTGCGTGCAGTTCGACCGCAGCGACAACGTCCTGGTCACCATCGCCGCTTGGGACCGCCCCATCACCGACGACCTGTACGCCCTTCTGAAGCCGCTGCCCGCGGAGCTCTTCCAGCAGGGCTGAACCCTCCTGCCTGAGGCCCCGTTGTTCGGGGTTCCGCACATGTTGTCATGACCCTTGCCGCAGAGTCATCGGATCTCTAGCGTCAAGGGTCATGTCGCATGAGTCGTGTGAGTCCCATGAGATCACCCGCAGGGCAACGCTGAAGGTCGCGGCCGGTGGGGTCGGCGCGCTTACTCTCGGAATCGGTGCCAGCGAGGCTGTCGCCGCCGATTCCTCCGATGTATCGAGGGGGTCGTCCGTGCTCTGGTATGCCACCCCCGCCGCCGACTGGGAGCGTGAGGCTCTGCCCATCGGCAATGGCGCCCTCGGCGCCATGGTGTTCGGCACCCTCGCCTCCGAACGGCTCCAGTTCAACGAGAAGACCCTCTGGACCGGCGGCCCCGGATCCGCCCAGGGCTACGACCACGGCAACTGGCGCGCACCCCGCCCCGACGCCGTCACCGCCGTACAGGACGACCTCGACGCGCGGACCACCCTCGACCCCGAGTCCGTCGCCGACCGGCTCGGCCAGCCACGGATCGGCTACGGCGCCCACCAGACCTTCGGCGACCTCCATCTCGACCTGCCGGGCGCACCGACGACGCCCCCGGACGACTACCGGCGCGAACTCGACCTGGACACCGCAGTCGCCTCCGTCGTCCACACCCACCAAGGCGTGCGCCACCAAAGGGACTTCTTCGCCTCCCACCCGGACGGCGTGATCGTGGGCCGCCTCGGTGCGGACCGGCCCGGCAACGTCAGCTTCACCCTCCGCCACACCTCGCCCCGCGCCGACTTCACCGCCACCGCGGCCGACGGCACCCTGACGGTTCGGGGTGCCCTCGCCGACAACGGGCTGCGCTTCGAGGCGCAGGTCCGGGTGCGCGCCGAGGGCGGCACCGTCGCGTCCGACGCGGCCGGCACCATCACCGTGACCGGGGCCGACAGCGCCTGGTTCGTCCTGGCCGCGGGCACGGACTACGCCGACACCTATCCCGACTACCGCGGCCCCGACCCGCACGCCGCCGTCAGCCGCGCCGTGGAACGGGCCGGCGCCCACTACGAAACCCTGCTCGTCCGGCACGTCCGAGACCACCGGGCCCTGTTCGGCCGCGTCGGCCTCGACATCGGCCAGTCACTCCCCGCGGACGTCCCCACGGACCGGCTGCTGGCCACGTACACCGGCGGCACGACCGCGGCGGACCGCGCGCTGGAAGCCCTCTACTTCCAGTACGGCCGCTATCTGCTCATCGCCTCCTCGCGCCCCGGCTCCCTGCCCGCCAACCTTCAGGGCGTCTGGAACAACAGCACCACGCCCCCGTGGTCGGCGGACTACCACACCAACATCAACATCCAGATGAACTACTGGCCCGCCGAGGCCGCGAACCTCGCCGAGACGACGGAGCCGTACGACCGCTTCGTCGAGGCCCTGCGCACGCCCGGACGCCGTACGGCCAAGGAGATGTTCGGCTCACGCGGCTGGGTCGTGCACAACGAGACCAACCCGTACGGCTTCACCGGTGTGCACGACTGGGCGACCGCCTTCTGGTTCCCCGAGGCGGCGGCCTGGCTCACCCAACAGCTGTACGAGCACTACAGATTCGGCGGCTCCACGCACTACCTGCGCACCACCGCGTATCCGGTGATGAAGGAGGCCGCCGAGTTCTGGCTCGACAACCTGCGCACCGATCCACGCGACGGCACCCTCGTCGTCACCCCCAGCTACTCGCCCGAGCACGGCGACTTCACGGCCGGAGCCGCCATGTCGCAGCAGATCGTCCACGACCTGTTCACCAACACCCTCGAAGCGGCCCGGATCCTGGGCGACACGCCCGCCTTCCGCCGCCGGGTCGAGGAGGCGCTGAACCGGCTCGACCCCGGGCTGCGCATCGGCTCCTGGGGGCAACTCCAGGAGTGGAAGGAGGACTTGGACGACCCGACCGACACCCACCGGCACGTCTCCCACCTGTTCGCCCTCCACCCCGGACGGCAGATCGAACCCGGCAGCGAGTGGGCCGAGGCCGCGAAGGTCGCCCTGACCGCACGCGGAGACGGCGGTACCGGCTGGTCCAAGGCATGGAAGATCAACTTCTGGGCGCGGCTGCGCGACGGGGACCACGCCCACAAGATGCTGGGCGAACAGCTCAGGTCCTCCACCCTGCCCAACCTCTGGGACACCCACCCGCCGTTCCAGATCGACGGCAACTTCGGTGCCACCTCCGGGATCGTGGAGATGCTCCTCCAGAGCCAGTACGACGTCGTCGAGGTGCTGCCCGCCCTCCCCGCCGCCTGGCCGACCGGCTCCGTGCGCGGCCTGCGCGCCCGCGGCGGCGCCACCCTCGACATCGACTGGGCGAACGGCCGGGCGACCCGTATCGCCCTGAAGGCGTCAAGGTCCCGTGAACTCACCCTACGCAGCGACCTGTTCGAGGACGGGCAGCTGACCTTCAGGGCGGTCGCAGGCCGGCGGTACACCTGGGACAGGGAGGGATGACGCGTCAGGAGCCCGAGCGCAGCTCCCGCACGTCCGCCGCCCGTACATACGCCACGCGGTGCCCGAACTGGATCTCGTAGTACTGGTCCTTGCCGACGACGACCCGGTGCGCGTCCTCGCCGAAGGTCACCGCGTAGTAGTACTCGCCCGGCACCTTGCCGCCGACCGCGTACCGCTGGCCCGCCGGCAAGGTGTACGGCAGTGGCGACACGGCCTGTACGGGAACGTCCGCCGGATAGGCGGAGGCCTCGGGATAGGCCCGCCCGTACACCGGGACGCTCTTCAGCCCGTCCTTCGGCGTCACCACGAGCCCGGCCGCGTCCACCGCGGTCGGGTTCTTCTTCGGGTTCTTGAACCACGCCTTCTGGCCCAGGTACCAGATCGCCGTCCAGTCACCGTCCCGGCCCGCGACCGCGTACTGCTGTCCGGTCGAGACCCGCGAGGACAGGTCGTTCACACCGGTCGTCGGGGTCGAGCCCCGGCCGATGTCCTTGATCAGCGGGTACGACTCACCGGGCCCGGAATACAGCCGCACCGCGCTCGAGCCATGGGCGGCGCAGGGCTGGCCGGCGGAGACACAGCCCGTGTACCGGGGCCGGTTGGTCGCGTAGTCGGGCCGGATCGTCACCAGGCCGCCGTTCGGGCCCGCGGTGGGGGCGAGGGGGCGGCCGAGCAGCTCGAAGTAGTGCCGCCAGTCCCAGTACGGGCCCGGGTCGGTGTGCATTCCGCTGATCGTCGACGTGGTCGGGCCCGGCACGGTGTCGTGCCCGAGGATGTGCTGGCGGTCCAGCGGGATGCCGTACTTCTTCGCGAGGTAGGTGACCAGGCGGGCCGAGGACCGGTACATCGCCTCCGTGTACCAGGCGTCCGGCTTCGCGAGGAAGCCCTCGTGCTCCAGGCCGATCGACTTGGCGTTGACGAACCAGTTGCCCGCGTGCCAGGCAACGTCCTTGGCCTTCACATGCTGGGCGATGTGACCGTCGGTGGAGCGCAGGGTGTATTGCCACGACACATAGGCCGGGTCCTGCACCATGGTGAGGACCCCTTCCCAGGCGCCCTCCGTGTCGTGGATGACGATGTAGTCGATGTCCGAGGAGGCCGGACGGTCGGCCAGGTCGTGGTTGCCGTAGTCGCTGTCCCCGAACTGCTCGTACGGCGCCGGGATCCACTCACAGGACACCGTCGGCGGGCACTCGGTCTCGCCCGCCTCGATCGTGCGCAGCCCCGCTCGCCGCAACTGCCCGGTGTCGGGGGCCAGGCGGGGCTGGGCGGCCAGGGTGACCACCTGGCCCCCGTCCGTGCGGCGCTCCTGGCCGGTGCGCAGCACGTCGTAGACGTCGTTCGCGTACGCCGCCGCCGTCGCCGTGTCATCGGCGCCGGAGAAACGGGCCACCGCGCCGTACCAGTCGGCGGGGTCGGAGCTCAGCGGTTCGCCCAGCTCCCGCTGCGCGGCGGCGAGCAGGGCGGCGCCCCCGGCCACGTTCGCCGCCGGGTCCGTACGCAGCTGCCGCGCGCTCAGTCCGGTCAGTTCGGCCGCCTTCGGCAGCGTCCTGAGGCGGGCCGGGACGGCGGAGGTCCGCGGAAGTGTCGGCCTGGGGTGCAGGGCAGCGCGGGCGCTGTCGCCGCGCGGGTCCTCCGAGCCCTCGCTGTGGTGCGGCGTCGCCCCGGCCAGGGCCGTACCGGCGTCGGTGAGGTGCATCGGGCCGTAGCCGCCGGTCACGCTGGGCGCCCCGCCGTGCGCGTCCCAGCGGGACTGGAGGTAGGCGACGCCGAGCAGGACGCTCTGCGGCACGTGGTATTCGGCGGCGGCGGAGGCGAAGGCCGACTGAAGGCGGTTCTCCGAGCCCTCGGCATCGGACGGGGCAGCGCCCAGCAGCGGGAACAGCAGTGCCGCGGCGGCCATGGCGGTGACGGATCCTCGCAATGCAGCCTCCTGGGACGGTCGGGCGCGATGAGCCGTGCGGGGCCGGGCGTGAGTCTGTGGTACCGGCTGTCCGACGATCCGTCAATCATGCCAACGGCCAGGCGAATTCCCTCGTCAACGAGTACGGCCGTCCGGGGGAACCCACCGCGCCCGTACGGAGGAACGCACTGCCGCCGTACACACGAAGGCCCGCGGTACGCCGCTGTCTCCAGGGCGCACCGCGGGCCACCGTCCCCGTCAGCGAGTGCCGACCGCCGCGCGCACGGCCCGTCGGGCCAGCTGGCAGTCGTCGTGCAGCCGCCTCAGCAGCAGCCGCTGTTCCTCGCCGGACGGCGCAGCACCCGGGTGGGCCACTCCCGGTGCCGCCGGGGTCGTGTCGTGCATCGAACGCTGCACGGCCGTCTCATAGGTACGGATCTCCCGGGTCAGCACGAGCATCAGGTTCACCAGGAAGGCGTCCCGTGAGGCCGGGCCCGCCGACTGGGCGATCTGACTGATCTGACGGCGGGCGACCGGTGCGTCCCCGAGCACCGACCACAGCGTCGCCAGGTCGTAGCCCGGCAGATACCAGCCCGCGTGCTCCCAGTCCACCAGCACTGGACCGGCCGGTGAGAGCAGGATGTTCGAGAGCAGTGCGTCGCCGTGGCAGAACTGGCCCATGCCCTGCCGGCCCGCGGTGGCCGCGATGCCGTGCAGCAGCTTCTGGAGATCACCCATGTCCCGGTCGGTGAGCAGCCCCAGCTCGTGGAACCGGGAGATCCGGGCCGCGTAGTCCAGCGGGGCGTCGAAGGTGCCCGCCGGCGGCCGCCACGCGTTGAGCCTGCAGATCGCGCCGAGTGCCGCCCTGATGTCCGCACGCGGCGGTACTTCCAGAGGGTGCCGCTGCAGCGCCGCCACCCGGCCGGGCATCCGCTCGATGACGAGTGTGCAGTTGTCCGGATCCGCTGCGATCAGCCTCGGCACACGCACCGGGGGACGGTGCCGGACGAACGAGCGGTATGCCGCTATTTCGTGCCGGACCCGCTCGGCCCACGCTGGGGAGTGGTCCAGTAAACACTTGGCGACGGCCGTGTTGCGTCCGGTCGTGCCGACCAGGAGGACGGACCGCCCGTTGCGGCGCAGCACCTGCACCGGAGCGAACTCCGGGCAGATCCGGTGCACCGACGCGATCGCCGTACGCAGCTGGGCGCCCTGAGGGCCGGACAAGTCGAGTCTCCCGCTGAGCGGTTGGGTGCCGGGCCCCGCGGCGCGCAGCGTCCGGCCCGCGCCGAGCACGGGGGCAGCCGTCGGCCGCGCGGGGTCGAGGTAAGGACCGCTGCCCGCCGGGCGGGCACGCAGCGGCCGGGGCGGGGCGGACACGGAGGACGATGCTGCGTACATGGGAGAGACAGATCCCTTCGTGTGCCTGCGACGACAAAGCGCTGCCCGAGCCGGCCGCCCAGGTGCACCCTGGGGAATGTCCCTCGGCGAACCGGGTCGGGGTGGCGCGTTCCTACCTGACACCCGATGCCCGGTGGCACACCATCTGGCGCACCCTGGCGAACCCTGGCGAATAGTCCCGGGGCACCTCCCACCGGGCTACTGTCAACTCAGCCGAGAACCTGGGGGCTTGACGTGAGCGGAGAACCCAACACCCGCCTGGCGGACCTGTTCGGCCTGGCCGGCTGGTCCAAGGGCGAGCTCGCGAGGCTGGTCAACCGGCAGGCGGCGGCCATGGGCCACCCCCAGCTGTCGACCGACACCTCGCGGGTGCGGCGGTGGATCGACATGGGAGAGATCCCGCGCGATCCCGTGCCGCGGGTGCTGGCAGCCCTGTTCACCGAGCGTCTCGGCCGTGTCGTGACCATCGAGGACCTCGGTCTGGTCCGGCACGGGCGTGCGGGGAAACGGCAGGGCGGCGGGAGTGTGGAGCATCCCGACGGTGTGCCGTGGGCGCCCGAACGGACTGCTGCGGTCCTCACCGAATTCACGGGAATGGACCTCATGCTCAACCGACGCGGCTTGGTGGGCGCGGGTGCCGCGCTCGCCGCGGGATCCGCACTCAGCAGCGCCATGCACGACTGGCTGCACACCGACCCGGCCCTCAAGGCCGACGCCCCCCATTTCGACGACCCCTTGCACGCCGACCCCGCCGGGTTCGACCGGTACGAGGCGGCCCCGATCGGTTCTCAGGAGATCGAGGAACTGGAGCGCTCGGTAGAGGTGTTCCGGGCCTGGGACGCGGCCCGCGGCGGCGGGCTGCAGCGCAAGGCGGTCGTAGGTCAACTCAACGAGGTGGGCGGCATGCTCGCCTACCGACACCCCGAACATCTGCAGCGGCGCCTGTGGGGCGTCGCCGCCAACCTCGCCGTCCTCGCCGGCTGGATGTCGCACGACGTCGGCCTGGAACCCACGGCCCAGAAGTACTTCGTCATCGCCGCCCACGCGGCCCGAGAGGGCGGCGACCGGCCCCGCGCCGGAGAGGCGCTCTCCCGAGCGGCTCGCCAGATGGTGCACCTGGGCCGGCCCGACGACGCACTCGACCTCATGAAACTCGCCCAGTCCGGCTCCGGCGACGAGGTGCTGCCGCGCACCCGGGCCATGTTCCACACCATCGAGGCCTGGGCGCAGGCGTCGATGGGCAAGGGCCAGGCCATGCGCCGCACCCTGGGACAGGCGGAGGACCTCTTCGTCTCCGACCGGAGCGACGTGCCGCCACCGAGCTGGATGCAGACCTTCAAGGACGAGGATCTGTACGGCATGCAGGCCCTGGCCTACCGCACGCTGGCCGAGTTCGAGCCGGGCGCGGCCGCGCACGCCCAGCACTACGCAGAGAAGGCCCTGGCCCTGCGGATCGACGGCCGGGAGCGGTCGAAGATCTTCGACCATCTGTCCATGGCGTCCGCCTGCTTCATCGCGGACGACCCCGAACAGGCGGACCGGTACGCACGGCTGGCCCTGATGTCGATGGGCTCGAACTCGTCCGGCCGTACCTGGGACCGGCTGCGCCAGATGTACCGGCTCACCGCCGAGTACTCCAGCTACCCGAAGATCCATGAACTGCGGGAGGAGATCCGGTTGGCACTGCCCAAGCCGAAGAAGCCGGGCGGTGGCAACAGCGCACGGGCATAGGGGGCCCGTGCGACCGACTGATCCCCGAAGGTTCTAGGACGTCACCGGTTGTTCTAGGACGTCACCCTGGCCACGAGCACACAGGCGTTGTCCTCGCGCTCATTTTCACCGAACTCCTCGACGATCAGCCGTACGCAGTCCTGTGCCGTGCGCGCCTCGCCGAAACGGGAGCCCAGATCGAGGAGAGAACGCACGGAGTCCGCTCCGCTGTGCCTCGGCACCAGTCCGTCGGTGTGCAGCAAAAGCAGGTCGCCGACCTCAAGGGTCTCTTCGGCCTGTGCGTAGACGGCACCCGAGGTGGCGCCGAGCAGGACGCCGTCCGGTGCGCTCAGCCTGTACCCCGTCCCGTCGCGGAACAGCAGCGGGGCGGGGTGTCCGGCCTGCGCCCAGGTCAGGGTGCGGGTCTCGGGCCGGTAGCGGCAGCAGACCGCGCTGCCGAGGGCCGGCTGGACGGTGGCGTCGAGTAACTGGTTGAGCCAGGACATCAGTTGCCCCGGCTGGGTGCCGGCCATCGCCATGCCGCGCACGGCGCCCAGCAGGGTCGCCATGCCCGAGGCCACGGCGACGCCGTGCCCGGTGAGATCGCCGACGCTCAACAGGGTTGCGCCGTCGGCCAGTTCGAGCGCGTCGTACCAGTCGCCGCCGATCAGTGAGCTGGTCGCCGACGACAGACGGCGAGCCGCGAGGTCCAGTGTCTTCGGGCCCTGGTGCGGGAGCCGCAGGGAGCCGCGCCACGGCGGCAGCACAGCTTCCTGCAGCTCGACCGCGAGCCGGTGCTCACTCTGCGCGTGGTGCCGGTGGCGCTGGAGCGAGTCACGGGTCTCGCTCACCGTGCGCTGGCTGCGGCGCAGTTCGCTGACGTCGCGCAGCACGGCCCACATCGAGGCGGTGCTGCCGTCAGTGTCGAGCACGGGCTCGCCCATCATGTGCACGGTCCGGACCTCGCCGTCCGGCCGCAGGATCCGGAACTCGCCGTCGATGGGCTTGGCGTCGATCAGGCAGTCGGTGACCATCGCCGTCAGTTTCGGCCGGTCCTCGTCGAGCACCAGGGACGGCAGCTCGTCGAGGGTGAGCGGCGGAGCGGCGGGATCGCGCCCGAGGATCTCGAAGAGCTCACCGGACCAACTCGCCTCGTCCGTAAGGAGGTTCCACTCGGCGCTCCCGACCCGGCTGAGCAGCGAGCCGCGCCGGGGAGCGGGGGTCACGGACCGGTCGGTGGGCGTGGCCGCGGGTGCCGGGGAGGCGGGGGACGGGCCGTCACGCAGCTGCGCCAGATGCTCGTCGAGGTCGTTGAGCTGGTGCAGCGCGAGGTCGCACAGGGCCCGCTGCCACCGCTCCTGCGGGTCCGCGCCGTCGCTCTGGGTGTCGCGCCGCACGGCGTCGACGTCACCCTTGAGCTGTCGCGTCTGCGTTATGAGCGCGTCGACCGAGCCGCGTCCGGGCGGCTGAGCGGCGGGGCGGTCCGCAGAGAGATGGGGCGGCATGACGCACTCCGATGCGGGAACGGTTCGACCAAGGCTGACGGAAGGACCGTTACGACTGTCGCACAGCCCGCGACGCGCTGTAAGGGATTTGGCAACACCCGATGCGGTGGTGCGTCTGGCATATGCCAGAGTCTTCACGGAGGGCTCGTCCCGTGCGAATGACGTACGTCGACGAACGGGCCAAGTCGTAGGCTGCGTACGCGATTTGGTGGTCGGACGAGGTGATTCTACGGCGGTCATTCGAGTGTTCGACGGTCGAATGTTCTAGAGGTGGAGCGGCGGCGGGTGCCGCGCCCGTGGTTGCACCGGCCGGCAGTGATGCAGGTCACAAAAATGATGTCCGCCTGGCTGTAATGCAAAGGGCATCTCTGGGGTCGTAAAGGCACAGCGGCAAAAACCGTCCGACCGCCGACCCACAGGGGAGACCGCCCATGGACATCGCCCTCGAGCAGCCCGCCCGTGCCCGTCTGATCACCGGCGAGGAGCGCGAACTCTCCGTTCCCGCCACACTGCGCTACGCCTCCACGGACCCGTTGGCGGTGTACATCGACTTCCCGGGCGACGTCTCCCTCGACGGTGCCGGTGCCACCTGGACCTTCGCGCGCACCCTGCTGGAGGCGGGGCTGCGCGGTCCGGCCGGGGACGGGGACGTGCACATCTGGCCGTGCGGCGAGGAGCGTACGGTCGTGGAGCTGCACTCGCCGTACGGCATGGCCCTGCTCCAGTTCGACACCGCCGCCCTGAACCGCTTCCTGCTGCGCACGTACGCGGTCGTCGCGGCCGGTGAGGAGGACCTCGACGCGGTCGTGGAACGAGGGCTGAGCGCGCTCTTCGGCAGCGTGTGAGGAGGCGACAGGGCCGCCGCTGCGCCTCCTCGTCGCTCCCGTGTCAGTACCGCAGTACTCCCGCGATCCCCTGGGCGTCGTCGAGGGTGCCGTCCGGCACGAAGCGGACCTCGGCGCCGGTCTCCAGGCACTGCTCGACGATCTCGTCCACGATGTCCTCGCGGGCGTCGAGCGCGTCGCTCTCGGCCGGGATCAGATGGTCGCCGTCCTCGCCGCGCACGGTGATGCGGTAGTTCTCCTCGACGGCCAGCAGCCGTACCCGGCCCTCGCGGGCGCTGCGCCAGACCTCGTCGACGCCGGCCGCGAACGCCTTGCGGCCACGTGCGGACTCGAGTTCCCGTGCCACGGCGTCGGTGTTCCTGCGGTCCTCGGCGGTGATCAGCGGCTGGATCGCCTGCCACACCGCCTCGCGCGTGCCGTGCGCGAGCCCGCCGTGCGGGATGTGCACCGCGTCCTTGGTGACGCCGCCGATCTCGTCGAGCAGGGACAGCGCCGCCGGTTCGCCGGTGATGTAGAGCGGCCGCGGGTTGCCCCGGAGGATCGCGCTCATGGCGGAGTCCGCGTCCTTGAGGAAGTGGCGCGTGCCCTCGTCGCGGAACGTGCTCGGCATGTCGCCGATCCGCTCCTGCCGCTCGGCGTCGAAGTTCTCGACGGGCCGCGTCAGCGGGAAGCCGCCGATGCGCGCCGCGGCGACGCGGTCCAGGCTGCCGTTCCACAGGGTGACGCGGTCGGGCGAGACCGAGAGCACCCAGTAGGGCCGCTCGGCGGCCTGCGCGGAGACGAGGTTGCGGGTCAGGAAGGTGTCCGAGAGCACCACGCGCTCGGGCACGGTTCGGGCGAGCGACCACACCTGGTGCTCGCCCGGAGCGGCGAAGATCACCAGGCCGTCCTCGGCATAGGTGAGATCGACCTCGGCGAGGGCCTGGTCGAGTTGCCGCTCGACATCCGCCCGTCGCTCGCGGGTGACCGAGGGATCGGCTTCCAGCTGTTTCTTGGCCTCGGCCACGACATTGCGCAGCCGGACCTGGTCCTGGGCCCGGTAGGGCTCTCGGCGATGTGTGGGCGTCAGCACGGACACGGCCGGATAGGGGCGCGGGCGCCGCAGCTCGGTGAGTGTGGTGGGACTGAGTGCGTGCTCCATAAGAGCACGATAGGACTGATTCACCGATCGGGCATTAGGGGCAATCCAGTCCATGGTCGCGGCCCTAGTCACGGTCGTCCTCGGGCCCGCAGGAACTGCCGTCCGCCGGGAGCGTGCCGTACAGCAGGAAGGTGTCGACCTTGCGGTGCACGCACTTGGAGGAGGCGTACCCGGTGTGACCGCTGCCCTTGTTGTCGAGGACCACGGCCGAGGAGCCGAGGCGCTTCGCCGTCTCCTCGGTCCAGCGGTACGGCGTCGCCGGATCGCCACGCGTGCCCACCAGGAGCATCTTCGGCGTGTCCACGTCCTTCACCTCCTCGCGTATGAAGTCCGTGCCCTTCGGGCGGCCGTAGCACAGCAGCACCCCGGTGAGCCGGTAGGGCCCGAAGACCGGCGATGCCTCCTCGTACTGTGCGCGCAGCCGGTCGAGATCGCCGATGATCTGCTCGCCGGTGGGGCGGTCGGGGTCGTCCGCGCAGTTGATCGCCATCAGTGCCGCGGAGAGGTTGTCGAGCGGGATGTCCTGCTCGTCGACGAGCCCGCCGTCGGGATCCCCGGTCTCCTCGCGGTTCAGGGGCGCGGCACCGCCGGTGGCGAAGGCTTCGATGGCATGCGTGTCGCCCTCTTCGACCAGCGAGGCCAGGGCTCGCTCCAGCAGGGGCCACAAGTCCTCGCTGTAGAGCCCCTGTCCGAGGGCGGCGACCAGGTCCTGCCCGCTGAACGGCTCACCGAAGGCCGACGGCACCGGATCCTGGTCCAGTGAGTCGACAAGCTGTACGACGTGCTTCCGGGCCTCGCGCGCGTCCTGCCCGAACGGACAGGCGATGTCCTTGACACACCAGTTGACGAACTCGTCCAGCGCCTTCTGCTGCCCCCGGGCGCCCACCAGTTCCTGTTTCTTCAGCGGCTCGGTCAGCGTGTCCACGCCGTCGAGCACGAACCGGCCGACCCTGTCGGGGAATTGGGCGGCATACACGGCGCCGAGCCGCGTTCCGTAGGAGAAGCCCAGGTAGTTGAGCTTCTTGTCACCGACCGCCTCGCGCATCACGTCCATGTCACGTGAGGCGTTGACCGTGCCGATGTGGGGGAACACCGGCCCCGAGTTTCGGGCACACGTGTCGGCCGCCTTCTTCAGGTCCCGCAGGACGGACTGGGGATCGCGGCTGATCTCCGCGCTGTCCTGCGGCAGGTCGGCGTCGCCGCAGCTGACCGGTGAGGACCGGCCGACGCCGCGCGGGTCGAAGGTCACGATGTCGTAGCCGTCCGTCAGCTCCATGAAGTCCTTGCCGCCGGCGGCGAATTCGGGGACACCGGCGCCGCCCGGCCCGCCGAAGTTCAGCAGCACCGAGCCCCGCTTCTCGCCCGTGGCCCGGAAGCGGGCGAGCGCCAGGTCGAGCGTCCCCGCCCGGGGGTGGGCGTAGTCGAGGGGGACGGTGACCTTGCCGCACTGAAGATCCTTCGGCAGCCCCTCGCCGGGGCACTTCGCCCAGGTGATCTTCTGCTCGTAGAAGCGGCTGAGGGCGGGATCGGCGCTGTCCTCGGTCGCCGTCAGTCCCGTGCCGAGCAGGGCCAGGCCGGCCGCGCCGATGACCGCGCAGCGCCGCAGCGTGGGCCGCGGTGACAGGTGGGCCAACATCGTTGCCTCCAGGGACGCCCGTCGCGGACCGGGGGCGGCGTCCTCGCCCACGATAGGCGGGCCCCGGAACGCACGCCTCCGGAGATGCGGGACGGTCCGGGCTGCCTTACTCTCCGCCCCTTGCGCGGCCGTCGGAAGTTTTTACCGCTAGTTCGACAACCCTGACGCTCGATGGGGTGAATGGCCGATAAGCCATAACTCGGATGGTTCGCCTGCGTTTTATCCGGTGCGGGTGAGTGCCCGCGACCATGTCTGGAAGGCAGGGAACCTATGAGACGGGTTACCCGATACGGTGTGATCGCCGTCGCCGCCTCGGGCGCGATGGCTGTGACGCTGCCGGCGTACGCCGATTCCGCGGCGGACGGCGCCACGGCCGGCTCGCCGGGGCTGCTGGCCGGTAACACCATTCAGCTCCCCGTGCACGTCCCGGTGAACGTGTGCGGGAACACCGTGAACGTCGTGGGGCTGCTCAACCCGGCCACGGGCAATACGTGCGCCAACAAGGACGGTGGTGGCAAGCCGGGCGCCACGCACCACAGCGGGGCCTCGGCCGAAGGGAGCGGAAAGGATTCACCCGGCCTCGCGTCCGGCAATGTCGTCCAGCTCCCGGTCCACCTCCCCGTGAACGTCAGCGGCAACAGCGTGAACGTGGTCGGTGTCGGCAACCCGGCGAACGGCAACGAGTCGGTGAACGGCCCCGGCGACAGCCCTTCCCGCACCACCAGGCCGACGCCGAAGCCGTCCGCACCGCCCAGGGCACACCAGCCGCGCCCGGCGCCGCCCGCGCTCGTCCCGCAAGGGGGGCCCGAGCGCTCGCTCGCCCACACGGGAGCGGACCAGAGCCTCGCCGCCGCGGTGGGCGGCACGGCGCTCGTGCTGGGCGGGGCCGTCCTGTACCGGCGCTTCCGCCCGACGGCGGTGCGCTGACCCGCGCCTCGCGCGCGGCAGGAAGGCCCCACCGGGCGGTCGGTGGGGCCTTCGTCTTGCGCCCATCCGTCCAGTCGCGCCATCCGTCCGGTCGCGCCCCGGCGTACGCCTCAACGGCTTGATCACGCCGTGACGCCCGCCACGAAGATCCGCGAGGATGCCGTGTGCACGGTCGATCACCTTGCGCACGCGGCCCCCTACGGAATGGAGCGTAGCCATGGCCTCTCCGGCCCCCGAAGACCTCGTCGTCACTCGCGCCGGTCTCGACGACTGGTCGGTCATCAAGGGATGGGCCGCCGACGAGGGCTGGAACCCGGGGCTCGCCGACGCACCGGCGTTCTTCGCGCAGGATCCCGACGGCTTCTTCCTCGGCCGGATCGACGGCGAAGTCGTCTCGGCGATCTCGGTCGTCACCTACGGCACCGACTACGCATTCCTCGGCCACTACCTGGTCCGCCCCGACCTGCGCGGCCACGGCCACGGCCTGACCACCTGGAAGACCGCCCTGGCCCACGCCGGAAACCGCGTCATCGGCCTCGACGGGGTCGTCGCCCAGCAGGACAACTACCGCCGCTCGGGCTTCGAGTCCGCCCACCGGACCGTCCGGTTCACCGGAACCGCGCCCACCGCCCGGGTGCCGGCGGACATCCGGGCCGTACGGCCCGAGGACGTCGAGGACATCACCGCGTACGACGCCACCTGCACGCCCGCCGACCGCCCCCGTTTCCTCGCTCACTGGCTCACCGGCCCCGGACACCACGCCGTGGTCCGCCGCGTGGGCGGCCGTGTCACCGGCTACGGCGTGATCCGCCCCGGCCACGACTGCCCGCGCATCGGCCCGCTCTTCGCCGACACCGCCGAGGACGCCCGGGCCCTGTTCACCGCGCTCACCGCCGAGGCGGCCGGGCGCCCGGTCGCCGTCGACGTGCCCGAGACCAACCCGGCGGGGGTGGCTCTCGCCGAGGAGGCCGGTTTCACGCCCTCCTTCGAAACCGCCCGCATGTATACGGGCCCGGTGCGACCGCACTCCCAGGAGCGTGTCTTCGGGGTCACCACGCTGGAACTCGGTTAGCGTGATCCGCCGGACAGGCCCTGGTGGGGGCCGCGGACGTCCCCTGGATCTCGTGTCGGGCCAGGGGTGTACGGCCGTCGAAACGCCTGCCCGGTCAGTTCCGTCGCCCGTGGAACCGGAAGTGCAGCGCGCGGACGTCGTCCGTCAGCTCGGGTACCGGACCCTCCACGGCCACGTCCGGCGCGACCTCCTGGATCGGCAGCGGTCGAACCGGCGCGGCCGGCGCCCCCAACTCGGCCAGCCACCCGGTCAGTTGCTCCGACGAGGCGACGTACACGATGCGCCCCAGCCCCACCCAGGCGTGCGCGGCCGCGCACATCGGGCAGTGCTCGCCGGAGGTGTACACCGTCGCGGCCGCTCGCTCCTCGGGCGTCAGACGGGCGGCGGACCAGCGGGCCAGCTCGAACTCGGGGTGCCGGGTGCGGTCGCCCGACGCGACCCGGTTGTGGTCCTCGGCGAGAACCTCGCCGTCCGCCCCCACCAGCACCGACCCGAACGGCTCGTCCCCGGCCTCCAGCGCCTCGGTCGCCAGCGCGACGCAGCGGCGCAGATACGGCAGTTCGGTGTCCTTCACGACCATCTCGTACGGCCTCCTCGCGGCGTGATCTTCCCTGCCCACCCTAGGTTCGCCGACGTACGGCCGGAAAGGCGTGCGCGCGGCCGAGGCCCACGGTGACGAACGCGCCCGCGACCAGGGGGAGCGCGGTCCACGGCAGAGCGCCCGCGCCCAGGCGCTCCAGGGCCAGACCACCGGTGAGGGAACCCGCCGCGATCCCCGCGTTGTACACCGTGGCCTGCAAGGAGGTGGCCACATCGGCGTGCGCGGGACCCGAGGCGTCGACCAGGGCGGTCTGGATCAGCGTGGGCGCCCCGCCGAAGGCGACACCCCACAGCGCGACCGACGCGAGGAGCACGGCGGGTGTTCCGGCGCGCAGACCGAGGGCGAGCATGACGGCCGTGCACAGGGCGAGCGCGCCCAGCAGGGTCGCCCGAAGCCGCCGGTCCACCAGGACCCCGGTCACCCAGATCCCGGCGACCGTGGCCGCCCCGAACACCAGCAGGACCAGGCCCGTACGCCCGAACCCGGCATGCGTCGCGAAGGGGGCGACGTACGTGTACATCACCTGGTGGCCCAGCAACAGCAACAGCGTGACGGACAGGACGGCCGGGACGCCCGGCAGCGCGGCCACCCGCTGGGGAGGCAGCCCCGCACCCGGCGGCTCGCCCGGGAACCCCGGCACCCGCCACCACACCCAGCCCACCAGGAACACCGCCAGCCCGGCCAGCGCGCCGAACGCCGTGCGCCAGCCGAGCGCCTCAGCGAGTGCGGTCCCGGCGGGCACGCCCAGTGACAGTGCGAGCGTGATCCCGGCGAGCACGATCGCGATCGCCCGGCCACGCCGCACGGCCGGCACCATCCGGGCCGCGTAGCCGACGAGCATCGCCCACAGTGTGCCGCCCATCAGCCCGGCCACGACCCGTGCGGCGAAGGTCAGGCCGTACGACGACGACAGCGCGACCACCGCGTTGCTGCCCGCGAAGCCCGCCAGCGTGCCGATGAGCACGGGCCGGCGCGGCAGCCCGCGCAGCAGGACCGTGAGCGGGATCGCGCCCGCGAAGGAGGCGACGGCATACGCCGTGACGAGGAAGCCGACCTGCGCCTCGGACACCGCCAGCGCCGGCGCCATGCGCGGCAGCAGGCCCGCCGGAAGCAGCTCGGTCAGGACCGCGGTGAACGCGGCCGTGGACAGGGCGAGCAGCCCGGACCACGGCAGCGAGGTGGGCAGGGCTGTGCCCTTGGCCATGGATGTGGTGGACATGCGACCATGCTCGAACCCTCACATCAGTGTGAAGGCAAGGGCGATCTCCGAGGCACACGTTCCGAGGCGCACATTCCAAGGCGCTCCACGGCGCTCCGAGGCGCATATTTCCGAGGCAGACATGAAGATCGGCGAACTCTCCCGCCGTACCGGCGTCCCCACCCGGCTGCTGCGCTACTACGAGGAACAGCACCTGCTCCACCCGGACCGCACCGACAACGGCTACCGGGACTATCCCGAGTCGGCCGTCCAGGACGTCCAGCAGATCCGGGGACTCCTCGACTCGGGCCTGACCACGCAGATGATCCGCGCGATCCTGCCGTACCTGTCCGGCCCCGACGAGATCCTGCTGCCCGCCGAGCACCTCACCCCGGACACGGCCGCCCTCCTCCAGGGCCACATCGACCGCATCCAGGCCCGCATCGAGTGCCTGGCACGCAACCGCGACCGGCTGCGTGAGTACCTGGCGGCGGTGCGGCCGGAGGGTGAGGAGGGGGCGGTGCGGTCGTAAATGGGTTGTCGTGCTGGTGGGCCGGTGGTGGGGTGTGCCCATGGATCATGTCGCAGTGCTTGCCCTCTTCGACCGGGACATGCGGGAAGGCGCGCGGCCGGACGGCCCCGGCGCCCTGGTGGAGCGGGTGGGCGGCATCGTGCGCCAGGTGTCCCGCGCGCATGGCTGGAACGGCGTCGTGTGGTCCGGCCTGGACGAGGCGGGCGCCGACGAGGCGATCGCCGAACAGATCGCCCACTTCGCCCCGCTGGGATGCGCATTCGAGTGGAAGCTCTACGGCCATGACCTCCCGGTGGATCTCGGCCGGCGGCTCAGGGACGCCGGCTTCACGGCCGGGCCCGAGGAGACGCTGATGGTGGGCGAGATCGCCGACCTGACCCTGGACACCGCGACACCGGACGGCATCCGCATCCTCCCCGTGACCGACCGGGCGGGCGTCGATCTCGTCGCGGAGGTGCACGAGAAGGCCTTCGGCACGGACGGCACCCAGTTGCGGCACCAGCTGCTCGCCCAGCTCACGGCTGCCCCGGACACAGTGGTCGCGGTCGTCGCGCTGGCCGGTGACATCCCGGTGAGCGCCGCCCGGATGGAACTCGTGCCGGGGGCGCGGTTCGCCGGGCTGTGGGGCGGCGGGACCGTCGAGGGCTGGCGGGGCCGCGGCATCTACCGTGCCCTGGTCGCCCACCGCGCCCGTGCCGCCGCGGACCGCGGCTACCCGTACCTCCAGGTCGATGCCATGAGCACGAGCCGTCCCATCCTGGAGCGGCTGGGCTTCGAGCGTCTGACCACGACGACGCCGTACGTGTACACGCCGTAGCGGGCAGAACGCCGCCGGAGGCGTGCCCCGCCGGAATGTCACATCCGTGCCCTCCCGCCTCGTCGCACTGGCATGACGACGAACCAGAGCCAAGAGAGCGGCCACAGCCGGAGCGTCCTCCTCGCGGGCGCCGGCGGGGTCCTCGGCCGGCACATCACCCGCGCCCTGACCGAGGCGGGCCACAAGGTCACCGGCCTCGGTCGCGGCCCGCGCAACGACGTCCAGGCCGACCTGATGAACCGGGACGCCCTGCTGCGCGCCGTCGACGGCCACCACTTCGACACGGTGATCCACGCCGCGACCGCGCTGCGCAAGCCCCCCATGCGCCACTGCGACATGCACGCCACCAACGCGCTGCGCACCGACGGCACCGCCCATCTGATCGAAGCCGCGCAGACCACCGGCGCCCGGCGCTTCGTGGCCGAGTCGATGGTCTTCGGATACGGCTACGGCGACCACGGCGGCCAGGTGATCACCGAAGACGCCCCCTTCGGCCCGCGCGGCCGCACCCCGCAGCTGGAGCGGCACCTCGCGGCGATGCGCGTCAAGGAACAACTCACCTTCGGTACCGCGGGGTTGGAAGGCATCGCCCTGCGCTTCGGCCTGTTCTACGGCCCCGGCGGCACGGACGCACTGCTGCCCATGCTGCGCAAGCGGCGACTGCCCGTCCCCGCCGACCACGGCCGGGTCCTGCCCTGGATCGACCTCACCGACGCGGCCCGCGCGGTCGTCGCCGCCGTCGAACGCGGGCGCCCCGGGCAGGCGTACAACATCGCCGACCGCACCCCGACGGGATTCGGGAGCCATGTCCGGTGCGTGGCCGACGAGTTCGGGCTGCCGAAGCCGATGACCGTACCGCTGTGGCTGATGCGGCCCATGTCGTACGCGCACACCATGATGGCGTCGACGCTGCGGGTCTCCACGGCTAAGGCGGAGCGGGAGCTCGGCTGGACGCCCGCCCACCCGGCGGCCCGCGACGGCCTCGCCGCGATGCGGGCCGCCGCGGGACTCACATGAACGTCGTGCCGTCCTCTCACGTCCTTACTTCGATGCGTCAGCGGCGCGCCTTCGTCCGGTCCAGCGCGGCGACGCCCAGGGCGGCGAGACCGATCTGGATGAGCCACTCGACCCAGTCGACGCCGTCGGTGTCGGCCACGTCCAGCCCGGCGGCGATCGCCGAACCGATGAGCGCGGCCACGATGCCGACGAGGATGGTCCACAGGACCCCGATGCGCTGACGGCCCGGAACCACGAGACGTCCGAGCACACCGATGACGATGCCGATCACAATGGCACTGATGATGCCGGAGATCTCCATTTCGCCCCTCTTCCTCCTGCCCCCGCACAGGTTCGAGTTCCCCCTGGAGGGAGGGACAGTCCGTTCCGCTTCAACCAGTGGTCCCGCGTCGACCAGTGGCACGGCCACGGTGATCGCATGCGGGAAACGTGCCCGGGTGCGGGCATGCTGTGCGAGTGGTTCTGGGCTGGTGCTGAGCGCGGAGGTGCGGATGGCGGAGCGGGTACTCGGCGGCGGAGCCGTGAACAAGGTCGTGCGCGTCGGGACGACCGTACGGCGTACGCCGCACGAACGGTCGGGCTATGTGCGGGAGTTGCTCACGCACTTCGAGCGCCGGGGCTGGGAAGGGGTCCCGCGGTACATCGGGACCGACGAGCGGGGGCGGGAGGTGTTCGGATACCTGGAGGGGCGTACCGCTGTCACTCCCCGGGAGCGGGCCGCGGCGGGGACGGACGCGGGGCTCGTGCGGGTCGCTCAACTCGTCCGCGCTTTCCACGACATGACGCACGGCACGCCGCTGGCCGGCGACCAGGATGTCGTGTGCCACAACGATCTCGCCCCGAAGAACACCGTCTACGCGATGGACGGCACCGACTGGTGGGCGACCGCCCTCATCGACTGGGACATGGCCGCGCCCGGCGAGCGCGTCCATGACCTCGCCCATGTCTGCTGGCAGTACCTCGATCTGGGGCCGGGCGTCACCGATGTGTTCGAGACGGCCCGGCGGATCGCGCTCGTCTGTGACGCCTACGGGCCGGGCGGCGGCGGTGAGGGGCTCGTCGACGTGATCCTCTGGTGGCAGGACCGCTGCTGGCGGGGCATCGAGGCCGGCGCCGTGCGGGGTGAGCCGGCCATGGTGGGGCTGCGTGAACGCGGCGCCGTGGACGAGGTGCGGAACGCCTACGCCTGGGTGGCTGAACACCGGCGCGAGCTGGGTTTCTTCCTGCCCTGAGGTCCCTGAGGCCCCTGACGCGGTGCACGCGCATGCGTCGGCCTGTCAGGCCGACGGGGGCGCGTCGACCCATGAGGTCAACTGGCCGTCCGGCTGGAGGGCGACGTGCAGTCCGTTGTTCTCGCCGTAGGCGGCGCCGTGGCCGTCGGTGACCAGTGTGTCGAGACGTACGCCGTCCGCGAGGATGTCGGCCTCGTGGTGGTCGGCGGTCACGCGGTAGAGCTTCGCCGTCGTCGCGCCGTCCGCCAGCGTCGCCGTGGCGACCAGGACACGCTGGACGACCGGCTTGGGCCGGGGCTTGGCCCGCTCGACCCAGGACGTGACCTTGCCGTCCGGGTGCAGGGTGATGTGCAGCCCGTTGTGCTGGGCGTACGCGGCCCTGCCCTGGGTGTACAGGGCTCCGTACCTCTCCTCCCCGGCCCAGATCTCCGCCTCGTAACGGTCCGTGCCGGCCTTGTAGACCTTCGCCCGGCTGATGTGGTCCGCGAGCTGCACCGTCTGCACGTAGACGCGCTCGGCCCTGGAGGGAGGGGCCGCGGAGGTGCCGGACTTGCCGGCGGGCGCGTCGATAGCGAAGGCGCCGGCGGCCGAGATGCTCAGCGCGGTGGTGACACCGGTGGCGACGAGGGCGGTGCGCAGGGTGCGGGGAGCACGCATCAGTGAGTCGTTCCTTCGATGGGGTTCGTTGCGATGTGTTCGACGCTACGGACCGCCCATCAAGGGTTCCCGTAGGTCATGTAACAGGCGTTCGTCACGTACTTCTCAAAACGGAAAAGCAGCTCCGATTGACATGCAGGCAATTGCCTGCATAACTTTGAGTGTGCGATCAGAGAGTGGCTCCGGGATGGACAGGGTGTTCAAGGCGCTGGCCGACGAGACGCGCAGACGGCTCCTGGACCGGCTGCGCGAGGACAACGGGCAGACGCTGGGGGAGCTGTGCGCCGGTATCGGCATGGCCCGCCAGTCGGTGACCCAGCATCTCGCCGTGCTGGAGGCCGCCAACCTGGTCGGCACGGTGCGGCGAGGGCGGGAGAAGCTGCACTACCTCAATCCGGTCCCGCTCCACGAGATGCAGGAGCGGTGGATCGACAAGTTCGAGAGCCCGCGCCTGCGTGTGCTCGGAGCCGTGAAACGACGAGCTGAGGAAGCCATGACCGACAAGCCCACATTCGTGTACGTCACCTATATCGAGAGCACGCCCGAGAAGGTCTGGGACGCGCTCACCGACGCCGATCTGACGGCCGCCTACTGGGGCCACAGCAACGTCTCGGACTGGCGGGCCGGCTCGCGCTGGGAACACGTCCGCACGGACGGTTCGGGTGTCGCCGACGTGGTCGGCACCGTCGTGGAGAGTGAGCGGCCGAGCCGTCTGGTCACCACCTGGGTGGCGCCGGACGAGGAGGGGCGGCAGGACAAGTACTCCAGGGTCACCTTCGACATCCGGCAGCACGCCGAGATCGTCCGGCTCACGGTCACCCACGAGGACCTGCCGGACGAGAGCGCGCGCGCCGATGTGTCGTCCGGCTGGCCGGCCGTGCTGTCCAACCTCAAGTCGCTGCTGGAGACCGGACATGTCCTGCCGCAGGAGCCGTGGCTGATGCCGGCCCGCTGAACGGGGGCGCCGGAGGGGAGCGGAGGCAGAAGGGGGAGGGCGACAGGAGGAGGCCGGCCCGCGGGTGCGGACCGGCCGACGGGTCTCCTCTCCGATGTGCCGCTACGGCCTCGGCGCGCTCTTCGCCGCCGTGCCGGCGCACAGCAGACCCAGGCACACGGCCAGGGCCCCGATGATGATGTTGTTCACGACGACGCCGGCGTCCGGGCTGTCCCCGACGATCCATGGCGCGATGATCATCCAGACTCCCATCGCGCAGAAGGCCCAGCTCAGGCCGTACATGCGGTCCGGAGCCCGGGTGAATCCGAGGGCCAGCAGACCGATCGCGACACCCATGATGAGGTTGTGCGTCACGAGTGCGGGCTGGCTCGTCGTGTAGTGGAGTATCCAGGGGGATACGGCGCAGTACAGACCGAGCAGGAACACCGGTCCGTCCACGAGCGCCACATCACGACCGCCGAGCATACGGGCGTAGCGATCCCGCATTTCTGGTGCATCGGGATGGCTGGTTATGTCACCTCGGGTGGGCGAGACGTTGGCCATGACGCGTCTCCTTTGACTTGGCCTGACCGCGTCTGGTGCGGTGTGCGGTTAGCGCCGCCTAGGCACATTCTGCGCTTATTTCGTCTTTATGTGTAGAGCTCGTCGGGTTCATGACGATGTAAGTGGGGTGGGCCTTCGGAAGTCGCCGCGGTGGCCCGCGGATCGTCCGTGTCCGACGCCCAGGCGCGGGCTGGTGGCGAAACCTGGCCGGAGTTTCACGAAACAGCAGGTCAGATGCCAGGTAAAGGGGACTCAGGTGGCGCAATGATTCGGTATCACCACGGGGCGGAAACCGTCGGTATGGTCGCCGCAGGCCAGTCGAACGAACCCGCGAGCACACCGCGCCGCTCGCCGCAGCCCGCCGTCGGCGACTGCCTGCCGACCGGGCGCGGCAGCTCGCGGACCTGCTGCGGCACCTCGTCCTGACCGGGGTTTCCCGGGGGCACCCTGCCTCACGAGGACGTCCTCGCGGCCGACTACCAGGTGTCGCGCAGCACCGTCCGGCACGCACTGGACCTGCTGCGTGCCGAGCAGCTCGTCGAGCGGCTGCCTGGCGTCGGGACCGTCGTCGTCGCCGAGAAGTACAGGCAGTACACGACGTATCAGGGTGAGCTGCCCTACGACCAGCTCGCCGAGGCCCACGAGCTGATCCACCGCCCACTGCGCAACCCCGACGGCCCAGGTGCGCAAGAGCCCGACCGGAGCGATGGAGTTCACGGCGCGACCCGTCGCCCCTACCTCGTTCCCGTCACGGAGTTCAGCCCCCTCGGTGGCGACTCGCGCCACCTGGGCGAGGTGCATCCGCTGCCGACGGCCACAGCGGGGCGCCGAGAGGAGCCGCCGGCGGCGGCCGGGGACACCGCGCGTGAGGTGTGGGTCGGTGTGGCGCGCGGTTTCGCCGCCCTGGCTCGGCACATCGACCTGGACCGGGCCGTGGAGGCGGGCGAAGGCGCGTCGGTCGCCCTGAGTCGTCTGATCCACGACCCGGACGTCAGCCCCAGGACTGGTACGAGCCGCGGCCCTGGAGGCCCTGGGTGTCCTCGGCGTCCCCGACGTACTCCTCGCCACCGTCACGGCGGCGCTCACCGACCCGGCCCGGCAGGTCCGTGCGGGCGCCACGACCGCCCTCGGCGGGGCCGCGTCGGACCACGGCGTGCCCTCTCTCGCCGGGTTGCCGGGGGACGCCGACGCCGACGTGCGCAAGGCCGCCGTACTCGGCCTGTTGCGCCATGTGCGTACGACGGCGCCCGTACGGCACTGGCGACGGCGGTCGACGACCCGGACGCCGACGTCCGTGCGGGCGCGGGCGACCACCCCCCGGCCGGAGGGAGGCGGCGCCTGCTCCCTCAACTTCCGCAACCGGCTTTGAGGTTGGTTGGTCTGCACCATTGACTGGTACAGACCAAAGCGGTTGAGTGTGTCTCCACACCCCCCACCACGGCCGCCCCCACGCCGTGGCCGACCCCGTCGGCGCGTGCGCTCAAGGCTCTGCTTCGCCCTGCCCTTGTCCGGGTGCGGCCGTGCTCCGCAAAGGAGTTGATCCTGTGTCGAGGCGCCGCATAGCCGCACTGCTGTCCGCACTCGCCCTGGGCAGCGCCGCGCTCGTGCTCCAGCCGGCCCCGAGCGCGTCCGCCGCCGGCTTCGTCGTCAGCGAGTCGCAGTTCAACCAGATGTTCCCGAACCGGAATCCCTTCTACACGTACAGCGGCCTCACCGCCGCCCTCAGCGCCTACCCCGGCTTCGCCAACACCGGCAGCGACACGGTGAAGAAGCAGGAGGCGGCCGCCTTCCTCGCCAACGTCAACCACGAGACCGGCGGCCTGGTCCACATCGTCGAGCAGAACCAGGCCAACTACCCCCACTACTGCGACCGCAGCCAGCCGTACGGCTGCCCCGCCGGCCAGGCCGCCTACTACGGACGCGGCCCCATCCAGCTCAGCTGGAACTTCAACTACAAGGCGGCGGGCGACGCTCTCGGCATGGATCTGCTGGGCAACCCCTGGCGGGTGCAGAACGAGGCGGCCGTCGCCTGGAAGACCGGCCTGTGGTACTGGAACACCCAGAACGGCCCCGGCACCATGACCCCGCACAACGCCATGGTCAACCAGGCCGGCTTCGGCCAGACCATCCGCAGCATCAACGGCTCCCTGGAGTGCGACGGCAAGAACCCGGCCCAGGTGCAGAGCCGGGTGAACGCCTACCAGCGCTTCACACAGATCCTCGGCGTCTCCCCGGGCGGCAACCTGTACTGCTGAGACCTGCTGCCGCCCGCCGGTGCCCGCAGGCGTGTGCGAGACTCCGCCGATGACCTCCGAAACGATCACCGCGAAGGCCGCGGGCACCTGCGCATTCGGCGATCTGTCCGTGAGCCGCGTCGGCTTCGGCGCGATGCGGCTGACGGGCAGCGCCGCCTTCCACCACGGGACGCCGAGCGACCGGGACCGCTCGATCGCCGTCCTGCGCAAGGCGGTCGAGCTGGGCGTCGACCACATCGACACGGCCGCCTTCTACTTCTCCGCGCTCCGTTCCGCCAACGAACTCATCAACACCGCGCTGGCGCCGTACCCCGACGACCTGGTCATCGCCACCAAGGTCGGCCCCTACCGCGAGTACGACGGCGACTGGGGCACGTCGGCCCGCCCCGACCAACTCCGCGGCCACGTCGAGGAGAACCTGCGCCAGCTCGGCCGCGATCACCTGGACCTCGTGTACCTGCGCCGCATGCGGCAGGACTCCATCGCCGAGCACTTCGGCGCGCTGGCCGAGCTGCGCGAGGCGGGCCTGGTCCGGCACCTCGGCATCTCCGCCGTGGAGCCACGGCATCTCGCCGAGGCGCAGGCCATCGCGCCCGTGGTGAGCGTGCAGAACCGGTACGCGCTCGACCGGCCCGATCCCGAGGCCGACGAACTCCTGCGCCGCTGCGGCGAACAGGGCATCGCCTTCGTGCCGTTCTACGCCGTGGCCGGCGACACGGGGGAGCGGGGCGCGACCACCGCCCACGACGACGAGGTCCTCGCGGTCGCCCGTGCGCACGGCGTCAGCCCCGCCCAGGTGCGCATCGCCTGGACCCTGCACCAGGGCCCGAACGTCGTCGCCATCCCCGGCACCGGCGACCCCGACCACCTGGCCGAGAACGTGGCCGCGGGCGCCCTCCGCCTGACCGGCGACGAGCTGGCCCGGCTCGACTCGGCGCGGCGGCGCACCGGTTGAGCCGAGCCACCCGGTCACTGCTCGCCTGGTCAGCCCGTGGAACCGGTCACCGGATAGTGGTCTGAGAGGTTCGTGTACGTGTAGTCCGTCCCCCAGCTCGACACCGTCCAGGGCGCGCTCCGCTCCTTGACGACCTCGTTCTTCCAGACCATGGGACGCGCGTGACCCGCGCGGTGCAGGACGTAGTCCAGGTCCTCGCGCGGGTCGTCGGGGTAGCGGTCGCGGGCTATGGAGTTGTCCTGCGTGTCGAAGGAGTACGCGTGCCCGGTGCGTGCGTCGGCCCCCACCAGTGCGCCGTCGGCGAGCATCGAGGCGTACTCGGACGTGCGCGAGTCGACGTTCAGGTCACCGGCGACCACGACCTGCTCGCCCGCCGGGATGTTCCTGGCGTCGAGGAACGCGTCGATCGTCCTGAACTGCCGGCTGCGCATCGCTGCGGCCTCACCGGCGGCACAGCCCGGGTCGGTCGACTGGGCGTGCGTGCCGACGACGTGCACCTTGCTGCCGTTCACGTTCAACACCACATACGCGAAGCCCTTGTTGGACCACCAGTCGGCCCCGCACGCGTCCTTGAACACGTACTGCTCCTTGCGCAGCACCGGCCACCTGCTGAGGATCGCGACCCCGCCGTCCTCGGGTGTCGTCGCCGAGTACGCGCCGCCGGTGGCGTCCCAGCCGCTCCTGGTCCGCCCCACCACCGGCGTCTGATGGGGATACTCGCCCGCCACCGCGGCCTTCAGCGCGTCCGACGACGCGTTGTCGAACGCCTCCTGCACCACCACGACATCGTTCCCGCGGAAGAAGGGCGCCTTCGCGATCTCCGCGGCCCGGTGGTCCTGGCCCCAGTTCGGGTACAGGGTCCGGCTGAAGAGGAAGACGTTGTACGACAGCACCCGCAGCGGCGGCGGTGCCTGCTCCGCGGCCGCGGCGGTGGGGGCCGCACCCGCGAGCCCGGTGGTGGCGAGCGCGAGGGCGAGCAGGGCCGCGCCCTGGGTGCGGGGCGGTGGGAAGAGCGTCACTGGGTCTCCCTGAGGGTGAGGGGCTGAGTGGCGCCGCACATCAAACCACCGGCGATTACTCCCAGGTAACTCCCGTGCGTGAAAAGAATGTCGGGCAGCGGTACGCCCGGCTCAGACCACCCACGCCCCGTCCCGCAGGAGATACCGGCCGCGCATCTCGTGCTCGCCGTTCCGCGCCTGCACCACGCGCGGACGCACCCGGAAGTAGACGTAGGGGGCCTTGTCCGCCCGGGGGTCCCAGCCGGTCTTCGCGAGGAACGCCTCGGCCGCGGCGTCGGGCACCTCGTCGGCGTCGTACATCTCCGCGTCGCCGTCGACGAGGACGACGTCCAGGGTGTCCCCGAGTGCCAGCCGGGCCCGCCCGCCGTCGCGCAGGTTCCGACCGGTCGGGGTGGCCGGCCGCGTCGCCAGCCACAGGCACTCGTCGTGCCACACGAACCAGAGCGGAACCAGGCACGGCAGCCCGTCGGTGCCGGCCGTGGCCACCCAGACGTCCATCTCCTTCTCCAGCCGGTCCAGGAGATCGCGCTTGCGCTGCTCGGGGGCACGGGGCGGCTTTGTGATCTTCATGGGCGGGACGGTATCGGGGGAGCGGGCGGTGCGGATCGGGCCAGGGGCCCGCCTCGGCTCGGGCCTGGGGCCTAGGTCCGCGGGCCCGGTTCGGGATCCCTCTCGTGAGCGACTGGCGTCCGTGACGTTTTACGTATAACCTCTCCCGTCAATCGCACCTCTCGGAAGGCCCCGATGCGACACATCGCCCTGGTCACCCTCGTCGTCGACGACCACGACGAGGCGATCCGCTTCTACACCGAAGCCCTCGGCTTCCGGCTCGTCGAGGACACCCCGCGTCCGGACGGATCGCGCTGGGTGGTCGTCGCGGCCGGCGATCAGGGCACCGCACTGCTGCTGGCCCGGGCCAAGGGCGACGAGCAGCGTGCCCGGGTGGGCGACCAGACCGGCGGGCGGGTCGGGTTCTTCCTGCACACCGACGACTTCACCCGTGATCACGCCCGGATGCTCGCCGCGGGCGTGACCTTCCTGGAGGAGCCCCGGCACGAGCCGTACGGCTCGGTCGCCGTCTTCCAGGACCTCTACGGCAACCGCTGGGACCTGCTCCAGCCCGCCGGCTGACCCTCTCTCCCCCTCCGAACCGCCCCGCTCCAGGCTCAAGGAAAGACCTCGCCATGACTGCTACGCGCGTAGACGCCGAAACGATCCGCCGCCTCCCCAAGGCCGTCCTGCACGACCACCTCGACGGCGGCCTGCGCCCCGCCACCGTGGTGGAGCTCGCGGCCGAGGTCGGCCACACCCTGCCCACCACCGACCCGGACGAGCTCGCCGCCTGGTACTTCGAGGCCGCGAACTCCGGCGACCTGGTCCGCTACATAGCCACCTTCGAGCACACCCTCGCCGTGATGCAGTCCCGCGAGGGCCTGCTGCGCACCGCCGAGGAGTACGTCCTCGACCTGGCCGCCGACGGCGTCGTCTACGGCGAGGTGCGCTACGCCCCCGAGCTGAACACCAACGGCGGGCTGACCCTCGCCGAGGTCGTCGAGACCGTCCAGGAGGGGCTCGCCGCCGGTATGGCGAAGGCCGCGGCCGCCGGAACTCCGGTGCGCGTCGGCACGCTGCTGTGCGGGATGCGGATGTTCGACCGGGTGCGCGAGGCCGCCGACCTCGCCGTGGCCTTCCGGGACGCCGGTGTCGTCGGCTTCGACATCGCCGGCGCCGAGGCGGGCTTCCCCGCGGCCGACCACCTGGACGCCTTCGAGCACCTGCGCCGCGAGAGCGTGCCGTTCACCATCCACGCCGGTGAGGCCGACGGCCTGTCCAGCATCCACCAGGCCCTCCAGGTCTGCGGCGCCCAGCGCCTCGGCCACGGTGTGCGGATCACCGACGACATCGTGGACGGCAAGCTCGGCCGCCTCGCCGGCTGGGTGCGCGACCGCCGTGTCGCGCTGGAGATGTGCCCGACGTCCAACCTCCAGACCGGGGCCGCCACCTCCATCGCCGAGCACCCGATCACCGCGCTGAAGGACCTCGGCTTCCGCGTCACCCTCAACACCGACAACCGGCTGGTGTCGGGCACGACGATGACCCGCGAGATGTCGCTGCTGGTCGAGGAGGCCGGCTGGACGGTCGAGGACCTGCGCACCGTCACGGTGAACGCCCTGAAGAGCGCGTTCATCCCGTTCGACGAGCGCAAGGCCCTCATCGAGAACGTCGTCCTCCCGGGCTACGCGCTCTGAAGCAGCCCACGCACATAGGCGGCCTGTCCGACGTGCTGAAGATCGTCGGACAGGACGCTGACCAGCCGTACCCCCAGGGTGACCGGCGGATCCCAGCGCTCGTCCACAACGCGCTCCAGATCCTTGGCGGCCACCTCGCGCAGGGCCCCCAGGGACTGGGCGTGCACGGCGTCGTAGTAGCCGGTCAGCAGGTCGCCCGAGTCGACCCGCACCTTGGCGACCTTCGCGGCGGTATGGCCGTAGCCGGTGTCGTGGCGCGGCAGGTCGAGGCCGAAGGTCTTCTGGAAGTCCTGGGTCAGCCAGACCTGGTCGAGACCGAAGGCGTCGGCGATGTGGTCGTCCTGGACGCGGGTGAGATGCCAGACCAGCCAGGCGATGGAGTTGGCGTCGGGGGAGGGGCGGGCGTGCAGGGCTTCGGGGTCGAGGTCCTGGACGGCGGCGTGGACTTCTTCCTGGATGCGGTTGAATCCGTCGATGAGGATGTCCTTGGCATGCATGGCTCCACCATCGCGCACCCGTCCGTCACGCGCCTTCCGTCTCGAGCAGCGCCATGAGGGCCCGCGCCGCCGGGCTCGTGGCCTGCGGGGGCGGCAGCAGGGCGACCGTCTCGTAGACGGTCTCGCCGGTGCCCTTGACGGGCAATGCGGTCAGTGAGCTTCGCTTGTGCCGGAAATGGCGCGGTACGACGGCCACGCCGAGGTCCTCGTCCACCAGGTCCAGGAGGCTGTGCACGTCGTTGACCTCCAGGGCGACGGTCCGCCGTACGCCCGCCGCCGCGAAGACGGCGTCGGTGGTGCGGCGCGGCCCCCAGTCCGGGTGGAAGTCCACGAAGACCTCGCCGCCCAGCTCCTCCGGAGTGACGGCGGCGCCGGCCGCCGCGAGCCGGTGGCTGGGGTGACACAGGACGGTCATCGGCTCGCCCGTGAGCGGTACGACCCGCAGCTGATCGGTGTCCTCCTGCGCGGCCCGCACGGCGAAGGCCAGATCGAGGCGTCCGGCCGCGACCTCCTCCGCGAGCGCGCCCGAACCCGCCTGGCGAAGGCAGATCTCCACGTCCGGATGCTGCCGCCGGAAGGCCGCGAGCAGCCCCGCCACATGCACCCCCGCGATGCACTGCTCGGACCCCAGCGCCAGTATCCCGCGCAGCACGCCCTGTACGGCGGCCACCGCCTCGTGGGCGGCCCGCACCTGCGCGAGGATCCGTTCCGCCTCGCACAGCAGCGCGCGCCCGGCCGGGGTGAGCGTCACCCGGCGGGTCGTCCGCACGAACAGCGGGGTCTGCAACTCCCGCTCCAGCGCCCGGATCGAGGCCGACAGGCCCGACTGGGACACCATCAGGCGTTCGGCCGCCCTGGTGAAGTGCTGGTCCTCGGCGACCGCCACGAAGTGCTGGAGATGGCGCAGTTCCATGATTGAGCAGCGTAGCCGCTGAATCCCATCTGATTTACCTGTTGGACCACTGCCCGCAGGTCGCGACAGAGTGGAGGGCGACTGAACACCGGTTCCTCGGAGCCGGCCTTCGTGTGCCAACCCCTCTGGAGTCGCGTTGTACACCGCACACACCGACCGCTACGCGGACATGCCCTACCGGCGCACCGGACGCAGCGGCCTCAAGCTCCCGGCGCTGTCCCTCGGCCTGTGGCACAACTTCGGCCCGGCCGACCGCTCGGTCGAGCACCAGCGGGCCATCCTGCGCCGCGCCTTCGACCTCGGCGTCACCCACTTCGACCTGGCCAACAACTACGGCCCGCCGCCCGGGGCCGCCGAGTCGGCGTTCGGCGAGGCGCTGAAGGCGGACTTCGCGCCGTACCGCGACGAGCTGATCATCTCCACCAAGGCCGGCTATCTGATGTGGCCCGGCCCGTACGGCGAGTGGGGCTCGCGCAAGTACCTGCTGTCCTCGCTCGACCAGAGCCTGAAGCGGATGGGCCTGGACTACGTCGACATCTTCTACTCGCACCGACCCGACCCTGACACTCCGCTGGAGGAGACGATGGGCGCCCTGCACTCGGCGGTGCAGCAGGGCAAGGCGCTGTACGTGGGCATCTCCAACTACTCGGCCGAGCAGACCCGGGAGGCCGCCCGCATCCTGGGCGAGCTGGGCACCCCGCTGCTCATCCACCAGCCGGCCTACTCGATGCTGAACCGCCGCCCCGAGGAGGAGGGGCTCCTCGACGCCCTGGACGAGCTGGAGGTCGGCTCGATCGTCTTCTCCCCGCTGGCGCAGGGCCAGCTGACCTCCCGCTACCTCGGCGGCATCCCGCAGGACTCGCGGGCCGCGAGCGGCAGTCCGTTCCTGAACGCCGACGCGATCACCGAGGAACTGCTGGGCAAGCTGCGCGCCCTGAACGAGATCGCCGAGTCCCGTGGCCAGACCCTGGCCCAGCTGGCCCTGGCCTGGGTTCTGCGCGGCGGCCGGGTGACCTCGGCGCTCGTCGGTGCGAGCAGCGCGCAGCAGATCGAGGACAGCGTCGCCGCCACCCGCAACCTGGCCTTCGACGCGGAGGAACTGGACCGGATCGACGCGATCCTCAAGGGCTGAGCCGCTCCGTCAGCCGCACGGTCACCGAGTCGCCCTCCTGCTTCCCGACGGCCTTGCGCACCTCGGCCTTGACGGGAAGCTTGTGGGTGCCGTCTCCGAGGGCCATGAACGAACTCTGGAACGGATGTCCGTCGACGGTCCCCCGGACCTTGACCAGTCCACGGGTACCGAAGAAGTCGACGGACTCCGGCCAGACGACATAGGTCCAGCCGCCCTCACTGGGGCTCTTGAGCAGGACGGCGGTGAATTCCGCGTCCACTTTCCCGCTCGTGGTCATGGTGTTCTCCGTTCGCGGCGGTCTCTTACGGCCTTCACGGGGCAGACCGCCGCGAGGCACCGAACTCATCGCTCACGTCTCGGCGGGCACCCGGTCCAGGAACCCCAGGACGGACATGATCTGTCCCTCGGCGTCCAGTGTGATCACGTCGGACCTTGCGACCGGAGCCGTTCCGTCGGCCTCCCGCACGAGTTCCCAGGCGAAGCGCGCCGTGTCGTGGTGGCCGTCCACGGATCCGGTCCGCCGGAAGCCGAACCCTTGGAACCGCGCCTGCGCCGCCGCGACGACGGCCACGATCCCCTCGTAGCCGCGGACGTCCGCGAGGGGGTCGGTGTAGCCGCCCTGCGGGGCCCACGCGAGGGCGACCGCCCGGGCCAGCGCCTCGGGCTCGCGGGTGTTCCAGGCCTCGAAGTAGCGGGCGACGGCGATGTCGTATCGGTCGGTGGATGCGGGCATGGGGAATCAGCCTCCAACGAGGTCGTCACTGCTGGTCGGAACCGGGATCCGCGCGCGGCGACCCGGTGCCCGCAACGATTCCCGCCCGCCGTGGAAAGCTCGATTACTCCCGGGGTAATGGCCCGGCCGCACCTCGGCTTGACGCCTGCTCGACGTCCCGCTCGACGCACGCTTGGCGTGCACCCGCCGTATTTCGGCCAACACGGGCTGTGAATATGCCAGGAGACTGGCCGGAAAGTCGTGGTGACAGTGTTTCAGTAGTGAACATACTCGACTACGAGGGTGCCTCACATGGGGCGACGGCTCCCTCACGCACCGCTCACGAGCCGCATGGAAAGCGAGGACCGCCGACAGGCGAAAACGGCAACACGGGGGAGGCTACGTGCACGACGAGTTCCTGTGCCATGTCACCGCATACGGCGTCTGCGGCGGCCGGCGCATAGGCGTACCTCTGGGAACCTACCGGGCACCCACCCTGGCCTTGGCGCTGTGGTGGTTACGGGACCGGGCCTCCTGGATCGCCGAGCGATTAGACCCGCGACCGGACGCCGAGCACTTCCCGCCGAGTGCGCTCGTCCCGGTCGCCGACAATGTGCCCGACGTGCCTGCCGTGCTGCGCGCCTGGTGCGGTGACGTGAGCCGACAGGAACTGGTCGCCGACGAGTTGGCGGCGGGGCGGATGGTGCGGATCGCCGTGAGCGACGAGACCACCGAGTACGAACTGCTCGCCGAGTCGGTGGACGCCCTGCGGATGCAGCGGACCCTCCCGATCCTGGTGGTGCCCGTGGCCTGACCCCGGGGCAGGCAGGCATATACAGGGGCAGATCGATAGAATCAGGGCATGGCGGAGCGACCGGCCGCACCGACTGCGCCCGTACTCGTCCTGGAGACCGAGTCGGGATCCACCGTGATGACCCCGGGCCGTGACTACCGCGTCGGACGTGATCCCCTCAGCGACATCGTCATCGACGACGCCCGTGTCTCCTGGCATCACGCGGTGCTGCGCCCCGACGCCGACCACTGGACCCTCGAGGACGAGAACAGCACCAACGGCACCTACACCGACGGCCGACGCATCCACGAGTGGGACGTAGGCCCCGGAACCGTCATCCGCTTCGGCAACCCGTCCGACGGCCCCCGCGTGCTGCTGCTGGACCGCAGCCCCCCGGGCGGAGCGCCGGAACGGCCCTCGGCGGTCTCCATGCCCGGTCTGACGGGCACGTTCCGCCGGCCCACCACCGTCCGGCCGCTGCCCGCCCGCGCCGTCCGCATCGGTCGCGCCGCCGACAACGACCTGGTCGTCGAGGACCTGACCGTCTCCCGCCGCCACGCCGAGCTGCGCGCCCTGCCCGACGGGACCTACGAGATCACCGACCTGGGCAGTCACAACGGGACCTACCTGAACGGCAGTTCCGTCACCAGCGCCCTGGTCGGCCCCGGAGACGTACTCGGCATCGGCCACTCCGCGTTCTGCCTGGTCGGGGACCAGATGCAGGAGTACGTCGACACCGGCGAGATCTCCCTGGAGGTGCAGGACCTCGCGGTCGCCGTCGACCACGGCCGCAGGCTTCTCCTCGACAACGTCTCCTTCCCGGTGGGGGAGAAGTGCCTGCTCGCCGTCGTCGGCCCGAGCGGCGCCGGGAAGTCCACGCTGCTGAACGCCCTCACCGGCCGGCGCCCAGCCGACCACGGCACCGTGCTCTACGACGGCCGCGACCTCTACCGGGACTACGCCGAGCTGCGTCAGCGCATCGGCCTGGTCCCGCGGGACGACATCCTGCACGCCCGGCTCACCGCCCGCCGCGCCCTGTCCTACGCCGCCGAACTGCGCTTTCCCCAGGACACCGCCAAGGCCGAGCGCCTGGCCCGGGTCGACGAGGTCCTCCACGAGCTGGGTCTGGAACAGTGCGCCGACCAGCCCGTGCACAGCCTGTCCGGCGACCGGCGCAAGCGCGCCGGCGTCGCCCTGGAACTGCTGACCAGGCCGTCGCTGCTGTTCCTCGACGAACCGACCTCCGGCCTCGCCCCCGGCATGGACCGCTCGGTGATGCAGATGCTGCGCGGCCTCGCCGACGGCGGCCGCACCGTCATCGTCGTCACCGACAGCCTGCTCAGCCTCGACATCTGCGACCGGCTCCTCGTCCTCGCCCCAGGGGGACGGATCGCCTACTACGGCCCGCCCGGGGAGACCCTGCTCTTCTTCGGCTTCGAGCACTGGCCGCAGGCCCTCGAGGCATTGGAGGGCGACCAGGAGCGGGACTGGGCAGGCGACTACCGCGCCTCCCTCTTCCACCGGCAGTACGTCGCCGACGCCGCCGGGCAGCCCCGGCAGCCCCGCACCGGCCCGGTCCTCATCACCCGGCCGCCCCGGCCGCGCGGCCGTCGCGCCCAGCTCGGCACCCTGATCCGCCGCTGTGCCGCGGTGCTCGGCGCCGACCGCGCCTTCCTCGCCGTCGTGATCGCCCTGCCGCTCGTGACGGGGGTGATGGCCCGCGCCCTGGCGGGCGGCAGGCTCACCCAGGGCAAGGCGACCAGCACGCTGCTGATCCTGTGCGTCGGCGGCGTCCTCGCGGGCGCGGCGAACGCCGTGCGCGAACTCGTCAGGGAGCGCGTCATCTACCGGCGCGAGCGGGCCGTCGGCCTGTCCAGGTCGGCGTACGTGCTGTCCAAGGTGGTGGTCCTGGGGACGATCACCGTGCTCCAGGCGGTCGTCCTGACCCTGGTCGCGCTGCTCGGCGTCGACCTCGACGCCCCCGGCGGCGAAGGCGTGTCGATGCCGCCCCTCGTCGAGATCACCGTCGCCGTCGCGCTGCTGGCCGTCACGGCGATGATGCTCGGCCTGGTCGTCTCCGCGCTGGTGCCCAAGGAGGAGGTGACCATGCCGCTGCTGGTGCTGCTCGCCCTCGTCCAAGTGGTCTTCTGCGGCGCCCTGCTGAAGCTCGACGACGTCCCCGGTCTGGAGCAGCTGTCCTGGCTGGTGCCCTCGCGGTGGGCGTTCGCCGCGATGGCCGGCACCGTCGACCTGGCCCGGATCGCGCCCGGCGACCTGACCGGCGATCCGCTGTTCGAGCACTCGGCGGGCGTGTGGCTGTTCAACGTGGCCATGCTGGTCGTGCTCTCCGTGGTCTTCGGCCACCTCGTCCCCCGGCTGCTGCGCCGGCGCGAAGCCGTCGTGATGCGGAAGTAGGCGCCGACGATGACCTCCCTCGGCTTCCGGCCCACCCACGTCGTCCCCCAGCGCGGCATGCCCGCCTGGGAGGAGCCCGACCCCGCCCGGCCCACCGTGTCCCTCGACGCGTTCCTGCCGGTCCAGCTCGTCGAACGGCGGGGTGACTGGGGGCACGTCCTGTGCGCCAACGGCTGGTCGGCCTGGGTCGACGGCCGCTTCCTGGTCGCCGTACCCCAGGACCCGCCCACCGCCGACGGCGACCCGGTCACCCGCACGGCCGACCCGCGCCCGCTGCTCACCCAGGTCGAACGGGTGCTGGCCGACTACCGGTCCGTGGTGGAGGAGCTGGCGTCCGGCGGCCTGGACGGCGAGTCCTTCCGCACCCGCACCTCGGGGCTGCGGATCGGGGTGGTCGTCGACGGGGAGTCCATGTGGCTGTACGACGCCGAGCACGGGCGGTGGGAGTACGTGGACGGCACGCAACTGAGCACCTACGCCACGGACGACGGCCCCCGCGCCGCCGCGGCCGATCCCGGCCATGCCCCGACCCGGGTCGTGACACCCGATGGTCCGTGACACGAGCCTCTTCTCCGGTCGGCCCTCCGAGCTGATCGGCCGCCAGGTCGCGGGCTACCGCATCGAGCGCGAGATCGGCCGCGGCGGCATGGCCGTGGTCTACCGGGCGAAGGACCTGCACCTGCACCGCACCGTCGCGCTGAAGCTCCTCGCCCCCGAACTCGCCCGCAACGACACCTTCCGCCGCCGCTTCACCCACGAGTCCCGGACGGCCGCCGCGATCGACCATCCGCACATCGTGCCGGTCTTCGAGGCGGGCGAGACGGACGGCGTCCTGTACATCGCGATGCGCTACGTCGCCGGCAGCGATCTGCGCCATCTCCTGGACAGCCAGGGCCCGCTGACACCCGCGACGGCCGTCCGCATCGCCTCACAGGTGGCCTCCGCCCTCGACGCGGCACACGAGCACGGCCTGGTCCACCGGGATGTGAAACCCGGCAACATCCTCGTCGCCCGCGGCACCGACAGCGACCACCCCGAGCACGCCTACCTCACCGACTTCGGCCTGACGAAGAAGTCACTGTCCCTGACCGGCCTCACGACCGTCGGCCAGTTCGTCGGCACGCTCGACTACGTGTCCCCCGAGCAGATCTCGGGAAAGCCGGTCGACGCACGCTGCGACGTCTACGGCTTCGCCTGCGTGATCTACGAATGCCTGACGGGCCACCCGCCGTTCCGCCGCGACGAGGACATGGCCCTGCTGTGGGCCCACCAGTACGACGAGCCGCCGCCCTTGACCGAGGAGCGCCCGGACCTGGCCCCGCCCGTCGACGCCGTGTTCGCCCGCGCGCTGGCCAAGAGCCCGGACGACCGTCAGGACTCCTGTCTCGGTTTCGTCGCCGACCTGCGCGCCGCCATGACCGGTGGTCCGGCGGCCGGCCGCCCGGCGACACAAGTCGACCACGAGGTCGTAGGCCCCCCGCAAGAGCCCGCCAAGGACATACCTAAGCCCCCGCCAGGCTGGGCCCAGCCGGTCTTCCGGCAGTGAACGGCGTCCCGATCGCCCTGTGCCACGGACCTCTGTTCAGCCTCGCGCGCGCACCGCGACCTCGCCCCGGTGCCGCAGCCGCCGCGCCGGCAGGCCGCCGAGGAAGCCGGTGACCAGCCCCCACAGCAGTGCGAAACCGACGGCGCTCCACACCTGCGGCCTCAGGAACAGTTCGCCACCGAGGTCCCCGCCCAGGTCACCGATCCCCAGGACCGACAGGCCGTAGTGGGCGGAGGTCCGGGCGAGGAGGCAGATCATCAGCACCGTGAGGGCGAGCGCGACCGCCATGTGCACGCCGTGCTGCCAGGCGCGCATCCGGGCGGGTGAACGCCTCGCCATCACGAACGCGGCGGCCAGGAGCAGGACCGCGTCGACGGCGACCAGCCACCACACCCGGCCGTCGTGCTCGGCGAGGCTGCCCAGATCCAGCTCGGCGACGTCACGGCCACGCAGCACCTCGTCGAGCAGATGCGGCATGGGCAGCCCGAACGTCCCGTCCACCCGGCCGTCCCAGGTGGCGCCGAGCCCGATCGTGAGGGCGAGCCACACCAGGTTGGGCAGGCCGAGCAGGATGACCGCCAGTGTCTCGGCCGGGTGCTCGCGGGTCGCCGCGACGACCAGACCGATGACCGCACCCAGCACGACACAGGCGAGCAGCAGCGCCACCATGGCGTACGCGGCCGGCCGCACCGACTCCTGGAAGCGCAGCAGCCGGCCCGGCAGCGGAGCCCCGCGCGAGACCAGCAGGGCCAGCACCAGCACGCCCGCCAGCCACAGCAGGCCGAAGAACACGGTCGCCGGGACGTCGGTCGTGAAGCCGACCTCGGGTGAGATGCCGAACAGGTCACCGAGATCGCCGAGCGCGTCCTCCCCGAGGTCGCCGAGGGAGAGGGAGAAGGTCTGGCGGGCGGAGAAGGACAGCGCTAGGAGCGCGACCAGCCACAGTACGGCGATCCTGGCGGCCCATCCGGCCAGCTCCCCGGCGCCGGCGACCGCCCGGTGCCGCAGCGGCCGCAGGAAACCGGCGGCCACGACGAGAGCGCCGGCGAGCGTGACGGACAGCGGGATCACGGTGAGCGCGGCGTCGGACTCGGCCAGCCCTCCGGCATTTCCCGAGAGCTCGATCGTGCCGCCGACCGCCGTGACCACGGTCGCCGCGACCACCCGCGGGAAGGCGTTGTCGGGGAGGTCCGCGGCTCCGGCCGCCCACAGGCCCAGCGCCGCCACCACTCCCATGGCGACCAGCCCGGCCAGCACCGTGACCAGAGCCTGCACCCAGCCATGGGCGGCCACGGCCGGACGGGAGGGGGCGTGCGCGCTCACTCTGCCCACGCTAAGCAGCGCCCCGGCGGCTCGCCTGCCGGAGGGGCCGTCCGCGTCGGCTTGCGGGCGGCGTGACACCGGAGCACAGAATGGGATAACTGCGCAAAGGTGATAGGAGTGGTAAAAGCGGCAAGTCGTAATGCCGGAGAACGCGGCAAGGGCGCAGAACGCGCCAGGGCAGAGAACGCAGCAAGGGCAGACAAGGGCAGAGAAGGCATAGGCGTCGTAGGCATTCCGTGCAGGGAATCCCGCAGGAATCCTGCGCCGGGAAGAAGGTCTCGTGAGCGTCGAACCTCCGTCGTCCGGCCGTCCCACAGGGCCGCCCTCGGGCCCCCTGTCGGGCCCGTCCCAGCCGCCCTCGGGTCCGCCCGCTCCGCCCCCGTCCGGCAGCGGAGCGGGAGCGCCGAGTCCTGAACCCCACCACCCCTGGTGGAAGTCCGTTCCCCGTATCGCGGTGCTCTCCACCGTGGTCGTGGCCGCCGTAATCCTCGCCGTCGTCCTCTCCCGCGGTGGCGGCGGCACCGGCGACACGGTGGGGGGAGAGGTCTTCCTCCAGTCCGCGGGCAGTACGGGCCCCGATCCCTTCACCGAGTCGACGGCCACGGACAGGTCCGGCCCGGACATCACCCCGACCCCGGCCACCGAGTCGGCGACGCCGTCGAACACCGTACGAGGCGTCGACGGCGGTGCGGCCGGCCTCTACAGCGGCAAGCGCAACGTCGCCAGCTGTGACGTGGAGAAGCAGGTCCAGAACTTCCAGGCGGCCCCGGAGAAGAACCGGGCGTTCGCGGCGGTCGCCCGCGTCGAGCCCTCCGACGTCCCCGCCTATCTGCGCTCGCTCACCCCCGTTCAGCTGCGCATGGACACCCGCGTCACCAACCACGGCTACCGCGAGGGCGCAGCCAACGGCTTCCAGGCCGTCCTCCAGTCCAGTACGGCGGTCCTCGTGGACGCCCATGGGGTGCCCCGGGTGCGCTGCGCCTGCGGTAACCCGCTGACCTCGCCGATCGCCCGGCAGGGCACGCTCAAGCAGACCGGTGACTCCTGGCCGTCGTACCGCTCCTCGAACGTCGTGGTGGTCATGCCCTCGACGAAGATCGTCAACGAGTTCGTCATCTACGACCACGACCGCGACGAGTGGATCGCCCGCCACCGTGGCGACGAGACCGACAAGGACAAGAAGACCAAGCGCCCGCCGAAGCCCTCCCCGTCGGTGAGCGTGTCGACGCCGACGGCACCGAGCTCCCCGACGTCGACCGCCCCGTCCACGCCGTCGTCGAAGGACGAGCCGTCGAAGGACAAGCCGTCGAAGGACGAGTCGTCGAAGGACGAGTCGTCGAAGGACGAGTCGACGAAGGACGAGTCGACGAAGGACGAGCCGTCGAAGGACGAGCCGACCAAGGACGAGTCGACGACGAAGCCCGAGTCGACGACGAAGCCCGAGTCGCCAGGGACCACCACGTCGTCCCAGCCGCCGCCGGAGGAGGAGACGACCACCGAGTCACAGTCGGGATCCGTGGACACGCGGACGTCGTCCCCCTCGCTGTGACGTACGGCGCCACCTGCACGGTGACTGCGCGGCTCCGCTCTGGGTACGAGGACTGGTGCAGCAGCGTCCGGCCAGTCCGGCTTCCGAGAGAGAAACGCATGATCGAGCACGTGGACGGGGCAGTGATTCCGACTGGTTTCGACGTGCCCGTGGAACCGCTACGGCGGGCGGCGCACTACAGCGGCGAACCGGGATGCATCGCCGAGGCACGGTCCTTCGCCGCGCTCTTCCTCGGCCGGCTCCGGACCGAGTGGTGCGCCACGATCGGGCAGCCCGCCGAGGACAAGGTCCTCCTCGTGGTCAGCGAGCTGGTCACCAACGCCGACCGGCACAGCAACGGCCCGTACATCCTGGACCTGGCGGGCACGGACGACGCGGTGACGGTCTGCGTGTACGACAGCAGCTCCGCCCTGCCCCGCCGCTACCCCAAGGATCCGGAACGGGTCGGCCGACACGGTCTGGAGATAGTGCACGCCCTTGCCGCGGAGGTCGCCGTGGAAAGGGTGCCGGTCGGCAAACTGGTGCGCGCGGTGCTGCCGCTGACCGACGCGTGACGGTCCGGGGCCGCGATTTCCCCCAGGGCGGAATGCCGATCCCTTCCCCTCGCGGGCCGCGCTCATAGGCTGGGAAAGTGAGCAATCAAGCGCCGAACGAAGCCCGCGTCATTCCCTTGCGCCCACCGGCCGCCCGCCCACCGGCCGCCCCCGCGGCCATGCCGCCCGGCCCCGCCGCACCGCCGGGCCCCGCGGCCAGGGAACCGCTGTTCCGCGACCTGATCGGCGACGTCCTGCGCCGCGAGCGGCTCGCCCAGGAGCGTACGCTCAAGGACGTGGCCGACGCGGCCCGGATCTCCATGCCGTACCTCTCGGAGGTCGAGCGCGGCCGCAAGGAGGCCTCCTCGGAGGTCCTCGCGGCCGCCGCCCACGCCCTCGGACTCGGTCTCGGCGACCTGCTGTCGCTGGCGCAGGGCGAGTTGGTCCGGCTCACCAGCCGCCACGTGCCGGGCGGCAGCCACGGCAGGGCCGGTGCGCGGTACGACGGGCTGTGCCTGGCGGCGTGAGGAAGCGCCGGCGCCTCAGACCCGCACGAGGCGCCGGCTCACCACCTCGTCGGCCAGCCCGTACGCCACCGCCTCCTCGGCGGTGAACACCTTGTCGCGATCCATGTCCGCGCGCAGCGTCGCGATGTCGTGGTGCGTGTGCCGGGCCAGCACCTCCTCGACCTGCGAGCGGATCCGGACCATCTCCTTGGCCTGGAGGGCGAGATCGGACACCACGCCCCGGCTGCCCCCGCTGGCGGGCTGACCGAGCAGCACCCGCGCGTGCTCCAGCACGAACCGCCGCCCGGGATCCCCTCCGGCCAGCAGTACGGCCGCCGTGGACGCCGCCTGGCCCACGCAGAACGTGGAGATCGGCGCCTGCACGTACGTCATCGTGTCGTAGATCGCCATGAGCGAAGTGAACGAGCCGCCGGGGGAGTTGATGTAGATCGCGACCTCGCTCTCCGGCGACGCCGACTCCAGATGGAGCAGTTGCGCGATGACGACGTTGGCGACGCCGTCGTCGATCTCCGTGCCGAGGAAGATGATCCGCTCCGACAGCAGCCGGCTGAACACGTCGTAGGACCGCTCGCCCTGCGGGGTGCGCTCGACGACGTTCGGAATCGTGTAGGTCCCCATGTCACAGCCCCATCCGTCGTCGGGAGGAAGCCGGGCGGACGTCCGCGAGGGACTCCACCACCCGGTCCACCATGCCGTACTCCCTGGCCTCCTCGGCCGTGAACCAGCGGTCGCGGTCACCGTCCCGGGAGATGGTCTCCGGACTCTGGCCGGTGTGCTCCGCGGTGATCCGCTCGATGGTCCTCTTGGTGAACTCCAGGTTCTCCGCCTGGATCTCGATGTCGGCGGTGGTGCCGCCGATGCCCGCCGACGGCTGGTGCATCATGATCCGCGCGTTCGGCAGCGCGTACCGCTTGCCCTCGGCGCCGACGCTGAGCAGGAACTGGCCCATGCTGGCCGCGAAGCCCATGGCGAGCGTCGAGACGTCGTTCGGGATCAGCCGCATCGTGTCGTAGATGGCGAGCCCCGCGTGCACCGAGCCGCCCGGGCTGTTGATGTACAGGGCGATGTCGGTGCGCGGGTCCTCCGCGGACAGGATCAGCAGCTGGGCGCAGACCCGGTTCGCGGAGACCTCGTCGACCTGGGTGCCCAGCAGGACGATGCGCTGCGCCAGCAGTTGGGACGCGAGCTGGTCGTCGAAGCGGGTGGGCGGGGTGTCGCCCTCCTCCGCCCGCGGAGCGAGGGTGCTGAGTGGTGTCATCGGTTCTCCTCGTCGTGTCGTGGATGCCGTCGACTCCACTCTCGACCGCGGACGAGGCCGGAACGACCCTTCTCTGCCCGTGGCAGATTCGCCACGGGCAGAGCGCCGGGTCAGCCCTTCTCGCGCAACTGCCGGAAGAACGCCCGTACGTCGTCCACCAGCAGGTCGGGCTCCTCCATCGCCGCGAAGTGCCCGCCCCGGTCGAGCTCCGTCCAGCGCACGATGTTCTCCGTACGGTCGGCCTTGTGGCGCAGCGGGATCTGCGGATCGCCGGGGAACGAGGCCACCGCGGTCGGGGCGGTCGAGGGCTCGTGCGGAGCGGCGATCCCCTCGCCCGTGGCGTGGGCGCGCTCGTAGTAGACCCGGGCGGACGAACCGGCCGTGCCGGTCAGCCAGTACAGCATCACGTTCGTGAGCATCAGATCCCGGTCGACGGCCTCCTCGGGCAGCCGCTCGGAGTCCGTCCACTCCTGGAACTTCTCGACGATCCAGGCGAGTTGGCCGACCGGCGAGTCCGTGAGCGCGTACGACAGGGTCTGCGGCCGGGTGGACTGCACATGGAAGTAGCCCGTCCCGTCGCGGAACCATTCGGTCCACCGGTGCCACGAGGTGAGCGTGCGCTCCCGTTCCCGCGGGCTCAGCGCCTCCAGTTCCTCGGGGGTCGGCTCGGTGGCCGCCTGCGCGCCGGGCAGCAGATTGAGGTGGATGCCGATGGCCCGGTCCGGGTGGACGCGGCCCAGCTCGCGGGAGACGGCCGCGCCCCAGTCGCCGCCCTGGGCACCGAACCGCTGGTAGCCGAGGCGGGTCATCAGCTCGGCCCACGCGTCGGCGATCCGGCGCGCCTCCCAGCCGGCCTCCCGGGTGGGCCCGGAGAACCCGAAGCCGGGGATGCTCGGCAGCACGACGTGGAAGGCGTCGGCGGGGTCACCGCCGTGCGCCACGGGATCCGTCAACGGTCCGACGACATCGAGGAACTCGACGATCGAGCCCGGCCAGCCGTGCGTGACGATCAGCGGGGTGGCATCGGGCTCGGGGGAGCGGACATGGGCGAAGTGCACGTGCGCCCCGTCGATCTCGGTGGTGAAATGCGGCCACTCGTTCAGCCGCGCCTCGGCGGCCCGCCAGTCGTAGTCGTGCCGCCAGTACCGCACCAGCTCGCGCAGATACTCCGACGGAACGCCGTACGCCCACCCCACCCCGGGCAGTTCGTCGGGCCACCGCACGCCGTCGAGGCGCCGGTGGAGATCGTCCAGGTCGCTCTGCGGAATGTCGATACGGAAGGGCCGGATGCCGCTGTCGGCGGGCGAAGACGTCATGCCCGCGATGCTAGGCCGGAACCGTGTAGCGGCCATCCGCATTAACCGGCCACGCGACCGATGAGTTCCGGGGCGAGGATCGGTCGACAGAGGTGACAGCGTTCCGCACGCCCAGGAGGTACTCATGGCATCCGACGGTTTCACCACGTGTCTCTGGTTCGACGGCCAGGCAGAGGAGGCCGCCCATTTCTACGTCTCGATCTTCAAGAACTCCAGCGTGGGCGAGATCGTGCGCTACCCCGAGGGAGCGATGCAGCCCGCGGGCAGCGTGATGACCGTCGAGTTCACGGCCAACGGCGCGAAATTCCTCGGGCTCAACGGCGGCCCCCAGTTCAAGTTCACCGAGGCGACCTCCTTCATGGTCTTCTGCGAGAACCAGGAGGAGATCGACTACTACTGGGCCAAGCTCACCGAGAACGGTGGCGAGCCCGGCCCGTGCGGCTGGCTCAAGGACAGGTTCGGCGTGTCCTGGCAGGTCATCCCGGACCGGCTCCAGTCGATGGTCGCCGACCCGGACCCGGCGAAGGCGGCCCGCGTGACCAAGGCGTTCATGGCGATGGGCAAGTTCGACATCGCCGCGCTCGACAAGGCCTACGCGGGCGAGTGAGCCCGGCCTACGGGTTCTCGCGGATCACCCCGGTGATCGCCTGGGCGATCCGCAGGATCCCGGGGGAGCGGACCGGGCACGGCTTCGGGGTCGAGGTCGTGGGCGCCAGACAGAAGTGCAGGTAGTCGTCGTCGCGGTGCAGTGCCGTCCGGTCGCGCCCCGGCTGGGTGCAGTACTCCGCGTGCTCGCGCTCGTACGCCGTGCACGGCAGGTACTGCACCCAGGAGTAGCGCGCCCCGGCCGCACTCACCGCCTTGCCCGCGTCGGCGACCAGGTCGCCCGAGGCCGCGGCCTGCTGCTCGTAGAGGGCGTTGACGCGCCGGACCCGGTCGGGAGTGATCGGGTCCGGGCCCTGCGACACCCAGACGATCCGGGCGTCGCCGGCAGCGGCGATCTGGTCGGCGAGCCGCTCCATGTCGGCCGCGTACCGCTGGAAGTACTTCTCGGGAGAGGCGTCGTAGGTGATCCCGTCCATGCACGGTGTGTAGCCCCACGCGTTGCCCCAGAACTGAAGCACCACGAAGTCCGGCCGCAGCCGGCGCACCAGGGCGGCCGCCTTGTCCGCCACCGGGACGAGGGACCGCTCGCTGGTGCCCTCCAGGTAGTCGCACAGGGTGGTTCCCGAGTACGGGGCGCTCGTGTACCTCGCCCGTAAGTCGCGGCGCAGCTCCTGACCGAGTACCTTCTGCGCCTCCATCGCGAGCGAGTCGCCCAGATACAGCACGGTGGGCGCCGCCGGCTTCGCGGAGGTGGCGCTCGGTGACGCCGGCGCCCTCTGCTGCGTGGTGACCGACGCCCGCGGGATGTCCGGGGGCGGTGCGGCCTCCGGCCCGGACGCCGGGTCCCCGCACGCACCGAGCAGCACGGCGGCCAGCAGTGCGCCCAATCCCACGATCCACGGCTTCCGCATACGGCAACTCCTGCCCCGGGCACCGAAAACGGTTCCCCAGGCAAGCACAGCCGGGTCCCGGGGGGAAGACCCGCGTCGGCCACGGAACACCATGGCCGACGCGTATTCGACACCCGCTCAGACGCGGTCCGCCGCGATCAGCAGGTACTGGAAGCTGCCGTTGCGGTACGCGTTCAGGAAGGTTTCCTCGATGCCCGTCACCAGGTGATCGGCCTCGCTGCGCAACTCCCAGTAGGGGATGGTCGCCTCGGTGAGGTCCTCCACCTGGACCGGGACGAGCCGGTTGCGGGCCATGGCGCGGAAGTACTCCGAGCGTGGGTGGATGTCGCAGATGTAGTGGGCGTTGATGAGGGACACCTCGCGGGACGCCCGCCCGTAGGTGTCGTTGTAGCAGCCGGTGATGGTCACATAGCGCCCCCCGCGGCGCAGCAGCCGGGCGTGCTCGGCGAACAGCAGGTCGAGCTCGACGTACATGGTGGACTCGTTGTTCCAGGAGGCGGCGTACGCCCCGGACTTGAGCCCGGTGTCCAGCATGTTGCGGTGGTGGTAGCGGACCCGGCCGTCGATCCCCCGCTTACGGGCCTGGGCGTTCGCGAACTCGGCCTGTTTCTCCGAGATGGTGACGCCGTCGGCGTGGCAGCCGTACCGCAGATGCGCCACCACACTGCCGCCGCCGCGCCCGCACCCGGCGTCGAAGACGCGGTCGGCGGGGGAGAGGGGGCCGAGACGGTCGGCGAGGAGTTCGGCCTGGGCGTGCTCCAGCCGGTGCAGTTCGGTGGTGATGCGCTCCCGGCGCAGCTCCGGGTCGGGTTCGTCGAGCACGGTGCGGTCGGCGGCTCCGATGCCGTAGTGATGGTGGTAGAGGTCGTCGAGCTTTCCGAGTTCGAGGTTGACCGGGTTCTCCTCGGCGTTCCAGTAGTCCGCGACACGGGTCTGGTACGTCGACTGGGTCGGCACCTGTGCTGCCTTGGTGCCGGCTTCGGGGGCGATGGTCAACGGTGACTCCTTGTGCTGGTGCTTATGACGCTCTGTCATTCGTTCGCGCTTTACCAGTAGTTGGGCAGGTGGTAGCGATGGCTGTTGGTGGCGTGCCAGTCGTGGTTGCCGGCCACCCAGTCGGACAGGCTCCGGACGTAGCGCTCGACGAGCGGCGAGGTGGCGGACAGCAGGGCCGACTCCTCCTCGAACGCCTCCATGATCCGGTTGTGGACCTCGACGGCCTTCAGATACGCCGTCTTGAGACCGCAGCGCTCGTTCGCGGCGATGACCTGCGGCAGATTCAGATGGTCGGGGTCGCTCGCCAGCTCCTTGGTGAAGGAGTAGAGGTCGTTGACGATCGTGGTGGCGTTGCAGGCCAGCGCCGTGATCCGCTGGATCTCGGGACGGGCGTAGACCGCCTCGGGCAGCTCGTAGCCGTCCACGGCGTCCACGATCGACAGACAGGGGCGGAAGTTGTTGAACTGCCGCATCACCAGGTACTCCCAGACCTGAGGGATGTACCGGGTCTCCGCCCAGGCGGCCTCCGCCAGATAGCCCAGGTGCAGCCGGGCGATGTCGTGGACGAAGCGGTCGGTCTGGCTCGGTGTGGCGAAGCCGGCGTAGTCCTGGAGGGCGAAGTGGTACGAACGCAGCGGACCGTCGGCCCGCACGCCCTCCCGCCACTCCGCCTCCAGCTCGGGAATGCCGTGGAACGGGTCGAGTGCCGACTGGGCCATGATCAGACGGCCCCCGAGGCCCCGCCGCGCCCCGCCGCGGCCCTCGTCCTCCTCGCAGTAGCAGGAGTCGACGACGTTCTCGGCGAGCAGCAACTCGCCGGCGACCGTCAGACGTTCGAGATCGACAGCCTCCGGGTGCTGAAGCACCACGGCCCGCCCGAACTGGAACCCCGAGAAGTCGCCCTGCCATGCCTCGGGGAACAGATCGAGACGCCGGGCCCAGTCCTCCAGCCTGCGGTCGACCTCCGCGGCCTTCTCGGGGTCGGCGGGGGCGACCTGCCGGTACCGGAGCCCGGGGATCGCCCCGCCGCGCCGCTGGGTGCGGATGGTGCTCGCGATGTTCGGCGGGCCCGGCAGTGCGAAGCCGGGGGTGGGGGAGGACGTGCTCATCGGGTGCTCCACGCGGTCACTCGGCCGTCCGGCCGACCTGGGCGTTCTCCAGGATCCCGACCGCGTCGGGGACCAGGATGGCCATCGAGTAGTAGGCGGTGACGAGGTAGCGGATGATCGAGTTGGCGTCGATGCCCATGAACCGCACGTTCAGGCCCGGCTGGTACTCCTCCGGGATCCCCGTCTGGTACAGCCCGATGGCACCCTGGTCGCCCTCCCCGGTGCGCAGCGCGATGATGCTGCTGGTGTGCTGCGGACTGATCGGGATCTTGTTGCACGGGAAGATCGGGACACCGCGCCAGGCCGGGATCTCGTGCCCGTCGACATTCGCCGTGCCGGGCACCAGGCCGCGCCGGTTGCACTGCCGGAAGAAGGCCGCGATCGCCTTCGGATGGGCGATGAACAACTTGGTCTTGCGGCGCATCGACAGCAGCTCGTCCATGTCGTCCGGGGTCGGCGGCCCGGTGAAGGTGGGGACGCGCTGCCCGTAGTCGACGTTGTGCAGCAGGCCGAACTCCCGGTTGTTGACCAGCTCCCACTCCTGGCGTTCGCGGATCTCCTCGATGGTCAGGCGGAGTTGCTGCTCGGTCTGGTTCATCGGGTCGTTGAAGAGGTCGGCGACCCTGGTGTGGACGCGCAGCACGGTCTGGGTGAGCGACAACTCGTACTCGCGGGGCGCGAGTTCGTAGTCGACGTAGCCCCCGTTGATCGTCGGCTCGCCGACATGGCCCGCCTGCACCGGGACGTCGGCCTCGCCCTTGCGGTTCATGGGCAGGTTCTGGCGTTCGCCGTAGGCCGCCAGGTGCGCCGCCAGGGACGGCACCCGGTCGGTGAACTCCGCGACCACGGACCAGGGGAGCACCATCACGACGCCCGCGGTCTCGGCCCGCACCGAGTTCAGCCACAGCGGGTCGGGCTGGCCGATGGCCTCGTCACCGATCTGGTCACCGCCGGTGACGACCCCGACGATCTCCTCCTCGCCGTACTTGCCCTCGGTGAAACGGGTGAACCGGCCGTGCACGACCAGGTACGCCTCCGTGACCGGCTGCCCGGCCTGGACGAGGACCTGGCCGGCCCGGACATCGCGCACCCGGAATCGGGTCGCGACCTCCTTCAGGACGTCGAGGTCGGAGTAGCCCCGCAGCACCGGGAGTTCGGTGAGCGTCTGGGGGATGACCTTGATGTCGTCGGCGCCGTTCTGCTCGAACTGCACCCGGCCACGGCCCACGCGGAGCTGAAGACGCCGGTTGACGCGGTAGGTGCCGCCTTTGACGTCCACCCACGGCAGCATCTTGAGCAGCCATCGCGAGGAGATGGCCTGCATCTGCGGTTCGGACTTGGTGGTCGTGGTGAGCTGGCGCGCCGCATGGGTGCTGAGACTGGTGAGTTGTCCGTCGGCTGTGGGGGCGGGGTCGTCGGTTGCGGGTCCGGTGACGCTCTCGGGTACGGACACGTATCCCTCCCTGGAGGGTGGATCGGGCATGAGCGGAGTGGTCGGTGACGACGAGTGGACGGGCGGGTGGCGACGGCGAACTCCGGGCGCGTGACGAGGTGTGCCTCGTGGCACGGGTGGGTCGTACGCGCCGCAGGGACAAGCCAAACAGCGCAGGTGGTGGCCCCGGTACGGCGTGAAGGGGGCGGTTTCACCACCGGAGTGGTGCAAACCCTCCCTGGAAGCAGGGGGCACACGTGCCCGTGCTCCCACGCCGGTCGCGCTCGCCTCGACATGCGGGCGCGAGGGGCGCACGCGGAAGCCTCAGAGCAGGTCGTTCACCAGCACGGCCGCCCCGTCGAAACGCCCTGCCCCGAGATCCCGCAGCGCCTCGTCCGCGCCTGACAGCGGATAGGTGTGCGTCGTGGCGTGTACGGCGTGCTCGGCGGCGAGCGCCAGGAACTCCCGGCCGTCCTCGCGCGTGTTGGAGGTGACGCTGCGCAGCTGCTTCTCGTAGAACAGCTCGCCCTCGTAGCGCAGGGCCGGGACATCGGTGAGGTGAATGCCCGCGATCGCCAGCGTTCCGCCCCGGTCGAGGGCCCGCAGGGCCACCGGGACCAACTCACCGACCGGCGCGAACAGGATCGCGCTGTCCAGTGGTTCCGGCGGCATCTCGTACGGGTCGCGCGCCGAGGCGGCACCCAGATCGAGCGCGAGCCTGCGCGCGGCCGCCCCGCGCGTGAGGACGTGCACGGTGGCGCCCTCGGCCATCGCCACCTGCGCGCACAGATGGGCGCTGCCTCCGAAGCCGTACAGTCCGAGCCGCCCGCCCGGCGGCAGTGCCGACCGTCGCAGGGCGCGATGCCCGATGATCCCGGCGCACAGCAGCGGCGCACACGACATGTCGTCCAGGGCGCCGGGCAGCCGGTAGGCGAACGCGGCCGGCACGGTCGTGTACTCGGCGTATCCACCGTCGGCGTCCCAGCCCGTGTACGACGAGGCCGGGCACAGGTTCTCCGCGCCCCGCGCGCAGTAGTCGCAGGTGCCGTCGGTCCGCCGCAGCCAGGCCACCCCGACCCGCTCGCCGACACCGAAGCCCTCCACCGCTGCCCCGCACCCCGCGACCACGCCGACGACCTCGTGCCCGGGCGTCACACCCGGCCGGCGCACCGGCAGGTCACCCTCGGTGACATGCAGATCCGTACGGCACACTCCGCAGGCCCGCACGCGCACGAGCAGCTCGTCGTCCGCCGGCACCGGAACCGGCTTCTCGACGAGGCGCAGGGACTCCGCCTCGACCGGCCCCGGCTCGACCACCGACCACGCGCGCATCGTCCCGTCCGCCATACCGTGTCCCGTCCGCCGACCGAGCCGCCGTCCACCCCAGTCTGGAACGGAACCGGGTATTCGGCGCGCGACCCGACTCCCCGGTGATTAGCGTAAGAACCCGGACAACTCGCCGATCCGGGAGAGGGCCGCAGCCATGGCCGTGAAACCTGAGGGAACCCCTGTCTGGGCCGACGCGATGTTCACCGACATCGAGGGGGCCAAGAGCTTCTACGGCGACGTCCTCGGCTGGACGTTCGGCGAGGAGTCGTCGGAGTACGGCAACTACACCCAGGCCAACGCGAACGGCAAGGCCGCCGCCGCGGTCGTCCCGCCCATGCCGGGCCAGGAGGGCCAGTCGCAGTGGTGTCTCTACTTCGCTTCCCCCGACGCCGCCGCCACCGCCGCCAGGATCCGCGAGAACGGCGGCGAGGTCCTGATGGAGCCGATGGCGGTCGGGGACTTCGGCAGCATGTGCCTGGCCCGCGACCCCGGCGGGGTCGTCTTCGGTGTGTGGCAGGCCGGCACCCATGAGGGCTTCGACGCGGAGATGCGGGAACCCGGAGCCTTCTGCTGGGCGGAGATCTTCACCCACGAGCCGGAGAAGTCCGACACCTTCTTCCCCGCCGTCTTCGGCTACGGGCAGCAGCAGATGGAGGACGACGCGATTGACTTCCGCCTCTACACCCTCGGCGGCGAGACCATGGCCCTGGGCCGGATGAGGATGACGGACGACTTCCCGTCCGACGTCCCGCCGTGGATCAACGTGTACTTCAACGTCCCCGACTGCGACGACGCCGTCGCCAAGGCCACCAAGCTCGGCGCCGTCCTGCGCTTCGGCCCGATGAGCAGCCCGTTCGGCCGCTTCGCCGCACTGAGCGACCCCCAGGGCGCGAACTTCTCGGTGATCGACACCAGCACGACCGAGGGTGACATGCCCAAGCTCAGCGACGTCTCCTGACCGACTCCGCGACCGGGTACCGGGCCCGCGCATGGCATGATCGGCACATGGGTGAACGTGTTGTGGCCGCGTGCGACGGGGCTTCGAAGGGAAACCCCGGGCCGGCGGCCTGGGCCTGGGTCATCGCCGACGAGACGGAGACCCCGGCCCGCTGGGAGGCGGGACCGCTCGGCAGGGCCACCAACAACGTCGCGGAGCTCACCGCGCTCGAACGGCTGCTCACGGCGACGGACCCCGGCGTGGCGCTGGAGATCCGCATGGACTCGCAGTACGCCATGAAGGCCGTCACCACCTGGCTGCCCGGCTGGAAGCGCAACGGCTGGAAGACATCCGCCGGCAAGCCGGTCGCCAACCAGGACCTGGTGGTGCGCATCGACGAACTGCTCGACGGCCGCACGGTCGAGTTCCGCTACGTCCCCGCCCACCAGGTCGACGGCGACCCGCTCAACGACTTCGCCGACCGCGCCGCCAGCCAGGCCGCCGTCGTGCAGGAGCCCGCCGGCAGCGGCCTCGGCTCCCCGGAGCCGCCGCCCTCCCCGGACACCCCCGCCAAGGCCCCCCGTCGCAAGACGGCGGCGCCCCGGAAGAACGGCAGCTCCTCGCGCACCATCAAGGCCAAGTTCCCCGGCCGCTGCCTCTGCGGGCGCGGCTACGCGGCGGGTGAGCCCATCACCAAGAACGCCCAGGGCTGGGGCCACCCGGAGTGCCGTACCGCAGAGGCATGACGGCAGGCCCTGCGCCCCACTACGGGGTTCAGGCCGCGTCGAACGTGTAGTGCGCGGTGTGGTCCAGCAGGTCGGCCGGGCGCACGTCGTTCCACGGCTTCATCGTGTCGTTGATGTCGATCACGTTGGGTGTCCCGGCGGCCGGTACATAGCCGGAGCCGGGGTGCCGCCGCTGCCAGTCCGCCCACAGCCGGTCGATGTAGGCGTGGTGCAGCCAGAACACCGGGTCGTTCGGCGACACGCCGGTCGCCATCTGCCCGCCGACCCAGACGTGGACCCGGTTGTGCAGGTTGACGCCGCGCCAGCCCTCCAGATGGTTGCGGAAACCGTCCGACGCGCTGTTCCAGGGCGCCATGTCGTACGTCGGCATGGCGAGCACGGACTCCACCTCTGCCGGGGTCGGCAACTCCCGTACCGCGGTGCCGAGTGAGCGGCGCAGATACGTACGGCCGTCGACGCGGACATTGATCGGCCAGTTGCCGGTCGACGCGGCGAACGGCCCGTCCATCACCCGCCCGTCCAGGCTGCGCCCGGTGCCGCCGAGGAAGTCGGGCGCCCACAGCGAGGACCGTATCGAGCGGTCGGTGCTCCAGTCCCAGTACGGCAGCGCCACCGAGGCGTCCACCTCCTGCAACGCGCGCTCGAACTCGAGCAGGAATCTGCGGTGCCAGGGCAGGAAGGACGGTGAACGGTGGCCGACGCGCTCCCCGTTGTCGGTGTCACCGACGATGAAGGCGTTGTGGGTGGTGACGAACGCGTCGTAGCGGCCGCTGCGCTTCAACTCCAGGAGGGCGGCGACGAATCGGCGCTTCTCGTCGGCGGTCAGCAGGGCCTGGTTCTTGCGGACGGTCATGGTCGGGGGTGCTCCAAAGTGCGGGTGGGGCGGGTCAGTTGGCGGGGAAGGGGAGAAGCGCGGCGCCCTGGAGTTCGTCGACGGCGGCGCGGGCGGCGGCACGCGGGGTGGGTACGGGGTCGTAGTGGCTGACGACGCTGATCCAGCTGCCGTCGGCGTTGCGCATCACATGCAGCTCCACTCCGTCGACGAACACGGCGTATCCGCCGCCGTGATGGTGGTGGGCGCCGCCCGCGGCCGGGCCGCCCTGTATCCGGCGGCCCTTGTAGACCTCGTCGAAGGACGTCGGGCCGTGGTGGTCGGGTCCGGCGGCGGACGCGGTGAGGGCGGTGACCGCCGGGACGCCGGCCGCGGTGGCGAGGACCGCCGCGGCGGTGAGGGCACGGCGACGGCTGAGTTCCGGCATGCGGACCTCCTGGGTTTGTTCGATTGACGACTCCGCATGCCTATCCGGCCCGATGGGGGTGGGAGAAATCGGCAGGGAGTGGTTGGCTCCGATCCGGACAAGTGGGCACATGTCGTGCATGTTTGAACCAAGATGATCTCGCCGTCAAAAGCGCCCCAGGGGCCCGGAAGGGGGAATTTCTTCTTCTCCGCATCGCTTTCCGGGTGGTCCTTGGCGGGCGGGTGTGCCGTCTGTGGTCTGTCTCACCCGTCGAAACTGGCGCGATCCGGAATGCCGCGGCTGAGCGCCCCTGCCTTGCTACCCTGCGAGGTGATATGACCGTTTTAGACCATTTCTAGGGGTGCGTGTGAAGGTCGCCTGCATCGGTGGTGGGCCCGCCGGCCTGTATCTCTCGATCCTGCTGAAGCTGCGGGATCCGTCCCACGACATCACCGTTTACGAGCGCAACCCGGAGGGCTCCACCTATGGCTGGGGCGTCACCTACTGGCGCGGACTGCTCGACCGGCTGTGCGAGCACGACCCCGTGTCCGCTCGCGTCATCGAGGAGAACTCGGTCCGCTGGAGCGAGGGCGTCGCCCACGTCCGGGGGCGGACGACCCGCCGGCCCGGCGACGCGGGGTACGGCATCGGCCGCCACCGGCTGCTGGAGATCCTCGCCGAACGCGCCCGCTCGCTGGGCGTACGGCTGGAGTACGAGCAGGAGATCACACCGGGGAACCTGCCGGCCGCCGACCTGGTCGTGGCGAGCGACGGAGTCCACAGCGCCCTGCGCACCCGGTACGCCGACCACTTCGGTACGGAGACCAAGGCCGGCCGCAACCGCTTCATCTGGCTCGGCACCAGCAAGGCCTTCGATGCCTTCACCTTCTCCTTCGTCGAGTCGGGGCACGGCTGGATCTGGTGCTACGGCTACGGCTTCGGCCCCGATGCCGGGACCTTCGTCGTCGAATGCGCCCCCGAGACCTGGACCGGCCTCGGCCTCGACACCGCGTCCGAGGCCGACGCCCTGGCCGTGCTGGAGAAGGTCTTCGCCGGAGTCCTCGACGGCCACCCCCTCATGGGCCGCTCCGGCGTCGACGGCAAGGCACAGTGGCAGACCTTCCGCACCCTGACCAACCGCACCTGGTACCGCGGCAACCTCGTCCTGCTGGGCGACGCCGCGCACACCACCCACTACTCCATCGGCGCCGGCACCACCCTGGCCGTGGAGGACGCCGCCGCCCTCGCCGGCGCGCTGCACGAGCACGCCGCCCTCCCACAGGCCCTCGCCCACTACCAACAGCATCGCCAGCAGGCCCTGTTGTCCATCCAGAGCGCGGCCCACTACAGCGCCCGGTGGTACGAGAACCTGCCCCGCTACATCCATCTGCCCCCGCAGCAGATGTTCGCCCTGCTCGGCCAGCGCCACTCGCCCCTGCTGCCCCATGTGCCGCCGCAGCTGTACTACCGGCTCGACCGGGCGGCCGGGCAGTCGGAGGCGTGGCGCCGCCTCAAGCACTGGGTGGGACTGAAGGTCGCGCGCACCGTGCACGCCAGGGCTCTGGCCTCCGGCAGATGACCGCCGCACCTCACCGGAACAGCCGGTCGAGGAAGGCGTTGCCGAACACGCCGTGCGGGTCGAGCCGGTCCAGAGTCCCGGAAGCCACGCCCCACACGTCCTCCCCGAAGGTGCTGGGCACCACCGTGCCCAGCACCTCACCGTCGCTCCAGGCGGCGTCCCGCGTGTAGGCCCAGCCCTTCGACCACTCGACCCGCGTCATGGCGTACTCGCCGTCGAAGGTGCGCAGCAGGAACCGCTCGATCTGGCTCAGGAACGCCTCCGCATGCGGGGTCCCGGGCAGCGACAGAATGTTCAGCCACACGACGGTGTCCCACTCCGGACGGTCGCCGCGCGGCCTGAGCGCCGACAGGAGCGGGGTCTGCGCCCCGTCCACGCCGACGTGCGCCGGATCCTCGATGCCCGTCACCCGGATCTCCACCGAACCGTTGACCGGGAACTGCCCCCGGTCGGCGTACGCCGTGAGCCGCTCCCGGTAGAACGCGGTGAACTCGGCGACCACGCGCTGCACTTGGTCCCTGCTGGTCAGCACCCCGTAGCCGTTCGTGGCGATCCGCAGCGTCGTCGGCCGCAGATACAGCAGCGTGTTCTTGGACGGCCCCCAGAGGTCTGCCGACAGTGTCGCCACCAGCCCGAGCGCGGCCACGTCGTACTGCGCGTTGCCGAGCACCGGCGCCAGATACCAGGCCCCGTCCGACACCATCCGCCCGACCAGGTCCGCGACCGGGGTCGGGACGCTGTCGGAGAACGGGTAGTTGTACGGCGTCCGCGCGTGCCGTGAGGTCAGCGGCCGGGTGGGCGAGACGCTCCACACCTTCAGCCACGGGTACTCGGTGAACGCGAACCAGATCGCCTCGACGCGCCCGGCCCGGTCGAGGAAGCTCGCGAGGGTGCGTCCGCCGGTGCCGGGCGCCGCGAAGAGCTCGCCGGCCGGGATGTCCGTACGGCTGACACACCGCAGGTCGGTGTTCGCGCCCACGCGCAGTACGACTTCGGTGACCAGGGCACGGCCCAGATGGGCGAGCAGGGCGGCGCAGTCCGGCTCGTCACGGTCGTACGTCCGCAGCACGTAGGCCCCACTGGCCTCGTCCCAGACGACGGCCGTCAGCGACAGCACGAGATTGCTCAGCGAGCCGTACGTGTGCCCGGGCAGCCGCTCCTCGCCCCGTGCCGGTACGGCGGTGCCGTGCGCGTCGATGGCCAGGGCACCGCCGAGCGTGAGGTTGCCGGGTGCGGGCGGTGGTGACGCCCAGGCCGTACTCCTCCAGGTAGGTGAGCAGGGCCTCCAGGGTGACGCCGGTGCCGGCGCGCACGGACGTCGGCGACTGAAGGGTCAGGCCGGTGAGACGGGCGGCGGTGTCCACGAGGAGGACCGGCGCGTCCGACGGGGTGCCCGGCGTGATCGTCAGCGGTGACCAGCCGTGCGAGGAACCCCGGGCGCGAACCCTCCAGCCGTGCCGCCAGGCCCAGTTGACGACGGCGAGCACCTGCTCCGGGCCGTCCGGCGCACAGGCCCACAGCCCGTCGGCGGTGATCTCGCCGACCCAGTTGCGGTACGCCGAGCGGTACAGCGCCACGTCAGTCGGGAAGTCCGGCAACTCCTCGGCGGCGACGGCCGGATCCGCCGGGAGAAGAGTCGGTGCGGCCGCCAGCGCGGCGGCGCGGAGGAAGCCCCTGCGGGTGAAGTCGTCGGTCACGGGCTCACGCTAGGGATCGCCTTGACAGCCACCGCGGGCCTGTCGAACTGATTCACCCGTGTGAGTGACGGATTCACAGGTAACGGGACGGAGGGGCCCGTTCCGCGCACGCGGATGACGAATGACACACTGACGCCATGGACGAGCGTGTAATCGATAGGTCGGGCCGGCGGGCATCCGTCGTCGGACTGGGGACGTGGCAGCTGGGCGCCGACTGGGGAGACGTCGACGACAAGGAAGCCCTGGCGGTGCTGGACGCGGCGGTCGAGTCGGGGGTGACCTTCTTCGACACCGCCGACGTGTACGGCGACGGGCGCAGCGAGCAGACCATCGCCGCGTTCCTGCGCGGCAGGCCCGACCTGGACATCTTCGTGGCGACCAAGATGGGCCGCCGCGTCGACCAGATCCCCGAGAACTACGTTCTCGACAACTTCCGCACCTGGAACGACCGTTCGCGACGCAACCTCGGCGTCGACCGCCTCGACCTGGTCCAGCTGCACTGCCCGCCGACGCCCGTCTACTCGACGGACGAGGTGTTCGACGCCCTGGACACCCTGGTCGCGGAGGAGCGCATCGCCCAGTACGGCGTCAGCGTGGAGACCTGCGAGGAGGCGCTGACGGCGATCGCCCGCCCCGGCGTCGCGAGCGTGCAGATCATCCTCAACGCGTTCCGTATGAAGCCCCTGCGCGAGGTGCTGCCCGCCGCTCAGGAGGCGGGTGTCGGCATCATCGCGCGCGTGCCCCTCGCCTCCGGCCTGCTGTCGGGGAAGTACACCAAGGACACCGTCTTCCCCTCGAACGACCACCGCACCTACAACCGGCACGGCGAGTCCTTCGACCAGGGCGAGACCTTCTCCGGCGTCGACTACGAGTCCGGTGTGGAGGCGGCCGTCGAGTTCGCCGCCCTGGCCCCCGAGGGCTTCACGCCGGCCCAGCTGGCGCTGCGCTGGATCATCCAGCAGCCCGGCGTGACCACCGTGATCCCCGGGGCCCGCTCACCCGAGCAGGCCCGCGCCAACGCGGCCGCCGCCGCGCTGCCGGAGCTGTCCGAGGAGACGCTCACCGCGATCCGGGACCTCTACGACCGGCGCATCAAGGACCAGGTCGAAAGCCGCTGGTAGACGCGTGCGGCTCCGGGGCGGCCACCACGCCGCTCCCGGAGCCCGCCCGTTTGAGCGCTCGGGGCCGGGGATACCCGGCCCGCATGACCGAGAAGGAAAGACGGACCGGGCGCGACGAGACCGAGGACGAGCGTGCCGACCGCATGTGGGGCGAGCTCATCCAGGAGGTCCGGGTGGCCCAGATGGGCGTCCAGATCCTGTTCGGCTTCCTGCTCACCGTCGTCTTCACGCCGAAGTACGACACCCTCGACGACACGGACCAGACCATCTACATCGTGACGGTCGTGCTGGGCGCCGCCGCCACCGGAGCGCTGATCGGTCCCGTCTCCCTGCACCGTCTGGTGTCAGGGCGGCGCATCAAACCGAAGGCGGTGGAGTGGGCGTCCCGGCTGACCTTCGTCGGCCTGATCCTGCTCCTCGCCACGACGGCGTGCTCGCTCCTGCTGATCCTGCGGGTCGCCACCCACGACGGCTATGTGCCCTACCTGGTCACGGGCGTGGTCCTCTGGTACCTGGTGTGCTGGTTCGCGGTGCCGCTGTGGACACGCCACCGCCACACGGAGTGAGTGGCACGGAGCGGGCGGTGGCGCTTGAGCGGCGGCGCTTCGGCGGGTAGGAGGACGGCTACTGCCGCGCCGCGTCACCCTGCGCACCGCGCAGGGCCGTGATGCATGTGGAGATGGCCTGCTGGAGTTCCTCCAACTGCTGCACCATGTCGTCCTCGACGAACTCCTGCACATCGTCGAAGGTCAGCTCCTCGAAGACCTTCGTCGCCCGCTGCAGGCTGTTGTAGAACTTCGTCCGCCGTTCCTGCACCCGCAGCTCCGGGTCGGCCTCCACGGTCTCGGCGACGAGGGTCTTCATGGTGTCGAAGGCCTCGTTGGCCCACTCGCCGGTGTCCTCGTTGTCCTCGAGCTCCTCGATGAGCGACAGATGCCGCTCGGCCTCCTGGCGCAGGTCCAGCGGGGCGTCGACGGTCTGCCCGGCCGGGGTCTTGATCTGGCCGGACTCGGCGATCTGGCGTACATAGCCGATCCGGTCGGCCGCCCGGCTCTCCGTCGCGACGGCCTTCTTCAGGTCGTCGGTGCGTACGACGTCCCGCGCCAACTCGGCCTGAAGGTCCGGGTCCTCGCGAACCCGGTCCAGCAGCGCCTGGCGGGCCGCGCGCGGTCGAGGGGTCGGCGAGGATCGCGGCGCGCAGCGCGGTGGGGTTCTCGGCGACCTCCAGGGCCTTCGTCGGGCGGATGCCCTCGGCCTCGGCGGCCTCGGTGATGGCGGTGCCCCGCTCGGAGGTGGCGCTGTTGCGGGAGACGTAGTAGCTGAGCCACACGTCGGCGTCCGGCAGCTCCACCTCCTGGCCCGGCGCGAGCGCCTCGAAGTGCGGGACGAGGCCGTCGTCGGCGGCCCGGTCCCAGGCCCTGTAGTAGCGCATGACACGCTCGGGGGAGCACCCGGCGAGCTCGGCGAACTCCTTCGCGGACACCTTCGGCGTCTCACCCGCGCTCTGCCCGCCGGGCCGCACACTGCGCGCCACCATCAGGCCGAAGGCCCACCCTCCGGTCCGCGCGTAGACCCCGAACTCGCGCGCGTCCCGGGCGACGAGATCGGACGACGGGGTCTGGGGCGAAGGGGACGTCTCGGGCGGGACGAACGCCAGTGTCACGGGTGACTCTCCTGTGGGGCTGCTTCCCTGTTGGCCTGCTCGGACGGCAGAGGTGCAGACCAGCAGCCTATGGCACCCGCGGACGTGGCTCGCCCGGCCACCTGCGTCACCCGGTGGGTAGGCGTGCGGTCAGCCGAGAGCCTCCCGCAGCGCCGGCAGCAGCGTCTTCTCCGCCCAGTCCAGATACGGCAGCTGCGTCTCGCCCCCGATCTGCACCAGGGCGATCTCGGTGAACCCCGCCTCGGCGTACGGGCGCACGGCCTCGACGAATGCGTCCGGGTCGTCGCCGCACGGGATCGAGTCGGCGACATCGTCCGGGGTGACGAACTGGGTCGCCGCCTCGAAGGAGTCGGGGTGCGGGAGTTCCGAGTTGACCTTCCAGCCCCCGGCGAACCAGCGGAACTGGGAGTGGGCGCGCTTGATCGCGGTGTCCCGGTCGGGGTCGAAGCACACCGGCAGTTGTCCGACACGCGGCTTGCCCTCGCCGCCGTGCCGGTCGAACGCGTCCAGCAGGTTCGCCTTGGGCTCCGTGGCGATCACCAGATCACCGAGCCTGCCCGCGAGCTCGCAGGACTGGTCCCCGGAGACAGCGATGCCGATGGGCGGCGGCTGGTCCGGCAGGTCCCACAGGTGGGCCGACTCCACGTCGAAGTGCGTGCCGCGACGGTTCACATGGCCGCCCGAGAAGAGCGCCCGGATGATCTCCACCGCCTCTTCGAGCATCTCGTGCCGCACATCCACGGGCGGCCAACCGCCGCCCACGACATGCTCGTTGAGGTTCTCGCCCGAGCCCAGCCCCAGCCGGAACCGGCCCTCCGACAGCAACTGCATCGTGGCCGCCTTCTGCGCCACCACCGCCGGGTGGTACCGGAACGTCGGACACGTCACATAGGTCATCAGCGGAATCCGCGACGTGGCCTGGGCGGCGGCGCCAAGCACACTCCACGCGTACGGCGAGTGACCCTGCGAACGCAGCCACGGAAAGTAGTGGTCCGAGGTCACGGAGAAGTCGAAGCCCGCCTCCTCGGCGCGGACCACGTGGTCCACCAGCTCACGGGGGCCGGCCTGCTCGGTCATCATCGTGTATCCGATCTGCACCATACGGCCCGAGTCCCCGGACACGGATGGCGAAAACGCCGCTATCGACCTCACGCGGGGCGTCTGGTGTGATCAGTCCTCGGGCACCGTGAAGGTCCGCAGAATGACGTCCAGGGCCTCGCGGTTGCCGGGGTCGTCCCAGTCGGCTTCCGGGGTCGTCCAGCGCAGTGAGTAACCGCGGTGGTCCTCGATGAGGAAGCCGCGGCCGAAGGTACGGACACGGGTGCCGTCCTTCTCGGAGAGCCACTGCATGTCGGCGGCCTTGAATCCCCGGTACGTGGTCGCCTCGATGTCGCCGATCCGCTCGAACCCTCCCTGCTCCTCCAGGCCGGGCTGGACGTCGTCGCGCCACACGGCGACGGGGTCCGGGCGGAGGCGCTCGCTGTAGGTGACCGCCAGTTTGCGCGGATCGTCGTCGGCGCTGAAGGTCACGCGGTACGCCACGTCCGCGGCCCGCGTGGTGCGCACCGCCGTCCAGCCCTCGGGCAGGGCGACGGAGAAGCCGTCGGGTGACTCGTACGTCGTGTAGCCGGGAGGCAGATCCGCCGTGCCCGAGGGCGAGGCGCTGGGCGTCCCGGGCTCTGTCGCTTCCTCGGTGGGGGACGCGCTCGGCGGGGGAGTCGGGGAGGGGTCGGTCGGCGCTCCCGCGGAGGCGGACGGGCTGGGCGCCGCGCCCGCCGCCGAGGACTCCGAGTCGTCGGGCCGCTGGTTGGTCACCACGAGAACCGCCGCCGCGACCGTGACGACGGCCAGGGCGGTGCCGACGACCATGGCGCGTCTGCTCCAGCGCGGCCCCATGACGTACCGGCCCCGCAGCCGTGGCACCACCTGAAGGGGCGCCTCGGGTTCCTCGTTGAGGACGCGGACGAACGCGTCGCGGACCACCGGTCGGCTCAGCCGCTCCCGGGAGTCCTTGCGCAGCAGCCCCTGTACGGCCTGGGTGAGCGGCCCGGACCGCACCGGGGCGCGCAGCGGAAGCCGGTCCACACCCTTCAACGTGGCCTCGGGCCGGTCCCGTTCACGGTACGGGGGGCGCCCCTCGACCATGGTGTACAGGATCGCGCCGAGCGCCCACAGGTCGGAGGCCGGGCCGATGCGCTCGTCGCGGGCCTGCTCCGGTGATGCGTAGGACGGTGCGGCGACCCGTGGTGCGAGGGTCGCGCCGGCCAGCCCGAAGCCGGTGACCACGACGGAACCCTCGTCGCGCACGAACACCTGGCCCGGGCTCAGCTCCCCGTGCGTGATGCCCGCGACGTGCGCGGCCTCCAGCACGTCGAGCAGTTCCAGGCCGATACGGGCGGCCCGCACGTAGTTGAACGTGCCCTGCTGGGTGAGGAGTTCACCGAGCGGCGTGCCGTCGATCCACCCGGAGACGATCCACAGGCTCCCGGACTCCTCGATCGCGTCCACGACCGTGGCGACCGCGCCCGGGCGCAGCAGCCCCATTCGCTCGGACGTGCGCAGGATGCGCGAGGTGGCCCGGCGCCGTTCGTCCGGGCACGGTTCGTCGGGAAGCCCGATCTGGGTGAGGAGGCACGGGTGCCCGGTCTCCGTGTCCTCGCCGTAGTAACTGACGCGATTCGTCTCGCGATGGACGACATCGACGAGTCGATACCTTCCGGCGACCAACCCGGCTGTGGAGACGCGCGCCTTGACCATGGCCATCCCTCGTTGAACCCCTGGCTCCTCATTCCTCACAGGAAGTACGAGAAGTGAGACGGGCAGCGTTCAACGAAATCCTCAACCAAAGGGCGTTTCTTTTCCTTTGCTTCTGACGCGAGAGTAAGCTGACGAAAAGTTCAGGGAATTGAGTCGGAAAACGTCAGCGCAGACCAAAATCCGTCGCCCAGCGCGCCACATCCCCGGTCGTCGCGTTGCCCCCGCACACGACCAGGCCGAGCCGGGCGCCGTCCCCGACCCGTTCCAGCACCCGCCGCGCCGCGGGCAACAGGCAGCCGGCGGCCGGCTCGGCCCACAGCTTGGCGTGCTCGGCGAGATCGAGAACGCCCCGCACCGCATCCCGGTCCGGCACCACGAGCACCTCGTCGACCAGGGCGGACACATGGTCGTACGTCAGCCGGGACACGGCCGGCGCGCTCAGCGTGGACACGATCGACGACAGCGTCACCGGCACCGGCCCGCCCGCCGCCAGCGCCTCGGACATGGCCTCGGCGCCCTCGGTCTCCACGCCCCAGATCCGTACGTCCGGACGGCGGGCCCGCAACGCGACCGCGACGCCGGCGATGAGCCCGCCGCCTCCGACGCTGACGAGCACGTCGGTGAGTTCACCGGCGTCGTCGGCCAGCTCCAGCCCGACGGTGCCCTGGCCGGCGATCACCAAGGGGTCGTCGAAGGGATGGACGAGGGTCAGCCCCTCGTCCCGCAACCGTGTGACGAGCGAGAACGCCCCGTCCATGTCGTCCGTCAGCCGCACCGACGCCCCGGCGTCCCGGGCGATCTCGACGGCGCGGGCGGGCGCCGAACGCGGCATCACCACGGTGGCCTTCACATCGAGGGCGGCGGCCGTCAGGGCGAGGGCGATGCCGTGGTTGCCCCCGCTGACCGCCACAACCCCCGCCGCGCGCTGGGCGTCGCTGAGCGACAGCAGCTTCGCCGTCGCCCCGCGGGCCTTGAAGGAGCCGGTGCGCTGCAGGAGTTCGAGTTTCGCCGTCACCGGGACACCGAGCAGGGCCGACAGGCCGGGGCTGGGCACGGTCGGGGTGTGTACGACATGGCCGGCGATGAGGCCGGCCGCGGCTTCGACGTCCGAGATCCCGATCAAGGCAGTCACCTTCCCGGCGCGGGGCGGGGTCCGCACCGTTAGGCACCCTGACGCGGGAGGTGACGCAGGTCAACTCGGTTTCGCTGTGGGCGCCATGGTGACACGACGTCCCCGCCGTCCCGCTGTGAACTGTGCTTTCACAGATCGCGCCGCACCAGGAAGCCAAGCAGCGACCGCAACTCGCCTGCGGCCCCCGCCTCCAGCGGTACGTCGGCCAGCGCCGCCTCCACGGCCGCCACATGACGTCGGGCCTCCGCGAGCCCAGCCGCGCGGCCTCCCGCCTCCTCGACCAGCGAGGCCACCTCACCGGTGTCGGCGGCCGACTCCAGAAGCGCGGAGAGCCGGCCGGCGGCGGGCGAGTCGAGCGCGGCCAGCACCGGGAACGTCTTCTTGCGCTCCCGCAGATCGCCGTGCACCGGTTTGCCGGTGACGTCGGGATCGCCCCAGATGCCCAGCAGATCGTCGACCACCTGGAAGGCGACGCCCAGATGCCGCCCCGCACGGTCGAGGGCGGTGACCGTCGCGGGCGGCGCACCGCCGAGCAGAGCGCCGAGCGCGGCGGCACAGCCCAGCAGCGCGCCGGTCTTGTGCTCGGCCATCGTCCGGTACTCGTCCGGACGTACGCGTTCCGGACCCGTCCAGGGACGCGTGGCGAACAGCAGGTCGTCGGCCTGCCCGCGCACCAGGTCCTGCAAGGCCACGGACAGCAGCCGCACCGCTCGCGGGCCGGCCGGCGCCATGGCGAGCGTCTCGACGGCCAGCGCGAACAGCGCGTCCCCCGCGAGGACGGCGGGCCCGGTGCCGTACGCCTTCCACACGGTGGGGCGGCCGCGCCGGCACGTGTCGCCGTCCATGATGTCGTCGTGCAGCAAAGAGAAGGCGTGCACCAGCTCCACCGCCACCGCCCCGGGTACCGCGACCCGCCCGGGCGCACCGGCCGCCTCGGCCCCGAGCACGGCCAGCGCCTGCCGTACGCCCTTCCCGCCGGAGGCGGCGGCCGGCGCACCGCCTACCTCGCACCAGCCGAAGGAGTAGGCGGCCATCTCGCCGACCCACGGATGCGTCCGCTCCACGGCCTCCCGTAGCGCGGGCCGCACCAGCGACCGGCAGCGGTCGAGGACTCGGCGGGCGTCGGCCGGCGCCTGTACTACAGGGGGGAACGTCGTCACCGTACGCCCACCGCCCCGGCGCCCACCGTGGCACGCTCCGCGGCGCCCGCCAGGCCACTCCCCTCGGCCACCGCCCCGGCGCCGAGCTCCTCCTGCGCCCGCGCCACCATCTCCCGGGCGTGCCGCAGCCCGATCCGGTCCAACACCGCGGCCAGCTCGGCCAGTTCGGCGGCGGTCTCGGTACGGTCGCGCCCCAGCCGGGCCCGCGACTTGGCCAGCCCCAGCCGGGACAGCGCCTCCCCGCGCGGCTCGCTCATGGCACGGAACTCCGCGAGCGCCTGCTCGTACAGGCCCCGGGCCTCGGCGTAACGCCCCGCGCGATAGAGGACGTTGCCGCGCATCTTGTGGTTGTAGGCCAGCGCGCTGGACAGCTTCATCGCGCGGCACGAGGTCTCCGCCTCCGACAACAGCTCAAGCGCCCGCTCCGTGTCGCCGTCGCGCACGGACACGATGTCCGCGAGCCCGCGCAGCGCCCAGGCGTGGCCCCGCCGGTCCTCGGCGCGCGCGGCGATCTCGGCCGCCTCCTCGAACAGGGCGTACGCGGTGTCGTACGAGCCGGTGTTGCGATGGATCTGGGCGATTCCCTCCAGCGCCCACACCGTGTGCCGGGCCTCGCCGCGCCGCCGGGCCTCGGCCAGCAGCTGCTCGTGCAGCCGGTGGACAGCCTCGTAGTCGCCCTGGATGCGGCCGGTCTCGGCCAGACCCGCCAGGGAGTAGCCGCGTACGACGATGTCGCCACCGCGCTCACCCAGATCCGCCGCGAGCTGAAGCAGCCGCCGGGCCAGGGCGAACGCGCCGCGCTGCCGGGCCAGCGTGCCTCCGCTCCACAGCGCCCAGGCCATCGCCGCGGTGTCGCCGGCCTCCCGGGCGGCGCGGTAGCTCGCCTTCCACGCCCGCTCGGCGTCCCCGACCTGACCCAGCCGGCGGTGCGCCTCGGCTACCGCGAGCCCCGAGCGCGCCGCCTCGCCGTACCGCCCGTCCCGCTCGGCCGCTCTCAACTGCTCGGTTCCGGCGGCCAGTACGTCCGTCAGCGACGAGTTCACGGACAGCTTGGTCAGGGAGCCCTGATACTCCGGGGCGAATGCCTTGCCGTACATCGATGCCTCTCGATCGATATACACGCCGTCTCTACACTCTATGTATAGATGGTGCGTATACGCGATGGGTATACATGGCGTGTATAGAGCGTTGAAAACCGGCCCTGGCCGGAATGGGCGGCCAGGGCTTCACCTGTTGTCGATCAAGACGCCGGCACGGCGTACGGGGTTGCCCGTGAGGCGCAGATCACCTCACGGGGCGGTCTCAGTGTTGCTGGGCCTTCTGCGGGGTCGCCTCACTCGGCCGTACGACGACATAGCCCTGGCCCTCCAGCATCAGCTGCACCGCCTCACCGGAACCGCCGCGCAGCATCGAGCCCAGGGACTGCGAGCGGTGCAGCGAGGTCCGCAGTCCGGCGGTCCAGCCGACCACCGCGTCCGTGTCCACGTACACGGGGTACTGCGGCGACACCGGGATGACGAGAGGGTTGCCCTCACACACCAGCCCCAGCTTGCCCTGCCCCGAGAAGACACTGTTGAACAGGCCGCCGCCGGTGATGCCGGCGCCCTTCACCGTCGCTATCCGGTACGACAGCGAGGCGTCGAAACACAGGACGTTACGGCCGTTGACCGTGAACTCGTCGCCGGGATCCACGTCGACGACGAAGCAGTTCTGCGCCTCGTGCGCGAACCAGGCCTCGCCCTGTCCGCGCACCGCCATCAGCGGCAGCCCCTCACCGGTCACGGCCCGCTTGAGCATGCCGCCCACGCCCTGGCCCTTGCGCTCGAACTGGAGGTTGCCGCGGTAGGCGACCATCGCGCCCTGACGGGCGTGCATCTCGCCGTTCACCGCGTACTTGATGCACTTGGCGTTCTCGATCGTCATGCCCGGCGCCGTGGCGGGCTGGACCATGTGCTCGCTGGAAAAGAGGTCACCCTTCATGCAGGCATCCTGTCCCGGACGGTCCCCTTCCGCCTAGATCGCGGCGTGTCGCCGGTCACGGCCCGTCAGGCGCCGAAGAGCTGGGTCCAGTACGTGCCCGCCGGGCCGCCGCCCGCGAAGCCGATTCCTATGTGGGTGAAGTCGCGTTTGAGGATGTTGGCGCGATGGCCCGGGCTGTTCATCCAGCCCTCCACGACCTCGGCGGGGGAGCGCTGGCCGCACGCGATGTTCTCCCCGATCGTGCGCATTCGGGAGCCCGCGGCGGCCGCCCGGTCCCACGGCTGGCTCCCCTCGGGCGAGGTGTGGGAGTAGAAGGCGCGGGCCGCCATGTCGGAGCTGTACGCCTGCGCGGCGGCGGCGAGCGCGGTGTCGACGGCCAGGGGGCGCAGTCCGGCGCGGGCCCGCTCCCGGTTGGTGAGCTCGACGACCTCGGTCGCGGTGCGGGACAGGTCACCCGGCGTGAGCGGTCTCGTCCAGAGCGCCGTCCAGTACGTGTCGCCCGAACGGCCGCCGCTGACGTACCCCACGGCGGCGTGGGTGAAAGCCGGGTCGTGCAGGGTGCGGCGGGGCTGATCGGTACGCAGGCAGTACGCGACAAACTCGGCGGGGGTGCGGGGGCCGGAGACGAGGTGTTCGCCGACGGTGACATACGTGAACCCGGCGGCGGTGACGCGCTGGTACACGGAGACGCCGTCGCGGCCCTCGACGCCGAGCTGTCCTGCCGCGGCCATGGCGGCGGCGTGGGCCTGAGCGGCGGAGGCCAGACGGGCGTCGAGTGTGACGGGCGGTGAACCGGCGTCGGCGCGGGCGGAGTTGACCAGGCCGAGGAACCCGTCGCGGTCGGGGAGCGGGGCGTGCGGCGTGGTGACGCCGGACAGGGTGTGCATCGTGGGCCGTGCGGTGGGCATCGGTGGAGCGCCCGGCACGGAGGGAGTGGCGGGTGCGGAGGGGGTGGGTGTCCGCTGGACGGGAGTCGGCGTCGCGTCCTCGATGACGTCCACCCCGAAGTCGCGGGCGAGCCCCGCCAGGCCGTCCGCGTACCCCTGCCCCAACGCCCGCAGCTTCCAGCCGCCGCCACGCCGGTAGACCTCCGCGAGCAGCAGCACGGTCTCCTGCCGGGGACGCGGCGGGGCGAACCGGGCGATCGGGCGGCCGCCGGAGTCGGTGACCTGGAGCGCCGGGGCGGGCAGCCGGCCCAGGGGAGTGCCCGGGTCGGCGGGGCTGACGACCACCGTGATCCGCGTCGCCCCGGAGCGCAGGCGCGGCGGGTCGACGGTCAGCGTGTCGCCGTGCAGCCGGGCGCCTGGCGCGGACGGCTGGTTGTAGAACACGAAGTCGGCGTCGCCCCGGACCTTGCCGCTGTCGTCGGTGATGAGCGCGGACACGTCGAAGGGGCCGGGTACCCGGACGGTCACGCTGCCGCCCGGGAGGGGCAGATTGCCCCCGGGAACCAACTCGCTCATCGGGCCGTCCTGGTGGGTGGTTCGAGATCCGGTGGGGTTGTCCGGTGAACGTCCACCGGATCTCGCGGGTTCCCGCCGGCCGCCAGCCCTCAGCCCCCAGCCCTCAGTTCGAGTCGGCGTCCGAAGCGATCGGGTGACCAAGCGGGACCCGGAGGCCCGGAGCGATGTCCTCGTGCCGTTCGACCGGCGCGGAAGCACGCCGCTGCTGCGTCCGCTTCGTCCGCTTCGTCTGCTTGACCGGCTTGCCGCAGAACGCGGACTCCAGCGTGCCCAGCATGGAGTTGAGAACCGTGCCGTTGTTGGACGTGTTGGCGAGCGCGGCCAGGCTCCGCTTGCCGTCCTTGGACGCGAACGCGTAGGTGTAGTACCCCTGGACGGCGCCCGTGTGGCCGTACACGGAGATCCCGCACGACAGGTCGCGGCGCCGCAGCCCGAGCCCGTACGCCTGTGTGCTGCCGGCCGGTACCCACCGCTGCATCTGGGCCAGCTGCGCCTTGGAGGTCAGTCGGCCGCCGAGCAGCGCCGACAGGAAGGTGTTGAGGTCCCGCGTGGTGGAGATGACCGCTCCCGCGCTCCGGGCCCAGGACACCGTCTGCTCCGTGGCGTCGACCAGCGCCGCGCCCGCCGTGTCCGGGGTGAGATAGCCGCGGGCGTGCCGGCCGGGGATCTTCTTTGCGGGGTGCACATAGAACGTGTCGCCCAGCTCCAGCGGCTTGATGATCCGGTTCTGGTACTCGGTCCGCACCGAGTGCCCGGTCAGCTTCTCGATGAGCATCCCGGCGACGACGAAGTTGGTGTTGGAGTAGGAGTACGCGCCGCCGGGCCTGGTGGTCCGTGGCTTGCTCAGGGACCGGTTCACCAGCTGCCGGTAGGTGAAGACCTTGCTGCGGACCGCCTCGAAGCCGGGAACCGTCCGCGCGAACATCTCGTTGGTGTAGTCGTGCAGGCCGCTGCGGTGGCTGAGCACATGCCGCACCGTGATGCGGTCGTCGGGCAGCAGTCCCGGCAGATAGCGGTTGACCGGGGCGTCGAGCTTCAGCTTCTTCTCGTCGGCCAGTTGCAGCAGGACGACGGCCGAGAAGATCTTGGTGACGCTGCCGATGCGGAACCGGTCGGCGTTGCTGATCGCCCGCCGGGACTTCCGGTCGGCGACACCGACGGCCGCCCAGTGGACCGCGCCGCGGTCGTCGAGGCGCGCGATCGCGCCGGGTGCGCCCTGCCGCCGCGCCCCGCGAAGGACGTTCCAGACGCCGGTGATGTCCGGGGCGGGCAGGACGCCCGCCTCTGCGTCGACCGTGGTGGCGCCGGGCTTCCCGGCCCCGGGCACGGCGTGTGCGGGAACCGTCAGGAGTGACACCAGGACCGCCGCCATCGCCGTACCTCTGACCACCGTTGCTGAGACCATCCGGCTTCCTCCGGTTTCTGTCGATGCGCCGCTCGTAGGGGAACGATCGCCTCCGTGCGGGGCAACCTTCTCGCATCTCGTCAGATCGCCACGGACGACGCACAGTTGGACAGGCATTGATCACCGGGTAGGAGTCCTTGACCGCCGATCGGAGCCGCCTGTGAACGAATCCTGTTTCTTTTATTGACGGCGGAAAATAATGGCCCTAGGTTCCGGGCATGTCCTCGACCCGCCGCGCCGAGACGTTCCCGGCGAGCACGCCGGCCGCCGCGCAGATCTTCACCACGGTCCTGTCCCACGGGCCGCTCACCCGCCTGGAGGTGGCCCGGCGGGCGGGACTGTCCCCGGCTGCCGTCACCAAGGCGGTCCGTCCCCTGATCGAGGCCGGCTACCTGGTGGAGGAAGCGGACGAGCCGGCCCGGCCCGCGCTCGGCCGCCCCGCCAACCAGGTGCGCGTCGACGGGGGACGGGCCCTGTTCATCGGCGTCAAGGCGACCGGCGACGAGATCATCGGCGTGCTCACCGACCTGTGCTGCCGTATTCATGTCGCCCGGCACACCCCGCTCCCGGACCGGGAGCCGAAGGCGGTGCTGGCCTCGGTCGCCGAGCTGGTGGGCGAACTGCTCGGTGAGGCGGGCGACTTGGGCGTACCGGTCCTGGGCCTCGGCATCGCCGTCTCCGGAGACGTCGACCGTGGCGCCGGCGTCGTCCGCTACTCGCCGTTCCTGGAGTGGCGGGACGTACCCCTCGCCGAACTCGCCGCCACGACCACCGGGTTGCCGGTCGCCGTCGACAACGACGTACGGGCCCTCACCGTCGCCGAGCAGTGGTTCGGGGCCGGCGTGGGGCTGTCCGACTTCGCCGTGGTGACCGTCGGCGCCGGCATCGGCTGCGGGCTCGTGGTGCACGGCCGGGTGGTCGCCGGTGCGCACGGTGTGGCCGGCGAGATCGGCCATGTCACCGTCGACCCTGCCGGGCCGCCCTGCCACTGCGGCAACCGCGGCTGCGTGGAGGCGATCGCGGGGGACGCCGCGATCGTCAGGCGGATCCGCGAGACCACGGGCCTCGAAGTCGCCGGCACCGCCGAGGCCGTGGCGCTGGCCCACCAGGGCAACGCCGGGGCCCGGGAGGCCTACGCGCGCGCGGGCGACGCGATCGGCCGCGGCATCGCCACCGTGGCCAACCTGCTCGGCCCCGAGCGGGTGATCATCTCCGGCGAGGGCCTCGCCGCCCACGACCCGTTCGCCGAACAGATCCGCGACGCGTTCGCCGCGGCCGCGTTCGGCTCCGCCGACCGGTGCGACGTACAGACCCGCCCACTGCCCTTCGAGGAGTGGGCGCGCGGGGCCGCGGCCACCGCGATCCAGTCCTTCATCAGAGCCGACGACCAGCGCTGAGCGCTCCGCCGGCTGTGTCGATCAACGGCTCCACCGCGGGGCCGCGATGGGCCGCCCGTCATGTGCGCACTCGTCGTGGCTGGTCGCGCCCGCGCCGCGGCAGCCGCATCTCGACACGGCCCCGCGCCCCTTCAGGGCACTGCCGAACCGCAGCCGACTTCCCCAGGTCTGCTCGGAACCGCTGAACCAACCCCGGGAGGTACGACCCATGCAGTCATCCCCGTACTCCGTCATGCCCGCACGCACCCTGAGAGCCGTGGTGGTCCTGGCCCTCACCGCCGCCGTCCCCACCGCACAGGCCGACACCGCCTCGCCCCCGGCCGCACCGGCCACCACGGTGGCCGCCAAGCCCTACATGGGCTGGACGAGCTGGACCATGCAGTCGTCGAAATACCCGGGCCTCAATCCGAAGGGCGACTACAGCTACCTGTCCGAGGCGAACGTCGGCAAGCAGACCGACGCCATGGCCGCCAAGCTGAAGAAGTACGGCTACGAATACGTCAACATCGACGCCGGCTGGTGGATGGACTGGTCCTGGAAGCCGCGGTTCGACGAGTACGGCCGCCAGCAGGCCGACCCGGAGCGCTTCCCGAGCGGCATGAAGGCCGTCGCCGACCGCATCCACTCCAAGGGCCTCAAGGCCGGCATCTACCTCCCGGTCGGCCTGGAGAAGGGGGCGTACGGCGACGGCAGGAACCCCATCTGGAACGCCGAGGGCTGCACGACCGGCGACATCGTCCACGACGACCTGCGCACCACCAACGGCTGGGACAGCGCCTACAAGATCGACTTCTCGAACCCCTGCGCGCAGAAGTACATCGACTCCCAGGCGCGGATGTTCGCCGACTGGGGCTACGACTTCCTCAAGCTCGACGGCGTGGGCCCCGGCTCGTTCAAGAACGGCGACAACTACAACAACGTCGCCGACGTCGCCGCCTGGCAGCAGGCCATCAAGACCGCCGGCCGCCCGATCCACCTGGAGCTGTCCTGGTCCCTCGACTACGGGCACGTCGCGGACTGGAAGAAGTACTCCAACGGCTGGCGCATCGACACCGACGTCGAGTGCTACTGCAACACCCTCGTCACCTGGGAGAACTCCGTCGACGACCGCTGGGACGACGCCCCGGCCTGGACCGCCCACGCCGGCCCCGGCGGCTGGAACGACCTCGACTCCCTCAACGTCGGCAACGGCGAGATGGACGGCCTCACCAAGGCCGAGCGGCAGAGCTACGCCACCCTGTGGGCGATAGCCAAGTCCCCGCTCTTCACCGGTGACGACCTCACCAGGCTCGACTCCTACGGCCTGAAGCTGCTGACCGACCGCGAGGTCATCGCGATCAACCAGAGCGGCGCCCCGCCCGCCGAGCCCGTCACCGCCTCCGACCCGCAGCAGGTGTGGGCCGCGAAGAACCCGAACGGCACCTACACCGTGGCCCTGTTCAACCTCTCCGACGCACCCGCCGCCGTCACCGCGCACTGGTCCACCCTCGGCTTCCAGGGCAGGGCCTCGGTGCGCGACGTGTGGAACAAGGAGAACCTCGGCGGCCACACCGACAAGATCACCCAGGCCCTCCCCGCACACGGCTCCCGGCTCTTCACCGTCACCCCGCGCGGCACGGACCTCGCATGGACCGGCTACGAGGCCGAGGCCGGCGGCAACACCCTGAGCGGCAACGCCTCCGTGGCCGACTGCTCCGCCTGCTCCGGCGGCCGCAAGGTCGGCAACCTCTACACGGGCGGCAAGGTCACCGTCAACGACGTCGTGGTCGCCGAGGCCGGCACCTACCTGATCAAGGTCGGCTACGTCAGCGGTGACTCCCGGTCGATCCTGGTGTCCGCCAACGCAGGCGCCGCCGCCTCGCACAAGTTCGCCTCCACGGGCGACTGGTCCACCGTCAACAGCGTCCACGTGCCGGTGAGGCTGAAGGCCGGAGCCAACACGATCACGTTCGACAGCGGGACCGGCTACGCGCCGGACATCGACCGGATCGACGTACCGAAGTCGTCCTGACCGAACCCCGGGCACCCGCCCACGACCGCCAGGAGCCCGCCATGGACACCACCCCGTCCGACCACCCGCACAGACGCGGCCTGCTCGCCCTCGCCGCGGCGACCGGGGCCCTCACCGCGTCGGCCGCACCGCGACGACCCGCCGATTCGGAGCGGCGGCGGACACGGTCCGCGCCGCCGCCCACCCGGCCGACACCCTGCTGCGCACCCATGTCGCCGACTACCGGGACCTGTACGGGCGGATGGATCTCTCGCTCGGGACATCGTCCGCCGAGCAGCGCTCGCTGGACACCTGGGAACGGCTCCGGGCACGCGCTCGGGACGGCGTACCCGACCCCGAACTCGAAGCCGCCTACGTGCACTTCGGCCGCTACCTGATGATCTCCGGCTCGCGCGGGAGCCTGCCCCTCGCCCTGCAAGGGCTGTGGCTCGACGGCAACGACCCGGACTGGATGGGCGACTACCACACCGACATCAACATCCAGATGAACTACTGGATGGCCGACCGGACCGGCCTGTCCCCGTGCTTCGACGCCCTCACCGACTACTGCCTGGCCCAGCTCCCGTCCTGGACCGACCTCACCCGCCGCCTGTTCAACGACCCGCGCAACCGCTACCGCAACTCCACCGGCCAGAACGCCGGCTGGACTGTCGCCATCTCCACCAACCCCCATGGCGGAGGCGGCTGGTGGTGGCACCCGGCGGGCAACGCCTGGCTGTGTACCACCCTGTGGGAGCACTACGAGCAGACCGGGTCGCGCGAGCACCTGAAGAAGATCTACCCGCTGCTCAAGGGCGCCTGCGAGTTCTGGGCCGCCCGGCTGCTCACCACCACGCTCCCCGGCACCTCGAAGGAGGTGCTGATCGCCGACAGCGACTGGTCGCCCGAGCACGGTCCGCTCGACGCCAAGGGCATCACCTACGCTCAGGAACTGGTGTGGGCGCTCTTCGGGCACTACTGCACCGCGGCGGCCGAGTTGCGGACGGACACCGGCTACGCGGCTACGATCGCCTCACTGCGCAGAAGGCTGTACCTGCCGCAGGTCAGCGCGACCACCGGCTGGCTGGAGGAGTGGATGTCCCCCGACAACCTAGGCGAGACCGCACACCGGCACCTGTCCCCGCTCGTCGGCCTGTTCCCCGGCGACCGCATCCGCCCCGACGGCTCCACCCCGGCCGACCTCGTCACCGGCGCCACCGCCCTGCTCACCGCGCGCGGCATGGAGAGCTTCGGCTGGGCCAACGCATGGCGCGGCCTGTGCTGGGCCCGGCTGAAGAACGCGGAGAACGCCTACCAGCTGGTCGTGAACAACCTCCGCCCCTCGACCGGCGGCTGCAACGGCACGGCACCCAACCTCTTCGACATCTACGAGGTGGAACGCGGCCGGGGCATCTTCCAGATCGACGCCAACTTCGGTACCCCGGCGGCGATGATGGAGATGCTGCTGTACTCGCGGCCGGGGCACATCGAACTCCTCCCGGCACTTCCCGACGCCTGGGCCGCCTCGGGTTTCGTCGCGGGCGTCGCCGCGCGCGGCGGCTTCGAGGTCGAGCTGCGCTGGCGCGACGGGAAACCGACGCGGGCGCGGATCCACAGCGTCGGCGGCCGTACCACCACCGTCGCGTACGGCGGTGTGTCCCGTACGGTCACCCTGCCGCCCGGCGCCTCCGTCACGCTGAAGGACTTCGCCCGGTGAGGGCCGCACTTGCGCTGGCCGCCGTCCTGCTGACGGTCGTCGCCTGCCAGTCCGCGCCCGCACCCGCCGAGGCGACCGCGGAGCCGAGCGGCGTCGTCACCTGGGCGGCGAGCGCCGACCGCGTGGGCGACGGCGTCGCCGGCCGCAGCTATCGGCTCGTCGTGCACACCAGCGTGGGCGGCACCGGCGTCCGGGTCCGCCTCTCCAACGCCTTCGGCGATCGGCCGCTGACCCTCGACAGCGTCTACGCCGGCATCCAGAAACAGGGCGCCGAGCTGCGGCCCGGCAGCAACCGGCGCCTGGCCTTCGGCGGTGCGCGCACGGTCACCGTGCCGGCGGGCGGCACCGTGTGGAGCGACCCGCTGCCCGGCAGACTGCCCGCCGCGGCCAACCTCGTCGTCAGCCTGCACAGCCCCGACGCGGGCGGCCCGGCGAGCGGCCACTGGATGGCCCTCCAGTCGTCGTACGCGACCCAGGGCGACCACACCGCCGAGGAGAGCGGCGCCGCCTGGACCATCCCGACCGGCTCCTGGTTCTACCTCGACGCCGTCTCCGTACGCGCCCCCGCGGGCACCGGAGCGGTGGTCGCCCTCGGCGACTCCATCACCGACGGCTGGCAGTCCACCGCCGACCTGAACCGCCGCTGGCCCGACTACCTCGCCCGCCGCCTGAAGCGTACGGACGCGGCCGTGAAGGGCGTGGCCAACGAAGGTATCGCCGGGAACAAGGTCCTCACCGACGGCCCCGGCCAGAGCGCCCTGAACCGGCTGGAGCGGGACGTCCTGTCCCAGCCGGGCGTGCGGACGGTGTTCCTCTTCCAGGGCGTGAACGACATCAAGGCCCACGCGGGCGTCACGGCCGAGGACCTGATCGACGGCTACCGAGAGATCGTCGAGCGGGCGCACGCGGCCGGCAAGTGCGTCGTCGGCGCGACCGTCGGCCCCTTCAAGGGCTGGCACGAATGGGACCCGGCCGGTGAGGCCGTACGCCAGGAGGTCAACGCGGCCATCCGCACCACCGGCGTGTTCGACGCCGTCACCGACTTCGACCGCGTCCTGCGCAGCCCCTACGACCCCGCACGGATGCTTCCCGCCCTCGACGGCGGCGACCACATCCACCCCAACGACAAGGGGATGCAGGCGATGGCCGACGCCGTCGACCTGACGGCCCTGGAGTGCGACACGGCCCCCTGAGGTGCGCGGCCGCAACCCGCGAGCCAGTGAATCCGGGCTCTCAGGCGCGCAACGTCTTCGCCCAGTCGGCCGGCACCCGCCCCGCGGGCCCCGGTGCCGGCTGCTCGGCCGGATGGCTCACCGGCGCGGCCAGCTCGGGCCCCGACTCGTACATCTCGTTCGACGCGTAGTCCCAGTACCAGTTCTCACCCGGTTCGAAGCTCTGCACCAAGGGGTGGCCGGTCTCCCGGAAATGCCCCGTCGCGTGCTTCGCGGGCGAACTGTCACAACACCCCACGTGCCCGCACTGCGCACATCGCCGCAGATGGAACCACCACCCGCCCGCCTCGTCGCACTCGACACACCCGCTGCCGCTCGGCGGAACGCTCGCGTCGATTCCCTTGTCGCCCTGGTCGCTGGTCATGCGGACTCCTCCTCGGCCGATGTGAGCGGAAGCAGCACCCGGAAGCGCGTGTCACCCGGCTCCGACTCCACCTGAATGGTTCCGTGGTGCTTGTTGACCACGATCCGCCAGGAGATGTCGAGGCCGAGCCCGGTCCCCTCACCCACGGGCTTCGTCGTGAAGAAGGGATCGAAGATCCGCCCCCGGTGCTCGGCCGGGATACCGACACCGGTGTCCCGGAACTCCACCAGCAGCCGATCGTGATCCGGGGCCGTCCGTACCGTCAACGTCCCTTCGCCGCCCGCGCTGTTGATGGCGGCGACCGCGTTGTCGATCAAGTTGGTCCACACCTGGTTCAGCTCCGCCGGGTACGCCGGGATCTTCGGCAGCGAACGGTCGTACTCCTTGACGACCTTGATCTGCGGGCCGATCTTGGCCGACAGCATCATCAGGGTGCTGTCGAGGAGTTCGTGCACGTCGGCGTTCTGGAAGGGCGCGCGGTCGAGCTGGGAGTACTGCTTGGCGGCGTCGACGAGATGCGAGATGCGGGTGGTCGAGTCGTTGATCTCGTCCATCAACAGCTCGGTCTCGACGGTGTAGTTGAGCCACCCGATCGCGCTCGTCAGGATCTCCTCGTCCACCGCCGCCGCGACCTGGTCCAGCCAGTCCACGTCGAGACCGGCCTGCACGAACGTGGGCGCGATCCGCCAGCCGTCCGGGATGCCGTGGTCGTCCAGCCAGTCGGCGAGCTCGTCCTCCCGGTCCGACGCCTCCAAGGGGCTCAACGCCGGCGCCTTGGCGACGCGTTCGGCGGTGCGCTCCTGGATGTCGATGAGGTTCGCCATGACCTCGGGGGAGTAGGAGCCCTGCGCGATGACGGCGAGCTTGTGCCGCATCTTGCCCACCCGCTCCCGCAGCGTGGCGGTCGCGCGGACGGCGGCCGCCGCGGGGTTGTTGAGCTCGTGGGTGAGCCCGGCGGACAACGAGCCCAGCGCCAGCAGCCGTTCGCGCTGGTTGATGGCCAGCTGGGTGCTCTTCTGGCCGAAGAAGAGGCCTTCCAGCAGATGCAGGGCCATCGGGAACCACTCGCGGATCACGGACGCGAAGGTCTCGGCGGGCAGCACGAAGAACCGCGTCGGCTCCGTGACCCGCATCGAGCTGTTGTAGACCTGCGGCACCCGGTCCCCGAGGTAGGCCTGCCAGGCCCCGGAGTACACCCCGCGCTGGGAGGTCCGGTTGACCTCCACGTCGTCGCCGCCGACCCGCCGGGACAGCACGACGGTGCCCTCGACCATCACATAGAAGCAGGTCGCGGGATCGCCCTCGGCGTACACGGGCCCGGGCTCGAACCTCTCCACCCGCCCCTCGCTGCACAGCCTGCCGAGCTGCTCGGGCGTGAGCTTCTCGAACAGGAACAGCGCCCCGATCTCCTGGGGGTTGCACGGCATCAACTGCCCGCTCATGACTGCTCCAGATAGCGGTGGACGAGCATCACGGCCATGGCTCCCTCGCCGACGGCGGACGCGACACGCTTGGCGGACTCGGCGCGCGCGTCGCCCGCCACGAACACACCGGGGACGTTGGTCTCCAGGTGGTACGGCGGCCGGTCCAGTTCCCAGTCGGCCGGCGGCCGCCCGTCCGACGTCAGGTCGGGGCCGGCCAGGATGAACCCGCGCTCGTCCCGCAGCACCGTCCCGCCCAGCCAGTCGGTCAGCGGGGCCGCGCCGATGAACACGAACATCCACTGCGCGTCGACGACTTCGGTCCGCCCGCTCTCCACGTCGCGCAGCGTCAGCTGCTCCAGGTGGCCGGAGCCGTGCGCGGACTCGACGACCGTGCCGGTGCGCACCGAGATGTTCGGCGCCTCGTCGATCTGCTGGATCAGGTAATGCGACATGGACACCGACAGCGACGCCCCGCGCACCAGCAGCGTCACCGACTTGGCACCCCGCGCCAGGTACATCGCCGCCTGCCCCGCCGAGTTGGCGCCGCCGACGATGTACACGTCCTGGCCCTGGCAGGCGGGCGCCTCCGTCAGCGCCGACCCGTAGTACACCCCGCAGCCGGTCAGGTCGTCGCAGCCGGGCGCCGCCAGCTGCCGGTAGGACACGCCGGTCGCCAGGATCACGCTGTGCGCGGCGACCGCCGAGCCGTCCGAGAACCGTACGACCCGGGCGGCCCCGCAGACCTCCAGCCCCGTCACCTCGCGCGTAGTGAGGATCTCGGCGCCGAACTTCGCCGCCTGCCGACGGGCCCGGTCGGTGAGCTGGGCCCCCGACACGCCGTCCGGGAAGCCGAGGTAGTTCTCGATCCGGGAGCTCTGCCCGGCCTGTCCGCCGGTCGCCGACCGCTCCACCAGCACGGTCCGCAGTCCCTCCGAGGCTCCGTACACGGCGGCGCCGAGCCCCGCGGGTCCGCCGCCGATGACGACGAGGTCGTAGAAGTCGGCCGTCGGCATCGTGGCCAGCCCGACCTGCGCGGCCAGCTCGGGTGCCTCGGGCGCCACCAGGGGCGTCCCGTCCGGCGTGATCACCAGCGGCAGCCGCTGCCCGTCCTGCCCGGCGGCGGCCAGCAGCCGCTGTCCCTCGGGTTCGTCGGCCGAGTACCAGCGGTACGGCACCTGGTTGCGGGCCAGGAACTCCCGCACCTCCGAGGAGCGCGCCGACCAGCGGTGCCCGACCACCTTGGTGCTGGGCACCGGCCGGTAGTCGCTGCGCCGCCATGCCTCAAGGAGGTCGTCCAGGACCGGATAGAGCTTCTCCTCGGGCGGGTCCCAGGGCTTGAGGAGGTAGTGGTCGAGGTCGACGACGTTGATCGCGTCGATGGCCGCGCTCGTGTCCGCGTACGCCGTCAGCAGCACCCGGCGCGCGCCCGGGTAGACGTCCAGGGCCTGTTCGAGGAACTCGATGCCGTTCATCTGCGGCATGCGGTAGTCGGCCAGGATCACGGCCACGAGGTCGCCGCGCAGCTTCAGCTCGCGCAGCGCCTCCAGCGCGGACTCGCCGGATTCCGCGCGCACGATCCGGTGCGACTCGCCGTAGCGCCGCCGCAGATCGCGGGCGACCGCCCGGGACACGCCCGGGTCGTCGTCCACGGTCAGGATGACGGTCCGCGCTGCTTCGGCGGCCTGTGTCATACGTCTCCCACCCCGGGCGTGGCCTCTCGACGCGGCGGCGAGCGTCCCTGTTGCGCGGTCACCGAGCCGACTCCCGGCCATCGTATGTTCGATCCGCCCGCTTCGCTCAGGTATGCGGGGCGCGTTCGATTTCCGCCATGTCCGCGCTCAGCGGCGACGCGCGGCGAGCACGCAGAACTCGTTGCCCTCCGGGTCCGCGAGGGTGACCCACGGCTGATCGCCCTGGCCGACGTCCGCGCGGCGGGCGCCGAGCGCGAGGAAGCGCGCGACCTCGGCGGCCTGGTCGCCGGGACGGAAGTCGAGATGCAGGCGGTTCTTGACCGACTTGCCCTCGGGGACCGGCACGAAGATCAGTCCGGGCAGCCGGTCCTTCTCGGGCCCGGTCTCGAACTCGTCGGCCGAGTCGTTCAGCACGACCCAGCCGAGCGCCTCGGCCCACCAGCGCCCCAGTGCCGCGGCGTCGGCCGCGTCGACGACTACCTGCTCCCAGGCGAGAGTCATGGGCGCAGCGTAGTGAAGACTGGGCCCGAAGGACGTGACCGCGACACTAGGAGGCAGCCGGAATGACGCGCCCGATCACGGCAGGGCTGGACGGCTCGGAGGAGAGCCTCGCCGCTCTCGGCTGGGCGGCCCGGGAGGCGGTCCGCCGGGGGCTCCCCCTGCGGGTGGTGCACGCCTGGCGGTTCCAGCCGCACGAGGAGATCGGGGTGGGGGATCCGGACACCCAGGCCCAGTGGGTGCGGGAGGGCCTCGCGGAGGCCGCCCGTTCCGTCACCGAACGGCACCCGGGCCTTGAGGTGACCACCGATGTCGTCGACGACAGCTCCGTCGACACGTTGGTCGCCGCGACCGCGGACGCCGAGATGCTGGTGCTGGGGTCGCGGGGCCACGCCGCGGTCGTCGGGTTCCTGCTGGGCTCCGTCGGACAGCAGGTGATCGCCGGGGCCGAGAACCCTGTCGTGCTCGTCCGCGCCGAGGACCAGGCGTCCGCCGAGGCCGCCGGGCGCGAGATCGTCGTGGGCCAGCACGGGGACGCGGACGACAGCGCCGCCACGCTGCGGTTCGCGTTCGAGACGGCCGCGGCCCGCGGCGCGACCGTGCGTGCCGTACGGGCCTGGACCCTGCCGCCGCTGTTCGCCTACAGCCCGGCCTCCCTGAAGCTCCTCGACGAGGCCGGGGGTCTGGAGCCGTACGAGAAGAAGGCCCTTGGCGAGGCGCTGCAGCCGTGGCGTGAGCGCTTCCCCGAGGTGCGAGTGGTCGAGCATGTCGAGATGGGCAGTGCCGGACAGGTGCTGCTGTCGGTCGTCGGGCGGACCCAGCTGATGGTCGTCGGGCGCCGCGCCCGGCGCACGGCCGTCGGCGCCCGGATCGGCTCGGTGGCACACGGCGTCCTGCACCACGCGCCCTGCCCGGTGGCGGTCGTACCGCCCGTCTGAGCCCGCCCGTCTGAGCCCGCCCGACCGAGCCGGTCGGCCGGCTCAGTCGTCCGTCGGCCGCAGCGTCTCCCGGACCTTGGGAAGGATGTTCTTGATGTAGTCCTCGACCACCGTGTCCAGGCCGATGTCGTGCTGCGCCCGCTCGGACAGGTACCAGCGGTGTTCGAGCAGCTCGTGATAGATCTCCGCCGGGTCCATGGAACTCCTCAGGTCCTGCGGCACGGTCCGCACGGTGGGCCGGAAGACATCACGGACCCAGCGGTGGGCGAGGACCTCGGGGCGGGCGCCGAGGGGGTCGCCCGGGGCGTAGTCGTCCTGGGTGGCCATCCAGCTCTCCAGGTCGTTCAGGAGCCGTCGGGCCTGGTTCTCCTCGGTGTCCAGGCCCGTGAGGCGCAGCAGCTGGCGCTGGTGGTGGCCGGCGTCCACGACCTTGGGCACGAAGGTGACCGAGTCGCCGTTGGCGGCGTGCTCGATCTGCATCTCGGCCACGTCGAACCCGAGGTCGTTCAGGCGGCGGATCCGGCGCTCTATGTAGTGGTACTTGCCCGCCGGATAGACCGACGTACGGGTCAGCTCCTGCCACAGGCCGTGGTAGCGGGCGCAGATCTCGGTGCCGAACTCGATCGGGTCCACCGAGGGGTGCAGCGCCCCGGACGCCTCCAGGTCCAGCAGTTCGCCGCTGATGTTGACCCGGGCGAGGTCCAGGTCGTAGTCGCGCTGGCCGTTGCTGAGCTGCGGGTGCAGATCGCCCGTCTCGGCGTCCACCAGATACGCGGCGTAGGCGCCCGCGTCGCGCCGGAACAGCGTGTTGGACAGCGAGCAGTCGCCCCAGGCGAACCCGGCGAGGTGGAGGCGGACCAGCAGCACGGCCAGCGCGTCCATCAGCCGGTGCATGGTCGCCGGCCGCATCGTCGTCTCGAACATCGAGCGGTACGGCTGCGAGCCGCCCAGGTGCCGGGTCACCAGCACCGACTCCAGCGGGCCGCCGGCCGTGTCGGTGCGGCCGGTGACCACGGCCAGCGGATCCACCGACGGGATGCCGAGCCGGTCGAGGTCACGCAGCAGTTCGTACTCGCGCAGCGCCGGCCGCTCGGCGAGCTCCTTGACGGCGATGACCTCGGTGCCGGCCCGGGCGTAGCGCACGACGTGGCGGGATATGCCGCGCGGCAGCGGGACCAGGACCTCCTCCGGCCACTGCTCCAGGGGCAGATGCCAGGGCAGCTCCAGCAGGAGCGCGGGGTGCTCCGGGTTCGTCGCGCTGATCTGCAGTGCCATGGGCCGTTCGTCCTCGCCTCGCCGGTGATCGTCGCCTCAGCCTAGAGCGCGCGCTCCCGGGCCTGAAGAGCGGCTTCTCGCACCGGGCCCCGGTGCAGGGGCCCGTGCCCGGGCAGCAGTACGTCCCCCTTGAGCCCTTCGAGTACGTCCAGGGAGGTCACGGCGCGCGACCGCTCGCGGTGGAACATGTCGGGCAGCAGCTGCGGTCCCCTGATCCGCGAGGTGGGGTGCCCGCTCACCAGGGCGTCGCCCGCGATCACCACGCCCGCGTCGGGCAGGTGGTAGGCGCAGTGCCCGTCCGTGTGGCCGGGCGTGTGCACCGGGACGGGGCGGCCGGGGAGGTCCAGCGGGCCGTCCGACGGGAACGGCTCGGGGGAGGTGACCGGGACGTGCGCGGTGCCGCCGGAGCGGATCGCGTGGACCGCCCAGGGCAGGACGCCCGGGCGCCAGCCGTTCTTCAGGACCGTCCCGACGTCCACCTGGTGCAGGAACTCCCGGCGTGCGTGCGGCACTTCGGCCTCGTGGAGGTATATCGGCGTGCCGTGGGCTGCGCGCAGGTACTCGGCGTTGCCCAGATGGTCCGTGTGCGCGTGCGTGATGAGTACGGCCGTGACCGCCTCCGGCGAGCTCCCCACCTCGGCGAGCGAGGCGAGCAGCTTCGGCCGGTCGCCGGGGTAGCCGGTGTCGATCAGGGTGACCGCGTCCCCCTCGGTCAGGATCACCCAGTTGGTGTTGCTGCCGTGCACCAGGTAGGTGCCGTCCGCGACTTGCCGCACATCTGCCCGCATGATCGTCCCGAATCCATGGTTCCGCTGCCCGAGGGCATCAGCAAAGCAGACCGCGAGGCCGCCGTGAGCAGCGGGTCCGGCCTCAGCCACGGTCAGGCGCGGGACGCCCGGGAGCGGCCCGCATCCCGAACAGGAAGCGCGTCACCCGTGTCCTGTGCACCACCGACTCGTACAGCACGAGGATCACCGCGAACGAGCCCGCCACGATCACCGCGTACTCGACGACGATCGGCGCCGACCAGCCCACCACGCCGTACGCGACGGCGACCACGACGGGCTGGTGCAGCACGTACATCGGCAGGGCGGCGACGCCCAGATATGCCATCAGCGGGCTCGGGCGGGCCCCCGCGGGCTGCTGTTCGCGCGGCCGGTCCAGGGCGCCGAGGATGGCCATCACCAGGCACCAGCCCGCCGCGCTGAACAGGGCGCGGGTGCCCAGCGCGAGCGGCGTGCGGTCCGTGAACGGGTCGTCCAGCGTCATGAACCCGGGGCCGCAGGCCGCGAACAGGAGGACCCCCGCCACACCGAGCGGGCGGGCGAACCGGCGCATGACCGCCCGGACCCGCTCGTCCCCGGCGAGGGTGAAGCCGTAGAGGAAGAACACCAGGTAGGCCCAGTGGTGCCAGGCCGCGTAGTCCTCCTCCATGCCCAGCGGCACCTGGAGCAGCGTGAGCGGCAGCACGGGCAGCAGAAGCAGGAGGGGGTGCCGGACGACGGCCCGCGCGGCACCGTCGCCGCCCGCCGCGAGGCGCCCCGCGACCGGCGCCAGCAGCAGACAGAACGCGAGCAGCAGGAGCACGAACCACAGATGGCCGGACTCGAAGTGGTCCCCGTCCAGGAAGAAGGGGAAGTCGGCGGGGTCGAGGTGGACGGTGAAGTAGCGGGGTAGGAAGTGCCAGTACGACTCGTGGTGGCCCGGGTCGGCGGCGCGCTGCCGCAGCCACTGGGGGAGCGGGTTCAGCGCGACGACGGTGAAGAGCAGGGGAACTCCCAGGCGCACCAGGCGTTCCCTGGCGAAACGGCGGGCGCCGCGGCGGCGCACGGAATACCGGGCGCCGAGCCCGGCGACGAGGAAGAGCACCGGCATCGCCCAGACCACGCCGAACCCGGCGAGGACGGTGATGACCTCGGTCGTCTCCGCGTTCTGGACGTAGTAGTCGCCCTCCGTGGCGAAGACCAGCGCCGCGTGGAAGAAGACCAGTCCGAGGACGACGAAGACCCGCAGCGCGTCCAGTTCACCGCGCCGGGGAGCGGTGGCCGGTGCCTGCGTCTCAGCGCTCACCCGGACCAGTGTGGGGGCACGGGAGGGCCTCGCCCAGAGGAACGGCTGCCTCCGGCACCGTCCGCCGGAGGCAGCCCTCCGCGCGCACCCGGGGCGGCCGCCTCTCCGCCTCAGTGCACGCCGTGCGGGCGGAACTGCACGCTGATGCGCGGTCCCGCGGCGCGTGTGGTCTTCGGTATCGAGTGCTCCCAGGTCCGCTGGCAGGAGCCGCCCATCACGATGAGGTCGCCGTGCCCCAGCGGACGGCGCACCGTCTCGCCGCCGCCCCGCGCCGGGCGCAGCAGCAGATACCGGGGCGCGCCCACGGAGAGGATGGCGACCATCGTGTCCTCGCGCGCGCCCCGCCCGATCCGGTCCCCGTGCCAGGCGACGCTGTCCCGGCCGTCGCGGTAGTAGCAGAGCCCGGCCGTGGTGAACGGCTCGCCCAGTTCCTCGGCGTAGTGCGCGGACAGCGCGTCGCGGGCCTCCGCGAGGACGGGGTGCGGGAGGGCGTCGTCGACGCCGTAGAAAGAGAGCAGTCGCGGTACGTCGACGACGTGGTCGTACATCGTCCGGCGCTCCGCACGCCAGGGCACCTCGGCGGCGACCTGTTCGAACAGGACGTCGGCCCCGCTCAGCCAGCCGGGCAGCACGTCGATCCAGGCACCGCGGCCGAGCCGGGTGCGGCGGAGCCCGGCGAGGGACCCGAGCCGCAGCTCGTCGGTCTGGTCGAAGAGGGAGCCCTGGAGGTGCGTGGCCATGGTTCCAGCGTACCCCTTAATCGAAAATCTGTTCCCATACGTTCCCTGTCGGAATGTGACCGCGCTCCCGGTCCACCCTTTGGATACATTCGTGTATCGGATACATTCCTGTATCGGACGGAGGAGGTCGGGGCATGGAGGCGAAGGAAACGAGCGGGCGCGTCACCAAGCGCCGTGTCCGCACGCGCGCCAACCTGCTGGACGCCGCGTTCGCCGTGTTCGCCGCCAAGGGGTTCGGCCGGGTCTCCATCGAGGAGGTCTGCGAGGCCGCCGGCTACAGCAGAGGCGCCTTCTACTCCAACTTCGACAGCCTGGACGAGCTGTTCTTCGCCCTCTACCAGCAGCGCGCGGAGCTGATCGCCGAGCAGGTGTCCGGGGCGCTCGCCCTCGACGGACCCGACCTGGACGTGCCGGCCGCCGTGGACCGGGTGACCGAGGTGCTGCTCCTGGACCGGGACTGGCTGCTGGTGAAGACGGACTTCCTGGTGCACGCCGCGCGTGACGAGGCCGTCGCGCGGACCCTCCTGGAACACCGCGCCCGGCTGCGCGGGGCGATCGCGGACCGGCTCTCCCGGGCGCGAGGGCACACCGCCCTGCCGGCCGTGCTCGGCGACATCGACGGTGCTGCCCATGCCGTGGTCGCCGCGTACGACGGCGTGACCACCCAACTGCTGCTGGACAGGGACGTCGAGCGCGCTCGCGTCTGGCTGGGGCAACTGCTCACCGCGCTGCTCACCGACGGCAGCGACACCACACCATGAGCACATGAGGACATGAGGAAGGGACGGTCGCCATGGATGCCGACGTCATCGTCGTCGGAGCGGGACTCGCGGGCCTGGTCGCCGCGAGCGAACTGACCAGCCGGGGCCGCAGGGTCGCGCTGGTGGACCAGGAGAACGCCGCCAACCTCGGCGGGCAGGCGTTCTGGTCCTTCGGCGGGCTCTTCCTCGTCGACTCCCCGGAGCAGCGGCGCCTGGGCATCAAGGACTCCCTCGACCTGGCCTGGAACGACTGGCAGGGCAGCGCCCAGTTCGACCGGGTGGACGACGAGGACTCCTGGGCGGTGCGCTGGGCGCGCGCGTACGTCGAGTTCGCGGCCGGTGAGAAGCGGGCCTGGCTGGACGGGCACGGCATCAAGTTCCTGCCCACGGTGGGCTGGGCGGAGCGCGGCGACCTGCGGGCCCACGGCCACGGCAACTCCGTGCCCCGCTTCCACATCGCCTGGGGGACCGGCACGGGCGTCGTGGAGCCGTTCGTCCGGTACGCCAAGCAGGCCGCGCGCGACGGGCTGCTCACCTTCTACCACCGGCACCAGGTCGACGAGCTGGTCATCGAGGAGGGCGCGGCGCGTGGTGTGCGCGGTACGGTCCTCGCCGACGACCACTCGGCCCGGGGTGTCGCCTCCAACCGCGACCGCGTCGGCGAGTTCGAGCTGACCGCCCAGGCCGTCGTCGTCACCACCGGCGGCATCGGCGCCAACCACGAGATCGTCCGCCGCTACTGGCCCGAGCGCCTCGGCACCCCGCCCACCGAGATGGTCACCGGCGTCCCCGCCTACGTCGACGGGCGCATGCTCGACATCAGCGCGCAGGCGGGCGTACGCCTGGTCAACCGCGACCGTATGTGGCACTACACCGAGGGCCTGCAGAACTGGGACCCCATCTGGCCCGGCCACGGCATCCGCATCCTGCCCGGCCCGTCCTCGATGTGGTTCGACGCCCTCGGCCGCCGCCTGCCCGACCCGTGCCTGCCGGGCTACGACACCCTCGGCACCCTCAAGCACCTGCGCACGGACGCGGACATCGCCGGGCACGACCACTCCTGGTTCATTCTCAGCCAGAAGATCATCGAGAAGGAGTTCGCCCTGTCGGGCTCCGAGCAGAACCCCGACATCACCGCCAAGGACCGCGCCGGGTTCCTGAAGGAGCGGGTGCTCGGCAAGGGCGCCCCGGGGCCGGTGGCGGCGTTCCTGCGCAACGGCGCGGACTTCGTGACCGCCCCTGACCTGGAGCAACTGGTCGAGAAGATGAACCAGCTGACGGACAAGCCGCTCCTCGACGCGGAGCGCATCCGACGCCAGATCGAGGCCCGCGACCTGCAGATCGCCAACCCGTACAGCAAGGACTCCCAGGTCCAGGGCATCCGCAACGCCCGCCGCTACATCGGCGACCGCCTCGGCCGGGTCGCCACCCCGCACCGCATCCTCGACCCGGCCGCCGGCCCCCTCATCGGCGTCAAACTGCACGTCCTGACCCGCAAGACCCTCGGCGGCATCCAGACCGACCTCGACGCCCGCGCCCTGGGAGCCGACGGGGCCCCCATCGACGGCCTGTACGCGGCCGGCGAGGTCGCCGGGTTCGGCGGCGGCGGCGTCCACGGCTACAACGCCCTGGAGGGCACCTTCCTCGGCGGCTGCCTCTTCTCGGGCCGCGCGGCGGGCCGGGCGGCGGCGCGACAGACGGGCTGACGGCGGCGCGTACGGCCCGCCTCCTCAGGAGCGATCAGGCGTCACGCCTGGAGGAGACGGGCCAGCACGGCGGCGTGACTGCGCTCGGGAGACTTCGACGAGGTCAGCAGGGTCACCTCACCCTTGCTCGCCAACTCCCGTACGTGGTCGACGAGTTCGGCCGCACCGGGCGCGGCCAGCTCCGCCTCGTACCGCTCGGCGAACTCCTCGTACGACCTCTCGTCCGCGTGGTACCAGCGGCGCAGCTCGGTGGACGGGGTGAGCCCCTTGGGCCACTCGTCCACACGGGCCGCGTCCTTCGACAGACCGCGCGGCCACAGCCGGTCGACCAGGACGCGCACGCCGTCCTCGGGCTCGGGTGCTTCGTAGACACGACGGATCCGAACACTCATGGCCGGGCCTTTCTCGGGTGCGGAGGGCAACCCGTCGAAGCTGACGAGTTCCTCCCCAGTGTCGGCCAAGGGCGACGCATGATCACGTACAAGAACCGTGTCCCGCCGCTGCGCCGGCTATCCGGCCCGTCGCCGCAGCGCCCGTCGCTCGTTCTCGCTCGTGCCGCCCCAGATCCCGATGAACTGGCCGGTGTCGACCGCCCAGCGCAGACACTGCTCCTGTACCGAGCAGCGCCGGCAGACCGCCTTCGCCTGTTCCGTCTGGACCAGGGTCGGTCCGGTCGTGCCGATCGGGAAGAAGAGGTCGGGGTCCTCATGGCGGCAGGCGGCGTGGTCTCGCCAGTCGTCCATCAAAGTCACCTGCGATCGTCGTATGTGCCCTCGGTGGATGCATTACTCGGTTTCGAGTCGCCTGTCGATGCGTGAGTGAAACCCCGTGGGGCACGGGCGAATCCGGTCACTGTTCGCGCATGCCCCACGGGGAGCCGTACGCCGTCAGCAGATCCAGGAAGGGCCCGGCCGGGAAGGCCTCCGGACCCAGCACGCCCGCGCCGGACCAGGCGCCGGTCGCGAGGAGTTCGAGCGCGATGACCGGGTTGACGGCGGTCTGCCACACCACGGCCTGTGAGCCGTACTCCGCCATGGACCACTGGTTGTCCACCACGTGGTACAGGTACACCTCGCGCGGCTTCCCGTCCTTGACACCCCGCACCCAGGTGCCCGCGCAGGTCTTGCCGTGCATCCGCCCGCCCAGCGTCGCCGGGTCCGGCAGACACGCGGCGACGACGTCCCGGGGGGAGACCTGCACGGGTCCGGAGGCGCTGGGCACGGTCACCGGCTCGGTGCGATCCAGACCGAGCAGGTGCAGCGTCTTCAGCGTGCCGATGAACTCCTCGCCCAGGCCGTACTTGAAGGTCACCCGGCGCGCGTCGACCCAGCGCGGCACGAGCAGCACCTCCTCGTGCTCCACGTTCACGCACTCGACCGGGCCGATGCCCTCGGGGAAGTCGAACACCTCGGGCTCGCTGAAGGGCTCGGTGGTGAACCAGCCGCGGCCGGCCTCGTAGACCACCGGCGGGTTGAGGCACTCCTCGATCGTGGTCCAGATGCTGAAGGACGGAGCGAAGTCGTAGCCGTCGACGGTGAGGTTCGCGCCGTCGCGGACGCCGATCTCCTCGATCTCGTCGAAGAGTTCGTCCGCCGCGTGCCGGGCGAAGACGTCCGACAGGCCCGGCTCCACGCCCATGCCGACCAGCGCCAGCGCGCCCGCCTTCTCCCAGTCGGCGGCCTGCTCGAACTGGGCGTCGCCCAGCTTGACCCCGCACTCCTCGTACGGCCGCTCCGCGTGCGGCCGGGACAGCGACATCGCCATGTCGACGTACGTGGCGCCGGCGGTGCGCGCCGCCTGGAACAGCGGCATCACGAACCGCGGGTCGGTGGCGTTGAGGAGCACGTCGCACGCGTGCCGCTCCAGCAGGGCGGCCACCGCCGCCTCGTCGCTCGCGTCGATCCGCTCGGCCCAAAACCGGGCGTCGCCGCCGAGCGCCGCGACGGCCGCCTCGGCGCGCGCGAGGTCGTAGTCGGCGACGACCATCGCCTCGAAGAACGGCCGCCGGGCCGCGATCCGGGTGATGGCGGTACCGACCCCGCCGGCTCCCACGAGCAGCACACGCATGACAAGACTCCCTCGACTCGAACGTCTACGACGTGGTGGGGCCCCGCCGGAGATACAACGCGGTCCGTTCACGTAAGGTCAATGGCGTTGGCATAAGGGCTCAAGGACGGAGAGGGCGGAGGCCATGGTGCCGAAACCGGTCGTTCCGGAGGAGAAGCGGCGCCGACGCCGTCCCACGAAAAGCGGCACCGTGCTGTCGGAGCGGCTGATCGTCGAGACGGCGCTGCGCATGCTCGGCGAACACGGCAGCGCCGGCCTCACCGCCCGCCGCCTCGGGCTGGCCCTCGACGCCGATCCCAGCACGCTGTACCGGTACTTCCGTGGCATGGACGACCTGATCCTGGCCATCGGCGACGCCCTCATGGGCCAGGCGCTGGACGGCTGGGAGCCCACGGGGGAGTGGCGGGAGGACCTGCGCGCCGTCGGGCTGCGTATCCACGCCGCCTATGTGGCCCATCCCCAGGCCGCCGCGCTGACGACCAGCCGGGTCACCGGGCGGGCCAACGAACTCGCCGCCGACGAGGCCGTGCTGGACGTCCTGCGCACCGCCGGGTTCCCGCTCGCGGACACCGTGCGGATCTACCACGCCTTCATCGACCAGACGCTGGCCTTCGCGGCGCTCGACGCGGCGTCGCTGGCACTGCCCAGCGAGTCGCTGCGCGCCGACGAGGGCATGTGGCGGTCGACGTATGCCCGGCTGCCCCGAACCACGCATCCGCGGATCGCCGAGGCGGCGCCCTTGCTGGCGGCGCGGATGGTGGACAGCGCGTATCCGGTGGCGCTGGAGATGCTGTTGGACAGCGCCGCGGCTCAGTTGCGGCGCCGCTGAGAAGCCGGCCGACCCGCTCAGGCGCGCAGCGCCTGAGCCGCCCTTGCTGTCACCGCCTCCGTCACCGTGGCCAGTGCCGGTGAGTCCAGCTTCCACTGCTGCCAGTACAGGGGGACGTCGACGGGGTGTTCCGGGGCGAGCTGTACGAGGCGGCCGGCCCTCAGGAGTGGTTCTGCCTGGGCCTCGGGGATCATGCCCCAGCCCAGTCCGGCGGTCACGGCCGAAAGGAATCCCTCCGAGGTGGGGACGTGGTGCCGTACGGCGCTCGCGACGGTGCGGCCGCGATGGAGTCTGCGCAGGAGGGCGTCCTGGAGGTCGTCGCTGCGGTCGAAGGTCACCACCGGCGCCCGCGGGAGCGCGTCCCGCAGCGAGCCGCCGAGGTGGCGCTCGGTGAACTCCGGGTTGGCCGTGGCCAGATAGCGCATCCGGCCCAGCGGGCGCACGGAGCAGCCTGCGACGGGGTCGGGCGAGGAGGTCACCGCGGCCATGACCAGCCCCTCTCGCAACAGCGTCGCCGTACGGCTCTCGTCCTCCCGCCGCAGTTCGAAGCAGAGCCGGAGTTCTTCCGGCACGCGCGTGAGCGCGGCCAGGAACCACGTCGCCAGCGAGTCGGCGTTGACCGCGACCGACACCCGGGTCGCGTCCCCGGCGTCGTTCATGCCGAGCTCGGCACGCGCATCGCGCTCCAGCCGGGCCAGCTGGCGGGCGAACCGGACGACGACCGTGCCCGACTCGGTCGGCCGCACGGGTTTCGTCCGCACCAGCAGCACCCGTCCCGTGCGCTGCTCCAGCGCCTTCACCCGCTGACTCACCGCCGACGGCGTTACATGCAGCGCGGCGGCGGCCGCGTCGAAGGTGCCCTCGTCCACCACCGCGAGCAGCGTCCGCACCTGGTCGAGGGGAAGCTCGGTCAGCTCCGTCTTCATATCTGCTAAAGATACATAAGAATCCTTAGCTGGACCTCAGGAGATCGCTTGCCTAGCGTCAATGGCATGACACATGCCCTGACCACGGCCGCCGCCGGATTCGGCACCGGCCTCTCCCTGATCGTCGCCATCGGTGCCCAGAACGCCTTCGTCCTGCGCCAGGGGATCCGTCGTGACGCGGTCCTCGCCGTCGTCGGCATCTGCGCCCTGTCCGACGCGCTCCTCATCACCCTGGGCGTGGCCGGCGTCGGCGCCGTGGTCGTGGCCTGGCCGGGGGCGCTGACCGCGGTGGCCTGGGTCGGTGGGGCGTTCCTGCTCTGCTACGGCGCTCTCGCCGCCCGCCGGGTGTTCAGGCCGGCCGGTGCTCTGGTGACGGAGGGAGATCCGGCGGGATCACGGCGGCGGGCGGTGCTGACCTGCCTCGCGATGACCTGGCTCAACCCGCATGTCTACCTCGACACCGTCTTCCTGCTGGGCACCGTCGCCGCCGACCGCGGCCCGATGCGCTGGACGTTCGGCCTCGGTGCCGTCCTCGCCAGCCTGTGCTGGTTCGCCGCGCTCGGCTTCGGGGCACGGCTGCTCAGCCGCCATCTCGCGAAGCCGGCGGCCTGGCGTGTGCTGGACGGACTGGTCGCCGCGACGATGATCGCCCTGGGTGTCGGACTCATCGCCGGAAGCTGAGACACGGGTCCGAACACCCGGTCGGTGCTGCCATAGTGATCCCCGGACGAGAAAGATGTAACGAGCATCCAGGAAGCGCGTGGACACCAGCGAGAGCAGTACCGCACCACAGGATCCACTGGAGAAGGACCCGTCCGCGGTGACACCCGAGCGGCGCGGCTGGCGCCGCTGGGCCATGGACACCCGGCCGCTGCGCCGCCCGGCCTACCGGCGTCTGTGGTCCTCGACCATCGTCACGGCCGTCGGCAGCCAGCTCACCGCGGTCGCGGTGCCCAAGCAGATCTACGACATCACCGGCTCCTCGGCATGGGTCGGCGCGGCGAGCCTCGCGGGACTGCTGCCGCTCGTGGTGTTCGCGCTGTGGGGCGGGGCCGTCGCGGACAGCATGGACCGGCGCAAGCTGCTGCTGATCACCAACAGCGGTATCGCGGTCACCTCGGTGCTCTTCTGGCTCCAGGCCGTCACCGGCCTGGAGTCGGTGGCCGTGCTGATGGTGCTGCTCGCCGTCCAGCAGGCGTTCTGGGGGCTCAACGCCCCGGCCCGCAACGCCTCCATCGCCCGCCTGGTGCCGGCCGGCGAGCTGACCGCGGCGAACGCCCTCGGCTCGACCGTCATGCAGACCGGCCAGGTGGTCGGGCCCCTGCTGGCCGGCGTACTCATACCGGTCATCGGCCTGGCCGAGCTGTACCTCATCGACGCGCTGGCCCTGTGTGTCACGGTCTGGGCGGTCGTACGCCTGCCCGCGCTACCGCCCCTGGCGCCCCCGGGCGGCACCGTCAAACGCCGCGCGGGCGTACGGGAGATCGCGGACGGCTTCCGCTACATCGCCCTGCACAAGGTGCTGTTGCTGTCCTTCCTGGCCGACATCATCGCGATGGTCTTCGGCATGCCCCGCGCTCTGTTCCCGCAACTCGCGAGCGAGACCTACGGGTCGTACGGCGAAGGGCTCGCCCTCGGGCTGCTGTTCGCGGCGATCCCGATCGGCGCGGTGGCCGGCGGACTGTTCTCCGGCACCTTCTCCCGGGCCCGCCGGCACGGCTGGATGGTGATCGGCGCGGTCGTCGCCTGGGGCGCGGCCATCACCGGCTTCGGGCTGAGCGACAGCCTGTGGCTCGCCGTGGTGTTCCTGGCCCTCGCAGGGGTGGCCGACATGGTCTCGATGGTCTTCCGCGGGGCGATCCTGCTGTCCGCCGCCAGCGACGAGATGCGCGGCCGGATGCAGGGCGTCTTCACCGTGGTCGTGGCGGGCGGGCCGCGCCTCGCCGACGTCCTGCACGGCACAGCGGGTTCGGCCTTCGGCGCGCGTACGGCGACCGTGGGCGGCGGGCTGCTGGTCGTCGTCCTCATGCTCGGCCTGGCCGCGGCGGTGCCGGCCCTGCGCCGCTACCGCCTCTGAGACTCAGAGCGCACTACGGCGCTGCCCGTACTGTTCCATCAGCCTGCCTCGCGTCAACTCCAGCCGGTGCGCGAGGATTTCGGCGACATGCCGTACCAGGGACATCCCGAGCTCCGGGTCCTCCTCGCACAGCCGGAGCACCGCCGCCGCGTCGAACTCGTAGGCGCGCACGGGGCTGAAGGCCTCCGCGCCGAAGTCCCACTGGTACGGCGGGAACAGCCAGGACCAGCCGAGCAGATCGCCCGAGCCGAGACTGGCCACGGTCACCCGCTGGATCGACGTCACCTGCTGGTCGAGGGAGACGGCGCCCGAGCGGATGACCCAGAAGCGGTCGGCCGTGCCGCCCGCCTCGAAGATCCGGGTGTCCTCCGGGAAGGAGACCTCCTGGGCGAGTGCCATCAGGCGCTGGCGCTGAGGCGGCGGAAGGGCGGTCAGCAGTTTGATCGCTTTGGTCATGACACGGGGCTCCTCGCCGACGACTGAGGTTCCGGTGTTTGCCTGCGTCCATTTCAGCCGCTACCGGCCCGGTGAGCACCTCGGCGGAGGACGGTTTCGTCCCGGAGTCCGCGCGGGCGGGCTGCCGAGGGCATTAAAAAGCCCTGGCTGGACGGGGGAGGCCAGCCAGGGCCGTAGGTGGTGGTGCGCGGGGGACGGAGACGGTCTACCCCGTGACCACTTATGTATGAACCGTAAACCATCTAGGAGGATTCTGCGTAATCGAGACCGGGTCACGTGACCGGTTTCACTCCGGTCGAGGTTTCAGGGCTGCTCGGCGTGCTTCCCCGGGGTCAGGATCTCCTCCAGCACCGTGATCACGGTTTCGTAGGCCACGGTCCGGACGGCGGCGTCGCGCGCCGCGTCGGGGTCGGTCGACCTCAGCTGCTCGCTCCGCTCCCGCCATGCCCGCTCCTCCTGCCGGGCACAGGCCCTGGCGCGATGCATGCGCCGCAGCAGTTCGTCTGAGTCCACGACATCGGTCATGGCATCCGCGTACCCGGTATCGCCCCGATGAGCCGTCATCCGCCCGATGACTTCACGGGCACGCCCAGGGGACGGGCCAGACCGGCCACGCCCTCGTCGAGACGTTGCAGATGCCGCAGGACCCGGTCGGTGACCCGGCCGTAGCGCGGTGCGCCGGGGACGGTGCGGCCCAGGAGCGAGGCGATGCTCGGGCCGGTCTCGATCCCGGCCGTGGCGTGTTCGTCGGTGACGTGCGCGGCGATCGCCTCGATGTTGTGCGCGATCCGCCCCGCGGCCCGGCGCAGCCGGGGATCCGCCGCGATCGACGGGTGTGTGGGCAGCAGCTCGGCCGTCGCGGCCAGGGACCGCGCGTGGTACGCGCACGTCTCCAGCAGCGCGACGACATAGCGGGCGGTCTCCCGCCGGGCCCGCAGCGGCGTCACCGGATGGGTGAGCGGCTGCGTGGCGGCACGCAGGTCGGCCAGCGCCTGGTCCAGGTCGCGCGCCTGGTCGAGCAGCTCGACGGGCGGGCCACCGCTGAGCTGCTCGACGGCGCTGCGGGTGACCTCGCCGAGCCGTTCCAGCACGGTGGCGAGGAGCTCGTTCGTACGGCGGTCCGTCTGCACCGGCAGCACCAGCGCGGCCGCGATCACCCCGCAGGCCGCGCCGAGCGCCGTCTCCTCGATGCGCAGCACGAGCACCGAGAGGCTGTAGGTGTGCAGCAGGGTGTAGAGCAGCCCCAGGGCCGCGGTGACGAAGAAGGACATCAACGTGTAGGACAGCGGTGCCGAGTAGAACATCGCGAACACGAACAGCAGCACCAGCGCGAACGCCGTCCAGGTGTGCTGCCCGACCGCGCCCGCCAGCACGATGCCGGCGAGGACGCCGAGCACGGTGCCCAGCAGACGCCGGTAGCCCTTGACCAGGATCTCGCCCGTGGACGCGGTGTTGAGGAACACGATCCAGCAGGTCAGCACCGCCCAGTACCAGCGGTCCCGGGACAGCAGCTCCCCGCCGACCATGGCCAGCGTCGACCCGACGGCCACCTGCACGGCGGCACGCGTGGTGGGCCGACGCAGCCCGGAGCGTTCCTCCGAGGGCTCCTCCTCGTCGGCGTCGAGCACGGCGTCCTCCGCGTCCAGCTCCTCGCGTGAGCGCGCCGTGGCCGGACTGTCGTCCGACTCGTCCTGGGGCCCGTCGAGGGCGATCCGCAATCCGAGGACCGCGCGGGCGGCCTCGCCGACGGCCCGGAAGGCGTCCTGCACGGCGGGGGAGGCGTCGGGCAGGTTGTCCTCGTCGCGGTAGCCGAGCAACCGGTTGCGGAGGTGGGGCAGCGCGGTTCCGGAGGCCGGGCCGACCGGATGCAGGACGAGCAGGCGCAGGGCCTCCAGATCACGGCGCAGCGTGACCGTCTCCTCCTCCCGTACGGGCTGCCGCGCACCCGAGGGGACCGGCGCGCCGGGCAGGTGCAGGGCCAGCGTGTCCGCGCGCTCGGCGCCGCGCGCGGCCAGCAGCGACAGCCCCAGGCGCTCGGCGGCGATCTCGGCGTCCGCGACCCGCCGTTGGACGAGCCGCGCCACGGCCTCGTCGGTGGTCCCCTCCGCCAGTCGTCCCTGGATCAGCAGGGCCGTCTCGTGCAGACGCGCGGTGCCCTCGCGCACCCGCTCCAGGGCCCGGTCCGCTTCCTGCGCACCGGCGCCGAGGAGTTCGAACTGAGCCGACAGCAGCTGGGCCAGCCGGGCGCGGAAGGCCTTGCGCAGCCGCTCCAGCACTCCCGTCGGCGTCTCGGGGACGAGGGCGAAACGCACCAGGGCGCTGCACGCGAAGGCCACGGAGACCGCGCCGTACAGCGCGGGCAGGCCGGAAACCGTGGCGCCGACGAACAGGGACGCGAAGTAGATCTGGAAGCCGATCAGGCCGAGCGCGGTGCCGCGGTCGCCGAACCTGCGACCGTAGACGGCACAGAAGATGAGCACGACGAAGAACACGTCGCCGGCCAGGACGTTGCTGTGCAGCACCGCTGCCAGGGTCATGGACGCCAGCGCCACCGGGAGACCCAGGGCGAGCGTCAACGCCTGCCGCCCGCGCTGCTTCTCCCGGATGGCGAAGGTGGCGACCATCGCCGCCAGGGCCCCGGCCACCAGGTGCGTCACATCGGTGCCCAGCAGGGCGAGCACGGCGACCGCGAGGGCGATCGCGCCCACCGTGCGCAGCCCCGCGGTCAGCCGCAGCAGCCCGGGGTCCGACGCCGCGACACGGTCCCGCAGTCGCGCCCGGACCGGCTGTCCCGCTGCCCTCACGCCGCCGTACTCTCTCCCGCTCTCTCCCTTTTCACGCCGCGAGCCACGGCTCGGCCGGTACCGTCACGTCACTCGGCCGTCCCCTCGGTCACCTCGGCGCCGCCCTTCCCCTCGATGCGCGCCCGCACCTGCTCCGGCGTCAGATACGCGTGGACGAACTCGAAGTCCCTCAGCTTGGCCGGGCTGCGGGACTGGAATCCCGTGCGCACGAAATCGTCCCCGGCGACGGCGTTGAGCAGCCAGTTCGTCATGACGCGCGTCTTGGCGACGTTGGTGCGCAGCGCCGACCAGTGGTAGCCGCGCGCGACGGCCATCGCGGGCAGGCCCTTCAGCTCGATGCCGAGCGGCTTGGAGACGGCGTCGCGGCCGCCGAGGTCGACGACCAGGCCGAGATCCTTGTGCTCGTACGGTCGCAGCGGCAGGCCGCGCAGGGCCGCTATGACGTTGTCGGCCACGACCTTGCCCTGGCGCATGGCGTGCTGGGCGGTCGGCGGGCAGACGGCGCCCTCCTCGCCCTTGGCCACGTCGGGCACGGCGGCGGCGTCGCCGAGCGCGAACACACCGTCGTGACCGGGCAGGTTCATCTCGGCGGTCACCGCGAGACGTCCCCGTACCGTCTCGGCGCCCAGCGTGCCGATCAGCGGGCTGGCGACGACACCGGCGGTCCAGATCAGCGTGCGGGTGGGGATCACCCGGCCGTCGGTGAAGGTGACCTCCTCGGGCCCCGCCTTCGCGATGGACACGCCCAGGGAGATCTCGATACCGCGCTTGCGGAGGATCTCCTGGGCCGCACTGCCCAGCTTCTCGCCGAGTTCGGGCATCAGCCGCGGCGCGATGTCGATCAGATGCCACTTGATCAGCTTCGGGTCGAGCCGCGGATAGCGCTTGACCGCGTTGTGGGTCAGCTGCTGGAGACACGCGGCGGTCTCGGTGCCCGCGTACCCGCCGCCGACCACCACGAACTGAAGCCGTGCGGCGCGCTCGTCAGGATCCTGGCTGGCGTCGGCGAGGTCCAGTTGGGAGATGACATGGTCGCGGACGTAGGCGGCCTCCGCGAGGGTCTTCATGCCGTACGCGTTGTCGGTGAGGCCGGGAATGTCGAACGTGCGGGTGATGCTGCCGGGCGCCAGCACGATGTAGTCGTACGGCTCGTTGACGGTCACGTCGGTGATGGTGCGGATCACGCAGACCTTGGCCGCGAGGTCCACGCCGATGGCGCCGCCCGGGATGATCCGGGTGCGGTACCTGCGACTGCGGCGCAGGGACACGGCGATCGACTGGGGCGTCAGGACGCCGGAGGCGACCTGGGGCAGCAACGGGAGGTAGAGCTGGTAGGAGGACGGCGTCACCAAGGTGATCTCGGCCTCGTCGGGGGAGAGTTTGCGTTCCAGCCGGCGAACGCATCCGACTCCGGCGAAGCCTGCGCCAACCACCAGGATCCTGGGTCGTGTCACGGTGATCTTCCCTTCTGCGGCTCCAGGCGGGGTGCCTGACGTCGTTCGCCTGCCCCTGGATCGCGACTTCGCACGCCTCGATCCCACCGCGCCACCGGCCGTTCCGCCAGCCGGGTGCGGCAGGCAGATGAACCCGTCGACAGCCACCTTGCCCCAACCCGCGCGGGGGCACACCGGTTCGGAAGCGAAAGACATGTACGCGTGATCTCTTGACGGTGTATTGGTCTGGACCTAACGTCCTCCTCGCTCGTCCGAGTCAGGGGCTGCAGTTCATGTATGTGACCGAGATGCGTGACATGCGGTCCACCCCCCATCCGACAGGAGGCAGGATGCTCATACGCCTGCGCACCCTCACCGTCACCACGGCACTGTGCGCCACCTCCCTGCTCGCCGCCCCGCACGCGTTCGCCGAAGTCGAGCCCGGTGGCTGGCAGTCGGTGTCACCCACCTACACCGTGCAGGAGCGCGGCTGCGGCCAGGTCGACGGCCTGACCTTCCGGCTCACCTGCTCCACCGCGAGCGGCGTCCAACGGGCTGAACGCCGCTATGCCACCTACACCGGCGGAACGCGCCAGTTCGAAGGCCACTTCCGCATCACCAGCCTCAGCGGCACCCGGATCAGCCTCAAGCAGACCTTCAACGACTCGGCCCCCGGCCCCTACTTCATGCTCGCCGTCGAGCGCGGCGGCAGGCTCTACGCGGTGCACGGCGGCAGCACGCTCTCGAACGCCGGGACCGTCGGCGCGACCGTCCGCGTCAACACCGTCCACCAGGTCGGCGTCGAGCACCGCACCTACATCAACGGCTCGCTCAAGCACACCTACGCCAGTCCCGGCGGCAGTTTCTACGACAAGTTCGGCGCCTATCGCACCAACAGCGGCAGCGGACAGGCGACCGTGGAGTGGAGCAACATCCGCTTCTGGCGCAAGTAGCGGCCGCCGTATGCGAGGAAAGGCGCGTATCGCGGCGTCGGCAGCGCTGATCCTGGCGCTGCCGGCCTGCTCGGCAGGCGCCGGCGACCCGGATCGGCCACTGCGCGGTGTCCTCACGACGCCCACCGACATCGACCTCCACTGGCGGGACGAGCGGCCCGGAATCGCGGGCCACGTCCTGGAGTTCGCGACCGAGGAGACCGGCCCGTACACCGTCCTGCGGTACCTCGCCCCCCAGGTGACGAGCTACCGCCACCCCGACCTCCTGCCGCACACCACCTTCTCCTACCGGCTGCGGTCCTACCGCGGCCCCACCGTCCGGCCGCTCCGGACCGACCTGGCGGACGGCCTCCGCTTCACCTGGACCGACAGATCCTCGGACGAGGACGGCTTCCTCCTGGAGATCCGCAAGAAGAACGGCAACCGCTACGACCCCGTCGCCGTCCTCGCCCCGAACACCGAGGCCACCGAGTTCGTCCCCCTGCCGGACGAGCGGCACGCCACCTACCGCGTCCGCGCCTTCGCCCTCGGCGAGCAGTCGAATGTCGTACGGCTCACCACGGGTGAGCAGGCACGGGCGAGTAGGCGCGGTTGAGCAGGCGCGGGCGAGCGGACGCGCTCAGCCGAAGACGTTGTCCGCGTCGTCCCAGTGCGCCAGCTCCTCCGCCATGTGCTCCCGGGGCGCACGCGAGCGCGCCTGGTACATCGCGTCGATCTGTAGCGCGTAGTGCCGCACGATCGCGTCCCGGCGCAGCTTCATCGACGGCGTCAGCAAGCCACTGGCCACGTCGAAAGGCGCCGGCAGCACCCGGAACACCCGGATGGACTCCGAGCGCGACACCGCGCTGTTGGCGGCGGCCACGGCCCGCGCGAGCTCCTCCCGCAGCGCGTTCTCCTCCCGGGCCTCCCGGATCCGCGCGTCGCTGCGCACCGCGAGCGAATCCCGCCAGTACGCCAGAAAGTCCGGATCCAGGGTGATCAGAGCCCCGACACAAGGCCGGTTGTCGCCCACGACCACCGCCTGATGGACCAGCGGATGCATCCTCAGACGCTGCTCCAGGAGCGCCGGGGAGACACTCTTGCCGCTGCTCGTGACGATGACGTCCTTCTTGCGGCCGGTGATCGTCAGATAGCCGTCGGAGTCCAGCCGCCCCAGGTCCCCGGTGGCCAGCCAGCCGCCGCGCAGCGCCGCCCGCGCCGAGGCCTCGTCGTGGACGTAGCCCTGGAACACCGAAGGCCCGCGCACCAGGATCTCCCCGTCGTCGGCCACCCGGATGTCCGTGCCCGGCAGCGCCTTCCCGACCGTCCCCGACATCTCCTGGCCCTCGGGCTGCGCGGTGATCCCGCCGCTGGTCTCGGTGAGCCCGTAGCCGTCGTTCACGTAGATACCGATCCCCTCGTAGAACAAGGAGATCTCACGGTTCAGGGACGAGCCGCCGGAGGTCGCCAGCATCACCCTGCCGCCCAGTGCGGCGCGCAGCTTGCGGTACACCGTCCGTTCGTACAGGGCGTGTTGCAGCCGCAGATCGAAGCCGGGACCCGGTCCGCCGCCCAGCCGGTGCCGTTCGAGGGCGGCCGCGAAGTCCCGGGCGGTGTCGGCGGCCCGCTCGAACAGCGCGCCCCGGCCCGCCTGTTGAGCCGCCCGCAGGAAATTCTTGTAGATCTTCTCGAAGATCGACGGGACCGCGCAGAAGTAGGTCGGTCTGAACGTACGCAGCGCCGCCGACAGCGCCTCCTCGCGCAGGTCGGGCTCGTGGCCCATCAGCATGCCGCCGCGGATGCAGAGGGTCTGCACCAGCAGGCCGTACACATGGGAGAAGGGCAGAAAGGCGAGCACGGACGCCTGCCCGCCCGGCGGCACCACCTTGTGTCCCCAGCCGGCGAGCAGGGTGTCGCAGGGACTCGCCAGGTTGCGGTGACTGAGCGCGCAGCCCACGGGTCGGCCCGTCGTGCCGGAGGTGTAGGCGACGACCGCGGTGGAGTCCGGCAGCACGATGCGGCGCATCGACTCCACCGTCGCGAGTGGGACGAACTCGCCCTGCTCCACCAGCCGCGGCAGCGCCCCCGCGTCCAGTTGCCAGACATGGCGCAGCTGCGGCAGCGACCCGCACACCGAACCGACCGTCATGACCGCCTGTTCGTCCTCGACCACCACGGCCACGCAGCCGGAGTGCCGCAGGATCCATTCGACCTGGTCGCGCGACGACGTCGGATAGATCGGGACCACCTCGGCGCCCACCGCCCACAGCGCGTGGCTGAGGACCGTCCACTCGTACCGTGTGCGCGCCATGATGGCCACGCGATGGCCCGGGGAGATCCCGGAGGCGATCAGCCCCTTCGCCAGATCGGTCACTTCGTCGCGCAGTTCCACGGCGGTCACCTCCTCCCAGACGGGGGAGGAGGGGTCGGGGCGGCGCGCGAGCAACGGCAGCGTGGGATCGAGGGCCGCCGTCTCGAAGACGCTGTCAGCGAGCCCGCCGGTCAGGGGCGTGACGGTCGAGGGAGCGAGGCCGAGGTCGCGCATGCGCTGCTCCTGTTGTGTACCGGGTGTGACATCACCGATGAGTACTGTTATCGGCGGTGCCCGAATCTAGCCCAGCTGAGAGCGCGCGGTGTCGAGAACTGACAATTGGCCTCGTTCGGTGATCTCCGTTCGGTCAGGGTGACAGCCACACCGTGGCGAGCGGAGGCAGCGTCAGCCGAATGTGTCCGTCCTCCGGTTTGAGCGGTTCGGGGTTGGTGACGTCGCTCCCGCCGTAGTGCGCGGCGTCGGTGTTGAGGGTCTCGTGCCAGGCGTCGACATGGTCCGGCACCCAGAGGCGGTAGTCGTCGCGGACGACGGGGGAGAAGTTGCAGACGGCGAGCAGGACGTCTCCGTCGGCGCCGAACCGCAGGAAGGCGAAGACGTTGTCGTCGGCGGCGTCCCCGACCACCCACTGGAAACCGGACGGGTCGGTGTCCCGCTCCCAGAGGGCCGGGGTCGCCCGGTACAGCGTGTTGAGGTCACGGACCAGGTCCTGCACGCCCCGGTGGTCACCCGCCGACGCGTACCCGGGATCCAGCAGCCACCACTCGGGCCCGTGCTCCTGCGACCACTCGGCGCCCTGCGCGAACTCCTGCCCCATGAACAGGAGCTGCTTGCCCGGGTGGGCCCACATGAAGCCCAGGTAGGCGCGGTGGTTGGCGCGTCGCTGCCACCAGTCGCCGGGCATCTTGGAGACCAGTGCCTGCTTGCCGTGCACGACCTCGTCGTGGGAGATGGGCAGGACGTAGTTCTCGCTGTAGGCGTACACCATCGAGAAGGTCATCTCGTTGTGGTGGTACTTGCGGTGCACCGGCTCCTTGGCCATGTACTGGAGCGAGTCGTGCATCCAGCCCATGTTCCACTTCAGCCCGAACCCCAGCCCGCCGCTGTCGGTCGGCCGGGTCACCCCGCCCCAGGCCGTGGACTCCTCCGCGATCGTCACGACCCCCGGATTGCGCCGGTACACGGTGGCGTTCATCTCCTGCAGGAACGCCATCGCGTCCAGGTCCTCGCGCCCGCCGTAGGCGTTCGGCGTCCACTGCCCGGAGTCCCGCGAGTAGTCGAGATAGAGCATCGAGGCGACGGCGTCCACCCGGAGCCCGTCGATGTGGAACTCCTCGCACCAGTACGTGGCGTTGGCGACGAGGAAGTTGCGCACCTCGGTACGGCCGTAGTCGAACTCGAACGTCCCCCAGTCCGGGTGCTCGGCACGCCGCGCGTCCCCGGGTTCGTAGAGCGGGTCCCCGTCGAACCGGCTCAGTGCCCAGTCGTCCTTGGGGAAGTGGGCCGGCACCCAGTCCACGATCACCCCGATACCGGCCTGGTGCAGGGCGTCCACCAGGTACTTGAAGTCGTCCGGCGTACCGAGCCGGGAGGCCGGCGCGTAGAAGCCGGTGACCTGATAGCCCCACGACCCGGCGAAGGGATGCTGGGCGACCGGCATGAACTCGACATGCGTGAAGCCGAGCTCGTCGACGTACGCCGGCAGCTCCTCGGCGAGCTGCCGGTATGTCAGGCCCGGACGCCAGGACGGCAGATGCACCTCGTAGACCGAGAACGGTGCCTGGTGCACCGGGACGTCGCCCCGGTGCGCCATCCAGTGCTCGTCGCCCCACTCGTAGTGCGAGGCGTGCACGATCGACGCCGTGTCCGGTGGGATCTCCGCACGGCGGGCCATCGGGTCGGCCTTGAGGAACCGGCCGCCGTACCGGGACGTGATCTCGAACTTGTACCGCGTGCCCTCGCCGATGCCCGGCAGGAACAGCTCCCACACCCCGGACGCCCCGAGGGAGCGCATCGGGAACGCCGTCCCGTCCCAGCAGGTGAAGTCCCCGGCGACCCGGACACCCCGGGCGTTCGGCGCCCACACGGTGAACCGGGTGCCGGCCACCCCCTGATGGGTCATCGGCTCGGCGCCGAGCGCCTTCCACAGCTCCTCGTGCCGGCCCTCGCGGACGAGGTGCAGGTCGAGCTCGCCGAGGGCCGGCAGGAAGCGGTACGGGTCATGGACCTCGCGCTCGTCGGACCCGTCCTCGGCGTACGACACCAGCAGCGTGTACGCCGGGATCGCGTCCAGCGGCAGTACGCCGGAGAAGAGACCACCGCCCTCCGAGACCAGCCCCGTACGCTCGCCGTCGACCACGACGCTCACCGCGCGCGCGAACGGGCGCAGCGCCCGGAAGGCGATCCCGCCCGGGACCGGATGCGCCCCGAGCAGCGCGTGCGGATCGTGGTGGGCGCCCGACAGCAGGCGCTCACGGTCGGCCGGTTCGAGGGGAGGCGCGGGGGAGCGCCGGCCCGGTCCGGCCGACTCGGGGCGCGAGGTCTCGTGCAGGGCCATGGGTCAGGCTCCTCTCACGGCGAGGCGTTCGATCGCCGCCATCGGTACGGGCAACCAGTCGGGTCGGTGCCGGGCCTCGTACAGGACCTCGTACACGGCGCGGTCGGTCTCATACGCACGGAGCAAGCCGTGCTTCTTGCGCGGGTCCCACCCGGCGAGGCCGGCATAGCCCGCGCAGTAGGCCTCCCGGCAGCGGCGCGCCCACTCCGGACGCCACGGACGGCGCTGCCGGGCGGCGTAGTCGAAGGAGCGCAGCATGCCGGCGATGTCCCGCACCGGCGAGTGGACGCCACGCCGCTCGGCGAGCGGGCGGGACGGTTCGCCCTCGAAGTCGATGACGAACCACTCACGGCCGGCCCGCAGCACCTGACCCAGGTGCAGATCACCGTGGATGCGCTGGGCGGGCGGCCCGGGATCGCAGCCGGCGAGGGCACCGAAGGCGGTACGCAGGCCGGGGACGTACGGCTGGAGCGCGGGGACGAAGTGCGCGGCGAGCTCCAGGCGCTCGGTCATCGCCACCGCCATACGGTCGTTCTCGCCCCGGGACAGGGACGGGAAGGCCGCTGCCAGCGCCAGATGCACCTCCGCCGTCGCCCGCCCCAGCTGACGGGCCTCCGCCGTGAAGTCGCCGCCCGAGGCCAGCGCGTCCAGCGCCAGCGTCCAGCCGTCGGAGGCGTCCCGCAGGAACGGCTGCAGCACACCGAGCGTGGCCTCCCAGGGATGCGTCGTGCGGAACCAGGCCACCGGGGCCGGCACCCGACGGCAGCCCTGCCCGGCCAGCGCGCCGGACAGCTCCAGGTCGGGGTTGACGCCCGGCTGGATGCGCCGGAAGAGCTTCAGGATGAACGTATCGCCGTACACCAGCGACGAGTTCGACTGCTCGGCGTCCAGCAGCCGGGGCACGAGCCCGGCCGGCACCGACACGGACGGGTCCGCCTCGAAGCACAGCGGGCCCGACGCGCCCGGATGCCGCAGCCGCTCCAGCAACAGCTGGGCCGACCGCGGGTCCTGCAACGCGTCGAAGACCGTCAGACCGGCCAGCGGCCCCTCCTCCGCACGGCCGATGAGCGCCCGGCCGAGCCGCGGCGACAGGTTCTGCCGTACGCCGATCAGCAGCTGGTAGCAGTCGCCGGCCGGGGGAGCGCCGCCGGGCGCGGGCACCGCCGAGTGACCGGCGTGCACCAGCAGATGCAGACAGCCCGGGAACAGCTCGGTCATCGACAGCAGTGCGAGGTCCGTGACGGGCCGGTCCTTGCCCGCGAACCAGCGCTGCCGTGGCAGCCATTCGCGCAGCAGCCCGGCGAGCGAGGCCATGGGGCTCGCGTCGACCGTACGGCTCGATCGGGGAGATGCGGTCTTCTGCATGGTGACCCGTCCTTTCCTCGGCACGGACTCGGAGCGCACGCTCAAAGCCGTCGGCCGATGCGGGATGCGACTCGGGAGAGCCGGAACCAGTAGAAGCCGTGGCCCCCGAGGGTCAGCAGATACGGCAGTTCGCCGATGGCCGGGAAACGGACCCCGCCGAACAGCTCCACCGGGTGGCGTCCGCTGAACTCACGCAGGTCGAGTTCGGTGGGCTGGGCGAAGCGCGCGAAGTTGTTCACGCACAGCACCAGGTCGTCCTCGTATTCACGCAGGAAGGCGAGTACCGCCGGGTTGGAGGACTGGAGTTCCGTGTAGGAGCCGAGACCGAAGGCCGGGTTCTGCTTGCGGATCTCGATCATGCGGCGGGTCCAGTGCAGGAGAGAGGACGGGGAGGCCATGGAGGCCTCGACGTTCGTCACCTGGTAGCCGTAGACCGGGTCCATGATCGTGGGCAGGACCAGCCGCCCCGGGTCGCAGGAGGAGAACCCGGCGTT
>NZ_LGUR01000015.1 GCF_001270495.1 Streptomyces viridochromogenes
GAAACCCCCGCAGATCCGCGTGCGCCGCGAACTTGTGGACCGACCCCTCGACGACGATCCGGAACCGCTCCCGCTCCCAGACCGCCTCGTCGAACCCCCGCACCAGCCGCCCGGCCTTCTTCGCCACCGACGGATGCCCGGCCGCCAGTACCCGCCGCTCCGCCTCCGCGTCCCCGAACAGCCGGGCCTTCTCCGCCATCATCCAGTGCTCGGCGGTCGCGTACGAGACGCCCGCCACCGTGAACGGCGACTCCCACCACTGGCTCAGACAGCTCGCGCTCACCCGTCCGTCCGGACGTGGCCGGTGCCCCCAGAAGTGCAGATACTTGACTCTCGTCCCCGCACGGATCTCCTGGATCAGGACATCCCAAGAATCGATCTTCGCCATGTGCCCGAGTCTGACAGGCACCACCGACAATCCGTCCCTGGTTTTCAAGGCCCACTCGACACCTGGTCGACAGATTCCGTCGCGTAACCAAAAGGCAACAACGGAATCACTTGTTGGAGCCTTCCTGCTCTGTCAGGATCGGCACTCAAATCGAGCCTGAGCCACGCCGACCCCATCTCGGGGCACGGAGGGAGCGACATGCACAACCCGGGCACCGCCACCCCGGAACGATTCCCGGCCCAGGACCGCTTCGCGGACGGCGCGCAGTACATCGCGGGCCGGCCGGCGAAGGGGACCTCGGGGCGTACCCATGCCGTCGTCGACCCCGCCACCGGCGAGGAGGTGTACACGTACGACCTGGCCAGCACCGATGACGTCGACGCTGCCGTCGCCGCCGCGCGTACGGCCTTCCCCGGCTGGGCCGCGGCCACCCCGGGCGAACGCTCCGACGCGCTGCACCGTTTCGCCGCCGTGCTCGCCGAGCGTGCCGAGGACTTCGCCCGCGCCGAGTCCCTGCAGTGCGGGAAGCCGCTGAAGCTGACCCGTGAGTTCGACGTGCCGGGGACCATCGACAACACCGCCTTCTTCGCGGGCGCCGCCCGGCATCTCCAGGGGCAGTCCGCGGGGGAGTACTCCGGCGACCACACCTCGTACATCCGTCGCGAGCCCATCGGTGTCGTCGGGTCCATCGCCCCCTGGAACTACCCCCTCCAGATGGCCGCCTGGAAGGTCCTCCCCGCGATCGCCGCGGGCAACACCATCGTGCTGAAGCCGGCCGAGCTGACCCCTCTGACCTCGCTTCTCTTCGCCCAGGCCGCCACCGACGCCGGGATCCCGGACGGTGTCATCAACATCATCACCGGGACCGGCAAGGAAGCGGGCGAGCATCTCGTCGGCCATCCCGACGTCGCCATGACCTCCTTCACCGGCTCCACGGCCGTCGGCAAGCGCGTCGCCGAGATCGCCACGGCGACCGTCAAGCGGATCCATCTCGAACTCGGCGGCAAGGCGCCCTTCGTCGTCTTCGACGACGCCGACCTGGAAGCCGCCGTCCACGGCGCTGTCGCGGGCTCGCTCATCAACACCGGGCAGGACTGCACGGCCGCCACGCGCGCGTACGTGCAGCGGCCCCTGTACGAGGAGTTCGTCGAGCGGACCGGCGCCCTCATGGAGGGCGTCCGCCTCGGTGATCCGTTCACGCCGGGCACCGATCTCGGGCCGCTGATCTCCCACGCCCAGCGCGACCGGGTCGCCGGTTTCGTCGACCGTGCGCGTGCCTACGCGCGCGTGGTCACCGGTGGTGAGGCACCGCAGGGCGAGCTCAGGAACGGCGCGTACTACCGGCCCACCCTCGTCGCCGACGCGGCCCAGGACAGCGAGATCGTCCAGTCCGAGATCTTCGGGCCGGTCCTCGTCGTCCTGCTGTTCGACAGTGACGACGAGGGGATCCGGCTCGCCAACGACACCCCGTACGGGCTGGCGGCCTCCGCGTGGAGCCGCGACGTCTACCGGGCGAACCGCGCCACCCGCGAGATCAAGGCGGGGTGTGTGTGGGTCAACGACCACATCCCGATCATCAGCGAGATGCCGCACGGCGGCTACAAGGCGTCCGGCTTCGGCAAGGACATGTCCGCGTACTCGTTCGAGGAGTACACGCAGATCAAGCACGTCATGTTCGACAACACCGCGGTCGCCGCGAAGGACTGGCACCGCACCGTCTTCGGGGACCGATAGTCAGATCAGACAGGAGCGGCAGGCCGACCGACCCGCGGCCTGCCGCCCTCCCTCCGAAAGGGCACCACGCGCATGGAGCAGTACGAGCCCGACCGCCTCTCCCCGGCCCAGGTGGCCGCCATGCGGCGCAGCCTCCGCAACGGCCGGGCCGCCATGACCCGCCGTTCCCTGCTGCGCGCCTCCACGGGCGGCGCGCTCGCGGTGGGCGGCCTCGGGACGCTCAGCGCCTGCGGGATCCCCGCGGCCGGCAAGACCGAGGGCGGCATGTCCGCCGAGGACCACTCGGCGAAGGAGAAGGAGGTCAGCTTCTCCAACTGGACCGAGTACATGGACGTCGATGACTCCGGCAAGCACCATCCGACGCTGGAGCAGTTCACCCGGCGGACCGGCATCAAGGTCAAGTACACCGAGGACATCAACGACAACAACGAGTTCTTCGGGAAGATCAAGCCGCAGCTCGCGGCGGGGCAGGACACCGGCCGGGACATCATCGTCCTCACCGACTGGCTCGCCGGGCGCCTCATACGCCTCGGGTGGGTCCAGAAACTGGACGCGTCCAACCTGCCGCACGCCTTCGCCAACCTGTCCCAGCAGTTCCGCGATCCCGACTGGGACCCGGGACGGGCGTACTCGTACCCCTGGCAGGGCATCTCGACGGTCATCGCCTACAACAAGAAGGCGCTCGACGGCGTCGAGGTGAAGACGGTCTCGGACCTGCTCGACAACCCCAAGCTCAAGGGCCGCGTCGGCTTCCTCACCGAGATGCGCGACACCATCGGGATGACCCTGCTCGACATGGGCAAGGACCCCGCCAAGTTCACCGACGACGACTACGACGCGGCGATCGCCCGGCTCCAGAAGGCCGTCGACAAGAAGCAGATCCGCCGGTTCACCGGCAACGACTACACCTCCGACCTCACCAGCGGCGACTTCGCCGCCTGCCTCGCCTGGGCCGGGGACGTCGTACAGCTGAAGGCCGACAGTCCGGACATCGACTTCCTCATCCCGGACAGCGGCTACATGACGTCCAGCGACAACATGCTGATCCCCAACAAGGCCCGTCACAAGACGAACGCCGAGCGGCTCATCGACTACTACTTCGAGCCGAAGCCCGCCGCCGAGCTCGCCGCCTACATCAACTACGTCTGTCCCGTGGACGGCGTGAAGGAAGAGCTTGCGAAGATCGACGAGGACGCGGCCAACAACCCGCTGATCCTCCCCGACAAGGCCATGCAGGCACAGTCCCGCGCCTTCCGCTCCCTGAGCTCGAAGGAAGAGACGGCCTACGAAGAGAAGTTCGCGAAGCTCACAGGGGCGTGACCACACCATGACGAACGACACCAGCGGCGACGTCCGCCTCTCCGGCATAGCCAAGACCTACGGCTCCTTCACCGCCGTACACCCGCTCGACCTGACCGTGCCACAGGGCTCCTTCTTCGCCCTGCTCGGCGCCTCCGGCTGCGGCAAGACCACCACCCTGCGCATGATCGCCGGCCTGGAGGAACCTTCCTCCGGCACCGTCCACCTCGGCGACCAGGACGTGACGGCCCTCCCGCCGTACAAGCGGCCGGTGAACACGGTCTTCCAGTCGTACGCCCTCTTCCCGCACCTCGACATCTTCGAGAACGTCGCCTTCGGCCTGCGTCGGCGCGGCATCAAGTCGGTGAAGAAGCAGGTCGAGGACATGCTGGAGCTCGTCCAGCTCGGCGAGCAGGCCCGCAAGAAGCCGCACCAGCTCTCCGGTGGCCAGCAGCAGCGCGTCGCCGTGGCCCGCGCGCTGATCAACCACCCCAAGGTGCTCCTCCTCGACGAGCCGCTCGGCGCCCTCGACCTCAAGCTGCGCCGCCAGATGCAGCTGGAGCTCAAGCGCATCCAGACCGAGGTCGGCATCACCTTCGTCCACGTCACGCACGACCAGGAGGAGGCCATGACGATGGCCGACACGGTCGCCGTGATGAACGCGGGCCGCGTCGAGCAGCTCGGCTCGCCGACCGACCTGTACGAGAACCCGCGCACGACGTTCGTCGCCAACTTCCTCGGCACCTCCAACTTCATCGAGGCCGAGGTCGACTCCAAGAGCGGTGACGACATCGTGCTGAAGGCGGGCGGCGGCAAGCTCGTCCTCCCCGAGGCGCGGTGCAGCGCGCCCACGGCGACCGGTGGCAAGGTGCTGGTCGGCGTCCGCCCGGAGAAGATCTCCCTCACCCCGGCCGACGACGCGGGCGAGATCCCCGAGGGCCGTAACCGCATCACCGGCAGGATCGCCGACTCCTCCTTCATCGGCGTCTCCACGCAGTACGTCGTCGACAGCCCGGTCTGCTCCGGGTTCGAGGTCTACGCCCAGAACATCGACCGCGACTCCCGGCTCGTGCCCGGCGCCGAGGTCGTCCTGCACTGGAACCCGGCGCACACCTTCGGCCTGGATGCCGCACAGTCCCTGCTTGCTGGGACAACGGGCTCCGCGGGCATCCAGGAAGAGGCGGCGGTCTGATGGCGACACTGACCGAGGCGCCACCGCCTCTGACCCCGACGGCTCCCGAGAAGAAGCCCCCGCGCAAGCGCGGCCGTCTCGTCCCGTACTGGCTGCTGCTCCCCGGCATCCTGTGGCTGCTGGTCTTCTTCGCGCTGCCGATGATCTACCAGGCCTCCACGTCCGTGCAGACGGGCTCCCTGGAGGAGGGCTACAAGGTCACCTGGCACTTCGCCACCTACTGGGACGCGCTGTCCGAGTACTACCCGCAGTTCCTGCGCTCGGTCCTCTACGCCGGCTCGGCGACGATCCTGTGCCTGATCCTCGGCTACCCGCTCGCGTACCTCATCGCCTTCCGCGCGGGCCGCTGGAAGAACCTGATCATGATCCTGGTGATCGCGCCGTTCTTCACCAGCTTCCTGATCCGCACCCTCGCCTGGAAGACGATCCTCGCGGACGGCGGCCCGGTCGTCGGCGCCCTCAACACGCTGCACGTCCTGGACGTCACCAGCTGGCTCGGCATGACCTCCGGCGACCGCGTGCTGGCCACGCCGCTCGCGGTGGTGTGCGGTCTGACGTACAACTTCCTGCCGTTCATGGTCCTGCCGCTGTACACCTCGCTGGAGCGCATCGACGGCCGGCTGCACGAGGCGGCGGGCGACCTGTACGCCAAGCCGATCACCACCTTCCGCAAGGTCACCTTCCCGCTGTCGATGCCGGGGGTCGTCTCCGGCACGCTGCTGACCTTCATCCCGGCGGCCGGCGACTACGTCAACGCGGACCTGCTCGGCTCCACGGACACGCGCATGGTCGGCAACGTCATCCAGACGCAGTTCCTGCGGATTCTGGACTATCCGACGGCCGCGGCGCTCTCCTTCATCCTCATGGCCGCCATTCTCGTCATGGTGACGGTCTACATTCGGCGTTCCGGTACGGAGGATCTGGTTTAGATGGCCTTCGTCAATTGGCTCAAGCGCAATCTCGTCGTCATCGCGGGACTGCTGACGCTCGCTTATCTCCTGCTGCCGAACCTCGTCGTCACGATCTTCTCCTTCAACAAACCGAAGGGGCGCTTCAACTACGAATGGCAGGAGTTCTCCACGGCCGCCTGGCAGGACCCGTGCGGAGTCTCCGATCTGTGCGGATCGCTGTCCCTCAGCCTCCAGATCGCCTTCTGGGCGACCCTCGGCGCCACGCTCCTGGGCACGATGATCGCCTTCGCGCTGGTCCGCTACCGCTTCCGCGCGCGCGGCGCCGTGAACTCGCTGATCTTCCTGCCGATGGCGATGCCCGAGGTCGTCATGGCGGCCTCGCTGCTCACCCTGTTCCTCAACATGGGCGCCCAGCTCGGCTTCTGGACGATCCTCATCGCCCACATCATGTTCTGCCTGAGCTTCGTCGTGACGGCGGTGAAGGCGCGCGTGATGTCGATGGACCCGCGGCTGGAACAGGCCGCCCAGGACCTGTACGCCGGCCCGGTCCAGACGTTCGTCCGGGTCACCCTGCCGATCGCCGCCCCCGGAATCGCGGCGGGCGCGCTACTCGCCTTCGCGCTCTCCTTCGACGATTTCATCATCACCAATTTCAACGCGGGTTCCACCGTCACCTTCCCGATGTTCGTCTGGGGATCGGCGCAGCGCGGAACGCCCGTTCAGATCAATGTCATCGGTACGGCCATGTTCGTCGTCGCCGTACTGTTCGTCCTGGCCTCCATGGTCATCGGAAGCCGCCGTAACAAGCAAAAGGCATAAGCCCCTGTAGGGAGTTGAAATCATGGCCCCGAGCGCCATGAGTTCTGGCAATCACTGGACGAAGGCACTCTCCGACGCCCAGCCGGTCCCGTACTGGCTGGACGACCCCGGCCGACCCCGCCCCGAGCCCGCGCTCACCACGGCCGAGACCTGCGATCTGCTGGTCGTCGGCGGCGGCTACAGCGGACTGTGGAGCGCGCTCATCGCCAAGGAGCGCGACCCGCAGCGGGATGTCGTCCTGCTCGAAGGCCGCGAGGTGGGCTGGGCCGCCTCCGGCCGCAACGGCGGCTTCTGCGCCGCCTCCCTCACCCACGGTCTGCCCAACGGGCTCACCCGCTGGCCGGACGAGATCCACCAGCTGGAGGAGCTGGGCGCCCGCAACCTCGACGGGATCGAGAAGGCGGTCGCCCGCTACTCCCTGGACTGCGACTTCGAGCGCACGGGCGAGGTCGACGTCGCCACCGAGACCTACCAGGCGTGGGAACTGCGCGACTGGTACGAGGAGTTGAGGGGGAAGGGCCTCGCCGACGGGGTCGAGTTCCTGGACGCCGAGGCCGTCCGGGCGCAGGTCGACTCACCGACGTTCCAGGCGGGCCTCTACGACCGCCGGGGCGTCGCCATGGTCAACCCGGCCAAGCTGGCGTGGGGCCTGAAGCAGGCGTGCCTCGACCTGGGCGTCCGCATCTACGAGCACACCCCGGCCCTCACCCTGAAGCCGTACGGCGCCGGCATGGCCGTACGCACCCCCTACGGCCAGGTCCGCGCCCGCAAGGTCGCGCTCGGCACCAACATCTTCCCCAGCCTGGTCAAGCGCGTCCGCGCCTACACCGTCCCGGTCTACGACTACGCCCTGATGACCGAGCCCCTCACCGAGGACCAGCTCGCGTCGATCGGCTGGAAGAACCGCCAGGGCCTGGGGGACTCGGCCAACCAGTTCCACTATTTCCGTCTCTCCGCCGACAACCGCATCCTGTGGGGCGGCTACGACGCCATCTACCAGTACGGCGGCCGGGTGCGGGCCGAGTACGACGACCGCCCGGAGACGTACGCCAAGCTCGCAGGGCACTTCTTCACCTGCTTCCCGCAGCTGGAGGGCATCCGGTTCACGCACGCGTGGGGCGGCGCGATCGACACCTGCTCGCGCTTCTCGGCGTTCTTCGGGACCGCCCACCAGGGCAGGGTGGCGTACGCGGCGGGCTTCACGGGCCTTGGTGTGGGCGCCACGCGCTTCGGTGCGGACGTGATGCTGGACCTGCTCGCGGGGGAGTCCACCGAGCGGACGCGGCTCGAAATGGTCCGCAAGAAGCCGCTCCCCTTCCCGCCGGAGCCCTTCGCCTGGACGGGCATCGCGCTCACCAAGTGGTCGCTGGCCCGGGCCGACGCGCACGGCGGGCGGCGCAACCTGTGGCTGAAGACGATGGACCGGCTCGGCCTCGGTTTCGACAGCTGAGGTCGGCTCAGGCTCGAATGTGACCCAGGTCACCATAAACTGGTGGTGAAAACCCGCGTAATGCCCGGCCGGTGACCTCCCTCTCCCTCGTGACGCGATCAGCGTCCACGCAGAGAACAGGGAGGTCACCGTCATGACAGGGGCGAAGACGGCGGTCGAGTGGCTGGCATCGGTTGCGCCGGATCCTGAAGCCTGCCGTTGGGAGTGGGAGCGCCACCCCCTCGGGGTCGCGCTGCTGCCGGCCGGCAAGGCCTGGGACGTGCTCATCCTTCCGGGCGAGCTCGGCTATCCGACCCTCGACGTCCTCACCCGCGTCCTCGACCAGCCGGGCCCGGTCCTGGTCGACTTCGGCGACTCGCGGATGGGCTTCTTCGTGCCGCCCGGCACGGCGGCCCGCTGGCTCGGCACCGGCATCCGTACGGCCGGGGCCGGTACCTGGATCGTCGTCCCGTACCCGGGCCGCTCCGTCGGTGCCGTCCGCTGGCTGGTCCCCCCGGACGGCACCGGCACCCTCACGGACCCGGCCCTCCTCGAACTGGCCATGCATGAGGCTGTCGCCGGCCTCGCCGACGACTGAGGCAGGTGCGCGCTGGGTCGTCGGCCGGCGGCCCCGCGCCCCTCAAGGGCGTTGCCGAACCGCCGAATGACCGTGACGGTCCCGTCGGGCGAGGTACAGCCACAGCAGCGAGAGCAGCACCGTGCAGAGGCACCAACTGGCCACCACGTCCAGGGGCCAGTGGTAGCCGCGCCGCACCAGCCCGAGGCCGACGCCGAGGTTGAGGGCGGCGCAGGTGACGAGGAGCGCGCGGCGGGCGAGCGCGGTGGTCAGCCACGGGAGGAGAAGCAGGGCCGCGGCACCGTAGGCGATGGCGGCCGTGGCCGTGTGGCCGGACGGGTAGTAGCCGGTGGCGGGCGGTACGACCGGGGTGCCGGGGCGGTCGGTGAGGATCTTGAGCGGGACCACCAGCGCCGGGACCAGCGCCATGAGCAGGGCCGCGGAGGTGGCCGGCAGCCACCAGTGGTGTGTACCAATGCGGCGATGCCGCCAGGTGACGTATCCCAGGGCCACGGCGAGGACCGGCACCGCGACCGGCACATTGCCCAGGTCGGCGAGGAGTTCGGAGAAGCGGTCCGGGTGGACCAGGGCCCGGCTGGCCGCCGCGTCGACGTCCAGCAGGCGGCCGACGCTCATCACCTGCCAGGTGATGAGCGCGAAGAGAAGGGCGGGAAGCCCGAGCAGGAGGAAGAGGGAGGTCGGCCGCCCCGGAACAGGGGGGGTAGTTCCGGGGCGGCCGTCCGGACCGGATCGTCGCACGCCCCGGGGGGTTTGGGGCGGGCGACTGTCCGATCGGTGAGGAGATCCGGAGCCGGAAGCTCCGGGTGTGTGCGCGAGGGCACGACCAGGTCGAAGCTGGGGAGGCCTCGGCCCGATGTCGCCCAGAGTCCCCTCTGGGCGGGGTGTATCTCTCATCTGGTTAGAACCTACGACAGGGCGATGGCGTTAGACAGACGGAATCGAGTCCTGACATCCACCTCGCACACCTTCTTCACACGCTCTGACGGTAGCCGCCCCAGCCCCGGAATCGCGAACGGCGACAGGGCTGGGGCGGACGGGGGCCCCGGGACGGGGACCCCGGCGTTCACCAGTGGTTTTGCTGTGACCTCAGATGCGGGTGAAGGCCTGCTCGATGATGTCGAGGCCCTCGCTCAGGAGGTCCTCGCCGATGACCAGCGGGGGCAGGAAGCGCAGCACGTTGCCGTAGGTGCCACAGGTCAGGACCAGCAGGCCCTCGGCGTGGCAGGCCTTGGCGAGCGCGGCGGTCGCCTCCGCGTTCGGCTCCTTGGTGGCGCGGTCCTTGACCAGCTCGATGGCGATCATGGCGCCGCGGCCCCGGACGTCGCCGATGATGTCGAACTTCTCGGCCATCGCGGTGAGGCGGGCCTTCATCGTGGCCTCGATCGCCTTCGCCCTGGCGTTGAGGTCCAGCTCCTTCATCGTCTCGATGGAACCGAGCGCACCCGCGCAGGCGACCGGGTTGCCGCCGTAGGTGCCGCCCAGGCCGCCCGCGTGCGCGGCGTCCATGATCTCCGCGCGGCCGGTCACGGCGGCGAGCGGCAGACCGCCCGCGATGCCCTTCGCGGTCGTGATCAGGTCGGGGACGATGCCCTCGTCCTCGCACGCGAACCACTGGCCGGTGCGGCAGAACCCGGACTGGATCTCGTCGGCGACGAAGACGATGCCGTTGGCCGAGGCGAACTCGCGGATCGCCGGCAGGAAGCCCTTGGCCGGCTCGATGAAGCCGCCCTCGCCCAGCACCGGCTCGATGATGATCGCGGCCACGTTCTCCGCCCCGACCTGCTTGCTGATCTGGTCGACGGCCTGCGCGGCGGCCTCCGGGCCGGCGTTCTCCGCACCGGTCGGCCAGCGGTAGCCGTACGCCACCGGCACCCGGTAGACCTCGGGCGCGAACGGGCCGAAGCCGTGCTTGTACGGCATGTTCTTCGCGGTCAGCGCCATCGTGAGGTTCGTACGGCCGTGGTAGCCGTGGTCGAAGACGACGACGGCCTGGCGCTTGGTGTACGCCCGGGCGATCTTGACGGCGTTCTCGACGGCCTCGGCGCCCGAGTTGAACAGCGCCGACTTCTTCGCGTGGTCACCCGGGGTGAGCTCGGCGAGGGCCTCGGCGACCTCCACGTAGCCCTCGTAGGGGGTGACCATGAAACAGGTGTGGGTGAAGTCGGCGAGCTGGGCGGAGGCCCGGCGTACGACCGCCTCGGCGGACGCGCCGACGGACGTCACGGCGATGCCCGAACCGAAGTCGATGAGCCGGTTGCCGTCGACGTCCTCGATGATGCCGCCGCCCGCGCGCGCGGTGAACACGGGCAGCACGGAGCCCACGCCCTGCGCGACCGCGGCGGTACGGCGGGCCTGAAGCTCCTGCGACTTCGGGCCGGGGATGGCGGTGACGATCCGGCGCTCCTGCGGAAGTGCGCTCATGAGGGGCTCCTGGGGGTGTTGCGGACGCTTGTCTTCTCTTTTCTCGCAGGCTAGGGCGGGGAGTGAGGGGTGGGCATGCTCCATGTGGGCGTTGTCAGGAGGGCGGGTTGTCCGTGATGGACATAGCGTTCGCGAAGACGCCCGGCCGTGTAAGCGGTGAACTCACCATGCAAGGGCGTTAGATTGGCTCGCTGATGGTGGATGGCACGGATGGAACGGCTGGTCAGGGGGCAAGGGCGATGGACAGCGACGGGACGCAGGACGCGCGGGGTACGCACGCGACTCCTGTACCGCGCCCGGCGGTGCCCCCGGAGGCGCCCGCGATGCCGCCACGGCCGACGCGGGCGCCCGGCACGGGCGCGCGGCCGGACAGCTCGGCGTTCCTGACCTGGCTCCGGGCACCTCGACCGGAGGCGCAGCCCGGCGTGTGGCGGCTGGGGCATGTGCCCCGGCCGGACGAGGAGCCCGAGCGGATTCCGACACGGCAGCTGCTCAGCGGGGCGCTGATCGCGTTCCTGGTGGGGTGGCTGATCTGGTCGCTGCTCTGGAACGGCTATCTCGGCGGCTGGTGGGTGCTGCCCCTGGAGCTGTTCACCCCGGACTCCTGGCGCGAGAACAACGACCGCGTCGGCAACGCGATCCTCTGGTACAGCTACTACACGCTGATCGCCCTCGTCATCATGGTGGGCGTCGGCCGCCTGGGCCGCTGGGGCGAGATCTGGCGCCGCTTCGGCCCGCCCGCCTGGAGCAGGGCGGCCCCGGCACCCGAGCGGCCGCCCGCCCCCGAGCAGGACCCCGCGTCCTGGCCCGCGCTCCGCGCCGCCGGTGCCGCGGACGCCGCCGAGCGGCTCGCCGCCGAGGCCCGCTCCGGGCTGATGCGCGACGTCGACTACGCCCGGCTCACCCGCGCCTGGCAGGGCGTGCGCAGCGGGCGGCACAACCTCGCCACCTTCAGCGGCGCCGTGCTCAAGGACGGCGCCGCCGCCTGTCTGCACCCGTCGGGCGAGCGCGACGTGCCCGCCCGGGTCGCCCGGCACGACCTCGTCAGCGGCCAGGTGCGGCTCGGCACGACCGCCGACGACCCGCGCAACCCGTACGCCTACCGGGGCACCGGGCTCGGCCTCGGACCCGACCTGCTCGGCACCTCCCTGCTCGCCGTCGGACCGGCCGGGTCCGGCAAGACGGCGACCGTCGTGCGGCCGCTCACCGAGTCGCTGTGTCTGCACGCGCTGGCCGGACGGGCCGCCGTGGTGGTCGTGGGCGCGGCGGGCGCGGGGCTCGGACCGGAGGACGCGTTCGACGTCGTCGTACGGATCGGGAATCCGGACTCGGTCTACGACCTGGACCTGTACGGCGGTACCGGCGACCCCGACGAGGCCGCCGCCGTGCTCGCCGAGGCGCTCGTCGGAGACCTGGCCGACCCTCACCCCGGCAGCGACAGCCGCCGCTCCACCACCGTGCTGGCCCAGCTGCTCGGGCCGTTCCGGGCGGTCCACCAGCGCTTCCCGTCCGTGGCCGAGCTGCGGCAGCTGCTGGACGGCGCGCCCGGGGCGCTCGGCGCGCTGCGTACGGCGCTGGAGGGGTCCGGACAGGAGGGCCTGCTGCGTGAACTCGACGCCCGCGAACGGCAGTTGGGGCATCCCGGTGATGTGGCGGCCGTGCTCGCGGACCGGGTGGCGCTGCTGGACCGGCCGGCCTTCGCCGGGTTCTTCGACACCTCGGGGCAGTCGCGGCCGTTCTCGCTGAAGGCCCTCGACCACCCCGTCCGGGTCCGCATCGATCTGCCCGCGCGCGGGCACGCCGAGGCCTCGCGGATGCTGGCGCGGCTGGTGCTGGCGCAGTTCACGGCGAGCATCGCGGTACGGGAGGACCGGTCGCTGTTCGCCTGTCTGGTGCTGGACGACGCGACGGGGGTCGTGACGCCCGAGGCCGTCCGGGGGATCCAGCGGCTGCGGTCGGGCAACGCGGGCGCGGTGCTCACGCTGCGCAGCCTGGACGACGTACCGAGGCCGCTGCGGGGGCCGCTGCTCGGGTCTGCCGGGTGCCGGATGGCGCTGGCCGGGGTGACGCCGTGGGACGGACAGGACTTCGCCGAGGTGTGGGGGAAGGAGTGGACCGAGGCGCGGGACGTCACCGACCGGCAGATCATCGCCGAGACCCCGGCCGGGAAGGCGGTGCACGCGCTGCGGCGGGTGATCACCGGCAAGGCGCCGACCGCGCGGGCGGTGACCGTGCGGCAGGTCGAGCGCGAGCGCTGGTCGGCGTCCGAACTGGCGCACGGGGTGCCGCCGGGGCACGCCGTGCTGTCGCTGACCAGCGTCAATGGCGAGCACGCGCCGCCGTTGCTGGTGGATCTGCGGGGTTAGGTCCGGACTTCACGTCACCCCATGACCGTACGGTGAGGCAGAATCGTCACAGGCTGTTCATACATGGCGGCCAAAAGATCACAACGATCACACCGACCTGAAGGCCTCATGCCACCCACGCTCGCCTCGCTGGTTCATCACTCCGCGCTGAAGCTGACCGTGCGGGCGGGCGAGGACCGCCTGGACGTGCCCGTGCGCTGGGCGCACGTCAGTGAGCTCGCCGACCCGGTCCCCTATATGGAGGGCGGGGAACTGCTGCTGGTCACCGCGCTCAAGCTGGACGCGGAGAACCCCGAGACGATGCGGCGCTATGTGCGGCGGCTGGTCGGGGCGGGCGTGGTCGGGCTCGGCTTCGCGGTCGGCGTCAACTACGAGGAGATCCCCGAGGCGCTGGTCGACGCGGCGGCGGCGGAGGGCCTGCCGCTGCTGGAGGTACCGCGCCGTACGCCCTTCCTCGCCATCAGCAAGGCCGTGTCGGCGGCGATCGCGGCGGACCAGTACCGGGCGGTGACGGCCGGGTTCGCGGCGCAACGGGAGCTGACCAAGCAGGCGTTGACCGACGGGCCGGAAGGGCTGCTGACCGCGCTGGCCTCGCAGGTGGACGGCTGGGCGGCGCTGTACGACGCGTCCGGGGCCGTGGTCGCGACCGCGCCGGAGTGGGCGGGGCGGCGGGCGGCCCGGCTCACGGCGGACGTGGAGCGGCTGCGGGACCGGCCCGCGCCGGCGTCGTCCGTGGTGGGCGGGCCGGAGAACGAGGACCGGGTCGAGCTGCACACCCTGGGCACCGGGCGGCGGGCCCGCGCCGCGCTGGCCGTGGGGACGGCGGCGGCGCTCGGCACGGCGGAACGGTACGCCGTCCACTCCGCGATCGCGCTGCTGACCCTGACCACCGAGCGGTCCCGGTCGTTGCAGGCCGCCGAGCAGCGGGTGGGGGCGGCGGTGCTGCGCATGCTGCTCGCCGGGGAGCCGGATCATGCGCGGGCCGTGGCGGGCGACCTCTACGGAGGGCTGCTGGACGCGCCGTTCCGGGTGATCGTCACCGAGGCGGCGTCGGTGTCGGCGGCGCGGGTCGTCGACACCGGGGCGCGGGCGGCCGTCACCAAGGCCTCCGCCGCGGCGCTGGCCGCCGCCACCGGCGCGAACGGCGATCCGCTGGGTGCGCTCACCGAGATCGTGGAGTCCGCCGCGGCCCGGGCCGGGGAGGCGGTGCTGGTGGTGCCGGAGGGCGAGGGGGAAACGGCGCGGCTGGTGGTGCTCGCGGCGGACGGGGGCGCGGCGGTGGCGGCGTGTGCGGAGTACGCGGCGGCGTTGGAGGCGGCGCGGTCGGACGCCGTACCGGAGCAGTCGGGTGCCGACGAGGACGAACTCGTCGTCGGGCTCTCGGCGCCGGTCGGGCCCATCGCCGCCGCGGCCGCCTACAAGCAGGCCGAGCAGGCGCTGTCGGTGGCTCGGCGGCGGGGGCGGGTGCTCGTGGAGCACGAGCAGTTGGCGGCGGGGTCCGTGCTGCCGTTGCTCGCGGACGATGCGGTGAAGGCGTTCGCGGACGGGCTGCTGCGGGCGCTGCACGAGCATGACGCGACGGGGCGGGGGGACCTGGTCGCCTCGCTGCGGGCGTGGCTGTCGCGGCACGGGCAGTGGGACGCGGCGGCCGCGGATCTCGGGGTGCATCGGCACACGTTGCGGTACCGGATGCGGCGGGTCGAGGAGATTCTGGGGCGGTCGCTGGACGACGCGGATGTGCGGATGGAGCTGTGGCTGGCGTTGAAGGCGACGTCACCGGAGTAGACGGATCTCGCCCCCTCCGCCCCTACCCGTCCCATCCCAGGACTCCGCCCCAGGCATTTTCAGCCCGTCCGGCGTTTGAGGACGAGGCCCGAAGGGCCGACAGCGGGGGTCTGGGGGCGGCAGCCCCCAGGGATGGGACGGGTAGGGGCGGCGGGG
>NZ_LGUR01000016.1 GCF_001270495.1 Streptomyces viridochromogenes
CCCTCGTGACGGACGACGCCCCCGCTCCCTCCCCCTCCCCCGCTCCCTCCCGCCTGCGCGCCGTGCTCCCCGACCTCACCCCCTGGCGTGCCTCCGCGGACTTCCGGAAGTTGTGGCTGGCGGGGCTGGTCTCCTCCTTCGGGAGCTTCCTGACCTTCGTGGCGCTGCCCGTGCAGATCAAGGAGCTCACCGGGTCCGCGGCGGCGGTCGGGGCGATCGGGGCCGTGGAGCTGGTGCCGCTGGTCGTGTTCGGGCTGTACGGGGGTGCCCTCGCCGACGCGCTCGACAAGCGGAAGCTGATCGTGTGGACGGAGGCCGGGCAGGCGGTGCTGAGCGCGGCCCTGCTGGTCAACGCGCTGCTGCCGAGCCCCGCGATCTGGCCCCTGTACGTCGTCGCCGCCCTGTCCTCCGCCCTCGTATCGGTCCAACGCCCCGCCCTGGACGCCCTGTTGCCCCGGATCGTGGCCCACGACCACCTCCCGGCCGCCGCCTCGCTGAACGCGCTGCGCTGGCAGGTCGGCGGCGTCGCGGGCCCGGCCCTGGCCGGGGTGGTCGTCGCGTACGCGGGGCTCGGCTGGGCATACGGCGCGGACCTGCTGACCTTCGCCGTCTCCGTCCTGTTCGTCGTCGGCCTCGCCCCCTCCCCCGCCTCCCACGAGGCCGCGAAACCGTCGCTGAAGGCCATCGCCGAGGGCGCCCGCTACGCCTGGAGCCGCAAGGAGCTCCTCGGCACGTACGTCATCGACATCGCGGCGATGCTCTTCGCGATGCCGCTCGCCGTACTGCCCTTCCTCGCGGACGAGTTGGACGCCCCCTGGGCCCTTGGCCTGATGTACGCCTCCGTGCCGGCCGGGGCGATGCTGGTGAGCCTGACCAGCGGCTGGACGTCGCGGGTGCACCGGCACGGGCGGGCCGTCGTGGTGGCGGCCGCGCTGTGGGGCGTGGCGATCGCGGCGGCCGGTGTCTCCGGGAACGTATGGCTGGTGCTGCTCTTCCTGACCGTCGGCGGCGCCGCCGACATGGTCAGCGGCATCTTCCGCGGGGTGATGTGGAACCAGACGATCCCGGACGAGCTGCGCGGCCGGCTCGCCGGGATCGAGCTGCTGTCGTACTCGGTGGGCCCGCAGCTGGGCCAGACCTACGTGGGCGGCGTCGCCGCCTGGCAGGGCGTACGGGCGTCCATCTGGTCGGGCGGGCTGCTGTGCGTGGGCGCGGTGGGGCTGCTGGCGCTGTGCCTGCCGAAGCTCATGACGTACGACGCGCGGACGAACGAGCACGCGGTACGGCTGCGGGAGCAGCGGGCGACGGCAGCGGCCGCACCCGCGTCGGCACCGGCACAGGCACCCGCACCGGCGGCAGAGGGCTGATCAGTCGTCGTCCGCCGGACCCGTCGGGGCGTCGTGCCACCGGGGATCGTTCTCCCACTCCAGGTTGCGCTCCCGGGCGAGGTCCATCGCCTGCTGGGCCTCCTGCCGGCTGGTGTACGGCCCGAAGCGGTCCTTGGCCGGGCACTCCGGCCCTTCCTCGACCTTCTTGTGGACGAGGCAGTAGTACCACTCGCCCGGCTTGCCGACCGTGCGCTTCTTGAACAAGGCCATGTCCGGCTCCTCTCGCCACCGACATGTTCCCCCATGCCCGCTGGTTAGACTCGCTCGCATGTCTGGCCAGTCGCTGCTTGTCCCAGGGGAGCTGTCCCCCACCCGTTCCGTGCCCGGAAACATCCGCCGCCCCGAGTACGTCGGCAAGCCCGCGCCGACGCCGTACACGGGTCCGGAGGTGCAGACCCCGGAGACCGTCGAGGCGATGCGCGTCGCCGGCCGTATCGCCGCGCGGGCGATGGCCGAGGCGGCGAAGCTGATCGCGCCCGGTGTCACGACGGACGAGTTGGACAAGGTGGCGCACGAGTACATGTGCGACCACGGCGCCTATCCGTCCACGCTCGGCTACCGCAGCTTCCCGAAGTCCCTGTGCACCAGCGTCAACGAGGTCATCTGCCACGGGATCCCGGACTCCACGGTTCTGCGCGACGGCGACATCGTCAACCTCGACGTGACGGCGTACATCGGCGGGGTGCACGGCGACAACAACGCGACGTACCTGGTCGGCGACGTGGACGAGGAGAGCCGGCTGCTGGTCGAGCGCACCCGGGAGTCCCTGAACCGCGCGATCAAGGCGGTCAAGCCCGGCCGCCAGATCAACATCATCGGCCGCGTCATCGAGTCGTACGCCAAGCGCTTCGGCTACGGCGTGGTGCGTGACTTCACCGGTCACGGCATCAACTCGTCCTTCCACTCGGGCCTGATCATCCCGCACTACGACAGCCCGCACGCGACGACGGTGATCCAGCCCGGGATGACCTTCACCATCGAGCCGATGCTGACGCTGGGGACGCACGAGTACGACATGTGGGACGACGGTTGGACGGTCGTCACCAAGGACCGCAAGCGCACGGCGCAGTTCGAGCACACGCTGGTGGTGACGGAGACGGGGGCGGAGATCCTGACGCTGCCCTGAGCACCGCTCACCGAGCACCGCTCACCGAGCACCGAGCACCGATCACCGAGCACTGATCACCGAGCCCGCCCTGCCAGGGCGGGCTTTCTCTTGTACGCTTTTACCGACAGGGTGTCGGCAAGCTATTGACTTAGGTAAGCCTTACCTTGGAGGATGTGCCCCATGGAGCCCTTCTCGACACTCATCCGCACCGCGTCCCATGAACAGCACGTGGAGGCCGAGACCTCGACGTTCATGAGCGACCTGCTCGGCGGACGGCTCGGCGTCGACGCGTACGCGCGCTACACCGAGCAGCTGTGGTTCGTGTACGAGGCGCTGGAGACCGGTGCCGAGCGGCTGGCGTCGGACCCCGTGACGGGTCCGTTCATCCAGCCGGAGCTGTTCCGGCTGGCCTCGCTGGAGCGGGACCTGGCGCATCTGCGGGGTCCGGAGTGGCGCACGGGACTGTCCGCGCTGCCCGCCACCCAGTCCTACGCGGACCGGGTGCGGGAGTGTGCCGAGGACTGGCCGGGCGGCTATATCGCCCACCACTACACCCGTTACCTCGGTGACCTCTCCGGCGGCCAGATCATCCGCGACAAGGCGGAGCGGACCTGGGGCTTCGCGCGCAAGGGCGACGGGGTCCGCTTCTACGTCTTCGAGGAGATCACCAACCCGGCCGCGTTCAAGCGGGGCTACCGAGAGCTGCTGGACGATGTCCATGCGGACGACCTGGAGAAGCAGCGGATCGTGGCGGAGTGCAAGAAGGCGTTCGCCCTGAACACGGCGGTGTTCCGGGCACTGGGCGAGGAGTTCCCCCTGTCCGCGTGACCGGTTCCGGTCAGCGCTCCAGGAACACCCTGCCGCCCACCTCCACCCAGCCCGCCGGCTGCGGTGCCGTGAGGATCTGCGATCCGGCGCCCTGCGTGATGTTGAGGGCGCGGCCCAGGCGGTCCGTGAGGAGCAGCGCCGCCGCGCCCGTGGCCTCGTCCTCGTCGATGCCGTCGCCGCGGCCGGGGAAGCCGCGGGCGCGGACACGCCCGGCCGCCTCGTCCTCCCAGGCCCAGGCGTAGATCCACTCGCCGGGCGGGGGCACGGGAAGGTCGTCGACCTCGGCGGCGGTCGCGTACTGCCGCAGCGTACGCGGCGGCGCCCACTCCGCCCGTGCCTCGATCCAGCTGAACTCCCCGTCCAGCCGCGCGCCCACCACACCCGCCGGGGTGACCAGCTCGGGCACGTCGAGCAGCCAGGCCGTACCGACGCAGGGGTGCCCGGCGAAGGGCAGGCGCAGGGTCGGCGTGTAGATGTCGATGACCCCGCGCTCGGGGTCGTCCACGAACACGGTCTCGCTGAAGCCGAGCTTCCCGGCGAACGCCTGCCGGTCGCTCCGCTCGGGGATCACGGAGCCCTCGCGGACGACGCCGAGTTCATTGCCGTATCCACCGGTCGGTCCGCAGAAGACGCGGAGGACGTCGTAGTCAGTCACGGGGGAATTGAAACATCACTCGGTCGCGCGCCAGCAGCGACCAAGGCAAGGCTAACCTAAGCTTCACCCGGCTGAAGTCGGCTGCGCAAGAAGGGGATTCGCGGCATGACCGTACTGGAGAAGGCCGCACCCGAGGTCGTGGCCGAAGCGCCGCCGCCCCGCAGACGGCACACCGCCGCCTGGCTGCTGACCGTCGGCATGAGCCTCGCCCTCCTCGTCCTCGTCCCGGTCGCCGCGGGGATCGGCGCCTACCCGATCCCGGTCGGGGACGTCCTCGCCTCCGTACAGCACAAAGTCGGGCTCGGCGGCGGCGAGTCGGACCGGGTCGCCGAGTCGGTGCTGTGGAACGTGCGCTTCCCGCGGATCGTGCTCGCGCTGCTCATCGGCGCCTCGCTGGGGTGCGCCGGAGCGCTGATGCAGGGCGTGTTCGGCAACCCGCTGGCCGAGCCGAGCACCATCGGCGTCTCCCTGGGCGCGGCGGTCGGAGCGGTGGCCTCCATCTCGCTCGGGCTGACCTTCCTCGGCAACTGGACCCTCCCCGCGATGGCCTTCGTCGCCGGCCTCGGCACCGTGCTGCTGGTGTACGCGATGTCCCGGTCGAGCGGCCGTACGGAGGTCGTGACCCTGATCCTCATGGGCATCGCGGTGAACGCCTTCGCCGGGGCGCTCATCGGCCTGTTCATCTTCCTCGCGGACACCGCCGCGGTGAACCAGATCACCTTCTGGCAGCTCGGCTCCCTCGCCCAGTCCACCTGGCCCAAGGTGACGGCGGTCCTGCCCTGCGCGGTCGTGGGGCTGGTGGTGGCACCGCTGTACGCCCGCCGCCTGGACCTGCTCGCCCTCGGCGACCGGCCCGCACGGCACCTGGGGGTGGACGTGGAGCGGATGCGGGTCGCGTTGATCCTGGTCGTCGCGCTGCTGACGGCCGCGGCGGTCAGCGTCTCCGGGGTCATCGGGTTCATCGGCCTCGTCGTGCCCCACCTGTTGCGGATGGCGGCGGGGCCGGGGCATCGGTTCCTCATTCCGGGGAGTGCGTTGGGAGGGGCGGTGGTGTTGCTCGCGGCGGATGTCGCCGCGCGGACTGTGGCGGCGCCCGCGGAGTTGCCGCTCGGGGTGCTCACGGCTCTGCTGGGCAGTCCGTTCTTCTTCTGGCTACTGCGGCGGACTCGGCGGCGGCAAGGGGGGTGGGCCTGAGGGTCGTATGCCGGGTGCGGGTGCGTGAGGGCTGGTCGCGCCCACGCGGCGGAGCCGCATATCGACACAGCCCCGCGCCCCTTAGGTTCTCCAGTCCCCTTCTCGACAAGGACCCTCCGTGAGACTGCTCCGCCCTCGCCCCACTCCCCCAGCCCCCTCCGAACCCGGCGACATCCTCGCCGCCGCCGAGTCGTTGCACGTTCGTCTCGGCGCCCGTGAGGTGCTGATCGGCGTCTCCGTCACCGTCCGCGCCGGCGAGGTGCTCGCCCTCGTCGGGCCCAACGGTGCGGGAAAGTCCACCCTGTTGAGCGCGCTGGCCGCCGATCTTCCGGCCGCCGAGGGGGTCGTACGGATCCACGGGCGACCGGCGGCCGACTGGACCGCGCCCGAACTCGCCCTCCGTCGCGCCGTACTCCCCCAGTCGGCGGCGCTCTCCTTCCCCTTCACGGTCGAGGAGGTCGTACGCATGGGCCGCACACCCCACGCCACCGCCTCCCCCGCCGAGGACGACCTCGCCGTCGCCGAGGCGATGGCCGCCACCGAGGTAGCCGCCTTCGCCCTGCGGCCGTTCTCCGCACTCAGCGGTGGTGAGCGGGCCCGGGTCGCGCTTGCCCGGGTGCTGGCCCAGCGGGCGCCGTTGCTGCTGCTCGACGAACCGACCGCCGCACTGGACCTCAAGCACCAGGAGCTGGTGCTGCGGTTGTGCCGGGAGCGGGCGCGGGCCGGAGACGCGGTGGTGGTCGTGCTGCACGATCTGGGGCTCGCTGCGGCCTACGCGCACCGGGTGGCGGTCCTGCGGGCCGGGCGGGTCGCGGCGGACGGGCCGCCGGCCGAGGTGTTCACGGAGCGGTTGCTGTCGGAGGTCTACGACCAGCCCGTCGACGTGCTTTCGCATCCCCGGACAGGAGCGGTCCTGGTGACCCCGCGGCGCTGATCCCGGGGCAACCTTTGACTCTCCTTTGACTCCTCCATGGGAGCGTTTTTGGCCACTTAGGCGATCCTTAGGTGCGTTAGGTGAGCCTCACCTTCCTACTGCGTGAGGCCCGTCACGCACACTTTCCCGCCATCTCCTGGAGCCTTCATGCGACCCGCCAGACTCTCCGCCGTCACCGCTGCCGCCACCGTGGCGGCTCTGACCGCCGTCACGGGGTGCACCGAGAAGGGCAGCTCGGCAGGTGGCGACCGGGTCGTCAACGTGACCTCGACGGACGACAAGTGCGAGGTGTCGAAGAAGGAGTTCCCGGCCGGGCACGTCGAACTCGCCATCGAGAACAAGGGTTCCAAGGTCACCGAGGTCTACATCCTCTTCCCGGACGACCGCATCGTCACCGAGCGGGAGAACATAGGCCCCGGCACCAAGCAGACCGTCACCGCCGAGGTGAAGGCGGGCGACTACACCATCGCCTGCAAGCCGGGCATGAAGGGCGACGGCATCCGGCAGGCCGTCAAGGCCACCGGCGAGGGCGCTGCCGCCAAGCGCGACCCGCGGCTGGACAAGGCCGTCGCCGCCTACCGCGCGTACACGCAGGCACAGGCCGACGAGACGCTGCCGAAGGCGGAGGCGTTCGCCAAGGCCGTCAAGGACGGTGACATCGAGGCCGCGAAGAAGGCGTACGCCCCCTCACGCATCGGCTGGGAGCGCACCGAGCCGGTCGCCGAGTCCTTCGGCGACATCGACCCGAAGGTCGACGTCCGCGAGGACGGCCTGGAGGACGGCCAGGACCCGGCCACGGACTGGACCGGCTGGCACCGCCTGGAGAAGGCCCTCTGGCAGGACAAGAAGATCGGCGACCGCGAGAAGCAGCTCGCCGACCGGCTCGTCACCGACCTGAAGGACTGGCAGAAGCGGGTCGGCAAGGCCGAGATCACCCCGACCTCCATGGCCAACGGCGCCAAGGAACTCCTCGACGAGGTCGCCACCGGCAAGGTCACCGGTGAGGAGGAGCGCTACTCGCACACCGACCTGGTCGACTTCAAGGCCAACGTCGAGGGCGCCGAGAAGGCGTACGCGCTGCTGAAGCCGGTCGCCGAGGAGAACGACCCGGCGCTGGTCACCGAGCTCGACAAGCAGTTCGGCGCACTGAACACGCTGCTCGACAAGTACCGCACGGACAAGGCGTCGTACGACTTCACCTCGTACGACAAGGTCGGGGACGCCGACCGCAAGGAGCTGTCGGACGGCGTCAACGCCCTCGCGGAGCCGCTGTCCAAGCTCGCCGCCGCCGTCGTCGTGAAGTAGGGGGCACCCCATGACCGAGACCTCGACCGGGAATTCACCGTCCCCGTCCCGGCGTGCGCTGATCGGCTGGGGCGGTGCCGGGCTCGCGCTCGGCGCCGCCACGGCCGGCGGCGCGGTCGCGATGACCCGTACGGGCAACGACGTCGACCCGGCGGGCGCCGCGACGGGCGCCGCGATCGAATTCCACGGCGCTCAGCAGGCCGGTATCGCCACGCCCGTGCAGGACCGGCTGCACTTCGCCGCGTTCGACGTGAAGACCGACGACCGCGCCGAGTTCGTGCGGATGCTGAAGGACTGGACGGCGGCCGCACGCCGGATGACCGCCGGGCACGCGGTCGGCGAGGGCGCGTACGGCGGGCTGGCCGAGGCGCCGCCGGACGACACCGGTGAGGCGCTGGGCCTCAAGCCGTCGCGGCTGACGCTGACGATCGGCTTCGGGCCGTCCCTCTTCGAGAAGTACGGCGAGGCGTTCGGCATCGCGGACGCCCGCCCCGAAGCCCTCGTCGAGCTGCCGAAGTTCGCCGGCGACAACCTCGACAGGAACCGCAGCGGCGGCGACCTGTGCGTGCAGGCCTGCGCGGACGACCCGCAGGTCGCCGTGCACGCCATCCGCAACCTGGCCCGTATCGGCATGGGCAAGGTCGTCATCCGCTGGTCCCAGCTCGGTTTCGGCAAGACCTCGTCCACGACGCCCGACGAGCAGACCCCGCGCAACCTCATGGGGTTCAAGGACGGCACCCGCAACATCGCGGGGACGGAGACGGACCGGCTGAAGAAGTTCGTGTGGGTGGGCGAGAAGGACGGGCCGCGGTGGATGGCCGGCGGCTCCTACCTCGTCGCCCGGCGTATCCGGATGCACATCGAGACCTGGGACCGCACCTCGCTCCAGGAGCAGGAGGACATCTTCGGCCGCGACAAGGGCGAGGGCGCGCCCGTCGGCAAGGCCAAGGAGCGTGACGAGCCGTTCCTGAAGGCGATGCTGCCCGACGCGCACGTCCGGCTCGCGCACCCCGCCTCCAACGACGGGGCGACGATCCTGCGCCGCGGCTACTCCTTCACCGACGGCACCGACGGTCTCGGCCGCCTGGACGCGGGCCTGTTCTTCCTCGCCTACCAGCGGGACCCGCGCACCGGGTTCATCCGCATCCAGCGCAATCTGGCGCTCGACTCGCTCAACGAGTACATCCAGCACGTGGGTTCGGCGCTCTTCGCGATCCCGCCCGGCGTCCGCGACAAGGACGACTGGTGGGGCCGGACGCTGTTCTCCGAGGAGGCGTGAGGACCGATGTTCTCCAACTACCTGATCGGCCTGCGCGAAGGTCTTGAGGCCAGCCTGGTCGTCTGCATCCTCATCGCCTACCTGGTGAAGACCGGCCGCCGGGACGCGCTGAAGCCCATCTGGACCGGCATCGGCGTCGCACTCGCCCTGGCGCTCGGCTTCGGCTGCGCACTCGAATTCGGCTCGCAGGAGCTGACGTTCGAGGCGCAGGAGGCGCTCGGCGGGTCTTTGTCGATCCTCGCCGTCGGGCTGGTGACGTGGATGGTGTTCTGGATGCGGCGCACCGCCCGGCACCTGAAGTCCGAGCTGCACGGCAAGCTGGACGCGGCCCTTCAGATGGGCACGGGCGCGCTGGTCGCGACGGCGTTCCTGGCCGTCGGCCGGGAGGGCCTGGAGACGGCCCTGTTCGTGTGGGCGTCGGTGCGCGCGGCCGGCGACGGCAGCCCGCGCCCGCTGGTCGGCGTCGCCCTCGGCATCGTCACGGCGATCGTCCTGGGCTGGCTGTTCTACCGCGGTGCGCTGCGCATCAACCTCTCCAGGTTCTTCACCTGGACGGGCGGCATGCTGGTCGTGGTGGCGGCGGGCGTGCTGGCGTACGGCGTCCACGACCTCCAGGAAGCGCGCTGGCTGCCGGGCCTGAGCGACCGGGCCTTCGACATCAGCGACACCGTCGATCCGTCGAGCTGGTACGGCACGCTGCTGAAGGGCGTCTTCAACTTCCAGCCCGACCCGACCCTCGTCCAGGTCACGGTGTGGCTGCTGTACCTGATCCCGACGCTCGCGCTGTTCCTCGCACCGGTAGGGTTCGCCTCCGGGAAGGGGAAGGTGAAGGCAGCTGATGAGCAGGGATCGCGGCCCTCGAAGGCTCCGCAGGCTTGACCGGAGCGCACTGATAGCGGCATCGCTGACCGCTTTGTCATTGACGGCAAGCGGATGCGTGGTGGTCCACGGGGAGAAGGAAGTACTCCCCTCGACCACCAGGGCGGAGGCCGCCAAGGCGCTCCAGCAGTTCACAGCCGCGTACAACAAGGCCGACAAGGCATACGACAGCTCCCTGGACGCCGGCTACGTCAAGGGCGCCTTCGGCGCCATCGACGAGGCCCGGCTGAAGGCGGGCAAGGCGGTCAGTCCGGAGGGCAACGCGGCGCACACACCGCTGAAGCTGTCGGACCCCAAGTTCACGATCCCGAAGAAGGCGGGCTGGCCGCGCTGGTTCGTGGCCGACGCGGGCGCCAACAAGGGCGGCACCGCGCGCTGGGTCTTCGTGTTCAGCCGGAACAGCCTGACCGCCCCGTGGGAGGCGTCATATCTGACGCTGATGGCTCCCGGTGACGTACCGGAGTTCAAGACGGACAAGGACGGCTGGGCCGAGGCCGTCCCCGCGAACTCGACCGAACTGGCGGTGGCGCCCGAGGACTTGAGCAAGGACTATGTGAACTACCTCAAGGACGGCGGGGACACCTTCGCGGACGGCCGTCACACCAGCGAGTGGCGCGCCAAGCGGGCGAAGGACGCCGTGCGGCCGGGCCTGGTCAGGCAGTTCATCGACGAGCCGCTGACGAGCGGCGACTTCGCGCCGCTGGCGCTGCGTACGAAGGACGGCGGGGCGCTGGTGTTCTTCTCCTCGCGCTACTACCAGAAGGAGACCGCCGCCACCGGTGCCGCCTTCCCCGCCACGGACAAGGCCGTGCTGGCGCTGACGACGGGTGAGATCAAGCAGTCGCTGACGGTGGAGATCATCTCCAACGGGGTGGCCCTGGACCCGAAGGGCTCCGGCAAGGTGCAGATCCTCGGCCGGACCCAGGGCCTGACGTCGGCGAAGGGCGAGTAGTCGCCGTTCGTACGGTGACTCAGTGGCGGAGGGGCCAGGCCGCGGAGGTGTGGTCGGGCTCCTCGCCCACGTAGCGGGCGCAGGCGTCGGTCAGGGTCTCCAGGAGGCTGAGCGGATCGGGCAGCGGATGCTCCAGGCCGCGTACCCAGTGCACGCTCTGGCCCTCACCGGGCAGCTGCGCCGGCGGTACGAGGACGTAGGACCCACGGCAGTGCCAGCGCAGTCCCGGGTGCTCGTCCATGGTCTCGGGGTGGCAGTCCAGCTCGCAGGGCCACCACTCGTCCTCGTCCTCGGGCGTACCTCGGGTGAGGGTGAAGAACAGCAGGCGGCCGTCGTCGCTCTCGGCGACCGGCCCGACCTCGATACCGGCGCCGAGCAGCCGCTCCAGCGCCTCCCGCCCGGCCTCGACCGGCACGTCCAGGACGTCGTGCACCATGCCGGTGGCGGTGATGAAGTTGGCCTGCGGCTGGTGGCGGGCCCAGCGCTCGATCTGGCCGCGGTCGGTGGTGGACTGCGTCTGCCAGGCGAAGGACACCGGGTGCCGGGCGGGGGTGGGGCATCCGACGCGGTCACAGGAACATCGGTAACCGGCCGGGTGCGCGGCGGGCGCGAGGGGCAGTCCCACCGCCGCGGCGGCGAGCAGCAGGTCCTCCCGGCCACCGTCACCGGCGGCCTCCTTGGGGCGGCGTCCGCGCAGCCACTGGGAGAGTTTGCCCTGTAGGCCGGTCCGACCGCCCAACTCCGCGCTCATCTATCCCCTCGCCTCGCTGTCGTGCGGAACAGCATGCCCTATGGTCCCACCATCGTGCGCTTCGGGGGGCCTTAGCGGACAACCGGGCCAGGTGGGGCGAGGCGTACACAGCACCTGGATCAGCAGCAATGCACTGCTTTGGCGGGATTTACGCCCCTACCGTGTGCGCCTTACCGCGGGTGCGGGGCGATGCCGTGGAGGGCGTAGTCGACGAGGGTGTCGGTGTACTCGTAGGAGATCGGGCCCGTGTACTGGAGCCAGCGCTGGGCGAGGGGGGAGACCCAGAGTTCGAGGGCGATGCGCGGGTCGACCTCCCGGCGGACCTGGCCGGCCTCCTGGGCGGCGCGCACCCGGTCGACATACAGCAGGAGCGAGGGTTCGAGCAGCTTGGTCATGCAGACCCGGCCGAGCTCCTCGTTGACCACGCCCTCGGCGGCCAGGGCACGGGCCGGGACCTCGAACCGGGGGTCCTGGAGCTGGTCGACGGTGAGGCGCAGGACGGCCTTGAGGTCGGCGGCGAGGTCGCCGGTGTCCGGGATGGCGAACTCGTACTCCGGGCCCGCTTCCCGGGACGCCTGTTCGCTCAGGTCGAGGAAGGCCTCCAGCAGGACGTCCGCCTTCGACGACCACCAGCGGTAGATCGTCTGCTTGCCGACGCCGGCGCGGGCGGCGATGCCCTCGATCGTGGTCCTGGGGTAGCCGACCTCCCCGACGAGGGCGAGGGCGGCGTCGTAGATGGCCCGTCGGGACTTCTCGCTCCGGCGGGTGGCGTTGGGTGCGGGCTGAGCGGACTGCGCGGACTTCTGGGCTGCCATGGCTTGAATTTATCAGGTTGACAAGACGTACCGTCTCGCCGGATTCTGAGAGGCATCAAGCGCGAGACGATACGTCTCGTGCATTCAGGAGCGCGAGGAGGAGTTTCACCATGACCCGAAGCGGCGGAAACATGCTCGGAGTCGGCGGCACCCGCCGGAACCTCGGCCGCGAGGCGCTGCGCGGCGGCGGTCGGAACGGCAGGCTCGGCGGCGGGGGCGACGCCCAGGCCCAGAAGCAGGAACTGCTGCGCAGGTTCCAGCAGAAACAGGACGAACGACAGGGAGAGGGAACGACCGACGAGTCCTCGTGACCGCCCATGCCCCACGTCTCCCGGGCCCGTCTCCCCTCACCCGAGGGAGACGGGCCCCTCTCGTACGGGATCCCCGCCCGCCGCCCGGCGGCTGTACTGCGGGGGTCAGCGGCTGCGCTCAGCTGTTCAGCGAAGGACGGGGAGGAACCACCATGCGCACGTGGACGAGACGACAAGCGCTCACATCGGCGACTTCGGTGCTCGCGGCCGCGGGTCTGGCCACAGTGACCGCCACCACCGCCGCCACCGCCGCGCCGGGACTGACGGCGGGCCGGGGGCGTTCCGGGAGCGGAGACATCGCCGACGCCTTACGGGCACTGCCCGGGCTGAGGGTGATCGAGGAGCGGCCGGGGGCCGAGCCGGGGTACCGCTTCTTCGTGCTGGGAGTGCGCCAGCGGGTCGATCACACCGACCCCGGGGCGGGCACCTTCGAGCAGCGCCTCACCCTGCTCCACACCGCCACCGACCGCCCCACGGTCCCTACGGCAGGCCCTGGTCCTCGCCCGGGGGCCAGGCATCGCCCCAGTCCGCGTCGCGGGCCGCCTTGTAGAGGTCGCCGTGGCGTTTGGTGACCGTGGCTCGGCGCAGGCCGGGCTCGGTCTCGCACAGGTCGAGGAGGACCTGGCCCTTGCGGATCTGGGGTTTGCGGACGACGCGGGCGGGGGCCGGGGTGACCGGGAGGCGGGTGGCCGCGACGTAGCTGAACTTCTCGTCCTCGTAGGCGAGGGAGCCGCCCTTGATCTGGCGGTGGAGGGAGGAACGGCTGACCCGCGCCGAGAAGTGGCACCAGTCCGTGCCGGGGACGATGGGGCAGTCGGCGCTGTGGGGGCAGGGGGCGGCGATGTGGAAACCGGCGGAGATCAGGCGGTCGCGGGCCTCGATGACGCGGGCGTAGCCGTCGGGGGTGCCGGGTTCGACGATGACGACGGCCTGGGCGGCGGACGCGACGGTGTCGAGGAGGGTGGTGCGGTCGGGGGCGGTGAGTTCGTTGAGGACGTAGGAGACGGTGACCAGGTCGGCGGTGTCGAGGGTGAGGGCCGAGCCGATGCGGGCGCGCTGCCAACGGGCGTTCTTCAGCGCCGGGTTGGCGGCGGCGATCTCCCTGCCGGTGGCGAGGGCGGGCTCGGCCCAGTCCAGCACGGTGACGCTGCGCTCGCCGGGCCAGGTCGCGGTGACGGCCCAGGTCGCGGCGCCGGTGCCGCCGCCGACGTCGATGTGGCTGCCGGGGGTCCACTCCGGCACGGTGTGCGCGAACGCCTCCAGTGCGGCGTGGACCGCTTCGAAGGTGGCGGGCATGCGGTACGCGGCGTAGGCGGCCACGTCGGCTCGGTCGCGGAGGATCGGGGTGTCGGTGGGGGTGGCCCCGCGGTAGGTGGCGATGAGCCGGTCGACGGCCTGCGCGGCCTGGCGGGGCGGGATGCCTTCGAGGAGGGTGGCGAGGCTGCTGCGCAGGGCGTCTGCCGGAGATGCGGGGTCGTTCACCCGGCGATTCTACGAGTGCCCCCGCCTTTCCTCGCCCCCGCCGCCCCTACCCGTCCCATCCCTGGGGGCTGCGCCCCCAGACCCCCGCTGTCGGCCCTGCGGGCCTCGTCCTCAAACGCCGGACGGGC
>NZ_LGUR01000017.1 GCF_001270495.1 Streptomyces viridochromogenes
GAGGGCGAGTACAAGGTGGTGTCGTCGAGTACGTCGTCGATGCTGGCGGAGCTGGACCGGTCGATCAAGAAGCGTGAGCCGGTGGTGGTCACGCTGTGGACGCCGCACTGGGCGTACGGCAAGTACGACCTCAGGAAGCTCAAGGACCCCGAGGGCGCCTGGGGCAAGGGCGAGCAGATCCACACGGTGGCCAAGAAGGACTTCGGCCAGGAGTTCCCCGAACTGAGCGGTTGGCTCAAGAACTTCAAGCTGACCGAGGAGCAACTCGCCTCCCTGGAGGTGGAGATCCAGAAGGGCGGCGCCGGGAACGAGAAGGAATCCGCGCGCCGTTGGATGGACGCCCACCCCGGGATCGAGGACGAGCTGGCGCCTGTGGCGGGATAGCCCCGCGGCCCCTGACGTAGACACGGGCAGGGCCACGGGCAAGAACACAGGCAGGGAAAGAGGCAGAGACAGACGGCACCGGGTGTGGGATCCACGCATACGTGGATTCCACACCCGGTGCCGTTCGGGTCACCGCCGCCGTGGTCCGGTCCGAGACCTGCCCGTGACTACAACAAGGATCCGGCCAACCACAGAGCGCTACGCCACCACCCGAGCCCCGCACCCTTGGCCGGGCGCTCCACCCGCGCCCACCAGGGAACACAGGAGGCCGCCGCACCAGGGAAACGAACACGGGATAATGGTGCTGATCGAGAGTCAGCGGTGGCGCGCGGGCGGCCGGCGCGTCCGGGCAGCCGGTCCGGCTGGCGCGAACCGATGGGTCGTACTCCCCCTGACGTGTCGTCGATGTGCCGGGCGCATGAAACGGTTTGCCGAACATGCGTAGGGTGCAGAGAACTCAACAGAAGGTGTGCGCCGGGCGACGGGCGCGAGGACAGCGGACCGACGAGCGAAGGAGGGAGCCGGAGCGATGGGCGACCACAAAGAACAGCCCCTTCGGGTGGGCGCGGCCGTGCGGCGGCGCCGCCGCGCGCTGGAGCTCACCCTCGCTGTCGTGGCCGAGCGCAGCGGCCTCTCGGTGCCCTTCCTGAGCCAGGTCGAGAACGACCGGGCGCGCCCGAGCAGGAGCTCCCTCGAAAAGGTCGCCGACGCGTTGCGTACGACCGCTGTCGAACTCCTCGCCGCCGCCGACCCGGCGTGCAGCGTCGACGTGGTGCGGGCCGAGGCCACCGAGCTGGCGCCGGAACCACGGGCGCGTTCCCTGGTGCGGGGCCACCATCAGATGCACGCCTCGGAGTTCACCGGCGACCATGACGCGGGCCGTGAATTCCAGTACCGCAACGACCAGTTGATGTATGTCGCGGACGGTGCGGTGGAGATCGAGGCGGAGGGCCGGGCCTACCGCCTCGGCCGGGGCGACACCCTGTACCTCACGGGCGGTGTGCGCCACCGCTGGCGGGCGACCGTGCCGGACACGAGGGTGGTCGTCGTGGCGGTGGCGGAGCACATCGAGGCGGTCCGGGACCGGCGCGGGCGCTGATGCGCGTCGTCTCCCTGGTGCCGTCCCTGACGGAGGCCGTGGCCGTCTCGGCCCCGGGCGCCCTGGTCGGCGCGACGGACTGGTGCACCCACCCGGCCGACCTGGACGTCACCCGCGTCGGCGGCACCAAGAACCCCGACCTCGACCGGATCCTCACCCTCACGCCCGACCTGGTGATCGCCAACGAGGAGGAGAACCGCGAGCCCGACCTCGCCGCCCTGCGCACGGCCGGCGTCGAGGTCCTGGTCACCGAGGTGCGGGACGTACCGCAGGCATTCCGCGAGCTGACGCGCGTGCTGGACGCCTGCGGGGTGACGGCCCGCCCGCGCTGGCTGGACGAGGCGGAGGAGACCTGGTCGTCGCTGCCGGTTCCGTCCCTCCGTACGACGGCGGTGGTCCCGGTCTGGCGGCGCCCCTGGATGGTCCTCGGCCGCGACACCTTCGCGGGTGACGTCCTGGCCCGCCTCGGCGTGGACCACCTGTACGCGGCGCACGAGGACCGCTACCCGCGCGTCCCCCTGGACGACCTGCGGGCGGCAGCCCCGGACGTCGTGGTCCTCCCCGACGAGCCGTACCGCTTCACGGCCGACGACGGCCCGGAGGCGTTCCCCGGTCTGCCCTGTGCGCTGGTCAGTGGACGGCACCTGACGTGGTACGGGCCGTCACTGGCCGAGGCGCCGCGGGTGCTGTCCGAGGCGCTGCGAGCAGGGTGCCGTTGAGCAGGCCGTGGGCGGTGCGCACGGCGGCGACGGTCCAGGCGCCGACCAGCACGCCGTACAGCCCGACGGCGAGCCCCTCGTACACGACGAGTCCGGTGTGGCGGGCCAGTGCCTCGGCGCCGGTGACACAGGTACCCACCGGGAAGGTGAACGCCCACCACGTCATCGTGAAGCCCATGCCGTGCCGCCGGGCGCGCAGGACGTGGGCGGTGGCGAGCCCGGCCCACAGCAGGGCGAAGCCCATGACGGGCACGCCGTAGAGGACGGCGAGCACGTCGAAGCCGTCGCTGTACGGGGCCGGGAGCGCGCCGGGCGCGACGTCCGCGAACATGCCGACGGCGGTGGTGGACTGCCCGAGCGGGCCCAGCACCAGGCACAGGGTCGGGGTGAGAGCGAGGGGGAGCGGCCCGCCGGTGACCAGACGGGCGAAGACCAGCGGCAGCATCAGCAGCGTGCCGAGCAGACTGAGCCCGAACATCGCGAAGCAGGCGAGGAGCAGCGTCTCCCGGGCCTGCCCGGGCGGCAGATGCGGCACCAGCAGCGGCCCGAGCGCCGCGGACACCATGGGGGCGACGAGGGGCAGCAGCCACACGGGCGTGGCCTGTGACGGTTCCGCGCGATGGCGTACGGCCATGAGGTACGGGACGGCGACGGCGGCCGCCAGCCCGACGGCCGTACCGGCGCTGAACAGCACGGCGTCGAGTACGACCGCCGCCTCGCCGCCGATCCAGTCCCGGCCGACGGTGATCGCGCCGCCGCCGACGGCCAGCAGGGCCATGGCCAGGCAGCCGTAGAAGGGCGCCGTGGCCGGGTCGAGGAGATGGGCGCGGGCCTGGTCGCGGTGATGGGTCCAGTGCAGGGCGCGGGCGGCGAGGAGGGCGAGGAGCAGGACGAGGGAGAGCGCCCAGACGGCCGTGCAGGCGGTACGCAGGCCGGGGACGTGGACCGGTAGCCCGGCTCCGGCGGTGGCGACGGCGGCGGTGCCCATGACGGCGGCGTACCAGTTGGGACCGAGATGACGGACGGCGGTGACCATGGAATCAGCGTCGCGCCGGCTGTCATCTCCCACCAGGGAGTCCGCCTCTATGGCGACATAAACTGGGCTTATGACTCAGGCGGCGGAGGGGCAGTTTCGCGCGGGATCCCTGGCACATCGCGTCCCGGATCTCGGCGCGCTGGAGCTGTTGCTGGCGGTGGCCCGGCTCGGCAGTCTCGGTGGGGCGGCCCGTGAGCTGGGGATCACTCAGCCGGCGGCGAGCAGCCGGGTCCGGTCGATGGAACGCCAGCTGGGGGTGGCGCTGGTGGACAGGTCACCGAGGGGATCCCGGCTCACGGACGCCGGGGCGCTGGTGACGGACTGGGCGCGGCGCGTCGTGGAGGCGGCGGAGGCGTTCGACGCGGGGGCGCAGGCGTTGCGGGACCGGCGGGACTCGCGGTTGCGGGTGGCGGCGAGCATGACGATCGCGGAGTACCTGCTGCCGGGGTGGCTCCTCGCCCTGCGCGCCCAGCGGCCGGACACGGCGGTGTCTCTGCTCGCCGGGAACTCGGCGGCGGTGGCGGAGCGGTTGCTGGCGGACGAGGCGGATCTCGGGTTTGTGGAGGGGCTGACCGTCCCGACCGGGCTGGACTCCGTGGTCATCGCCCATGACCGCCTGATCGTGGTGACGGCGCCGGGGCATGCCTGGTCGCGTCGGCGACGGCCGCTGGAGGCGTCGGAGCTGGCGGTGACCCCGTTGATCCTTCGGGAGAAGGGTTCGGGTACGCGGCAGGTTCTGGATGTGGCGCTGGGTGGGCTGGCGCGGCCGTTGATCGAGTTGTCGTCCACGACGGCGGTGAAGGCGGCCGCGGTGAGTGGGGCGGGGCCGGCGGTGCTGAGTGAACTCGCGGTGGGGGAGGAGCTGTCGATGCGGCGGCTGGTGAGTGTGCCGCTCGCGGACGTGTCGCTGGCGCGGGACCTGCGAGCGGTGTGGCCGACGGGCCACCGCCCGGTGGGCCCCGCCCGGGATCTGCTGTCCCTGACCCGGGGCTAGTGGGCTCCGCCCCGGACCCCGCTCCTCAAACGCCGGAGGGGCTGGATTCGCCAGGCGTTTTCAGCCCGTCCGGCGTTTGAGGACGAGGCCCGAAGGGCCAATGCGGGGGTCTGGGGCCCCCAGGGATGGGACGGGTAGGGGCGGCGGGGGCGGACATCGCAGGTCAGGCGGCAGCCGCTTGTACCAAGCCCCGCATCACCCGCAGATCCTCTCCCATCTCCGGATGCCACTGCACTCCCAGCACCCACCCCCCGGAGGCCAGTTCCACCGCCTCCACCGTCCCGTCCCCCGCGTACGCCGACGCGACCAGCCCCTCGCCGAGGCGATCCACGGCCTGATGGTGGTAGGTGGGTACCGAGGTCTCCTCGGGGACGACCTCGGCGTACAGACTCCCCGGCACCGGCTTCACGGCATGGCTGCCGAAGACGCCCACGGCCTCTGCATGCCCGTCGATGTGCTGGACGAGCGTGCCGCCGAGGGCGACGTTCAGGAGCTGCATGCCCCGGCAGATCCCCAGAAGCGGGACGCCGGCGGCCAACGCCGCGTCGATCAGGGCCAGCTCCCACGCGTCCCGCGCCCGCGCCGGCGGCCCGGTGCGGGGGTGCCGCTCGGCGCCGTACCGTACGGGCTCCACATCGGGGCCACCCGCGATGACCAGCCCGTCCAGCCGGGCGACGGCCGCCAAGGCGTGCTCCGGGTCGTCCGGCGGAAGCATCGCGGCCAGACCCCCCACCCGCTGCACCAGCCGGGGATAACCGGCCGGCAGCAGCGCCGCGTCCAGCTCCCACACGCCCCAGCGCGCACCCGACTCCAGATAGGTGCTGACACCGATCAACGGCCTGGCCACAGAGATTCCCTCACTCTCGACGACGCGCTCAGTCCCGTGCCAACTCTGCCTCGGCCGCCGCCAGCGCCGCGAACTCCTCCTCCGGCGCCTTCGCCACCAGACGCTTACGGCTGTACAGACCGAAGTAGGCGATCGCCACCACGTACACCACCAGCGCGATCACCGCCGCCGTCACGTCCACCAGGAACGTGGCCACCAGCGCCGCGCACGCCAGCACCAGGGCGACCGAGGAGGTCAGCACCCCGCCCGGCGTACGGTACGGCCGCGGGAGTTCGGGCTCGCGGCGGCGCAGCACGATGTGCGACAGCGACATCAGGGCGTACGAGATGGTGGCGCCGAAGACCGCGATGTTCAGCATGCGGGCGCCGTTGCCGGACACCGCCGCGAGCAGGAAGCCGATCGTGCCGGGCACCAGCAGGCCCAGGTACGGGGCCTTGCGGCGGCTGGTGAGGGAGAGGAAGCGGGGCAGATAGCCCGCGCGGGACAGGGCGAACAGCTGGCGCGACCCCGCGTAGATCAGGGAGAAGAACGACGCCACCAGGCCCGCGAGACCGGCGTAATTCACGATCCGGCTGAGCGTCGTGGCCTCGCCGTTCGGCTGGAGCGCCTCGACCAGCGGGTTGCCCGCCTCCTGGATCGCCGCGGAACCGCGTGCCCCGGCGGCCGCGAAGAAGGTGACCACCGCGAGCACCACCAGGATGCCCATCGACCAGCGGATGGCCTTGGGAAGCGTACGCGCCGGATCCCTGGTCTCCTCGGCGGCCAGCGGCACGCCCTCCACGCCCAGGAAGAACCACATGCCGAAGGGGAACGCCGCCCAGATGCCGAGCAGGCCGAAGGGCAGCCAGGAGCTCGATCCCGCCGCCGACGTGTCGACCGGGATGTCGTCCAGCGATCCCACCGAGAAGTCCGGCAGCGCCGCCAGCGCGAACACGATCAGGGCCACCACCGCGATGCCGGTGACGACGAAGCTGAAGCGCAGTGCCTCGCCGACGCCCCAGAGGTGGATGCCGAGGAAGATCGCGAAGCAGACCAGGTACACCGGCCAGCCGGACTCCAGGCCGAACAGGCCCAGCGACTCGACGTAGTCGCCGATGAAGATGACGATGGCGGCGGGCGCGAGGACGTACTCGATGAGGATCGCCGTACCGGTGAGGAAGCCGCCCCAGGGGCCCAGCGCCCGCCGGGCGAAGCCGTAGCCGCCGCCCGCCGTGGGCAGGATCGAGGACAGCTCGGCGAGGGCGAAGACCATGCAGGCGTACATCGCGCCCATGAGGACCATGGCGATCGCCAGGCCCCCGAAGCCGCCTTCGGCCAGACCGAAGTTCCAGCCCGAGTAGTCGCCGGAGACGACGTAGGCGACACCGAGGCCGGTCAGCAGCACCCAGCCGGCGCTGCCGCGGCGCAGGGTTCTGCGTTCCAGATAGTCGTCCGCCTCGGCGGCGGGTGTACCGGTGGATTGCTCGGACATGGGCAGACTCCCCACGGGGCGGCGGACAGGAGTTCTTTCCGGGCACGGTGGGGTCGACCGAGCTCCGGCTCAATGGAGTGGATCCATACCTTTGCGGGGTCGGCGGGGGAAGGCAATACCCCTGCGTTAATCGCCCGTAAATCCCTGCTCACCCCGGGCCGACGCGAACCCCGCTCAACCCGGGAGCGCGGGCTCAGCCCAGGAAGCCCCGCAGCAGCGCCGCCGTCCCCCCGCAGTGCTCGCGCATGATCTCCCGCGCACACTCCGCGTTGCCCTCGATCACGGCCTCCACCAGGGCCGCGTGCTGCCGCTGCGAGTGCTCCAGGTTGCGCACCAGGAGCGGAATGCAGTCGAGCAGGTCGTTGACCGTCGCACGTACGGCCGCGTACTGGGCGGTGAGCGTGGGGGAGCCGGACAGCTCGGCCAGCGTCAGGTGCAGCAGGGTGTCCAGGCGGCGGTACTCGGCCAGCGGGGCGTCGTGCGTGCGCGCCAGCGCCTCGCGGAGCCGGTCGGTCTGCTCCCCGTCCAGCCCGTGCGCCGCGCACAGCCCGGCCGCGCCCACCTCCAACACCTCGCGGAAGCGCAGCGTGTCCTCGACGTCGACGTCCTTCAGGCGGCGCCGCAGCTCCTCCTCGCCGGGGGTCACGGGGCGCGGCAGCACGAACGTTCCGCCGTAGCGCCCGCGCCGCGACTCGACCAGGCCCTGGTCCTGGAGGACCTTCAGTACCTCGCGCAGCGTCACCCGACTGATCCCCAGCCGGTCCGCCAGCTCGCGCTCCGCCGGCAGCCGCTCGCCGCCCGGCACCAGACCGAGCCGGACGACCTGGAGGATCTGCTCCAGGGCCTCCTCGAAGCCGTTGCCGGCCCGCACCGGCCGCAGCACCGACGCCAGCCGGTCGTCGTCGGCTCCGGGCGTCCCGTGCTCCGCGTCCGCCTGCGACATATGGCCGGACCCCCTTCCCAATCAATGGTCCTGCGCAATACCTTATGGCTCCCGGCTGACCGAAGTAAGCCGATTGGAGGCTCTCCCGTGGCAGACCGCACACCCCCGCTGAGCGTCGAGGAGCTGCACGCCCTCGTCGCCGGCGGTGAGATCGACACTGTCGTCCTGGCCTTCCCCGACATGCAAGGGCGGCTCCAGGGCAAGCGGTTCGCCGCACGCTTCTTCCTCGACGAGGTGCTCCACCACGGCACCGAGGGCTGCAACTACCTCCTCGCCGTCGACACCGAGATGAACACCGTCGACGGGTACGCCATGTCCTCCTGGGACCGTGGCTACGGCGACTTCGCCATGCACCCGGACCTGGCCACGCTCCGCCGCGTCCCCTGGAACGCCGGTACGGCCATGCTCGTCGCCGACCTCGCCTGGAGCGACGGCTCGCCCGTGGTCGCCGCGCCCCGCCAGATCCTGCGCCGCCAGCTGGAGCGCCTCGCCGAGCACGGCTACACGGCCAAGGTCGGCACCGAGCTGGAGTTCATCGTCTTCAAGGACACCTACGAGCAGGCCTGGGACGCCAACTACAGAGGGCTCACGCCGGCCAACCAGTACAACATCGACTACTCGGTGCTGGGGACCGGGCGGATCGAGCCGCTGCTGCGCCGCATCCGCAACGAGATGGCGGGCGCCGGCCTCACCGTCGAGTCCGCGAAGGGGGAGTGCAACCCCGGCCAGCACGAGATCGCCTTCAAGTACGACGACGCCCTGGTCACCTGCGACCAGCACGCCATCTACAAGACCGGCACCAAGGAGATCGCCGCTCAGGAGGGCGTCTCGATCACCTTCATGGCCAAGTACAACGAGCGCGAGGGCAACTCCTGCCACATCCACCTCTCGCTCGCCGACGCAGACGGCGACAACGTCATGGCGGGAACCTCGGCCGACCCCGGCGGCATGTCCGAGGTCATGCGGCACTTCCTCGCCGGACAGCTGGCGGCCCTCCGGGACTTCTCCCTGCTCTACGCCCCCAACATCAACTCCTACAAGCGGTTCCAGCCCGGCTCCTTCGCCCCGACCGCGGTCGCCTGGGGCCACGACAACCGCACCTGCGCCCTGCGCGTCGTCGGCCACGGCCGCTCGATGCGCTTCGAGAACCGGCTCCCCGGCGGCGACGTCAACCCGCACCTGGCCGTCGCCGGACTGGTCGCGGCCGGCCTCTACGGCATCGAGCACAAGCTGGAGCTGCCCGAGGCCTGCGCCGGCAACGCCTACGCCGCCGACTTCGAACACGTCCCGACCACGCTCCGCGAGGCCGCCGAGCTCTGGGAGAACAGCCCGATCGCCAAGGCCGCCTTCGGCGACGAGGTCGTCGCGCACTACCGCAACATGGCGCGCGTCGAGCTGGACGCCTTCGACGCCGCGGTCACCGACTGGGAGCTGCGCCGCTCCTTCGAACGCATGTGAGGCCCTCTTTGTCCGACCAGCTCCAGGTACTGAATCCGGCCACCGAAGAGGTCGTCGCCACCGTCCCGGCCGCCACCGCGGCCGACGTGGACGCCGCCGTCGTACGGGCCACGAGGGCACAGTCCGGATGGGCCGCCCTCGCGCCCGGCGAACGCGCCCGGCTGCTGCGCCGGTTCGCCGTCGCCGTCGACGAACACCTCGAAGAACTCGCCCAGCTGGAGGTCCGCGAGGCCGGGCACACCGTCGGCAACGCCCGCTGGGAGGCGGGCAACGTACGCGACCTGCTCGACTACGCGGCCGGGGGAGTTGAACGGCTGACCGGACGCCAGATCCCGGTCCCCGGCGGCCTGAACGTCACCATCCTCGAACCGCTCGGCGTCGTCGGGGTCATCGCGCCCTGGAACTTCCCGATGCCGATCGCGGCCTGGGGCACGGCCCCGGCGCTCGCCGCCGGCAACGCGGTCCTCCTCAAGCCCGCCGAGACGACCCCGCTGACGGCTCTGCGGCTGGCGGAGCTCGCCCTGGAGGCGGGGCTGCCCGAGGGGCTGTTCCAGGTGCTGCCCGGCCACGGCGCCGTCGCGGGCAACGCCCTCGTCGAGCACCCCGGCGTCGCGAAGATCGTCTTCACCGGGTCGACGGCCGTCGGCAAACAGGTGCTGGCGAAGGGCTCGGCGCTCCTCAAGCGCGTCACCCTCGAACTCGGCGGCAAGAGCCCCAACATCGTCTTCGCCGACGCGGACCTCGAGGCCGCCGCGGCCGCCACTCCCATGTCCTTCCTCGACAACTCCGGCCAGGACTGCTGCGCCCGCACCCGCATCCTCGTCCAGCGCTCGGCCCACGACCGCTTCATGGAGCTGCTCGGCCCCGCGATCGAGGCGGTGACGGTCGGCGACCCGGCCGACGAGAAGACCGACATGGGTCCGCTGATCTCCAGGGTCCAGCTGGACCGGGTCCGTTCGTACGTCACCGACGACCTCGACGGCATCCGCGGCAAGGCCCCCGGGGGCCCCGGCTTCTGGTTCCCGCCGACCGTCCTCACCGGCGTCGACGCACGCGCGCGCGTGGCCGTCGAGGAGGTCTTCGGCCCCGTGGCCGTAGTGCTCCCCTTCGAGGACGAGGCGGAGGCCGTGGCCCTCGCCAACGCCACCGACTACGGGCTCTCCGGCTCCATCTGGACCCGGGACGTCGGCCGCGCGCTGCGCGTCTCCCAGGCGGTCCGGGCCGGCAACCTGTCCGTCAACTCCCACTCCAGCGTCCGCTACTGGACCCCCTTCGGCGGCTTCAAGCAGTCCGGCATCGGCCGCGAGCTCGGCCCGGACGCCCTGACCGCCTTCACCGAAACCAAGAACGTCTTCATCAGCACGGAAGGCCCCGCACAGTGACCGAAGCAAACGTGTGCCGTCGCCTCGTCGGCCGTACGGCCGTCATCACCGGAGCCGGCAGCGGCATCGGCCTCGCCACCGCCCGCCGCCTCGCCTCCGAGGGCGCCCACGTCGTCTGCGGCGACATCGACGAACAGCGCGGCAAGGCCGCCGCCGAGGAACTGGGCGGGATCTTCGTCAAGGTCGACGTCACCGACCCCGAGCAGGTCGAAGCGCTGTTCAAGACGGCGTACGACACCTACGGCAGCGTCGACATCGCCTTCAACAACGCCGGTATCTCGCCGCCCGACGACGACTCCATCCTGGAGACCGGCCTGGAGGCATGGAAGCGCGTCCAGGAGGTCAACCTCACCTCCGTCTACCTGTGCTGCAAGGCCGCCATCCCCTACATGCGGCAGCAGGGCAAGGGCTCCATCATCAACACGGCGTCCTTCGTGGCCAGGATGGGCGCCGCCACGTCCCAGATCTCGTACACGGCCTCCAAGGGCGGTGTCCTCGCCATGTCCCGCGAACTGGGCGTGCAGTTCGCCCGCGACGGCATCCGGGTCAACGCCCTGTGCCCGGGACCGGTCAACACCCCCCTCCTCCAGGAGCTGTTCGCCAAGGACCCGGAGCGCGCCGCACGCCGTCTCGTCCACATCCCGGTCGGCCGTTTCGCCGAGGCCGAGGAGATCGCCGCCGCCGTCGCCTTCCTGGCCAGCGACGACTCCTCGTTCGTGAACGCCACCGACTTCCTGGTCGACGGCGGAATCTCCGGGGCGTACGTCACACCGCTCTAGGCCGCCCTACAGTGGCCGGGATGAGCATGACACCGCCGCCCGGCTGGTACCGCGACCCCAAGGCCCCGCACCTGGAGCGCTGGTGGGACGGAACGGCCTGGACCGAGCACCGGCGCGCTCCCGAGACCTCGGGACCGCCGGTGCCGCCGGCGCCCGGTGCGTCGGCGCCGGTGCCGCCGTCCGCCGGTGCCGACGCCGCGGGGCGGCGGTCCAAGGTCGTCGCCCTCACCGCCGCCGGAGCCGTCCTGGTCACCGCGATCGTCACCGGCGCGATCGTCCTCGGCAAGGACGACGGCGCGGAGGCGAACACCGCGCCCACGCTCGCGACCTCGGACCCCACGTCCAGCGAGCCGGCCACCGACACGACCGCCCCGACGCCGACCCCCACCCCGTCCGAGTCCGCTTCGGAGCCCTCCGCCGACGACCCGGCCGTCGTGGTGGACCAGCTCAACGGCATCACCCTGCCGTTGCTCACCGGCTGGGTCAGGCCGCGGAACGTCACCGAGGCCGACGTCCTCATGACCACGGACGGCACCTACGAATGCCCCGGCGACCGCGGCTACTGCCGACACGGCACGGTCAGCTCGCGCACGGCGAGAGCGGGTGACGGCACCTCCCCCGAGGCGCTCGCCAAGGCCGACATCCAGGACGCGGCCGACGACGCCTACGACCGCGACAGCATCGGCCGGCGCCCTTCGGCGGCATCGAGTCCCACCAGGTCGTCAAGTCCGGCCCGGCCCAGGTCGGGGGCCGCGCCGGCTACTTCGTGCGCTGGCGGGTCAGGACGGCCGAGGGACCGGGCGGCTACGTCCAGTCGCTCGCCTTCCCGTCCCGCGTCGGCACCGAGGCGCCGGTCATCGTCCGCTACGCCTTCGACGCGGGCGAGGACGGGCCACCACTGGCCGACATGGACCGCCTGACCAGAGGCATCCGGTCCACCTCGGACTGAGCGACGCGGAGCGTGGCTACAGGAACGTCCGGCCCTCGCCCCGGTACGTCGGCACCGCCGCCGTCACCGCGTCGCCCTCGACGAGATGCAGCGTGTCGAACCGCTCGCACAGCTCACCGGCCTTGGCGTGCCGGAACCACACCTTGTCGCCGAGCAGCAGATCGTCGGCGGGGGAGCCCATCAGCGGCGTCTGCACCTCGCCGGGACCCTCCTGGGGGTCGTACCGCAGGCCCTCCGGCAGATACGGCACCGGCAGCCGGTCGGGTCCCGCCGCACCCGAGGCCGGATACCCGCCGCCCAGGACGGTCACCACCCCGACCCCCGGCCGGCGCACGACAGGCTGGGCGAACAGCGCGGCCGGACGCCCGCTGAAGGACGTGTAGTTGTCGAACAGCCGCGGCACATACAGCCCCGACCCGGCCCCGATCTCCGTGACGCAGTCCTCGGCGGCCGTGAACTGCACACTGCCCGTCCCGCCGCCGTTGACGAACTCCAGCCCCGGCGCGACGGCCCGGACGGCCCGCACCACCGCGGCCCGCCGCTCGGCGAGCTCCCGACGGGCGGCGGACTGCATCAGCCGTACGGCACGCGACCGCAGCGGCCGTCCCGCCACGGAGTCCCCGACCCCGGCGATATGCCCCTCGTACGCCATGATCCCGACCACCTCGAACCCCGGTCGCCGGGCGACGAGCCGGGCCATGTCGGCGACCTGCGTGGGGGAGTGCAGTGGCGAACGCCGGGCGCCGACGCGCACCCGCCCGCCGAGCAGCTTCAGCGAGGTGTCCAACTCCAGGCAGACGCGCACCACTTCCCGCCCGCCGTCCCGGGCCTCGTCGATGAGCCGGAGCTGAGCCGGATCGTCGATCATCACGGTGACGGCGGAGGCGAGCTTGGGATCACTCGTCAGCTCGGCGAAACCGGCCTTGTCGGCGGACGGGTACGCGAGCATGACGTCGTCGAACCCGGAGCGCGCCAGCCACAGGGACTCGGCGAGGGTGAAGGACATCAGGCCCGCGAAGCCGTCCTTGGCGAGGACGCGTTCGAGCAGGGCCCGGCAGCGTACGGACTTACTGGCCACACGGATCGGCTTCCCGCCGGCCCGGCGCACGAGATCGTCCGCGTTGGCGTCGAAGGCCTCCAGGTCCACGATCGCGAGAGGGGCGTCGAGATGGGCGGTGGCCCGGTCGTAACGGGCCCGGTCGGCGGCGCGCGCAGTCATGAACGAAGCCTGCCATGCAGGATTACCGCAGGGTAGGGGGATGTTCCGGGCAGATGCACACGGGCTCCCGGACTGGTTCCCGTTCGCCCGGGGTCAACCCGTAGAGTGACGCGCACGCATGTGGGGAACGTTTCCGGGCGCACATCCCGCCGGGATGACGCTCCTCCTGTGCGGGTATGCGTGCCTGGTCGGACGAGTCCGTGCCGGGCCGGGCGGGGAACACGGAACAACGGCCCGCGTACGAGATCGGGCCCGGGACATGAGGAAACGGGGGGTGCATGAGCACGGAAGCGCGGCGCGCCCCCGTACCCCCACGCCCGGGGACACCCCCACCGCCTTCCGTCCCACCCCGCCCGACGG
>NZ_LGUR01000018.1 GCF_001270495.1 Streptomyces viridochromogenes
GTGGTGGGCGTCATCGCCTCCGTCACCCGCCCGTTCTGCGCGGCCTGCGACCGCACCCGCCTGACGGCCGACGGCCAGGTACGCACCTGCCTCTTCGCCCAGGAGGAGACGGACCTGCGAGCGGCCCTGCGCTCGGGCGCCCCCGACGAGGAGATCGCCCGCATCTGGCGCCTGGCGATGTGGGGCAAGAAGGCGGGAGCGGGCCTGGACGACCCGTCCTTCGTGCAGCCGGACAGGCCGATGTCAGCCATCGGCGGCTGAAGAGGCCTCTTCCCACTCCTTCAGCGGGACGACGTCCTTCAAAAACCCCCGCACCCCGAGAAACTGCGACAAGTGCTCGCGATGCTCCTCGCAGGCGAGCCATGTCTTCCGTCGCTCCGGCGTATGAATCTTCGGGTTGTTCCACGCCAGCACCCACACGGCGTCGGCGCGGCAGCCCTTGGCGGAACAGATAGGCGTGTCACTCACAGATTCGTCTCACAGAGGTACGCACAAAAAAGGCGACGCCGAGCAGCCACGGGGGGAGCTGCCCGGCGTCGGTCCGTCGCTCCGACGGGGGATGCGGAGCGCCTACGAAGTATGTCACGGGTAACCCGTCGCCCGGCACCGGAACAACACTATTGATCTGAGCTTTTCCTGAGCTTGGCACGGAGTCCGCTTCCGGAGGGCACCGGTCCGCGGAGTCAAGCCCCGTCGCGGGGTTTGCTTTGTCCGCCGGGCGCGGATTCGCCCGCGACATCTTCCGGGACCGATTCCGCGAAACCGTCATTCGTACGCGGCGGCGCGATCATCGGCCGCATCGGCGCGCTCACGAACGTGGACGGAAGCGATGGCGCGTTCTCACGCCCCGCGTTGGCGATCACCACCGCGACATACGGCAGGATCGCCCCGAGCACCAGCGCCACGATCGCGACATGCCGTTCGACGTTCCACAGTGTGGCCGCGAGGATCACCGACACCGTGCGGACCGACATCGAGATGATGTACCGGCGCTGCCGGGAACGTACATCGTCCTGGAGGCCCGCCCGGGCTCCGGTGATCCGGAACACCTCGGTGTTGCCGCTGGCGTGCAGCTTCCGCATCACATTCCACCATCCGCCCGCATCGGACTCTCCCCCGCCCGTACCGGCCCGCCCCCGGTCGGGGCCCCCGGGCCGGGACATCTCCCACGGTACGCCTCGCCTCCGCCGCCTACGAGACCGGGGCCCCTGCCACCTGGGGGAACGCTGTGAGCCGTAACGCGTACGGCTGTACCCGACATGCGGCGTACCGGGCCCGGACCAAGACTGGGCGTACTGCTCACCCGAGCCGTACGAGGAGGCAGCCATGGGCTGGTTGTGGGCGATCATCGTGGGATTCGTGCTGGGCCTGATCGCGAAGGCCCTCATCCCCGGCAAGCAGCACAGCCCCCTCTGGCTGACCACCATCTTCGGCATGCTGGGCGCCATCGTCGGCAACGCCGTCGCCCGCGGGTTCGGCGTCGAGGAGACCAGGGGCATCGACTGGAGCCGGCACATCTTCCAGCTCGTCGCCGCGGTGGTCATCGTGTACGCGGGGGACATGCTGTACATGTCGACGCTGGGCAAGAGGAAACAGCAACGGGGGTGACTGGACGACGCCCTGCAGCGGACGTTCCTGAGGGGCGCGGGTCTGTATCGATTTGCGGCTCCGCCGCGGGGCGCGACCAGCCACGACGAGGCCGCAGCCCGCAGATCACCGCACCCCTACGGCGCAACCCGAAACGGCGCCTCCAGCGGAGCGCTACGCGCCCGTGACCTCGACGGCCCCCAGGTTCTTCTTCCCCCGCCGCAGCACCAGCCACCGCCCGTGCAACAGGTCCTCCTTCGCGGGGACGGAGTCCTCCCCGGCGACCTTGACGTTGTTCACGTAGGCCCCGCCCTCCTTCACGGTGCGCCGCGCGGCGGACTTGCTGGCCACCAGCCCGACCTCGGCAAAGAGGTCGACGACGGTACCCAGCTGCGAGACCTGCACATGAGGCACCTCGGACAGCGCCGCGGCCAGCGTCGCGGCATCCAGCTCCGCCAGCTCGCCCTGCCCGAAGAGGGCGCGGGACGCGGCGATCACCGCGGCCGTCTGGTCGGCGCCGTGCACCAGCGTCGTCAGCTCCTCGGCCAGCGCACGCTGCGCGGCACGGGCCTGCGGACGCTCCTCGGTCTGCTTCTCCAGCTCCTCCAGCTCCGCACGGGACTTGAAGGAGAGGATGCGCATGTACGTCGAGATGTCCCGGTCGTCCGCGTTCAGCCAGAACTGGTAGAACGCGTACGGCGTCGTCATCTCCGGGTCGAGCCAGATGGCACCGCCCTCGGTCTTGCCGAACTTGGTGCCGTCCGCCTTGGTCATCAGCGGGGTCGCGAGCGCGTGCACGCTCGCGTGCGGCTCCAGCCGGTGGATCAGGTCCAGACCCGCCGTGAGGTTGCCCCACTGGTCGCTGCCGCCCTGCTGGAGCGTGCAGCCGTGCCGCCGGTACAGCTCCAGGAAGTCCATGCCCTGGAGCAGCTGGTAGCTGAACTCCGTGTAGCTGATGCCCTCCTCGGACTGGAGCCTGCGGGCGACCGAGTCCTTGGTCAGCATCTTGTTGACACGGAAATGCTTGCCGATGTCCCGCAGGAACTCGATGGCCGACATGCCGGCCGTCCAGTCCAGGTTGTTCACCATCACGGCGGCGTTCTCGCCCTCGAAGGACAGGAACGGCTCGATCTGCCCGCGCAGGCGGTTCACCCAGTTCGCCACCGTCTCCGGGTCGTTCAGCGTGCGCTCTGCCGTCGGGCGCGGGTCGCCGATCTGGCCCGTCGCCCCGCCCACCAGCGCCAGCGGGCGCAGGCCCGCCTGCTGGAGGCGGCGCATGGTGAGGACCTGGACCAGGTGACCGACGTGCAGGCTGGCCGCGGTCGGATCGAAACCGCAATAGAACGTGACGGGACCGTCCGCGAGCGCCTTGCGCAATGCGTCCTCGTCAGTGGACAGGGCGATCACGCCACGCCACTTCAGCTCGTCGACGATGTCCGTCACGGTTCTCGTGTCTCCTTGAAGATCTTCGGGCAGTCGGGTGACAGCCGAGTACGAGGTTATACGCCCTGACTGACAGAGCTCATGTTGAAATCGGGGACGCGCAGCGCCGGCATCGCCGCCCTGGTGAACCAGTCGCTCCACTCCCGGGGCAGGGTCTTCTCCGTGCGCCCCGCCTCCGTGGCCCGCCCCAGCAGGCCCACCGGCGATTCGTTGAACCTGAAGTTGTTGACCTCCCCGGTCACCTCACCGTTCTCGACGAGGTAGACACCGTCCCGGGTCAGGCCGGTGAGCAGCAGAGTCGCCGGGTCGACCTCGCGGATGTACCAGAGGCAGGTCAGCAGCAGCCCGCGCTCGGTGTTCGCGACCATCTCCTCGAGCGAGCGGTCCTCGCCGCCGTCCAGGATCAGGTTGTCGGCGCCGGGTGCCACGGGCAGCCCCGTCAGCCCGGCGCTGTGGCGGGTGGTCGTGAGGTGCTTCAGCTCGCCCTCACGCATCCACTCGGTGGCGGCGATCGGCAGCCCGTTGTCGAACACCGACTGGTCCCCGCCGGAGGAGTGCGCGATCACGAAGGGCGCGGACTCCAGGCCCGGCTCGTTCGGGTCACTGCGCAGCGTCAGCGGCAGCTCGCTCAGCTTCTCGCCGACGCGCGTCTTGCCGCCGGGCTTGGAGAACACCGTCCGGCCCTCGACCGCGTCCCGCCCCGACGCCGACCACATCTGGTAGATCAGCAGGTCGGCCACGGCGGTCGGCGGCAGCAGCGTCTCGTACCGGCCCGCCGGCAGCTCCAGGCGCCGCTCGGCCCAGCCGAGGCGTACGGCCAGCTCGGCGTCGAGGGCGGTCGGGTCCACGTCCTTGAAGTCCCGGGTGGAACGCCCCGCCCACGCCGAACGCGTGCGGTCCGGCGACTTGGCGTTCAGTTCCAGCGTGCCGTTGGGCTGGTCGTGCCGCAGTCGCAACCCGGTGGACGTGCCCACGTACGTCGAGACCAGCTCGTGGTTGGCGAAGCCGTACAGCTCCCGCCCGCCCGCACGCGCGCGTGCGAACGCCTCACCGAGCGCCGGGGCGAAGTCGGCGAACACGTGGGACGAGGTCTCGGCCGGGGCGTCCGTGAAGTCCGGTGCGGCCGATACGGCCGTCACCAGCGGCTGTGCGTCCTCGGCGGGCCCGGCGCCGCGCGCGGCGGCCTCGGCGGCCCGCACCAGCGGCTCCAGCTCGTCCGGGGTGACGGCCGAACGCGACACGACCCCCGAGGCCGTGCCCTCCTTGCCGTCCACGGTCGCGATGACGGTGAGCGTCCGCCCGCGCGTGACACCGTTCGTGGTCAGCGCGTTGCCCGCCCAGCGCAGATTGGCGGTCGACTGCTCGTCGGCGATGACGACGCACCCGTCGGCCCGGGACAGCTCCAGTGCCCGCTCGACGATCTCGTGCGGCTTGTTGGTACGGGCGCTCATCGACCGGCCTCCTGCGTGGTGTTCAGAATGTTGACTCCCTTGAAGAGGGCCGACGGGCAGCCGTGCGAGACCGCCGCGACCTGCCCCGGCTGGGCCTTGCCGCAGTTGAAGGCGCCGCCCAGGACGTAGGTCTGCGGACCGCCTACCGCGGCCATCGAGCCCCAGAAGTCCGTGGTCGTCGCCTGGTAGGCGACGTCCCGCAGCTGGCCGGTGATCCGCCCGTTCTCGATCTTGAAGAAGCGCTGTCCGGTGAACTGGAAGTTGTAGCGCTGCATGTCGATCGACCAGGACCGGTCGCCGACGACATAGATGCCGCGGTCCACGCTCCCGATCAGATCCTCGGTGGACATCCCGGCCGGATCCGGCTGCAGCGACACGTTGGCCATGCGCTGCACCGGCACATGCCCGGGGGAGTCGGCGAACGCGCACCCGTTGGACCGCTCGAACCCGGTCAGCTTCGCGATGCGCCGGTCCAGCTGGTAGCCGACGAGGGTGCCGTCCTTCACCAGGTCCCAGGACTGGCCCTCGACGCCCTCGTCGTCGTATCCGATGGTCGCGAGGCCGTGCTCGGCGGTGCGGTCACCGGTGACGTTCATCAGGTCGGAGCCGTACCTGAGCTTGCCGATCTGGTCGAAGGTGGCGAAGGAGGTGCCGGCGTAGGCGGCCTCGTAGCCGAGGGCGCGGTCCAGCTCGGTGGCGTGGCCGATGGACTCGTGGATGGTCAGCCACAGGTTGGAGGGGTCGACGACGAGGTCGTACGGGCCCGCCTCGACGCTCGGCGCCCGCATCTTCTCGGCGAGCAGCCCGGGGATGCGCGCCAGCTCGTCGTCCCAGTCCCAGCCGGTGCCCGTGAGGTACTCCCAGCCGCGCCCGACGGGCGGCGCGATGGTGCGCATGGAGTCGAACTCGCCGCTCGACTCGTCGACCGACACCGCGGTCAGCTGCGGGTGCAGCCGTACCCGCTGCTGGGTGGTGACGGTCCCGGCGGTGTCGGCGTAGAACTTGTTCTCGTGGACGGTGAGCAGCGAGGCGTCGACGTGGTTGACCCCGTCCGCCGCCAGCAGCCGCGCGCTCCAGTCCGCCAGCAGAGCCGACTTCTCCTCGTCGGGCACGCTGAACGGATCGATCTCGTACGACGAGATCCACGTCCTGTCGCTGTGCACGGGCTCGTCGGCGAGTTCCACCCGCTCGTCCGACCCGGCGGCCTTGATCACCTGGGCGGACAGCTTCGCCATCGCCACCGCCTGCGACGCGACCTTGGCGGCGGCGTCCAGCGTCAGATCCACCCCGGACGCGAACCCCCAGGTCCCGCCGTGCACCACCCGCACCGCGTACCCGAGGTCGGTGGTGTCCGACGACCCGGCGACCTTGGCGTCCCTCAGCCGCCAGGACGCGCTGCGCACCCGCTCGAACCGGAAGTCCGCGTGCTCGGCGCCCAGCGCACGCGCGCGTGCGAGCGCGGCGTCGGCCAGGGCGCGTAGCGGAAGCGCCGTAAAGGCTTCGTCGATCGTATGAGGCACGGAGGTCTCCCTGCTGTCGTGGCCTGTCGGCACCGATCATGTCGCGCGGGCGGGGCCTCGGACCACACGTTTCCGGCTGGAGTGCGCATCTTTCTGTAGGGACCCGACAGTGACACCCGTACGCCACTGTCGGTGCCCGAATGTCCCCGGACGGGACCGGCCCGATAGGTTTTCGGGGAAGCCGCCTGCCATCCACGTGTTCGGGCGGGTGTGTCAGACCTCTATCGAAAGGGTGATCCGTTGAGCCGCTCGGTTCTCGTCACCGGAGGCAACCGGGGCATCGGCCTCGCCATCGCCCGCGCTTTCGCCGACGCCGGCGACAAGGTCGCGATCACATACCGCTCGGGTGAGCCGCCGGCCGGCTTCCTGGCCGTCAAGTGCGACATCACCGACACCGAGCAGGTGGAGCAGGCCTACAAGGAGATCGAGGCCGAGCACGGCCCGGTCGAGGTTCTGATCGCCAACGCCGGCATCACCAAGGACCAGCTGTTGATGCGCATGTCCGAGGAGGACTTCACCTCGGTCATCGACACCAACCTCACCGGCGCCTTCCGCGTCGTCAAGCGCGCCAACCGCGGCATGCTGCGCGCCAAGAAGGGCCGCGTGGTGCTCATTTCGTCGGTCGTCGGGCTGTACGGCGGCCCGGGCCAGGCGAACTACGCCGCCTCCAAGGCCGCCCTGGTCGGCTTCGCGCGCTCCCTCGCCCGTGAGCTGGGCTCGCGCAACATCACCTTCAACGTCGTCGCGCCCGGCTTCGTCGACACCGACATGACCCAGGTGCTCACCGACGAGCAGCGTGAGGGCATCGTGAAGCAGGTGCCGCTCGGTCGTTACGCGCAGCCGGAGGAGATCGCCGCGACGGTGCGGTTCCTCGCCTCGGACGACGCCTCGTACATCACTGGAGCCGTCATCCCTGTTGACGGCGGACTGGGAATGGGTCACTGATCACCATGAGCGGAATTCTCGAGGGCAAGCGCGTCCTGATCACCGGTGTGCTGATGGAGTCCTCCATCGCCTTCCACGCCGCCAAGCTGGCCCAGGAGCAGGGCGCCGAGATCATCCTGACCGCGTTCCCGCGGCCCACGCTGACCGAGCGCATCGCCAAGAAGCTCCCGAAGCCCACGAAGGTCATCGAGCTCGACGTCACCAACGACGAGCACCTCGGCCGCCTGGCCGACCTCGTCGGCGAGGAGCTCGGCGGTCTGGACGGCGTCGTGCACTCCATCGGGTTCGCCCCGCAGGACGCGCTCGGCGGGAACTTCCTGAACACGCCGTTCGAGTCGGTCGCCACGGCCATGCACGTGTCGGCGTACTCCCTGAAGTCGCTGACCATGGCCTGCCTGCCGCTGATGCAGAACGGCGGCTCGGTCGTCGGCCTCACCTTCGACGCGCAGTACGCCTGGCCGCAGTACGACTGGATGGGCCCGGCCAAGGCCGCCCTGGAGGCCACCAGCCGCTACATGGCGCGTGACCTGGGCAAGCAGAACATCCGCTGCAACCTCGTCTCCGCCGGCCCGATCGGCTCGATGGCCGCCAAGTCCATCCCGGGCTTCAGTGACCTGGCCGCCGTCTGGGACGAGCGTTCCCCGCTGGAGTGGGACCTCAAGGACCCGGAGCCGGCCGGCAAGGGCATCGTCGCCCTGCTCAGCGACTGGTTCCCGAAGACCACGGGCGAGATCATCCACGTGGACGGCGGCCTGCACGCCATCGGCGCCTGATCTCCCGTACGCCGTTCGACGCCCCGTTTCCCGCCCTGCGCGGGGAGCGGGGCGTCACCCGTTCGGCCTATCCGGCCGGGCGGGCCGGGTCCACGACCGCGCACTCTGGAGTACGCGTTCACTACGCGAGCCCCTCCCCATCACGGCCGAGGAGGTCCCCTTGTGCGCTTGTCCCGCCGCCTGGCCTCAACGACCGTCGCCGTCGCTCTCGTACTGCCTCTTTCGTACGACGCGATAGCCCACGCACGCGTGCACGCCGCGGAAGCGGAAGCGGAGCCCGAGGAGCTGTTCGGCGCCGCGTGCCGGATCCGCGTCACCGGCTCCCACGTGACCGCGTACTGCCACAACCCCTATCCGGAGACCGACCGCGTGAGCCTGCACGTCGAGTGCGCGCGCTGGTGGGACCTCGACAGTGACGGCTCCGCGGTGGACGCCGGGCCCGCGCAGACCGTGCGGCTGACCGGGCGCTGCTGGAAAGAGGTCGCCTCGGTGTGGGTCAGCCACCAGCAGGAGGGCTGAAGCGCCCCGGACGGCACAGGAACGGATAGCTCGCCGCCTCCGCCGCGGCCGCCGTCGCGTCGCCCGCGCGGATCGCGTCGACGAGCCGCGCGTGGTCCATGTGCGTCTCCGGTGTCAGCTCCTGGCCGACGTCCTCGCGCAGCCAGTCCCGCAGCACCTCGCCCAGGTCGGCGTACATCGCGGTCATCACGTCGTTGTGGGAGGCCGCCACCACCGCCAGATGGAAGGTCGCGTCGGCCGCCACGAACGCCTCCGCGTCGCCCGACTCCCACGCCTCCTCGCGCCGCACCAACAGCGCGTCCAGCTGCTTGAGGTCCTTCTCCGTGCGCCGCTCGGCGGCCAGCTTCGCGGCGGCGGACTCCAGCGTGGAGCGCAGCTCGGCGATGTGCCGGGGGTCGGCGTCGGCGAAGCGGCGGTGCATGACGCCCGCCAGCTCGCTGGTGGCCACCACATAGGTGCCGGAGCCCTGGCGGATGTCCAGCAGGCCGTTGTGCGCGAGCGCGCGGACGGCCTCGCGGACCGTGTTGCGGGCCACACCGAGCTGCTCGACCAGCTCGGGCTCCGTCGGGATGCGCGCGCCGACGGGCCATTCGCCCGAGGTGATCTGGTTCCGCAGCGACGCGATGACCTGCTCGGACAAGGCCGAACGGCGGGGGTGGCTCAAGGGCATGGCACACCTTCGCACGGGAGGACGGGCACTGGGCGGCCCGGAGGTGGACAACCAATCATCCCATGATTCTATGATGGGCCTCATGGCAAGCGAGGAAACGACCCGGACGGTGACGTCCATGCGTATACGCACCCCCGACGCGCGCACCGCCCCCCAGCCCGCCACGCGCGCGTGGACGATGCGGCTGCTGGTGCTCGGCATCGTGCTGACCGCGCTGAACCTCCGCCCCGCCATCACCAGCCTGGGCGCCCTCCTCGAAGAGGTCCGCGACGGGCTCGGCATGAGCGGCAGCGTGGCCGGACTGCTCACCTCGGTGCCGCCGCTCTGTTTCGCCGTCTTCGGTGTCATGGCACCCCGGCTGGCCCGCCGCTTCGGCCCCGGCGCGGTGGTGTGCGCCGGCATGGCCGCCATCACCGCCGGCCTGCTCCTGCGCCCGTACGTCGGCAGCACGGCCGGCTTCCTGGCCGCCAGCGCGCTCGCCCTCATGGGTATCGCGGTCAGCAACGTCCTGATGCCGGTCATCGTCAAGCGCTGGTTCCCGGACCGGGTCGGCTCCATGACCGGCCTGTACTCGATGGCCCTCGCCCTCGGTACCGCGTCCGCGGCGGCGGTGACGGTGCCCATGACCGAGGTGCTGGGCGGCAGTTGGCAGACCGGGCTCGCGGTGTGGGCGGCCGTCGCGGCGTTGGCCGTACTGCCGTGGATCCCCTTCGTCCGGGACCGGGGATCGGCGCCTGCCGGCTCCGCGCAGGAGACCCACGCGCGCGTGGCGGCACCTCCGCTGCGGATCACCCGGAGCCGCACCGCCTGGGCCCTCGCCGTCTACTTCGGGCTCCAGGCCACCGGCGCCTACATCACGATGGGCTGGATGGCACAGATCTTCCGGGACGCGGGCGTGCCCGCCGGCACCGCGGGGCTGCTGCTCGCCGTCACCATGGTGATGGGTGTGCCGCTGGCCTTCGTCATCCCCCGCCTCGCCACCAGGCTGCCCCACCAGGGGCCGATCGTGCTCGCGCTGGGCGCCTGCGGGCTCGTCGGGTACGCCGGGCTGTACCTGGCGCCGGTCGCCGGCGCCTGGGTCTGGGCCCTGCTGCTCGGCGTCTCCAACTGCTCGTTCCCGCTGGCCCTCACCATGGTCGGCATGCGGGCCAGGAGCAGCGCCGGCGTGGCCCAGCTGTCGGGCTTCGCGCAGAGCACCGGCTATCTGATCTCCATCCCCGGCCCGCTCCTGGTGGGCGTGCTCTACCAGCACAGCGGCGGCTGGGGGCTGCCGATCGCGCTCATGGCCGGCCTGATGATCCCGCAGATGGCGGTGGGTGTCCTGGCGGGACGCAACCGCACGGTCGAGGAAGAGGCGGCCCGCTGAGGGCCACCCCGGCGAGCATCCGGGGGACCGTGGGTGCGAGACTTGCCGCATGCCAGTGCTCGACCCGAACCCCCAGAACGGCCAGAAGAAGATGCTGCTCGTCTTCGGGGCCTTCTTCGCCATCTTCGTGATCATCGCCATCGTGGCGACGATCGCCGCTCCCTGAGGCGGCACGAACCGCCGCTCCTGACGCCTGCCGTCCTGCCGATGGTAGGGCCAGCACCACCATCCCCTAGGGGGCGAGTGTCAGGGTCAACTGGGTGGATCACCGGATGGGTTGAACGCCGAGGAGTCCGTAACTTCGAAGTGTGACCGCGAGAGGCGGACACGGACACTCGAAGCCCCACGGAGGCGACATGTCGGCCCGCATGCACACCCCGCCCCACCCGGCGTCCTCGGGCCGTGCGGACATCCGGCTGCCCTGGTGGGCGCTCGCCCTGCCGACGCTCGCCTTCATCACGCTGCTGATGCTGATCATCAACCCGTCCGACGCGCATGCCGCGACCGCCGAGCCCGCGATCACGCAGCTCTTCGAGCGCATACAGCAGCTGATCACGCGCTGAGCATGGCCAAAGCCGCCCGTCAACTCCCTGCGCCCCGTGGCGTGTTTCATGCGAAGCTGGATCTCATGAGCGTCGCAGAACCCCGCAGGATTGTCCTCTTCCGGCATGCGAAAGCCGACTGGCCACAGGTGAACGACCACGAGCGGCCGCTCGCCGACCGGGGCCGGATGGACGCGGCAGAGGCCGGACGCAGGCTGGCCGACACCGACGTCCCCTTCGATCTGGCCGTGTGCTCCACAGCGACCCGCACGCGGGAGACCTGGAAGCTCGCCGTCCACGAGTTCCCGCACCGGCCGAAAACCATCTACGAGGAGCGGGTCTACGAGGCCTCGCCCGGCGAGCTGATCGCCGTGCTCAACGAGACACCCGACGACGCGCAGAACGTCCTGCTGATCGGCCACAACCCGGGCGTGCAGGGCCTCGCCGAAGTCCTCTCCGGTTCGGCCGAGGGCGACGCGCGCGAGCGGATGAACCGCCGCGGCTTCCCGGCCGCCGCCTTCGCCGTCCTCTCCTTCAGCGGCAGCTGGAAGACGTTGGAACCCGGCGTGGCCACCCTGCTCGACTACTGGGCCCCTTCCGAGTGACCGACGTACACCAAGGGGCCCGGCACCGTCGTGGTGCCGGGCCCCCGTGCACGTAGAGCTTCACTTGCGGACGGTCGTGCGGCCGGTCGCAGGGCTTCGGACGCCGCCGATCGTCAGCCCTCGTCGTGACTGTCCGCCGTCTCGACCTCTTCGCGGGTGACGCCCAGCAGATACAGGACCGTGTCCAGGAACGGCACGTTCACCGCCGTGTGCGCCGCCTCCCGCACCACCGGCTTGGCGTTGAAGGCGACCCCCAGGCCGGCCGCGTTGAGCATGTCCAGGTCGTTGGCGCCGTCACCGATCGCCACCGTCTGCGACAGCGGCACCCCCGCCTCCGCGGCGAACCGGCGCAGCAGCCGAGCCTTGCCGGCCCGGTCCACGATCTCGCCGGTGACCCGGCCCGTCAGCTTCCCGTCGACGATCTCCAGCGTGTTCGCCTGGGCGAAATCGAGCCCCAGCCGCTCCTGCAGGTCATCGGTGACCTGCGTGAACCCACCCGAGACGACACCCACTTGGTAACCGAGGCGCTTCAGCGTACGGATCAGTGTGCGCGCGCCCGGCGTCAGCCGCACCTCGCTGCGCACCTTCTCCACCACCGAGGCGTCCAGCCCTTCCAGCAGCGCCACGCGCGCGTGCAGCGACTGCTCGAAGTCCAGCTCCCCGCGCATCGCGGCCGCCGTCACCTCGGCCACCTTGTCCTCACAGCCGGCGTGCGCCGCGAAGAGCTCGATGACCTCGTCCTGGATCAGGGTCGAGTCCACGTCCATGACGACCAGGCGCTGGGCGCGCCGGTGCAACCCGGCCGCGACGACCGCGATGTCGACACCCAGTGCCGCCGCGTCGGTCACCAGGGCGGTGCGCAGCGGCTCGGTCTCCACGCCGGACACCGCGAACTCCACCGCCGTCACCGGGTACTTGGCGAGCCGGAAGATACGGTCGATGTTGCCGCCCGACTTCGTGATCTTCGCGGCGATCGAGGCCGTGGCCTCCGCGGTGAGGGGGTGCCCGAGCACGGTCACCAGGGACCGGCCGAGGCCGCGGGGCCGGTTGTCGCCCAGGCCGGAGATGATCTCCGCCTGCATCTTCATCGACTCGGCCCAGCTGTGGACGGTCGCCCGGAGATCCCCCTCCATGCCGGCCGGAGGCTGCGTCACGAGAGCGCACAGCGTGATCCGGCCACGGGTGACGACCTGCTCGATGTCGACCACGTCGACGGAGTAGGCGGCCAGCGTGTCGAAGAGGCCGGCCGTGATGCCCGGCCTGTCCTTCCCGAAGATCTTGACGAGAAGGGTGGGGATGTCGGAGGTCTGCGATGCGCTCATGGTGCTTCCACCGTATCCGGCACCCAGTGCCTGCCGCCGCTGAGGTCCGTCTAGCGGACACGGAACACTGGGTGTCGGTCGAGTGGCGCGAGCCTTACGTTCCGGCCACGGCCGCACTTCTGGCCCCGTGGATCAGGAACGGCCCTCCGGCCTTCCCGGTGGCGGGGGAGGAGGCGGTGGAGGGGGTGGAGGGGGAGGTGGCCCGTCGCCCGCTCCAGACGGCGCCCGGTCCCCACGCCGCCGAGGAGGCCGGGGCGACCTCGGCGGCGGCCCGATCGGCCGGACGACCGTGGGGGCGCCGTACATGTCGTCACCACCGGCGGGCGGCGGCTCGGCGGCCTGTGGGTCGCCGGACCGGTGGTGATGGGGCTGGCGTGCATCGTCGCGCCCCCAGCCCGCATCACGCGCCGGAGCGTCCTCGGGCGCCCGCGCACCCCCGGGAGGCGGCGCCGCGCCGGGCGGCCGCGCGTCCTCCGGCACGCGCAGATACGGGTTCGTCGCCGGGTTCGGCGGCCGGTACGGAGTGCCGGGCGTGTACGGCCCGGACCGGCTCGCGTACGTCGAGGCCCCGGCATCCTCGGCCGTAGGTCCTGTGGGACCCGCAGGACCCGCCGCGCCGTCCGTACTCGCAGTTCCCGAAACTCGGGTTCCACCCGCCCCAGCGCTCCCCGCCGCACCCACAGCCAACGCCGCCGCCCGCTGCCCAGCCGCCCCGGTAGCGCGGGCCAGCAGCGCCCCCACGGCCCCCCCCCCCGCGCCCCACACCCCCCCCAGAAACAGCGCCATACCCAGGTTTCCCCCCCGCCCCCCCCCCCCACCCG
>NZ_LGUR01000019.1 GCF_001270495.1 Streptomyces viridochromogenes
AGGGGCTCCGCCCCTTCGACCCCGCCAGGGGGCTGCCGCCCCCTGGACCCCCGCTTCGGCCCTGAAGGGGCCTCGTCCTCAAACGCCGGACGGGCTGAAAGAGCGCCCCTGCGGGTGGGCGGGGGTTCGGGACGGTGGTCTCGCCCTCAAACGCCGGACGGGCTGGAGGTGCGGGTCCGTATCGCTACACCTGCACGATCGGCTCCCTCGTGAACAGGGAGCCCAGTTCCGGGGCGTTCACTCGGCGGTCTGTCAGCCTCAGGGCCTCCCAGACGGTGACCTGGTTGGCGGTGAGGACGGGCTTGGAGAGGAGGTGTTCCAGGGCGGGGAGGTGGGAGGCGGTGTGCAGGGCTGTGTCGGGGAGGAGGATCGCCTCGGCGTCGGGGTGGTCCGCCTCGCGTGCCAGGGCGAACAGCTCCTTTTCGCCCCAGGTGCCGACCTCCGCCGCCGTGATGATGCCGGAGCCGCGGATCGAGGCCACCTCCGTGCCGGCCGCCTGGAGGAAGTCGGCGAAGAGTGCCGCCACGTCGTCCGGGTACGTCGCGCCGATCGCCACCCGCCGCACCCCGAGCTCCTTGACCGCGTGCGCGAAGGCGAAGGACGTCGACGACGCGGGCATGCCCGCCGCGACGGCCAGGGAACGCACCTGCTCGTGGGCGCCCTCCCAGCCGTAGACGAAGCTGCCGCTCGTGCAGGCCCACACCACCGCCTCGGCCCCGGTCAGCCGCAGCGCCTCCACGCCCGCCGCGAGCCGCTCCGCCGAGCCCATCCGCAGTAGCGCGTCCACCCGGTGCGCGTCCTCACCGATGTCGGTGTGCACCAGGTCGAGCCGGATGTCGCTGGCGAGCAGTTGTTCGATGCGTGGGTAGTCGTCCTCCGCCGAGTGGCCCGGGTAGAGAAATCCGAGTGCGGTCATGTCAGCCTTTCTGCTGCTCGCTGCTTGCCTGCCACTGACTGGTTCTCCTACTGCTGTTCCTGTTCAGGTACATCCGGCACCTCCGGAAGCGCCGCACCGCCACGCGCCGCCGGGTCGATCCGTGCCGCCGGATCGATCAGTGCCTGGTAAGGCCCCACCGCGCGAGTACCCAGTCGGCGCAGCGCAGCCCACATCGTCACCTGGTTGGCCGAGAGAACCGGTATGCGCAGTTCCGCCTCCAGTTGGGGGATCACGTCGTAGGTGGGGAGATTGGTGCAGCTGATGAAGAGGGCGTCGGCGTCACGCCGTACGGCCTGGCGGGCCATGTCGGCCACATCGCGGTACGGCACCTTCCAGATGTGCCGCGTCAGCCCCATGAAGGCACACCCCGTGACCGCGGTCCCCGCCTCCGCGACGTACTCCTCCAGCGCCCGCGTCACCGACACGGTGTACGGGGTCACCAGGGCCACGCGTCGTACGCCGAGCTCGGTCAGCGCCTCCAGGAGCGCGCCGGACGTGGTGACCGCCGGTACCGCGCCCGCCCGGGTCATCGCCTCGCACATCGCCCGCTCGCCCGCGATACCGCCGACGAAGCTGCCGGAGGTACAGGCGTACGCGACCACCTCGGGCGCGATCGCGGTCAGGGTACGGACGCCGTCGCTCAGCGTCTCGTGCTCACTGACGAGGCGGGCCAGATCGAGGCTGACCTCGACCGGCACGAAGGGCGTTCGGGTCAGGTGCAGCGAGACGTCGTCCGGCACCCAGCGCCAGAGCTCCCGGTCCAGCGCGAAGTCGAAGGGGGCGACCACTCCGACCCCACGCTGGGGTCGAGGTCCGCCGAGGAAGGAGATGTCCAGGCTGCTCATGGCAGGCACCGCCCTCACTACGAGATACGGGTGAGCAACGGACCGTACGTTCGCCCGTGTTGACGAAGGTAGGTTCGGGTGCGAGCGTGGTCAAACCTCGCATGTCAGACGGCCGTCCCCTCCAGTGAAACGCCGGGGTACGGCCCCTGTACAGCCTCCGACGCACGCCCCCGCCGACCCCGGAGAGACGACCCCGCATGACCGCACCCACCCCCGGTCCGCCGCCCGCCTCCGACCGCCCGCCCACGCTCCTCGTCCTCGACGCCGAGCCCCTCCCCCGGCTCGGCCGCCTCACCGGTCGCGCCCGTGTCGAGCACGCTGACGAGGCCACTCTGGCCGAGCGGTTGCCGTCTGCCGATGTGCTCCTGGTCTGGGACTTCGCCTCGCACGCCGTGCGCCATGCCTGGCCCGGCGAGGGGCCGCGGCCGCGCTGGGTGCATACGGCGAGTGCGGGCGTGGACCATCTGATGTGCCCGGAGCTCACCGAGTCCGACACCGTGGTCACCAACGCGCGCGGGGTCTTCGACCAGCCGATCGCCGAGTACGTCGCCGCGCTGGTGCTGGCGATGGCGAAGGACCTGCCGAAGACCCTTGAGCTTCAGGGTGCCCGGGAGTGGCGGCACCGTGAGGGGCAGCGGGTGGCGGGCACGCGCGCGTGCGTGGTGGGGTCCGGGCCCATCGGGCGGGCGATCGCCCGCACACTCAAGGCCCTGGACATCACCACCGCGCTGGTCGGCCGGGCCCCTCGTACCGGCATCCACGGTCCCGACGACCTCGACCGGCTGATCGCCCGCGCCGACTGGGTGGTCGCGGCCGCGCCGCTCACCGAGCAGACACAGGGCATGTTCGACGCCCGTCGCTTCGGGGTCATGCAGCCGTCCGCCCGGTTCATCAACGTGGGGCGCGGGCAGCTTGTCGTCGAGGACGCCCTGGCCGAGGCCCTCGGCAAGCGGTGGATCGCGGGGGCGGCGCTCGATGTCTTCGAGCATGAACCCCTCACCCCCGACAGCCCGTTGTGGGAGGTCCCGAATCTGATCGTCTCGCCGCACATGAGCGGGGACACGATCGGCTGGCGGGATGAACTCGGCCGTCAGTTCGTGGAGTTGTACGAGAGGTGGGCGGCGGGCAGGCCACTGCTGAACGTGGTCGACAAGCAGCGTGGGTACGTACCCGGACGTTGATGTCGATGTCTACGGCTGGAGGGCGACGCATGACGGATCTGACCGAACTGACCGCCGTACAACTCCTCGACGGGTACCGGAAAGGGGAGTTCAGCCCCGTCGACGCCACCCGCGCCGCCCTGGAACGGGCCGATCGCATCCAGCCGGAGGTCAACGCCTTCGTACGGCTCACCGCCGACGAGGCCCTCGCCGGGGCCGAGGCGTCCGCCGAGCGGTGGCGGCGCGGTGAACCGGCCGGTCTGCTCGACGGGGTCCCGGTCACCGTGAAGGACATCCTGCTGATGCGGGGCGGACCGACCCGGAAGGGCTCGAAGACCATCTCGGAGCACGGTCGTTGGGATGAGGACGCGCCCTCCGTGGCCCGGCTGCGGGCGCACGGCGCCGTGTTCCTCGGCAAGACGACCACCCCCGAGTTCGGCTGGAAGGGCGTCACCGACTCGCCCCTGGCCGGCGTCACCCGCAACCCGTACGACCCGACCCGCACCGCGGGCGGCTCCAGCGGCGGGGCGGGGGCCGCGGTGGCGCTCGGCGCGGGGCCGCTCGCGCTCGGCACCGACGGCGGCGGGAGCGTGCGTATCCCGGCGGCCTTCTGCGGGATCTTCGGCCTGAAACCGACGTACGGCCGTGTCCCGCTGTACCCGGCGAGCGCCTTCGGCACGCTGGCGCATGTCGGCCCGATGACCCGTGACGCGGCCGACGCGGCCCTGCTCCTGGACGTCATCGGCACGCCCGACTCCCGTGACTGGTCGGCGCTCCCGCCGGCGCCGGGCTCCTTCGCGGCGGGACTGGCTGGTGGAGTACGCGGCCTGCGCGTCGCCTACTCGCCCTCCTTCGGCGGGCAGGTGGCGGTGCGTCCGGCGGTCGCGGCGGCGGTGCGGCGGGCGGTGGAGCGGCTGGCGGGGCTGGGGGCGTACGTCGAGGAGACCGACCCCGACTTCACCGATCCGGTGGACGCCTTCCACGCCCTGTGGTTCACGGGGGCGGCCCGGGTGACCCAGCATCTGGGGCCGCATCAGCGGGAGCTGCTCGACCCGGGGCTGCGGGAGATCTGCGACGTCGGCGCTCGTCTCACCGCGCTCGACTATCTGGCCGCGGTCGACGTCCGCATGGGACTCGGGCGCCGCATGGGCCGCTTCCACGACACCTACGACCTCCTCGTCACCCCGACCCTCCCGCTCACGGCCTTCGAGGCGGGCGCCGAGGTCCCGAAGGGCTCCGGGCATCGCAGGTGGACCGGCTGGACACCGTTCACGTACCCCTTCAACCTGACCCAGCAGCCGGCGGCCACCGTCCCCGTCGGCACCGACGGGGACGGCCTGCCGATCGGCCTCCAGCTCGTGGCCGCCCGGCACCGGGACGAACTCGTCCTGCGGGTGGCGCACACGCTCTACGAGGCCGGAATCGCCGGGCTCACGCCCTCCGGAAGCTGAGCGACTCCCCCAGCGCCCCGGACCGCCACAGGTCGTTGCAGCCCTGGGCCATCTCCTCCAGGCCCTCCACGATCTGGCCCCAGACGATGCCGGGCACCCAGCCCACGTCGCCGTTCAGCAGCAGGTTGTTGCGCTCGTAGAACAGGGCCAGGTCGACCACCGTCGTGCCGGGGCGGACCTCACGGTCGTAGCCGTAGGACTTGCTGCCCAGTTCCGTGCCGGCGAAGGCGAAATAGCACAGATCGCCCGGAATAGGGGTGACGGTCGGGTTTTCCAGGGGCGGCTCCGTTTCCGCGAAGGGCGGGAAGAGGGCGTAGATCTCGTTGCGGGCGTATTTCGCGTGGTAGACGTCGCCGGTCAGGGGCAGGGCGTCCCAGACGGCCGCGCAAGTGAGCGGGGCGCGGTCGTCCAGGAGTTTGGCCGTGCAGTGGATGCCCCGCTTGACCAGCGACACCTCGATGAACCGTTCTGTCATGCACTCCACTGTGCATACATCGCATGGTCCCGGGTAGCCGCGCCGCCATGGCTCCACCACTGGAACATGTCGAGACACATGTCGGACACAGATCGGGCACCCCAACCCGCCGGTCGCTGCTCGCGGGGGTGGCGGCGCTCGGCGCGCTGGGCGCGGCAGGCTGCTCACGCGTGGCCACGGCCTCCACCAAGAAGGGCGGCGAGCTGCTCGACCGGCTGCGCGCCGCCGGCGTCGTACGACTCGGGATCGCGGGCGAGATTCCCTTCGGGTACATCGACAAGAACGGTGAACTCACCGGTGAGGCGCCCGAGCTGGCGAGGGTCATCTTCAAGCGGCTCGGGGTGGACCGGGTGCAGCCCGTGCCCACCGAGTTCGGGTCGCTGATACCCGGGCTGCGCTCGCAGCAGTTCGATGTCGTCGCCGCCGGGATGTACGTCAATCCCGAGCGCTGTGAGCAGGTCATCTTCTCCGACCCCGACTATCAGATGCTCGACTCCTTCATCGTGCGCAAGGGCAATCCGAAGGGGCTGCACGACTACAAGGACGTCGTCGGGAAGAAGGCCAGGTTCGCCACCGGGACCGGCTATGCCGAGATCCAGTACGCCGTCGAGGCGGGGTACAAGGAGAGCGACATCCTGATCGTGCCGGACCAGGTCGCGGGGCTGAACGCCGTCGAGGCGGGGCGCGTGGACGTCTTCGCCGGTACGGCGCTGACCACCCGTGAGGTCGTCAAGAAGTCGGCCAAGGCGGAGGCCACCAAGGCCTTCGCGCCCCTCGTCGACGGCAAGCCGCACGTCGACGGCGGCGCGTTCGCCTTCCGGCCGAGCGAGACCGCACTGCGGGACGCCTTCAACGTCGAGCTGCACAAGCTCAAGAAGAGCGGCGAGCTGTTCCGCATCCTCAAGCCGTTCGGCTTCACCGAGGCCGAGATGACCGACCTCACCGCGAAGGAGCTCTGCGGAGGAGGGACGGGCGGATGACCTCGGGACTCTGGGAACTCGTACTCGAAGGGATCTGGATCACCGTCCAGCTGCTGGTCCTGAGCGGACTGGTGGCCACGGCGGTCGCCTTCGGGGTCGGCATGGCCCGCACCCACCGGCTGTGGATCGTCCGCTTCCTCGCGGGCGTCTACACCGAGGTGTTCCGCGGGACCTCCGCCCTGATCATGATCTTCTGGGTGTTCTTCGTGCTGCCGGTCGCGTTCGGCTGGCAGCTGGTCCCGCTGTGGGCGGGCACGCTGGCACTCGGGCTGACCTACGGGGCGTACGGCGCCGAGATCGTGCGCGGCGCCCTCAACTCCGTCGACCCGGCGCAGCGGGAGGGCGGGATCGCGCTCAGCTTCACGCCGTGGCAGCGGATGCGGCTGATCCTGCTGCCGCAGGCGGTGCCGGAGATGATCCCCTCCTTCACCAACCTGCTGGTGGAGCTGCTCAAGGGCACCGCGCTGGTGTCCGTGATGGGCATGGGCGACCTGGCCTTCAGCGCCAACCTGGTGCGCCTCGCGCTCCAGGAGAGCACGGAGATCTACACGTACGTCCTGCTGATCTACTTCGTCATCGCCTTCCTGCTCACGCGCGGGATGCGCGGACTGGAACGCAAGCTCAAGGCCGGTGTCGGCAAGCCGGTCGGGACCACACCCGACCAGGAACTGCACCGCCCTGAGACGACGGGCGTGGGCGCGGCAGGTTCCCTCGGAGGCGTGTCATGACCTGGGACTGGGGCGCTGTCGCCGACTTCATGCCGCACTTCTGGGACGGGCTGCTGCTCACGCTGCAGATCCTGGCCCTCGGCTCGCTGATCTCGTTCGCGCTGGGTCTGGTGTGGGCGCTGCTGATGCGCACGCCGACCCGCTGGGTGCGCTGGCCGGTCGGGGCGGTCACGGAGTTCATCCGCAACACCCCGCTGCTGGTGCAGCTTTTCTTCTTCTTCTACGTGCTGCCCGAATGGGGCCTGACCTGGCCGGCGCTGACCACGGGCATCTGCGCGATCGGGCTGCACTACTCGACGTACACGATGCAGGTCTACCGGGCCGGCATCGAGGCGGTGCCCGCGGGCCAGTGGGAGGCCGCGACGGCGCTGAACCTGCCGGTGACCAGGACGTGGCGGGTGGTGATCCTGCCGCAGGCGATCCGCCGGGTGGTGCCCGCCCTCGGCAACTACGTCATCGCGATGCTCAAGGACACCCCGATCCTGATGACGATCACGGTCATGGAGATGCTCGGCGAGGCGCGGCTGTTCGCGCAGCAGAACTTCCAGTTCACCGAGCCCCTGACGGTCATCGGTGTGGCCTTCATCCTCATCGCCTATCCGGCCTCCCTTCTCGTACGAGCCCTGGAGCGACGCCTTGTCAGCTGACACCCCTCTGATGAAAGATCCCGACGCGAGCGCCAACCCGCCGGTGGACGGCAGCGAGCTGATCCGGTTCGAGCAGGTCACCAAGCGGTTCGGGGCGAACACGGTCCTCGACCACCTCGACTTCTCCGTGAACTCCGGCAAGCACGTCACCCTGATCGGCCCGTCCGGCTCCGGCAAGACGACGATCCTGCGGCTGCTGATGACCCTGCTCAAGCCGGACGAGGGCACGATCACGGTCGCCGGGGAGCAGCTCTTCCCGGCGCCGGAGAAGCAGGTCCGCGAGGTCCGCAAGAACATCGGGATGGTCTTCCAGCAGTTCAACCTGTTCCCGAACATGTCGGTGCTGCGCAACATCACCGAGGCCCCGGTCACCGTCCTCGGCCTGTCCAAGGACGAGGCGGAGGCGCGCGCCCGTGAGCTGCTGGAGATGGTGGGCCTCGCCGACAAGTGCGACGCCCGCCCGACCCAGCTGTCCGGCGGCCAGCAGCAGCGGGTGGCGATCGCGCGGGCGCTGGCCATGCGGCCGCAGGTGCTGCTGCTCGACGAGGTGACCTCGGCGCTGGACCCGGAGCTGGTCGCGGGCGTCCTCGACGTGCTGCGGGACATCGCCCGCACCACCGACATCACGATGCTCTGTGTGACCCACGAGATGAATTTCGCCCGGGACATCTCGGACCAGGTCCTGATGTTCGACGCCGGTCGGGTCATCGAGTCCGGCAGCCCGGAAAAGATGTTCAACGACCCCGAGAAGGACCGCACACGGGAGTTTCTCAGCGCTGTGCTGTGAGTCTGTGCCGGGGTCATGACCGGCTCATGACCCTGGCATATGCCAGCGTGCTAGCACCGCAGTTGAGGGCATCGCAATCTCGTCAACAACCGCTCACTACAAGCCGCTTGCCCGTTATCGTGAAGGGGATTGGCAGACCCGAACCCGGATTGACGAGAAGCGACGTGCGACCGCAGGGGGAACCGTGGCGCTGCAGCACGAGCCGACGACACCGCACCACTCGGCCCAGGACGCCCTGCGCGTCCTGGAGACCGTGGCGCGGCACAGCACCGGAGTCACCGACACCGAACTCGCCCGGCACACGGGCATCGGCCCGGAGCGCCTGACCGGCCTCCTGCTGATGCTGCGCCGCGAGGGCTATGTCGAGCAGGTCGGCGAGGGGGCGTACGTCACGGGCGACGCCCTGGACCGCCTCGGTTCCGCGCAGGGCCGCGAGCAGGCCCTGCGCGAGAACCTCCAGCGCACCCTCGACCGACTGCGCGACTCGGTCGGCGCCGCCGTCTACATCAGCCGGTACGTCGACGGCGAGATCAAGATCGACCAGTTCGCCGCCGGTCCGGCCACGCCCGTGGTCAACGAGTGGGTCGACTTCCGCTACTCCGCCCACGCCACCGCGATCGGCAAGAGCCTGCTCGGCCAGCTCGACCACAACGGCCGGCGCGATCATCTCTCCCGCCACAAGATGGCCCGTCTCACCTCCCGCACGATCACCAGCGACCGGGTCCTGCTCTCCCGCCTGGAGTCCCAGCCGGCGACGGTCCCCCACCTCGACCTCCAGGAGTACGCGGTGGGCACGGTGTGCGCGGCGGTCCCGATCACGGCGGGTTCGTCGGTGGGCTGCCTGGCCCTGTCACTCCCGGTCGAGCACGCCCACCGGCTCCGCCAGGCGGCGGACGCACTGAACCGGAACGCGGCGCCGGTACTGCTGTCACTGGCGATCTAGCCCCGTCCCGGGGTGGTCGGAAGCACCCCTCGGGACCAGGTAGTATTTTCTCCGTCGCCAGCCGCGAGAGCACGTAAAACGCGGTCGGCGAGGGTCATGCGCCGCTAGCTCAGTTGGTTAGAGCAGCTGACTCTTAATCAGCGGGTCCGGGGTTCGAGTCCCTGGCGGCGCACCGGTGAAGGGCCTCTCGTGGGAGCGGGGGGCCCTTCGGCGTGAACAAGCCCGGAGTGAAGTCGACCCTCCCGGCTCCTGCAGCAGCGGCCGGAGGTCCGGGGGTTACCCCCCGGGAAATGCAACATCAGCGGGTCCGGGGTTCGAGTCCCTGGCCGTGCACCGGTGAAGGGCCTCTCGTGGGAGCGGGAGGCCCTTCGGGGTCTTTCAGCCCGTCTTGCAGTTTCTGGTACGTCCGCTGTCCGGGCGGTCGCCACCACACCGGGTCGGCGCAGCGTACGCCTTCCTTCCGCAGCCGGGACCGGTGGATCTTGTTCGTGGCCGTGACCGGCATCCGCTTCACCACCCGCACGAACCGGGGTGCCATCTTGGTCCCGAGATCGCGCTGAGCGGCCAGGAAGTCCGTGAAGGTCACCGGGTCGAAGGTCCCGGCGATCGTCGCCATCACCTGGTCCCCGGTCACCGGATCGGGCACGGCGTACACGGCGACGGCGAGGGCCCCCTCGTACCGCGCGAGGATGTTCTCGATCATCGCGGCGGCCAGGTTCTCGCTGTCGACGCGGATCCGGTCGTCCGTGCGGCCGGCGAAGTAGAGATAGCCGTCGGAGTCCCGGTAGAAGAGGTCGCCGGTCCAGTACCAGCCGTCCCGCCGCCGCTCGGCCTCCGCCTCGGGATTGCGCCAGTACCCCTCGAAGGGGTTCGGTCCCCGGTTGACCAGCTCCCCGATGGCCGCGTCCCCGTTGACCAGCCGCCCGTCCGCGTCGAACACGGCAGGCGGACACTCCTCACGGGTCTCCGGATCGAGTACGACGAGCCCGGGCCTCGCCCTCCCCACCGCCCCCTGGGGAGTCCCGGGCGCCCACTGGACCGCGGCGCCGCCCTCGGAGGAGCCGTACCCCTCGACCAGCCGCACCCCGAACCGCCGCTCGAAGGCCACCGCGTCCGCCGCCCCCGCCTCGGTGCCGAAGCCGAGCCGCAGCGGGTTGTCCCGGTCGTCGGGGCGCGGCTCGGTGGCGAGGACGTACTGGATGGCCCGGCCCACATAGGTGAAGTACGTCGCCCCGTACGCGCGCACGTCCGCGAGGAACTCCGACGCGGAGAACCGCCGCCTCAGCGCGACCGCCGCGCCGGCCGTGAGAGCGGGCGCCCAGTCGGCGATCACCGCGTTGCCGTGGAACAGCGGCATGCAGACGTAGTGCACGTCGTCGGGCCGGACGCGGAACTGGTCGGCCAGGGAGCGGCCCGCGGCGGCCAACCGCCCCTGGGTGCAGATCGCGGCCTTGGGGGCGCCGGTCGAACCGGAGGTGAAGTAGAGCAGGAGCCGGTCCTGCGGGGCGGCGCGGGAGGGGTCGGGTCGCGCGTCGGCGTACGGGGCGAGCAGGGCGTCGTACTCCGGCGAGTCGGTCAGCAGCAGGCGGACCCCGGGGAGGTCGAGGCCGGTGAGGAGCGGGAGGTGGGACCGCTCGGTGACCAGGACGCGGCATTCGGTGTGCAGGATGTCGCGGGCGAGTTCGGGCCCCCGGCGGGTGGGGTTGATCCCGGCGACGGCGGCGCGGGCGAGGGCCGCCGCGCTCAACCAGAGGGGGTATTCCGGGGTGTTGTCGAGCAGCACGCCGATGTGCGAGCGGGGCGGCACGAGGTCGGCCAGCAGGGCCGCCCGTGCGGCGGCGCCCGTCGCCACCTGGTGATGGGTGAGCGCCCGCCCTTCGAACCACAGCCCCGGCCGGTGGTCGTCCCATCGGCCGGCGACGAGTTCCGCGACCGTACGCCTGTTGGACTCCATGGCGGCGCACGGTAGTTGATGGACCGTCAGATGTGGAGGGTCACGGGGTCATCGTGACGCCGTCGACGACGACCGTGTCGGTGGTGTCGTCGACACCGCCGTCGAAACCGAAGCCGTCGGACATCTGGCTGTACGTGACCATGAAGCCGACGCAGAACACCGCGACCACCCCGAGGAACGCCAGGGCGGCGACGGTGGACGCCGCCAGCTTGCCCCGGCGCGGCGTCTTGGCCGTGGCGACCACGTCGGCGCCCTCGGCGTAGTAGACGGTGACGAAGTCGCCCTCGAGGACCGTCGCCGGGCCGTCCTCCTCCTCGAAGCGGACCGTCCGGCCGTCGCGCGCGGTGAACTCGTAGACATGGTGCAGCGTGGTGCTCACGGACGAGTCACCGCTGCCGCCGTGCGTCGTCGTGAACATCCGCAGACAGCGCCCCTCCGCGGTCAGACCGCTGTTCCAGGCGCTTCGGACCTGCAGCGAGCGGCGCACCACCCGGAAGGCGCCGAAGAGGACCACGGCCAGGATCAGGCTGGGTACGAGGTAGAACAAAAAGTCCATGGTGCTTCCCCCGAGGTCAGGTACTGCTCGTGTGGGGAACCTACCCCCGGGGGAAGCACGCCTGTCTCAAGTAACGCTCAGAGATCCGGAGCCGGATCAGAACGTGACGTCCGAGCACGCGTAGAACGCGTTGCCCGTGTCATGGACGGTCCACACCGCGAGGATCACGTGGTGGCCGCTCAACCCGGTGGGCAGCCTGCCACTGTGCGAGAGCGTGGACGGCGGCCGCTGCCCGTTGTACGGGACCGTGAAGAACGGGGTGAGGTTGAGGTCGGAGCGGGACAGGTTGTGGTTCTGGTTCCAGCCCGGCTTGGTGACGTAGTACCGGAAGTCGGTCGTGGCGTGCATGGCCGTGAACTGCCAGCGGAACGTGTAGTTCTGACCGCCGGTCACCCTGGTGGTGGGCCAGGCACCGCCGGACGGCGTCTTCGGCGCGCTGAGCTGGCTGAACTGGCCGAGGCCGCCGTTGCATATCTGACCGTCGGCCGGTCCCGAGCCGGGGAAGCCCTTCGGGCCCTCTACGCTCTGCGGCTCCCACTGGATGGAGCCGCAGTTGGTCACGGTGCCGTTCTGACAGAGCTTCTGCCGGCTGATGGGGAGGTCGGTGTAGCCGTGGCTGCTCGCGCCTCCGGCGGAGAGCACGAGGGCCCCGGCCGTGGTGAGTCCGAGCGCGGAGGCGTACCACTTGGTCTTTCTGCGCATGCTGCCGCTCCTGGGAACGTGGGGGAAGTTCGGTGAGCTTGCAGGTCTAGACCAAGTCTCAGATTATTACTGACCGTTGAACATGTCCATACCAATCGAGGAACGTGTTCGACGGGCCGTCAGAGGGCCAGGGCCTCAGGGGGCATCAGGGTCCTCAGGGGGCTGTCTCCCCCCGTCCCGCGCAGAACGCCACCGTCAAGTCCTTGACCAACGCCTTGCGTTCGTAGTCGTCCAGCTCGACCAGTCCCCGCATGGTCAGCCGGGTCACCGTGTCCTCCACCGAGTCCACGACCGAGGTGACCATGGTGGCCCGGTCCTGGGCGTCCAGCGCGGCGATACGGCGCCGGTGCATGGCGGCGGCGACCTCGGGGGCGTATTCCACCCGCACCGGCCGCACCGAGAACACCTCGAGTCCGACCACACCCGCGTCCCGCACCACCAACCGGGTCAACGTGTCCGCGGCCGCCTCGACCGACCCCCGCGAGGCACCCGGCATCTCCACCGGCACCCGGGCCAGCGCCGCCTCGACGCACTCGCGCAGATACGACTCGTGGTCCTCCACCCCGAGCGTCGCCCGCGCGGTGTCCTTGACCCGCCACACCACCAGGACGACCGCCCGCAGCGCGACCCCGTTGCCGTCGGCCGCGAGCATCGGCTCGCTACGCCAGTGCCGCAGCCGTACGTCGACCTGGCGGCGCAGCAGGAGCGGGTTGACCCACAGCAGACCGGTGCGCCGGACCGTCCCGCGGTAGCCGCCGAACAGCCCGAGCACCCAGGCCCGTCCGGTCCGCCCGCGCGCCAGCCCGCCCAGGCCGAACAGCCCCAGCGCCCCGGCCCCCGTGTACGCCGCCCACTGGGCCGGCCCCAACCCCGCCCCCGTGGACGCCGGCAGCCCCAGCGCGTGAACCGCCAGCGGCGGCAGCACCCCGGCCCACCACGAGGTGGCCAGGCACCCGGCCGCCCCGCAGACACCGACCAGCACCCCCGCCGCCCCCGGCAGCACCCGCGCCGGCCGCTCCACCAGCTCGGGTTCGATCTGCGGCTCGGGGCGCGGTTTGGGCTGCACCGGGCGGCGCAGCCGTGGCTGCTCCCCCGTGCCCTGCCGGCGTGCCACGACCGTCGGTCTGAGCGGCACGGACACCGGGCCCGCCTCGTCGCGGAACAGCAGATGGACGGGGATCTCGGTGGTCGCCTCGTTCTGGATCAGCCGCGCGGGCCGGGCGGGCCCCTCGGGCGGCCCCGCGAACCCCTCGGGCTCGGGCATATGAGAAGTGGTCGTGGGCATGCCTGCCTCCAGCCTCCGCCCCAGATGCGTCACAACAGTGGTGGCCGGGACGTCGGGTTACGAGAACAACCGCCGCCAGG
>NZ_LGUR01000020.1 GCF_001270495.1 Streptomyces viridochromogenes
CTTCCTTTGTACTCACCCTCTCGGGCTTTCCTCCGGGCGCTTCCCTTCGGTCTTGCGTTTCCGACTCTATCAGATCTTTTTCTGATCCGATTTCCTCGGTGCTTTCCAGGTTTCCGCTCTCGCGTTTCCTTTCCGGCGGTTCCGACTCTATCAGATCCTTTCGGGCCTGACCCCCAGTCAGCGGGGCTTGTCTTCGCGGCCGTTGGGCCGTTCGGACGAGTGAGACTTTAGCGGATTCCCTGCTCCCGAGCTAATCGGGGGCTGCGTTCTATCGAACGCGGATTCCTCATTCCGTAAATACGCATGCCAATGAAACGATGGCAGACGGATCGACTGTCATCGAATGATGGTTGGTACTTGCGGAGTGGCTGTCCGGGGACCGACCGAGGTCGGCGCTCACGTCGGACAACTCGGAGAACACTACGTACCGGCTCTGGGCGTGTCAACTTCGCTCCGGACGGCACCTTCGGGGCGTACGGTGGACCCCATGACAACGCGTACGTGTACCCAGCTGTGGTGGGCCGCCTGACGGCGGCCGTAGTCACGTATGCACTCAACGGCCGCCGCCTCGGCGGCCGTTTCTCGTATCTCCCTCCAGAGGGTCGGCCGGCGGGTGCGGCGGTCTCGACCAGGAGGTGGAGAGATGACGCGAGTCTTCAGCGGGGTCAAGCCGACGGGGCATCTGACGCTGGGGAACTACCTGGGCGCCATGCGGCGGTGGGCTGCCGTCGACCAGCACCAGTCCGACGCTCTGTTCTGCATCGTCGATCTGCACGCGCTGACCGTGGACCACGATCCGGCGCGGGTGCGCCGGCTGAGTCGGCAGGCCGCGACGTTGTTGCTGGCGGCGGGGCTGGATCCGGAGCTGTGCACCGTCTTCGTACAGAGTCATGTGGATGAGCACGCTCGGCTGTCGTACGTGCTGGAGTGCGTGGCCACGGACGGTGAGATGCGGCGGATGATCCAGTACAAGGAGAAGGCCGCGCGGGAGCGGGAGCGGGGCGGGAGTGTGCGGCTGTCGCTGCTGACGTATCCGGTGCTGATGGCGGCGGACATCCTGGCGTACGGGACCGATGAGGTGCCGGTCGGGGACGATCAGACGCAGCATGTGGAACTCGCGCGGGATCTCGCGGTCCGGTTCAACCAGCGGTACGGGCATACGTTCGTGGTGCCTCGGGCCACGCCTCCGCAGGTCGCGGCGCGGGTGATGAATCTGCAGGATCCGGCGTCGAAGATGGGCAAGAGCGACGACTCCGGGCCGGGGATCGTTTATCTGCTCGATGAGCCGGACGTGGTGCGTAAGAAGGTCATGCGGGCCGTGACCGACAGTGGGCGGGAGGTCGTGTACGACCGGGACGCTCAGCCGGGGGTGGCGAATCTGCTGGAGATCCTCGCTGCCTGTACGGGTGGGAACCCAACGGAGCTGAGCGGTGTATATGAGTCGTACGGCTCTTTGAAGTCGGCCGCCGCGGAGGCCGTGGTCGAGGCTCTCAGGCCCGTGCAGGAGAGGCACAGGGAGCTGTGCGCGGATCCTGGCTATGTGGAGGGGGTGCTGCGGGATGGTGCGGAGCGAGCTCGGGCGATGGCCCGGCCGACCGTGGATGCCGCGTATCGGGCGATCGGGTTGCTGCCGCCGGCGGCTGCGGTTGTCGCTGCGGATATCGGCGTGACTGCCTAGGGGTGTGCTGGCCGCCCCCGGGGCCGGGGGCGGCCGGGCGTCAGTTGTTGTTGCCGGAGGCCAGTGCGCGGCTGCGGTCGCGGGCTGCTTCGAGGGCGGCGATGAGGGCGGCTCGTACGCCGTGGTTCTCGAGTTCGCGGATGGCGTTGATGGTGGTGCCGGCGGGGGATGTCACGTTCTCGCGGAGCTTGACGGGATGTTCGCCGCTGTCGCGGAGCATCGTCGCGGCGCCGATCGCGGACTGGACGATCAGGTCGTGGGCCTTGTCGCGGGGCAGGCCGAGGAGGATGCCGGCGTCGGTCATGGCTTCGACCAGGTAGAAGAAGTACGCCGGGCCGGAGCCGGAGAGGGCGGTGCAGGCGTCCTGCTGGCCCTCGGGGACGCGGAGCGTCTTGCCCACGGCGCCGAAGATCTCCTCGGCGTGGGCGAGGTCGGCTTCGCTGGCGTGGCTGCCGGCGGAGATGACGGACATGGCCTCGTCGACCAGCGCAGGGGTGTTCGTCATGACGCGGACGACCGGAGTGCCGGCGGCGAGGCGGGACTCGAAGAAGGAGGTGGGGATGCCCGCGGCTCCGCTGATGACCAGGCGGTCGGCGGGGACGTGCGGGGCGAGTTCGTCGAGGAGGATGCCCATGTCCTGCGGCTTGACCGTGAGGATCAGGGTGTCGGCGGTCTTGGCGGCTTCCGCGTTGGTGACCGGGGTGACTCCGTAGCGGGTGCGGAGTTCTTCGGCTCGTTCCGCGCGGCGGGCCGTCACCAGGAGGTCGGCCGGGGCCCAGCCGCCACGGATCATTCCGCTGAGCAGGGCTTCGCCGATCTTGCCGGTGCCGAGGACTGCGACTTTCTGGGTCATGGCTGGGGTGCCCTCCGGGGGTTGCGTCGTCCGGGTTCATCCTCGCACCGGGGGCGGCCTTTCGAGGGGCGTGTCCGGTGGGCGGACGAACGGACGTGCCGCGCGACGGTCATGCCTCGCGACGGTCACGCCGTCCTGCGCCGGAGGGTGGCCGCGCCCAGGCCCAGGACCAGCAGGGCGCAGCCGGCCACGATCAGGGCGTCACGGACGAAGTTGGCGGTCATGTCGGTGTGCTTGAGGACTTCGTTCATGCCGTCGACCGCGTAGGACATGGGGAGGACGTTGGAGATGGCTTCGAGGGCGGGGTGCATGTTGTCGCGGGGTGTGAAGAGGCCGCAGAGGAGGAGTTGGGGGAAGATCACGGCCGGCATGAACTGGACGGCCTGGAATTCGGAGGCCGCGAAGGCCGAGACGAAGAGACCGAGCGCGGTGCCGAGCAGGGCGTCGAGGAGGGCCACGAGCAGGAGCAGCCAGGGGCTGCCGGTGACGTCCAGGCCGAGGAACCAGAGGGCGAGTCCGGTCGCCAGGGCGGACTGGATGATCGCGAGGGTGCCGAAGGCGAGGGCGTAGCCGGCGATCAGGTCGCCCTTGCCGAGGGGCATGGCGAGGAGGCGTTCGAGGGTGCCGGAGGTGCGTTCGCGCAGGGTGGCGATGGAGGTGACCAGGAACATCGTGATCAGCGGGAAGATCCCGAGGAGGGAGGCGCCGATGTTGTCGAAGGTGCGCGGGTTGCCGTCGAAGACGTAGCGCAGCAGGAAGAGCATCACGCAGGGGACGAGGAGCATCAGCGCGATGGTGCGCGGGTCGTGGCGGAGCTGGCGCAGGACCCGGGCGGCGGTGGTGGTCGTGCGGGCCAGGTTCAGGGCGCCGGTGAGGGCGGGCCGGGGTGTGGTGGTCGGGCTCGTCGTGGTGGTCATCGCGTGGTCTCCTTCGCGCGGGCGGCCGCGGTCGCCTCGTCGACCAGGTGCAGGAAGGCCGCTTCGACCGTCTCGGAGTGCGTACGGGTGCGGAGGGCATCCGGGGTGTCGTCGGCGAGGATCCGGCCTTCGCGCATGAGGAGGAGGCGGTGGCAGCGCTCGGCCTCATCCGTGACGTGGGAGGAGATGAGGAGGGTGGCGCCGCGGGAGGCGGCGATGTCGTGGAAGAGGTTCCACAGGTCGCGGCGCAGGACCGGGTCGAGGCCGACCGTCGGTTCGTCGAGGACGAGGAGTTCGGGGGTGCCGAGGAGGGCGACCGCGAGGGAGACGCGGCTGCGCTGGCCTCCGGAGAGGTTGCCGGCGAGGGCGTCGGCGTGGCTGGTGAGGTCGACGTCGGCGATGGTGCGGGTGACGTTGTCGTGACGCCGGTCGGCGGCCGCGTGGCCCGGGTCGAGGATCTCGGCGAAGTAGGTGAGGTTCTGGCGGACGGTCAGGTCGTCGTAGACGGAGGGAGCTTGGGTGACGTAGCCGATGCGGGTGCGCAGGGTGGGATGGCCGGCAGGGCGGCCGAGGATGTCGAGGGTGCCGGTGACCTTGGCCTGGGTGCCGACGATCGCTCGCATGAGGGTCGTCTTGCCGCAGCCTGAGGGGCCGAGGAGGCCGGTGATCTGGCCGCGCGGGACGGTGAAGTCGAGGTCGCGGAGGACATGGCGGGTGCCGCGTACGACGTTCACGGTCTCGGCTCGGATGGCTGTCTCGTCGGGGGGATCGGAGCGAACGGAAGAATAATTCATCATGCGATGAATAATCCTCCGGTGGCAGTGCAGCGTCAAGCGGCGTGGGCGACATGGTTCGCCCGCCCTCGCCTGGGCTCGGCGCGAGGGCGGGCGTGAGGAGGGTGCGGCGGTACGGCGAGTGCTGCGGGTGCGGCGACGGTCAGTGGTCGGCGGTCCGTGTGCGCGGTCCGTGTCCGTAGTTCGTGGGCCGTGGTCGTGGAGGGGCGAGGAGTGTCAGGAGGAGGTGGTGGCAACCAGGACGTCCACGTCGTAGGTCTCTTCGATGAGTCCGTCCGGGAAGGTGCTGAGGAGGAGCTGCTTCTCCTCGGCGAAGAAGGCGGTGCTCGCCTCGGTGCCGTGGACCAGGAAGATCGAGTGGCTGCCGAGGTTGGCCAGGTGTGTGTCGATGGGGACGCGGCGGCTCCAGCGGACCTTGCGGCGGGTGAAGTCGAGGTGGCCGGTGGGGAAGGTCATGGCGGCTCGGGCGCCGCTTCCGTTCTGTTCGACGACGGGATGGTTGCCGAAGCGGCGCTGGATGCGGCGCGCCTGCGCGACATGCCAGGGGATGTCGAGCGGGGTGGTGTTCCACCAGAGGGCCAGCGCGCCGCCGGGGCGCAGTACACGGAGGGCCTCCGGCACCGAGTGGGTGGGGTCGGTCCAGTGCCAGGCCTGGGCGTAGGTGACGAAGTCTGCTGAGGCGGTGGCGAGGGGGAGAGCGTTGCCGTTGCCGCGGACGATCGGTATGTCGGGGTGGCTGAGGCGGAACTGGGCTGCCATGCCGTCGCCGGGTTCCACGGCCAGGACCTCGGCGCCGCGTCGGCGTAGGAGGGCGGTGGCGATACCGGTGCCCGCGCCGACGTCGACGACACGGGCGCCGGCGAGGGGGCGGTCGGCGAGTTCCTCGATCGTGTCGAAGAGAGCGGGTGGGTAGGAGGGGCGGTTCGCGGCGTACTGGGCCGCGGCAGCGTCGAAGGAGCGGGCGCGGTCGGTGTGGGAGGGGGCCGTCATACGGCCATGGTGGCTCTGGTTGGTGCGGTGTGCACCGACTTTGCCGAGGGGTGGGCCGTGTGTGTCGTCGGGCGCCACATCAAGCCGAAGACGAAGCGCGTGCGGTTCCTGGAGTTCTGCCGCTGCCTGCGCAGCCTCTGCCCGCCCGAAGTCCGTGTCGTCATCGTGCCCGACGCCTTCTCCCCGCACCTGACCTCGAAGAAGGACACCCGGGTCGGGGACTGGGCCGCAGCCGGCAGCGTCGAGTTCGGCTGCACGCCGACCGACAGTTCCTGGCTGAACCGCATCGAGGTCCAGTCCACCGCTCCGGGCTACTTCGCCTGGACGGCACCGACGACGCCGGCCACAAGGGACAGGGCAGCATGATCCGCCGCCACGTCGTCTGGCGGACCAAAACACCGCCGATATTCGCTTGCGCACCCTCGTCACGCGGGTCAACGTCGCCTGACACCTGACGAAGGCAGAGAAGATGACCGCGCAGACCCGTCCCGTCGACCACGAACTCATCCAGGCCGCAGCGCACGTCGCCCGCACTCGCTGCCGGGGCGACAACCACACCATGGCAGCCGCAGCCCGCGCCCAGGACGGCCGGATCATCACCGCGGTGAACGCCTACCACTTCACCGGTGGCCCCTGCGCCGAGCTGGTCGTCATCGGCGCGGCAGCCGCCCAGGGCGTCTACGAGCTGGACACGATCGTCGCCGTGGGCGACCGCGACCGGGGGGTTGTCCCCCCATGCGGCCGGTGCCGGCAAGTACTCCTCGACTACTTCCCCGCCCTCAAGGTCATCGTCGGCAACGACGACCGCGTCCGAACCGTCCTCGTTGCCGACTTGCTGCCCGAAAGCTACGTCTGGGCCGACCACCAGCTCGACGCGGAGTAAACCGGGTCACTCAGCACGAGCTGCCACCGCCAAGCGCCGACAGGGCGAAAGTCGTCTGATGCGGCACTAGGTGCGGCGGCGCTTCTTCGCCGGGTTTCCCGTGCGGCGGGTCGTGCGGCCCTCGTGTTGTTTGCGGGCCGTCTCGTATTCCTCGCGGTGGAGGTTCTCGCCGGGGGCCTCGGTGAGGGAGCGGAAGAAGTAGGCGAGGAGCGATCCGACGAAGCCGATGGCCAGGAGGCCGCGGAGGGATGCCTGGCGGTCGGGGTCGGGGCGCTTGCTGAAGCCGTCCCAGGTGTGGCGGTAGGCGAGCGCGCTGCAGACTGCGAACATCACGACGACCAGGAGGGTGACGAAGCTGCCGGTATCGGCGAGTTGGATCCCCTCGTACGCGAAGCGCAGCACCAGGCAGGAGGCGACCGCGGTGGCGAGGGAGCCGACGGCCACCGCGATGCGGCGGGCGGTGTAGCCGTTGTCGTGCTCGACCCAGGTCGTGCCGAAGAAGCGGAGGGGCTCGGGGCGGGGGCCCGTGGAGCCCGCGGGGGTGTCCGGGGTGCCGTTCTTCTCGCTCACGCGTCGATTATGGCTCCGGTGTGGCCGCGGGCTCCGTACGGGTTCCGGCGAACCGTGACCCGGATCGGACCAGTCGGACGGCGGATCAGTCAGATCAGCCAGATCAGTCAGACCACTCGGCTCAGGCGACTTAGAAGGAGCAGCGCGGGCGGACGTAGCCGTCGCTGCCCGTGTTCACATAGGCGTCCGAGACGAACTCACCGTCGTCGATGTTGTCCCAGATGTTCGACGTGCCGTACGGACCGGTCACGGTCGTGCCCGGTGTCTGGCAGAAGATCGGGATCCGGGCGCCCTCGGGCAGGATGCGGACGACGGCGTAGCCGGTGCCGGGGCCGCGGCGGACGTTCAGGCGGACACCCGGCGCGACCGAGTAGTAGCGCACCGTCGAGGCGGTGGCGGCCATGGTCGTGACCTCAGCGGTCGTAGCCGCCGTGGTCGTAGTCGTCGTGGTCGTCGCCGCCGTCATCGTCGTGACGGCCTCGTCCTCGCCGACACCCCCGACTTCTTCGGCTCTTTCGACCTCTTCGACGCGATCTGCAGACATGGCAAACCCTCCCCCGTTGATCCCCATGACAGCCATGGGGCCCCGTTGATTCCCCTAAATCACGCCACGCACACATGTGCGTGTTTGGAACACGGAGGCTAGCAAGCCGCCTCTGTCTCGCACGAGTCATCGACTAGGCTCCGTGCGTCGCGCGCGCGGACGAACAGCACGGGGGTGGTTCCATGGCGCCACAGCAGAACGCCGGAGCGGGCGCGGAAGCGGAACTTCCCGAGTACGCCGGTCACTACCTCCTGGAGTCGCATCTGGGGTCCGGCGGCATGGGCGTCGTCCATCTGGCCCGGAGCACTTCGGGCATGCAGCTCGCGGTGAAGGTCGTACATGCCGAGTTCGCGAGGGATCCCGAGTTCAGGGGGCGGTTCCGGCAGGAGGTGGGGGCGGCTCGCCGGGTCAGCGGGGCCTTCACCGCGCCGGTCGTGGACGCCGATCCCGAGGCCGAACGACCCTGGATGGCCACGCTGTTCATCCCCGGCCCGACCCTTTCCGAGCAGGTGAAGCGGAACGGCCCGATGGAGCGGGCGCAGTTGCGGCGGCTGATGGCCGGGCTGGCCGAGGCGCTGCGTGACATCCACCGGGTCGGCGTCGTGCACCGGGACCTCAAACCGAGCAATGTGCTGCTCGCCGAGGACGGGCCGAAGGTCATCGACTTCGGCATCTCTCGGCCAAAGGACAGCGAACTGCGGACCGAGACCGGGAAGTTGATCGGGACACCGCCGTTCATGGCGCCGGAGCAGTTCCGGCGGCCCCGGGAGGTCGGGCCGGCCGCCGACATCTTCGCGCTCGGGTCCGTGATGGTGCACGCGGCGACGGGGCGGGGGCCGTTCGACTCGGACAGCCCGTACGTCGTCGCCTACCAGGTCGTCCATGACGAGCCGGACCTGACCGGCGTACCGGAGAATCTCGCCCCGCTCATCGTGCGCTGTCTCGCCAAGGAGCCCGAGGACCGGCCCACGCCCGACGAGTTGATGCGGGAATTGCGGTCGGTGGCGGCGTCGTACGACACCCAGGCGTTCATACCGACGCAGCGGACCGCCCAGGAACCGCCCGCACCGGAGGCCGATGCGGAAGCCGCAGCCGATGCGGAGGCCACACCGGAGCCCGGGCCGGATTCTCGTGTCGAGGAGAAGGCCTGGCGGGCACCCGCCAGGCGCCGGGGAAGGCTGCTGGCTCTCGGGGTCGGGAGCGCGGCTCTCGCCGTGGTCGCCGCGCTGGGCTCCGTACAGCTTCTCGCCGGTGCGGACCCTACGCCTGAGCGGCCCGCGAGCTCGCGGACCACGTCGGCCGGGTTCAGCGGGTGGTCTACGCCGGCGCCCGAGGAAGGCACCCCCCTGTGTTCCCACGGGGCGGGGAAGGTGGTGTGCGCCCAGAGCGGGCTCTTCTTCGCGCTCGACCCGCTGGACGGCCGGCTGTTGTGGCGACACCCCGTCGAAGCGTCGCAGGCCAGCGGTCCGCCCGCCGTGACGGACGGCCTCGTCCACCCGTGGTCCGGGCAGGGCCGGCGGCTGGAGGCGCTCGATCCGGCCACGGGCAAGGCGCGTTGGCAGCGGACCGTGCCCGCGTACGACGAGTCGGCCACCGCCGGAGACACGCTGCTGCTCACCGGCGCCGACGGCAGGGTCACCGGCGTGGACGGCGCTTCGGGCGACACGAAGTGGAGCCGGCCCGTACCGGGTCACCAGGCGCCGCGCTTCGTCTCCTTCGCCGGAGATCCACTGGCGTACACGACGACCACGTCAGTGGACGGGGCGAGCACACGGGTCACCGCGCTGGACCCGGCCACGGGTGACGTGCGCTGGGACGCCCGACTGAAGGGGACGCTGGAGCTCGCCGGTACGTCGTCGGACGGGTCGGTCTTCCTCGTCTCCAACGAGGGGATCTACAGCGATGCGCAGGCCGTGGTCCGCTACTCCCCCGCCGACCGGACCTCGCGGCGCGTGCCGCTGTCCCTGCCGCTCCCGCAGGCGCACGGCACCGTACGCGGGAACGTTGTCTACCTCGTGGGCGGCGACGGGAAGCTGATCGCCGTCGACATGGCGGCGCGCAGGCAGCTGTGGACTCTGGAGACGACCGTGCTGCGTACGTCGTCGCCCGTCAGCGACGGCCGTCATGTGTACGTCACCGCCCCCGACGGCCGGCTGCTCGCCGTGGACGCCCGCGACGGGCGGCTCGTGGGCCAGACGCCGCCTCGGCTCGGCGCGAACTCGGACCGGGTGGCGGCCGATCTGCCCGAGCCCGTGCTCGCCGGCGGTCGCGTCTACGCCGCCGCCCCCGACGGCACCGTCTTCGCGGTCGACACCCTCGACCCGTCGGCCTGGTGACATGCGCAGGGGCCGCCTCCTGAGGAGACGGCCCCTGCGATACGTGGGTCAGCGACACATACGTCCGCGACACATACGTAGGCGATACGTACGTCAGCCCAGCTTGGTCACGTCCCGGATCGCGCCCTTGTCCGCGCTGGTCGCCATCGCCGCGTAGGCCCGCAGCGCCGCCGACACCTTCCGCTCGCGGCCCTTCGGGGCGTACGCCCCGTTCAACGCCTGCTCACGGCGGGCGAGTTCCGCGTCGTCGACCAGCAACTCGATCGAGCGATTCGGGATGTCGATGCGGATACGGTCGCCGTCCTCGACGAGGGCGATCGTGCCGCCGGACGCGGCCTCCGGGGAGGCATGGCCGATCGACAGACCGGACGTACCGCCGGAGAAACGACCGTCGGTGATCAGGGCGCAGGTCTTGCCGAGGCCGCGGCCCTTGAGGAAGGACGTCGGGTAGAGCATCTCCTGCATGCCGGGGCCGCCCTTGGGGCCCTCGTACCGGATGACGACGACATCGCCGTCCGTCACCTGCTTGTTGAGGATCTTCTCGACGGCCTCTTCCTGCGACTCGCAGACGACCGCGGGCCCCTCGAAGGTCCAGATGGACTCGTCGACACCGGCGGTCTTCACGACACATCCGTCGACGGCGAGGTTGCCCTTGAGGACCGCGAGACCGCCGTCCTTGGAGTACGCGTGCTCGGCGCTGCGGATGCAGCCGCCCTCGGCGTCCTCATCGAGGGCCTCCCAGCGCTCGGACTGCGAGAAGGCCTCCGCCGACCGGACACAGCCAGGGGCGGCGTGCCACAGCTCCAGCGCCTCCGGCGAGGGCGAGCCGCCCCGCACGTCCCAGGTCTTCAGCCAGTCCGCCAGGGAGGGGCTGTGGACGGCGTGCACGTCCTCGTTGAGCAGCCCGGCGCGGTGCAGCTCGCCCAGCAGGGCGGGGATGCCGCCGGCACGGTGCACGTCCTCCATGTAGTACGTGCGGTTCTTGGCGACGTTCGGGGCGACCTTCGCCAGGCAGGGAACCCGGCGGGAGACCGCGTCGATCTCGTTCAGGCCGAACGGGACGCCCGCCTCCTGGGCGGCGGCCAGCAGGTGCAGGATCGTGTTGGTGGAGCCGCCCATCGCGATGTCGAGGGCCATGGCGTTCTCGAAGGCCGCGAAGGTGGCGACGTTGCGCGGCAGAACGGTGTCGTCGTCCTGCTCGTAGTAGCGGCGGGTGATGTCCATCACCGTGCGGGCCGCGTCCTCGTACAGGGCCTTGCGGGCCGTGTGCGTGGCGAGGACCGAGCCGTTGCCGGGCAGGGAGAGGCCGATGGCCTCGGTCAGGCAGTTCATCGAGTTGGCGGTGAACATGCCGGAACAGGAGCCGCAGGTCGGACAGGCGTTCTCCTCGATACGGAGGATGTCCTCGTCCGAGATCTTGTCGTTCACGGCGTCGGAGATCGCGTCGACCAGGTCGAGCGTACGGACCGTGCCGTCGACCAGCGTGGCGCGGCCGGACTCCATCGGGCCGCCGGAGACGAAGACGGTGGGGATGTTGAGCCGCAGCGCGGCGTTCAGCATGCCCGGGGTGATCTTGTCGCAGTTGGAGATGCAGATCAGGGCGTCGGCACAGTGCGCCTCGACCATGTACTCCACGCTGTCCGCGATCAGATCACGCGACGGCAGGGAGTAGAGCATCCCGCCGTGCCCCATCGCGATGCCGTCGTCGACGGCGATGGTGTTGAACTCGCGCGGGATGCCGCCGGCCTCCCTGATCGCCTCGCTGACGATCCGGCCGACGGGCTGGAGGTGGGTGTGACCGGGGACGAACTCGGTGAAGGAGTTCGCCACCGCAATGATCGGCTTCCGGCCGATGTCCGCACCGGGTACACCAGAGGCGCGCATAAGGGCGCGGGCGCCCGCCATGTTGCGGCCGTGGGTGACTGTGCGGGACCTCAGCTCGGGCATCGTCGCTCGCTCCTTCAGGGACTGCCTGGGGTGTCTGGGACTTCACAGACTGCGATCAGAGACTTCTGACTCCTATTGAGCGTACGCCGGTCATCCAGAGAGCGGGACGAGGTGTCCGGAATACGGGACGAATGTCTCGCGGAACAGCTGTCCGCACGTCCATGTGCACGTCACCGGCCGGTGAGATGCCCCTGCACCACGGGCGCCACGCGCGCGATGATCTGCTCCACGTCCACCGAGGCGATCGGCTCGATCTTGATGACGTACCGCATCATCGCGACCCCCACCAGCTGCGCGGCCGCCAGCTCGGCGCGCAGCTCCGCGTCCGGAGCGTCGATCTCCCCGGCGATACGGCGGAGCAGCTGAGCGGAGACGAGTCGCCGGAACACGGCGGCCGCGGCGTCGTTGTTGACCGCGGACCGGACGATCGCGAGCAGCGGCTTGCGGGTCACGGGGTTCTCCCAGAGCCCGAAGATCACGCGGGTCATACGCTCCCCGGCATCGTCGAGGGGCCCTTCCAGCACCACGTCCCGCACCTTCAGGGCGGGCGCGAAGGCGACCTCCACCGACGCCTCGAAGACCTGCTCCTTGGTGCCGAAGTAGTGGTGCACGAGCGCCGAGTCCACCCCGGCCGCCTTGGCGATCCCGCGCACGGACGTCTTCTCGTAGCCCCGCTCGGAGAACTCCTCGCGGGCCGCGTCCAGGATGCGGTCGCGGGTGTCGGCGGATTCCGTGCGAGGGGGCCGGCCCCGGCGCCGGGAGCTCACACCGTCCGGTCCCGAGGTGGTGTCGGTCACGGCCGGGGCACCTTCACCGCGGAGGCCAGATGCAGCCGCGTGAAGGCGAGGGCCTCGGCGAGGTCGGCCTCGCGTTCGGCGCTGGACATCGCGCGGCGGGTGTTGACCTCGATGACGACGTGGCCGTCGAAGCCGGTCAGGGCGAGACGCTCCAGCACTTCGGCGCAGGGCTGGTTGCCGCGGCCCGGGACGAGGTGCTCGTCCTTGGCCGACCCCCGGCCGTCGGCGAGATGCACGTGCCCCAGCCGGTCCCCCATGCGGTCGATCATCTGGAGCGCGTCGCTGCGGGCCGTGGCGGTGTGGCTGAGGTCGATCGTGAAGTGGCGGTAGTCGTCCTTCGTCACGTCCCAGTCCGGGGCGTACGCGAGCATCTCGCGGTCGCGGTAGCGCCAGGGGTACATGTTCTCGACGGCGAACCGCACATCCGTTTCGTTCGCCATCCGCCAGATTCCCTCGACGAAGTCCCGGGCGTACTGGCGCTGCCAGCGGAACGGCGGGTGTACGACGACCGTGCCGGCCCCCAGCTTCTCGGCGGCCGCCTGGGCTCGCTGGAGCTTGGTCCAGGGGTCGGTGGACCAGACGCGCTGCGTGATCAGCAGGCAGGGGGCGTGGACGGCGAGGATCGGGATGCGGTGGTAGTCGCTCAGCCTCCGCAGGGCCTCCATGTCCTGGCTGACCGGGTCGGTCCACACCATGACCTCGACGCCGTCGTACCCGAGGCGCGCCGCGATCTCGAAGGCCGTCGCCGTCGACTCCGGATAGACGGAGGCCGTCGAGAGGGCGACCTTCGCATCCGGAATGCGCACCAATGGTTCTGCCACGGGGACAGCGTACGGGGCGGCGCTGGACGCCGTGGAACCGATGGCTACGTGCCCGCCGGGAGGGTCTGCAATCGGCCAGGCGTGCGAACTGGGGATATGCCGGGGGTGGGAGCGGACCTCGCGTCCGCGCGTGTGGCGGGCTTCACCTCGCCCCCGCCGCCCCTACCCGTCCCATCCCCAGGGGCTCCGCCCCTTCAACCCCACCAGAGGGCTCCGCCCCCTGGACCCCCATCGGCCCTGAAGGGGCCTCGTCCTCAAACGCCGGACGGGCTGAAGATGCCCGGACGGGCGCCGAAACGTGATCGCTCGGGCTGAGGATGTCCGTACCACCACCGGAGAACGACCGCCGGCCGCCGGCCGCCGTGAAGCGAAACCGACCGCGAGTGGGCGGGAGTTAGGGACGGCAACCCTCGACCTCAGACCACAGACGGGCCCGAGACGCCCGTACCGGCGCCGGGAAATGGCTGCCGACGGCTAGGCGGTGAAGCCCGCCGGGCGGGGGATGGCGCGTAGCCCCACCGGCCCGCAGTCGCCCACGGCGGCAAGGGGACGTGTCGGGGGGGTGTCCGCCCGCAGAGTCCGGTGTCAAGGGACAGGGACAGCACCTCCTGGCAGTACGCCAGCCCGCCGGACCGAGGACGGACACCCCCCGAC
>NZ_LGUR01000021.1 GCF_001270495.1 Streptomyces viridochromogenes
ATGCTAGGGAGCGGTGTGTGGGTTGGGGGTGGGGCGCGCCGGGCCTCCGGCGGTTGGGCGGGTGGGGTGCCTGCGGCGGCCCGTTGCCGTCCGGTGGGGGGAGCGTCACGGCATGCCCGCGGCGCCTGTGTGGGTTCGGTGGGGGTGCGTGTAGCGCGGTTCGGTCGGTGGGTGGGGCGGGGCCGCGTCGGAGGTGTCCGCCCTCGGTCCGGTGCGCTGGCGTACTGCCAGGAGGTGCTGTCCCTTGACACCGGACTCTGCGGGCGGACACCCCCCGACGCGTCCCCTTGCCGCCGTACGCGACTGCGGGCCCGTGGGGGTACGCCTCGCCGTCAGGCCGGGCGTACCACGCTGTGGATCGACGACTCTCCGTCGTAGTAGATCGACTCCTCGCGGACGTACGCGCCGGGCTTCGGGGCGTGGATCATCATGCCGTTGCCGATGTAGAGGCCCACGTGGGTGACGTCGTCGTAGAAGAAGACCAGGTCACCGGGCTGGGCGCTGGAGAGTGGGACCGTGGTGCCGGCGTTGACCTGGTCGTAGGTGACGCGGGGGATGTCCACTCCTGCGGCCTTCCAGGCGCCCTGGGTGAGGCCGGAGCAGTCGTAGGAGTCGGGGCCGGTGGCGCCCCAGACGTACGGCTTGCCTATCTGGGAGCGGGCGAAGGCCAGGGCCTTCTCGGCCTTGGTGGCGTACGAGGAGTCGGAGGAGGACGAGTCGGACGGGGGCTCGTTGCTCTCCTGTTGCTGTGCCTCTTGTTGGCGCTGACGTTCTGCCTCAGCCTGTTGCCGGGCCAGCTCGGCGGCCTTGCGGGCGGCCTCCTCCTGCTTGCGCTTCTCGATCGCGGCGAGGCGGGCCTTCTCCTCCGCCGTCAGCTTCGAGAGGAGTTCGCGGGCGTCGGCGAGCTTCGTCTGGACGGTGGCCTTCGCGGTCTTCAGGTCGTTCTGCGACTCGGTGAGCGTCTCCAGGCTCCGGGTGGCTTCCTGGCGCTTCTTCATCGTCGCGGACTGCTGCGTGAAGTAGTCGTCGACCGCCTCTTTTTGACGGCCCGTCATGCGGTCCATCAGCTGGGACTGGTCGAAGTAGTCCTGGGGGGTGTCCGCGAGGAGGAAGGTCGCCGTGTCGGGGGCGGCTGCGCCGGTGCGGTACTGGGCGGCGGCGTTGCGGCCGAGTTCCTCGCGCGCGTCGTTGAGCGTCTGGGTGCGCTTGGCCACGTCGTCGAGGAGGGTGTCGACGCGCTTGCGCTGCTTCGCGGTCTTTTCCTTGGCCGCGTTGTACTTCTCGGTCGCCGACTCCGCCTGGCGGTAGAGGTCGTCGACCTTCTTCTCGACCTCTTCGAGGCTCGGCTTGTCGTCCGAAGAGGGGCTCGCGTTGGCCGTCTGGGACAGCAGGGCCACGGAGGTGAGGGCCGCCGTGGCGAGGGCGGGGGTCCGTATGCCTGCTACGCGCGTACCCGCGGGACGCGACTTGCGGTGCGACGCCAAGGGAGGCGACTCCTTCCACGTTCCGCCTACCGAGTTAGCTGTCGGGTTCGGGCGGGTGGTTCGGAAGGGTTGCCCTACGGCCCGGGTGGGAAGTCCGGCCGATTCACCCCAAGATTCGGTGGGTCCCCGGCTCCGGGCGCCGTGGGGCGTGCCGGACTCGGCGGAGGCCGTGCGGCCCGGCGACGTTCGCCGGTGGGGGTCGTACGGCCTGTCCGGCACGGTAGCCAACTCGTGTGGCCCCTGTGAAGGTTGATGTTCGATATGCCCGATACATTTTCGTGACCTTGGGGGGATGCGTTGCGCGTGGCGGTCGGTTTGGGGGTGGCTGGGGGTCTTTGGTCGCTTTGGCGGGGTGGTCGCGGAGGGTTATGACGTAGTTGTGGAGGGTGAGCGGGTGGTGGGCCGGGAGATCGTCGGGGACAGAAATGGGCGATGTTCTCGGGGCGGCCGCGGGCTGTCAGTGGGGCGCCCTAGACTCGGAGAGCGATGAGCAGCCTCTTTGACGACAGCTTCCTGGCGGACCTCCAGGCCCCACGGGCCCACGAGGAGCACCCGCCACCGCCCGAGGACGATCACGCTCCGGAGCCGGTTCCGGACGACCTGTTCGGCGGGAAGTTCGACGTGCCCCCGGACCGGGACGCCTACTACCGCGACGGCGCACCCCGCCCGGCCCTCGACGCGGCCGCGCTGCTGGAGGGGCTGAACGAGAACCAGCGTGCGGCCGTCGTCCACTCCGGCAGCCCGCTGCTCATCGTGGCCGGCGCCGGGTCCGGCAAGACGCGTGTGCTCACCCATCGCATCGCCCACCTGCTGGCCGAGCGGAATGTGCATCCGGGGCAGATCCTCGCGATCACCTTCACCAACAAGGCCGCGGGCGAGATGAAGGAGCGCGTCGAGCAGCTCGTCGGACCGCGTGCGAACGCGATGTGGGTGATGACCTTCCACAGCTCGTGTGTTCGTATTTTGCGGAGGGAGAGCAAGAAGCTCGGGTTCACTTCGTCGTTCTCGATCTACGACGCCGCCGACAGCAAGCGGCTGATGGCACTCGTGTGCCGTGATCTGGATCTCGATCCCAAGCGGTTTCCGCCCAAGTCCTTCAGCGCCAAGATCAGCAATCTGAAGAACGAGCTGATCGACGAGGAGGACTTCGCCGCCCAGGCGACGGACGGGTTCGAGAAGACCCTCGCTCAGGCGTATGCCATGTACCAGTCGCGGCTGCGGGAAGCCAACGCCCTCGACTTCGACGACCTGATCATGACGACGGTCAACCTGCTGCGCGCCTTCCCGGACGTCGCCGAGCACTACCGCCGACGCTTTCGCCATGTGCTGGTGGATGAGTACCAGGACACCAACCACGCGCAGTACGCGCTGGTGCGCGAGCTCGTCGGGACCAGCGAGCACCCCGTCGACGTGCCGCCCAGCGAGGACGACCTCCCGCCCGCCGAGCTGTGTGTGGTGGGTGACGCCGACCAGTCGATCTACGCCTTCCGGGGCGCCACCATCCGCAACATCCTCCAGTTCGAGGAGGACTACCCGGACGCTACGACGATCCTGCTGGAGCAGAACTACCGGTCGACGCAGACGATCCTGACCGCCGCGAACGCCGTCATCGAGCGCAATGAGTCCCGCCGTCCCAAGAACCTGTGGACCAACGCGGGCGCCGGTGCCCGTATCACTGGTTATGTCGCGGACACCGAGCACGACGAGGCGCAGTTCGTCGCCGACGAGATAGACCGACTGACGGACGCGGGGGACGCGAAGGCCGGCGACGTCGCCGTCTTCTACCGGACGAACGCCCAGTCCCGTGTCTTCGAGGAAGTCTTCATCCGTGTCGGGCTGCCCTACAAGGTCGTCGGCGGGGTTCGGTTCTACGAGCGCAAGGAGGTCCGGGATGTGCTGGCCTACCTGCGAGTGCTGGCCAATCCCGAGGACTCCGTGCCGCTGCGACGGATCCTGAATGTGCCCAAGCGGGGCATCGGCGACCGCGCCGAGGCGATGATCGACGCCCTTTCGCAGAGGGAGAAGATCAGCTTTCCGCAGGCGCTGCGCCGCGTGGACGAGGCGTACGGCATGGCCGCGCGGTCGACCAACGCCGTCAAGCGGTTCAACACGCTGATGGAGGAGCTCCGTACGGTCGTCGAGTCCGGGGCGGGACCGGCCACCATCCTGGAGGCGGTGCTGGAACGGACCGGCTACCTCGCCGAGTTGCAGGCTTCCACGGATCCTCAGGACGAGACCCGTATCGAGAACCTTCAGGAACTCGCGGCCGTCGCCCTGGAGTTCGAGCAGGAGTCGGGTGAGGGCGAGGCGACCGGCGGGCTCGCGGCGTTCCTGGAGCGGGTGGCGCTCGTCGCCGACTCCGACCAGATCCCCGACGAGGACGAGGACGGCTCCGGCGTCATCACCCTGATGACCCTGCACACCGCCAAGGGCCTGGAGTTCCCGGTCGTCTTCCTCACCGGCATGGAGGACGGCGTCTTCCCGCACATGCGCGCCCTCGGGCAGACCAAGGAGCTGGAGGAGGAGCGGCGGCTGGCCTACGTCGGCATCACGCGTGCGCGTGAGCGGCTGTATCTGACACGCTCGTCGATGCGCAGCGCGTGGGGGCAGCCGTCGTACAACCCGCCGTCCCGCTTCCTGGAGGAGATCCCGGCACAGCACGTGGACTGGAAGCGCACGGGGGCGACCTCGCCGGTGTCCTCCGGTCCCGCGTCCGGAGTCGCGGCCTCGCTGTCCTCGTCCCGCTCGCGCTCCTCGGCCTCGGGTGCGTCCGGGTTCGCCACGCGCCGCACCTCGGAGAAGCCGGTCGTGCAACTGGGCGTCGGGGACCGGGTCACTCACGACCAGTTCGGGCTCGGCACCGTGATGGCGGTCAAGGGCACGGGTGCGAACGCCGAGGCGACGATCGACTTCGGGGACACCAAGCCGAAGCGGCTGCTGTTGCGGTACGCGCCGGTGGAGAAGCTGTAGGGCCGACTCGTGTGCGCCCCCGCTGAAGGGCGGGGGCGGACAGGGTGCAAGGGAGTTGTCTCGTCGCGCGCCGGTCGGTGTCGGCTACGACGGGTCGAGGCCGTGGCTGCGCAGCCAGGGCAGCGGGTCTATGGCCGAGCCGCCGCCCGGTCGGACCTCGAAGTGCAGGTGCGGGCCGGTCGAGTTGCCGGAGTTGCCGGAGTACGCGATCGGGTCGCCGGCCTTCACGGTCGTACCGGAGGCGACGCGGTAGCTGGAGAGGTGGCAGTACCACGTCTCCGTGCCGTCCTTCGCGGTCACGATCATCATGTTGCCGTAGGCGCTGTTCCACTGCGTCCGGACGGTGCCGTCGGTCGCGGCCATCACTGTCGTGCCGTACGACACGGGGAAGTCGATGCCGGTGTGCACGGACATCCAGTTGATGCCGGACTGGCCGAAGTAGGCGCTGAGGCCGTGCTGCGCGACCGGGATCGCGAACTTCGGGCGCAGCCGCTCCTTGCGGGCCGCCTCCTCGGCGGCCTTGCGCTTCTCGGCCGCCTGCTGGGCCTTGAGGTCGATGCGCTCCTGCGTACGGCTGGCCCGGTCGGCGAAGTCGTCGGCGCCGGCGGAGAGGCTCTCGAGCTGGGTGTCCAGCTTGTTGTTCGCGGTGGACGGCTTCACGGCCTCGCCGCCCGCCGCCAGCGTGGTCGTGTCCTTGTCGTCGGTCAGGCTGCCCACGGAGGCGGCGGCGATCCCGGCGACACCCATCACGCACGCGGACGGTACGGCGACCGTCAGCAGTGCGGAGCGCTTGGGGGGCGTACGGCGGCGAGAGCGCGACCCGCTGCGGGAGGCGGCGCGCGGGGAGGGGGCCGAAGCGGACTCCTCCTGGTCGTCGAGGAGCGGGGCCGCGGCGGGGAGTCCGCCGGTGGCGGTCAACTCGGCGTCGGGCTGAACGGAATCGTCGTAGGCCGAGGGGTCGGCGTGCTCGATCTGCTCGAAGTGCGCGGTCGCCTGCTGATCGAAGGATTCTGCTGACTGCTGGTACTCGTCGGCCGCCTGCGTGGTCGTGCCGTCGATGCCGCCGTCGGAGTTCCACTGCGTGGCGTCGTAGGCTCCGGTGTCGAAGGTCTGCGTGCCCCATTCCCACTGCTGGGTCTGGTCGGCAGGGACGCCTGACTGGTCGGGCTGGGCCCAGGCGGTCGCGTCCCACTGACCAGAGGTGTCGTGGCTGTTGGCCTGCTGCGGGACGAAGGGGAGTCGCTCGTGCTCGGCGGTCCACCCGGTGGTGTCGTACGCGCCGGTGTCGTAGGCGGCGTGGTGCTGGGCCGCATAGGCGTCGTAGTTCACGGTGTGGTGGCTGCCCGTGGACCACTGCGTGGTGTCGTACGCGCCCGTGTTCTCACCGGGAAGGCTGCCGAACAAGGGGTCCGCGTCGAAGGTGGTGGTGGCGTGACCGGCGGCGCCGAATCCGGGGGCGTCGTAGGTGCCGTACGTGGTGGAGTCACCGTACTGGGCTTCCTGGGCGCCGTACGACGCGTAGTGCGCCGAGGTGGCATCGGAAGCCGTGGTCGGGGAGGTCATGGTCCCCGACGGGTGACGATCGTTCACCAACTTCTCTCTCGCCTCGACAACAGGGGCTGCCAGAGCAGTGCGGCGACTGTACCCGGCGGTACGCGGGCACGACAATCTTCGGCAGGTTTCGCGCGCGAAGGAAACGGGCATTCGGCCGTGTTTTGGCGGACTGCGGGCGCGAGTTTGGCCTTGTGTTCGAAGGTTGTTCGATGTCGACGGGCTGTTCTGGGGCTGCGTGCCGAGTGTGAGCCGGGTGTACGCCGGGTGGGATCCGCGTGTTGGGTGGCTGGGGAGAGGTCGGCGGAGGCGGTTGCCGGGGGTGGGTGACGGGGGCGGGTGATGGGTGGGTCGGCGGGCTGGTCGGCGGGTTGGCCGGCGAGGGGCTGCTGGGTTGGCTGACGGGGTGGGTTACGCCACGGTCAGGCCGTCGGCCTGCGGGGCGGTTTCAGCTCCGGTCCGCGCGGTGTCGAGGGCCTGCCGTATTCCGGTCGCCACGGCGGGGTGCACCGGCAGGGCGAGGTGGCCGATGCCGCTCACGCGGACGTTCTGCGCCATCAGGTCCGGGTGGTCGATACAGGCCGTCTCCAGCGGGTCCATCAGATGGTCGAGATCGCTCCAGAAGCTCACGAAGCGGGTACGGCAGCCGGGCGCGGGGCGGGCCAGTTCCTCGAGGACCGGTGATCCGGGGCGCATCTGACGCACGATCGGGTGCGCGTTCGCCAGCGGGACGACGCGGGTGCCGGAGTGCGGCGTGCCGAGCGTGACCAGCGTGCGGACCCTGAGGTCGCCGCCGAGGCACTGCACGTAGTACCGCGCTATCAGCCCGCCGAGGCTGTGTCCGACTATGTCCACCTGGCTGCTGCCGGTGCGCTCGCAGATCCCCTCTATGTGCCGGCCGAGCAGTTCGGCGGCGGCACGGATGTCGCAGGTCAGCGGGGAGTAGTTGAGCGACTCGAGCTGGTGCCTGCCGTGCTGGGCGAGGCTGCGGCGCAGCAGGACGAAGACCGACCGGTTGTCTATGAAGCCGTGCAGCAGGACGACGGGCGGTTGGGCCTCCGTCGGCAGCGGGGCGGTGTCCCGGGCGGGAAGCGCGGGAACGGTGCGGCGTTCCTGGGTGATGCCGGAGGGGTACAGCAGCACGTGGCCGGCGAGGATCGCGATCTCCAGGGCGGTCGCCTTGAGCAGGGCAAGGGAGAGGCCGGCGAGTCTGCTCGGGAGCAGGCGTCGGCAGAGCGGAAGAAAGGGGAGTGCTGCCCCGGTGACCTTCATGGCCGACCTCCTTGCGGCACGCAGGAGGACGACTCCGGCCCCCGTGTGCCCTCGTGGGAGACCGCGGCGGAGGTGGCCGACGGGGCAAGAAGAGGGCGCGTGGGGTGAGTGAGGCGCGCGATGTACGTCGGTCGGGTCGGCCATGGTGCGCCGATGACCTGACGGGGCTCCCTGCCGGTGTGGCGACGAGGCTCCCCGCTGTCGTGCCTTACCTGCCCTACGTGCCCTTCGTGCCACCGTCGATGCGTCGTACCGCCACGGCGCGTGGCCTGCGGCGCGGTGGTGCGACGACCTCGTTGCGACTCCCGTTGCGCGTGGTTCCACTGCGACGCGCGCACCGCGGACTGCTGCGGCCCGTGTGCCGCAGAGATATGGAACGGTGCGCGGCGAACGTGTCCCACCGTGTGATTTCCCCCTCGGTCCGCACCGCGAAACTGCCGGTTGCGGGATGCTGGCGATAACGTTCGTTCACTTCCTCGGGCGATGTGGCCCGGGGGCGTCCGTGCCGTGAGGGCGCGTCCGGCTTGCTGGGCGGCGAAGAAGTGCGATACGCGCACGATGTATGACATGTGCGGTGAGTGCGGCATAACTCAGATATGAGCGGTGCCTGTCGGTACGGATGGATGTAGTCGCTTCATGGAGGCAGTGATGGGTGTGGCAGCCGGTCCGATCCGCGTGGTGGTGGCCAAGCCTGGGCTCGACGGCCATGATCGGGGGGCCAAGGTGATCGCGCGGGCGCTGCGCGACGCCGGTATGGAGGTCATCTACACCGGGCTTCACCAGACGCCCGAGCAGATCGTCGGCACCGCGATCCAGGAGGACGCCGACGCGATCGGCCTGTCCATCCTCTCCGGTGCCCACAACACCCTCTTCGCCGCCGTGATCGAACTGCTCAAGGAGCGGGACGCGGAGGACATCCTGGTCTTCGGCGGCGGGATCATCCCCGAGGCGGACATTCCCCCGCTGAAGGAGAAGGGTGTCGCGGAGATCTTCACGCCGGGGGCGACGACTCAGGCGATCGTGGAATGGGTGCGGGCGAATGTGAGGCAGCCGGCTGCCTCCGGCGGCTGAGCGACTGCCACCGGCGGCTGAGCCGGCTGCTTGTGCGGGTGCGTGGGGTGACCGTCCCTGAGGGCTGCCGCCCCTGCCGCCCCCGGACCCCCGCTTCGGCCCGAAGGGCCTCGTCCTCAAACGCCGGACGGGCTGGGCGGTTTCAGCTCGTCGAGCATCGCCGCCCGCAGACGGAGCGTTGTGACCAGCCGTTGGAACGCCTCCGCCCAGTAGCCCCCGGCGCCCGGTGAGGCGTCCTCCGTCTCGTCCGGGACCGCCAGCAGGCCGTCCAGGCGGCTTGCCTCGGCCGGGTCGAGACAGCGCTCGGCCAGGCCCATCACTCCACTGAAACTCCATGGATAACTCCCCGCGTCCCGCGCGATGTTGAGCGCGTCGACCACCGCCCGCCCGAGCGGCCCGCTCCACGGCACCGCACACACCCCGAGCAGCTGAAACGCCTCGGACAAACCGTGCGTCGCGATGAACCCTGCGACCCACTCGGCCCGTTCGGCGGGGCCCAGCGTGCCGAGGAGCTTCGCGCGCTCGGCCAGGGACACCGCCCCCGGACCGCCGGCCTCCGGAGCGGCGGGCGACCCGAGTAGCGCCCTCGCCCAAGCACCGTCCCGCTGCCGTACCGCCGCCCTGCACCACGCCGCGTGCAGCTCGCCCTGCCAGTCGTCCGCCACCGGCAGCGTCACGATCTCCCCAGGCGTACGCCCCCCGAGCCGCCCCGGCCATGCTGCGAGAGGCGCCGCCTCCACCAACTGGCCCAGCCACCAGGACCGTTCCCCGCGCCCCGCCGGAGCCTTGGCCACCACCCCGTCGCGTTCCATGCCCGCGTCGCACTCGTGCGGTGCCTCGACGATGATCGTCGGAGTGTCGCGCGTGTGATCCAACGCCACGCATGCGCCCGCCCGCACCGCCATCCGTGCCGCGAGCGCCGAACCCGGCAGCGCCGACAGCAGCTCCGCGGCCGTCGCACGGACATTGCGGCTCCGGTCGGCCAGCGCCTGCTCCAGGAACGCCTCGTCCGGCGGGCCCAGCCCGGTCCGCAGCGAGTCCAGGAACATCAACCGGTCCTCGGCCCGCTCCGTCGCCCATGTCGTGGCCAGCAGGTCGCGCGCGGCAGCGGGCTCCCGTGCGCGGATCGCGGAGAGCAGGGCCACCCGCTCGGCGAACAGCCCCTCCTGCCACAGCTGTTGAACTTCGGCCGGGTCATCGAGCTGCGGCAGCGCCGCGCCCCCGCCCGGGGTCGCGCGCAGGGCGAACCGCCAGTCCGGGTTCAGCCGGGCCAGCCACACCGCCCGCGGGCCGGCGAACGCCAGCGCTGCCGGGCGCAGATCCGTTCGGCCCCGCGCCGCGTCCAGCAGCGCGGGCAGCGTCTCGGGGGGCGGCGCGAAACCGCGGTCGTTCACGGTCGCGAGCCACTGCGGGAGCAGCTCCATGAGGTCAGGTGCCGTACCCCTGCGGCCGCCGCCCCCGCCGGGGCGGTCGGCCAGCAGCATCGCCAGCCTGCGGGCCGCCGCCGGAGGCAGCGCCGGGCGGGGGTCATCGGGTGCCGGTCGCGGCCGCCTCGCCGCCCGCGCCGGTTGCAGCCCGGCCCGCCGCCGTACGGTCTCCACGGCCGCCGTGTCCAGCAACGCCGCCGGTGCCTCCCGGCCCGGCGCGCATCCCGGGGGCGTACGCCGGTCCGTTCCGAGGAGGGCCGCAGTGACGAGCTCCTCCCAGGCGGCCGGCGTCGGCGAATCCACCGAAACGGAGGGACTGTTCATGAGGCTCATTCCCCTCTGCCTTCCTTTCTGCCGTCGTGCCTGCGGTCACGTCTGCCTTCGTGTCGGCCGTCGTGTCGGCCGTCGTGGCTGCGAGGGGTGGGGTGGGTCGGATGGGTGGGACGTCCGGGCCGCGGTGGCGGGTGCGGGTCGGCGGTTGCCGCGCGGGCGCAGGGCGAGGCGCAGCTCAGCACAGCTGCACCGCCCCTCCCTTGCCCTGCGGCCAGGCCGTCAGCGGGGTGAAGCCACGGTGGCCGCACTCGCCGAACACCTTGACCGGCCTGCCGCCCGACAGCGCGACCATGCGCCAGAGGCCCGGACGGGCGCGGGCGGCGGGGGTCAGCGGCAGGGCCGTGTCCGAGTCGGCGTCCGCGAGCTGCCACGAGTCGCCGTCCGGGGTCGGTACGACCCGGTCCAGGGTGACCGGGACGGAGTCCAGCCACGGATCGCCGCGGAGCGCCTCGCCGTAACGAGCGATCGCCTCGGCCGTCGTCACGCCGGGCGGCTCTATCGCCGCGGGCGCGGGTGGTGCGAACTGTTCGCCCAGGGCCGCCCGCAGCTGCCCGGCGCCCGGGTACGCCGCCACCTCCGCCTCCAGGGCCAGCCCGACCGGCAGCGCCAGCTCCGGCGTGCGGCCGGCGGCGCCGTAGGAGAGGAGCAGTGCGGTGCGGCCCGAGCCGGCGCCGTACAGCCATATCCGGCGCGTCGTCAGCTTCACGTCCGCTGTGTCGTACTGGGCGAGGACCAGCCAGCGGTCCCGCACCGGCGGGCCGTCCGCCGAGGCGGGCAGGCCGATGCGGGAGCGCACCGTCTCCGACAAGGCGTCGGGCAGCCGCTCGCGGCGCAGCCAGCCCTGGTCGAGGAGATGGAGGAGAGCGCACTCCTCCATCAGGCGCACCGGCCAGCCGGGGCCGGACGCCGGGATCGCCCCCAGCTCCCGTACCCGCGCGGCCAGTCCCGGGGCCTGGGCGTCCACCATGCGGGCCGCGGTCTCCTCCCACATGCCGTACCCGGCCTGTTCCGCACCGGCCAGGCCGCCGCGCAGCAGGTCCGCCAGGCGCTGCTCCAGCTCCGTCGCCCCCGCGGTGACCCGTACCGCGCGGCGCTCCGCCCGCCGGCGCGCCGCCTCCGGATCACCGGGCGCCGTCGAGGAACCGGACGCTCCCGCCGTCCGCTTGTCCTCCTCCCCGCGCTGCCTTCTCCCCTTTATCCACTGCTCCGCCCAGTCGGGCGGCTGCGCCGACGGCACCGCACCGCCCCCGTCCGCCCAGAGCAGCAGCAGCCCGAGGGCGTGCTTGCACGGGAACTTCCGGCTCGGGCAACTGCACTTGTACGCGGGCCCGGCGGCGTCCGCGATGTCGATGACCGTCTGATACGGCTTGCTGCCACTGCCTTTGCACAGCCCCCACAGCGTCCCCTCGTCCGTACTCCCCGCCTCGGACCACGGCCCTGCCGCGCCGAGTTTGCTTCCCGCTTTGCGTGACGCGGCGTCAGGCGCCAGTGCCAGCACCTGGTCCGCAGTCCAGCGCACCCCCTGCTGAGTCATGCCATCGAAGGTAGAGCCCACCACTGACAATCGGTCGGGGCGGAAGTGCAGCGAGTGGCCTCGCAGGCGCGTTTGCGCAGGTCGGAACGCATTGTCAGTGGCGTGGTGCAACGTTGGTGCCAGATCCGAACCGGCCGAGCTGGAGGGGGACTTTGCCATGACTGTGTCCGTTGAGCCGACGTCCGTCGAAGCAGGGGAGGCGGAGTCGAGCCAGGCGTTGCGACCGCACGCCGAGGACGCCTTCGCCCATGAACTCGCCGCGCTGGCCACGCAGGACGACCGTCCGCGCCCGGACCGCTGGAAGCTGTCGCCGTGGGCGGTGGCCACCTATCTGCTCGGCGGCACGTTGCCGGACGGCACGGTGATCACACCGAAATACGTGGGCCCGCGTCGCCTCGTCGAGGTCGCGGTCACCACGCTCGCCACGGATCGCGCCCTGCTCCTGCTCGGTGTGCCCGGCACCGCGAAGACCTGGGTCTCCGAGCACCTGGCCGCCGCGGTCAGCGGAGACTCGACGCTGCTGGTGCAGGGCACGGCGGGCACGCCGGAAGAGGCGATCCGGTACGGCTGGAACTACGCACAGCTCCTCGCGCACGGGCCGAGCCGTGACGCCCTCGTGCCCAGCCCCGTCATGCGGGCCATGGCGGAGGGGATGACCGCGCGTGTCGAGGAACTGACCCGAATCCCGGCGGATGTGCAGGACACGCTGATCACGATCCTGTCGGAGAAGACGCTGCCGATACCGGAGTTGGGGCAGGAGGTGCAGGCGGTCCGCGGATTCAACCTGATCGCCACGGCCAACGACCGCGACCGCGGCGTCAACGACCTCTCCAGCGCCCTGCGCCGTCGCTTCAACACGGTCGTGCTGCCGCTGCCGGAGAGCGTAGAGGCCGAGGTGGACATCGTCTCCCGCCGAGTCGACCAGATCGGCCGCTCCCTCGATCTGCCGGCCGCGCCCGACGGCGTCGACGAGATCCGCCGTGTCGTCACCGTCTTCCGGGAGCTGCGCGATGGGGTCACCTCCGACGGCCGCACGAAGGTGAAGTCGCCGAGCGGGACGCTGTCGACGGCGGAGGCGATCTCCGTCGTCACCAACGGCCTCGCCCTGGCCGCCCACTTCGGCGACGGGGTGCTGCGCCCCGGCGACGTCGCCGGGGGCATCCTTGGCGCCGTCGTACGCGATCCGGCGGCCGACCGGGTCATCTGGCAGGAGTACCTGGAGGCGGTCGTGCGCGAGCGGGACGGCTGGACCGACTTCTACCGGGCGTGCCGTGAGGTGAGCGCGTGAACGACGACCTGGGGTGGGGGCGCCCGAGCGGCGGGTCGAAGCAGGGTGGATCCGTGGCAACGAGGGGGCGCTCGGCGGCGTTGTCCGTTGGCTCGGAGGGGGAGGGCGCCGTGAGGAGTGACGAGGCGTGGGGGCCGCGGCGGGGAGCGCGACGGGGTGAGGGGGAGTGGGGGTGCGGG
>NZ_LGUR01000022.1 GCF_001270495.1 Streptomyces viridochromogenes
GGTGAACGGGGCTATCCAGGACGGCTCCGACGCCGTGATCACACCAGCCACACCAAGATCATCTCACCCGTGACCAGCAGTTACGGGACAACCCTTAGGGTGCGCTCCCGCTCGGCCCGCCGACGACTCCCCGGATCACCCCCAGCTCCACCAGGTCCTGCGGCCGGATCCGCAGCTGGTCCGCGGTCGCCTCCACCTCCTCCGGCCCGCGCTTCAGGATCGCCGCCGCCAGCTCCGGCGCGATGACCGAGAAGTAACTGTCCGGCGTGGCCCAGGTGTTGCCGGGCGCCGCCAACGCCAGTGCCCCGCCCGAGCCGCCCTCGCCGACGACCAGCGTGGTGACCGGGACGCGGGCCCCGGCCACCGCCCCGAACAGGTCCGCGATCGCCGCGCCCACCCCCTGCCGCTCCGCATCCGCGTCGTTGGCGGCACCCGGCGTGTCCACCAGCGTCAGCACCGGGATGCCGAGCCGGTCCGCGAGGCGGATCAGCCGGGCGGCGGTGCGGTAGCCCGCCGGGCGGGTGGCGGCGCCGGTCTGGGCGGCGTAGGCGACCGTACGGCCCTCGTGCGCGCCGAACCCGCAGAGCATGCCGTCGGGGTCGGCACCGCCGCACCGGTCGCCGCTGATCGCGACGCGGTGGGTGAAGTAGGCCGCCAAATACGCCTCCGCGCACGGGCGCAGGGGCGAGCGGGCACGCCGGACCGCGTCCCAGCCGGTGGTGGGCGGGCCGGTGGTGCCGAGGTGGCGTGGCGGTGGGGCCGGTGCGGTGGAGGGGGCCGTGAGCAGGCGGAGCCAGCACCCGAGCGACTGCCGCAGCTCCTCCGGGCGGACCACCGCGTCCACCGAACCCGCCACCACCTGCGCCTCCGCCGTGTACGCCGCCGGATCCGCGTCCGGCGGGCGGACCCGGGAGCCCGCGAAGCCGACCTGGGCGCCGGGCAGGGCGAGGGTCACATCGGCGCCCGCGCCGAGGGTGGCCCAGCCGCCGCCGGTCGTCGGGTCGCGCAGGACCGCGATCTGGGGCAGGCCGGCTTCCCGGGTGAGTATCGACTGGCGTGCCACGCGCTGGAGTTGGGTCAGGGCCGACATGCCCTCCTGCATGCGGCTGCCGCCCGTCGCCACCAGCGCCACCACCGGCAGCCGGCGGGCGCGGGCGCAGGTGTACGCCGTCTCCAGCCGGTCGCCGGTGCGTTCGCCCAGCGAGCCGCCCAGGAAGCCGAACTCGAACGCGATCAGGACCGCGCGCGTGCCCTCGACGGTGGCGGTGCCGCAGACCACCGACTCCTCCTCGCCGGTGCGCTCGGCGGCGCGGGCGCGCGAGGCGTCGTAGCCGTGCCAGGCGAGCGGGCCGTCGGGGGCGGAGTCCCGTGCCGGGTACGGGAGTTCGGCGAAGTCCTCCGTCACCAGGGCGAGGGCCTCCCGGGCGGTCCGCCGCTCAGTCATGGCGCAGCGCCCGCTTCATGATCTTCCCCATGTCGTTGCGAGGGAGGGCGGCGAGATGGTGGACCACCCGCGGGCGCTTGTGCGGGGCGAGGCGGCGGGCGACATGGTCCGCCAACTCCTCGTCCGTGGGCGGTGACCGGTGGTCCGCCGGGACGATCCACGCCACGATCCGCTCGCCCAGGTCCGCGTCCGGTTCGCCGGTGACGGCCGCCTCCCGTACACCCGCGTGTTCGAGGAGCGCGTTCTCGATCTCGCCCGCCCCGATCTTGTACCCCCCGCTCTTGATCAGGTCGGTGGCCTTGCGGCCGACGATCCGGACGTACCCGTCGGGGTCGCGCACCGCCATGTCGCCGGTCCGGAACCAGCCGTCCTCCGTGAAGGCCGCGGTCGTCGCGTCGGGGCGGTTCAGATACTCGGTGAACAGGTTGGGGCCGCGCACCTGGATCTCGCCCACCGTCTCGCCGTCGTACGACGTGATCGGCGTCCCGTCCTCCTCCACCAGCCGCAGCTCCACGCCGGGCAGCGGGACGCCGACCGTCCCGGCCCGTGGCTCGCCGTCCGCGCGGACGCTGGTGTTCATGAGTGTCTCAGTCATGCCGTAGCGCTCGACGACCCGCTGCCCGGTCGCGGCGGTGATCCGCTCGTGGTCGTGCACGGGGAGCGCGGCCGAGCCCGAGACGAGAAGGCGGGCCTTGCCCAGTGCCTGCGCCAGCCCCGGGTCCTCGGGGAGGGTCTGGGCGATGCGGTGGTACATGGTCGGCACGCCGAACACCATGGTCGCGCCGTCGTTCAGTTCGCGCGCGACGCCTTCCGTGCTGAACCTGCCGAGGTGGCGTACCGACCCGCCACGGCGCAGCGGGCCGAGGATGCCCAGGACCAGGCCGTGGACGTGGAACAGGGGCAGGCCGTGGACGAGCACGTCCTCCCCGGTCCACTGCCAGGCGTCGGCGAGCGCGTCCAGGGTGTGTGCGACCGCCCGGCGCGGGATCACGGCGCCCTTGGGCGGGCCGGTGGTGCCGGAGGTGTAGACGATCAGGGCGGGGTCCTCGTCGGACGCCTCCGGGGCGGGGCGGGAGCGGGGGCCGGTGGCATGCGCGTCGACGTCGACGCGCTCCAAGTCGCCGAGAGGGGCGGGCAGTTCGTCACCCGGGGCGGCCAGCACCACCGACGGCGCGCTGTCGGACAGGATGTGCCCGAGCTCCTTCTCCCCGGACTTCGGGTTGAGCGGTACGGCGGCGACACCGGCCTCCAGTGCCGCCAGGACCGCCACGGCGGTCTCCAGCGTCGGGGTCGCCCAGACGGCCACCCTGGCCGCCCCGCCGATCCGCGCCGCGAGGGCACCGGAGGCGGCGCCGAGTTCGCCGTAGGCCAGGGAGCGGTCGCCGAACCGCACGGCGGCTCGCTCCGCCGGAGCGCCCGTCAGGGCCGGGAAGAGAGAGGACACGCGTCGTACTCCTGACTGTTGCAACGGGCACTGTTGCTACGGACACCGAGTGTGGTGGCCGTCGGGGCCTGCCTCCAGCCTGGCACGACCAACACCAGCCACACCGCCGCGGGCACTACTGCCACCACCGCTCTTTCCGGGCAGGGTGCGGTCGTGAACTTCAGGGCCGGAGTGAAGGCCCGCTCCCGCGTAGCGGGGCAGAGGTGGCTGAATCGCCGCCAGGGTGATTCGGCGTCCCGCCCGGCTCGGCGGCGCGTCGCACGACGGCGATCAGCCAGGAATTCAAGGAGCGGTCGTCATTCCGCCAGCCCCACCGCCCGGCCCGCTCCCTCGCCCAGCACCAGGCCATCCTCGACGCGATCGAGGCCGGCCACCCGGGGCAGGCGGCGGCGGCCATGCGGCGGCATGTCCGTACGGTGGCGAAGGCGCGGCTGCTGGCCTGGGAGCCGGACGGAGAACGCTAGCCGCGGGTTCCACATTGCCCGGTGCTCTCACATTCGGTCACGCCATTCCCTTCATCTTCTTGGCATGGGCACGTAAAGGCAATCAGCCTTTAACATCGCCGCAGGTGTGGCTTCACGGCGCCTGGTGAGGCTAGGTAGCGACAAAAGGTCCTCCCCCCACATCCGAACAGGATTGGACCCACATCCATGTACACCGAACTGAGGCGCGCACCCGCGCCCCGGACCACTCCGGCCTGCCCGCAGACCGGCGGACCGCCGGCCGACGCGTCGGCACAAGGTCATGTCCTCGCGGTCGGCACCCCCGGCCCCCGACGTGAAAAGCTCACCCGCACCCTCGAATCCACGGGCTACGCGGTCACTCACGCCGCCCCGGGCGACGTGGGCCGCAGCGTCCAGCACACCCCGCCCGACGCCATCGTCGCCCTGGACGGCCACGGCGGAGTCGAACAGGCCCTGGCCGTCGTACGGGAGATACGCACCGCGCCCCAGGGCCAGGTGCTGCCGCTCGTCATGGTCACCGCCGACCGTGAACCCGCCGGTGTCGCCCGCCTGTTGAGAAGCGGCGCGGACGACTGCCTGCCCGAGGCCGCCGACCCCGTCGAACTGTCCGCCCGGATCGCCGCCAAGCTCCACCGCGTCCCGGTCCCCGTCGACCGGCTGGCCCTCGACCCGCGCACCGGCCTGTACTCCGCACCCCACTTCCAAGCCGAACTCGACCGCGAACTGCGCCGGCCCGGGAGCCGCCCCGGGCGCCGCGACGGTGTCCTCGCGGTGGTCGCCGTGGCCGAGGCGGACACGCTGGAGGAACGGTTCGGGGCACGGGTGCGCCGCGAGGTCACCGAACGCCTCGCCGCCGTCGCCGAGCGGCTCGGCAACGGCAGCGACCGGCTCGGCCGGGACGAGGAAGGGCGCCTGTACGTGCTCATGCCCGGCGTGGACGAGGAGACGGCCCGGCGCGCGCTGACGGAGTTCGCCACCACCGTGGCCGGCACCCGGTTCGTCGTCGCCGACGAGAACGTACGGCTGACCCCGGCCGTCGGCTGGCTCCCCCTCGCGGACGCCGACGGCCGTGCGGTCGAGCGGGCGGGCGACGCCGTCGCCGAGGCCCTGCGCCACGGCGACCTGCGGCCCGTCCGCTACGAGCCGTGGATGCGGGCCGCCGCCCCGCGCCGCCGCGCGAGGAGGGTCGTACGACCGCTCCTGCTCGCGCTCTCCCCGCTGCTCGCGCTGCTGATCGGCGTGGGCGTGCCGTTCGCGCTGTACGAGCAGGCGTACACGGTGCTCGGCTGGGACGTCGCCTCGCCGGTGTACTGGGTGGTGGTGGCCGGACTGGTGCTGTCCGCCTCGCTGATCCTCCTCGAATGCCTCTTCTCGCTCGACGCGCCCACCCGGCCCGCGGCGCCCGCGCAGCCGTACCCGCCGGCGAGCGCGGTGATCGCCGCCTACCTGCCGAACGAGGCCGCGACGATCGTCGACACCGTGGAGTCCTTCCTGCGCCTGGACTACCCGAACGAACTGGAGATCGTCCTCGCGTACAACACGCCCCATGCACTGCCGGTCGAGGACGCACTGCGCGAGATCGCCCGCCGCGACCGGCGGCTGGTGCTGCTCCCGGTGCCCGGCAGCACCTCCAAGGCGCAGAACGTCAACGCCGCCGTCAGCCGGGTACGCGGCGAGTTCGTCGGGATCTTCGACGCCGACCACCACCCCGCGCCGGACGCCTTCCGCCACGCCTGGGACTGGCTGTCCCACGGCTACGACGTGGTCCAGGGCCACTGCGTGATCCGCAACGGCGACAGCTCCTGGGTGGCCCGGCAGGTGGCCGCAGAGTTCGAGACGATCTACGCCGTCAGCCACCCCGGCCGGACCCGGCTGTACGGCTTCGGCATCTTCGGCGGCTCCAACGGCTTCTGGCGCACCGACCTGCTGGCCCGCACCCGGATGCACGGCTCGATGCTGACCGAGGACATCGACTCGACGCTACGCGCGTTGACGGAGGGCGCGCGCATCGCCACCGACCGGACGCTGATCTCCCGGGAGCTGGCCCCCACCCGCCTCAAACCGCTGTGGAACCAGCGCTCACGCTGGGCGCAGGGGTGGCTCCAGGTGTCGCTGCGACACCTGTACCGGGCCCTGCGGTCCCCCTCCTTCACGCGCCGTCAGAAGACGGGACTCGTGGTGCTGTTGGGCTGGCGCGAGGTGCAGCCGTGGCTGTCGCTCCAGATCCTGCCGATCCTGCTCCACTCGGCGGTCCGTGCGGGCGGCGCCGACCGCATCGACTGGGCCACCCCGGCCTGCCTGCTCGCCTTCGCCTTCACCCTGTCGGCGGGATTCACCCAGACGGCCTTCGCGGGCCGGCTCGCCCTGCCCGAACTGCGCGCCAGGCGCGGCTGGTTCTGGCGCCACGCACTGATCTCGACCGTCTTCTACACCCACTTCAAGAACATCGTCGCCCGGCAGTCGCACCTCAAGGAACTGCTGGGGGACCGCCGCTGGCGGGTCACGCCCCGCGCGGCCGCCGAGGCGGTGGGGCAGCGATGAGCGGCACCCGCAGGCTCGAACTCCAGGGCTACCGGGGCCTGGCCGCCCTGAGCACGGTCGTCTTCCACGTCTGGCAGCAGTACTACGTGTACGACGCGCGGGGCGCCCACCCGCCGGTCGACAGCCCCTACCTCGGGGCGCTGATCTCCCTGGAGGTCATCGACCTGTTCTTCGTCATGTCGGCGTACCTGCTGACACTCTCCTACGCCCGCGCCGCGATCGACGGCGACGACCGGACCCGCTCCGGCGGGGACTTCCTCTTCCGCCGGGCGACGAGAATCCTGCCGCTGTACTTCCTGGCGGTCCTCGTCGTCTGGTCGCTGCGCAACCCTGCCCTCCCCGGCGACTGGCGCGACCTGCTGGAACACCTCACGTTCACGCACGTCTTCGACCAGCGGCGCATCTTCTACACCCTGGGCCCGACCTGGTCGCTGTCCCTGGAGATCGCGTTCTACCTCACCCTGGTCGCCGTGGGCCCCCTGGCGATCCGCGCCTGCCGCCGCCTGCGCACCCGCCGCGCCCGCGTCGCCCTGTGCGCGGCGGGCTGCGCGGCGCTCTACCTCGCCCCGATCGCCTGGATCGCCGTCGCCCACCATGCCCTCGGCGTCCCGTACACCAACTGGCCGGTGTACTTCGGCCCGCAGGCCCGCCTCGGCGGCTTCGCGGCCGGGATGCTGCTGGCGGTGCTGCTGGTGGCGCTGGGGGAGCGGTGCCGGGTCGGCGCGCGTCGGGCCACGGCGATGGCGTTGACCGCGGCAGCCGGCCTGTACGCGTTGTCGTACCACTCCGAACCGGAGAACCCCTGGCACACCTACTACCACCCCTTGGCCGCCCTCCTCTGGTTCGCCCTGCTCTACGCCACCCTCCACGTGCGAACCTCGGCCCGACCCCGCTGGCACGCCCTGCTGCGCGCCCGATGGCTGACCGGCGTGGGCCTGGTCAGCTACAGCCTGTACATCTGGCACGAGCCCCTGATGCTGCTCCTGTACGACACCGGCGCCCTGCCCCGCTCCCGGGCGGGCTTCCTGCCGGCGGCGGTCTTCGTGGTCGCGGCCGGGGTCCTGGTGGCGACGGTGAGCTACTGGGCGGTGGAGTACCCGGGCAGCCTGCTGGCGGGGTTGCGGGACAAGAAGGGACGTCCACGGGACTTCTATCCGCAGCCGCAGCCGCAGCCGGCGCCGGAATCGAAGCCGGAGCCGCGGCGGGAGGCTGAGCCCGCGGTGAGGTGACCCCGGCCGGGTATGTCGGCGCCGCCCGCCTGATGCGACCAGGTCAGGCGGCGCCTTCCACCACGTCCGCCACCACACAGCTGACGTTGTCCGGCCCGCCCGCCCCGTTCGCCGCGTCGATCAGGGCGTGGACGGCGGCGTCGGGGGCCGGGGCGGAGGTGAGGAGGTGGCGGATACGGGCGTCGGGGACGACGCCGTAGAGGCCGTCGGAGCAGAGGAGGTAGCGGTCGCCGGGTTCGGTGTCCTGGAGGCGGAGGTCCGGGGTCGCGGTCGCGGTGGAGGACAGGGCCTTGAGGAGCAGCATGCGCTGGGGGTGGGACGTCGCCTCCTCCGGGGTCAGGCGGCCCTCGTCGATCATCGACTGGACCACGGTGTGATCGTGGGTGATGCGGAACAGGGCGCCGTCGCGCAGCAGATACGCACGGGAGTCCCCGATGTGGACCAGGGCGAGGCGCGAGCCCGTCCACAGGAGAGCGGTGAGGGTCGTACCCGACTCGTCCGCGCCGTTCGTCGCGTCCCGGACCGCCTCCGTCGCGCCCTGCACCGCCTCCTCCAACAGGTTGAGCACGTTCCCGGCCGGGAGTTCCGCCGCGTCCAGGAAGCGCAGCGCATCCACCGCGGCGCTGCTCGCGGGCGCGCCCGCCGGCCCGCAGCCGTCGGCCACGGCGAGCAGTCGGGTGCCCGCGTAGGCGGTGTCCTGGTTGGCGGGGCGGACCCGGCCCCGGTCCGAGTGTGCGGAGTAGCGCAGTTCCAGCATGGTGGTGTCCTTCCTCGGTGTCGCCGACATGTGCCCGATGAGGAACTCGGCGAGGTCCCGCCGCGCGGCCGTCTCCGACTCCACCTGCGCCCAGTAGGCGCGGATCTCGCGGGCGGCGTCGGCGTCCGGCAGTGCGCACACCCGACGGATCCGGGCCAGCGGCATGCCCAGCCGCCGCAGCCACGCCACCAGCCGCGCCTGCTCCAGCTGTTCGACGGCGTAGTACCGGTACCCGGTCTCCGGGTCGACCCGGCGGGGCTTCAGCAGTTCCAGCTCGTCGTACAACCGCAGTGCCTTCGGCGACAGCCGGCAGGCCTTGGCGAAGGCCCCGATCGTCAGCATGTCCTCGCGCATCCCGGTCCCCTCCCGGCCCTTTTCCGGCCCTCTCCGGTTCCTCGCACCGATGCTGGGCCTTCCCCGAAGGTGAAGGTCAAGCGGCCTGTCCCGGTTCCGGAAGCGCTTGTTAACCTGCGATCCGCTCGACCGTTCCGCCCGAAGGAGCCCACCGTGCCCCGAATAGCCCTCGTCACCTGCCGCCCCGGCCCCGAGGTCAGCGTCGACCGCGACCTCCCCGTGCTGGTCAGGGCGGTGCGGGAGGCCGGGGCCGAGGCGGACGCCGTGTACTGGGACGACGAGCGGGCCGACTGGGGCGGCTACGACCTCGCCGTGATCCGCTCCACCTGGGACTACAGCTGGCGGGCGGCCGAGTTCCTGGCGTGGGCGGAGCGCTGCGGCAAGGCCACCCGGCTCGCGAACCCGGCCGAGGTGGTGCGGTGGAACGCCGACAAGCGGTACCTCGGCGAGCTCGCCGACGCCGGTGTGCCGGTCGTGCCCACCCGCTACCTCGCCCCCGGTGACGGCGCCGACGCCCTCCCCGTCGACCACGAGTACGTCGTCAAGCCCACCTCGGGCGCGGGCGCGCGGTTCGCCGCCCGCTACACGCCCGACGAGCACGACACGGCGGTACGGCAGCTCGCGCGGATGCACGCGGAAGGGTTCACCGCGATGGTGCAGCCGTATATGAAGGGCATCGACGTCAGCGGGGAACGGGCGCTGCAGTTCTACGGCGGCCGCCTGCTGCACGCCAGCCGCAAGGGCGCCGTCCTCGCGCCCGGGACCCCCTACGACGAGCGCAAGGTCGCCCACCCCGGTCTGGAGCCCTGGACTCCGACTCCGGCCGAGCTCGCTGTCGCCGAGCGCGCCCTGGCCGCCGTACCGGAGACTTCGGAGCTGCTGTACGCGCGCGTGGACCTCGTGGACGGGGAGGACGGGCCGGGTGGCGAGCCGCGGGTGATGGAGCTGGAGCTGGTCGAGCCGAATCTGTTCCTTTCGCTGCACACGGCGTCCGTCGCGCGCGTGGTCGAGGCGATCCTGACGGCGGCCGTCCGCTAGCCGGTCACCGCCACCCGCTGCAACAGCCCCCACGTGAACTCCGCCACCACCTCCCGCCGCACCCCCGCCTCGTCCGGCGCCGTGAACGCCAGGCCCCACCGTGTCGGGGCCGTCCCCTCCAGGGGCCGGGCGGGGGCGAAGGCGCGGGCCGCCTCGTCGACCGTGCAGGACCAGGGGGCGAGGTCGGACAGGGTGCGCAGGGGCGGGCCCGGGGCTCCCGGGGCGCGGACGAGCCACTCGTTCCACACCGCGCCGTTCGGGGCGAGCAGCACCTCGAAGCGCAGGTCGGGCCAGAGGGTGACCGGCCACAGCCAGGCCGCGCAGTCCAGGTCGCCGACCTTGCGGGTGACGACGGACTCGGGGGCGCCCAGCACCGAGCGGTAGCGGGAGGCGGCCCCGCGCGCTCGCGGGGAGCGGACCATCGCCTGCCACCGCTTGTTCGCCTCGCGCATCTCGGCGAGGGAGACGCCCAGTTCACGACGGGCGTTGTCCACCAGGTCCGGGTTGTGGTCGGCCATGCGGCGCAGCAGCACCAGCTGGAAGTCGAGGGGGGTGAAGGGGCTAGCGGGGTGCTTTCCGGAGGGCATGCGATCCATCGTCGCCGACCGGGCGGCGGCCGTCGGGGAGAAAGAGGACCGAGTTGACGTACCGCGGGCCGCGGAAGGGCAGGACCCGGCGCAGCAGGCCCTGGGTGACGACGTACGAGGTCTCCGCCTGGTGGGTCTCCAGCGGGAAGCCGCTCAGGGGCACCCAGTCGCGGCCGGGCAGGACCCAGCCGTCGTAGCCGAGCAGGGAGAGGTACGTCACCACCGGGGCGATCGGCTGGATGCGGGACTCCAGCTCGATGAAGAGGGCGGGGCGGTCGCGCGCCAGGATGGCGGTCGCGCCGCGCAGCACCGCGAGCTCGCTGCCGTCGACGTCGATCTTGACGAACCCGACGTCCTTGAGGCCGAGTTCGTCGAGGGTGACACAGCTGACGGGGAGGGCGGTGGCGTGGATGTTCCGGCGGACCAGGGAGGACACCCCCCGGTCGCCCGCGTCGCGCGGCGGCAGCCAGAGCCGGGCCGCGCCGGGGCGCTCGGCCGCCGCGGCCTGCACGACCCGCACATTGGGCGGGGCCGTCGCCGCGAGCAGCCGCGCGAGGTGCGGGACCGGTTCCACGGTCACCACCCGGCGGGCCCGCCGCGACAGGCGGCGCGTCCACGGGCCGTACCACCCGCCGACGTCCACGGCCGTCCCGCAGCCGGCGGGGCACAGCTCCGCCAGCCGGGCCAGCTCCGGCTCGAAGCGCGGGTACACGGCCCGGGCGACGGCGGCGACCAGGCGGGTGGGTAGCAGAGGGGCGATGCTCGCGGCCAGGGTCATGGGGCCATCCGTTGGAGGAGTTCCTCGTGTTCGTCGTCGGAGACCTGCTCCCCGGAGGCCGGCAGCAGCTGGGGGATGCCGTCCACGATCGGGTAACGGCGGTGCAGGCGCGGGTTGTACAGGGCCTCGGCCGCCGCCTCCGCACCGTCCGGCCCGTCCGGTACGACGAGGTGCAGCGGGCCCTTGTCCAGCGGGCAGGCCAGGATCTGGAGCAGCGGATCGTCGGGTTTCATGGCGGGGTCAACTCCTTGGCGCCGATGGGGGGTTGAGGAGACGGCGGGGGTGGTGGCGCGGGTGGGTCGTGTCTCGGCATCGACAGCAGTACGGCGACGGCGAGCGCCGTGCCCGCGACCCGCAGCGTCAGCCGCAGCGGGTCCTCGGGCAGCGTCTCGCCGAACGACAGGGTGCCGAGGACGGCCGTGTACAGGCTGGTCACCGTCGTGCACACCGGCACGATCAGCGAGGCCCGGCAGCGCTGCAGCGCGGCCTGCGACATGACCAGCCCGAACGCCCCCGTGAAGAGCAGGAGATACGGGTACGGGGAGCGGAGCAGGCCCAGCAGGGCGCCGCCGATCCCGCTCGCCGTCAGCTGGCTCGACACCCCCTTGATGGCGAGCGAGCTGACCCCGTAGAGCAGCCCCACCGCCACGCCGTACTCCACGCCGGTCGTCGGCAGCCGGTGCCGGTGCCGGGCCCTGCGCTCGGCGGAGTTGTACAGCCACACGCCCGCCGCCAGCGAGGGCACGCACACCAGCAGGATCAGCGGATACGGGGCGGCCCGGCCCACGGTCTCCCCGCCGTCGGGCCCCTCCCGCAGCGACAGCACGACCATCAGCAGCGCGGCGAGGATCGCGCCGAGCGCGTACCGCTCCCGCCCGCTGGTCTCCTCGCCCAGCAGCCGGGCGGAGAGCAGGACGAGCAGGACGAGCCCGGAGACGAAGATGCCCTGCGCGGCGGCGATCGGCAGGGTGCGGTAGACCACGAGCTGCGCCCCGAACCCGGCGGCGAGAGCGAGCGAGCCGCCGATCCACAGCGGGCTGCCGAGCACCAGCCGCAGCAGCCGGGCGGGTTGCCGGATGCTCACCTGCGGCAACGCGGTGAGCGCCCGTTTCTCCAGGACGAAACCGAGGCTGTACAGGGTGTTCGCCATCAGGGCCGCGGCCACTCCCCACCACATGGTCCACGCCCCCTACGTCCGTCGTGCGTGCAGCAGCAGGATCGACGCGAGCGGCGGCCGGGCACAGGCCAGCCGGTCCAGAGGGCGGAGCGGACGCGGTACGCCGTGGAAGGGCGCCCCCGCCAGCCGTACCACCTCGAATCCGGACGCGGCGACGAACTCCCGCAGCGCACGCGCGGTGTAGAGCCGCAGATGCCCCACGACCTCCCGCCCCGGCCGCCCGTGGATGCCCCGCAGGCTGACCTCCGAGAACACCGGCTGTACGCCCGCCAGCAGCAGGCCGCGGTTGTACCAGGCGGCCAGGTTCGGGGTGGAGAGCATCAGATGGCCGCCGGGGCGGAGCACCCGGCGGATCTCGTCCAGGGCGGCGTCCGGGTCGACGAGATGCTCGATCACCTCACTGAACAGCACGGCGTCGGCGGCACCGGTGCGCAGCGGCAGCCCGCCGTCGGTGAGTTCACCGCGGACGGCGTACGGGATCCGGGTGCGGGCGCGGCGTAGCGCGTCCTGGGACCAGTCGATGCCGACGATGCGGTGGCCGGGGAGGTAGGGGGCGGCGGTGGCCGCGGCGGTGCCGTCGCCGCAGCCGATGTCGAGGATCGTGCGGCTCCGGCCCGCGGTCGCCGGCCCCAGGGCTTCGGCGAGCATGCGGGCCTGACGGCGGCTGCGGGGGGTGCCGGAGGCTACGGGGACGGCTGGGTTCTCGTAGAACTCGCGTAGTTCGGGGGGTTTCACCGGGGTGGTCGTCACGGGGTCACCTCCGTGGTGTGCAGGTAGTGCTCGAAGAGGTCCCGGAGGTGGGCGCCGTCGCCGTGGCTGAGCAGGGCCCGCGACCAGCGCAGGGCCAGGTGGAGGCGGCCCGCGGTGGAGGCGGTGGTGACGGTGAGGCCGCGGGGCATCCGGGCGGGTGCCGAGAACCACACGGCGTGCGCGCGGCCCGCTTCCTCGCCGAAGTCCAGGGGGTACGGGATACGTCCGATGTTGCTGAGGAGGGTGGTCGAGGTCCAGGGCGCGGCGGCTCTGCGCAGCCCGCGGGTGAGGGCGGCGCGGACGGCGACGGGGGCCCAGGGGGCGGTGAGGAGGGAGGCGCCGTGGCCGAGCTGGGGGCGGGGGAGGGACTTGAGGGCACGGGTGCGGATGGCCGTGCGGCCGAGGAGGGCGGGCA
>NZ_LGUR01000023.1 GCF_001270495.1 Streptomyces viridochromogenes
GTCGACGGCCGGGGCTGGACGGTCGGGGGCCGGGGCTGGACGGTCAGGGGTCGAGGTCGAACGGTCGGGAATTGGGGTCGAACGGCCGGGAATCGGGGCCGGACAGCTGGGGATCGAGGGGGGACGGTGTGACTGGCGTGGACAGGTTCGGGAGTGGGGGCCACAGCCGCGGTGGGCCGCTGCTGCTCGGTGTGCGGCATCACGGTCCTGGGTCGGCGCGGGCCGTTCGGGCGGCGCTGGAAGTGGCCCGGCCGCGCACCGTGCTGATCGAAGGGCCGCCCGAGGCCGATGAACTGATCCCGCTCGCCTCCGACGAGGCCATGCGGCCGCCGGTCGCCCTCCTCGCACACGCCGTGGACGAGCCCGGTCGCTCGGCCTTCTGGCCGCTGGCCGAGTTCTCCCCGGAGTGGGTCGCGATCCGCTGGGCCCTGGAGCACCAGGTCCCGGCCCGCTTCATCGACCTGCCGGCCACGCACACCCTGGCGTGGGGCAAGGACACGGAGCTGGCGCCGGCCGGGACGGAAGCCGGCGAGCCCGAGGGTGAGCGGGCCGACGGGAAAGGCTCCGGCCCAGCCCCCAGCCCCGCCCCAGCCACGGGCGCCGACCCCTCGGACGGCGCCGCGGCCGCTGACGTCCGGGTCGATCCCCTCGCCGTTCTCGCCGAGGTCGCCGGTTACGACGATCCCGAGCGGTGGTGGGAGGACGCCGTCGAGCACCGAGGAATGGGGGACGGGGACGCGTTCGCGCCGTTTCTCGGGCTTGAGGAGGCCATGGGGGCGCTGCGGGAGGCATACGGGAGCGGGGGACATGAGAGGGATCTCGTGCGGGAGGCGTATATGCGACTCCAAGTGCGAGCCGCACAGCGGGAGTTCGGGGACGAAGTGGCCGTGGTGTGCGGGGCGTGGCATGTGCCCGCTCTGCGGCAGAAGACCACCGTGGCCGCCGACAAGGCACTGCTGAAGGGGCTGCCCAAGGTCAAGGCCGACATGACCTGGGTGCCGTGGACCTACCGTCGGCTCGCCCGGGCCAGCGGGTATGGGGCGGGGATCGACTCACCGGGCTGGTACGGGCACCTCTTCGGCGCGCGGGATCGGCCGGTCGAGCGGTGGATGACCAAGGTGGCCGGGCTGCTGCGGGACGAGGACCGGCTCGTGTCGTCGGCGCATGTCATCGAGGCGGTGCGGCTGGCAGAGACACTCGCGGCGATGCGCGGGCGCCCGTTGCCGGGGCTAGGTGAGACCACCGACGCGGTGCGGGCGGTGATGTGCGAGGGCTCGGACGTGCCGTTGGCCCTGGTGCAGGACCGGCTGGTCGTGGGCGACGTGCTGGGGGAGGTGCCGCGGTCGGCGCCGGCGGTGCCCCTGCAGCGGGATCTCGACCGGATCCAGCGTCGGCTGCGACTCAAACCGGAGGCGCTGGAGCGGGAGTTGGAACTCGACCTGCGCAAGGAGAACGACGCCGAGCGCAGCAGGCTGTTGCACCGGCTGCGGCTGCTGGGCGTCGAGTGGGGCGAGCCGGTCGCGTCGCGGGGCAGTACGGGGACGTTCCGGGAGACATGGCGGCTGCGGTGGGAGCCGGAGCTGTCCGTGCGGGTCGCCGAGGCCGGGGTGTGGGGGACCACCGTGTTCGGCGCGGCGACGGCCAAGGCGGAGGCGGACGCCGTCGCCGCGCAGAACCTCGCCGACGTCACCGCGCTGGCCGAGCGCTGCCTGCTGGCCGAACTGCCGGACGCGCTGCCCACGGTGATGCGGGTTCTCGCCGACCGGGCCGCCCTCGACGCCGACGTCGGCCATCTGGCCCAGGCCCTGCCCGCGCTGGTCCGCTCCCTGCGGTACGGCGATGTGCGCGGCACGGACACCGGAGCGCTCACGGAGGTCGCCGCGGGGCTCGCCGAGCGCATCTTCGTCGGCCTGCCCCCGGCCTGCGCCGCGCTGGACACGGACGCGGCCGAGGAGATGCGGCGCCATGTGAACGCGGTGCACGGAGCGGTGGGGCTGCTGGGCGATGCGGTGGCCTCGGTGCGGGGCGCGCGGGGCGAGGGTTCCGCTTCAGGTCCGTCGCAGGGCGCCGAGGGTTCCGCATCAGCTCAGGGTGCCCACGGCCAGGCCGCCGCCGTGGGACACGGCACCCAGGGCGAGGGTGCCCCGGCCGACCGCCGTACCCCGGGCAAGCCGCCCGCCCTCGGGCACGGCGACCTCCGCGCCCGCTGGCACACGGTGCTCCGGGTGCTGTCCGTGCGGGACACCGTGCCCGGCGTCATCAGGGGACGAGCCGTACGACTGCTGTTGGACGACGGGGAGTTGGGGCAGGACGAGGCGGCGCGGTTGATGGGTCTCGCTCTGTCGTCGGGGACGCCGCACGCGGACGCGGCCGCGTGGATCGAGGGGTTCGTCGGTGGTGGTTCCGGCGGCGGGATGCTGCTTGTGCACGACGAGCGGCTGCTCGGGTTGGTCGACGCGTGGCTTACGGGGGTGTCGGCGGAGGCGTTCACCGACGTGCTGCCCCTGCTGAGGCGGACCTTCTCGGCGTATGAGCCCGGGGTGCGGCGGACCTTGGGCGAGCTGGTCCGGCGCGGACCGGGGAAGCGGAGCGGTACGGCGGGTGCCGGATCCGGCATACCCGGATTCGCCGCCGAGCTCGACGCCGCGCGGGCGGATGTGGTGTTGCCGGTGGTGCGCTTGCTGCTGGGGCTGGACCGGGTGGACGAGGACACCGAGAACGGCCGGAGAGGCATCGGTGAGAACGACCTTGTGGGGGCGACGGGATGACGACTGACACAGTGATGGAGCCGGGGGAGCGGGCCGGAGTGGTAGGCGCGGTCGGGCAACCGCACCACGGGTTCACGGCGCAGAGCCGGCCCACGACCACGACCGTGCCGGTGATCCCGCTGTGGGAGCGGCCTCGCGAGGGAGTGTGCCGATGACTACCCCCGACCGGGGCGCGGAGACGACCGGCTACCGCCGCGCACAGACGAGGGATCCGGATCCGGCCCAGGAGCGGCTACGGCGGTGGCGGATGGTGCTGGGCGGGGACAGCGCCGACGGCACCGGGTGTGCGCTGTCCGGGCGGGACGCCGCGATGGACGGGGCGCTCTCCGCTCTCTACGGCAAGGGGGACAAGGAACGGTCGGGGAAGGACCGTTCGGCGGGGCTCGGTGCGTCGGCGCCCTCCGTGGCGCGGTGGCTCGGGGACATTCGGACGTACTTCCCGTCGTCCGTCGTCCAGGTCATGCAGCGGGACGCCATCGACCGGCTCGGGCTGTCCACGCTGCTGCTGGAGCCGGAGATGCTGGAGGCCGTGGAGGCGGACGTGCATCTCGTCGGCACGTTGCTCTCGCTCAACAGGGCGATGCCGGAGACCACGAAGGAAACGGCACGGGCCGTCGTCCGCAAGGTCGTCGAGGACCTTGAGAAGCGGCTCGCCACCCGTACCCGGGCCACCCTCACCGGCGCCCTCGACCGCAGCGCCCGCATCAGCCGGCCACGCCACCACGACATCGACTGGAACCGCACGATCGCGGCCAACCTCAAGCACTACCTCCCGGAGTACCGGACGATCGTGCCCGAGCGGCTCATCGGGTACGGGCGGGCGTCGCAGTCCGTGAAGAAGGAAGTCGTCCTCTGCATCGACCAGTCGGGGTCGATGGCGGCGTCCGTGGTGTACGCGTCGGTGTTCGGGGCGGTGCTGGCGTCCATGCGGTCCATCAACACGCGGCTCGTCGTCTTCGACACCTCCGTCGTCGACCTCACCGACCAGCTGGAGGACCCGGTCGACGTGCTCTTCGGCACCCAGCTCGGCGGCGGCACGGACATCAACCGGGCGCTCGCGTACTGCCAGTCGCAGATCACCCGCCCTTCGGAGACGGTCGTCGTGCTGATCAGTGACCTCTATGAGGGAGGAATACGGAACGAGATGCTCAAGCGGGTCGCCGCGATGAAGGCGTCGGGGGTGCAGTTCGTGGCGTTGCTGGCGCTGTCGGACGAAGGGGCGCCCGCGTACGACCGGGACCACGCGGCCGCGCTCGCCGCGCTGGGCGCACCGGCCTTCGCCTGTACGCCCGACCTGTTCCCGGAGGTGATGGCGGCGGCCATCGAGAAGCGGCCCATTCCGGTACCGGACGCGGTGTGAGGAGGTGAAGGGCGAGGAATTACCGGTGATTTGTCGACCCGGTGACTACCGACTTCGGCCAGCAAAACGGACATGAGTGCCCATCGGTAGCGGGGGGCTTGCGCGACCGTGGGAGGGGCGTGCGAGGATCGACGCGCCTTGTCAGTGGCGTGCCGTGCGCCGCATATCCGTACCGCGGCCAGCTGACTCGTCGCTCGTCACGTGTACCTCTTCTTAGTTCCGCCGCACGGGAGGACCTGCCCCGTCTTGACCTGGCCAGCCACGTCGCCCGGTGCCGCTCTGCGCGTTCTGCGTATTGCGGCTGGGCGGCGTGCACTGCAACTGGTGCTGCTGCTGGGCGGTCTGTTCGCGATCGGGTTCCTCTGCGGAGGGCAGGCGTCTGCCGCGGATGGCGTGTCGGCAGCCCGGGTGTCAGCGGCCGAGGTTTCGGTGAACACCGCGTTGGCGTCGGCGCCTACGTCCTTCGCACCGTCAGCGTCCTCCGCGTCGTCACCGTCCTCCGGGCCCTCCGCCGCCGATCTGCGGTCGTCGAGGGAAGGTGCGATGCGGCGGCTGGGCGGCGTTCCGGCCGAGCCCGATGTGCGTGGCGGGTCGACCGTGCCCAACGAGCCGACGGCTCCGCGGGACGGCGAGGACCAGAGCCAGATCCAGGGCCAGGTCCTGCGCCCTGTGATCGAACACGTCACTCAGGCGGTCGGCACGCACGTGGTCCAGCATGTGGTCCAGCCGGTCGGAGACGTGATCGAGTCGGTGACCGGGGAACTCCCCGCGGCCCAGACGCCGACGTGGCCGAGCTGGCCGGGGACGGGACGCCCAGAATTCCCCGACTTCCCCACGTTCCCCGGCTCCCCCACGTTCCCGGAGTTCCCAGGCTTTCCCGGCACTGACCTTCCCGCCTTTCCCGAGCTGCCCGCCGTGCCCGGGCAGACGTTGCCGGCGCCCGTCACCTGGACTCCGCAGCCGGGGTTCGAGGCACCCGAGCCGGGTGCCGCACGGGATGACGAGGGGCGTACGGGTAAGGAAGCGGACGCGGACGTCGCGTACGGCCCGCGGTTCGTCGTCGGCACCGACGTCACCGCGTCCCATGCCCCGGCACCTCGTGGCGTGCACAGCGGCGCGCCGTCGGGCTACGCCCCCGTTCAGCAGGCGCCGGTCGAGCACCCGGGTGGTGTGCAGGGCAACCGTTCGGCGGGCGACAACAGCACGCCGAGGTACGGGGACGCGCACGCCGTCTCGCTGAATCCGAGGGCGCCGCTGCGGCTGGTGCCCGGCGCCGCCGCCCGCGTCGAGGCGGACGAGATCCAGGACAGGCACCGGGACATTCCGGTTTCCCCCGCTTAGGCCCGTAGGCCGACGTTCCCCGCCGTAGACCTGCCGCGCGGGGGCGGAAACAGGTCTGCCCGTCCGTCCGGACACCCCCGAATTCCCGGATGTCCCCCGACATCCCCCGGACGGAAGCCTCCTCAACCGTCCGAAGTCCCGGAGCTCTTCGCCTCTGCGATCCTCCGGGGGCCTTCGGAGCCCAAGATCTAGGGATCCGACGCACGTATGAACAAGAACATCCGCCGTTCGATCGTCATAGCCGCCGGCGTCACCGGCGCCTGGGCGCTCGGTTCGGCCGCCGCCAGCGCGGACGAGCTGTCCGCCTCCACCCTCTCCGTCCCGGACGCGACCACCGACGCGGCTGACGCTGCCGACAGCGCCGACGCCCCCGGTCTGCTCGGCGGGGTCACCGGAACCGTCAACGGCGTCGTCTCCGACGTGACCGACACCGTCTCCGGCGTCTCCGGCGTCACCGACGGCGCCGGCAGCACGGTCACCGACACGGCTACCAGCACGGCCACCGACACCGCCGACCAGGCCCGTCGCTACGTCGACGCCAAGGTCACGGTCCCCTCCGCCACCCAGGCCACCACCTCCACCACCTTCGGCACCTCCACCGTCTCCGGCTCCGCCAAGGTGAAGGGCGCCGCCCATGCCATCCAGGGCGCCAAGGCCGCCCGCGTGGACAAGGCGGCGGCGCAGGCCGCAGCCCAGGCCGACGCCGACGCCCCGCAGCTCCCCGGCACCGTCGACTACCTCTTCGGCCCCCTGGCCGCCTTCGCCCCCGAGCTGGAGCAGGCGCTCGCGGCCACCCAGACGAGGTTGCAGGGCACGCAGGCGGCGGCTCGTTCCCAGGCGCAGGGCGTCGAGGGCGTCGTACGGACGAAGGGGCAGTACGCCGTCGCGGGCGCGAGCCGTACCGCGGCGGGCGTACGGTCCGCCGGGCAGGCCACCGTCGCTTACGCCGACGACAGGGCCGCGGGCGCGGCGACGACCGCCGGGTCCACCGCCACCGCCAAGGCCACCGCCGTCAAGGCGGCCGCCGGGGCCTCCGTCTCCGCGGTCCCGGGGCATGTCACCGGCACCGTCGGCGGCGTCGAGCAGCGCGTCGTCGGCACGGTCAGCACGGTTCCCGGCACGGTCACCCCGGTCGTCGAGCAGACCGCCGACGCGGTCGTGCCGCCGATCGCCACCCAGGCCGTCAACGGCGTCGGGCCCGTCGCGGGGCACGCCGTCGAGGGCGTCGCCCCCGCCGCCGGACATGCCGTCGCCGGGGTCGTTCCCACCGCCGGCCACGCGGCTGCCGGGGTGACCCCGGTCGCCGTGAGCGCGGTCGACAGCGTCCAGTCGGTCGCCGGAGGTGCGGTGACCGGCGTGCGGCCGGTCGTCGGTCAGGCGGTGGACGGCGTCGTCCCGGTCGCCGGGGGTGCGGTGACCGGGGTCGCCCGGACCGCCGGGCACACGGTCGATGCCGCCACCGCACTGGCGTACGGCGTGGTCGCCGACGTCCAGCCGGTGGTCGGCCAGGCAGTCGCGGGCGTCCAGCCGGTCGTCGGCGGGGTCGTCCAGGGCGTGCAGCCGGTGGCCCACGGGGCGGTCGGTGACGCCCAGCACCTCGCCCACGGCACCGTCTCCGACGTCCGGCCCATCGCCTCCGGCGCGGTGGCCGACGTACAGCCCATCGCCTTCGGCGCCGTCGCAGACGTGCAGTCGGTCGTGCACGGCGTCGCCACGGACGTACCCCCGTACGCCACCGGTCTGGTCGGTCACGTCGCCGGAGATGGCACCGGTACCGTCCTGCCGCCGGTCGCCGGCACCGCCGTGCACGGCGTCGTGCCGGTTGCGGGGCAGGCCGTCGCGGACTCCGGTGCGCTGGCGTACGGCGTGGCCGGCGATGTCCAGCCGTTCGCGGGCGGGGTCGTCGGCGAGGTGGACCCGCTCGTGTACGGGGTGGCCGGGCAGGCCGCACCCTTCGCCGAAGGCGTCACCGGCGCCGTACAGCCTGTCGTGGACACGGTCCGGCCGGTCGTGCAGGGCGTCGGCGGCAGCGCCACGACCCTGGCGTACGGCGTGGTCGGCGAGGTCGACCCCTTCGCGCACCGGGTCGCCGGCCATGCCGTGCCCTTCGCCGAGGACCTGACCTGGACCGTCGAGGACTCGACCGGCCCGCTGGCCGGCAACGCCGTCAGCGGCATGCAGCAGGTCGCCTGGTCCGTCACGCCGGACTACGCGCAGGACCTCTATGACAACGGGGGCGCGTACCGCATCTGACGCACCACCCCCGACGTCGTACGACGCCCCCGGCGGAGCCCCGTACGACGCACCCCCCCGCCCCGGCGAGCGCGACCACCGTGCTTCTGCGCTTCTGCGCTTCTGCGCTTTGCGCTTCTGCGCACCGCGCTCCCGGGGCGACCGACCGACTCCGCGGGGCAGACGGACCCGGACGGCCGAAAACCGTCGGCTGGTCCGACCGGAGCACCGCGGACGGGCCGGGGTGATCCCCATTGGGGTGGGGAGCACCCCGGCCGGAGCCCACAGGGGCGGCCCATTCGTGCCCCTTCGGGCTGTTCAAGGGACCCCACCGGGTCAACCCCAACCCGGTGGGGTCCTTCCCCGGTGTGTGCCCGGCAGGTTCCCGTTTCCTCACAGTCGGCACGCCGTGCCAGAGATCTTTGCTGATCGCGGCATCATGTGACAGGTATCACCGCTCAGGTGTGACCCTCGATTTAGGGGCCCTCCGCAACCAGCGATAACCTGCGAGACGGACATGCCGCGCGCTCGGACACCGTGTGCGCCTCCCTTGTGACAGCGGACGTCACGTTGCCCTTCGCGGCACGCCCACGCATCCAACGAACCGCGAGATCACTGATAGGGACGGAAGCGCGTGGACCTGTTCGAGTACCAGGCGAGGGACCTCTTCGCCAAGCACGATGTACCGGTGCTGGCCGGTGAAGTCATCGACACGCCTGAGGCGGCCCGCGCAGCCACTGAGCGTCTCGGTGGCAAGTCCGTCGTCAAGGCCCAGGTGAAGGTCGGCGGCCGTGGCAAGGCCGGTGGCGTCAAGCTCGCCGCGAACGCGGACGAGGCCGTCGCCCGCGCGACGGACATCCTCGGCATGGACATCAAGGGCCACACGGTCCACAAGGTGATGATCGCCGAGACGGCCCCGGAGATCCTGGAGGAGTACTACGTCTCCTTCCTCCTCGACCGTGCCAACCGCACCTTCCTCTCCATCGCGTCCGTCGAGGGCGGCATGGAGATCGAGGAGGTGGCGGCCACCCGCCCGGAGGCCGTCGCCAAGATCGCGATCGACGCCATCGACGGCGTGGACGAGGCCAAGGCCCGCGAGATCGTCGAGGCCGCCAAGTTCCCGGCCGAGGTCGCGGACAAGGTCGTGAACGTCCTCGTCACGCTGTGGGACACCTTCATCAAGTCGGACGCCCTCCTCGTCGAGGTCAACCCGCTCGCGAAGGTCGCCTCCGGTGACGTCATCGCCCTGGACGGCAAGGTGTCGCTCGACGACAACGCCGAGTTCCGTCACGACTGGGACGAGCTGCACGACAAGGCCGCGGCCAACCCGCTCGAGGCCGCCGCCAAGGAGAAGAACCTCAACTACGTCAAGCTCGACGGTGAGGTCGGCATCATCGGCAACGGCGCGGGTCTCGTCATGAGCACCCTGGACGTCGTCGCGTACGCCGGTGAGAACCACGGCAACGTCAAGCCGGCCAACTTCCTGGACATCGGCGGTGGCGCCTCCGCCCAGGTCATGGCCAACGGTCTGGAGATCATCCTCGGCGACCCGGACGTCAAGTCCGTCTTCGTCAACGTCTTCGGTGGCATCACCGCCTGTGACGAGGTCGCCAACGGCATCGTCCAGGCCCTGAAGCTCCTTGAGGACCGTGGCGAAGAGGTCACCAAGCCGCTCGTCGTCCGCCTCGACGGCAACAACGCCGAGCTCGGCCGGCAGATCCTCACCGACGCCAACCACCCGCTGGTCCAGCGCGTCGACACCATGGACGGCGCGGCCGACAAGGCCGCCGAACTGGCTCACGCCGCCAAGTAAGCACTCAGGACGAGGACACAACACACCATGGCTATCTGGCTCAACAAGGACAGCAAGGTCATCGTCCAGGGCATGACGGGCGCCACCGGCATGAAGCACACCAAGCTCATGCTCGGTGACGGCACCAACGTCGTGGGCGGCGTGAACCCGCGCAAGGCGGGTCAGACCGTGGACTTCGACGGCACCGAGGTACCCGTCTTCGGGACGGTCGCCGAGGCCATCGAGAAGACCGGCGCCAACGTCTCCGTCATCTTCGTGCCGGAGAAGTTCACCAAGGACGCGGTCATCGAGGCCATCGACGCCGAGATCGCGCTGGCCGTCGTGATCACCGAGGGCATCGCGGTGCACGACTCCGCGAACTTCTGGGCGTACGCGGGCAAGAAGGGCAACAAGACCCGGATCATCGGCCCGAACTGCCCCGGCATCATCACCCCGGGTCAGTCGAACGTCGGCATCATCCCGGGCGACATCACCAAGCCGGGCCGTATCGGCCTGGTCTCGAAGTCCGGCACGCTGACGTACCAGATGATGTACGAGCTGCGTGACATCGGCTTCTCGACCGCCGTCGGCATCGGTGGCGACCCGATCATCGGCACCACGCACATCGACGCGCTCGCCGCGTTCGAGGCCGACCCCGAGACCGACCTGATCGTCATGATCGGCGAGATCGGTGGCGACGCCGAGGAGCGGGCCGCGGACTTCATCGCGAAGAACGTGACCAAGCCGGTCGTCGGCTACGTCGCGGGCTTCACCGCGCCCGAGGGCAAGACCATGGGCCACGCCGGCGCCATCGTCTCCGGTTCGTCCGGCACCGCCCAGGCGAAGAAGGAGGCCCTGGAGGCCGCGGGTGTCAAGGTCGGCAAGACGCCGACGGAGACCGCGAAGCTCGCCCGCGAGATCCTGGGCGGCTGAAGGTAGTCACGCCACTCGGCTGACGTTGGTGGGCCCGTTCCCCGGGGTGGGGGCGGGCCCACCGGCGTTCACTCCACGTGCGGCGCCAGCCGTTCCGGGCCGTTCTGCAGCTCCCCGCGCAGCTTCGCCCTCAGCTTCAGCTCTTTGTCCGACAGGGGCCCCGGCGCCACCCTGGGCGGCACTCCCCGCACCGTCGCCCCCGGCGGCACCGGTGGCTCGTACTGGGTCGGAGCCGTCCGCAGCGTGAGCGCCGTCGTGCCGATGAGGGCGACCGTGAACGCGATCGCCGCCCGGGTCCAGAACCGGGCCCGGCGTTCGCTGCCGTCGCGCACCATCGTCGGCTTGGCCGCGCGCAGGCGCTCCGTGACGGCCAGTTCGGCCAGGCGGTGGTGGAGTTCGGCGGGGTCGGACAGACCCGGGAGGCGGTCGGCGATCGCGGCGCGGGCGTGCAGGAGGCGGTTCGCCGCCGCAGGTGTGGTCGCCTCCGTCTCCGCCGCCGTCTCGGGCAGGTCGAGGCCCACCCCGTCGTAGAGAAGCAGTGTGCGGCGCTGGGGCGGCGGGAGTTTGAGGAGTACGTCCAGCAGGGCGCGGTCGGACGCGTCGGAGGGCGGGGGTTCGGGATGCCGGTAGCGGGGGCGGAGCCGGTGCCAGGGGGAGAGGGCGAAGTCGTATGCCGTCGCCCGCACCCAGCCCGCCGGATCCCGGTCGCGGGCCACCTCGGGCCAACGCTGCCAGGCGAGTTGGAAGGCCCGCTCGACCGATTCGCGGGCGAGTTCGCGGCGCCCGGTGAGCAGATAGGTCTGCCGTACGAGGGCGGGGGCGCAGAAGGCGTAGAGCGCGTCGAAGGCCTGGGCGGGGGTGAGGGGGAGCTCGGGCCGGGGGCCGGGGGCCGGCGGCGGCTCCTCGGCGCGGATGGCTGCCGGATCCTCGGTGGCGAGGGCCGCCGGATGTTCGGGGGTGACGGCTGCCGGTCCGGCGGGCCGGGTGTTCCTGGCGGCGCCACCCTGATGCCCCGTCACCTCGGGCTTCGCTACGGCTTCCTGATCCCCCGCCCGCTCCTGCTCCCGCTCCTGCTCCCGCTCCGCGAGCAACGTGAGCAGTCGCGCGTACGCCTCCCTCCTCCCGCCGCGCGGAGTCGTACGGCCGCTCTCCCACGCGCGTACCGTCTCGCTGCTGACGCCCACCCGTACCGCGACCTGAGCCTGCGTCAATGAACAGGCCTCGCGCAGGCGTCGGCGCTCCTGGGGCGACGGAAGCGGGCTTGCAGGGCTCTGCGTCACAGTACGCCCCTTCGGTGGAAAAGGTACATAAACATATATTGGGCGACACATCGGAGGTTCGCCTGTTACGACGGGAAAGCGCGTGTCGTTGGGACCATGGCGGACGTGATCGAGATGACCGCCCGCCGAACGCCCCTGTCGTCCCTGCTCACTCGGATCCGCTATCGAACGCCCGGGCTGGGCGCCAGCCTGCTGAACGGCGCGGTGGCGGCGGGGTTGGGGCTCGGTGCGCTCGCCGTGCTGGTGATCGTGCTGTGGATCAGTTCGCCCTACCCGGACAGCGGGCCGGGAGGAGCGCTCCAGGTCGCCGCCGTGCTGTGGTTGTTGGCGCACGGCGCCGAACTGGTCCGCGCCGACACCCTCTCCGGCGTCCCCGCGCCGGTCGGGGTCACGCCGTTGCTGCTGCTCATGCTGCCGGTGTGGCTGGTGCACCGGGCGGCGCGGGACGCGGCGGCGGACGGCGGTGACGGGGCGCCCCTGGTGTCGGGGCCGACGGCGTGGACCGGAGTCGTCCTCGGGTACCTCGGGGTCGGGGCGGGCGCGGCGGTGTACGCGACCGGGGGTGAACTGCGGCCGGAGTGGTTCTGGACCGCGGTGTGCGTACCCCTGGTCGTGATGGGGGCGGCAGGCGTCGGCGTGTGGACGGCGTGCGAGCTGCGGCCGGAGGCGGCGGACGGGCTGCTGGGCGCGATGCCGATGCGGGGGCGCCGACCGGCGCCCGGGGCCGAGTCGCCCGCCCGGCTCGCGGCGGCCGCCCGGGCGGCGGGGGCGGG
>NZ_LGUR01000024.1 GCF_001270495.1 Streptomyces viridochromogenes
GGGGGTGCCCGGCCCGGACGCAGGGCTGGGTTCCGTGCCGGGCGGGAACACGGGGCTGGGTTCTGTGCGGGGCAGGGACGCGGGGCGTGGTTCGGCCTCGGGGCGTTCGGCGGATCGTGGCTCGGTGACTCCGGGATACGTGGAGCAGGGCTCGGGGTCCGCGGTGCCCCCGGGGCGAGATGCGGCGCAGGGGACGTCTGCCGGCGCGGAGTCGGCCGCGGACGAGCGTGCCCGCCCCGGAGCCCGGCCGGGTGATGCGGCCCGTGCCGCGCTGCGGCGGGCGGTCGCCGCCAGGCGGGGCGGGGGCGGGGACGAGGGCGCCGGGGGAGAGGCGAGGTCCGCGTCGTCCGATGCCGCTTCCGGTGGGTCGCTGGCGGGGACGTCGCGCGGTGCTGCAGAGGAGGAGGGGGCGCACTCCGCGAGTACTTCTCCTGGGGTACGGCGCGCGTCGGCGAACGCCTCGGGCGTTTCTGACAATGAGCGGGCTGTGTCGGCGGGTTCCGCCGAGGCAGGGCACGCGTCAACCGAACCCTCCGGCGGGGGCCGGGAATTGTCCGACGATGGCTCGGCCCGGGATCGGGCTGATGTGGCGGACGCCTCCGCCGAAGGCCAGGACGCCTCGGACGCCCCCGCCGACCACCAGCACGAGTCGGCCGGTGGCCGAAGCGAGGCGCGCTCCGCGGCCACACCCCACACCCCCGGCGCCGACGCGGACCGCTCAGCCGCAGAAGCGGGATCCGCCCCGGAGGCGACCGACCCCCGGCCCGCCCGACCAGGAGCACGTCCCGCGGATGCCGCCCGTGAAGCGTTGCGCGCCGCCCTGGGGGAGAGGCGACGGGCGGCCCAGACGGATCAAGCCGACCAGGGAGTCGAGGGAGTCGACGTCACACGGCGGTCGCGGCGACCGGCACGGACCGGTTCCGAGAGCAGCGGTTCCGACCGGCCGCGAGCTCGTGACCTACGGGCCCTGCTCGCCGGCGCCTTCCAGATGCCGTCCTCGGACTCGCCCCACGGTGTTGACGCGACCGTGCCCGATCCGGCCGCCGCACCACAACGGAACCTGCCCACGAGCCCCGCCTCGGCGGTCCGCTCCGGCAGCGCTTCCTCCCTCGAGCCCTCCGCGGCCCCCGAGTTCCCCGCGCCCCCCGAGTTCCCTGAGCCACCCACGCCCTCCGATCCCGCCGCACCCCCGGCACGCTCCACAGCCGCCACCCCGTCGGGCCCCGGCGCCCCCGCGGCACCGCAGGTCCCCCGCTCCATGGCCGCCCCGGGCCGGGACGGTGAACTCCGCCGTACCTTCCCCGCCTTCGCGCCCCGCCCGTCGGACGACGCCGGCTTCGCCGAGACCTGGTGGGGCAACGCCTGGGTGACCGCCCTGGAAGAGGGCGCGCTCGACACCAAGCGGCTTGCCCGCGGGCGCGGTTACGCGCAGGAGGGGCACGTCGATGCCATCACCGTGACGCCGGGGCTGGTGCTGGCGTATGTGCGGGGGAGCCGTCCGCGGCCGTACCGAGTTCAGGTGCGGCTGCGGACGCTGGACGACGCCGACTGGGACCGGTTCCTGGACGCCGTCGCCGAGCGGCCGGACCACATCGCGGCGCTGCTGGACAAGGAGATGCCTCAGGCCCTCGCCGAGTGCGGGGTGCCCTTGTTGCCCGGCCCCGGCGACCTCGACCCCCGTTGCAGCTGCCCCGACCGCGGCCACCCCTGCAAGCACGCCGCCGCGCTCTGCTACCAGACGGCACGTCTGCTGGACGCCGACCCCTTCGTCCTGCTCCTGCTGCGCGGCCGGGGCGAACGCGGGCTGCTCGACGCGCTGTCCCGCCGCAATGCCGCCCGCGCCGCGCAGGAACAGGGACCGGCGCCTGTGGCGGGCGTACGGGCCGCCGAAGCCCTCGCACCAGGGCGCCGACTGCCCGCCCTCCCCGCACCGTTGCCCGTGCCCCCGCATCCCGAGCAGCCGCCCGTCTATCCGGCGGCCCCCGGCGGCCCGGACCCCTTCGCGCTGGACCAACTGGCGACCGACGCGGCCGCCCGCGCGCACGCCCTCCTCAGCGCCGGCCGGGACCCGGTGGCCGAACTGACCCTGTGGCAGGACGCGGTCCGGCTCGCCGCCGCCCGCCCCGGTTCCGGCCTCACCGCCGGTACCCGCGCCCTGTACGCCTCCCTCTCCTCCGCCGCCGACCGCACCCCGGCCGAGCTGGCCCGCGCGGTCGCCGCCTGGCGCCAGGGCGGTCTCGAAGGGCTCGCAGTCCTCGAAGAACCCTGGGACCCCCCGGCCGGCCGCTTCGACCGGGCCCGCCCCCTCCTCCTGGCGGCCGACCTCCCCGCCTTCCGTCCCTGGCGCAACCGGCTCACCCATCCCCGCGGCCATGTCCAACTCCGCCTCGGCCGCGACGGCCTCTGGTACCCGTACGAATCGGAACCGGGCCACGACGACTGGTGGCCGCGCGGCACCCCCGACCTCGACCCGGTCGGCGCCCTCACCGGTCTCGGGGTCGCGCCGGAGGACTGAGGGTGGCCGCCCCCCGCCCCTCAGGAGCCACTACACTGCCGCGATGTCGCCGGGCGGCACACGACAACTGGCGGGAAACGAACGGTGGGAGAGGCCATGGCAACGGGGGGATGGGGTCCTGGACCCGGCGCGGGGCAACCCGGCGGCAACGGACCGAGCGGCCAGGGCTGGGGCGCCCCTTACGGACCGACGCCCAACGACCCCAACGGGCCGAACAATCCATACGGTCCCAACAGCGGCGGCCACCCTTACGGTCCCCCCGCACCGAACCCGTACCCGAACCAGAACCCCTATCCGCACCCGCAGGCGCACCCATACCCATACCCATACCCACACCCCTACGGCCCGCCGCCCGCGGCCCCGGCCCGCGCCCAGCGCCGCAGCGGCTGCCTCTGGTACGTCTCGCCGTTCTACTGGGCCGTCGCCGTCATCCGCTCCGCACATCGCGTCGCCACCAAGCTCTTCGTGCACCAGAGCGGCGACCGGATCCTGGACCGCACAGTGGACCGCGTCCAGGTGGCCCGCACGGTGCTCGGCGCGCTGGCGACCATCGGGCTGATCCTCGTCTACGGCGTGGAGAAGGACCGCTGGAACAGCGCGGCTGAGACGAGCTTCGCCAACGCGATCGTCACGCCGTTCCTGCTGATCTGCACCGGCCCGTTGGTCATCCTCGGGTTCATCTACTACGCGCCCCCGCACCTGCGACCGCAGCTGCGCTCGCGCCTGCGCTTCCCGCTCAAGGCGGTCGGCTGGTATCTGCTGGCACTCGCCGTCATCGCCGCGATCATTTACGCCGTGGGCGCCAGCGGGATCATGGAGAGCCAGAACCGTTGGGTGGTGCTGCCGGTCGCGTTCGTCACCCTGGCCGCCATCTTCTGGGGCCTGCCCTTCCTGTTCCTGGCGTCGCTGTACTCCGCCCGCAGCGCCTTCAACACCGCCCACGTCCACCCGATGCTGCCGCCGATCGTCACCGGTGTACTGGTCTGGGTGCTCGCGATCTTCAACCTGATCAGCGAAGGCATGCCGCAGGGCCCGCCGGTGGCCCAGTTCTGCTCACTGCTGGGCGGACCGCTGTCGGTGACCGCGGTCTCGGCGTGGGAGATGTGGCGGCTGCGCACCCGGTTCGGGGTCACCGTCCGGGGCTGAGACCCCTGCACTCCAGTACCGCTTCGACGGCCCGGAAGATGCCCCCGTCCGCATCCTCCGCACCCGTCGGTATTCGCTCGGGCTGATGCCGTGTTCTTTCCGCTCCGGTGGCCTCGCGTCCCTGAGCGACGGCGTCCAGCGCGCCCTCGGGCGGGCCCCGAGGGACCTCGCCGGCTACGCCAAGACCGCTGCCGCGCAGGGCGCCTGGTCCGCGTAACGTTCTTCCGGCATCTGACGCCTACCCGACCTTTCCGGGCAGGGGAACTCCGTAAGCGGACCTCCCCTGCCCGGATTTCTATGTCAGCGAACTCGGTGGAATCGACGGGCTCCCCGACGTCGGTGCCGACCTGTCTGGAGACACCATGGGCCGCGACACCGACCTGCTGGGCATGGGCCCGGCGGTCTGACGGCGCAACCACGACGTTCACGTGCTGGGTTCACGTCCTCCAGCCCGGCGTGAGCAGTCCTCCGAGGCACTGTACGAGGACGACCTCGTCGAGTACGACGTGGCCCAGAGCCCAAGGGCCCAAGGGTCCCCAGGCGGTAGACGTCGCGAAGCTCTAGTCGACGCAAGGTGGACCACTGCCCGGCAACTCTGGCCACGGTTGCCTACGTGGCCAGGGTTGCCACATCGCTCTGTTCAGCGGCTCGCAGTGTTGCGATCACCGGGCAGGCACCTCGGGCGGGCCGACGACACCCACGGTGTGCCGGGCGCTGCGGTGTCTGAGGAGCACGCTCCTGCGCCCCGGTCGGGGACTACCAGTAGTGCCGCCTGCCACCGACGGCGCGGCCGACGGAGCCGAGGAGGAACAGAACCGCGCCGATGACGAGCAGGATGATCCCGATCGTCCACAGGATGCCGATCCCCGCGACGAGACCGATGACGAGCAGGATGATACCGAGAATGATCATGATGGCCTCCTGGGTCCCCACTGTGACGTGCGGCTTTTTGCCACTCATTCCGCCGCCCGGCTCTTGCTCTCACCGCCGCAGGAGCTGGCGTCGCTCCGCCTGCGGGCGCCTGAGCCGGTTGCTCAAGTGGTCAGCAGACGGTTGAAGAACGACCGGTACTGGCGCAGGGCCGTGCGGAGATCTTCCGTGTTCACCTCCTCGCCCTGGTTCCACTGTTCCTCCAGGTTCTTCTTGTGGTCGGCGAACGTCGCGGCCAGTGTCTGCATGACGTCCGCGACGAGTGCGTCAGCCTTGTGCACGGCTCCACGCGGGTCGTCGACGAACTCCTTCTGAATGGTCTCCCAGCGTCCACGGAAGCTTTCCTCGTCCTCCGTCCCGAGGAGCTGGGGCGGCTCTTCCTCCGCCGGAGTGGCGGCCTTCTCGGCAGGGGCTGCGGCTTCGCCGCCACCCGCAGCCGCGGTGGCCTCGCCGGGGAAGGCGGGGGTCTCGGGGCGGGCTCCGGTGTCTTCACCCAGGTCCCGGTTACTGCTGGGCTGGGCGATGTCTTCGGTGGACAGATCGCCCTGGTCCGGTTCTGGTACGTATTCGCGTCGCATCTTCACTCCGTACGCCTCGACTGCCCCAGGCCGGGGGCCTGCGGTGGCGGCCGGGCGGGTCATGTGTGAAGCGGGTCAGGTCCGGGCGTGACGGGCCTGACCGCCGTTGGAGAGCAGCTCGTCAAACAGGGCGCGGTAGTGCACCATGGCGCCCCGCAGCTGCTCGGTGGTCGCTTCGTGTTTCATGCTGAGCTGGTTGACGTCGTGAGCGGCGCGGTAGTGCTCCAGGGTGCGGCCGTGCTCGACTGAGAGGTCCTTGAGCCTCTGCTCCAGGCCCTCGGTCGGATAGCCGCGCTCGCGCATCAGGGACGTCACCAGAATGTCCGCGTCCTGCACGGCATCCTCCGGGCGGTCCACGAATTCGCCCTGCACGTTTTCCCAGTCCCGGGTGTACCGGTCCCGGACGCTCCCGGGCAGCGGCCTGATTTCCAGCGCGTCGTGGCGCTTCTCGCGTGCACTCAGATCACGCTCGGCCTTGAGCCGGCCTCCGGCATCTTCGACCGTACGTTCGTATTCCGGGCCAAAACGCTCGCGTAGGTGTCGGCGGCGCCGGACGAGAACGACTCCCGCGGCAAGCACCACCAGCACCACCGCGACGGGGATGATGATCGCTAGGAGGGCCCCAGTTGACATCGCTCCGACCCCCTCACATGCGCCTGTTTTGCAATATTTACTCTAGTTTATCCGTCGTTCTCCAGGGAGGCGGCGCTTTCCGGCGCCGGGAGCGGGGCATCGGGGACACATGGGGGCCAACCTGCCGTCCTGGTTCCTGCTCGGCAGCGGCTTCCGCCCTGCCGTCCGCCGCCGGCGCCTGCTCCACCCCGGCAGGCGGCGAGCGTTCCAGCGCAGCAAGACGGCTGATCGCAAGACGAGTCGGCTGTCGGCCCCGCAGCCGCAGGGCGCGTCGTTGCGCTCGTCGTACGCCGTCCTGAGCGGGGCATGGGTCTGCCGCCGATCGACAGCGGTCAGTGTCCGCGGTGGATTGCAAGTCCGGTTTCAGCGAATCTGCACATCGAATGCGTAACTGCGTCACGTGCGCGAGGGATCGGCGCAGGCGCCTGCCGTATGAGGCTCTGTTCGTGCGGAGTGTCCCGTTCGAAAGTGTGGTCGCACCACTGGGCGGGTCCGGGTACCGCGGCGTTTGTGGAGATGCTGTCCCCAAACCGTATGCGGGGCTGCACGGATGCGTCGCCTTGTCGTTCAACTTTCTGGATGCGTACTTCGGTTGATTGGTTGCTCGGCGAACTCCGTGCTTTGATCCTCTGCACCGCGGGAGCAGCGCAAAGTCCCAGGACGGTGTGTCGCACACCTGCGGCCGAGGCCCGCTCTCTGTCCCCAGCGGGGCCGCCCCCCTTGTGGATCCTCCATATGAAGGGAAGTTTCATCATGAACTCCGCTCACCAGGTCGAGACCGTTGAGATGTCCGACGCCGAGCTCGCCAACGTCTCCGGCGGCCTGAACCCGCAGGCCGGCCTCGTCGTCGGCCCCACCGCGGTCGGCAGCGAGGATGTCCTGGCCCAGCTCGATGCCGTCAAGAACGAGGTCCTGGGCTTCGCCGGCCAGTGCAACCACGTCGGCGTCAGCGCCTCCCTCTGACCTACAGCCCGACCGCCGGTCGGTGATTCCCTTCCAACCGGACGGTGTGGTTGGGGAGTTGCCGGAAGCAGGCGGTAAGGCAAGGTGAAGCTCCCGGCGGCAACGGGCTCTTGATCGAGATCACCCGTCTCTGCCGGGAGCTTCGCGTGCGTGGTCACCTGTCGGCAGCGGGCGGTGGCCGCCGCCCGGGACACGCCGGGCGCGGACCCGGCGCCGGGACGACATTCGGCCGTTGCCACCGCGGCGGGTGCCGCGCGCTGTCCCCGGAATCGGTGCGGACGCGCCCGGGGGGCCGACACTGCAGGTCATCGACCCGTACGGCAACATCCTGAGATTCACGCAGCCGCCATCCGCACAGTGGCCAACCCGGCAGACACGATCCTTGAGACGACCCCTCCACGGAGCGACGGCAGCTAGATCATGATCTAGGGCTGGAGAACCGGGGCCACGGCCACGGTCATGTCCCCGACGGTCGCGGTTGTTCCGGTGGTACCGAGCTCTCGGCGGCCGCCATCCACTGGTCCAGGTCGGCCTGGGTGAACTCGGCCCACGGGGGGATCTCGGGGAGCTGGCGGAGGAGGTCGTAGGCCTCGGAGATCTTGGGGCCGCGGAGGATGGGGGAGTGGCAGCCGGCGATGACCTCGGCGTTCAGGCGTTGGAAGTAGTCCACGACCGTCCGGAACTTCTGGGTGTCCAGCAACGCGACCCAGGGAGAGACCAGCCGTCCGCCGAAGAGTTGGCCGTCGCGGAATTCGTCCGCGGACATCGCCGCTACGTCCGGCATCGGGGTGGGTACGTTCGTGGCGAAGGTGTCGACGGCCCACAGGACGTCGGTCTTCGGGTCGAAGAGGGCGCGGGTTGTGGGGTTGTCGTACAGGGGTGGTCGTTTGGCGACCAGGGTGCGGTCGCCCGCGTCGATCGTGTCGCCGTCGGTCATGAAGCGGCACCGGTTGATGGGGGTCTCCCACTCCTCGGCCATGCGGCCGATGGAGAACCATGTCGTCAGCAGGGTCGCGTTCGGGCATTCGGCGAGGACCGCCAGGAGGTTGCCGGCGTGGTCGCGGTCGTCGTGGGTGAGGAAGATCCAGCGTACGTCCAGGGGATCCACGACGGACCAGGCCGCCTCCAGCCACTGGGAGCGCACTGCGGGCGCCCCGGTGTCCACGAGGACCGGTTCGGCGCCCCGGATCACCATCGAGTTCATCGGGAAGTGGCCGACCGGCGGGGCTTCGAGGGCCCACGGGATGACGAACGTCTCCTCGGCGATCTTGTACGGCTGCAGAAGGTTGAACGTTTCCATGGTTGGCATCGCTGCTCTCCCTAGGACGGAGGCGTCGCAGCATCCATGAATCCAGTGCAGCCCCGTGGCGGGCCATCGTCAAACGCAGAACGTTCAGGCCCGGCTCAGCCCGCATGATCGCGGCTTTCTGCCAACGTGCTCAGGCTTCGGGCATCGGCTGCATCTGGATTCCGTGCCGTGCGGCGATCTCGATGATGCGGTCGATGTCCGGCGGGGTGTCCGACCGGGGCGGCAGCTCGCGTCGCTGGGCGGGTTCGCCTGCCTCGGCGAAGAACTTGTCGACGTCGCCCGGCGTGTAGGTGACCAGGAGTCGTACGGTGCTGGTGGGCTCGAACCGCTCCAGGGTGCCCTCGGGGATGTGGAAGAAGGATCCAGGGCCGCCTTCGACCGTCTCGCCGTCGATGTGATAGCGGAGCGTTCCCTCGATGACGTAGACGCTCTCGGTGCCGGGGTGAGTGTGGGGCGGTGGGCCCATCCCCTCCGGAATGGTCATCTCCATGACGGTCATGGCGCCGTTGGTCTCGTCGCTCGACGCCTTGACCTCGTACAGGCCGTTCAGCATCCAGAATGCCTTGCCTTCACCGCTGTGACGCGCATGGGCGTTGTTCACCATGGGGCACCGCTCCTTCCTCCCTCGGTGCCCCCATCTGTCCCCGCCGCAGAGCCGGCAGAAGGCCGCCATCCGGGTGCGCGTGCCGGTGGAGGCAGGGTGGCGTCACTGTGGCCGCGCCGCGTGATTGTGTGCCGCTCGGCATCGCTCGGCCAGATGGCCCAGCGATGCCGAGCCATGGTGCGTCGCGCGACGTACGGTCCGTTGGGGGCCCCACGGAGGCACTGATGACCGATCACCCGAACATCGCTTTGTTCCGGCGCGTCATGGCCGCTTTCGCGGCAGGCGACATGAATGCGCTGGCGGAGGCCTTTCACCCCGAGGTGGTGTGGCATATCGGCGGCAGGAACCCGCTGGCGGGAGAGTATCGAGGGCGTGAGGACACGTTCGCGGTGTTCGGGCGGGAGTTCCAGCTGACAGGCGGCACATATCGGCCGCAGCTCCACGATGTCCTCGCCAACGACGACCACACAGTCGCGCTGCTGCACGTCACCGCGTCACGTGCAGGCAAGGAACTCGATATGGACTACGCCATCGTCTTCCACATCAGCGACGACAAGATCACCGAAGGTTGGGTGCTGACGGCCGACCCGCAGGCGTACGACGAGTTCTGGTCGTAGGCGCCGACGGCTGTGCCGGGCCGGCAACGGGCACGAGGCGGCGCCTTCGGCGAGCTCTCGCAGTTCTTCGGCGAGAACCTGGGCGTGGAGCGGGCGAGTATCTCCCTCACGGACGGGGAGACGCCCCGGCTCGGCGTCGACGGGAGGACACAGGCGTCCGGCCTGACCTTCGAGCCTGCGTACGGCGAGGTGTCCGAGTACGCGTTCTCCAGCGAACAACCCGAGGGAGCGCCCACCGGGCGCGGGTAGAGGTGCAGTGCGCCGTCTCGTCGCACCAGGCCGGCACGGACGGTGTTGTCCCTGATCAGCTCCAGCTGCCGAGAAGTACCTGGTGGGACGACCGACAACTGGTCAGAGCGCCGCACCCGGCATTCGGTCCATCGACGGACCCGACACCTGTAGACCCGGCAGCAGCCAGTCCTGGAACGGGGCCAGCACGGCCAGCACGAACAGGGCAACGCCCACCGCCCAGCTGAGCCAGGGACCGCCCCGCCACAGCTTCTCCAGAAAGATCACCGCCGCCAGTCCCGCCATCGCCGCCACATTCATCACGCCGAGCGGGATCAGGACGATCATCAGCCCCCAGCAGCAGCCGACGCAGTAGAGCCCGTGGTGCGCCCCCACCCGCAGATCCTTCGCCCACGGCCGGAACCGCGCGTACCGCAGCAGCTGGAACATCGGGCTGCGGCAGTGCCGCAGGCACACCCGCTTCAGCGGCCCGAACTGCTGAACTCCCGCGAGCAGGAAGGCGCCCGCACCGATCCAGCGCCCCGCTTCGGGGTGATCGTCGACCAGGTGGCCGGTCGCCGCCAGGGCCCCGTACACGAGCAGCCCGAACCCGGACCAGGCCAGCAGATAGCCGCCGACGAATTCCGTGAGGCGCAGCGCACGGACGCGGCCCGCGGTGCCGCGGTTGATCGCCTGTACCCAGGTGAGCGCCACGGGTGCCAGCGACGGCAGCATCATCGCCACCATCATGATCACCCACAGGAGGAGGAAGAGCGGAAACGCCAGGCCCATGGTGCCCGGCTCCATCCCCATGTCGCGGGACTGCGCGGCCGTGAGCACCCACGCCAGAGCGGCGATCAGGGTCAGCAGGGACCAGCCGAGGGCAAGATCACGTCTCGGTAGCAGGACCCCCGGCCGGGTGGGCTCCGGTGGGGCGAGCCGGAGATGCGGCATGGCATGCCTCCCAAGGATGCCCGCCGCTCCGGTGACCGCGGTGAGCACTCCGAAGACATCTCCAGCAGAGCACAGAACCGCAGGCTTCAACAGTTCGCATGGCGGGTCGTCATGGGGTCGCCATCCGGCGCGGTCGCCGACGCACCGGGTAGGCCCGCACTGCCGTGGACATGAGGTTCCCGAGTGACCTTGGGGGCGGCGACTGCTGCACGGCAGTGTGCTGTGACGTCACGGTTGCGATACGTGTGGGTGTGACGGTCCCGCTCAGCCCCTACCGCTTCCGAAGGGCACTTCGCTTTGGCGTCGGCGAGGCGCACCCTGGAAGTGACGCCACTCCGTGTACTGGGAGAGGAGGCGCGAGATGGCTGAGCAGACCGCCAGCAGCCCGCCCTGGCGCGTGGTCGGCGACTGGTTCGACACCTGCAAGTGCGCCATACCGTGCCCGTGTACATTCGCCCAGCCCCCGTCCGAGGGCGATTGCGAGGGCGTGATGGCCTGGCACATACGCGAGGGACGGTTCGGGGACGTCCGGCTCGACGATCTGAACGTCGTGATGCTCGCGTCCTTCACCGGCAACGTGTGGCTCGGCGAGCACACGGACCCGTATGCCGCCGTCTTCGTCGACGAGCGCGCCGACGACCAGCAGCGAGCCGCACTCGGCGCGATCTTCGGTGGGGAGGCCGGCGGCTGGCCGCAGCAGTTCGTCGAGGTCTTCGGACCCGAGATGCGCGGCATGGACGTCGCTCCGATCACCGTCGAAGTCGACGAGGGACTGGGGTCGTGGCGCGCCGAGATCCCCGGCCGGGTGACTGCTCGTGCCGAGGCCCTCACCGGTCCCACCACGCCTGAGGGGGCGCGGGTCCAGGTCCACAACGCCCCCGGTGCCGAGGTCGGCCCGGGGCAGGTTGCCACCTGGGGCCGGTCCACCACCGACCAGGCGGACGCCTTCGGCTTCAGCTGGAGCCGAAGCGGCAAGTCCAGCAAGTACTTCCCCTTCGACTGGAGCGGCCCCGACTGATGTGCGATCAGTCATCTGGGCCCGCCCTGCCACAGCTTTTCGAGGAAGACCACCCGGGCCGGACCCGCCATCGCCGCCATATGCGTCTCGCACGCGGCGCGAGAATGGCGCGGTGAGCAGGACCGGCCGAGGCGTCTGAACGAAGTCCGACCAAGGTGCTCCGTGACTGCCGTAGCGCAGCCTTCAGTACTGCTCGGTCTCCACGTAACCCATGTCCCCGTTGTCGTCCGCGCCGAGGGCGGCGGCGGTCGGGTCGAATCCGGGCGGGCTGTCCTTGAGGCCCAGGCCCATGCCGGCGAGCTTCGCCTTGACCTCGTCGATCGACTTCGCACCGAAGTTGCGGATGTCGAGGAGGTCGGCCTCGGAGCGGGCCAGGAGCTCACCCACCGAGTGGACGCCCTCACGCTTGAGGCAGTTGTACGAGCGGACCGTGAGCTCCAGCTCCTCGATCGGCAGCGCGAGGTCGGCGGCGAGCGCGGCGTCCGTGGGGGAGGGGCCCATGTCGATGCCCTCGGCGTCGATGTTCAGCTCACGGGCGAGACCGAACAGCTCGACCAGCGTCTTACCGGCCGACGCCATGGCGTCACGCGGA